>JANSXE010000011.1 GCA_024743195.1 Alphaproteobacteria bacterium | reverse complement strand
CATGACAGACGCCGGCAAGGCCCCAAAGCAAATCATTATCGCCGTCGCCCGCAAGCTCGTCACCATCCTCAACGCCATGCTCAAAAACGACGCAGACTTCCACTACAGCCCAGCCTGAAGACACAGTTGCCGGATCGGCCTCAAGGCCGTCCGGGACGACGGGGGCGGGCGCAATGCCGCCGTCACCCCGGCCGCAGCGGAGCGGAGAGCCGGGGTCGAGAGCGTCCTGCGCCGTTGGAGCGAATAGCCCCCGGGCCTCGGATCGGCCGCAGGGCCGTCCGGGACGACGGGGCGGGTCGCAATGAGGCGATTCGGAGACTGAATGGGTCGTGCGCGAGGGACGCTACCGGCCCAGCTTCACCCGTGATAGTCAACCCGCGTCAGATAGAGCCCGTGCGCCGGCGCGGTCGGGCCGGCGGCGCGGCGATCGCGGGTCTCCAGAATGCGGGCCACGTCGTCCGGCGTCCAGGCGCCCTCGCCGACGCGCTTCAGGGTTCCGGCGAAGTTGCGCACCTGATGGTGCAGGAAGCTGCGCGCCTCGACGATCAGCGCGATCTCCTCGCCCCGGCGCGCGACATCGAGGCGGTCGAGCGTCTTCACCGGGCTGTCCGCCTGGCATTCGGCGGCGCGGAAGCTGGAGAAATCGTGGCGGCCGAGCAGCCGCGCGGCCGCCGCCTGCATGGCGTCGGCGTCCAGGCGCCGGCCGACATGCCAGACGCGGCCCGCCTCCAACGCCGCCGGCGCGCGGCGGTTCAGGATGCGATAGCGGTAGGCGCGGCCCGTCGCCGAGAAGCGGGCGTGGAAATCGTCCCCGACGGCCTCCGCCTTCAGCACGGCGATCGGGGCGTCGCCCAAATGATGGTTCAGCGCGTCGCGCACCGTATCGCCGTCGGCCGGCTTGTCGACATCGACATGCGCGACCTGGCCCAGCGCGTGCACGCCGGCGTCCGTGCGGCCGGCGCCCTGAACGGTGCGGCGCTCCTGCGCGAAACCGAAGACGGCCTCCTCCAGCGCCTGCTGGACGCTGGGCCCGTTGTCCTGACGCTGCCAGCCGACGAAGGGGCCGCCGTCATACTCGACCGTCAGTTTCCAGCGGGTCATGTCCCGATCAGGGTCGGGTCGAAGGGAGTCATCTGATAGGCCTGATCGATCCAGTTGCCGATGAACAGGTGCCCATGGCTGCGCCAGACGTTCGGCGCCGACTTCGAGGGATCGTCGCCCGGATAGTAGTGACGCGGCAGGTCGATCGGCAGCCCTTCGCGCAGGTCGCGCTCGTACTCGTCGCCGAGAGTCCAGGCGTCGTATTCCAGATGGTTGAACATGTAGATCTGGCGCCGCGCCCGGTCCTCGACCATGCAGAGACCGGATTCCTCGGAATCGAGCAGCACGGTCAGACCGTCCACCGCCTCGATCTCCGCGCGGCGGTTTTCCGTATGGCGCGACACCGGAATCAGCACCGTATCGCAGAAGCCGCGCATCAGCGGCGCGGTCGGCTGCTCCACGCGATGCGGGAAGACGCCGAACATCTTCTGCGGCAGCTCGTACTTCTCGATCCCGTAGAAGTGATGCAGCGCGGCCTGTCCGCCCCAGCAGATGTTCAGGGTCGAGGTGACGTTGGTCTGCGTCCAGTCGAAGATGCGGCGCAGCTCGTCCCAATACTTCACATGCTCGAAGGGCAGGGTCTCGACCGGCGCGCCGGTCACGATGAAGCCGTCGAACTTCTCCGCTTTCACCTCGTCCCAGGTGCAGTAGAAGGTGGAGAGGTGATGGCGCGAGACGTTGCCCGGCACGTAGGAGCCGGTCGTGATCAAGGTCAGGTCGATCTGCAGCGGCGTCGCGCCGATCAGGCGGGCGATCTGGGTCTCCGTCTTCTGCTTCTGCGGCATCAGGTTCAAGAGCCCGATGCGCAGGGGACGGATGTCCTGGCGGATGGCGTCCGCCTCGGTCATCACCACCATGCCCTCGGCCTCGAGATTCTGGCGGGCGGGCAGGTCGTCGGGAATCTTGATCGGCATCGCGTCGGTCGTCCTTCAGGCGTTTGCGGGCGGGACCCCTTGTACGCTGACGACGGCTAGGTAATGCATCGAGGCGCAAATCGCCAGACGCAATCTCGTGACCGGCAGTTGCGCCGCCGCGTCATCAATCGGGCGCGGCGCCTGATATCCTTTGCCTTGCGGGGCGTTAGACGCTAACTCAAGGGCCGCGTCCGGAGCCGTCCGCGCCGGAGCGCGTCCCGCGGGGGGAACCGGAGCCATGAGCAAACCGACGCTCGACCAACTGCGCCGAGAGATCGATGCGATCGACGATCAGATCCACGATCTGATCCTGCAGCGCTGGGAGACGGTGCGCCACGTCGCCGCCGCCAAGGGGCCCAAGTCCGGCCTGCCGGTGCGGCCGGCGCGCGAGGCGGCGATGCTGCGCCGGCTGGCCGCCCGGCACAGCGGCCCCTTCCCCTTCGCCGCGCTGGCCCGCATGTGGCACGAAATGATCGCAGCCTTCACCATGCTGCAGGCCGACTATTCGGTCGCGGTCTATGCGAACGAGCGCGAACACACGCTTTGGGATCTGGCCCGCGACCAATTCGGCAGCCAGGTGCCGATGAGCCCCTACCCGACCCAGCGCGACGCGCTGGCGCAGCTCTTCGAAGGGCGGCACGACGTCGCCGTTCTGCCCATGCCGCGAGAAGGCGAGGAGGATCCCTGGTGGGTCGCGCTCGCCGGCGCGGAGGCGCCGCGGGTGGTTATGCGCATCCCCTTCGCGGGCGTCGGCAGCGTGCGCGGGCCGATGCAGGACGCGCTCGCCGTCGCGCGCCTGACGCTGGAGCCGACCGGCAGCGACCGCACCCTCGTCGTGGTCGAGACGATCCAGCCGCTGAGCCGAACCGGACTCAACGCCATCCTGCAGCGCGCGGGCTTGTCGCCGCACTTCACCGTATCCGCCCATCGCGACAACGGCTGGTACCATCTGGTCGAGCTGGGCGACTTCATCGGGCCCGACGACCGACGCCTCGACCTGATCGACGTGCGCGACGCGGTCAGCCGCGTCAGCATCATCGGCGCCTACGCCGAAGTCTTGGGGCCCGAGCATGCGGCGCCCGTCGATGACGCCGACGGGCCCTGAACGCCCCGTCCTCGCCTCTCCGCCGTCCCGTTCCCGAAGGATCGATCCATGAGCGCCTCCCCCTCCGAGCCCGCACCGACCCGACCCGTCCCGCGCCCCGGCGTGATGGACGCGCCGCTCTACGTGCCGGGGACGCACAAGGCGGGCGACGACGCGGTCCCGCCAGCCATCCTGTCGGCGAATGAAAATCCGATCGGCTGCAGCCCGAAGGCGGTCGAGGCCTATCGCGCCGCGGCGGATCAGTTGAACCGCTACCCGGAAGGCGGCTCGGTCGATCTGCGCGCGGCGATCGGCGAGACGACCGGCCTGGACCCGGAGCGCATCGTGTGCGGGGCCGGCTCGGACGAACTGATCACCCTTCTGGTGCGCGCCTACGCCGGGCCCGGCGACGAGGTGCTGCATAGCCGTCACGGCTTCCTGATGTACGCGATTTCCGCGCAAACGGTCGGCGCGACGCCCGTCGCGGCGCCGGAGCCGGACCTGCGCACCGACGCCGACCAGTTGCTCGCGCACGTCACGCCGAAGACGAAGATCGTCTTCGTCGCGAACCCGAACAACCCGACGGGGAGCTGGAGTCCGGAAAGCGAGCTCCTGCGCCTGCGCGCCGGCCTGCCGGCGCATGTGCTGCTGGTGCTGGACAGCGCCTATGCGGAATATGTGCGCGAGCCGGGCTATGGCGACGGCCGCGCGCTGGTCGACGCGGGCGAGAACGTCGTGATGCTGCGCACCTTCTCGAAGATCTACGGGCTGGCGGCGCTGCGGCTCGGCTGGGCCTATGCGCCGGCGTCGATCCTCGAGGCGCTCAACCGGCTGCGCAGCCCCTTCAACGTCAACGCGGCCGCCCAGGCGGCCGGCGTCGCGGCCGTGCGCGATCAGGACTTCGTCGAACGCGCGGTCGCCGACAACGCCGAGCAATTGCGCCGCATGACCCAGTCCCTGACCCAGCTCGGCCTGGAGGTTCCCCCGTCGGTCTGCAATTTCACGCTCGCCGGCTTCAAGGACGCGGAGACGGCGCAGGCCGCCAACCGCTTCCTGCTGGCGCGGGGCGTGATCCCGCGCATGGTCGCCGCCTACGGCCTGCCGCGCTACCTGCGGATCTCGATCGGAACCAAGGAGGAGGTGACGCGCTGCCTCGACGCGCTCGCCGACTTCCTGAAGCGGGAGGGCTGAGGGATGGCGGAGACGGACCGCGCCAAGCCCTTCTACGAACGCGTCGCGCTGATCGGTCTCGGGCTGATCGGCTCCTCGCTCGCCCGGGCGCTGCGGCGCGGCGCGCTGGCCGGCCATATCGCGGGCCATGCGCGCTCCGAGCGCACGCGCGACCTGTCGCTGAAGCTGGGCTTCCTGGACAGCGTTCATGCGGACCCGGCGGACGCCGTGCGCGAGGCCGATCTGGTGGTGATCTGCACCCCGCTCGGCGCCTACGACGCGGTGCTGGAGGCGGTCGCGCCGCATCTCAAGCCCGGCGCGACGGTGAGCGACGTGGGCTCCTGCAAGGGCTCGGTCGCCGACGGCTTCGCGCGCTGGCTGCCCGAGGGCGTGCACGGGATTCCCGGCCACCCGGTCGCGGGCACGGAAAATTCGGGGCCCGAGGCGGGCTTTGCCGAGCTGTTCGAGAACCGCTACTGCATCCTGACCCCGGACGAGACGACGGACGCCGGCGCGCTTTCGCGCCTCGCCGACCTCTGGCGCGCGGTCGGCAGCCTGGTGGAGATGATGGACGCCAGACACCATGACCGGGTGCTGGCGATCACCAGCCACCTGCCGCACCTGATCGCCTACACCATCGTCGGCACGGCCGCCGATCTGGAAGGCCAGTTGAAGCGCGAGCAGGCCGACGACAAACGCCTGGTCGAGACGCAGGAGGTCATCAAGTACTCCGCCGGCGGTTTCCGAGACTTCACGCGCATCGCCGGCTCCGACCCGGTCATGTGGCGCGACGTCTTCACCACCAACCGGGAAGCCGTGCTGGAGATGCTGGGCCGCTTCCAGGAGGATCTGGTGGCGCTGCAGCGCGCCATCCGCTGGGGCGAAGCGGACAAGCTGGAGGACTGGTTCACCCGCACCCGCGAGATCCGCCGCGGCGTTCTCGAACTGCGCCAGGCCGGCCGCTTCCTGCCGACCGAAGGGAATGGCGAGGCGGAGTGACGGGCGCGCTGGAGGGTGGCGCGCTCAGGCTCAGCCGCCGCGCGCCGGGAAGTCGGGACTGACCGTCGGCGGCGGGGCCGGCAGCGCCGGCAACTCCTCCACCTGAACCGGGGCCGGCGCCGGGGCGGCCGAGACGGGCGGAACGCCGGCCGCGCCGGCGGGCGGCGCAATGACCGGCGGCAGATAGGCGACCCGGACGGGGCCGATGAAGAGCCCGCCATTCTCCGCCGTCACCGGCATGTCGATGTAGCGCCGGCCGTCGGCCCCGGCGCGCGCGAGAAGCCGCGCCCCGCCGGCGAGCAGCCGCGCCGCGCCCGGCTCGATCAGCCCGGCCTCCCGGAAGCGGTCGATCGCGCGGTCGAGGCCGCTGATCCGCGCCTGATAGGCGCCCACCGGCCGCAAGGCCTCGTCCAGCGACAGCGCCCCCTCTGCATCCAGGCCGAGCGGCCCCCAACCGACGCGGAGCCACGGCGTCTCGACCCGCCCGCCGGCGTCCCGCCAGGCGGTCAACGTCTGGCGCAGGCCGGCCTGCGGCGCGGGGCCGAGCACGTGCAGCCGCGCCGACACGCGCTCGATCCGGTCCCCCAAAGGTCCTGCGTAGCGTGCCGGGAGCTGCACGCCGTCGCCGGTCAGCATGAGTTCGGCCGTCGTTTCCTCCGCGCTGCGCGGCGGCTCTGCCGGCAGATCCAGGGTCGCGATCAGCCGTTGCGCCGCCGCCTCCAAGGCCAGATCGGGGCTCGCGAGCGACAGCGCGTCGAAGGTCACGGTGACCCGGCGCAGCCGGCCGGACAGGTCGATCTCCGCCCCGCCGACGGCGCGCGCCGCGTCGAGATGGAAATGCGCCCGCTCGCCGGCGACCGGGGCGTGCAGGCGGTGCGCGCCGATCAGTTCCAGACGATAGTCGGTCGGCGCCCAAGGGCGCACCTCGAAGACCAGCCGCTCGCCGCGCCAGCCCCAGACGTCTTCCGGATCGCTGAGGCGCACCGCGTCGTGTCCGATCGTCACCACGCCGGGGAACCCGCCCAGGCTGCGCGTTCCCGCATCGACCGTATAGCCGGCGGCCCGCCAGTCCGCGATCCAGCGGTCGATCGCGCGTTCGGCCTGCGCCGCGGCCGCCCACCAATAGGCGCCGTAGCCGCCGACGGCGGCGGACAGGACCAAGAGGGCGATGAGAAGCGGGCGGCGCGACGTCATGCGTCAAGCCTTACGGGGAAGTCGCATCGCGCGCAAGCGGTGCGCGCCGAGGCTGCCGCTCACCCGCAGCGCGACCAGCCGCAGCTCGGGCAGACGTCGCAGCCCTCCTCGCGCAGCAGGCCCGCTTCGCCGCAGCGCGGGCATTGCGCGGCCCCGCCGGATCGGCCGGCCAGCGCCTGCCGGCGCGCGGGATCGCCGAGCGCCGGCCGCTCGCCGTCCTTCAGGAAGCCGATTTCGACCATGTGACGCTCGATCACCTCGCCGATCGCGGCCAAGAGCGAGGGGACGTACTTCCCCGCCATCCAATAGCCGCCGCGCGGGTCGAAGACCGCCTTCAACTCCTCCACCACGAAGGCCACGTCGCCGCCGCGCCGGAACACGGCGCTGATCATCCGCGTCAGCGCGACGGTCCAGGCGTAGTGCTCCATGTTCTTGGAGTTGATGAAGACCTCGAACGGCCGGCGGCGCCCGCCCTCCTCGATGTCGTTCAAGGTGATGTAGATGGCGTGATCGCTCTCCGGCCAGCGCAGCTTGTAGGTCCGGCCCTCCAGCGCCTGCGGCCGGTCCAGGGGCTCGCTCATATAGACGACGGAGGCCTCGCCCGGCTCGTCGGCGTCCGCGTCCGCCGCCTCCGGCGCGGCGTCGCGGGCCTCGGCCGGCGCGTCGTCGACGCTCAGCACCGCGCCGGTGACGGCGTTGGGCCGATAGGTGGTGCAGCCCTTGCACCCCATGGCGTAGGCCTTGGCGTAGACGTCCTTGAAGGCCTCGAAGGAGATGTCGGCGGGCAGATTGATCGTCTTGGAGATCGAGCTGTCCACATGGCGCTGCGCCGCCGCCTGGATCGCCAAGTGATCGTCGGGCGCCAGCGTCTGGGCGTCGACGAAATAGTCGGGGACCTCCGCCTCCGGCCCGAACCGCTCCCGGTACAGACGGTAGGCGTAGTCGACGACCTCATGCGTTTCGCGCGAGCCGTTCGGGGCCAGGACGCTGCGCTTGGCGCGGAAGGAGAAGACCGGCTCCACGCCCGACGAGACGTTCTCCGCCACCAGCGAGATCGTGCCCGTCGGCGCGATTGAGGTGACCAACCCGTTGCGCATCCCGTCGCGCGCGATCGCCTCGCGCACCTCCGCGTCGAGGGCGCGCACCGTCTCGGAGGCGAGGTACGTCTCCCGGTCGAACAGCGGGAAACTCCCTTTCTCGCGCGCGAGACGGCTCGATGCGAGATAGGCCGTGCGCTGGACGAGGCCGAGCCACCGCTCGGTCAGCGCGACCGAGTCCGCCGATCCGTAGCGCACGCGCAGCATCAGGAAGGCGTCGGCGAGGCCCGTTACGCCCAGCCCGACGCGTCGCTTCGCCTGCGCCTCCGCGCGCTGGCTCTCCAAGGGGAAGCGGGAGACCTCGATGGCGTCGTCGAGCATGCGCACGGCGGTCTCCACCGTCCGCGCGAGCGCCGCCTCGTCGAGCGCCGCCGCCTCCCCGAACGGATCGTCGACGAAACGCGCCAGATTGACGGAGCCCAACAGGCACGCCCCGTAGGGCGGCAGCGGCTGCTCGCCGCAGGGGTTGGTGGCCGCGATCTCCTCGCAATAGGCCAGGTTATTGCGGGCGTTGATCCGGTCGATGAAGATCACCCCCGGCTCGGCGTGATCGTAGGTCGAGCGCATGATCCGGTCCCACAGATCGCGCGCCCGCACCGTCCGGTGGGTCCGCCCGGCGAACACCAGGTCCCACGGCGCGTCGGCCGCCACCGCCTCCATGAAGGCGTCGGTCGCCAACACCGACATGTTGAAATTGGTGAGCCGCCCCGGCTCCGCCTTGGCGTCGATGAAGGCTTCCACGTCCGGATGGTCGCAACGCAGCACCCCCATCATCGCGCCGCGACGATAGCCGGCCGACATGATGGTGCGGCACATGGCGTCCCACACCTCCATGAAGGAGATCGGACCGGACGCGTCGGAGCCGACGCCGGCCACCGGCGCGCCGCGCGGCCGCAGGGTGGAGAAGTCGTAGCCGATGCCGCCGCCCTGCTGCAGGGTCAGCGCGGCCTCCTTCAGCGCGTCGAAGATGCCGGCCATGTTGTCCGGGATCGCGCCCATGACGAAACAGTTGAAGAGCGTAACCTCCCGGTCCGCTCCGGCGCCGGCGAGGATGCGGCCGGCGGGCATGAAGCGGAAGTCGGCCAGCGCCTCCTCGAAGACGGGGCGCCAGCGCTCCGGCTCCGTCTCGGCCTCGGCCAGCGCGGCGGCGACGCGCGCCCAACTGGCCGCGATCGAGCTATCCACAGGCGTTCCGTCCGGCTGCTTGAGCCGGTACTTCATGTCCCAGATCCGCTTGGAGAACGCGTCCAGCACGGCGGGTCACCTTCGTGCGATTTCAATGCTTTCCGCAGGTCCAGCGTTCCATCCGACCCGCGAGCTACCGATTAAGTATCGGAAAACTCTTACTCTTTTAAGTATACAAATCGCCAAGCGCGCGAGTCAATCGATGTTCGTTTTTTGTTTGAACGCGCGCAGGAGGCGACGGCGGCGGGAGTCGGGCATAACTGCCTGCGAGCTGGGAAAGAATCGCCGCCGCCGCGATGGGCCGCGGGCTCCTCCACAATCTTATCCACAGGCGCTTTCGATCCGTTCCTCGAGCGTGCGCAGGAACGTCTTCCGGTCCAGGCCCGGCGGGATCGGCGCCAAGAGGCGGACCTCGATGACGCCGGCGCGCTTCACCAGGGTGCGCCGCGGCCAATAGCGGCCGGAATCGAGCGTCACCGGGACGACCGGCGCGTCCAGCTTCTGATAGAGCGCGGCGACGCCCGGCAGATAGGGCTTATGATCGCCCGGCGCGACGCGGGTGCCCTGCGGATAGATGACGATCGAGCGCCCGAGCGCGGTCTGCTCCGCCGCCTGCCGGACCATCCCCTTGAGGGCGGAGGCTCCGGCCGCGCGATCGACCGCGACCATGCCGAACGTCTTCAGATAGAGGCCGAACAGCGGGATGCGCTCCAATTCGCGTTTCAGCACGAAGGCGGGGCGGCCGAGCAGCTCGTTGAAGGCGAGCGTCTCCCACATCGACTGATGCTTCGAGGCGTAGATCACCGGCCCCTCGGCGATCGCGGCTGCGGCCTCCGGATCGACCGAGACGCGATAGCGCACGCCCAGCACGGCGCGGCTCATGCCCAGAAAGAGCCGAATCCAACTGTAGCAGAGCGGCTGGCTCCAGCGCGTCGGCAGCAGCAGCAGCGGCAGGTAGAGGATCACGATCGCCACCGTCACAGGATAGAACAGCAGCGCGAACAGGATCGAGCGCAGCCGGTCCGCGAGGCTCGGCGCCGCCGCGCCGTCGGAAAGGGGCGTGACGGTCATGCGCGCTCCTCCGGCCCGCCGAGGACCCGGGCCGTCGTCGCCTCCAGCGCCAGGCGCAGCCGGGCCAGGAGGAACTTGGTGTATTCATCCGCGAACAACGCCGCCGTGCCCGGGTAGCTGAACCATCGATCCTGCTTCACATTCGGCGGAAAGACGGGGTGCGGGACGATCTCGACTTCCGGCAGGGCGGCCCGCATCTCCAAGAGGCTGCGCGGCATGTGGTAGGCGGCGGTGACGAGACGCAGCGAGCGCAGCCCCTGCGCCCGCGCCCAGCGCGCGGTCTCGCGCGCATTGCCCATGGTGTCCGTGGCGTTGTGGTCCAGGAAGATGCAGCATTCGAGCTGACCCGGCTCCTGTCGCGCGATGCGCAGCAGTTCGGCCACGTCGACGCCGCGATGCACGCCCGAGACGAACAGCTTCGACGCCTTGTTCGCGGCGAGCAGTTCGAGGCCGGCCTCCAAGCGCTGGCTGCCGCCGGTCAGCACGACGATCGCGTCGGTGCGCCGGTCGGCCGCCGGCGCCGCGTCCGGCAGGCTGACCACGAACAACAAAAAGCCGAGCGCCCAGGCCGCGACCGACAGCCCGACCGCGGCCAACAGGATCAGGCGCCGCCAGGGCTTGCGCTCACGCGAGGAGTAGCGACGCGGCATCTCTGGGTCCCCGTTCCGCCCGACGCCGCCGTCAGGGCATCCGCTTCAGGCTGCGCATCACGGTGCGCCGGGCCGCCAAAAAGGACAAGAGCGCCATCACCGCCGGCAACAGGGCGAGCACCGGCCAATCCGTCAGGCGCAGGACCAGCGGCGAGGCGAGGTCCGCCCCCGCCGCCGCGGCCGCCTGACCCAGCCCCAGGACCGTCAGCGCCGCGACCGACACGCCGCCGACCCCGCCCTTCAATCCCGCCTTCAAGGCCTCGCGCTGGAACTGACGGGCGATGAAGCCGTCCGAGGCGCCGATCAGATGCAGGAGTTCGATCGTCTCATGATGCGTCAGCAGGCCGCCGCGCGTTGCGAAGACGACCGCCGTCGCCGCCGCCAGAACCACCACGGCGACGACCGCAAGCCCCACGATCTGCAAGGCGCCCAGGAAGGCGACGAGCCGCGCCCGCCAGAGCCCGTGATCGTCCAGCGTCGCGCCGGGCGCCGCCGCGGCGATCCGCGCCCCCAGGACGGTCGGATCGATCGCCGCGCCGTCGTCGAGATCGACCGCGATCAGCCGCGGCAGCGGCAACGACGCCGGGTCGAGCGATCCGCCCAGCCACGGCTCGAGCAGGGCGCGCACCTGCTCGCCCGCCAGCGGCTCCGCGCCGGCGACGCCCGGCGCCTCCCGCAGGATGCGCAGCACGTCCACGACCGCGGCGTCGAGCTGCGCCTCGGCGGCGTCCGGATCGGCGACCTCGTCCGTCGGCGGCGGAATCTGGACCGTCATGCTGTCCGCGAGGCCCTGGCTCCACCCCTCCGCGAAGGCGGCGAGCGCCAGCGCGCCGGCCAGCGCAAGGCCCGCGACGAAGGTCATGAAGCCGATCAGCCACGGCGTCAGCCGACCCGCCGGGTCGCGGCCGAAGGGGATGACCGCCTCGGCGCGGCGCTTCATCGGCGCGCCCCGTCATGCGGCTGCGCATGCAGCACGCCGTCCTGCAGATGCAGCCGGGGATAGGCGAAGCGGTCGATCAGCGCCTGATTGTGGGTGGCGACGACGACCGTGGCGCCCTGTCTGTTCAACGCTTCCAAAAGGTAGAGCAGGCGCATGGCGATGCGATCGTCGACATTGCCGGTCGGCTCGTCCGCCAACAGGATCGAGGGCCGCGCGATCACCGCGCGCGCGATGGCGACGCGCTGCTTCTGCCCGCCCGAAAGCGTCGCCGGCCGCGCCGTCATGTGATCCTTGAGCCCCACCCATTCCAGCAGTTCGCCCACATTCTTGCGGATCAGCCCCTCGTTGCGGCCGGCCACGCGCAGCGGCAGGGCCACATTCTCGAAGGCGCTCAGATGGTTGAGCAGGCGGAACTCCTGGAACACGACCCCGATCTGCCGGCGCAGTTCGGGCAACTCGTCGCGGCTCAAGGTGCTGATGTCGCGCTCGAACAGGCTGATCAGGCCGCGGCTCGGCCGATGGAACAGATACATCAGCTTCAGCAGCGAGGACTTGCCCGCGCCGCTCTCTCCCGTCAGGAAGCGGAAGGCGCCCTGCGGCAGGTCGAAGCTGACGTCGTGCAGCACCTCCGGACCGGCGCCGTAGCGCATGCCGACATTCTCGAAACGGATCATGCGGACTCGTCGCGTTAGAGCGGAAACGTGCGGGTCCGATAGGGTCGTCCCCGGGCGGCCGCCCCCGAAGGATGCGGGAGAGCGGAACAGGCGCGACAATCGCACGGTTCGCCCGCTCCCGTAAAGCAGAGCCCCCGAGATCGCGGGCGTTCGCTCGGCCTGCGCGGCTTGCGCTTTGTTGCGCGAATCGGGTCATGATCCTATAACCGACGACCTCTGGGGAAAGGCTTCGTCCGTCCATGATTCTTTCCTGTCCGAACTGCGCGGCCCGCTTCCGGGTCAAGCCCGAGGCTCTGGGCGCCGCGGGCCGCACCGTGAAGTGCGCGAAGTGCGCGCACAAGTGGTTCGCGCGCCCGGACGAGGCGGACGGCGAGGCCGCCGCGCCGCCGTCCGCCATGGCGCCCGCCGCCGCGCCCGCAAAGGCGGCTGCGGCGCCCGCTCCCAAGCCGAAACCGGCGCCGCGCCCCGAGCCCAAAGCCGAGCCGGCCGCGCCGGCCCTCGACGACGATCTGCCGCCGCCCGCCTTCGCCGCGGACGCCGGGCCGGCGGGCGGGCCGGCGGGCGGGCCGGCGGGCGGGGAGGACGACGGGCCGCCGCCGCCGCCGCCGCCGCGGTCGGACGGAACGCCCCGGGACGAACCGCCGCTGGGTCCGGACGAAGAGATCGTCGTGCGTCAGCGCGCGCCCAAGACGGTGAAGAAGTCGCCCTTGGGCGCTTGGATCCTGCTCGCGGTTCTCGTCCTCGGCGTGCTGGTCGGCGGCTTCTTCTTCCGGCACGACATCGTGAAGGCCTACCGGCCCGCCAACGCGATCTTCTCCGCCATCGGCTTCCCGGTGGACACGCTGGGCTTCGGACTGGAGCTTCCGGATCCGGAGCGTCAGGCGATCATCGACGGGGACCGGCGCGAACTGCGCATCCGGGGCGAGATTCGCAACACCACGGCCGATCCGATCGACTCGCCGCTGCTGCGCGGCGCCCTGCGCGACGCGCAGGAGAACGAACTCTATGTCTGGACCTTCCGGGCGGAGGAGGACCGCATCCTGCCGGGCGAGAGCGTGACCTACGACACCAGCGTCGTGAACCCGCCGCGCGGCGCGGTCGGCCTGCGCGTCACCTTCACCCGCCCGGAGGAGGTCGAGGCCGAAATCGCCCCCCAGAAACCCGACGAGGCCATGCAGCAGGAGGGCGCGGGCCAGGGCGCGACGGGGGGCGCGACGGGGGGCGGAACCGACGGCGACGGCGGGTAAGCGCCGCGGGGCGGAGGGGGCGTAATCGCCGCCGCGCCGCCGTCTTTCGCTTCCCGCGATTCCCCGCTAAGACCGGGCGCATGGCAGAGGGACCGCTTTTCCGATACCGGGCGATGCTGGCCGAGGGGGCCTTGGAGGAGGACTCCATCCAGGCGCTGGCGGCCGAGAAGCTGCAGAGCCTGTTCAACGCGCTGAAGGGCTATCGCCCGGCCAAGGGCGGCGGCGGGTTGAAGGCGCGGCTCGGCCTGGCCCGGCGCCGGCAGGAGCCGCCGCAGGGGCTCTATCTCTATGGCGGGGTCGGGCGCGGCAAGTCGATGCTGATGGATCTCTTCTTCGAGGAGGCCCGGGTCGAGAGGAAGCGCCGCACCCATTTCCATGAATTCATGCTGGAGGTGCATGAGGCGCTGCACGCGCGCCGCGCGGCCGGCGGCGGCAAGTCCGACGATCCGCTGCCCAAGATCGCGGCCGAGATCGCCGAGCGGACCTGGCTGCTGTGCTTCGACGAGTTCTTCGTCACCGACATCGCCGACGCCATGATCCTGGCCCGGCTGTTCGGCGCGCTGTTCGAGGAGGGCGTGGTGGTGGTCGCCACCTCCAACTGGCCGCCGGACGACCTCTACAAGGACGGGCTGCAGCGCGAACGCTTCCTGCCCTTCGTCGATCTGATGAAGGAGCGCCTCGACATCCTGCATCTGGCCTCCGACACCGATTACCGGATGCTGCGGCTGAAGGCGATCAAGACCTACTACGCGCCGCTCGGCCCGGCCGCCTCGCGCGCGCTGGAGAAGACCTTCGCGGACCTGACCGAGGGCGCGAAGGTCGCCCCGCACGCAGTTCCGGTGCGCGGCCGCGCGATTCACCTGCCCCGGGCCGCCCGCGGCGTCGCCTTCGCCGACTTCGCCGAACTGTGCGAGAAGCCGCGCGGGGCGGAGGATTATCTCGTCCTCGCCCGCGACTTCCACACGCTGGTGCTCGACGGCGTGCCGCGCCTGCCGGCCGACCGGCGCAACGAGGCCAAGCGGTTCATGACGCTGGTCGACGCGCTCTACGAGCACCGCTGCAATCTGATCATGGCCGCCGACGCCGCCCCGCCCGACCTCTATCGCGAGGGCGCCCACGCCTTCGAGTTCGAGCGCACCGTCTCCCGGCTCGCCGAAATGCAGTCGGCCGACTACCGCAACCAGCCGCACCGCATCCTGGGCGCCCGCGAGACGGCCGACGCCCCATCCGACGCCCCATCCGACGCGGGCGATTGACCACGCCGCACCTGCGTCTTATCAAGGGCCTGCGTGCCCCTGTGGCGGAACCGGTAGACGCGGCAGACTCAAAATCTGTTTCCCGCAAGGGAGTGGGAGTTCGAGTCTCCCCGGGGGCACCACTTTTTTTCTCGACATACACATTCCCTCCAACATGCTGAAGACGCTGGACTTTTCGGAGTTCAAACAGCCTGTTTCACGGGTGACTTCGAGAGGGGCTGAAAAAGCTAGTTTCGGCATCATGGCGCGGGCCTGCTCGCTCCCGATTTTCCAGCATTCAAAAGGTTTTGCGAGGAACCGCAGCGAGAGTTCAAACACCTCCGCAAACGGACCCACCGGAGCGGGCTTTCTCCGCGCCTTGCTCAAAGGCGATCCGTTCCTCGTGTTCCAGGCTTCCGATCCGATCTTCAAAGGCTTGGTGCGAAGCGCAAGAGGTGCGCGGTAATACCGCGCCTCTTGGCTGCGGTCGCTTCGCGATCCTCGGCAAGGGGGTCGCTGCGCACCCCCGTTGCATCCCCCGCGCCTAGTTTTTTGCGTTTCTCTGGCCCCACCTCGGCCGCGCCGCTTCAGTAGCGATGTGAAACCATTCGAAAGCATGCAACGAATCATTGTATCGTCGAGCAATGTCAGACGATCAAGACGTTCCTAGGTTTCCGCTGCCCTCGGAGTTCATGCGCGCTCGGAGGCCGGAGCTGTATTCTGACAGTTCCGCCCGCGCCTCATTTCACTTAGACCGCACGGTGTTTAGTCATCATCTGGAGACAATCACAGAACGGAACGATCATCAGAGTTTCGAGCACTTTTGCAGAAAGCTCTGCGAACGTGAAATCTGCCCAAACCTCCGTCCGCAAACTGGACCTGAAGGAGGCGGCGATGGGAAAGTTGACACAGAAACGTATCCTGTCGCCGAAGAAGTCAGCCTCCTTTGGTACGTTGGTGAAGCTAATTCCCGGAGCGAGCGATGGGCATTCGCGTTCAGCGCCAAGAAAAAATGGACGGAAAAAGTCCGGTCGGACGTGGCGGGAATTGCCGAAACGAACCGTGACTACAACCGTATTGTTTTTGTCACAAGTCGGCCAGCACGCTCGCGAGACCGACTCCGGATCGAAGACGAACTCACCAAGAAGTACGGCATCCCTGTAACGATTCACGACCGCTCATGGATCATTGAGAAGGTCTATGACCACGAGCATTTTGGTCTCGCTATCGAATACCTGAACATACCTGACAGCACCTCCGAAAGCCGCGCGGCTGGCCCGGATGATATGCGTCGTCAATCGGACCTCGATGGTCTGGAAACGCTGATTCAAGACCCAACAGGGTACGAAGGCGTCGAGTACCAACGAGTAGAAGACGCGCTAGTTGCTGCCAAGATATCCAGAAACCTTGAGAGGCCTCGGTACGAAACCGAGGGACGCTTCCAACGCGCTATCCAGTTGGCGGAGCGTCACGGATTTGGACGGCAATTGCTGCGCGCAACATATGAATATGCTTGGACGGTTTTCTGGTGGTTCGACGATTTTCAGTCTCTTGCCACAGCCTACACATCAGTCGAAAATCTCGCATTAAGCAGTGATGCGGCGAAAGATATAGAGCTTCTTTGCAACCTTTTCACGGTTCTCAACTCTTCCGTCTCGCACAAGCAAATCGACGAGGCGGCGGCGAATCTATCGGAGCGCGGAGAACGGATTGAGGCAGCACTGAAGAAGCTGGCCGCCGAAGACCACCGCCCAAACAACGCGTTGCAAGCCGAAACATCCCTAACTCTTTTGCAGTTGCTTCGAGATGGGCGGGAGGAGGTTGATACGCCTTTCAGAGCGTATTGGGATAAATTCAACAGCATTCTTGACCGCGCACAGAAGCTAGCAGAGTACCCTGTGGAACAGCTTCTTCGGCTCAACGAAATGTTTGGGATGATCGCTGGTGATGATCCCGCCTACGATCTATTCGTGGAGAGGTTGGCTGAAGTCGCCGCTCAACGGCAGAGTGATGGAAAGAGCGGCGAAATTCTGCTGGCGCGTGGCAAGGAAAAACTCGACCTCGGACGCCCTGTTGATGCGATCAGGTTCCTCGGCCGCGCAGCCCTGAAATTCCTAAAGCATGAGTATCGAGATCAACAGATCGAGGCGCAGTACTTGATTGCCGTCGGGTATCATGGCGCTGGGTTGCGCTGGGCTTCGCGTTCGGCCTGCCTGATGGCTCTATTCAGTATCATCGCCGATGCTGAGGAAAACGATGAATTCCGTGTTGAGATAATTCGCACTCTAAAGCTGTGGTGCCAGAAGGCGATCGAGCTAGGGCATCTACCCGATATTTTATGCGCCATCGAATTGTTATCAGCATTTGGTCAAGTGCTCCCGCTGGATGAGCCATCTCGCGAACACGTTGCCAATGACCGCGAAAACCTGGAGATGTCGCTTGCTTGCATCCTTCTGAATGCGTCGGATGACACCCTCAGGGATATTCCGACAGTACCAGACATCCTTGAGGCTCTTCAGCTTCCAACCGCGCGCCTGGCGCTGCTCTATCGTCTTGGCCACGAAGCTACTCTTCGTGAGAAACAATGGATTCCCCTCGAAGAAAGCACTGAAGGGTCGTACACAATGATGTTCTCAATGGCCAATCAACCCCTTTTCTATCAAACGCCACGTGATCTCTTGACCTTTGCTCGGAGCACGGAAACGCTTCATACCGTTGTCGTTGGCGTGAACATCGCAATTACCTTCGAAAACTCGGACACCGGAGCTGCGTTAGCTGAAGCGCTGATAAGCAGCATAGAAGCATTCCTCGCGACCAGCCTCGACAATACTATCATTCCTCACGCTTCGAGCGCGCATATTGCCATTCTTGAGGTCGACGGCTTGAGTGCTCCAGAGCACAAGATGCACCCGGATCAATACAAAGCGGAAATCATCTGGCCCAAAGGCTTCCATTTGAACGACCGTGTTGGAGACAACGCCCCGCAAGACTTCCTTCTTCAGTTCATGGCGCATTTTGTCGGCTGTATCGCCGTCGTGCCAAGTTTTGAGCGATTTGAACGAAGTCTATTCGAAACAGAGCGCGCACCGGATCGCGCGCTCTCATTCTCTCCGCCGTCGATATGTTACTCACGGATCATGGGGAGATCGCGTTCAACGCTCGCTGATTGGGCGCAACACGTGAACACGGAATTCGAGTTGCTTGCAGATCACCCAACATTTGACGTCAATCCAGAGCATCCAGATAACCTATCCTCCTACAATGAGGAGGTGAGCGCAGAAACATCGACCGCGAGGCCTACAGAGATAAAACGTCACACAGACTTAAAGGTCGATTCTGCAATCAACCTGCCTCTCTGGAACAAGGCGGGTTGGTATGGGGTTGCATACCTTGGATACGGTGAAAACTACCCTCCAGTGATGGGCCTCCTTTTCGAGAACACCAAAGCTGCCGAGGAAATCTTTAGGCAGTGGTTCGAACGTTTCGGACCCGAAGGCTCCGATAGTCACCTCCGCGTATCTATCGTCCGCGGCGTTTCCAAACGTCATCCGGCGCGCTACAGGATTTGTCTTTCTCCAGAACTTCCAGACACCCCTTCTAAAGGGGACGAGCGCGCGATCAGGATTGGTCTTAGCCGCGTTCACACAATGGAGGCGGAGACCACCCAAAATCTGGACCGCTTTCTATCTGCCTACAAAGACCAGGGATCCTACTTCTTCGCAGCCGTCAAAACCGCAACGACCGGAACTCCAGCAATCTTAAGCGAGTACGCGTTCAAGCGCGTACGGCTGTTTATTGTCGAGGCGTGGAAAGTGGATGTGAACTCCCTGGAGGCCGCAGCCATATTTGAGGACGACGATGTACTAATTCCTGAAGGCACTCGAGATGCGCCTGTTCAAGCCGTGATAGAAATGAAGAAAGACCTTCAAAAACGAAGAGGTTTTTGATTGTGCATCCTTCGGTCGGGCTATCTTGAAACGAACCCACTTAGTGGTCTCGGCCATCCGGCTTTCATCTCTCGTCTCTTGCACGGATTGCCATCACCTGATCGGTGCCAAGCAAGGTTAGAAATGGAGCTAATGGCATCCGCTCCTCCCATTCCTTGGGGATATCCGTCTCAAGCGCCTTCAGTTGATGTTTCCAGTCTGCTAATGCTTAAAAGAGGGAGTTCAAAGAAGCCCCCTCCAGATGCACCATTTCTCCTAAAGTCGAAACGCCGCTCCGGATTTCGTTCGACATCGCTCCGGGATGGGGCGCCATCTTGCTTCCTGACAGCGGTGGTCACTCCTGGGGGCGATCCGATTTCGGCCCGTCTTGGAACCGGGCGGGCGGCGGCGCGGCGGCCTCGCGCAGGGCGGCGGCGATCCGCGCCAGCCGGTCCGACAGCGGGTTCGTCTTGCGCCAGACCAGGCCGATGGTGCGCGCCGGGCGCGGGGGGGCGAGGCGCGCGAGCGACACCGCGGCCGAGCGCGTCTCGACCGGCGCCGCCATCTCCGGGATCAGCGTGACCCCGAGGCCGGCGGCCGTCATCTGCACCAGCGTCGCGAGCGAACTCCCCTCCATCACCGGACGCGGCGTCGACGGCGAGAGTTGGCAGAAGGCCAACGCCTGATCCCGAAAGCAGTGCCCCTCTTCCAGCAGCAGCAGGCGCATCTCGCGCAGCCGGGCGGCGCTCGGGACCGGCGCGCCCTCGTCCTTGAGGGGGCGCACCAGCAGAAATTCCTCGTCGAGGATCGCCGTCTCGTGCAACCATGAATGAGAGGTCGGCAGCGCCAGCACCGCGGCGTCGAGGCGCGCCTCGGCGAGATCGTCGATCAGTTTCTGCGTCACCGCCTCGCGCGGGCGCAGTTCTAGCGCGGGATACTGGTCGGACAGCGCCTGCAGGCAACGCGGCAGCAGGTAAGGCGCAACGGTCGGGATGAAGCCGATGCGAAAGGGGCCGGACAGCCCGTCGCGGGCCGCCCGGGCGAGATCGCCCAGATCGTCGATCCGGTGCAGGATGTCCTGGGCGCGCAGCGCGAAGTCCTCGCCCAGCGCGGTCAGGCGGATTTGCCGGGCCGAGCGCTCGACGAGCGGGACGCCGAGCATCTCCTCCAGCTCCTTGATCTGCACCGACAGGGCGGGCTGGGAGATGGCGCAGGCCTCCGCCGCACGGCCGAAATGCCGTGTCTTGGCCAGCGCCGCAAAGTAGCGGAGATGTCGGATCGTCACGCCAATCATAGTTTTTACTTATCGCAGAGCTCAGAAAAGGCAACTGTAAGTTATTGACAGGCTTTGCTAGGAACGGGGGAGCGCGGACGGCCCAGCCGCGCGCCGTCCGCCCGGATCGGCGGTTCGAGCGCGGCGCCAAGGAGACACGAGATGGACGGAAGCGACATGAAAGCGGCGGGCGGGTGCCCGGTCATGCATGGCGGCGCGACCGCAAGCGACGCCTCGGTCACGGCCTGGTGGCCGAAGACGCTGAACCTCGACATCCTGCATCAGCACGATTCCAAGACGACCCCGCTCGGCGCGGACTTCGACTATCGCGAAGCGGTGAAGACGCTCGATTTCGACGCCGTGAAGGCGGACCTGCGCGCCCTGATGACCGACAGTCAGGACTGGTGGCCGGCCGATTGGGGTCATTACGGCGGGCTGATGATCCGCATGGCCTGGCACGCCGCCGGCTCCTACCGCACGGCCGACGGCCGCGGCGGCGGCGGCACGGGCAATCAGCGCTTTGCGCCGCTCAACTCCTGGCCCGACAACGCCAATCTGGACAAGGCGCGCCGGCTGCTCTGGCCGATCAAGAAGAAGTACGGCAATCGGTTGAGCTGGGCCGACCTGATCCTGCTGGCCGGCAATGTGGCCTATGAGTCGATGGGGTTGAAGACCTTCGGCTTCGGCTTCGGGCGCGCCGACATCTGGCATCCGGAGAAGGACGTCTATTGGGGCGCCGAGACCGAGTGGCTGGGCGCCGAGCGCTACGCCGAGGGCGAGGATCGCGAGTCGCTGGAGAACCCGCTCGCGGCCGTCCAGATGGGGCTGATCTACGTCAATCCCGAAGGCGTCGGCGGCAAGCCCGACCCGCTGCGCACCGCCCACGACGTGCGCGTCACCTTCGACCGCATGGCGATGAACGACGAGGAGACGGTGGCGCTCACCGCCGGCGGCCATACGGTCGGCAAGGCGCACGGCAACGGCGACGCGGCCGTTCTGGGCCCGGATCCGGAGGCGGGGCCGGTCGAGGATCAGGGCTTCGGCTGGCTCAACAAGACCGGGCGCGGCGTCGGGCGCGATGCGGTGACCAGCGGCATCGAAGGCGCCTGGACCACCCATCCGACCCGGTGGGACAACGGCTACTTCCACCTGCTGCTGAATTACGAGTGGGAGCTGAAGAAGAGCCCCGCCGGCGCCTGGCAGTGGGAGCCGATCGACATCAAGGAGGAGGACAAGCCGGTCGACGTCGAGGACCCCTCCATCCGCCATAACCCGATCATGACGGACGCGGACATGGCGATGAAGATGGACCCGGAGTACCGGAAGATCTCCGAGCGGTTCCACAAGGATCCGGACTACTTCGCCGAGACCTTCGCGCGGGCCTGGTTCAAGCTGACCCACCGCGACATGGGCCCGAAGGCCCGCTATATCGGCCCGGAGGTTCCGGACGAGGATCTGATCTGGCAGGACCCGGTTCCGGCGGGGTCGAGCGACTACGACGTCGCCGCGGTGAAGGCGAAGATCGCCGAAAGCGGCCTCAGCGTGGCCGAGATGGTCGCCACCGCCTGGGACAGCGCCCGGACCTTCCGCGGCTCCGACATGCGCGGCGGCGCCAACGGGGCGCGCATCCGCCTCGCCCCCCAGAAGGATTGGGCGGGCAACGAGCCGGAGCGGCTGGCCAAGGTGCTGGGCGTGCTGGAGCCGATCGCGGCCGAGGCGGGCGCCAGCCTGGCCGACGTGATCGTGCTGGCGGGCGCCGTCGGCGTCGAGCAGGCGGCGCAGGCCGCCGGCGTCGCGGTCGAGCTTCCCTTCGCCCCCGGGCGCGGCGATGCGACCGACGCGATGACGGACGCCGACTCCTTCGATGTGCTGGAGCCGATCCATGACGGCTTCCGCAACTGGCTGAAGCAGGACTACGCCGTCGCGCCGGAGGAGCTGATGCTCGACCGGGCCCAACTGATGGGGCTGACCGCGCCGGAGATGACGGTCCTGCTCGGCGGGCTGCGGGTCATCGGCGCCAACCACGGCGGGGAAGAGCACGGCGTCTTCACCGAGCGCGTCGGCGCGCTGACCACCGACTTCTTCGTCAATCTGACGGACATGGCCTATCGCTGGGTCCCGACGGGGAAGAACCTCTACGAGATCCGCGAGCGCAAGACGGACGCGGTCAAGTGGACGGCCACCCGGGTGGATCTCGTCTTCGGATCGAACTCGATCCTGCGGGCCTACGCCGAGCGCTACGCCCAGGACGATGCGGCCGAGGCGTTCGTGCAGGACTTCGTCGCCGCCTGGACCAAGGTGATGAACGCGGATCGCTTCGACCTCGACTGATCCGCATCGCGGCAAGCGGGAGCCGGCCGTCGCCCCGGATCGGGGAGGCGGCCGGCTCTTGCGAGTCCGCGCGGCCCCGCTAGGATCGGGTCAGGAGGTGCAGCGATGGCGGAACTCAACGCGGATCAGATCGAGGCGTTCCGGCGGGACGGCTTTCTCGTGGTCGAGGAGGCCGTGGACGCCGCCCTGCTGCGGGCCTTGCAGCGGGACTTCGCGGCCTGGGTCGAGGAAAGCCGCGCCCACGACGCGCCCTATGGGGAGACGATCAACGGCCGCCCGCGCTTCGATCTCGACCCCGACCATTCGGCGGCGCGCGCGGGCCTGCGCCGGGTCAATGCGCCGGTCGAGATCTCCGACGCCTATTATCGGGCCATGGCGGACAGCCGCATGACGCGTCTGGTCGCCGAGCTGATCGGACCGGACGTGGTCTTCCACCATTCCAAGATCAATTCGAAACTCCCCGGCGCGCGCACCGAGGTGAAGTGGCATCAGGACTTCCTGTTCACGCCGCACAGCAACGACGACGTGGTGACGGCGCTTCTGATGCTGGACGCGGTGACGGCGGAGAACGGGGCGCTGGAGGTGGCGCCCGGCTCGCACGCCGGACCGCTGCACGGGCTGTGGCGCGAGGGGCGCTTCACCGGCGCGGTCGACGAGGCGGTCGCCGCAGACGCAGCGTCCCGCGCGGTCGCCTGCACCGGACCCGCCGGCGCGGTCTGCCTCATGCACACGCGGCTTCTGCACGGCAGCAAGCCGAACCTCTCGGGGGCGGCGCGTACGCTGTTCATCTCGGTCTACGCCGCGGCGGACGCCAAGCCGCTCAGCCCCAATCCGATGCCGCACAAGTATGAAGGGCTCCTGGTGGCGGGCGAGCGGCGCAACCGCGTGCGCTCCATCCCCTTCGAATTGGAGCTGCCGGAACTGCCCAGCACCGCCTCCTTCTTCGACCAGCAGACGGCGGACGCAGCCGCCGCGCGCTGACCGGCCCGCTCAGCCCACCCTGCTCAACCCACGACGCCGGCGTCCCGCAAGGCCGCGATCTCGTCCGGCGCGAGGCCCCAGGCGACGAGCGCGGCCGGGTCGCTCTGCGACGCCTCCGCCGGCGGGATGCGCACCGCGCAGGGCGTGCGGCTGAAGCGCGGCGCCGGCTGCGGCTGGGCGACGCCGTCGAGCGTCGCGAAGGCGGCGCGCTGCAGCGCCTGCGGGTGGGTCTCCGCCTCCTCCATCGAGAGCAGCGGAGTGACGCAGCCGTCGGTTCCGTCGAACAACGCCGCCCAATGGTCGCGCGGTTCTTCGGCGAAGCGCGCGGCCAGACGCTCGGTGCAGTAGGCGTCGTCTTCGGCCTCGCCGCTCCGGAACCGCGGGTCGTCGAGCAGGCCCAGCCGCTCCAGCAGGATCTTGCGGAATGCGGGCTCGATCGCGCCGACCGCCACATAGCCCCCGTCGACGCAGCGGTAGGTGCGGTAATAGTGCCGGCCGCCGTCGAGGGTGTTTCGCCCGGCCGGCGCGCCGTAGGCCCCTGCCTTCTGCAGGCCCTTCAGCATGGCGGCGAGGGCGGAGGCCGTGTCCACGATTGCCGCGTCCACCACCTGACCCTCGCCGGACCGGCGCGCCTCCAGCACCGCGGAGACGAGACCGAGCGCCATGAAGAGGCCGCCCGCCATGTCGCCGATCAAGGGCGGGACGCCCGACGGCGGCTCCCCGTCGGTTCCGAACAGCGACAGGACCCCGGCGACGCCGATATAGTTGAGATCATGCCCCGCCGTCCGGGCGAGCGGCCCCACCTGCCCCCAGCCGGTCATGCGGGCGAAGACCAGCGCCGGATTGACCGCCCGGCAGGCGTTGGGGCCGAGGCCCAGCTTCTCCATCACGCCGGGGCGATAGCCTTCGATCAGCGCGTCCGCCTCGCCGATCAGCCGCAACGCCAGATCGCGGCCGGCGTCGCTCTTCAAATCGACGCGCACGACGCGGCGGTTCCGATTGGCGATCGCGGCGGCGCCCATGTCCTCGAAGGTCAGGCTCCGGTCGGGCGGCGGATAGCCGCCCGGCCGGTCGAGCCGGATGATCTCCGCCCCCAGATCGGCCAACACCATGGCGCCGTAAGGGGCGGGGCCGAGGCCCGCAAACTCGACGATGCGGACGCCGACGAGCGGGCCGGTCGATGGGTCCGGACGATCCGCCATCGCGCACGCCGCCCGGTTCAGGCGGCGCTTGGCGGCGGGAAAATCGCCTGCTCGATGCTCTCGCGCCGCTCATAGAGGCCGAGCACGACGCCCTGCATCCGCACCAGGGCGGCGACCGCATCCATCGTCGGCGTCGGGATGTCGAGCCGTCGGGCGAGCTCCAGCACGCAGGAGGTGAGCGCGTCCAGCTCCATCGGCCGGTTCTTCTCGACGTCCTGGCGGGTGGAGGGCTTGTGGCCGATGATCTCCGCGCCGCCGTCGATGCGCCGTTCGACGTCGACCGCGAAGCGCGCGCCGACGGCCTCGCCGACCTGCTTGCACTCGTTCATCATGCGGCGGATCACGTCGCGGCAGGCCTCGTTGCCGCCGATCAGGTCGAGGCTCGCGCCGGTCAGCGCCGAGACCGGGTTGAAGGAGCAGTTGCCCCAGAGCTTGATCCAGATCTCGTCGCGCAGCCGCGGCTTGCGCGGCGCCTTGAGGCCGCCCGCGATCATCAGCTTGGAGAGCCGCTCCAGCCGCTCCGTCGTCTCGCCGTTGGGCTCGCCCAGCGTGAAGCGGTCGCCGCTCTTGTGCTGGATCACGCCCGGCTCCGGCACGTCGCAGGCGGGGTAGACGACGCAGCCGATGGCGCGTTCGGGCCCGAAGCGCTTCCACTGCGCGCCGCCGGGATCGACCGTCTCCAGCCAGGTCTCGTCCATCGCGGTGCCGGTGTTCGCCCCGTGGAAGTACCACCAGGGAATGCCGTTCACGGCGGGCACGATCGCGGTATCGGGGCCGAGCAGCGGCGCGAACCTGTCGACGATCGGCGGCACCGAATGCGCCTTCAGCGCGACGATCACGTAATCCTGGGGGCCAAGTTCGGCAGGGTCGTCGCTGGCGGCGACGCGCACGGTCTCCTCGCTCCCGTCCTTGCGCAGGGTCAGGCCCCGGTCCTTGATCGCGGCGAGGTGCGGCCCGCGCGCGACGATCGAGACCTCGGCGTCGGCCTTGGCGAGCGCGGCGGCCATGTAGCCGCCGATCGCGCCCGCGCCGAAGATGCAGACCTTGGTCATGCCGCATCCCCCACGCCCAGCTTTTCGGCCAGCCCGATGCGCTGCATCTTGCCGGTCGCGCCCTTCGGGATCTCATCCAGGAAGATGAAGGTCTTCGGGATCTTGAAGGGCGCCAGCTTGTCCGCGGCGTAGGCCTTGAGCTCCTGTTCGGTGACGCTCGCGCCTTCGGCCAGAACGACGGCGGCGGCCACCTCCTCGCCCAGCATCTTGTGCGGCATGGCGAAGGTGACGATCTGCTGGACGGCGGGATGGTCCATGAAGAAATCGTCGACTTCGAGCGGCGAGACCTTCTCGCCGCCGCGGTTGATGATCTCCTTGATGCGCCCGGTGATCTTCAGATAGCCCTCGGCGTCGAAATAGCCCTGGTCGCCGGTGCGGAACCAGCCGTCGGTGAAGCTCTCGGCGTTTGCGGTGGGGTTGTTCTCATAGCCGGGCGTGACGTTCGGGCCCTTGATGCAGACCTCGCCGGTCTCGCCCTGCGGCCGTTTGGCGCCCTCGGCGTCGAGGATCGCGACGTCCGGCCCGGCCGGCAGGCCGACGAATCCCGGCTTCTGCACGCCCGGCGGCAGGGGGTTGGAGGTCATCTGGTGCGTCGCCTCGGTCATGCCGTAGGCCTCGATCACCGGGCAGCCGAAGGTCTCGCCCAACTCGTGGAAGACGGCGGGCGGCAGCGAGGCGGAGGACGAGCGCACGAAGCGGAAATTCAGTTTCGCGACGGCTTCCGGATTGCGCTTGGCGCGCAGCAGGATCGTCTGATGCATGGTCGGCACGCCGGAATACCAGGTCGGCGCCTGATCGACCGCCCACTCGAGGAACTTCAGCGCATTGAAGCCCGGCGTGCAGCACACCGACGCGCCCGCCTTCATCGAGGACAGCACCACCGCGATCAGCCCGTGGATGTGGAACAGCGGCATGATGTTGAGGCAGTGGTCGGCGGGCGTCAGTTTCAGCGTCGTCGCGATGTTCCCGCCCGACGCGTGGAGATTGGCCTGCGTCAGCGGCACGATCTTCGGCCGCGAGGTGGTGCCGGAGGTGTGCAGCACCAAGGCCTCGTCCCCGGGCTCGGGCAGGGTCGCGTCGGCCTCCTCCTCCCACAGGTCGAAGGCGCCGGCGGGCGCGGCCTCGTCGACCGCGATCTCCGCCATCGGGAGGTCCAGGCCCGACGCGGCGGCGCGCACCGGGCTGTCGTCCCCGGCCTGGACGATCACCAGCTTGGGTTTAAGGTCCTCGAGATAGAAGGCGAACTCGGATTCCTTGTAGGCGGGGTTGAGCGGCGCCGCCGACGCGCCCGACGCGACGGCGAGGAAGGCGGCGGCCATCTCCGGCCCGTTGGGAAGCACGATCGCGACCCGGTCGCCGGGCCCGATCCCGCGCGCGGCGAGTTGCCGGCGCACGCGCGCGCACTGGTCGCGCAACCGGCCGTAGGTCATGTCCGGACGCCCGATCCCCTTCAGGGCCGGGGCGTCGTCCGCGCCGTGATCGAGCAGCGCGCTGACGCGCGTCGTCTCCGCCATGGGTCGATCCTCCACCGCATCATTGGTTATTCCATTGGGTGACGTGATATACCGCAGGACGGAAAAAGAAAAGCCGCGAAACGCCCACTCCCGGCCGCCTCGCGCCCCATGACGGCGCGCTACATGAAGGCGGGCTACATGAAGGCGGGCTACATGAAGAGGGGCTACATGAAGACGGGCCGCAGGCGCTCCATCGCGGTTTCCAGCCGCTTCGGGTCGTTGCAATAGCAGATGCGCAGGAAATCGTCGTCCCCGAAGGCGAAGCCGGGGGCCAGGCCGACGCCCGTCCGCTTGAGGATTTCGGCGCAGGCGGCGCGCGAATCGCTGACGCCCTCGACGCGGAAATAGACGTACATACCGCCCTGCGGCCGCGTCAGGCCGCTGATGCGCGGCAGGTTCTCCAGGCTGTCGCAGACGATGTCGCGCGCCGTGCGGCAGCGGTCGACCAGGAAGTCGACGAAGGGCTCCCCCTCGCGGATCGCGGTCGCGCCGGCGTGCTGCAGGAAGGTCGCGACGCCGCTGGTGTTGTACTGCACGACCATCGCCATGGTGTCGACCAGCGACGCCGGATGGGTCAGCCACCCCAGCCGCCAGCCGGTCATGCACCAGGCTTTCGAGAAGCTGTTGACCACGAGCACCAGATCTTCGGCGTCGGCGAGGCTCAGCATCGACGGGGCGGCCGGCCCCGCCGCCCCCGCCGGACCGCTGTAGTGGAAGCGGGTGTAGACCTCGTCCGCGATGATCCAGATCCCGCGCCGGCGGCACAGATCGAGGAGCGCCGCCTGCTGCTCCGGCGGCATGATCCAGCCCGTCGGGTTGCCGGGGCTGGCGAAGAAGACCGCCTTCGTGCGCGCGGTCATCGCCGCTTCGACCCGGTCGAGGTCGAGGACGAAGCCGCCCTCCGTCGCGTCCATCCGCACGCTGCGCACGTCGCCCCCCATCATCCGGACCGCGCCGCGGACGTTCGGCCAGACGGGATCGAAGACCAGCACCTCGTCGCCCGCGTCCATGACCATCTGGATCGCAGCCAGGATCGCGGCCATGCCGCCGGGAGTGACGCTGATCCGTTCGGTCCCGATCTCCGCCCCGTGATGGCGGGAGAGATAGTCGGAGAGCGCCGCGCGCAGCTCCGGAATCCCGTTCTGGTGGGTGTAGAAGGTGTGGCCGGCCTTCATCGCCGCATAGGCGCTGTCGCAGATGAAGTCGGGCGTGGTCAGATCGCCTTCGCCGAACCAGAGCGGTATGATGTCGTCGCGGCCGAAGCCGCTCTTCGCGATGTCCGCGATGTTCTGCAGCGGCAGGGTGCGCATGCGCTCGCGCATCTGCGTGAAGGCGGTCTGGCGGGTCTCGCTGGGCGCGTCCACGACTGTCTGCTCCATCGTGCGATTCGGGGGGTGACGGGCACTAGACCATCGGCAAAATGCTAGCGTCAATGTCAAAAACGAATGGGACTTGTTTTTTGAACCGGCCCTGCGCTAATGCTTGAGGCGACGCCGCGCGAAGCGCCGCCGCCCGGTCGCCGGGCGCCCTAAGAACAAGGCGATGGCCGCGTCGGACGGGATAGGAGATCGGAACCCGCGATGATCGAGGTCGAGGGAGTGTCCAAACGCTTCGGCGGGTTCACGGCGATCCGCGACTGCAGCCTGTCGGTCCCGGCGGGGTCGATCACCGGTCTGGTCGGACCGAACGGCGCGGGCAAGACGACGCTGTTCAACATCGTCGGCGGCGCCCTGGCGCCCAGCGGCGGCCGGGTGCGCTTTCAGGGGCGCGACGTCACGGGTCTGCGGCCGTTCGAACTGGCGCGGCTCGGCCTCGTGCGCACCTTCCAGATCCCGCAGGAGTTCTCGACGCTGACGGTGCTGGAAAATCTGATGATCCCGCCGCCGGGACAGATCGGCGCGCGCTTGTGGGCGGCCTGGACCCGCTGGGACGCGGTGCAGCGCCAGGAGGCGGAGATCGCGGCCGAGGCGCTCGAGGCGCTCGAATTTCTTGGGCTGTCGCATCTCAGCCAGGAGCGGGCGGGCCGGCTGTCCGGCGGTCAGAAGAAGCTCCTGGAGCTCGGGCGGGCGATGATGTCCGGCGCGAAAACCGTGCTGCTGGACGAACCGGCGGCGGGCGTCAACCGGACGCTGCTCAAGACGCTTTCCGCGCGGCTCGCCCAGATGCGCGCGGAGATGGGCTACAGCTTCTTCCTGATCGAGCACGACATGAACCTGGTGGCGGAGCTTTGCGACAGCGTCTACGTCATGGCCAATGGCGGCGTTCTGGCGCAAGGCTCGATGGCGGAGCTGCGGCGCGACCGGCGGGTCCTGGAGGCCTATCTGGGCGAGCGCGGCGCCGCGGCGCCGGAGGCGGCGTCGTGAGCCTGCGCGCCCGCAGGCGGGAAGCGGGCGACGGCTCGGGCGTGCTGGAAGCGCGCCAGCTCTTCGGCGGCTATGGCGGCGACGACATCCTGAAAGGCGTCAGCCTGAAGGCGGCGCCGGACCGGATCACCGTGATCGTCGGTCCGAACGGGGCCGGAAAGTCGACCGCGATGAAGGCCCTGTTCGGCTTCGTCGCGCTGCGCGCGGGCGAGATCCATTTCGACGGCGTCCGCATCGACGGCTTGCCGCCCGAGGACCTGCCGGCGCGCGGCCTCGGCTACGTTCCCCAGGAGCGCAACGTCTTCCCCAGCCTCTCGATCGAAGAGAATCTGGAAATGGGCGGGATCCTGCGCCCGAAGGCGCGCGGCGCGGCGCTTGAGCGGGTCTACGGCTTCTTCCCGGTGCTGCGGGAGCGGCGCACGACGCCGGCCGGCGCGCTGTCCGGCGGCCAGCGTCAGATGCTGGCGGTCGGCCGGGCGCTGATGCTGGAGCCGCGCCTCCTCATGCTGGACGAGCCGACGGCCGGCCTCGCGCCCAAGGTGATCGACGAGATGCTCGATCTGATCCGCGCCATCCACAAGACCGGCGTCGGAATCCTGATGGTCGAGCAGAACGCCCGCCAGGCGCTTGAGATGGCGACGCACGGCTTCGTGCTGGTCAACGGCGCGGACCGCTACAGCGGCGCGGCCGCGTCCCTGCTCGGCGACGAGGAGGTCCTGCAGGCCTTCCTCGGCGGATGAGCGGAGCGTGAGGGAAGGGATCGCGACGCCGTGCTTGACCTGATCAATTTCTACCTGATCCCCGGACTGGTCGTCGGCGCGATCTATACGCTGGGCGCGATCGGCATCTCGCTGATCTTTTCGATCCTGCGGGTCGCGCATCTGGCGCATGGCGACCTGATGGCGATCGGCGCCTATTTCGCGTTGAGTTGGGTCCACCTGTTGGGCGGGCCGGCCTATCTCGCGCTGCCGGCGGCGATGGCCTTGACGGCGCTCGTCGCGATCGGCGTCGACCGCACCTGCTACCGACCGCTGCGCCGGCGACGCACGGTGATGGTGATCATCGCCTCCTTCGGGGTGGCGCTGATGCTGCGCGCGGCGCTGATGCTGATCTGGGGCCCGGACACGCAGGTCTATCAGAGCGGGATACAGCGCCCGATGGTCGTGGCCGGCCTGCGTCTGCAGGAGAAGCATCTGTTCATCCTCGGCGCGGCGATCGTGCTGGTGGTCCTGCTGCACCTCTTCCTGACGCGGACGATCACCGGCAAGGCGATGCGCGCGGTCAGCGACGACCCCGATCTCGCCCGCGTCTGCGGCGTGCGCACCGAGCGGGTGATCCTCGCCATGTGGATTACGGCCGGAAGCCTGTGCGCCGCCGCCGGCGTCTTCCTGGGCGTCGACACGCAGTTGAGCCCCTTGATGGGCTTCAACATGCTGCTGCCGATGTTCGCCGCCGCGATCCTGGGGGGGATCGGCAAGCCCTACGGCGCGATCGTCGGCGGCATGGTGATCGGGCTGGCGGAGGAGCTGTCGACCTACCCGCTGTTCGGGGAGCCGCTGATCGAGCCGACCTACAAATCGGCCATCGCGTTCACGATCATGGTCCTGATGCTGCTCTGGCGGCCGACCGGTCTGTTCCGCGGAAAGGTGCTTTAGCGATGGAAGCGACCGGTCTGCTGCTCTACGGCGTCGCGGTCCTGACGATGGGCGGGATCTACGCGATCCTGGCGCTCGGGCTGAACGTGCAATGGGGCTTCACGGGGCTGTTCAACCTGGGCGTCGCCGGCTTCTTCGCGGTCGGGGCCTATGGGTCGGCCATCGTGACCAGCCCCGCGGCGGAGGGCCGCCTGGGCGGCTTCGACATGCCGGTGGCCGTGGGCCTCGTGGCGGGCGGCGCCATCGCGGCCGCCATCGCCTGGCCGATCGGCCGGCTGACCCTGCGCTTGAAGGCAGACTACCTCGCCATCGGGACGATCGGGATCGCGGAGATCCTGCGTCTGGTGCTGAAGAACGAGCAGCAGGTGACGGGCGGCGCGATGGGCCTGTCCGGCGTGCCGCGGCCGTTCGAGGATCTGGCCCGGCCCTATGACGAACTCGCCTTCATGGCGCTGGTCGCAGCCCTGGTGCTGGCGATCTACTGGGCGCTGGAGCGCGCGCGGCGCGCGCCCTGGGGCCGGGTGCTGCGCGCGATCCGCGACAATGAAGGCTCGGCCGAGGCCGCCGGCAAGGACGCCATGGCCTTCAAGCTGGAGGCCTTCGTGCTCGGCGGGGCGATCATGGGAATCGCCGGGGCGGTCTACGCCCACTATGTGAAGTTCATCGGGCCCGAGGCCTTCGAGCCCCTGATGTCCACCTTCATCGTCTGGGTGATGCTGGTCGCCGGCGGCAGCGGCAACAACCGCGGCGCGATCCTGGGGGCGGTGCTGATCTGGGCGCTCTGGTCCGCGACGGAGGTGGCGACCAGCCAGCTTCCGGTCGAATGGACGACGCGGGCCGCCTATATCCGGGTCTTCCTGATCGGGCTCGCGCTGCAGATCATCCTGCAACGCGCGCCGCATGGGCTGCTGGCCGAGACGCCCCCGCCTCCGCCGCGCGCGCCGGAGGTCAAGGACGGGGCCGGCGCCGAAGACGGCGTCCGCGGCCGGCCGCCCGCCTGACGAACCCGCCGGCCCTCCCCCGACCCCCGAACGCGCGGTCGCCCCGCTGCACAAAAAGCCCCGCGCAGGAGGGGCCTGCGCGGGGCGAGGAGGACCGGTTCGGGTCGGCAGGGAGGTCGGCCCGAGGGGCTCCGGTCCGGGGTCTCGTCGGAACCTCAGTCCTCGGCTCCGCCCTCAGGGGCTGATCACCGTGCGGGTGGTGAAGCCGTCCGCCGTGATCTCGAACACCCCGACCGTGCCGGCGACGTCGCCGACCGCGTCGAAGTCGTGCGGCCCGGCCGCGCCCTGATAGTCGATGTCGCTCCCGGCCGCGATCAGATCGCGCGCCTTCGCCCACTCGCCGGGCAGCACCGTCTCGCCCGGCGGGTTGGCCACCTTGCGCAGCGCGTCCCGGACCGCCGCCCGGTCGGTCGAGCCCGCCTGCTCGATCGCGAGCGCGATCAGCATGGTCGCGTCGTAGGTCTCGCGGATGAAGAGACTGTCGGTCGCATGGTCGGAAAAGGCGGCGTAGGCCTCGTCGAACAGGCTTCCGGCCCGGGTTTCCGGCGGGGCTTCTGGCGCAACGCCGATCGAGCCGGCGAGGTTCTCAGCCCCGATCTCGTCGAGCACGCTCTGCTCCTTCATGCCGTCGGTCAGCACGAAGCGCTCGAAGAAGCCGTTCTCCAACGCCTGCCGCAGGATCGTCGTCCCGCCGTCCGCCGGATAGGCGATCAGCACCAGCGTCGCGGCGCCGCCGTCGGCGAGCGCCGCCAGTTCGCCGCGATAGGAGTTCTTCTTCGGCTCGAACGCCGCGTCGCCGGCGATGGTCCCGCCGGCGGCGGTGAAGGCGTCGCGGAAGGCGTCGGCGAGCCCGACGCCGTAGTCGTTGTTGAGATACATCAGCGCGACCTGATCCATCCCCTCGTCGCGCACCACGTCGCCCAGCACCTTGCCGATGAAGCTGTCGCTCGCGACCACGCGGAAGATGAAGTCGTCGTCGTCGAGACCGGTCAGCTCCGGCGAGGTCGCGGTCGGGGCCACCTGCGGCACCCCGTTCGGGATCGTCACATTGTTCGCGACCGCCAGCACCTGCGCCGAGCCGAACGGACCCATCATCGCCGCGATATTGTCGACCGAGACCATCTTCTGCGCGGCGTCCACCGCGGCCTGCGGGTTGGTCTGGTCGTCGGTGACCACCAGGTCCAGATCTCCGCCCAGCACGCCGCCGGCGTCGTTGACCTGGCTCTGCGCCAGCCGCGCGGCGTCCACCAGCGACGGCGAATAGGGCGCCAAGCCGCCGGTCAGCCCGAAGCTGCCGCCGATCTTGGCCCCGTCCGCCAGCGCCGGGCCGGCGCCGCCCGCCAGAAGCGCCGCCACCGCGGCGCCCGCCAGCATCGTGCGTACGGCGCGCCGTGCGCCGTGCGTCTCCCAGTATGCCGCCTGCATCATCCTCTCCCTCCTGTTCGTCCGCTGTTACGGGCCGATGCATCGCTTCGATCCAATATCGAACGATGTTCGTTTGTGAATGCTACCGTCAAATCGACGGATTGCATAGGGGGATCGACGCCGTCACCTGCGAAAGATCAACAGCGAACAATAATCGTTATTGACACGATGGGACATCTTTCCGCAGGCTGATGGAATAATCAGAACACAGAGATGAGAACAGAGGAGGGTTTCATGAAGAAGCTGATCTGCGCGCTTGGCGTCGCCGCGGCGCTCCTGGGCGGAGGCGCGGCCCAGGCCGAGGAGGCCGTGCTCAAGGGCGCGATGTTCATCAAGTCGGACAAGTCCTTGTTTCGATCGGTCTTCAACCAGTTCGTCGAGCGCGTGAACGAGCGGGGCGAGGGGTTGGTGCGGATCGACCCGGTCCTCGGACCGGAGGCGATCCCAGGCCGGGAAATGCCGAATGCGCTGACCGAGGGGGTGATCGACGTGGCGGGCTTGCCGCCGGCCTATTATCGCGGCGTGGTCCTGGAGGCGGACGCGTTGCAGCTCGCCGCCGTTCCGCCGGCGGAGCAGCGCGCGAACGGCGCCGTCGACTTTCTGCAGCAGCGCTTCAACGCGGCCGGCTGGCAGTTCCTCGCCCAGTACGGCTACGGCCTGCAGTTCCATCTGTTCCTGGACGAGCCGGTCGAACGGCTGAGCGATTTCGACGGTTATGCGCTGCGCACGACGCCGACCTATCGCCACTTCTTCGACGCCATCGGCGCGCGCCAGGTGGAGACCAGCCGCGGCGAACTCTACACCGCGATGGAGCGCGGGGTCGTGGACGGTTACGCCAACGTGATGTCGGAGGTCGCGCCGGCCGGATGGGACGAGGTGACGGCCTACCGGGTCGATCCCGGCTTCTATCACGCGATCGTCACCATCACGGTCAACAAGGCGCGCTGGGACTCGCTGTCGGACGCGCAGCGCGCCGTCCTGCAGGAGGCCGCGACGGCGGTCGAAGCCGAGATGGCGCGCGACATGGCGGCTGCGGACCGCGCGGCCGGCCAGCGAATGGTCGACGCCGGCATGCAGGTCATCACCCTGCCGGACGAGGATGCGGCGGCGTTGCAGAAGGCGGCGCTCGACGCCTACTGGTCGCTGCTGGAGGGAGAGGACCCGGAGAGCATCGGGGCGCTGCGCGCCATGTTGTCGCGTTAGGCGGCGCGCTTGTCGACGCGCACGCCGCAGGCCGCGGTGCGACGCGCGGTCGGGATCTATGACGGGCTCCTGAACGGGCTCGCCGTCCTGGCCGCGTGTCTTCTCTTCGCGATCGCCGCCCTGATCGCGTTCGACGCCGTGAGCCGTCACGCGCCCTTCCTGCCGCGGATCGAGGGCGTGATCGAGTTGACGGAATACGGCCTCTACGCCGTGACCGTGGCGGCCGCCCCGTGGGCCCTGCGCAACGGCGCCCACGTCGCGGTGGAAATCCTGGTCGACGCGCTGCCGGCGCGTGCGCGCGCCGCGGCCGGCGTGATGGCGGACGCGATCGGCTGCGCGGTCGCCCTGGTGCTGGTCTACGCCGGCGGACTGGCCGCCTGGAAGGCGCAGGAGGCGGGGCGGCTGGTGTTCAAGACCTTCGTCTTCCCCGAGGTCTGGCTGCTGGTCCCGCTGCCGATCGGGGCGGCGATCCTCGCCGTCGAGTTTGCGCTTCGGCTCGCCGGCCTGCGCGGGCCGCGCCCGGCGCAGGAGCCGATGTGATGGAGTGGTATTGGGCGCTGTCTCTGCTGATGGGCGGCGTGCTGCTGCTGATGATGTTGGGAACGCCGGTGGCCTTCGCCTTTCTGGGCGTCAACGTGGTCGGCGCGCTGGTCTTCCTGGGGGGCGAGGCGGGGCTGGTTCAGCTCGCGCGCAACGCGGTCAACGCCGTCGCCTCCTTCTCGCTGGCGCCGATCGCGATGTTCGTGCTGATGGGGGAGATCCTGTTTCAGACGCATCTCGCCCATCGGGCCATCGACGCCGTCGACCGGTTGATCCTGCGGGTGCCCGGCCGGCTGGCCCTGGTCGCGGTCGGCGGAGGCACGGTGTTCTCCACCCTGTCCGGGTCGACGATGGCGAACACGGCCCTGCTGGGCAGCACGCTTCTGCCGGAAATGCGCAGGCGCGGCTACCATCCCACCATCGCCATGGGGCCGATCATGGCGACGGGCGGGATCGCGATGCTGATCCCGCCGTCGGCGCTCGCCGTGCTGCTCGGCAGCCTCGCCGGCATATCGATCGGCAAGCTGCTGGTCGCCGGCGTGGTGCCGGGGCTGCTGATGGCGGCGCTATGCGTCGGCTATGTGCTGCTGCGTTGTGGGATGAACCCGGCCTTGGCCCCGACGCAGCAGGTCGAGCCCCTGCCGCTGCGCGAACGCCTGCGGCCCTTTCTGATCTATGTCGTCCCACTGTTCGGTCTCTTCGTCATCGTCGTCGGCGGCATCCTGACGGGGCTTGCGACGCCCAGCGAGTCGGCCGCCCTGGGCGCCATGGGAGCGTTGGCGGCGGCGGCGCTGTACCGCCGGTTGACGCTCGACGCCCTGCGCCGCGCGCTGATGGAGACGACGAAGATCACCGTCACGATCCTGCTGATTATCGCGGGATCGCTGACCTTCTCGCAGATTCTCGCCTTCTCCGGCGCGACCTCCGGGCTGATCGGCGCGGTCGAGGCGCTCAACCTCGACAGCCTCGTGCTGCTGCTCGCGATGATCGGCATCCTCTTGATGCTCGGGGCCTTCATGGACCAGCTCAGCATGCTGCTGATCACGCTTCCCTTCTTCATGCCGATGGCGGCGGCGGCGGGCTTCGAGCCGATCTGGTTCGGCGTCATCCTGCTGCTGGTCATGGAGATCAGCCTGACCACGCCGCCGTTCGGCCTGTTGCTGTTCGTCATGAAGGGCGTCGCGCCGCCGGACACGACGATGCGGCAGGTCTATCTGGCCGCCGCGCCTTTCGTCGGCCTCTCGCTGCTATTGCTGACCGCGGTCGTCTTCATGCCCTGGCTGGCGACCGGGCTGTTGGATCTCGGCGGGGGCTAGCGGGGCTGCGGCGCGCCGCCCAGCACGTCCGCCGACCAGTCCGCGATCACGTCGACGGCGAGGCTGAAATTGTCGCCGTTGACGTGCTCCGCCCCGCCTTCCTCGACGGTGAAGACGCGCAGGTCGCGGCGCGGGCTGTTGATCGCCCCGTCGATCGTCTGCTGCGCCTGTTCGAAGGGCACCTGGCGGTCGTTCTCGCCGTGCACGACCAGCAGCGGGCATTCGATCTGCTCGGCCGCGCCCTCGAGGGTCATGCGCGCGATCATCTCGGCGCACCGCTCGACGTCCGGCTGGCCGTAGACCTTGAGCGCATGGTCGATCCAGCCGGGGATCGAGCGCGCCGCCGTCGGATCGCGCAGGATGCGCCCGTGCGAGCCGGCGTTGTCCCAGCGCGCGCCCCAGGCCACGCAGGCCTTGAGCCGCTTCTCGAACGCCGCCGCCCGCGGCGCGTAGTAGCCGCCGAGGCTCATGGCCACGATCCCGATCCGGTCGCTGACGTCGCCGCGCGCGAGCAGATAGTCGACGCAGGCGCCCGCCGGGCGCTCGGTCTCGACCACCGCGGGCAGGCCGCGCTCGCGCAGCGCCAGGCCGACGCCCGGATGGTCGACCAGAAGACAGGCGAGACCGCGCCGCGCGAAGCCGTCGGCCAGCCCGCAGAGATAGCTCCATTCCTTGGTCACGTCGAAGCCGTCGAAGCCGATCATGCACGGGTGCGGTCCCGGCCCGTCGCCGGGCAGAAAGAGCGCGGGCAAAGTCGTTCCCTCGTAGGGAACCTCGACCCACTCCATGGGGACGCCCGCGCCCTCGACCGCCTTGCGGAAGCATCGGCGCATGGCGTCATAGGCCTGCGCCTTGCGCGGGTCGTCATGCGGGGCCATCCGGTCGGCGGTCTGGTAATAGACGGCGGCGCGGCGCAGCTTGCCCGCGGCGCTCAGGCCGTGGCCGGCCGCGGCGTCGGCCTCCGCCTTCGCCTCCAGCTTGGCGGCGAGCGCCAGCCAGGCCTCCAGCCAGGCGCGCTGGATCTCGGGATTGGTCTTGGCGTCCGGCGCGGCGGCCAGCGGGCGCAGGGGGCGGCAGGCCTCGTCGATCTCGGACGCCTGGCCGCCGAGCTGCAGCGCCATCAGGACGCCGAGGTCCCAGGAGTAATTGCCGCCGAAATACTCGAACATCCCACCCTCCGACGTCGGTCCCGGGCGCCCGCCCGCGGTCCCTGCCTAGCACCGTTGGCGTCAAAAACAAATACCGTTTGGTATTGACCGGGCGCTGGCGATGCGAAATGCTTTCAAGCAATTATAAGACAAGAACCGGATGGGAATGGATCACGCGATGCGCTTCGCGGAGCCCGACTCGATCGAAGAGGTCCTGAGCCTGCTCGCCGCGGACCCGGAGGCGCGCTGCCTCGCGGGCGGCGCGACGCTGGTCGCGATGATGAACGCCGGCCTGACCGCGCCCAGCCTGCTGGTCAGCCTGCGCAAGCTGCCCGGTCTCGCGTCGATCGACCCGCAGGCGGACGGCGCGGTGCGGGTCGGCGCGATGGCGCGCCACGCCACGGTCGCCGCCCATGACGGCTTTGCGGGGGCGCAGGCGATCCTGGCGGCGGCGGCCCGGCGGATCGGCCACCCCGCGATCCGCACCATGGGCACCATCGGCGGCTCGATCAGCCACGCCGACCCGTCGGCCGACTATCCGACCGCGATCACCGCCGCCGACGCCGTGGTGGAGATCGCGGGACCCGAGGGCGCGCGCGCCGTGCCGGCCGACGAGTTCTTCGTCGACTGGCTGGAGACGGCGCTGGCGCCGGGCGAGATCGTAACCGGGGTGGTGGTCCCGCCCGATGCGACGGACGCCGCCGTGCACTACGAGAAATTCACCCGCGCCGACGGCGATTTCGCGACCGTCGCGGCGGCCGCCTGCGTGGCGCTCGCAGAGGACGGCGCGGTCGCGGCCCTGCGGGTCGCGGCCGGCGGCGTCGCGCCGACCCCGATCCGACGCCGGGAGGCGGAGGCGGCGTTGATCGGCCGGCCGCTGACGGAGGACGGTCTGGCCGCGCTGGGCGCCGCACTGGCGGATCTCAGCGATCCGATCGACGACATGCGCGGCAGCGCCGACTATCGCCGTCGGCTGTTGCCGCGGATCGTCGGCCGTGCGGTGCGCCGCGCCGCCGCGGCCTTTACGGCGCGATCCGGGGCGCGATCCGGCACTGGCCCCCAAGCAGGAGGCGTCGCATGACGGCGGAGCTCGACGAGGACGCGCTGGTCCCACTGCGCGTGACGGTGAACGGACGCGCGCAGGCGCTCGCCTGCGGCGGCGGGGAGACCCTCCTCACCCTCCTGCGCGAGCGGCTGGGCCTGACCGGCGCCAAGCGCGGCTGCAATCAGGGCCTGTGCGGCGCCTGCACGGTGCTGCTGGACGGCCAGCCGGTGCGCGCCTGCCTCACTGTCGCGGCGACCTGCGCCGACCGACGGGTGGAGACGGCGGAAGGCCTGCTGCGCGGCGCCCGCCTGTCGCCGGTGCAGCAGGCGTTGGTGGATGGGGGCGCGGTGCAGTGCGGCTTCTGCACGCCGGGGATGACGATGGCGCTGACGGCGCTCTTGCGCGCCGAGCCGCGGCCCGACGCCGCCCGTGTGCGCGAGGCCCTGTCCGGCCATCTGTGCCGCTGCACCGGCTATGTGAAGATCGTCGAGGCGGCGCTCGCCGCCGCCGAAGCGCAGGCCCAAAAAGGGGCGGACGGCGCGGCGGCGGGTGACGCGGACGCCCGCGCCGAGGGAGCGGCGCCATGAGCGCAGACGGCGACGCCCCGACATCGGTCGGCCTGTCCAGCCCCCGCATCGACGGGGCGGAAAAGGCGGGCGGCAAGGCCAAGTACGCCGACGATCTGAGCGCGCCGGACATGCTCTACGGCGCGATCGCGACCAGCCCGATCCCGGCCGGCCGCATCCTCGGCTACGATCTGAGTGAGGCGCGCGCCGTCCCGGGCGTCGTCGCCGTGTTGACGGCCGAGGACCTGCCCCAACGGCGCGTGGGCTCCTTCGTGAAGGACGAGACCACGCTGGCCCGCGGCCGCGTGCGCTATGTCGGCGAGCCGGTGGCGGCCGTCGCGGCCGAGACGCGCGAGGCCGCGGAGCTCGCCGCCCAACTGGTCCTCGTCGACTATGAGGAGACGCCCGCCGTCTGCTCGCTCGACGAGGCGTTGGCCGCGGACGCGCCGCGCGTCCACCCGGAGCAGGCGGATTACGCCCGCCAGGGCGACGCCGCGGCCGAAGGCAACGTCTTCTGGTCGGCGGAAATCGTCGAGGGCGATCCGGACGCCGCCTGGGCCGAGTGCGACGTGGTGGTGGAGGAGGTCTACGAGACCCCGGCGCAGTACCACGCCTATATGGAGCCGTGCAGCGCGCTGGTGGAGCCGGACCTGGGCGGGCGCTTCACCGTGCGCTCGGCGGCGCAGTCGATCTTCTATCTGCAGGGGCGGATCAGCGAGGAGCTGGATCTGCCCATGGCCCGCATCCGCTGCGTCGCGCCGCGCATCGGCGGCGGCTTCGGCGGCAAGAACGGCGTCAATGTGCAGCCGATCGCGGTCGCGCTGGCGCGGGTCGCCGAGCGGCCGGTGAAGATCACGCTGAGCCGCAGCCAGGACATCGAGATGCTGCGCTCCCGCCACCCGGCGCGCATCCGGATGAAGACCGGCGCCAAGGCCGACGGCACGCTGGTCGCGCGCGAGGCGGAGCTCTGGTTCGACGCCGGCGCCTATGTCGATGAGAGCCCGGCGGTGATGAGCTTCGGCCTGCTTTGCTCGCGCGGGCCCTACCGCTGCCCGAACGTGCGGGTGCGCGGCCATGCGGTCTACACCAACAAACTGAAGGCGGGGTCGTTCCGCGGCTTCGGCAATCCGCAAGCGACCTTCGCAAGCGAGAGCCAACTCGACGCGCTGGCGCGCAGGCTCGGACTCGACGGGCTGGCGCTGCGCCGGCGCAACGCCATGGCGCCGGGCGACCATTGGCTCGGCGGTCAACGGGTGGACGCCTGTGCGATGCGGGAATGCCTGGACGCGCTGGAGGCCCGCATGGCGGCGGAGGTTCCCGCCCTGCCGCCGCCGGAGGAGGGCTGGGCGCGCGGCGTCGGGGTCTCCGGCCTGTCGCACATCTCCGGCCTGATGGGCACCAGCGCCGCGGTCAATCTGCGCTCCGACGGCACGGTCGCGCTCTCGACCGGGGTCGTGGACATCGGCCAGGGCTCCGACACGGTGCTGCCGCAGATCTGCGCGGAAGCGTTGAGGCTGCCGCCGGAGGCCGTCGCCTATGCGGCGCAGGACACCGACAGTTCGCCCTACAACTGGAAGACCGCGGCGAGCCGCATCACCTACACCGCCGGCCGCGCCGTCATGCAGGCGACCGTGGAGATGCGCCAGCGAATCCTCGAGCATGCGGCCGAACTCTTGGAGTGCGGCGTGGGCGACCTCGAACTTGCGCCCGGCGGCGCGGTGCGGATCGCGGGCTCCGACCGGTCGGTCAGTTTCCGCGAGGTCGCGGCGCGCGCCTTCAATCGCATCGGCGGGCCGATCATGGGCCAGCACGCCTTCGCCTTCGACGGGCCGCGTTTCGACCCGAAGCGGGCGGCGATGTCCAACTTCGCCTTCGACAATCTGGGCGTGTACGTCTTCGGGGCGGTCGGGCTGGTGGCGGACGTCGACCGGGAGACCGGCAAGATCGTCGTGCAAAAGGTCTGGTCGGCGCACGACATCGGCCGCGCGGTCAATCCGCAAAGCGCGGAAGGGCAGGTCCAGGGCGCGGTCGTGCAGGGTCTGGGCTACGCGCTGCTGGAGGAGTTGATCTGGGAGGACGGCCGTCTGGCGAACCCCTCCTTTATGGACTACAAGATTCCGGACGGCCTGGACGCGCCCGCCGCGATCACGCCGATCCTCGTCGAGGACGCGCCGGAGGAGACCGGCCCGTTCGGCGCCAAGGGCGTCGGCGAAGCGGGGATCGTCGGCGTCGCGCCGGCGCTGGCCAACGCCGTCGCCGATGCGGTCGGGGTGCGGTTGACCCGCATCCCGATGACGTCCGAACGGGTGCTGGACGCGATCGAGGGGCGCGCGTCCGAGGCGCCGGCGTCACGGACGGCCTAGACCCGCCGCGAGCGGTCCCGGGGCTTCGGCAGCCGGGGCGGCCTCCGCCGGGACGCGCCGCCCGCGACGGAGAACGCCGCGAGGAGGGGGCCGGATGGCGCAGGTCAAGAAGCAGGAAGTGCGCGACGCGCTGCTGGGGGGCGCCTATGCGCTCTTCTGCAAGAAGGGCTACAGCCGGACCTCGGTGGCCGACATCGCGCGCGAGGCGGGCGTCTCCGCCTCCAACGTCTACGTCTATTACGGCTCCAAGCTGGAGCTGCTCTACGCCCTCTACGATCCCTGGCTGCGCGGCAAGCTGACGGAGCTGGAGCGGGAACTGGCGGGGATCGACGATCCCCGCGCCCGGCTGCGCCGCCTGTTCGAACGGCTGTGGCGCGACATCCCCCAGGAGGACGACGGCTTCGCCAACAATCTGATGCAGGCGCTTTCGACCGCAGGCGAGGACGAGGGCTACAGCCGCGACCTCTTGCGCTGGGCGGAGGACCGGGTCTCCGACATGATGCGCGACTGCCTGCCGCCGGAGCGCCGCCGCCTGGTCGACCATTCCTATCTGGCGCACGTCCTCTTCATGGCGTTCGACGGCTTCGCCATGAACGCCGCGTTGCGCGGGCCGTCGCGGCGGATCGAAGGCGTGATCGACACGACCGTCGATCTGCTGCTCGGCGAGCCGGCGCCGACCGTGGGCGATTGACGCCCTCCAGATAAACGAATTATATTCTTTTTTAATAAGCCGACGCCCGGCGGGGCGGCGCGCGCCGGTTTGCGCCGCCGTCAGCCCACGCGGCGGCGCCCACGGGATGGGAGACGAGGTCCGATGCATCTGTCCGCAATTCGCCCGCAGGAGGTCAATCCGGCGAAGCTCGCCAGCCTCTACCGCAAGCAGTTCGAGAGGTCGAAGGTCAGCCAGGGCGAGACGGTGTGCTGCGTCAGCGACCTGACGACCCGGCGCGAGTACATCCATGCGGCCTTCGCCGCCGCCGACGCGCTGGGCGCGGACGTCTACGAGATGTGCGTGAACTCGGTTCCCTCCTGGACAAAGGTCGGCGTGCCGACGATCGGTCAGTGCCGCGGCACGCTGGAGGCCGTGAAAGCGGCGGACATCGTGGTGATCTTCCATGTGCCGCTCTTCACCAAATGGCTGAAGCAGGTGATGGACGGCGGAACGCGGGTGCTGATGATCATCGACGCGCCGGACGATCTGGAGCAGTTGATGTCCCCGCCGGGTTTGAAGGAGGCGTGCCAGTACGCGCACGCGCTCTACAGCAAGACCAAGGAGGTGCGGGTCACCTCCGACGCGGGCACCGATCTCAGCTGGCGCTGCGGCGAGTACCCGGTGATGACGCAATGGGGCTACGCCGACGAGCCGGGCCATTTCGACCATTGGGGCGGCGGCCACATCCACACCTTCCCGAACGAGGGGTCCTGCAACGGCGTGGTGGTGTTCCAGCCGGGCGACATCGTCATCCTGCCCTATTGCCGGTACGTCCAGGACCCCGTTCGGGTCGAGGTGCGCGACGGCTTCATCCGCGCGATCGACGGCGGGCTCGACGCCAAGCTGATGCAGGATTGGCTCGAGGACAATCGCGAGGGTCCGGACGACATGGACCCCTTTGCGGTGTCGCATCTTGGATGGGGGCTCAATCCCCAGGCTTTGTGGTACGGAATCGCGCTGAACGGCGATTCGCCGGAGCGCAGCCGCGCGGCCGCCCGCACCTTCCCCGGCAACTTCCTGTTCTCGACCGGCCCCAACACCCAGGGCGGCGGGTCGCGCGCGACGCGCGGCCACTACGACGTGCCGATGCGCGACTGCACCATCACCCTCGACAACAGGGTGATCGTCGAGAAGGGCCGCCTGGTCGATCCGAAGATGATCGTCGAGCGGGTCCGGGTCGTCTGACGGAAGGGGCCCGGCGCGCATGAAGATAGAACGGCGCTTCACCGTCGCCGCCGATCGCCCGCTGGTCTGGCGGCTGATCCGCGATCCCGAGCGCATGATCGCCTGCGTGCCCGGCTGCGAAACGATCGAGGCGATCGACGCCGACACCTACAAGGCCGCCGTGGTCGTGACCGTCGGTCCGATCAAGCCGCGCTTCAATCTGATCGTCACGATCCTTGAGGAGCAGCCGCCCGACCTCATCCGCACCGAATCGAAGGGGGAGGAAGGGTCGCGGGCCAGCACCGTCAGCTCGCACAACGAGGTGCGCCTCCTCGACGCGGAAGAGGGCGGGATCGAGATCGCCTACAGCGCCGACGTGGCGATCAGCGGACGGCTCGCCCGCTACGGCCAGGGCATGATGAAGAAGATCGCGGACAAGCTCGCCGGCCGGTTCGAGGAGCAGTTCCGCGCCTTGGCCGAATCGGAAGCCGACGCGCCGGTCCCCTGAGTGAAGGGCCGCGCCATGCATCCCGACGACTACCCGCCGCAGGAGCCTTTCACCGACATCGGCGCCCGCTACCACGCGGAGGTGATGCGCCGCGGCGCCGGCGTAACGGGGGTGGAGATCGCCTTGGGCGACGACCCCTACCGCGCGCTGGCGGTCTATCCGGCCGAGGCGCCGACCGGCGCGACGCTCTGTCTGATGCACGGCGGCGGCTGGACCAACGGCTACAAGGAGTGGATGGCCTTCATGGCGCCGCCGCTCACGGCGTGCGGCGTCACCGTCGTCTCGATCGGCTACCGCCTGGCGCCGCGGCGCCGCTTCCCGACCGGCTGGGAGGATTGCCTGGATGCGATCGCCTGGGTGCATGCGCACATCGCGGACCATGGCGGCGACCCGACGCGTCTGTTCCTGGGCGGCCATTCGGCGGGCGGTCATCTGGCGGCGCTGGCCGCGCTGCGCACGGACTGGCTCGCCCCGCGCGGGCTGCCGTCCGACCTGGTGCGCGGCGCGCTGCCGATCTCGGGGACCTATTGGTTCGGCCCCGACTCCGGGCTTTCCATGCGCCCGCGGTTTCTCGGGCCGGAGGATGCGGAGACCGACCGGGCCGCCTCGCCCCTCCATCACGTGCGGTCCGGCGCGCCGCCCTTCCTGATCGCCTGCGGCGAGCGGGACTTCCCGCATCTGCGCGCCCAGGCCGCGCGCTTCGCCGACGCGCTCGAGGCGGCGTCCGTCCCGGTCGAGCGGCTCGACCTCGCCGGCTGCGATCATCTGGGCGCCAGCTACGCGGCCGGGGCGGCCGACGGGCCCTGGCTCGCCGCCGCGCGGGCCCTGATGCAGCCGGGCTAAGCCCCCTCCTCCGCACGAAATGAAACCGGGCGACGGCTTGGCCGTCGCCCGGTCCCGAAAGGCCTCGAACTCGCCGTCAGGCGACTTCGGAGACGTACTCCTTCTCGTGCTGCAGGCCGAGATAGAGGCACAGGCACATCACGATCAGCACCAGCGTAAACGGCAGACCGACCGTGATCGCCGCCGCCTGCAGCGCCGTCAGCGCGTCCGCGCCGCCGCCGAACAGCAGCACCGCGGCCACCACGCCTTCGATCACGACCCAGAAGATGCGCTGCACCACCGGCGCGTCCACCTTGCCGCCGGCCGTGATCGCGTCGATCACCAGCGAGCCGGAATCCGACGAGGTGATGAAGAACACCAGCACCAGGATGATGCCGATGCCGGAGGTCAGCGCCGTCATCGGCAGATTCTCGAGCATCTGGAACATGGCGAGCTCCACCGCGCCGAGGCCGCCGGCGAGCGCGCCGACGCCGTTGATGATCTGGTCCAGGGCGGAGCCGCCGAAGGCGCTCATCCAGACCAGGGTCACCGCTGTCGGCACCAGCAGCACGGCGATGATGAACTCCCGCACCGTGCGGCCGTAGGAGACGCGCGCGATGAACATGCCGACGAACGGCGACCAGGAGATCCACCAGGCCCAATAGAACACGGTCCAGCCCTGCATCCAGGCCTCGTCGCCGCGGCCGATCCAGTTGCTGTAGGAAAAGATGTCCTGCACGTAGCCGACGGCCGTCGTGCCGATGGTGGTGAAGATGAAGGCGGTGGGGCCGGCGATGATGACGAACAGCAGCAGGACGCCCGCGATCGTCATGTTGACGTTGGACAGCACCTTCACGCCGCCGTCGAGCCCGCGGATCACGGAGATCAGCGCGATCGCGGTGACGCCGATGATGATCGCGAGCTGGATGCCGAAATTGCTGCCCTCGGCGGGATCGCCGCCGCTCATCAGATACTCGATGCCGGCCGCGGCCTGCTGCGCGCCGAAGCCGAGCGAGGTCGCCAGGCCGAACAGCGTCGCCACGACGGCGATCGTGTCGATCAGGTGCCCGAACGGCCCCCAGCTATGCTCCTTGATCAGCGGATAGAAGGCCGACCGGATGGTGAGCGGCAGACCCTTGTTGTAGCTGAAGAAGGCGAGCGACAACGCCACGACCGCATAGATCGCCCAGGGGTGCAGGCCCCAATGGAACATGGTCGCGCTCATCGCCTTCTGGGCGGCCTCCGGCGAGTTTGCCTCGACGCCGAGCGGCGTTTCGTACCAGCCGGTGAAGTAGGCCGTCGGCTCGGCGACGCTCCAGAACATCAGGCCGATGCCCATGCCGGCCGCGAACAGCATCGCGAACCAGGAGAAGGTGCTGAACTCGGGCTTCGCGTTGTCGCCGCCGAGGCGGATCTTGCCGACCGGCAGCACGATCAGCGCCAACGAGAATAACACGAACAGATTGGCGCCGATCATGAACAGCCAATCGAATTTGGCGATCGACCACCATTTCGCGCCGTCGAGGGCCTCCTTCGCCGCGCCGGGCGCGATCAGGACCCCGAGCACGAAGACCAGCACCAGGCCCGAGGCGATCCAGAACACCGGGTGATGGACGTCCATCCCCCATTTCTGGAGATTGTCCTGACCGATTTCGTATTCGGTCTCGTAGAGTTGGCTCTTGTCCGTTGCGTCGCTCATCGCTGCATCATCTCCCCTCTCGACGTCGCGGGCTGTGGCTCTTAGGAGGGAGCGGCCGACGCCCGGTCCCGGCCCTCCAACCGAAGCGACCGACGCCTCCCCCGAAGGAGGCGCCTGGTCTGTCGACGAGTCATGGGGTCGCGGCGCACGCCCGGTCGCGTCCGGCCGGTCGCCGTCTCTGATCGGATCCTCGGACCGCCCGGCCCGAACTCCACGCGCCGCTGCGCGTCACCCCGTCTCGCGGCGTGCATTTTCGCCGGTGTCGCCCCCATGCCGGAGAGGGCCTAGACGTCCGGCGCGCCGCTTATGTATCAGCCATCTAAGGCGATAATATTCTGCCTGTAAAGGGCGCCGACCCATCGATGTTCAGGAACACGAACGGGATTCCCCGCTCATATCCCGTGGTATGACAAAGAACTTATTCGATCGTGCGCCATGTAACCGATCCGATCTTAAATTCGAACGATCGTTACCGCCCGGAATCGCTCCCGCCCCCAGCCCGAACGTCGCCCGATTACTTTTTCGATCTCTGTTCTTATTGTTGATCGTCGTATCATTCGTACTCCGAGGGTGATGTCGTCCATGCGCCGTCCGTTTTGGCCCGTGCGACCTTGCGCCGCCCGGGAAGGCCGGAAAAACAAGGGTGCGTCACGCGCGGCGGGTCGCTACCATGCGCCGCGGGGTCGCCGCGGCGGCCGGGCGGAGGCCTCGAAAGGGGGATGTCTGGACGGCCGGCGCGGAAACTCTATGTGGATGAGGGAAAGCCGTTTTCTGAGGGCTTCACGACAAAGGGACCTAGGGTATGAAACGCACTTCACTTCTTGCGGTCGCGCTCGGCGCGGCGCTGGTTCTCGGCGGTCAGGCGGCCGTTGCGCAGGACGGCGAACAGGTGTTCAAGCGATGCATGGCGTGCCATGCGCTGGAAAAGGGCCAGAACAAGGTCGGCCCCTATCTGTTCGGCGTGGTCGGCCGGGAGGCTGGATCGGCGGAGGGTTACCGCTACTCCGACATCAACGCGACGGCGGGCGAACTCGGGCTTGTCTGGACGAAAGAGAACATCGTCGCCTACCTGCCCAACCCGCAGGCTTTCCTTGAAGCCTACATCAAGGAGAACGGCGGCGACGCCAAAGGCCGCACGAAGATGACCTACCGCCTTCCCAAGGCGGACGATGCGGCCGCAGTCGCGGATTATCTCGAGACGATCAAGTAAGCGATCGCTTGCGCGCCGGCCCGCGCCTAAGGGGGCGGGCTGTGAAACGGCGGCGTCCGGACGGGCGCCGCCGTTCGCGTTCTAAGGCGCCGGCGTCGCACGCATGTCAATAAGAGTTGACGTAAACAAAGATTTACAGCCGCTCGGAAACGCGGTTTAATGACGGCCGTGGGTCATTCCCGCCTGTCGGCTCGCCGGACGGGGTTCATGTCCGGGCGATGCGGCGCCGGCTCTCCGCATGCGGAGGCGGCGCAGGCGTCGACGAGAAGCGCGACGGCGGGGCGCGCCGGCCGGCGTCCGGCGCGAAGGCCCGAAGGACCAGGGAAGAGGTCGGGAGGCCGAGCGCCATGAACATGCATCACCCGAAAGCCGCGCTTCTGCGCACGCTGCGAGCGGAAGCCGACGCGAACGGCGACGGCGCGTTGCTGGACCGCATCTCGGGACCGGCCGACGTGCGCCGATTGCCCGCGACCGCGCTGCGCCGCCTTGCCGACGAGGTGCGCCACGCGGTGATCGACATCGTCTCCGGCACCGGCGGGCATCTCGGCGCCGGGCTCGGCGTGGTCGAGCTCACGGTGGCGCTGCACCACGTCTTCGACACGCCGGACGACAAGCTGATCTGGGACGTCAGCCATCAGTGCTACCCGCACAAGATCCTGACCGGCCGGCGCGAAGCCATGCGCAACATGCGCCAGGGCGGCGGCCCGGCCGGCTTCACCAGCCGGCGCGAAAGCGTCTTCGACCCGTTCGGCGCCGCGCACAGCTCGACCGCCATTTCAGCCGCCCTCGGCTTCGCGGCCGCGCGCGATTATGAAGGGCGTGACAACGCCGTGGTCGCCATCGTCGGCGATGGCGCGATGTCGGGCGGCATGGCCTTCGAAGGGCTCAACAACGCCGGCGCCTCCGGCCGCCGGCTGATCGTCGTGCTGAACGACAATCACATGTCGATCGCGCCGCCGTCGGGCGCCCTCAGCCGCCATCTGACCGAACTTCGGGCCGAGATGCCGGACGCTTCGGCGCGCCGCGCGGCGCTCGACGAGCCGGGCCTTCCCTCCTTCGCCGGCCGGCCGACCCTGTTCGAGGATCTCGGCTTCGCCTATTGCGGCCCGTTCGACGGTCACGACGTCGACGAGATCCGAACCGCGCTGGAGAAGGCCAAGGCGCACCGGGGCGGCCCGGTGCTGATCCACGCCGTCACCGTCAAGGGCAAGGGCTATGCGCCCGCCGAGGGCGCGGCCGACTGCTATCACGGCGTCGCCAAGTTCGACGCCGCGACCGGCAAGCAGCACAAGGCCACGCCGAAGGCGCCCAGCTACACCAGCGTCTTCGCCGAAAGCCTGATCCAGGAGGCGGACGACGACGAGCGCGTCGTGGCGATCACCGCCGCGATGCCGTCCGGGACCGGGCTCGACAAGTTCGGCGCCGCCCATCCGGAGCGCTGCTACGACGCCGGCATCGCGGAGCAGCATGCGGTCACCTTCTGCGCCGGGCTGGCCTGCGAGGGCTTCAAGCCCTTCGCCGCGATCTACTCCACCTTCCTGCAACGCGCCTACGATCAGATCGTGCACGACGTCGCGATCCAGGGGCTGCCGGTGCGCTTCGCCATCGACCGCGCCGGCATGGTGGGCGCGGACGGGGTGACGCATCAGGGCTCCTACGACATCGCCTATCTGGGCTGTCTGCCCGGCTTCGTGCTGATGGCGCCCTCGGACGAGGCGGAGCTGAAGCACATGGTCGCCACCGCGGCGGCCATCGACGACCGGCCGAGCGCGCTGCGCTTTCCGCGCGGCGAAGGGGTCGGCGCCCCGCTGCCCAACCGCGGCGTCCCGCTGGAGATCGGCCGCGGCCGGATCGTGCGCGAGGGCGGCGACGTCGCCATCCTCTCCTACGGCGCGCGGCTGGCCGATGCGCTCGCCGCGGCCGAGGCTCTGGCCGAGCACGGGATCGCGGCGACCGTCGCCGACGCGCGCTTCGCCAAACCCATCGACGATGCGCTGGTGCGCGACCTCGCCCGCGAGCATGCGGTGGTTCTGACGCTCGAGGAGGGCGCGATCGGCGGCTTCTCCGCCCAGGTGATCGACAGTCTGGTGCGTCAGGGCATGGGCGATGCGGTCGGCCGGGTGCGGCCCTGCCACATGCCCGACCGCTTCATCGAGCACGACAGCCCCGCGGCTCAGCTCGCCGCCGCCGGTCTCGACGCCCGCGGCCTCGCCGTGCGCGCCCTGGAGGCGCTCGGCCGGCGCACGGATGCGGCGCAGGTCGAACTGACCGGGGCGGTCGTCTGACGCCGGCTCAGCCCTTCTTCGCCTCGCGCTGCAGCGCCCATTTCACCTGCGCGCCCTCGGGTCCGACGACGCCGGTCAGGATGATCTGCTGCGTGCGCTTGCCCTCGCCGCGGCCGAGATAGACGCTGTCGGTCAACGCCATGTCCGCCCCGACGGCCCGCAGCCGCCAGCCCTGTCCCGACGGCGTGCGCAAGAGCGCGGCCGTGTGTGTGTGCAGCAGGGAGACCTGAACCTTCGGGTGCAGGTGGAAGCGGATGGTGAAGGGCTGGCCGTCGGCGCCGTCGACGCTGTCCTCGCCGCGCAGATCGTCGCCGGCGGCGGCCAGGAACAGCCGCCGACGCACGCTCGCCCCGAACCCGGTCCAGTAGCCGTCGTGGCCGGCCTCGACCCAGATGCTGTCGTCGGCCTCGCGCCGGTCGCATTCGGTGCGCGCCCGGCGTTTGCCCAGCCGTCGCGCCTGGGTCAGCACCTCGGAGCTGTTGGTGTCCGCGAGGCCGAGGGTCGAGTGCGCCGCCGTCGCGCGTTGCGCGGACGACCAGTCGCCGTCCGGCCGGGTCGCGGCGCCGCAATTGACGACAAGCCGCTCCGCGCCGGCGCTGATTTCGAGCGAGAGAACCCCGGCGTGGGCGTGGCCGTCATAGCCGGCCGGCGGCGGCGCGCCGGCGTCCATCAGCACCGTCAGGCGCCCGGCGACCAGGCGTTCGAAGCCGCCGTGCGGCGCGCGCCTCGGCGGACGGCCCCGCGCGTCGGCAAGCGCCAGGACGGAATCGATCTCCGCCGGGTCGCCCTCCCGACTGTCGTTGAACAGCGCCAGACCGCCGTCGCCGTGCCGGAAGAAGCGCAGCATCGGCGCCATGCGGTCGATCGCGCTCTGCAGCGCCGCCGGCGTCTCCTGCTGCGCGGCCCGGAAGGCCTCGCGCAGGGCCGTCAGATCCTCGAGCACCTGAAGCTGGACGCGCGGGCTGCGCGTCGCGTGGCAGCCGTCCGGCAGCACGGCGCGGCTCAGCTCCTCCGCCAAGAGCCCGACCGCCTCGCCCCGCGCGCCCGCCCAATTGGGCAGGCAGAGGCAGGCGGCGACGAAGCCGGCGACGCCGGTCAGGCGCTCTTCGTCGACCCCCTCGCGCCCGACGACCCGACTCAGATGCCGAACCTGCCGTCCCAGGCTGTCGAGCAGCGCATCGCGCTCCGTCTCGGCCGCGCCCTCGACCAGCCAGCCGTAGCGCGCCAACCAGGACCACACCCGCCGGCCGGTCACGTCGGCGCGCCAGGCGATCTCCGACTCCGCGAGCGATCCGGCCGCATCGGCCGCCGCCCAATCGACGACCAGCCCGCGGGCGCGCGCCTGCGCGGCCGCCCCGCCATGCGCGGCGAGGTCGCCTAGCCAAGCGAAGCCGTTCGCCTGCGCCAACCAGCCGGGGCCGGCGCCCACGGCGGTCCACGGATTGCGGGCCTGCGCGATGCGCTCGCCGGCGAAGGAGAAGGCCCCTTCCAGAATCTGCCGGCCGCGCTCCGGATCGCCGGCGAAGGGCGTCGGAAGCGCCACCGCCGGGGGCGGGGCGCGCCGCCCGGCCAGCGTCGCGCTATAGACCCCGGCGCCGCGGGCCAGCCGCACCGCGCCGTACTTCAACCCGGACCAGAAGGCGTTTGGCGGGCGGGGATCCTCATCCATGGCGGGACCCGATCTGCATGGGGTCAGCAGGCGCCGCGCAGGCGCCGGATATTGTCGGCGTAGGCGTCCGGACCGCCCGCGAAGGTCGCGCTGCCGGCGACCAGCACGTCGGCGCCGGCGTCGATGCAGCGCCGCGCCGTCTGCGCGTTCACGCCGCCGTCGACTTCCAGGTCGATGGTCCGTCCGGTGGCGTCGATCAGGGCGCGCAGGCGTTCGATCTTCGGCACCTGACTGTCGATGAAGCTCTGGCCGCCGAACCCGGGATTGACCGACATGACCAGGATCAGATCGACCAGATCCATCACCGGCTCGACGGCCGCGATCGGCGTGGCGGGGTTGAGCACGACCCCCGCCTTTCGGCCGAGCCCGCGGATCGTCTGCAGCGTGCGGTGCAGGTGCGGTCCGGCTTCCGGATGGACGGAGATGATGTCGGCGCCGGCCTCCGCGAAGGCCTCCAGATACGGGTCCGCGGGGGCGATCATCAGATGCGCGTCGAAGGTCTTGGCGCTGTGCGGGCGCAGCGCCTTCACCACGGCCGGCCCGATCGTGATATTGGGCACGAAATGGCCGTCCATCACGTCGATATGGATGTAGTCGGCGCCGGCCGCGTCGATCGCGCGCACCTCCTCGCCCAGCTTTGCGAAGTCGGCGGACAGGATCGAGGGGGCGATGCGAACCGGCTGCTGCATGGCGCTTACGTAGTCCGCGATTCGCGCGCGCGCAAGCGTCGTCGGGGCGCGTCTCCGCCCGATAACGGCCGAAACAGGCGCTTCTGCGATAGTTTTCCCGTGGCCTTCGTGAAACCAAGGCGGTTAAGCTGGCGGCGACGCTGCGCCAGATAACGGGGGAAGGGGAGAGAGCCGATGTTCAAGAAGATCCTGTGCGCGGTCGACGGGTCGGAACACTCGCTGCGCGCCGCCGAGGCGGCGAGCGAGCTGGCGCAGAAGTTCGGCGGGACGCTGACGCTCCTGACCGTCGCCAAGCCGGTGACGCTGACGCCTCGGCTGAAGGAATTCTTCAAGGAGGAAAGCCTGATGGGCGAGGCCACCTATGTGCTCGAGCCCATGACGGAAGGCGTCTTGAACGAAGCCAAGAAGCGCGCCCAGGCGAAGGGGACGGCGAAGGTGGAAGCGGTGGTCCTGGAAGGCCATCCGGCCCGCACCATCGTGGACTTCGTCCGGCGCAACAAGATCGACTGCGCCGTCCTCGGAAGCCGCGGCCAGGGGGACATGGAGGCGACGCTGCTCGGCTCCGTCAGCCATAAGGTCTCCTCACTGGCCAACTGCACGGTCGTGATCGTGAAATAGGGAGGGCCGAGCCGCCCCGAAAAATCCCTCTCTCGCCGCCGCCGGCGTCGCTTGACCCGGGACCCAGCGCGGGTAGAGTGCGCGGCGTCCGCGGGACGCTAGGGATCGTAAGGAGCGAGCGACCATCATGGCCTATGAAGACCTTCAGGCGACGATCGACGACGCCTTCGACAACAAGCTGGGCGAGATCGACGCCAAGACCGGCGGGGAGATCCGCGAGGCGGTCGAGGAGGCGCTGACGCTGCTGGATTCGGGCAAGGCCCGCGTCGCGGAGAAGGGCGCCGAGGGCTGGACGGTCAATCAGTGGCTGAAGAAGGCGGTGCTGCTTTCGTTCCGCCTGAACGACATGACGACCATCGCCGGCGGCCCCGGCGGAGACGCCAATTGGTGGGACAAGGTGCCCAGCAAGTTCTCGGGCTGGGGCGAGACGGAGTTCCGCGCCGCCGGGTTCCGCGCGGTGCCGAACTGCGTGGTGCGCCGCTCGGCCTACATCGCCAAAGGCGTCGTGCTGATGCCGAGCTTCGTCAATCTGGGCGCCTATGTCGACGAGGGGACGATGGTCGACACCTGGGCGACGGTCGGCTCCTGCGCGCAGATCGGCAAGAACGTCCATCTCTCCGGCGGCGCCGGAATCGGCGGCGTGCTGGAGCCCTTGCAGGCCGGCCCCGTCATTATCGAGGACAACTGCTTCATCGGCGCCCGCGCCGAGGTGGCGGAAGGCGTGATCGTCGAAAGCGGCGCCGTCCTCTCGATGGGCGTCTATATCGGCGCCTCCACCAAGATCGTCGACCGCACCACGGGCGAGATCTTCACCGGGCGCGTGCCGGCCAACTCCGTCGTTGTGCCGGGAACCATGCCCGGCAAGCCGCTGCCGGACGGCAGTCCGGGGCCGGGCCTCTACTGCGCCGTGATCGTGAAGCATGTCGACGAGCGCACCCGCTCCAAGACCTCGATCACCGAGCTTTTGCGAACCTGAGGCTTTAGGCGCGCCGGGCCCCCTGCCCAAACGGACCCCGCCGCCCTATATCGTCGAGCATGGTCGATCAAACCGCCTCAGAGCGCGCCGAGCCCCCTCGGGACGCGCCCCGCCTCGACCCGGTCGCGCTGGCGCGCGACCTGATCCGCTGCGAGAGCGTGACGCCGGCCGACGGCGGCGCGCTCGACCTGCTGCAGCGCATTCTGGAGGGGCTGGGGTTCGATTGCCTGCGCCTGCCCTTCGAGGAGGAGGGAACGGCGCCCGTCGACAATCTCTACGCCCGCTTCGGGACGGAGGGGCCAAATCTCTGCTTCGCCGGGCATACCGACGTGGTGCCGGTCGGCGACGCCGAGCGCTGGAGCGCCGACCCCTTCGCGGCCGAAGTCCGCGACGGCGTGCTCTATGGCCGCGGGGCCGCCGACATGAAGGGCGCGATCGCCAGTTTCGCCGCCGCGGCCGCCGATTATCTGGCCGACCCGCAGGCGGGTCCGGGCCGCGGCTCGATCAGCCTCCTGATCACCGGCGACGAGGAGGGGCCGTCCATCAACGGCACGCGCAAGATGCTGCCGGCGCTGGCCGCGCGGGGCGAGTCGATCGACGCCTGCATCACCGGCGAGCCGACCAATCCCTCGGCGCTCGGCGAGATGATGAAGATCGGCCGCCGCGGCAGCCTGAACGGCTTCCTCACCGTGCACGGCGTGCAGGGCCACACCGGCTACGTCCACCTGGCCGACAACGCGGCGCATCGGCTGGTGCGCATGCTGAACGCGCTGCTGGCGATGGAGCTGGACCAGGGGTCGGAGCATTTCCAGCCTTCGACGCTCGCGATCTCCACGATCGACGTCGGCAACACGGCGACCAACATTGTGCCGGGCAAGGCGTCGGCGGTCTTCAACATCCGCTTCAACGATCTGCACACGGGCGCCGCGCTGGAAGCGCGGCTGCGCGACCTGCTGGCCGAAGCGGCGGGCGAGGACGCGCGCTACGACTTCAACGTCCGCATCTCCGGCGAAAGCTTCCTGACCCCGCCGGGCCTGCTCAGCGACCTGATCGCGGAGGCCTGCGAGGCGGAGACCGGCCGGCGCGTGGAGCTCAGCACCACCGGCGGCACCTCCGACAGCCGCTTCATCAAGGACTACTGCCCGATGGTGGTGGATTTCGGCCTGGTCGGCCAGACCATGCATCAGGTCGACGAGCGGGTCGCGACCGCCGACATCGAGGCGCTCTCGCGCATCTATCGCCGGGTGATCGCCGGCTTTTTCGAGCGGGCCTGACGGGCCGGAGGCGGGAGGCGATGCTGAAACCGATCTCCCCCGCCGAAGCGGCCGGCAAGATTCAGGCGGCCTTCCGCCTGTTCCTGACCTTCGATCCCAAACAACTCGACCGCTTCGGCGACGACATTCCAAGCGTCTGGAAAAGCTTCTGGGGACCGATCCTGGTGCTGCCGCTGCACCTGTTGATCATGACCTTCACCGACGATCCGACGGCGGGCGAGGCGGGGTTCCTGACGCGGGTCGTCGCCGACCTGTCGGCCTACGCCATCGATGTGGTCTATTGGCCGCTGGCCATGGTGATGATCGCCGACCTGCTGCAGAAGCCGGAGCGCTATGCGCGCTATATCGCCGCCTACAACTGGGTCGCCGTCCCGGTCGCGCTGATCGCGAGCGCGATCCTTCTGATCTTCGGGATCGAAGGCGGGACGCTCGGCCTGCCGGGGATCGTGCTCACCTTCTGGATGCTGCTGTTCCGCATCCGGCTCGCCCGCATGGCGTTCGACGCGCCTGTGATGATCGCGGTGGCGATGACGGCGGGCGACTTCTTCCTGGGTCTCTTGGTGATCTCGATGCGCGCGGGCGTGCTCGGCTAGGCGATTGCGGGCGCGCCGCTCACAGGGTCCAGTAGCGCAAGCCCTCGGGGATCGAGCGCTTGCGCCAGATTCCCTTCACGTCGGCGACCAGACCGCCGGGTTTCAGCAACCCGCGCAGAGGAAGCTCCGCGAAGCCGCTGTGCGGCACGGCGCCGACCACGGCGTCATAGGCGAGGTCGGGCGCGTCGACCACCTCGATCCCGTACTCCGCGCGGATCTCCGCAGCGTCGGCCACGGGATCGTAGACCTCCACGCTGTGCCCGGCGGCCTCCAGCGCGCGCAGCAGGTCGATCACCTTCGTGTTGCGGATGTCGGGCACGTTCTCCTTGAAGGTGAAGCCCAGGATCAGGATCCGGGCGGCCTGCGGCGCCGCCTCGCAGATTCGGTCGGCGATCCATTGCGCCATCCCGTCGTTGATCCGGCGGCCTGAGAGGATGACGCGCGGCTCGACCCCCGCCTTCTGCGCCGCGTAGGCGAGGTAGTAGGGATCGACCCCGATGCAGTGGCCGCCCACCAGCCCGGGGGAGAAGGGCAGGAAGTTCCACTTGGTGCGCGCCGCCTCCAGCACGTCGTAGACGGAGATTCCCATGCGGCCGAAGATCTCCGCGATCTCGTTGACGAAGGCGATGTTGATGTCGCGTTGCGCGTTCTCGATCGCCTTAGACGCCTCGGCGGTCTTGATGTCGCGGGCGATGAAGACGTCGTTATTGTTCATCGCGCCGTAGATCTGACCCAGCAGCTGGGCGACCTTCTCGGTCTGGCCGGCGACGACCTTGGTGATGCTGTCGACCCGATGCACCTTGTCGCCCGGATTGATGCGCTCGGGCGAGTAGCCGAGATAGAAGTCCTGGCCCGCGATCAGGCCGGATTCCGCCTCCAGGATCGGGGCGCAGAACTCCTCGGTGCAGCCGGGATAGACCGTGCTCTCATAGACCACGATCGAGCCGAGCCGGATCAGCGAGCCGACGAAGCGCGAAGCGCTCTCGACCGCGCGCAGATCGGGCTTGTTCTCCGCGTCCACCGGCGTCGGGACGGTGATGATGAAGAGATGGCTCTCCTTCAGCGCCTCCGGGTCGGCGACGTATTCGAGGCGGCTGTCCGTCAGTTCGCCCCGGCTCAACTCTCCGGTTCGGTCGACGCCCGCGCGCAGTTCGGCGATGCGGCTTTCGTCGATGTCATAGCCCATCACTTCGAAATGGCGGGCGAGCGCGACCGCGAGCGGCAGGCCGACATAGCCGAGGCCGACGACGGTTATGACCGGGTTCTCGTACATGGGCGGCGGGTCCAATCGATCGGGAGGCGCGGGGGCCGATCCCCGGCGGATAGCCGCCCCCGGATGCGCTGTCAATCGAGCGTGCGGGCGATCCGGGGAACAGCCGCGTCCGTACTGTCGGAGGTCATGCCCATCACGCTCCTCTGGCTGAAGCGCGATCTGCGGGTCGCGGACAACGCGGCGCTCGCCGCCGCCGCGCGCGCCGCGGAAACCCGAGCGCCGCTCGTTCCGCTTTACATCCTGGAGCCCGACCTGTGGCGCCAGCCGGACCGGTCGGGGCGCCATTGGGCCTTTCTGCGGGAGAGCCTGGAGGAGGCGCGCGCGGCCTTCGCCGCGCTCGGCGCGCCGCTCGTCCTCCGGGTCGGAGAGGCGGTTCCGGTGCTGCAGGACCTGCAGGCCCGCTTCGGCCTCGCCGCGATCCACGCCCATGAGGAGACCGGGACCGGCTGGACCTATGCGCGCGACCGGGCGGTCCGGGCCTGGGCGCGCGCCGCCGGCGTCGCGATGACGGAGCATCGCCAAGTAGGCGTCTTTCGCGGCCTCAGAGACCGCGACGGCTGGGCCGCGCGCTGGGAGCGGGAGATGGCCGCGCCACAAGTCGACACGCCGCCGGCCCTGCCGCCCCTTCCCGCAGGTCTAGACCCGGGCGCCCTGCCCGACGCCGCGCCGGGTCTCGCCGCCGCGGACGCTTGTCCCGGCCGCCAGCGGGGCGGGCGCGCCGCCGCCGAGGACCTGCTGCGAAGCTTCCTCGATCGGCGCGGCGCGCGCTATCACCAGGAGATGTCCAGCCCGCTGACGGCGGAGGCGGCTTGCTCCCGCCTCTCCGCCCATCTGGCCTACGGGACGCTGTCCATGAAGGAGGTCGTGCAGATGGTGCGCGCCGCCCGGCGCGCCCGGCGTGCGGAGCCGCCGGCGGAGCGCGGGAGTTGGCCCGCGGCGCTCAAGGCCCTGGACGCGCGGCTGCACTGGCATTGCCACTTCATCCAGAAGCTGGAGAGCGCGCCGGAGATCGAGGTCCGCAACCTCCACCCCGCCTATGACGGTCTGCGCGAGGACGCCTTCGAGCCCGCCCCGTTCGCGGCCTGGGCCGAAGGCCGGACGGGCTTCCCGATGGTCGACGCCTCCATGCGGATGCTGGAGGCGACCGGCTGGATCAATTTCCGCATGCGGGCGATGCTGGTCTCCTTCGCGGCCTATCATCTCTGGCTGCATTGGCGGGAGCCGGCCTTGCGCCTCGCGCAGCTCTTCACCGACTACGAGCCGGGAATCCATTACAGCCAGATGCAGATGCAGTCCGGGACGACGGGCGTGAATACGCCGCGGCTCTACAATCCGGTGAAACAGGGATGGGATCACGATCCCGACGGCCGCTTCATCCGGCGATGGATCACGGAACTGGCCCATCTGGACGATCCGAAGCTGGTCCAGGAGCCCTGGCGGGACCCGCGCGCCGCGCCCGGTTATCCGGCGCCGATCGTCGATCTGAAGCAGGCCGGCGCGACGGCGCGCGCGCGCATCGCCGACGCGCGCCGCAGCGCCGGCTATCGCGCGGCGGCCGACGCCATCCAAGAGCGCCTCGGCTCGCGCCGCTCCGGCCTGGCGCAGACGGGCGGGCGGCGGGAGCGCGCGGCCGCCGAACGCCGTGCGGCCGCGCGCGATCAGTTGAGCTTCGATCTGTAGCCGATCGCTACCCGATCAGCGCCGCCGCCCGCTCCGCCGTCAGGCTCACCCCGGCCAGCAGCAGCATGCCCAACACGTAGCGGCGGAACTGCGCGTCCGACGCCCGGCGATAGACCGCGAGCCCTGCGAGCGCGCCCAGGACGGCGGCCAGCGTTGCGCCCAGGATCAGGCCCGCATCCGCGGCGGCGACCCGGCCGCTGGCGTAATGGCCGACCGCCGCGGTCAGCAGCACGATCAGATTGAAGGGCTGATAGACGCCGCGCTGCTCGTCTTTCGGCCAACCGCGCAGGCCCGCCCATATGGTCGGCAGCGGGCCGGAGATGCTGAGCAGCCCGCCGAAAAAGCCGCCGCCGGCGCCGACCAGCCCGTCGGCGAGGCGTCCCCCGCCGCGCACCAGAGGCGGTTTGCGCACCAGGAGCCCATAGCTGCAATACGCGACCAGGAAGAGCCCCAGCCCGAGCTTCACCGTCTCCCGGTCCAGCAGCGGCAGCAGCAGAACGCCGGCCGGCAGCCCGACCAGGCCGCCGATCAGGAACGGCTTGAGGCGCGCCCAGACCACCCCCCGGCGCACGAAGGCGAGCGTCGTCACGTGGCAGGCGACCGCGATGGTCGCGGCGATCGGCACGGCGAAGGCCGGCTCGGCCACGAAGAGCCAGAGGCTGAGCGCGATCAGCGCGGTTCCCAGGCCCGTCAGGCCCGAAACGAACCCGGCGACCAAGGCGCCGCCCAACATGACGGAGAAGAAGACCGGGTCCATCGTTCCAGAGAGCGGTTGGCGGCGAGACGCCGCGCCTTGCCTGCGCGGTCGGCGGGTGGTTCGATAGCGCGTCCGCCGACAGATGGTTTCTCTTAGTCGTCCGCGCGCCGGAAGGAAAGGCTCGACGCGTCATGCCGCTGCCGCTCGCCGTCACGGAGGCCGGGACGGACCGTCCCGGGCCGCCGCTCGTGATCCTGCACGGGCTGTTCGGGGCCAAGAAGAACTGGGGCGGGCTGATGAAGCAGCTCGCCCGCACGCGGCCCGTGATCGCCGCCGACCTGCGCAATCACGGCGACAGCCCGTGGGACGACGCCATGCATTACGAGGCGATGGCGGAGGACGTCGCGCATCTGATCGAGGAGCGCCTCGGCGGCGGGCCGGCCGTGGTGCTGGGGCACTCCATGGGCGGCAAGGCTTCGATGACCCTTGCGCTCAACCGGCCGGAACTGCTCGAGCGCCTGATCGTCGTCGACATCGCGCCCGCGCCCAGCCTGTCGGCCGACCTGACGCACTACGCCGAGATGCTGCGCGATCTGGACCTCAGCCCCTTCGAGCGCCGCTCGGAGGTCGACGCGGCCCTGAAGCGGGCCGTGCCCGACGATGCGGTGCGCGCCTTCCTGCTGACCAATCTGGACGTCTCGCGGGACGGCCTGCGCTGGAAGCCGAATCTGGCGGCGCTCGCCGCCAACATGGCCCATATCGAGGATTTCATCGACACCGACGAGCATCCGCCCTACGAGGCGCCGACGCTGTTCGTGGCCGGCGGCCGATCCGACTATATCGGTCCGCACCATCAGGCGGAGATCGAACGGCTCTTTCCGCTCGCCGACATCGAGACGATCCCGGACGCCGGCCATTGGGTCCACGCCGAGGCGCCGCAACCCTTCCTGCGCCTCGTCGAAGACTTCCTGACGGATTGAGCGGCGGGGCCGCCGCATGCGCCCATCCCTCGCCGTCAACGCGCTGGTCGCGGTCCTGGTCGGCTTCGGCGGCACGCTGGCGCTGATCGTCGCCGCCGCCCAGGCGGTCGGCGCGAACCAGGCGCAGACGGCCTCCGGGGTCGCGGCGCTCTGCCTCGCCATGGCCGGGATTTCGGCCTTCCTGTCGGTGCGCCACAGGATACCGATCATCGCCGCCTGGTCGACGCCGGGGGCGGCCCTGATCGCGGGGACCGACGGCTCGATCGGGCTCGCGGCTGCGATCGGCGCCTATCTGGCGGCCGGCGCGCTGATCCTACTGACCGGCTTCGTCGGGCCGCTGGCGCGCGCGATCGAACGATTGCCGACCCCGGTGGCGGCCGCGATGCTGGCCGGCGTTCTGATCCGTTTCACGATCGGCGTGTTCGAGCATCTGGGCGCGGACCCGCTGCTGGTCGCGCCGATGGTGGCGGCCTTCCTGCTGCTGCGGCTCGCCAGCCCCGCCTGGGCGGTGATCGCGGTGATCGGGCTGGGGATCGCGCTGGTCTACGGGCTCGACCGGGCGGCGCCGATCGCGGGCGGCTTCCAGCTCTCGCACCTCACGCTGATCGCGCCGGCCTTCGATCCGGCGGCGTTGCTCGGCCTCGCCCTTCCGCTCTATCTGGTGACCATGGCCTCGCAGAACCTGCCGGGCTTCGCGGTCCTCAAGGGCGCGGGCTACCAGCCGCCCGCCGGCTCGATCCTGCGCACCTCGGGGCTCGCCTCCGTGCTGATCGCGCCGTTGGGCGGGCTGACGGTCAATCTGGCCGCCATCACGGCGGCGATCTGCACCGGCCCCGACACGCATCCGGACCCCGCGCAGCGCTGGAAGACCGGCCCGTGGTACGCGCTTTTCTATCTGATCCTGGCGATGTTCGGGGCGTCGTTGGTCGCGCTCTTCGCCGCCTTGCCGCCGGCCTTCATCGCGACGGTGGCCGGGCTTGCGCTGCTGGCCCCGCTGATCGGCGCGCTGACGGCCTCGCTCAAGGAGGAGGCGCATCGCCCGGCGGCGGTCCTCACGCTGTGCGTCACCGCGTCGGGCCTGTCGCTGTTCGGGATCGGCTCCGCCTTCTGGGGGCTGGCGACGGGGTTGGCGGTCATGGGGCTGGAGAGGGCTTGGGCGCGGCTCAAAGCTTGAGCGCCGGCGCCCGCTATCGCGCGGGCGCCCCCTCACCCCGGCCCTCGCCCCAGGGGAGAGGGAGGGCCGCGCGGCGCGAGCGCCGCGGCAGGGTGAGGGGAGGAAGCGAGCCGCCGCGGATCAGGCCGCTTCCGCCTTCACCGCCTCGCCATTGATGACGAGGCCGCTCTCGTCGGCGGAGACCGTGACCCGATCGCCGTCGGCGATCTTGCCTTCCAGGATCAGGCTCGCCAGCGGGTTCTGAAGCTGCTTCTGGATCACCCGCTTCAAGGGCCGCGCGCCGTAGACCGGATCGTAGCCCGCGTCGGCGAGCCAGGTCTTGGCCGCCTCGTCCAGCTCGAGCCCGATCTTGCGGTCGGCCAGCAGCTTGGTCAGATGCTTCAGTTGGATGTCGACGATGCCGGTCATGTTGTCGCGCGTCAGGCGGCGGAACAGCAGCATCTCGTCCAGCCGGTTCAGGAACTCCGGCCGGAAGGCGCTGCGCACCACCTCCATCACCTGGGCGCGGGCCTCCTCGACGTCCTGGCCCTCCTCCTGGGCGGCCAGGAACTCCGCCCCCAGGTTCGAGGTCATGACGATGAGGACGTTGCGGAAATCGACCGTGCGACCCTGCCCATCGGTCAGCCGGCCTTCGTCCAGCACCTGCAGGAGCACGTTGAAGACGTCCGGATGCGCCTTCTCCACCTCGTCGAACAGCACCACCTGATAGGGCCGGCGGCGGACCGCCTCGGTGAGCGCGCCGCCCTCGTCATAGCCGACATAGCCCGGCGGCGCGCCGATCAGCCGGCTGACGGAGTGCTTCTCCATGAATTCCGACATGTCGATCCGGACCATGGCCTGATCGTCGTCGAACAGGAACTCGGCCAGCGCCTTGGTCAGCTCCGTCTTGCCGACGCCGGTCGGGCCCAGGAACAGGAAGCTGCCGATCGGCCGGTTCGGATCCTGCAGGCCGGCGCGGCTGCGCCGGACCGCGTTGGCGACGGCCTTGATGGCCTCGTCCTGGCCGACCACGCGCCGGCCCAACAGGCCCTCCATCTTCACCAGCTTTTCGCGCTCGCCCTCCAGCATCTTGTCGACCGGAATGCCGGTCCAGCGGGAGACGACGCTCGCGATGTCCTGATCGCTGACCGCCTCGTTCAGCATGTGCTGGGCGCCGTCCTCCTGCGACTCGGCGGCGGCGAGCTTCTTCTCGAGGTCCGGGATCACGCCGTAGGCGAGCTCGCCCGCGCGGTCGAAACGACCGGTGCGTTGGGCCTGCTCCAGCTCGATGCGCGCGGCGTCGAGCTTCTCCTTCAACTCGGAGGCGCCGGCCAGCTTCTCCTTCTCCGCGCGCCAAGTCGCGGTCAGGTCGGCCGACTGCTTCTCCAGCCCTTCCAGCTCGCCCTCCAGCTTCTCCAACCGGTCCTTGGAGGCCTTGTCGCTCTCCTTCTTCAGCGCCTCGCGTTCGATCTTGAGCTGGATGATGCGGCGGTCGAGTTCGTCGATCTCCTCCGGCTTGGAATCGACCTCCATGCGCAGGCGCGAGGCCGCCTCGTCCACCAGGTCGATCGCCTTGTCGGGCAGGAACCGGTCGGCGATGTAGCGGTTGGAGAGCGTGGCGGCCGAGACGATCGCGCCATCGGTGATGCGCACCCCGTGGTGCACCTCGTACTTCTCCTTCAGGCCGCGCAGGATGGAGATCGTGTCCTCCACCGTCGGCTCGGCCACGAAGACCGACTGGAAGCGCCGGGCGAGCGCCGCGTCCTTCTCGATATGCTTGCGGTATTCGTCGAGCGTCGTCGCGCCGACGCAATGCAGCTCGCCGCGCGCCAGCGCCGGCTTCAGCATGTTGGAGGCGTCCATCGAGCCTTCCGCGGCGCCGGCCCCGACCAGGGTGTGCAATTCGTCGATGAACAGGACGACGCCGCCCTCGCCGCCGCCTTCGAGGGCCGCGATCTCCTCCAGCACGGCCTTGAGGCGCTCCTCGAACTCGCCGCGGAACTTGGAGCCGGCGACCATCGCCGACAGGTCCAGCACCAGGAGCTTCTTGTCGCGCAGCGCCTCCGGCACGTCGCCGTTCACGATGCGCTGGGCCAGCCCTTCGACGATGGCGGTCTTGCCGACGCCGGGCTCGCCGATCAGCACGGGGTTGTTCTTGGTGCGGCGCGAGAGCACCTGGATCGAGCGGCGGATCTCCTCGTCCCGGCCGATGACGGGGTCGAGCTTGCCGTCCCGCGCGGCCTGGGTCAGGTCGCGCGTGTACTTCTTGAGCGCGTCGTACTTGTCCTCGGCCGCCTGACTGTCCGCGGTGCGGCCCTTGCGCATGTCCTTCACCGCCTGGTTTAAGGCCTGGGGCTTCACGCCGGCGTCGGCGAGCGCCTTCGCCGCCGAGGTCCCCGACGCCATGGCGAGCGCCAGCAGAATGATCTCGGCGGTGACATAGCTGTCGCCGTTCTTCTGGGCGAGCTCTTCCGCCTGGCTGAGCGCCTTGGCGGTCGCGGTGTCGAGATGCAGCGAGCTTGCGCCCGCGCCCTGCACCTTCGGCATGCGGCCCAGGTCGGTCTCGACCAGCGCCAGGGCGCGCTTCGGGTCGCCGCCGGCGGCCCGGATCAGGGTTGCGGCCAATCCCTCCGGATCGTCCAACAGCACCTTCAGCAGGTGGTCGGGGGTCAGGCGCTGGTGGTCGGAATTGATCGCCAGCGTCTGGGCAGACTGAATAAAACCGCGGCTGCGGTCGGTGAACTTTTCGATATTCATCGTCGATCCTCTTCCCGCGTCTCCCGCTTCGCGCAGCGAGACATCCAAGAACCCGAGACGCTTTCGAGCCCGCCTTCGCGGCGCCCGCGCATCCCCTCTCAGATGCTATATTGGAAGCGGCCGCGCCGGGCGCAAGAACGCGACGGCGGTTCGCGCCGTCGCCCGCATCTATCCCCCCATGGGGTCGAATCTATTGGCCCGCGCCGGGTTTCAGCCCCTAGCTACAGGGGTGCGCCGCCTTGTTATAGAAGTGCAACAAAGCTGCGCTACACCCTACCCCTCCAGAGGATCTCCGTCGCCATGACCACACTGACAACGCGAACCGAACGCACCGCCGCCCGGAGCGGCGGCGCAGGCGTGGAGATCGCCGCCTGCAGCGGGGACGCGCTCACGCTCCGCTGGCCGGACGGCGCCCGTCATCGATACGACGCGATCTGGCTGCGCGATCAGGCGCAGGGCGAGGCCTTCCGCCATGCGGACAACGATCAGCGCCTGTTCGACGTCGCCGATCTGCCGGCGGACCTGACCCTGACCGATGCGCGGATCGAGGCCGACGGCGGCCTTACGCTGCGCTTCGAGCCGGAGGGGATCGAGGTTCCCTTCGACGCCGCCTGGCTGCGCGCCCACGCCTATGACGTCGGGCGCGAGGGCGCGGCGGAGCCGCCTGCCGGTTCGCCCGTGGGGTGGAGCGCCGCCGCGCTCGGCGCGCGCGTCGCCTGGCGCGACTATGCGGCGGTGACGCGCGATCCGGAGGCGTTGTTCGCGTGGCTGGACGACATCCGCCGCGACGGCGTCGCCTTCCTGAGCGGCGTTCCGCAGGAGCCTGGGATGGTCTGCCGGATCGTCTCGCTGTTCGGCTATGTGCGCGAAACCAACTACGGCCGGCTCTTCGACGTGCGCGCGGAGGAGAAGCCGGCCAATATGGCCTTCACGGGCGCCGGCCTCGGCGTGCATACGGACAATCCCTACCGCGATCCGGTCCCGACGCTGCAGCTTCTGCATTGCCTGCAGTCGGACGCGGACGGCGGCGACTCGCTGGCGGTCGACGGGCTCGAGGCCGCGCGGCGCCTGCGGGAAGCGGCGCCGGAGGATTACGCCCTGCTGGCCCGCTGGCGGGTTCCCTTCCGCTACCGCACGGCGACGACGGACCTGCAGGCGCGCCGGCGCCTGATCGAGACGGACGAGGCCGGCCGGCCGATCGCGGTCGCCTACAACAACCGCTCGATCGCGCCGCTCGACCTGCCGGCGGAGGTGACGCCGGCCTATTACCGCGCCTATCGCCGCTTCTCGGAGATCCTGCGCGACCCGGATTTGGCGTTGCGGTTCAAGCTGGCGCCGGGCGACCTCTTCGTCGTCAACAACCGGCGGGTGCTGCACGGCCGCGGCGGCTTCGGCGCCGGCAAGCGCTGGCTGCAAGGCTGTTACGCCGACGAGGATTCGCTGTTGAGCCAGCTCCGCGTCATGGAGCGCCAGAGACTGAGTGGAGACCCCCGATGACCGCCGTTCGCGAAACCCTGCCCCGCGACCCCGATCAGGTGACCCGGGAGACGATCGTTCCCTTCATCCTCTCCCTGTTCCGCCAATCCGGCGGGCGCGACTATCTGGGCGAGGCGGTCAGCCAGCAGGAGCACGCCCTGCAATGCGCCGTCTGCGCCGACCAGGAGGAAGGCGACGACGCGCTGGTCGCCGCCTCGCTGCTGCACGATGTCGGGCACTATCTGCACGACTGCACCGAAGACGCGGCCGCCCGCGGGATCGACAGCCGGCACGAGGAGGCGGGCGCCGATTTCCTCGCCCGCTTCTTCCCGCCGGAGGTGTCGGAGCCGGTCAGGCTGCACGTCGCGGCCAAGCGCTATCTCTGCGCGGTCGAGCCGGACTATTTCCAGCGTCTCTCGCCGGCCTCCATCCGCTCGCTGGAGCTTCAGGGCGGCCCGATGAGCGCCGACGAGGTCGCCGCCTTCGAGGCCAATCCGCACCATGCGGCCGCCGTGCGCCTGCGCCGCTTCGACGAGACCGGCAAGGTCGCCGGCCTCAAAACCCCGCCGCCGGAGCATTTCACCGAGATGCTTGAGCGGCTGCGGCTGCCGGGCTGAGCTCGCCACCGCACGGGGACGACCGATCCCGCCGACCTGACCTAAAACATATTATGTCCCCGAATTTATATTTCGGGGACGTAATACTATTTTCCGTCAACGGCGACGGGGATGGCGCGCGTCAAGCCGATTGACGCGGCGCCCGCGGCCGGCATCATCCGGGAGATGAACAGCCCGCTCGAGACCTTTCAGCCCCGCGCGGCGCTCGCGGCCCTCGACCGGCTGGTCGCGGCGGCGCGCGCGCGCTTGGCCGACGCCGTGGCCGGACAGGGCGGCGCGCCCGACACGGCCAAGCTGGAGGCGCGCCAGCGCCAGGCGCACGGGCTCGCCTGGCTCGCCGCGCACGCGCGCGCGCTGGCGGCGCTGCAGGACTGGGCGGAGGCTTTGGCCGCCGCCGGCCGGTTCGGCGAGACGGAGCGGCTGCAGCACGCGATCGCCTTTTCGGAATATCTCTCCCGCGCCGCCTACGGCCTGCCCATGGGGCAGAGCGAGATCGCGCGGCCGCACGATCTGGGAATTGCGGCCGAGGCCGCCGCCTTCGCCGCCGATCCGGCGGTCGCCGCCCTGATCGCCGCGGGCGCGGCGCCGGAGGCGCGGGCCGCGCTCGCCGCCCGCCTCGCCGACGGCGATTTCGGCGATCCCGGCGACGGCGAGGAGGGGGCGCTGATGCGCGGGAGCTTCGCGCGCTTCGCCGCCGAACGCGTCGCGCCGCACGCCCAGGCGTGGCACCGGGACGATGCGTTGATCCCGGACTCCGTGCTGGCGGCGCTTGCGGAGCTCGGGCTGTTCGGGCTGACGATCCCGGCGGCGCAGGGCGGCCTGGGCCTCGGCAAGCGGGCCCTATGCATCGTGACCGAGGCCCTGAGCGCCGCCCATCTGGGCGTCGGCTCGCTGGGCACCCGGGCGGAGATCGCGGGCGAGTTGATCGCCGGCGCGGGGACGGCGGATCAGAAGGCGCGCTTCCTGCCGGGGATCGCCTCGGGCGCGATCCTTCCCACCGCGGTCTTCACGGAGCCGGATGTCGGCTCCGACCTCGCCCATCTGAAGACCCGCGCGCGGCGGGTCGACGGCGGCTATCTGGTGACCGGGGCCAAGACCTGGATCACGCACGGCGCGCGCTCGGACCTGATGACCTTGCTGGTGCGCACCGATCCGAAGGAGCCGGGCCATCGCGGCCTGTCCATGCTGCTGGCGGAGAAACCGCGCGGGACGCCGGACGAGCCGTTCCCGGCGAAGGGCATGCGCGGCGGCGAGATCCGAACGCTCGGCTATCGCGGCCTCAAGGAGTACGACATCGCCTTCGAGGACTTCCCCGTCCCGGCGGAGAACCTGTTGGGCGGAGAGGAGGGCGCCGGCTTCCGGCAATTGATGGCCACCTTCGAGAGCGCGCGCATCCAGACCGCCGCGCGCGCGGTCGGGGTCGCGCAGGGCGCGCTGGCGGCGGCCGTGGAGTACGCGACGACGCGCCGGCAGTTCGGCAAGCCGCTGATCGCCTTCCCGCGGGTTTCCGACAAGCTGGCGCTGATCGCCGCCGAACTGCAGACGGTGCGCCAACTCACCATGGCGGCCTGCGACGCCAAGGACGCCGGCCGGCGCAGCGACGTGGAGGCCGGCATGGCGAAGCTGCTGGCCGCGCGGCTCGCCTGGGCGGCGGCGGACGACGGGCTGCAGATCCATGGCGGGATCGGCTATGCGGAGGAGACGCCGATCAGCCGCTGGCTGGTCGACGCCCGCATCCTCAACATCTTCGAAGGCGCCGGCGAGATCCAGGCGCAGGTGATCGCCCGCGGCCTGTTGAGCCCGCGCAACTGAGGGCGCGCTCTTCCGCTTTGACGCGCGTCGATTTCGGGGCGACACTGTCGGGTCTGCATCCAGGAGCTGCATCATGCTCGTCAACCCGGACCTGTTCATCGCCTTCTGTCTGGCGTCCGCCGCGCTCATCCTGATGCCGGGGCCGGTGGTGGCGCTGGTCGTCGCGACCAGCCTGAAGCACGGGACGCGCACCGGCCTGCAGGCGGTCGCGGGCGCGAGCGCCGGCAATACCGTGCTGATCGTCCTGGGCGCGGTCGGGATCACCACCATCATGACCGTGTTGGCGGATCTCTTCTATATCGTCCGCTATCTGGGCGCGGCCTATCTGATCTGGCTGGGGATCCGGGAATGGCGCGCCCGGCCGGCCGCGCCGCCGACCGATGCGTCCACGACTGGCGGGGCGATGGCCAAGCGCCGCGCCGGCGCGGTGATGGCGCAGGGCTTCCTGATCGGCGTCACCAACCCGAAGGCGATCCTCTTCTATATCGCCTTCTTCCCGCAGTTCCTGGACCCGACGCTGGCGGCCGGGCCGCAGCTGACTGCGATGGCAGGCGCCTTCGTTGCGATCGCGATCCTGTTCGACGGCGGCTATGCGATCCTGGCCGGCCGCGTGCGCCGGCACATGGTCGACCCCGCGCTGGCGCGCATCCGGCAGCGGATCACGGGGACGCTTCTGATCGGAACCGGCGTGGCGCTGGCGCTGACCAAGCGCTGAGCAGCTAGTGTTCAATACAAAATTGCATTACATTCGAAGCACCCTAAAAAAGTAACGGTCGCGACAAAGGATATCGTACATGGAAAGTTACACTATAGCGGACTTTTGGGTGCCTCGGTTCAACGGTATCAAACGGTACGATAACATTGATTTACGAGGTTGGTCCTCACTAACGTCAAATGTTGCAAGCTTTACGGAGGCGCCTCTTGAGAATAACCACCAGTTCGAGGATAATGAGAATCCTGAAGACGCAGACATTATACTTGTTTCTGCACCCGGTGCGGTTGGGAAGACAACGCTTGCTCGACAGATCGCGGTTCAGACAGGCGCGATTTATGTTGATCTTGCCGAAGCAGATGCAGTTGGTGCGAACTCGGTAAGCGGCGGCTTGGCAAAGTCTGGGCTTTATCAAGACTGGGCGGCCCAAGAAACAACAGTCTTGATAGATGGTTTAGATGAAGCACGCTTGCGAGTCACCCAGGATTCCTTTGAGGCATTCTTAGAGGATATTAAACAAATTGCATCCACCAGAAAGCTCCCGATAGTGTTGTTTGGGAGGAGTGGCGCTGTTCAAGACGCATTCATTTTCTTGATTGAAGATAAGCTTCAAATAAGTGTTCTTGAGATTGGCTTTTATCCAGAGGCAAAAGCAATTGATTATGCCTATGCACTACTTCGCTCATTGAACGAAGATGATACCCACGCCGATACCGAACGTCAGGCTGTTGGCCTGCTCGTTCGAAAACTTAGAACAGAAACAAGGCATGATGGTGATCGATTTGCAGGTTACGCGCCTGTGCTAAATGCTGTGGCGGAGTACGTAAGGAGAACGAGTAATCCGCAGTCGATAATTTCTGACATCAATAGTGGAATGCAACCAATAACCATACAATCAATAGTTGATGATATTTTGAATCGTGAAAAGAACAAGATTCGCACAGTTGGATTTGAAGACGAGAGTCTCAAGGATAAGCTTTATCACCCCGGAGAGCAGCTTGAGCGCGTTAGCTCGAAGATTTTCGGGCTTTCTGATCCCGATCTGCCACCAATGAGTCCGAGAGACGCTGAGTTATACTCGAATGCCTTGGCAGAATGGGTTGATGAGCATCCTTTCCTCAACGGGAGCAAGGAGCCCGCTACTTCCGTTTTTGCTGCTGCGCTATTCGCCAGATCGATGAAATCGAAGCGCTTTTCAGAGTTGGCAACTGATCGAGTTTTGGCTGAGCAAGGTTCAGCAAATCCTTTCTTGGTCGAGTTTTACCTTCCTGTTCATGAGCCTGGCTCCAAAATGCACATACCTGCAGAGCATGTTGGAGCAATCTACGCTTCTATCCGCGCGAAACTCTCACTTGGAGACTCTGCTAGCTTGACCGTTGATGGTGGGGAATTGTCAGATAACGCCGGTGACGAAATTGAGAGTCTTCGATCCGAAGTTGAGATAACCCTAGATAGGCGCGATCAAGACCTGCCACGGACATTGACTCTATCCTCGGATCAAACAGGAGTATTGCGTTTAGGCAGTGTTGTACAGGACGTTGATGTCATGGTTCCATACTCTACTGTAGAAGTGGGGCCAGGAAGTGAAGCTCATTTCGTCTCCCCTGTTAATATACAGTGTAAAGAGATTAAATTAACATCTAGAAAGGTTCTTGTTGAGAGCTTTCCGGAAAATAATGCAAGCAGTGTTCATCTTGAAGCTGAAATTTACGCAGGTGCGCACATAAGTACAGTTCCGAAAATCAGAGGCACTTGCGATTTTTCTGTTTCATGGCGCGGCAGTGAGGCGTATCCGTGGACATCATTCTCGACTACCCCTACGGAGGTTCATGACCCAAGGGTCAACGAAGCTCTAAGGAGGTTTCGCCGTTTTGTTACCGCTTTTCGTTCCCATAGCAAAGGCTCATTGAAACGGTATCAGCCGAAAATAGAGCATTCCCGGATGACAAAAGGGACAGGCGCTGCAGTTCTGGAATTGCTAAAGCGGGAAGGAATTCTGAGTCTAAGCGGAAAGATGTATACTCTTAATCCAGAAGTACTAGGGGAAAAGGCGGGCGTTAGTTACAATGACTGCATGAAGAGACGTTTCGGAGATGAAGCTATTGGTTTTGTATCCAAGGCGTTGTCCTGACTAAGTGCTCCGCTTGGCGGGGGCGTGTATGGTAACGGTCTTTCCTGATCACTACGTACGGGCTATATCCCGGGGCGTTATGACGGGTTTCGCAATCTTCCTGATGGTCGCGGCGATGCTGATCACGCTCGGCATCGTCTTCGCCGGCGTGTTTTCCATGGCGCGCGGGGGCGAGTTCAATCAGAAATGGGCGAACAAGCTGATGCGCGCGCGCGTGATCATGCAGTTCGTGGCGCTGATGATGTTCGTGCTCGCGGTCTATCTCCTGAAACAGGGCGGCTGATGGTCACACTCACCAAGATCTACACCCGCGGCGGCGACGGCGGCGAAACGTCGCTGGGCGACGGCTCGCGCCGGGCCAAGCACGATCTGCGCGTCGAGGCTTACGGCACGGTCGACGAGGCCAACGCCGCGATCGGCCTCGTGCGCCTGCATCTGGGCGAGGACGCGGAGCTCGACCGCCTGATGGCGCGGGTCCAGAACGATCTGTTCGACCTGGGCGCCGATCTCTGCACGCCGGAAGGCGGCGCGCGCGGCGAGGGCGCGCTGCGCATCGTCGCCGCGCAGGTCGAGGCCCTGGAGGGCGAGATCGACCGCTACAATGCGGATTTGGAGCCGTTGACGAGCTTCATCCTGCCGGGCGGGACGCCGGCTGCGGCCTATTGTCACCTGGCGCGCACCGTGACGCGGCGCGCCGAGCGGCTGGTCGTCGCCCTGGCCGAGGCCGAGCCGGTCAATCCGGATGCGGTCAAGTATCTGAACCGGTTGTCGGACCTGTTCTTCGTCCTGGGCCGGCACGTCAACGACCGGGGCGGGGCCGACGTGCTCTGGGTCCCGGGTCAGAACCGGTAGGCGCGCGCGATGGAGGGGGCGGACCCCGAAGCCCTCGAACTGGGGCTCCGGACCGGGGCGCAGTTCGTCTTCCTGGGCCTGATCTTCCTGCTCTGCATCGCCGGCATGGGGCTGCACGTGATGGCCTTGCGTCACCGGCGGCCGGGCGTGCCGATCTTCGGTCACAAGGACAGCCTGTTCCGCCGCAAGCACGAGATCTTCACGGAAGAGGGCATGAAGTACGTCGAATGGCAGAAACGCCTCGTCGTGCTTGCGATGATATTGGTCGTGCTTCTGTTCGTGCTGGGGCTGCCGGACGCTTAAGCGTTCGCAGCGGTATGGGGAGCGCTCCCTTGACTCGGGCGAGAGCCGGGTCCTAAACAACGGCGCTTCATAGTCAGATGGAACGAACGCGCCGCGCTGTGAGACGGCGAGGCGGCGAGAGATGCATCAAAAAGCGGAGGAATTGCGGCGATGAAGGTCCTGGTGCCGGTCAAGCGGGTCGTCGACTACAACGTCAAGATCCGCGTGAAGGCGGACGGCAGCGGCGTCGAGACGGCGAACGTCAAGATGTCGATGAACCCGTTCGACGAGATCGCGGTCGAGCAGGCCGTGCGCATGAAGGAGGCCGGCCAGGCGGAAGAGGTGATCGCCGTGTCCATCGGCCCGCAGCAGGCGCAGGAGACGATCCGCACCGCGCTCGCCATGGGCGCCGACCGCGGCGTGCTGGTGCAGGCCGACGGCGAGGTCGAGCCGCTGGCGGTCGCCAAGATGCTGAAGGCGCTCGTCGAGAAGGAGGGGCCTGAGATCGTGCTCCTCGGCAAGCAGGCGATCGACGACGACTGCAACCAGACGGGCCAGATGCTGGCCGCGCTGCTGGGCTGGGCCCAGGGCACCTTCGCCTCCAAGCTGGAGATCGCCGACGGCGAAGCGAAGGTCACCCGCGAGGTCGACGGCGGGCTGGAGACGGTCGCGCTCAAGACCCCGGCGATCGTCACCGTCGATCTGCGCCTGAACGAGCCGCGCTACGCCTCCCTGCCCAATATCATGAAGGCCAAGAAGAAGCCGATCGAGACCATGGCGCCGGGCGATCTGGGGGTCGACCCCGCGCCGCGCCTCAAGACCGTCAAGGTCTCCGAGCCGCCGCCGCGCCAGGGCGGCGCCAAGGTCGGCTCGGTCGACGAGCTGATCGAGAAGCTGAAGAACGAGGCGAAGGTCATCTGACCGCCCGCACGAAGACACGCACGCGAGGAGCATCCATCCCATGAGCAATCTGGTCATTGCGGAATTCGAGGGCGGCGAGATCCGGACGGCGACGCTGAACGCGGTCGCCGCGGCGAAGGAGATCGGCGGCGACGTCCATCTGGCTGTGATCGGCAAGGACTGCGGCCCGGCGGCCGAAGCCGCCGCCAAGATCGACGGCGTCGCCAAGGTGCTGGTCGCCGACGACGCGGCCTATGAGCATCAGCTGGCCGAGGCCGTCGCCCCTGTCATCGTCGAATTGGCCGGGAGCTACAGCCACGTGCTGGCCCCCGCCGACACCTTCGGCAAGAACCTGATGCCGCGCGTCGCGGCGCTGCTGGACGTGCAGCAGATCTCCGACATCTCCGCCGTCGTCAGCCCGACCAGCTTCGAGCGCCCGATCTACGCCGGCAATGCGCTCGCCGTCGTGGAGAGCGCGGAGAAGGTCAACGTCATCACGGTTCGCATGACCTCCTTCGAGGCGGTCGCGGCCGAGGGCGGCGCCGCCGAGATCGAGCAGGTCTCGGCCGGCGCGGGCGCGCAGGACCTCGCCCGCTTCGTCGGCGCAGAGATGACCGAGAGCGAGCGTCCCGAACTCGCCACCGCCAAGATCGTCGTCTCCGGCGGCCGCGGCATGGGCTCGGGCGAAAATTTCGCGCTGCTGGAGAGCCTGGCGGACAAGTTGGGCGCCGCGGTCGGCGCCAGCCGGGCGGCGGTCGACGCCGGCTTCGTGCCGAACGACTATCAGGTCGGCCAGACCGGCAAGGTCATCGCGCCGGACCTCTATATCGCCGTCGGCATCTCGGGCGCGATCCAGCATCTGGCCGGCATGAAGGATTCGAAGGTCATCGTCGCCATCAACAAGGACGACGAGGCCCCGATCTTCCAGGTCGCAGACTACGGCCTCGTCGCCGACCTGTTCCAGGCGGTCCCGGAGCTCGACGGCAAGGTCGGCTGACGCCGCCGAAAGAGCTCTGGATATCTTGCGAGGGGCGCCCCCGGAAAGGGGGCGCCCCTTTCGCTTACGCGCGCTTACACTGGCGCATGATCCGGCGATTCCGCGACGCCGCGGCGTTCCTGCTGATCGGCGCGATGCTCTCGGTCGGCGCCCCGGTCCATGCCGGGCCGCTCTGTGAGGCGCTTCCGCCAGGGCTCCAGCCGGTTGAGCCGCTGAAACAACCGGGCGACCTTGTGGCCGCCCTGTCGCGCCACGGCGCCGCGGCATTCCGGACGTTCGAGGCGTCGCTGGTCCGCGCGCCGCCCGAGCCGGAGGTCCTGTTGGATTTCGCCGCGCTGGCGCTCGGCGCCGGCCATCCGGTCGGGCCGGCGGCGGGCGACGCTATCGCCGGGGCGCTCGAGGCGGCGTCCTGGATTGAGGCCGTCACCCTGCTCCGGCCGCCGTCCGACGCGGAGCGGCTCGCGAACGCGGCGCTGCGTCGGCGGATCGAAGCCGGGCTCCTCGCCCATCTGACGGATCAGGCGGCTCCACCCGCCCGGCGGGTGGCGCGCATCGGGGCGGCGCTCAGCCTTCTGCCGACATCCTTCCAGGCCCGCCATGGCGACGCGCTCGACGCGGCCTGGTCCGCGGCGCTCCGGGACGGCGGGTCCGCCGAAGCGGAGCGGCTGGAGGGCGTCGACCGCGCGCTGCGCGCCCTGCTCGTCGAAGATCATCCATTCGCCGAACGCGCCGCGCGCGGCGCCTGGGCCGCGCTGGCGCCGCCGAGCGATCTGGTCCGGCTGGCCGCGGCCCCGACGCCCGCTCTCTTCGCCCGGTTCCTGACCGCCCAGGCCGCGGTGGATCGCGCGCTCGCTGCGCGCATCGCGCATCGGCAGGGCCGCATCCGGCAGGCGCGACTGCTGGCGGCGGCCGCGCTGGCGGCGGCCCCGGGACGGGACCGCGCGGCGCTTCACGCGCGAACCGGCGCGCTCATCGCCTTGGGGCCGGCCCTCGCCGAGGCCCGGGCGCAGGCGGAAGGGCGCCGGATCCTGCGCGCGACGGCGCGATTGGCTGCCGGCGCAGAGCAGGTCGCGCTGTACGACCATCTGCTCCAGGCGGCGACGGAGAGCGCATCGCTGACGGCGCTCGGCGCGCAGGCCGCCGAGCGGATGATCGCGGCGGCCGCGGCGGCGCCCGGGCCGCTTGCCCGCGCGGAACTGCTGAGCTGGGGCGCATCGCGGGCCGCGGGGACGCCCTGGGCCGGGGCCGCCTTCGCCGCCTTCAGGGAGGTCGAGCCGCCCACCGTCGCCGCCGCGCTCTATCGCCTGGGCCTCGCGCTCGAAGTCGGTAAGGGGACGTGGGCGCGCACGGAGCTTGCGCGCCTGTGCGCGGCCGGCGCGCCGGCGGATGTCCGCGCCGCCGGTCGGCTGATCGAGCGGGCGCTGGAGCGCGAGGCGGTCCTGCCGCCGGTCGAAGAGTGGGGTGCGCTCGACCTGTTCGCGGGGCTGCAGCGCTGACGGCTCTCCTTGCTAAGCGTCGCAACCCGTTTCATAGTTGCACTGCAACAAAAATTCAAAGCGGGTTGGAGCGATTGCGATGTTCAAGACCGTGGGCGTGGTGGGCGCCGGGCAGATGGGGCATGGCATTGCGCTGGTCTCGGCGCTGAAGGGGGTCGAGGTCAAGCTGCTCGACGTCAGCCAGGAGGCGATCGACGCCGGGATGGAGAAGGTCCGCCAAGGGCTGGAGCGGCAGGAGGCCCGCGGCGTGATCGCGCAGGCCGACGCCGACGCCGCCTACAAGCGGATCGAGACCTCGACCGACTATGCCGTCTTCAAGGACTGCGACATGGTCATCGAGGCGGCGAGCGAGAACGAAGAGGTCAAGCGCGACATCTTCAAGAAGCTGACGCCGCATCTGGGCGCGCAGGCGATGCTGGCCTCCAACACCTCCTCGATCTCGATCACGCGGCTCGCCGCCTCGACCGACCGGCCGGCGCAGTTCTGCGGCTGCCATTTCATGAACCCGGTGCCGGCGATGCAGCTGGTCGAGCTGATCCGCGGGCTGGCGACGGCGGAGGAGACCTTCGCCGCCTTCCAGGAATACGCCGAGGCGCTGGGCAAGACCGTCGCGGTCTCGGAGGATTTCCCCGGCTTCATCGTCAACCGCATCCTCCTGCCGATGATCAACGAGGCGATCTACGCGCTCTATGAAGGGGTCGGCACGGTCACGGCCATCGACACGGCGATGAAGCTCGGCACCAAGCATCCGCTGGGGCCGCTGGAGCTGGCGGACTTCATCGGCCTCGACACCTGCCTTGCGATCCTGAGCGTGCTGCACGGCGATCTGGCGGACACCAAGTACCGGCCCTGCCCGCTGCTGGTGAAATATGTCGAGGCCGGGTGGCTCGGCGTTAAGACGGGCCGCGGCTTCTACGACTATTCGCAGGACACGCCCCGGCCGACGCGGTGAGCGCATCCGACCTGAAGCCGGGCGGCTTGTCCCGGCGGGCGGCGCTGATCGTCGCCTTCATCGGACTGGCCGCCGTCAGCCATGCGGTGATCTTCATTCGGCTGGCCGACGCGCCGGCGCTGGTGATCGCGCTCGCCCGCGTCGCGCTGGCGACCGCGATTTTCGCGCCCTTCGGCTGGTGGGCCGCGCGCCGGCTCGCCGGTCTGGACGCGCCGACCCGGCGGCGCAGCCTCGTCCTCTCGCTCGTCGCGGGCCTGTTCCTGGCGCTGCATTTCGCGAGTTGGATCGCCTCGCTGCAGCGCATCACCATCGCGGAATCGACCGTGCTGGTCAGCCTGACCCCGGTCTGGGTGGCGCTGATCGACCTGGCGGCGGGCCGCGGCGCGCCGGGACGCGCGCTCGGGCTCGCGATTCTCCTATGCCTCGCGGGCACCGGCGTGCTCGCCTTCGACGGGGCGCAGCGGGTCGACGGCGATCCGGTCGGCCTTGCGCTCGCGGCGGCGGGCGGGCTGTTCATGGCGCTCTATCTCGTCGCGGGACGCGGCGCGCGGACGGTGCTGCCGACGCCCAGCTATGTCGGGCTGTGCTACGGGGCGGCGTCGGTCCTGCTGCTCGGTTCGGCGCTGGCGCTCGGCCTGCCGCTCACCGGCTATACGGGCGAGACGCTGCTGGCGCTGACGGCGCTCGGCCTCGTCAGCCAGGTGATCGGGCACACCAGCTATAATTGGACGCTGTCGACCCTGCCGCCGGTCTTCGTGGCGATCTGCCTGTTGGGCGAGCCGGTGCTCGGCAGCCTGTTCGGGTGGCTCTATCTGAGCGAGGCGATTCCGCCCGGCGCCGCGGCGGGGGGCGTCCTGATCCTCGCCGGCATCGCGCTCGCCGTGCGCGCGGAGATGCGCGCCGCCGAGACGGGCTGACCGGGGGGCTGCCCGGGAGGGGGCGCCTGACCGGGGGGCGCCTGACCGGGGCAGGCGCTCAGCCGCCGGCGGCGCGCCGGCGCGGTGCGGCCGCAGACGCGGCGGCGGAGCCGGCCGGCTCCTCGCCAGGCTCGGGCGCGGCGACCTCGGCGTCCGGCGAGACCGGCGCGTCCGCCAGCGGGAACGAGACGGTGACCGTCGCCCCCTCGTTCTTCACGCTGTCGATCCGCGTTTCGCCGCCATGCAGGCGCACGAGGCTGTCGACGATGGCGAGGCCCAGCCCCGTGCCGCCGACATGCTTGGTGTAGCTGGCGGTTTCCTGGTGGAAGGGCTGCATGACGCGCTCGATTTCTTCCGGCGCGATCCCGATGCCGCGGTCGGCGACCGAGATCGCAAGACGCCCGTTTTCGCGCGCAGCCGACACGCGGATCACCTGCCCCTCGTAGGAGAATTTCGCGGCGTTGCTCAAGAGGTTCAGGATCACTTGGCGGAAAGCGGTCGGATCGGCGCGGACGCGCGCGTCCTTCGGGAAGTCGTAGGCGATCGACAGCCCCCGCTCGCTCATCTGCACCTGGACCAGACGCTCCAGATCCTCGATCGCCTGCCGCGCGTCGAGGGGCGCGGGGGCGAGTTCGCGCTGACCCGCCTCGATCTTGGTGTAGTCGAGCAGATCGTTGATCAGGAGCAGCAGATGCCGGCCGCTGCCGTTGATGTCGCCGGCGTATTCCGAAACCTTGTTCGCCGGCGTCGCCCCTTCCGACAGCAGGTCGGAAAAGCCGATGATCGCGTTCAGCGGCGTGCGCAGCTCGTGGCTCATATTGGCGAGGAAGATCGACTTGGCGCGGTTGGCCGCCTCCGCTTCCTCGGCCAGCCGTTCCGCCTCCTCCTTGGCGAGGCGCAGCCGCTGCTCGCGCTCGACGACGGCCTCGACGAAATGCCGCGCGGCCGCCGCGATCTCGGAAATCTCGTCGGCCCCATCGGTCGGGATGTCGGCGGCCCGTCCGCCGCGCTGCGCCTCCAGGGCGCCGCGCAGCCGCGTCAGCCGGTTCAGAATGCGCCGCCGCGCATAGAGCCAGATGCCCGCGACCCCGCCGATCACGCCCAGCGCGAGGCCAATCAGCATCAGCGAATTGTCCTGCGCTGCGCGGCTGTAGCGGGCGCTCATGTCGGCGGTGCGGGTCTGAAGATAGGCCGACAGCGCGCGCGAGGCGCCGACGAAGCGGTTCGCCAGGATCTTGTTGCGCGTCAGCAGCCCCTGCTCGGTCTGGCGCAGCGCGCTGAGCCGCGCCTTGACGCCGAAGATGCTGTCCGGCCCTTGGATCAGCGCGCCGGCCGCCCCCAGCAGGTCGCGCATCGCATCGCGCACCTCGGGCGGCGCCGCGTCGACCGCCGCGACGGCGTTGCGCGCCTGCCCGTACAGATCGGCGGCGCGCCGCTCGTTGCGGCGCAGCAGGGCGGCGTTTTCGACGCCGGGCAAGGTGATCGCCTCGGTCAGCACGCCGTCGAGCATCTCCTTCCAGAGATTGACCGCGCCCAGCAGCTCCGGCGGGGCCGGATCGGGCCCGAACAGGAGCGTGGGGTCGATCACGGTCGAATGCAGCGCGCTCGCCCGGTCGATGAGAGCGCGGGCTTCGGCCAGATGACGCTTGAAACGGGTCTCGACGGCGAGCCGTTCGCCGACCGTCTGGTCGATCGCGGCCAGGTTCTCGACCAAGGCCGTCCGCTCCTCCTCCAGGCGGCGCAGAGCCTCGGACCCGTCGGTCCCGTCGAGCGCAGCGCCGGCCGCCAGCGAGGCGAGGTAGTCGTCCAGCAGCCGCAACTGATCGGCGATCTCGTGATTGATGGTGCGCCGCGCGATGTCGGTCTCGACCGCGCCAAGCTGCGGCGCCGTGGAGGCGATGCCTTGCGAATACTGCGCAACGCGCCCGGAATCGATCAGCTCCTGCAGCGTGCGGCCGCGCAACTCGTCGAACCCCGCGCGCAAATCCTGGAACGCGAGCAAGGCCGCCAGCAGACCGCCGCAGGCGACGAGCCCGAGCAGTGCGATAGCGGCGACGAACCGCACGGAGATCAGCGACCAGCGCACTGTTCAGGCGCCTCCTTTCGGGCGACGGACCGCGCGCGCGGTCGGCCCGCGCGATCGGGCCGTCGGCGGAGCCGTCACCGCAGCGGCGGGGCGTAGAGCAGCCCCCCTTCGGTCCACAGGGCGTTCAGCCCGCGGGCCACGCCGAGTGGCGAGCCCGTCCCGAGATTGCGCGCGTAAATCTCGCCATAGTTCCCGACGGCGGCGATCGCGCGGCGCGCCCACATGTCATCCAATCCGAACAGGGCGCCGACGCCGGGGGCGTGACCGAGCAGGCGACGCAGCTCCGGGGGCCCGGTCCCGGCATAGGTCTCGACCTCGGCGCGCGTGATCCCATGCTCCTCCGCCAGAATAAGCGCGAACATGACCCATTGCACGATGTCGAACCAATCTTCGTCGTCCGTGCGGACGGCGGGTCCCAACGGCTCCTTCGAGACGACGTCCTCCAACAGCACGTAGTTCTCCGGCGCGGCCCCTCGGTTCAGGCGTTGCGAGACCAGCGCGACCCGATCCTGGGTCATCATATCGCATTCCCGCGCGAAGAAGGACGAATAGACGCCTTCTATGGAGTCGTACGCTTTCACCTCCAGGGTCGGGTAACGCGTTCGAATCAACTCCTCCAGGTTCTGGATCGTCGTCGTGTTGCGGCTGACGCACACGCTGGCGGCGCCGATCTCGTCGAGGCGCACGGCGCCGAGATCGCGATGGGCGAGGAATCCCTGTCCGTCGTAAAAGACCGGCTGGGTGAAGGCGAGGCCGAGTTCCGTGTCGCGCGACGCGGTCCACGTCGTGTTCGCCATCAGCACGTCGAAGGCGTCGGAATTCAAGGCCTCGAAGCGCACCACGTAATTGACCTCGACCCACTCGACGGCATCCGGATCGCCGACCACCGCCGCCGCCACCGCGCGGCACAGGTCGGGAAAGAAGCCGGTCCATCGGCCGGTCGGGTCGATCTCGGACACGCCGAGGCCGCTGCGGATCACGCCGCAGCGCAACAGCCCCTGCTGCTGGATGCGCTCGAGCACTATTCCGTCATTCGGCTGGCCGTGCGCCGCCGCGCGGTCCGCGGCGGCGGCGGCCGCGCCGAGCAGAAGCAGCGCCCAGACCCCAAGGCCCAGGCTCCGCCGACCGTTTCGTCCGCTTGCTCGCTGCATGGCGCCGTCTCGCCTTTCTCCGCGCCGCCGCCGCGGCGCTCCTCCCGCTGTTCTTCAGCGGCTCCTGACGGGTGGCCGCATGACGTTTTCCGCCAATATGGCCTCGATTCGCGCCGTATGACGACCGCCGAATGGTGGTGGGAATCCCACCGCCTAGCACCATAGGGCGCAAATCTTAATGAATCGTTAGCGCGGGCGCCGACCCGGCGATCCGCCGGACGCGTCGAGGGGCGGTCAGGCGTCCTGCATCGCCTCGGGCCCAGCCTCGGCGATGAGGTGGCGGATCAGCCGTTCGGCGTCCGGCGAATCCCACTCCGCCAGGCCGGTCAGGTAACCGACCACCCGACCCTGCCGGTCGATCGCGAAGGTGGTGGGCAGGCCCCGGACGCCCATACTGCGGCCCAAGGCCAGCTTCGGATCGTAGAGCAGCGGCAGGTCGGGGAGAGCCAGCCGCTCGCGCACGAAGGGTTCGGCGACCGCGGCGCCCCCGCGGTCCTGACTGATCGCCAGAACCGAAAAGTCCGGACCGCCCAGGCTGTCCTGCAGACGCGCCAGCGCCGGCATCTCGCGGATGCAGGGCGCGCACCAGGTCGCCCAGAAGTTCACCAACAGCACTTGGCCCGCGAAGTCGCCGAAATGCCGCACGGCGCCGGCCACGTCGAAGAAGGGCGTCCGCGTGGCGGGTCGCCGCGATTCCAGCAGGATGAAGCCTTGCATTGCCCCATCCGTCGGCGGATAGTCCGCCGCGCGCGCCGGCCGGCCGGGCAGCCCCGCCGCAGCCGCCGCCAGCGCCGCGCCGAGGCCCGCCAGAAGGCGACGCCGGGTTGCGCAGATGCGGCCGCCGGCGGCCCACCCGATCGTGGCGGGCGCGATCGTTGGGGGCGTGATCGTGGCGGGCGCAAGCATGGCCGGGGCGGTCTTCGCCGGGGCGGCGCGGCGCGGCATGTCTGTCTCCTCCGGTCGGGCGGTTCGCGGCCCGTCAACGGGCGGCGATCCTCTCGCCCGCAACGGTATAGGGTAAGCGGCCGCCGATACAAGGGAGTGCGGCGCATCAGGGCGCGGACGGCGGCGAGGCGGTCGCGCGGTCAGCAACAGGGTGTCGGATCATGAGTGCGAACGAGATGTGGGGCGGCCGCTTCGCCGCCGGGCCGGCGGCCGTCATGCAGGAGATCAACGCGTCGATCGACGTCGACCGGCGCTTCGCGGCCGAGGACATTCGCGGCTCCAAGGCGCACGCCGCGATGCTCGCCGACCAAGGGATCATCTCCGAGGCGGACCGCGACGCCATCCTCGACGGGCTCGACCGGGTCGCGGCCGAGATCGCCGAGGGCCGCTTCGCCTTCAAGGCGGAGCTTGAGGACATCCACATGAATGTGGAGGCCCGGCTCAAGGAGCTGATCGGCGAGTCCGCCGGGCGCCTGCACACGGCGCGCAGCCGCAACGATCAGGTGGCGACCGATTTCCGGCTTTGGCTCCGCGGCGCGCTCGACGGGCTGGACGCCGCGATGGCGGATCTGCAGCGCGCGCTGATCGACCGGGCCGAGGCGCACGCCGACGTCCTGATGCCCGGCTACACCCACCTGCAGGCGGCCCAGCCGGTCACTTTCGGCCACCATCTACTGGCCTATGTCGAGATGGTGGGGCGGGACCGCGGGCGCATGGCGGATTGCCGCAAACGCCTCAACGAGTGCCCGCTGGGCGCGGCGGCGTTGGCCGGCACCTCCTTCCCGATCGACCGGGAGGCGACGGCGCGCGCGCTCGGCTTCGACCGGCCGACGGCCAATTCGATGGACAGCGTGGCGGCGCGGGATTTCGCGCTGGAGTTCCTGGCGGCCGCTTCGATCCACGCCGTGCATCTCTCCCGCCTCGCCGAGGAGATCGTGATCTGGATGTCCGAGCCGTTCGGGTTCGTCACGCTGAGCGACGCCTTCACCACCGGCAGTTCCATCATGCCGCAGAAGAAGAACCCGGACGCGGCCGAACTGGTGCGCGCCAAGCCGGGCCGCATTCTGGGGAGCTTCGTCGCGCTGGCGACCGTGATGAAGGGGCTGCCGATGACCTATGGCAAGGACATGCAGGAGGACAAGGAGCCGGTCTTCGACGCGGCCGACAACCTGCTGCTGGCGACCGCCGCCATGGCCGGCATGATCGACGACCTCTCGCCCCGGCCGGAGGCCATGCGCCGCGCCTTGGAGAAGGGCTTCCCGACCGCGACGGACCTCGCCGATTGGCTGGTGCGCGTGCTCGGCCTGCCGTTCCGCGAGGCGCACCATGTCACCGGCGCCCTGGTTCGCGCGGCGGAGGAGGCCGGCGTCGATCTCGCCGCCCTTGACCTCCCGACGATGCAGGCGGTGGAATCGCGCATCACGGAGGATGTATACTCGGTGCTGACGCCCGAGGCGTCGGCGGCGAGCCGGACCAGCCTGGGCGGGACGGCTCCGGCGAATGTGCGCGCCGCGGCGGCGGCGGCGCGCAAGCGGTTTCCGGAGACCGCGTCCGGCGGGCGGAAAGGATCGGCGCGATGACCGAACGGCTCCCCACTTCACAGCGCGCGCCCGTCGCGCGACGCCTTGCGGCGGCGCTGCTGATCGCCCTGATGGCCGGCGGGGCCGTCGCCGCCTGCGGCAAGAAGGGGCCCCCGAAGCCGCCTGCAGGGGATGAGGCGCCTTATCCCCGCACCTATCCGCAAGGGGCGTCGTCGTGAATCACTTCGACTATCGCGACGGCGTGCTGCACGCCGAGGACGTCCCGCTGGCGCGCATCGCGGAGGAGGTGGGGACGCCCGTCTACGTCTATTCGACCGCGACGCTGGAGCGCCACTATCGCGTCTTCGCCGACGCCTTTGCGGCGCACGGTTTGGAGGCGACCGTCTGCTACGCGGTCAAGGCCAACAGCAATCTCGCGGTGATCCGCACGCTGGCGCAGCGCGGCGCCGGCGCCGACGTGGTCTCGGAGGGCGAGCTGCGCCGGGCGCTGGCGGCCGGCGTTGCGCCGGAGAAGATCGTCTTCTCCGGCGTCGGCAAGACGGCGGCCGAGATGGCCTTCGCCATCGAAACCGGCATCGCGCAGATCAATGTGGAATCGCTCGCCGAACTGGAACTGCTGTCCCAGGTCTCCGAAAGCCTGGGCGCGGAAACCAGGATCGCGATCCGGATCAACCCGGACGTCGACGCCAAGACGCACGCCAAGATCTCGACCGGCAAGAAAGAGAACAAATTCGGCATCGATCTGGTGGACGCCCGGGACGCCTTCGCCAAGGCGGCCGCCCTGCCGGGGATCGATCCCGTCTCCATCGCCGTCCATATCGGCAGCCAATTGACCGAGCTGGAGCCCTATCGGGCCGCCTTCGAGCGGGTGGCGGAACTGACCCGCACGCTGCGGGCGGACGGGATCGCGATCGCGCATCTGGACCTCGGCGGCGGCCTCGGCATTCCCTACGGCGCGGAGGAGCCGCCGCCGCCGGACGCCTACGCCGCCATGGTGGCGGAGACGGTGGGCCCACTCGGCTGTCCAATCATGCTGGAGCCGGGCCGGATGATCGTCGGCAACGCCGGCGTGCTTCTGACCCGTACGCTGTTCGTCAAGCCGGGGCGCGAGAAGACCTTCCTGATCGTCGACGCGGCGATGAACGACCTGATCCGCCCGGCGCTCTATGACGGCCATCACGCGATCCGCCCGGTGCGCGAAGCTGCCTCGGACGCGCCGAGCGTCGCCTACGACGTGGTCGGGCCGGTGTGCGAGACCGGCGACACCTTCGCGGTCGCCCGGCCGCTGCCGGAGATGCGGGCCGGCGATCTGGCCGTCTTCGCCAGCGCCGGCGCCTACGGGGCGGTGATGGCGTCGACCTACAACAGCCGGCCGCTGGTTCCCGAGGTGTTGGTCAAGGGCGAGCGCTATGCGGTGGTCCGCCCGCGGCAGAGCTATCAGGACCTGCTCGGCCTCGATCGCATGGCGGACTGGCTGACGGAGGCGGACGGCCCTATATCGCTTGAAGAGGCATCGCCCGATGCCGAGAGCGAGCCGCCGAGACGGGCGGCGGGAGCCGACGGATGACCGACGCGCCGAACCGGGGGGACGCACGCGACGCCGCGCCGCAGGCGGGCGACGCGCACCCCGACGGCTCGGCGCAGCGTCGCGCTCCGCGCGCCCCGGTCGCGGCCATGGCGCTTCGGGTCGCACTGTCCTGGACGGCGCTTCTTTGGGAGCGGATCTGGCGCGAGCTGTGGCCGGCGGCTGCGCTCGCGGCGCTCTTCCTAGCGCTGGCGGCGTCGGGAGTGCTGCCGACGCTCGGCGGCTGGGCGCACAGCGCGCTGCTGATCCTGTTCGCCGCAGGCTTCGCGAGTCTGACGATCCGCGGGGCGCTGCGCATTGCAGCGCCGCGGCCCGGCGACGCGCGACGCCGGTTGGAGCGGGTGAACGATCTCGGCGATCGGCCGCTCGAAGCGCTCGCCGACCGGCCGAGCGATCCGTCGCCGGCGGCCCGGGCGCTCTGGGCGGAGCACCGGCGACGCGCCGCGCGGCGCCTCGCGGGCTTGCGCGTCGGCGCGCCCAGCCCGCGCATCGCGGGACGCGACCCGCGCGCCCTTCGGATCCTGGCCTTCGTGCTTCTGGCGGCGGCGCTGCTGGCGTCGGGCGGGCGCAGCGGGGAGCGCATCGCCGCGGCCCTCGTCCCCAGCTTCTCGGACCCGGCGGCGGCTGTTCAGGTCGCGGTGGACGCCTGGATCGCGCCGCCCGACTATACCGGCCTGGCCCCGATCTTCCTCGACCGCAGCGGCGTGCGCGACCAGCGCGGCGGCGGCGCCGACGGCGCGGCCGCAGCGCCCGCCGACGCGGCTGCGGCCGCGCGCGAGGCGATCGCCGCGCCGGTGGGCTCGCGCCTCTCGATCCAGGTGGCGAACCCGCCGTCGGAGCCTGTCCTGATCGGGCCCGACGGCGCGGCCGTTGCGTTCGAGCCCTTCGGCGTCGAGGCGCGGCGGCTTGAGACCGAGATTGTCCGCGACGGCGCCTACCGTTTGGAAATCGAGGGCCGCGCCGCGGCCGAGTGGCGCATCGCGGCGACGCCGGATCGGCCGCCGACGATCCGCGTTCCCGAGCCGCCCTTCACCACGCCGCAGCTCTCGCTGCGCATCACCTACGAGGCCGCGGACGATTACGGCGTGGAGAGCGTGCGGGCGCGCTTCACCCGGATCGACGGCCCGGTCGAGGACGGGGCCGAGATCGAGGTCGAGCTGCCCGCGCCCGGCCCCGCGCGCAACGGCGAGGCGCTCTCGAGCTTCCGCGACTTCACCGCCCATCCCTGGGCCGGCGGCGAGGTGCTGATGACGCTGACGGTCGAGGACGCGATCGGCCAGAGCGCCGCGAGCGAGCCGGTCCCGCTGACCCTGCCGCAACGCGTCTTCCAGCATCCCGTCGCGCAGGCGATCGTCGATTTCCGCCGCCAGCTCGCCTGGAACCCGACCGCCAACCGCGAGGCGGTGCGGGACGGGCTCGACGCGCTCGCCTCGACGCCGGAGCAGTACGGCTCCGACACGGCCGTGTTCCTGTCGCTTAATGCGGCGGTGCGGCGGCTCGACCTGGACAATCGCGGGCGGGAGCCCTCCGACGAGACCGTCGAGGCCTTGCTGCAGCAGCTCTGGGAGACCGCGCTCCATCTCGAGGACGGCGGCGCGTCCCTGGCGTTGGAGCGGCTGCGCGCGGCCGAACGCGCGCTGCAGGAGGCGCTGGATCGCGACGCCGACATGGCGGAGCTGGAGCGCCTGATGGACGAACTGCAGCAAGCCATGAGCGAGTATATGGAGGCGATGGCCGACCAGTTGCGCGAGATGCAGGAGCGCGGCGAACAGCCGCCCATGATCTCCCCCGATCAGGCGCAGACCGTGCGCCCGCAGGATCTGAACGAGATAATGGATCAGATCCGCGAGATGATGCGGAACGGCATGCGCGACGCCGCCCAGCAGATGCTGAGCCAATTGCAGCAGATGATGGAGAACATGCGCGCCGGCGTCATGCCGCAGATGTCGCCCGACGCGCGGCAGGCGATGGAGATGCTGCAGGATCTGCAGGACGTGATGCGCGGCCAGCAGGAGCTGCTGGACCGCACCTTCGATCAGGCGCAGCGGGGCCAGCCCGGCGAGCGCGGCGAGGGCATGCAGAACCTGCCGGGCCAAACCCCGCGCGGCGGCGAGGGGCGCAGCGGCCAATCGCCCAACGGCTCTTCGGCTTCCTCCCCCGAAGCGGCGCTGCAGGAGGCGCTGCGCCGCCAGTTGGGCGAGGTGATGCGGCAGTTCGGCGAGATGATGGGGGACATCCCCTCCCCCTTCGGCGCGGCGGAAGGCGAGATGCGGCAATCGACAGACGCCTTGCGGCGCGGCGCCCCGGGCGACGCGGTGGACCCGCAGGGCCGCGCCCTGGACCAGCTTCAGTCGGCGGCCGAGGCGGCGCGCGAGGCGATGATGGAGCGCTTCAGCCAGCAGCCCGGCATGGGCCAGCAGATGATGGGCGAGGGCGGGATGGAGAGCATGGACCCGCTCGGCCGGCGCCCGTCCGACACCTTCCGCGGCGCGGCCGACGGTCAGGTCGAGGTGCCGAGCGGCATGGAGATGCAGCGCTCGCGCGAGATTCGCGACGAACTGCGCCGCCGCGCCGGCGAACGCGGCCGTCCGGATCTGGAGCTCGACTACATCGACCGCTTGCTGGATCAGTTCCAGTAACGCGCCGGCGGGCTGGACCTTAACCGGACAGGTGCGGGGTTGAGCTTGGGCTCTTCGGCCGGGCGCGTCACCGCCGCGCGCGGATCGGCTCCAGCCTCGCCTGCGTGCGGCGGCCGCGCGGCAGGTCGGCTTCGCTTTCGAACAGATCGGCGAGTTGATCCATCATGGCGCCGCCGAGCTGCTCCGCATCCACCAGCGTCACCGCGCGCCGGTAATAGCGGGTGACGTCATGGCCGATGCCGATGGCGACCAGTTCGACCGGGCTGTGGGTCTCTATATACTCGATCACATCGCGCAGATGGCGCTCGAGATAGTTGCCCGGATTCACGGAAAGCGTGGAATCATCCACCGGCGCGCCGTCGGAAATCACCATCAGAACGCGCCGCTCCTCCGGCCGGGCGATTAGGCGCTGGTGCGCCCACATCAGCGCCTCGCCGTCGATATTCTCTTTGAGCAGCCCCTCGCGCAGCATCAGGCCGAGATTCTTGCGCGCCCGTCGATAGGGCTGGTCGGCCGGCTTGTAGACGATATGGCGCAGATCGTTGAGGCGGCCTGGATTGGCCGGCTTGCCGTCGGCGATCCAGGCCTCGCGGCTCTGGCCGCCCTTCCAGGCGCGGGTGGTGAAGCCCAGGATCTCCGCCTTGACGCCGCAGCGCTCCAGCGTGCGCGCCAGGATGTCGGCGCTGATCGCCGCGATCGAGATCGGCCGGCCGCGCATCGAGCCGGAATTGTCGATCAGGAGCGTGACGATGGTGTCGCGGAACTCCAACTCGCTCTCCTGCTTGAAGGAGAGCGGGTGGGTCGGGTTGGTGACGACGCGGCTCAAGCGGCCGGTGTCGAGCACGCCCTCCTCGAGATCGAAGTCCCAGGAGCGCTGCTGCTGCGCCATCAGGCGGCGCTGCATCCGGTTGGCGAGGCGGCCGATCACGCCTTGCAGGTGGCTCAACTGCTGGTCCAGCATGGCGCGCAGCCGCGTCAGCTCCTCCGGATCGCACAGGTCTTCGGCCGCCACCACTTCGTCGAAGCCCTCGGTGAAGGCGCGGTAGAACTTCTCCTTCGGCAGGTTGGAGAGATCGTGCTCCGGCCGCCAGCGCCGGCCGGAATCGCCCGGATCGTCGGCGCCGGGCGCCTGCATCATCTCGCCGGCGAGGTCCTCGTCCAGGAACTCTCCCTCGCTCTCCTCCTCGCCTTCGCCGGACGCGCTGTCGGCGGAGCCCTCGACCTCGCCTTCCTGCTGCTCGCCGCCTTCCTCCTCGGACTGGCCGCGGGCCTGCTGGTCGTCTTCGGGTTGCTCCTGCTCGTCCTGCTCGCCGTCGGGCTCCTGCGGCTCCTCCTCGCCCATGTCCACGTCCATCTCGCGGATCAGGGCGCGGGCGGCCTCCGCGTAGGCGGCCTGATCGCCCATCTTGGGGGCGAGGGCCTTCAGGGCCTCGGCGATGCGGCCTTCCAGATGGGGTCGCCAGAGCTCCACCACGCGCTGCGCGGAGGGCGGCGGCGGCTCGCCCGTCATCCGCTCGCGCGCGAGCAGACGGACCACCTCGGGCAGGGCGGATTCGGTGCGCTCCTCGATCCGGTGGAAGCCCATCTTGCGATAGCGCGCCTCGAGCGCGCCGGCCAGATTGGCGCGCAGGCCCGACATGTTGCGCCCGCCATAGGCCTCGACCCGGGCGCTCTCCAGCGCGTCGAACAGCATCGGCGCGACCTCGCCCTGCGGCTTGGAGCGCCGGTGCAGCCCGTCGTCGTGATGGCGCAGGCGCAGCGCCAGCGCGTCCGCCTCGCCGCGCGCGCGCGAGACCTCGTCCGGCGGCAGCACCTTGGGCGGCTGCGGCAGGCGCGCGCGCTCACCGGTCATGTGGGCGGGCTCGGTTCCGTAGGTGACTTCGAGCTCCGGCCGGCCGGCGACCGCCCGGAAACAGGCCGCGTTGGCCCGCTTGAAGTCCTCGATCGGCCCGTCCCTGTCGGTCGTGGAGGCCATGCTCGCTCGCTTGCGCCCGGCCGTCAGTGGACCTGGACGCCGACGCCCGTGTCCGGCAGTTCCTCGCCGAAGCAGCGCTGATAATATTCGGCGATGATCGGGCGTTCCGTCTCGTCGCACTTGTTGAGGAAGGTGACGCGGAAGGCGAAGCCGATATCGTTGAAGATCTGCGCGTTCTCGGCCCAGGTGATCACCGTGCGGGGGCTCATCACGGTCGAGATGTCGCCGCCGATGAAGCCGGTCCGCGTCAGGTCCGCGCACTGCACCATGGCGGAGATCTGCTCGCGGCCCTCCTCGCTGTCGAAGGCCGGCGACTTGGCCAGCACGATCTCCACCTCCTGGTCGTGCGGGAGGTAGTTCAGCGTGGTGACGATGGACCACCGGTCCATCTGGCCCTGGTTGATCTGCTGGGTGCCGTGATAGAGCCCTGACGTATCCCCCAGCCCCACCGTGTTGGCGGTGGCGAAGAGGCGGAAGTTCCGGTTCGGGCGAATCACCTTGGACTGGTCGAGCAGGGTCAGCTTGCCCTCGCGCTCCAGGATGCGCTGGATCACGAACATCACGTCGGGACGGCCGGCGTCGTATTCGTCGAAGCACAGCGCGACCGGATGCTGCAGCGCCCAGGGCAGGATGCCTTCGCGGAACTCGGTCACCTGCTGGCCGTCGCGCAGCACGATCGCGTCCTTGCCGACCAGGTCGATGCGGCTGATATGGCTGTCCAGATTGACGCGCACGCAGGGCCAGTTGAGCCGGGCCGCCACCTGTTCGACATGGGTCGATTTGCCGGTGCCGTGATAGCCCTGGATCATGACCCGACGGTTGTAGGCGAAGCCCGCCAGGATCGCCATCGTGGTGTCGTGATCGAAGACGTAGGTGTCGTCGGTCTCCGGCACGTGGTCGGTCGTGAAGGAATAGGCGGGGACCTTCATGTCGCTGTCCAACCCGAAGGTCTGGCGCACCGAAATCTCGATGTCCGGATCGCCGAGCGACTCCACCGGCGGCAGGTCGTCCGGGGCGGCGGTCTTGGCGGCGGCTTTGCTCATAGGCTGTCTCTGCTTCAACTGGCTTCGGGTGGGGCTGGGTCGCCGGGGGAGCCCGACGGCGGGGTTCTGGACCTTAACATGGGGCGAAGCCGACCGGCCTCAACCCGGGGCGACCAGTTGGGGTCGCAAAGCGGCGCGCCCCGCGCCGTCGCCTCAGGCGTCTTCGGCCGTCGAGGCTCGGGGCGCCGCGGCCAGATCGGCCCGCAGCACCGCGTAGGCGCGGTTGATCTCCTTCAGACGCTCCTCGGCGTCGCGGCGCTCCGCCTCGCTGCGGCTCTCGCCGCCCAGATCGGGATGCAGCGCCTTCGCCAATTCCTTATAGCGGCGCTTTAGGGCGGTCAAGGAAAGCGGCGGTTTCAGCGCCAAGACCCGCATGGCCTGCGCCTCGGGCCCTTCGTCTGGGCGGCGGCGCGCGCGTCGGCGAAACTCCGCGCCGGCGTCGTCGCTCCGGAAGGCGCCCTCTTCATCGAAGAAGCCGGTCCCGTCGCGCACGTCGGCGCGGGCGCGGGCCGCGCCGATGCGCAAGCCGAGGGGCCAGGTCGGCCGGTCCCAGGTCGCCGCGTCACGCACCATGCGGTCGAGGTCGGCTTCCGACATGCCGGCGCAGTAGTCCCAGGCGGCGTTGTACTCGCGCGCATGGGGCTTGCAGAACCAGAAGAACGCGTCCAGCCGCTCGCGCGCCTGCGGCGCCCGGTGCAGCCCGTCCTCGGTGCAGTCGGGGTGATCGCATGTCCGCCCGGGCTCAGCCCGCCGCGTCCTGAAGCCGTCGCCGTCCATCGGCGGATCCTCTGCTCGTCGTCCTGAACACGCCGGCTGCGGCGCAGCGCCCGGCGCCTCTTGCCGCCAGCCGACGCCGACGCCACATTCACGGTCGATCCCTCGGAAGTATGGCGGCGGCGCCCGTCCGCGCCAAGGGCGCCCGGCGCTCAAAACTGTCGGTTGGCTCAAAACTGTCGGTCGGGCGCAGAAAAGCGGAGTGCAGGACCTTATGAGCGTGGAGCAGATCATCGAACGCAAGCTGCGCGAGGCGTTCGCGCCGACGGCGCTGGTGATCGTGAACGAATCGCACCGCCATGCGGGCCATGCGGGCTCGCCCGGCACGGGCGAGTCGCACTTCGCGGTCGCCATGACCGCGCCGGGCTTCGACGGGGTCGGCCGGGTGGAGCGCCAGCGGCGCGTCTACCAGGTGCTGGCGGACGAGCTCAAGGGCCCGGTGCACGCCCTGTCTCTCACCCTCTCCGCCCCGGGCGAGGCGGCGAAAGCCTGACGGAGACCAAGACCGCGGCCTCCCCGCGGCGCAACCAATGCGGGACGCCGGGTGCGCCAAAAATGTCGTATAAAGGGAATGTGCAGCGGCGACGCCCGCATGCGTTGCACGCAAGGGGAGCCATAGCCGCTGGCGTCGCAACCTGATGTTGCGTCTCGCCGAAAGCGCTGTATCCTACCGCTCGACATGGGAGGGGTCGCGCAGAGGGGGTTGCACATGCCCATCCACAGGCGCAGCGCGCTGCACGCCCGCAATGTGCGCGTTCACGGCCGACGCACCAGCGTCAAGCTGGAGCCCGCCTTTTGGGGTGCGCTAGAGGCGGCGGCGGCGCGCGAGGGCCTGACGGTCAACGCCTTGTGCAGCCGCATCCACGCCGGATCGGCGGAGTACGGGCTGACGGCCGCCATTCGGGTGTTCCTGCTGGCCTATGGCTGGAGCGGCCGGTTCGACGCGGCCTTGGCCACCGGACCGGCGGACCCGCTGCCGGGACCCGCGGCGCGCGACGCCTGACGGACCCGCCCCCGGCGTTCAGAAATCGTCGCAGACCACCTTGCCGAAATGGCGGCCTTCGGGCAGCGCGGCCAGCGCCTGCGGCAGCGCCTCGAAGGCGAAGCGCTCCGCATGCAGCGGCGGGCGCAGGCCGGCGGCGGCGATCGCCGCCATCATGCGCGCGGCCATGTCCCGGCCGCCGACGGTGACGCCCTGCAGACGGATATTGCGGGTGACCACCTTGCCGAGATTGAGCGCCGGACTGGCGCCGCCGAGCACGCCGATCAGGCTCACCGACCCGCTGGAGCGCACCGCCGAGATCGATTTCTCAAGCGTCTCCGCGCCGCCCAGATCGACCACATGGTCGAGACCGACGCCCTCGGTGATCTCCCGGGCGGTCTTGTGCCAATCCGGATCGGTCCGGTAATTGATCACATGGTCGGCGCCGAGCGGCCGGGCGCGCTCCAGCTTTTCGTCGCTCGACGAAATCAGGATCGTGCGCGCGCCCGCCAACTTGGCGAACTGCAGCGCGAAAAGCGACACCGCGCCCGTCCCCTGCAGCAACACCGTCTGCCCCGGCTTCACCTGCGCCTGCTCGACGACGGCGCTCCAGGCGGTGACGCCGGCGCAGGGCAGGCTCGCAGCCTCCGCGGGCGTCAGATGCGGCGGCGCCTTCAGGACGGCGCGCGCCGGGACCGTCATCCGGGCGCGCATGGTCCCGTCCAACGGGCCGCCATGGGCGCCGCGATGCGCCTCGGCGTCGGGCGGTCCATGGGACCATGTGGTGCTGTAGGCGGGGCAGACGAAGTCGCCGACCGCGACCCCTTCGACCCCGGGCCCGAGCGCCGCGACGCGTCCGGCCCCGTCGCACAGCGGAACAAGCGGCGGCCGACCGCCCATGCGCCCATAGCCGCCCAGCATCATGATCCGGTCGCGCGGGTTGATCGCCACGGCCTGGATTTCGATCAGCGCCTCGCCGGGACCGGGCTCTGGCTCCGGCAGGTCGACCCGGCGGATGTTCTCCAGCCCGAAATTCTCTTCCAGGCGCATGGCTTTCATAACGGCGCGTCCCTTCCAACCGGTTGCGGTCGGGAGCGAGCCTGCCATGCGGAAAGGATCGAGACCAGCGGCTGACCCGGCGGCGAGGGGCGCGCGCCGGTCAGAAGTCGTAGCAGCGCCCGGCCTTTTCCCAATCGCCGTAGCGGGTCGGCTCCAGCCCCTGCGGGCCGCCGGACTCCGCCGGTTTCTCGCCGCTGGCTTCGGCCTCGGCGCGCCACTTGCGGCCGGCCTCCTCGGCCTTCAAATCGGCGAGGCGCCGCGCGTCGACGCCCTTCACCTCGGGGTCGAGCAGCGGCTTGGCGCCGGCCGCCGCGGCCGCGTCCGAGACGGCGCGCGCGGTTTCAGCCACCGTGCGGTGCGCGGCCGAATCGTTGGCGGGCTTCAGGAAGTCTTTCAGGCCTTTCATCATGGAACTGATATGGCCCGCGGGACGGGACCGGCAAGCCCTTTTCCGCGTCGCCCGCCGCCGCCGGCGGCCCGCTTGATTCGGCCTGGAGTTTCCCCATTTGAAAGGCGCGCGGGACGGGGCGTCCGCTCCCCGCAAACGACGCACAGGAGGATGATGGGCTGTCCATGAATTGGATGCGCACGGGATTGCTGATGGCCGGGCTGACGGCGCTGTTCGTCGTCTGCGGCTATCTGGTGGGCGGCGAAGGCGGCATGCTGATCGCGCTGGCGCTCGCCGGGTTCGGCAATGTCTTCGCCTATTGGAACGCCGACAAGATCGTGCTGCGCATGTATGGCGCGCGCGAGGTCGACCGGCGCACGGCCCCCGACTTGGTGGGGCTGGTGGAGCAGCTCGCCCGGCGGGCGGAGCTGCCCATGCCGAAGGTCTACATCATCGAGCAGGACCAGCCGAACGCCTTCGCCACCGGCCGCAACCCGGAGAACGCCGCCGTTGCGGCGACCACCGGGCTGCTGCGCATGCTGAGCCATGAGGAAGTGGCCGGCGTCATGGCGCATGAACTCGCCCATGTGAAGAACCGCGACACGCTGATCATGACGATCACCGCGACGTTGGCCGGCGCGATCTCGGCGCTCGCCAACATCGCCATGTTCTCCTCGCTGTTCGGCGGCAACCGGAACAGCCCGCTGGGCGCGGTCGGCGCCATCCTGGTGATGATCCTGGGGCCGATCGCGGCGATGCTGGTGCAAATGGCGATCAGCCGCTCGCGCGAATACGGGGCCGACAAGATGGGCGCGGAGATCTGCGGCCAGCCGCTCTGGCTCGCCTCCGCGCTGGAGCGGATGCAGCGCGCGTCGGCCAAGATCGACAACGAGACCGCCGAACGCAACCCGGCGACGGCGCAGATGTTCATCGTCAATCCGCTGCACGCCCGCGCGATCGACGGCCTGTTCTCCACCCACCCGCGCACCGAAGAGCGCATCCGCCGCCTGAAGCAGATGGCCGGCGAGGCCGCGCCCTGGGGGTGAGCGCCCTGGGGGTGAGCGCCCTAGGATGAAAGCTGGCGCCGCCGCTCGGCGCCGCCCTTTCCAATCGAAGAGATTTGCCGCATAAGCCCCGGCCATGAGCACGCGGGACGAGCGGCGGATCGGCGACGCGCGCGGGGAGACCCGGGCGACCCTGACGCTCGCCTGGCCGATGACCGGCTCCATGCTGGCGCTGATCCTCACCGACACGGTCGACGTCCTGATGATCGGCCATCTGGGCGAGGAGGCGCTGGCGGCGGCCGCGCTCGGTTTCAACTACTTCATTCTGTTCGTTCTGTTCGCGGTCGGCGCGACCAGCGCGGTCTCGGCCCTGGGCGCCCAGGCGGTCGGCGCCGGAGATGCGCGCGGGGTGCGGCGGACCATGCGCCAGGGGCTCTGGTTCGGCCTTCTGGCGAGCGGGCCCTGCATCGCCCTGATGATGGCGACGGAGCCGCTCCTGATCTTTCTCGGTCAGGACCCCGCGCTCGCGGCGATGGCGCAGGGCTATCTCGACTATCTCGCCTGGACGATCCTGCCGCTGTTCCTGATCCTCGTCTTCCGGAACACGATGGCGGCCTATGAGGTGGTGCGGCCCGCGCTGCTGATCGTGCTGTCGCTGGTCCCGATCAATGTCGGCCTGAATTGGGTCTTCATGTTCGGCGGGTTGGGATTGGTGGAGCCCATGGGACTGCCGGGCGCCGCGCTCGCCACCCTGATCGCCGAGAGCGCCGGGGTCGCCGTCTATATCCTGTATCTCCTGCGCGCCGCGCGCTTCCGGGCGATGGCGCTGTTCCAGAACCTGCATCGCCCCGATTGGCCGCGCTTTTGGGCGCTGGTGCGCATCGGGCTGCCGGCCGGCGGCCTCTCGGTCGTGGAGCACGCGATGTTCGTCATCGCCGCCCTGATGATGGGGCTGATCGGCACGACGGAGCTGGCGGCCTACCACATCGCCACCCAGGTGCTGTCGCTCTTGTTCGTCGTCCCGTTCGGCCTGTCGCAGGCGGCCGCGATCCGCATCGGCGCCGCGGCCGGCGCGCGCGATCTGGAGCAGGTGCGGCTGCGCGGGCGGACGGTCTTTCGCCTCACGGCGGCGGCGATGGGGCTGTTCGGCCTGCTGCTCTGGCTGCTGCCGGAGACGCTGATCGCGCTCTTCGTCAACGACGCGGACCCGAACGCGGCCGACCTGATCGCGCTCGGCGCCGGCTATCTGGTGATCGCGGCGGTCTTCCAACTGGTCGACGGTTTGCAGATCGTCGCCTGCGGCGCTTTGCGCGGCCTCAACGACACCATCGCCGCCTTCTGGCTGGGTCTCGTCGGCTACATCGCGGCCGGGGCGGGCTTCGCCTGGCTCTTCGCCTTTCCGCTCGGGCTCGGCGGCGCCGGGGTCTGGTGGGGTCTGGCGGTGGGGCTGGCGCTGGTGGCGGGGCTGGCGCTGGCGCGCTTCCATCACCAGACCCGCGCGGCAGGCCGCGCCTTCAGGCGGCTGCTGCCCGACGAGGCGCCCGCCCCCGGAGAAAGCCCCGCATGAGCCGCTCGAAGCCCTCCGCCAAGGCGAAGAAGGCGCGCGCCGATCAGGCGCTGGTCGACCGCGGCCTGGTTGAGACGCGAAACAAGGCGCAGGCCCTGATCATGGCCGGCAAGGTCTTCACCGGCGAACAGCGGGTGGACAAGCCGGGCCAGCCGATCGCCGAGGACAAGCCCTTGGAGGTGCGCGGCCAGGACCATCCCTGGGTCAGCCGCGGCGGGCTGAAGCTGGAAAAGGGGCTCGACGCCTTCGGGATCGACCCCGCGGGTCTGGTCGCGCTCGACGTCGGGGCCTCCACGGGCGGCTTCACGGACGTGCTGCTCGCGCGCGGGGCGGCGCGGGTCTATGCGGTCGATGTCGGCCGCGGGCAATTGCACTGGAGGCTGCGCCAGGACGAGCGCGTCGCGGTGCTGGAGGCGACCAACGCGCGCGCTTTGACCGCGGCGGAGGTTCCGGAGGCTATCGACCTCGTCGTCTGCGACGCGAGCTTCATCGGGCTGGAGAAGGTGCTGCCGGCCGCGCTGGCCTTGACCGGGGAGACGGCCTGGCTGGTCGCGCTGATCAAGCCGCAGTTCCAGGTCGGCAAGGGCGAGGTCGGCAAAGGCGGCGTGGTGCGCGATCCCGCCCTGCACGCCCGGGTCTGCGAAGAGGTCGCCGTCTGGCTGGAAAGCAGACCCGGCTGGCGCGTCCTGGGGATCGAGGAAAGCCCGATCACCGGCCCCGCCGGCAATGTCGAATTCCTGATCGGCGCGCGAAAGGGGGTCTGAGCGCGCCCGCGCCGCGCTCAGAAATTGGTATTGTGTCCCCGAAAAAAACCCTAAACGGGGACACAATACTAATTTTCGGGCGCGGAGCCCTTGGGGCACACTGTCCGATATCCGCTCGGCGCGCCGCGCTCGGGGGCGGCGGCCCGCCCCTACTTCGCCACCCGCACCGGCGGCATGGCGAGCGGGCCGGCGGCGAGCGCGCGCCAGAGGGCGAGGTCGCCGGTCAGCGGCTCGACCCTTCGCTCGATCAGGGCCGCCGTCGCGCCGGCGGCGATCCCGTCCAGCCCGCCGCCGCCGTCGATCCATTCGATCGCCTGCTCCCAGGGCGTCTTGGGCTGCGGCGTCAGGCGCAGCTCGAGGGGCGCATCGGCCGGCAGGTCGAGCAGCGCGCGCAGCTCCTCCTGCGCTTCGCGGAAACCGCCCAGCCGGTCGACCAGCCCGACCTCCACAGCGTCCGATCCGAGCCAGAGCCGGCCGCGCGCCGCCCGGTCGACGCCGGCGGCGTCAAGTCCGCGGGCGCGCGCCAGATGCCCGGTGAAATCGTCATAGACCGAATCCAGCATGGCGTCGAAGCGGCGGCGCTGGCTCGGCTCGAACCGGTCGATGAAGCTCCACATGCCCGCATTCTCGCCGGCGCGGATCGCCCCCCACTCCACCCCCAGGCTGGACCAGAGGCCGCGGGTGGCGAGCTTGCCGGAATAGACGCCGATCGAGCCGGTGAGCGTCGCCGGCGAGGCGACGATGCGGTCCGCGTCCAGGCTGACGAAATAGCCGCCGGAGCCGGCGATGTCGCCCATCGAGACGACGACGGGCTTGCCCGCCTCCCGGAGGCGGCGCACGGCGCGGCGCACCGCGTCGGAGGGGCCGTAGGCGCCGCCGGGGCTGACGACGCGGAACAACACGGCGGCGACTTCGTCATCCTCCAGCGCCTGCGTCAGCGCGTCGGCGACCCGGTGCGGACCGAAGCTCTCGGACCCGAAGAAGGGATCGGGCTCCTGCTCCATCGCCTCGATCGGCCCGACGCCGTAGACCAGCGCGACGGTCTTGGCCGGAACTTCGCTCTGCTGCTTGGCCGAGAGGTAGCGCGCGACGGAGACCGGCTGCGCCGTCCCGCCGACCGCCGCATCCAGCGCGGCCGAGGCCTCGTCCAGATAGCCGATGCGGTCGACCAGCGCGGCCTCATAGGCCTCGCGCGCCAGATAGGGGCCGCCGTCGACCAAGGCGCGCACGGCCGCCGGCTCCAGGCCGCGATTGAGGGCGATCTCGGCGCTCATCTGATCGACCCAGCCGTCGACCACGCGCTGCAGCGAGCGTTCCACCTCGGGCGAGTAGCCCTCGCGCACCAGGGCGTCGATCCCGCCCTTGAACTCGTGCCGCTGGCCGACCTCCGGCTCGATCTCCAGCTCCGCCAGCGCCTCCCGGAAGAAGGGCGCCTCGATCGCGACGCCGGCGAGGCCGACGCCGCCCGACGGCTGCAGCCACAGCTCCGAGAAGGCGGTGGCGACCGCGATGTCCGCCATCTCGTCGCCGATGGCGCCCAGATCCTCCGCGAAGGCGATGGCGGGCTTGCCGCTCAGCCGGAAGTCGCGGATGGCGGCCGCCAGTTCCTGCGCCTGGGCGAAGCCGAGGCCGGCGCCGCCGACCCGGGCGCTGACCGCCTTGACGGCCGGATCGTCCTTGGCGCGGGCCAGCGCGTCCAGCGTCTCGCGCAGGGTCGGCGGCGGGTCGGGATTGAAGATCGGGGCGACCCCGCGCTTCTCCATCGGCGCGCGCGTCAGGTCGAGCTGCAGGACCGCGGTCTCCGGCAGCTCCGGCGCGTCGTCGCGCACGGACAGGGTGAAGGTCACGACCGCGAGTGCGAGCGCGACGGTCAGCCCGCCCAGGATCGCAAAAAGCCACAGAAAGAACCGTCCGACCGCGCGCATGCGTCCGTCCTTCAGGCAGGGGGTTACACCAGCCCTTTACCTACTTCGCCCGGCCCGCGATGCAAGCGCCGCGTCGGCGGCGGGCCGGCGCGTGCGTCAGCCGCCGCCCACCTGCCGCGCGGCGGTGCGTAGCGCGCGCATGGCGGTGCGCCGTTCCGCGCCCTTGGGACAGACCAGCGCATCCTCGTTCAAGCCCTCCAGGCCGGGGAGCGGCAGCACGGCGAGGCGGGAGTCGCCGACCGCCTCCCGGCTCAGGATGACCGAGACGCCGAGACCGATGGCGACCGCCTCCTTCACCGCCTCGCGGCTGCCGAGCTCCAGCGCCGGGTCGAGCGGCAGATCCGCCTCGCGCGCCGCCTGCTCCAGCAGCCGGCGGGTGTTGGAGCCCTTCTCGCGCACGATCAGCGGCTCCCCCATCAGGGTCGCGAGGTCGAGGCTCGCGCGGTCCGCCAACGCATGATGGCGCGGCAGGATTGCGACGACGTCCTGCGCCAGGATCGGCTCGACGAAGAGCCCTTCGGAATCCAGCGGCTTGCCCATGATGGCCGCGTCGACGCGGCCGGCCCGCACCTCCTCCAGCACCCGGCCGGCGTTGGCGAGCCAGACCGACAGCCCGACCGCCGGATGCGCCGCACGGAAGGCCGCGATCACGTCGAGCGCCACATGCGGCCCGTCGGCGGCAAGCTTCAGGGCGCCGATCTCGAGCCCGCGCGCCGCATCGACGAAATCCTCGATCAGCGTCTCGCTGGTGAACATGCGCCGGGTCAGCTCGAACAGGCGCTTGCCCTGGTCGGTGAGCGCCACCCCGTCCGGCATGCGCCGGAACAAGGCGAAGCCGCAGCGCTCCTCCAACTGGCGGATCTGCACCGTCACCGTCGGCTGGGTGACGTTGAGGAGCGCGGCCGCCTTGGACATGCCGCCCTCGCGCGCCACCGCGTCGAAGGCGCGCAACTGGCTGGTGCTGAGCTTGCGCATAGATTCTTTTCCGCGAAGGGCGCGAACGCCGGGCCGAAATCTATGGCGCGAGTGTGCGGTCCGACGCGCCGGCGCGCAAGGGGCCGGCGACCAGTACTACTCCTCGAAGCGGAAGTCCGCCTGGGGATAGGTGCCGAGCAGCTTCACGCGGCTGGTGTAGAAGTCGAGCTCCTCCAGCGCGCGGTCGACGTTCTTGTCGCCGGGATGGCCCTCGATCTCGGCGTAGAAGCGTGCGGTCGAATAGTCGGCCACCGAGATGTAGCTCTCCAGCTTGATCATGTTGACGCCGTTGGTGGCGAAGCCGCCCAGCGACTTGTAGAGCGAGGCCGGCACGCTGCGCACCGTGAAGACGAAGCTGGTGAGGCACTTCACGCCGCCCGGCGGCGGCTCGATGCGCTGGCGGGCCATGACCACGAAGCGGGTGACGTTGCCGATCCGGTCCTCGATCCGGGGGCGTAGGATGTCGAGGCCGTAGGTCTCAGCCGCCAGCTCCGAGGCGACGGCCGCCGCGGTCGGGTCGCCGGCCTGCGCGATCGCCTGGGCGGCGCCGGCGGTGTCGGCCATCTTGATCGGCTTCAGGCCCAGCTCGCGCAGCGTCTTGCGGCATTGCGCCAGCGCCTGGGTGTGGCTCGCCGCCGTCTTCAGCCCGTCGAGCGTCGCCCCCGGCGGCGCGAGCAGGCAATGATGCACCGGCTGGAAATGTTCGGCGACGATGTAGAGGTTGTTCTCAGGCAGCAGATGGTGAACGTCGGCCACGCGCCCGCCCAGCGAATTCTCGATCGGGATCATGGCGAGGCCCGCCTCGCCCGTCTCGACCGCAGCGAAGGCGTCCTCGAAGCTGGCGCAGGGCGTCGGCGTCATGGCCGGGAAGGCCTGGAGGCAGGCCTGGTGCGAATAGGCGCCGAGCACCCCCTGGAAGGCGATCACCGGATGGTCGATCACCCGGGCGATCAGCATCTTGTGGTCTTCCTGGCCGGTCATTCTCGATCCTCCCGAACGCTGCGTCGCGCGGCCCGGCGCGGGGCCGGCGCCCCCGGCCTCCAGCCAGGCGGCGGTCACGCCCAGCGCGGCCGCCAGCCGCTTCACCGCCGCCCGCGCCGGCTCCCGCGCGCCGGATTCCCAACGCGCCAGGGTCGATTGCGCCAACCCCAGCCGATCGGCGAGATCGGCCTGGGTCAGCCCCGCCTTGCGACGGGCCTCCGCAATGCGTCGGGCGAGCGTCATGGCGCTGTCGTAGGGGGCGGCGGAGATACGGTCAAGCTAAAAATGCATAAAAATGCCAATACGGAATTAATCACGGCGCTCTGCGCAAGAACGACATGGCGGCGTTGAGCTGCGCCATGCGGGCGTTGTCGCCGAGGCCGCTGTCCGGGTGCAGCACGGCGGCCAGCATGCGATAGCGCGCCTTGATCAGATCGCCCGCCGGACGGGCGCCCGGCGCGAAGCCCAGCACGAAGAGCGCCTCGTCGCGCGTACGCACGCCGTCCGGCAGGGCGTCGAAGGCGAGCGTCCGGACCATGGCGCGCAGCCGGTCCGCCTCCTCGCGCAGGGCGGCCTCCGCCTCGGCGCGCGCGGGGCGTTTGGCGTCGTCGAGGGAGAGCGTGAGCTCTCCGGCGTCCAACGCCAAGGCGAGCCCCAGCGCCTTGCGCAGCCGCACCACCTGGTGGCCCTTGGGCAGGCGGGCCTGCAGGCGCGGCTTGCGTTTCCAGGGCTTGCCGGCGCTGGGGCCGGATTTGAGGATCACGGTCTCCCGGTCGTCGCGCGCCGGCTCCCCGGGGTCCGGAAAGCCGTCGATCAGCGCCGCCGGCAGGGTCAGGATGACCGAGCGCGCGACGTCGCCGACATTGACGCCCCGGCGCTCGGCCAGCGCCGCCACCCGGTCGCGGAAGGCGCTGGCGCAGGGGATCGAATAGGAAACCTTGCGCACGGCCCGCGCGCCGTCCTCTCCATCTTCGTCGCGCGCCGCCATGTCCTGTCCCGCGCCTTTCGCCTAACTCCGCAGCACGCCGCCGGTCTGCTTCTCGACATTGGCGACGATTCGGGCGCCGACGGCCTCGATCTCCTTGTCGGTCAGCGTCTTCTCGGTCGGCTGCAGGGTGACGGAGACGGCGACCGACTTCTTGCCCTCGAGCTCCGGGCCCGCATAGACGTCGAAGACGCTGGCCCCGGCGACGAGTTGCTTGTCCGCCCCCACGGCCGAGCGCACCAGCTTGTCCGCCGGCACCGCGGCGTCCACCAGGAAGGCGAAGTCGCGCGTCACCGGCTGCAGCGCCGAGGCCTGCAACAGCGGCCGGGTCTTGCCCGCTCCCTTCTTCGCCTTGGGCTCCGGGATCGCCTCCAGGAAGATCTCGAAGGCGACGGCGCGCCCGCGGATGTCATAGCGCTTCAAGAGCTTCGGATGCACCTCCCCGAAACGCGCCAGCACGTTGGGGCCCAGCCGCAGACAGCCGGATCGGCCCGGATGATACCAGTCCGGGGCGTCGGTCGTGACCTGCAGCTTGTCGACCGGCGCGCCGCAGGCGGTCAAGGCCGCCGCCACATCCGCCTTGGCGTCGAAGGCGTCGACGTCGCGCGGCGCCTCCGCCCAGTGGCGCGGGCCCGTCTTGCCGGCGCGCAGGCCGGCGGCGACCAGATCCTGGCCGTCCGCCTCGCGGGTGCGATAGGTCGGGCCGATTTCGAACAGCGCCGGGTCGGGATGGCCGCGGTCGATGTTGCGCTGCGCCGCCGCCAGCAGGTTCGGCAGGATCGAGGGACGCATCGCGTCCAGATCCGCGCTGATCGGGTTGGCGAGCTGCATCGCCGCCTCGCCGCCGCCGAACAGTTCGGCCTCGGCCCGCGGCATGAAGGACCAGGTGACGGCCTCCAGCATGCCGCGCTGCGCCAGCACGCGCTTGGCGAAGCCGGTGCGCCGCTGCAACAGCGTCAGGATCGGCTGCGGCAGCGCGCCCTCGGGATGGCTCAGGCTGACCGCCGGCGCCTTGTCGTAACCGTGGACGCGCAGCACCTCCTCGATCAGGCAGTGCTCATGCTCGATGTCGCCGCGCCAGGTTGGGGGGACGGCGATGATCTCATGGCCGTGATCCTCCGTCTCGAAGCCGAGGCGCTGCAGCACGCCGGCCGCCTCGGTCGTCGGCAGCTCGATACCGCCGAAGCTCTTCAGCTTCTCCGGCCGCAGGCGCACCCGGCGGCTTTCATCCGGGATGGCGCCGTCGGAGACCACCTCGGACGCCTCGCCGCCGCAGAGCTCCTGGATCAGGCGCGTCGCCGCCTCGACGCCCCAGACCGCCGACTGCGGGTCGAGACCGCGCTCGAAGCGATAGCGGGCGTCGGACTCGATCCCCAGCTTGCGGCCCGTCTCGGCGGTGCGGATCGGGTCGAACAGCGCGACCTCCAGGAAGACCTCCGTGGTCTCCTCGGTGCAGCCGGACTGCTCGCCGCCCATGACGCCGCCGACGCCTTCCGGCCCGGCCGCGTCGGCGATGACCGTCATCCCCTCTTCCAGCGCGTACTCCTTGCCGTCGAGGGCCAGGATCGTCTCGCCCGCGCGCGCCTTGCGCATGGTGAGGACGTCGCCCTTGACCGTCTTGGCGTCGAAGACGTGCAGCGGCCGTCCCAGGTCGTAGGTGACGTAGTTGGTGATGTCGACGAGCGCCGAGATCGGCCGCAACCCGATCTCCGTCAGCCGCTTCTGCATCCAGGCGGGCGACGGGCCGTTCTTCACGCCCCGGAAGTGGCGTCCGGCCACATAGGGACAAGCCGCCCCGATATCGTCGGCGCGCACCCATTTGATCGGGCTCGCATAGGCGCCGGGGACCGGCGTCGCGTCGAACGGCTTCAAGGTCCCCAGCCCGCGCGCGGCCAGGTCCCGCGCCACGCCGCGCACGCCCAGGCAGTCGGCGCGGTTCGGCGTGATCGCGATCTCGATCACCGGGTCGTCGAGGCCGCGCCACTTGGCGAAGCTCTCGCCGACGGGCGCGTCGTCCGGCAGGTCGATTATGCCCTCGTGATCGTCGGACAGCCCCATCTCGCGCTCGGAGCAGAGCATGCCGTTCGAGGCCTCGCCGCGGATCTTGCCGGCCTTCAGATGGTGGCCCGTGCCCGGCACATAGGCGCCGTCTGGCGCGAAGACGCCCTTCATGCCGGCGCGCGCGTTGGGCGCGCCGCAGATGACCTGGACCGGCTCGCCGTCGCCGGCGTCGACCATGCAGATCTGCAGCCAGTCGGCGTTCGGGTGCGGGCGGGCCTCGGTCACGTAGGCGATGGTGAAGGGGGCCAGCTTCTCCGTCGGATCGTCGACATGCTCGACCTCCAACCCAAGGTCGGTCAGCGCGTCGGCGATCCGATCGAGCGACGCGTCGGTCTCCAGATGGTCCTTGAGCCAACTCAGCGTGAATTTCATGGCGTCAGCCCCCGGATCAGGGTCGGGACTTCAATCGGCGCGAAGCCGTAATGGTCGAGCCAGCGCACGTCCGCGTCGAAGAAGGTGCGCAGATCGGGAATGCCGTATTTCAGCATCGCGATGCGCTCGATCCCCATGCCGAAGGCGAAACCCTGGTATTCGTCGGGATCGACGCCGGACATGGCCAGCACCCTGGGATGGACCATGCCGCAGCCCAGGATCTCCAACCAGTCGTCGCCGGCGCCGATCCTCAGCTCCCCGCCCTCGCGCGAGCAGCCGATATCCACCTCCGCCGAGGGCTCGGTGAAGGGGAAGTAGCTCGGCCGGAAGCGCAGCGGCACGTCCTCGACCTCGAAATAGGCGCTGCAGAAATCCTGCAGGCAGCCCTTCAGGTGGCCGAAATGGGTGGTCTTGTCGATCACCAGCCCCTCGACCTGATGGAACATCGGCGTGTGCGTCATGTCGCTGTCGGAGCGGTAGGTGCGCCCCGGCGCGATCACCCGGATCGGCGGCGTGACGGTCTCCATGGTGCGCACCTGCACCGGGCTCGTGTGGGTGCGCAGCACGGTTGCCATATCGGCGCCGCCGGCCCCGTCCGACAGATAGAAAGTGTCGTGCATCTGCCGCGCCGGATGCTCCGGCGGGATGTTGAGGGCGGTGAAGTTCTTGTAGTCGTCCTCGATGTCCGGCCCTTCTGCGACGGCGAAGCCCATCTGGCCGAAGATCGCGATGATCTCGTCCATGGTCTGGCTGATCGGGTGCAGCTTGCCCTGCCGCTCCGGCCGCACGGGCAGCGAGACGTCGACCGATTCCGCGGCGAGCTGGGCCTCCAGCGCCGCGTCCTCCAGCACGGCGCGGCGGCGCTCGATCGCCTCCGTCACCTGCTGCTTGACCGCGTTCAGCGCTTGGCCGGCCGCCTTGCGCGCCTCGGCGTCGAGGGCGCCCAACTGCTTCATCTCGGCCGTGATGCGGCCCTTCTTGCCCAGCGCGGCGACGCGCAACGCGTCGAGGGCCTTCAAGTCCCCGGCCGCCTCGATCCGCTCGGTCAGCTCCCGCGCCAGGGCGTCGGCGTCGATCGTCATGATGTGTCGCTCTTCCTGCCTGCTCGTCGGGCCGTCTCGCGTCGACCCGCCGGTCCTTTAGCCGCTCCGGCCGATCTTGGAAAGGGCGCGCCCGAACGCGAAAAGACCGGCCCTTGGCCCTGTGCGCGCCTGCGCCGGGCCGGCCGGTCTTTCCAATCCCGTCGGACGCCCGACCGCCCCCGTCGTCGACGGGGCGGCTCGGGACGAAGCGTCAGGCCTGCGCCGCCTGGGCCTGCTGCACCAGCGCCTTGAAGGCGTCGGGCTCATGCACCGCGATGTCGGCGAGCACCTTCCGGTCGAGATCGATCCCGGCCTTCTTCACGCCGTCCATAAATCGGGCATAGGTCATCTGGTTGTCGCTGGCCGCGCGCACGGCCGCGTTGATGCGCTGAATCCAGAGCGCGCGGAACTCGCGCTTCTTGGTGCGCCGGTCGCGGTAGGCGTATTGCCCCGCCTTTTCCACGGCCTGATTCGCAACGCGGAAGGTGTTCTTCCGACGCCCGCGATAGCCCTTCGCGGCCTTGATGACTTTCTTGTGGCGGGCGTGGGTGGTCACACCCCGTTTCACTCGCGCCATGATCTTGCTCCTAGCCTAAAAGTGATCCGGTTCAAGCGCGCAGGAAATTGCGCTTCACGATCCGCGCGTCGCAGTCGGCCATGATCTGGCCGCCGCGATTCTGCCGCAGCATCTGCTTCGGCCGGTTGGACGTGTTGTGGCGCAGGCAGGCGCTGTAGAATCGCACCTTCCCCTTGCCGGTGAGCTTGAACCGCTTCTTGGCGGAGCTCTTGTTCTTCAGCTTGGGCATTTCGCGACACTCCATGAACTTGGTCGGTTGGGGCGCCGTCTCGCATGCGAGGGCGGCGCCGCGTCCTTGAGGCGGCCGGGCATACCCAAAGAGCCCGGACGCGCCGATGGAAGCCCGCAAGGGACGGACCCTCACGAACCGCGGGCTTATACAGGCGGGCGCCGGGGCGTGCAAGGCCCGGCGCGACAGGTCGTCTTCAGCTTGCCGCGCGCCTCAGAGCCCTTCCTCGCCGACCGGGCGGGAGAGCAGGTCCTGCATCGCCTCGCCGGTGGTGATGCGGCCGGCCAGCACGTCGGCGACGGCGCGGATGATCGGCAGATCCTCGACGCCGGCGCGCTCGGCCAGGCCGACGATCGCCTGCGCCGTCCAGAAGCCCTCGGTGACGCCGCGCCTGCCGCCGAGCACCGCCTGCGCCTGCGCGCCGCGGCCCAGTTCGTAGCCGAAGCTGGTGTTGCGGCTGGTCCGGCTGCCGGCGGTCAGCGTCAGATCGCCCAGCCCGGCGAGCCCCGCCATGGTGCGCGGGTCGCCGCCGAGCGCCCGGGCGATCCGGCCGATTTCGGCCAGCCCTCGCGTCAACAGGGCAGCGCGCGCGTTCTCTCCCAGTCCCAGCCCCCAGGCGACGCCGCAGGCGATGGCGATCACGTTCTTGGCGGCCCCGGCGACCTCGGCGCCGACCGGATCGTCGGACAGGTAGGGCCGGAACCGTTCGCTCGCCAGCGCCGCGCGCAGGATCTGCGCCGCCGCCCGATCAGCGGCGGCGAGCGTAACCGCCGTCGGAAGGCCGCGCGCCACCTCGGCCGCGAAGGTCGGCCCGGACAGCACGGCGAGGCGGGCCTGCGGCAGCGCCTCGGCCGCCACCTCCGTCATCAGCTTGAAGCTCTCCCGCTCCACCCCCTTGGCGCAGAGCGCGACGGGCAGCCCGTCGGGAACGTGCGGCGCCATGGCGCCGGCCGCGTCGCGCACCGCCTGGGCCGGGACGACGATCAGGGCGGCCGCCGCGCCGTCGAGCGCGTGCGCGAGATCGGTCGTCGCCTCGATCCCCTTCGGCAGGTCGATATCGGGCAGATAGTCCGGATTGCCGCGGCCCGCATTGATCGCGGCCGCCGCCTCGGCGTTGCGCCCCCACAGCCGCACCGGCCGTCCGGTCCGGCGCGCGACGCAGGCGAGCGCCGTGCCCCACGCGCCGCCCCCCAGGATCGCGAGGCGTCCGTCCGCGCCGCTCACGCCGGGCGCTCCCCCGAAAACTTGGCCGAAAGCTCGGCCGTCAGTTCCGTCAGGGGCCACCGCGGCCGGGGCCGGAAATCGAGCCCGTCCGTCAAGCCGAGCGCCAGACGCTCCGCCCCCGCCCAGGCGATCATCGCCGCATTGTCCGTACAGAGCTTCAACGGCGGCGCGAGGAAGCGCATGCCGACGGCCGCAGCCGTCTCCGCCAGGACCGCGCGGATCGTCCTGTTGGCGGCTACGCCGCCGGCGACCACCAGCGGCCGGCCGGGAGCGACTTCTTCCGAGAAACGCACCGCCGCGCGCCGGGTCCGGTCGGCCAGCGAGGCGGCGGCGGCGTTCTGGAAGGCGGCGGCGAGGTCGGCCAGGTCCTGATCCGTCGGCTGAGGCTTGCCGAGGCGTTGAAGCTGCTGGCGCACCCCGGTCTTTAGGCCGGAGAAGGAGAAGTCGCAATCCGGCCGCCCCTGCATCGGGACGGAGAGCGGGAAGCGCTCCGGCTCCCGCGCGCCCTCGGCCGCGCGCTCCACCGCCGGGCCGCCGGGATAGCCGAGGCCGAGCAGCTTCGCCGTCTTGTCGAAGGCCTCGCCGACGGCGTCGTCGACGGTCGTCCCATAGACCCGATAGCGGCCCACGCCCTCGACCGCGAGAAGCTGGCAATGCCCGCCGCTGACCAGCAGCAGCAGATAGGGGAAGGCGGCGTCTTCCGGCGTCTCGGCGACGAGCCGCGCGGTCAGCGCATGCCCTTCCAGGTGATTGACCGCGATGAAGGGCAGGCCTTTCGCCCAGGCGATCGCCTTCGCCGTGAGCGCGCCGACCATCACGCCGCCGATCAGCCCGGGGCCGGCGGTGGCCGCGATCCCGTCGAGCGCGTCGAAGCCGACGTCCGCCTCCGCCATAGCCTGCGCGATCAGCCCGTCGAGATGGTCGAGATGGCTGCGCGCCGCGATCTCCGGCACCACGCCGCCATAGGGACGGTGCTCCTCCAACTGCGAGAGCACGATGTTGGCGAGGATGCGGCCGCGCCCGTCCGCCAGGCGCTCCACCACGGCCGCCGCGGTCTCGTCGCAGGAGGTTTCCAGTCCTAGTATCCGCATCGCGCGTTGGTTTCCCTTCACAGGACGGCCCGTACGCGTTCGGCCGCCCGCCTTTCGACCCGGGGCGGGTCATGGCGGGTGTAGCCTATCCGGCCTGGATAGGCTACAGCTTGGCGGTCATGAGCACACCGACAGATCGCTTCACCCCCGACCGTCCCTTCATCCTCGGCACCCGCGGGTCGCCGCTCGCCATGGCCCAGGCCTATGAGGCCAGACGGCTGCTGCAGGCGCGCTGGCCCGACCTGCCGGTCGAGATCGCGGAGATCAAGGTCTCCGGCGACGCCGTGACCGACCGTCCCCTGGCGGAGGTCGGCGGCAAGGGCCTTTTCACCAAGGAGCTGGACCGCGCGCTGCTGGATGACCGCTGCACCGCCGCCGTCCACTCCATGAAGGATATGGAGACGATCCTGGCTCCCGGCGTCGGCGTCGGCGCGGTGCTGGAGCGCGAGGATCCGCGCGACGCGTGGCTCAGCCCGCACGCGGCGGACGGACCCGAGGCGCTCGCCGACGGCGCGACCGTCGGCACCGCCAGCCTCAGGCGTCAGGCGCAGCTTCTCGCCATGCGCCCGGATCTCAAGGTGGTCCTGTTCCGCGGCAATGTGCAAACGCGGCTGCGCAAATTGGCGGAGGGCGTAGCGGACGCCACCATGCTGGCGATGGCGGGTCTCAACCGTCTCGACATGGTGGGGGAGGCGAAAGCCCGGGCGCTGGCGCCGGAAACGCTGCTGCCCGCCGTGGCCCAGGGGGCGATCTGCATCGCCTGCCGTTCCGAGGATGCGGCGGCGCACGAGATCCTCGCCCCGCTCTCGCACGCGGAGAGTCTGGCGCGCGTGACTTGCGAGCGCGCCTATCTCGAAGTGCTCGACGGCTCCTGCAAGACGCCGATCGCGGGACTGGCGGAGATTGCCGACGGCCGCATCCGGTTCCGCGGCCTGGTCGCGCGTGAGGACGGAACGCGGGTCCTGCGGGTCGAGGAGAGCGGCCCCGCCGACGATCCGCACGCCGTCGGGATAGAGGCCGGCCGACGCCTCAAGGCGGAGATGGGCGATGACTTCTTCGGATGAGGGGGCGCCGACCGTCCTCGTCACCCGCCCGGCGGAGGACGCCGCCGAGTTGAGCGGACTGCTGGAAGCGGCCGGCTTCCAGGTGATGGCCGAACCGCTGCTCTCCATCGCGCCGACCCCGCCGACTCACGCCCAGCTCGCCCGCGACCTGGACGGCGTGCAGGCGTTGCTTTTCACCTCCGCCAACGGCGTGCGGGCCTTCGCGCGCGAAAGCCGGCTGCGCGATCTGCCGGCGCTTTGCGTCGGACCCGCGACGGCGTCCACCGCCCGCATGGTCGGGTTCTCGACGGTGGAGCAGGCGGACGGCGACGTCGCCGCGCTGACCCGGCTGGTGGAAGGCCGCTTCAAGCCGGCGGACGGCCGGCTCTACCACATCGCCGGGTCGCACCTGGCCGGCGATCTGGCGGGGCGGCTCGCAGACGTCGGCTTCGAGGTGGTCAAACGCGCCTTCTACAAGGCGGAAACCGCCTCGGCCTTCAGCCCCGCGGCCCGGACCGCGATGGCGGAAGGGCGCATTCAGGCGGTGGTGCTCTTTTCCCCGCGGACCGCGGAGACCTTCGCGCGCCTCGCCGCCGAAGCCGGCTTGAGCGAGGCCGCCAAGGGCATGACCGCCGCCTGCCTGAGCCAAGCCGTCGCCGATCGGGCGGCCGCCTTGGCTTGGGGCCGGGTCCTGATCGCGCCCGCGCCGGAGGCGGCGGAAATCGCCTCTTTGCTCCGCACCGCGGAGCCCGTACGCGTACAGGCGGGCGAGACGCCCCCTGACAGCCCTGAAAAAGCTGATAAGATCGCCGAGGGCCAAGAGGCCGAGGGGGAGCCGATCATGGCGGAGCCGAACAAGCCTGACGCGGCGACGGACAGCCCGGACGCGAAGCCGACCGCCGCCGAGCCGACCGCCGCCGAACCGACGGCTGAAGAAACGGCGGCTGAAGAAACGGCGGCGGTCGCGGAGCACCCGACTCCCGACGCGGAGGCCGTCATCGACGCTTTCGGCGGCATCCGTCCGATGGCGACCACCTTGGGCGTCGCCGTCTCGACCGTGCAGGGCTGGAAGTCCCGCAACCATATCCCCGACAACCGCTGGCGCGACGTGATCGCGGCCGCGGACGCCGCCGGAATCGACCTTGCGGCGACCCTGACCGGGCCCACAGGGGAGGCCTCGCCGGAACCCGACGGCGCCGAGGGGCCGGCAACCGACGGGCCCGCGGCCGAACCCGGCGCGGAGAGCGAGGAAACAGCCGAGGACTTGCAGGCGGAGCCGGACTCGCGGCCCGAGCCGGAGACGGAAACCGCCGAGCCCGCCGAGCCTGAGCGCCCCGCCCCGGAACCGAGCGAGCCGGCGGCGGCGGCCGCGCCGCCTCGGTCCGAGCCCGCGCGCGCCGGAGCCGGCCCGGCCCGGGCGGCCTTTCTCCTGGCGGCGGTCGCGCTGATCGGCCTGGCGTTGGAGCCTTATTGGCGGCCGGCGGCGGATCGGGCGCTCGACCCGCTGCTTGGCCAGTATCTGCCGGCCCCGGCGGCCGGTCCGGGCGTCGACGCCGGCGAAATCGAGGCGCTCGCCCGCGACGTCGAGGCGCTGGGCGGCCGGGTGGAGACCCTGGCCGGGCGCGTCGGCGAGGCGCTGTCCGCCGCGCGCGCGGACGCCGCGGCGGGGGATCCCGCCGCAATCGAGGATCTGCGCGCGCGGCTCGCGAGCCTTGAAGAGGCGGTCCAAAGCGCGCCCGCCCCGGTCGCGCCGGACGGAGCGCCCGCGTCCCCCGATCCGGCCGCGCTTCAGGCCGCGGTGCAGGACGCGGCCCAGGATGCGGCGCAGGATGCGGCGCAGGACGCGGTGCGGGCGGCGACCGAGACGCTGACGGCGCGCGTGGCGGCGCTCGAATCCGCCTTGGACTCCCGCGCCGAGGCGGAGAGCGTCGCCGCCTTGCGCGACCGCGCCGCCGCCTTGGAAAGCCGGGTCGAGACCCACGACGCGCGCATCGCCGAGATCGCGCGCGCGCCGGCGCTGAAGGGCGCAGAGGAGGCGGCGACGGTGATCGCCGTCGGCGCCGTGCAGGATGCGCTGGCCGCCGGCCGGCCCTTCGCCGCGCCGTTGGATCGCGTCGCGGCGCTGGCGCCGGAGGATCCGGCGCTTGCCGACGCCGTCGCGCGCCTGCGTCCGGCGGCCGAACGCGGCGTCGCGACCCTGCCCGCCCTGCAGCGGCGCTTTGCGGCCTCCGCGACGGCGATGCACGCCGCCGTCGCGCCGGACGCCGACTGGGTGGGCGAGACGATCGGGCGCCTCAGCGCGCTGGTCAGCGTGCGCCAGACCGGCGAGGCCGCGGAGCGCCCGCCGGTCAGCCGGGCCGAAGCGGCGCTCGCGCGCGGCGACCTCGCCGGTGCGGTCGCCGCGCTGTCCGAGATCCGCGAGGCCAGCGCCGAGGCCGCGCGCTGGCTCGAGGACGCCGAGCGGCGGCTGGCCGCGGAAGCCGCGCTGAGCGATCTGCGGGACGCCGCGACGGCGCGGCTGTCCCCCGCGGCCGGAGGCGGAGCCGGAGGGCCGGCCGGGGCCGGCGAGACCGGTGCAACGGAGGGCTGAGCCATGACCGGACGCGCGCTCCTCTTCCTCGTCAAGCTCGGGATCGTCGGCGCCCTCGTCGCCTATTTCGCCGCCTATCCGGGCTCGGCGTCGATCGAGTTCCGCGGCTGGCGCGCCGACATGCCGGCGGGCGTGCTGCTGGCGCTGATATTGCTGCTTGCGGTCCTGCTCGCCTTCGGGGACCGCATCCGGCGCGGGCTGGTGCGTCTGCCGACGCGCTATCGCGACTATCGGGCGCGCAGCCGCCAGACCCGCGGCTACAAGGCGCTGACGCAGGGGCTTGTCGCCGTCGCCGCCGGCGACCGGAACGAGGCCGCGCGCCAGGCCAAGCGAGCCGAGGCCCTGTTGAACGACCCGGCGCTGACCCGCCTGCTTTCGGCGCAATCGGCGCAGCTCAACGGTCAGGACGACGCCGCCCGGCGCTATTTCGAAAGCATGCTGGACGACCCTTCCGCCGCCTTCATGGGGGTGCGGGGGCTGATGATGCAGGCGCTGAAATCCGGCGACCGCGCTCGTGCGCTGGAACTGGCGGAGGAGGCGGACCGGCTGCGCCCCGGCGTGCCCTGGGTGCTGCGCGAATTGCTGGAGCTTCAGATCGAGCAGGGCCGGCACGAGCAGGCGCTGCGCACGCTTGAGCGCGCGGCGCGCGAGAAGGCGGTGCCGGCCGACGAGGCGGGCCGGCGCCGGGCGCGCCTGCTGCTCGACCAGGCCCGCCAGCAACGCCGCGAGGGCATGACGCGCAGCGCGCTGAAGACCGCGCAGCAGGCCATGAAGGCGGACGCCGCTTCGGCCGACGCGGTGCGCCTCGCCGCCACCCTGATGCGCGAGGAGGGCCGGACCCGCAAGGCCGAGAAGCTGGTGGAGCAGGCCTGGGCCGCCGCCGCCGATCCGCAGCTCGCCGAGGTCTATCGCGAGCTCGCCCCGACCGGGACGACGGCGCTCGGCCAGGTGAAGCGGTTCGAGGCGCTGCTCAAGCTGCAGCCGGACCACCCGGAAAGCCACGCCGCGCTGGCGCTCGCCGCGCTCGACGCGCAGCTCTGGGGCGAGGCGCGCCGCCATCTCGAGCTCGCCGGGGCTGGGGAGAGCGGGGGCGGACGCCCGACCCCGCGCATCTGCCGCCTGATGGCGCGGCTCGAAGAGGAGGAGCGCGGCGATCTGGAGGCGGCCCGGGCCTGGCTCGCCCGCGCCGCCGGGGACGAGCCCGGCCACGGCGTCGACCCCGCGGCGGACCGGGAGGACGAGGAGATCGTGCGCCGGGACGGCGAGCGCGCGGCCGGCGCGCTCGCCCCGCTGGACGCCGCCCCGGACGCGCCGCCGCAGGCGGCGGGGGCCGAGGCGGCGCCGCCCGCGCGCTCCGACAAGCCCGCCGCCGCCTGAGGCGCGGCACAGGCCGCTTGCAAATCGCGCCGCAGGCTCCTATTTTCCGCCCCGCCCTCGGGCCCGCGACGCGGGCCCCGGCGCCGCCTTAGCTCAGTTGGTAGAGCATCGCATTCGTAATGCGGGGGTCGCGTGTTCGAGTCACGCAGGCGGCACCATCTTTTCTCCTGACAAACTGTCATCGCCCCGCGCCGCCTCCGGTTGACGCCGAGTCGGCGGAAGAGCCTGTGCGCGGCGCTCCAGCGATGCGGGCCCTCGCCGAGCCGGGCCGGGGGTAAGGTCTTGCGCTGACAGGACTTTCTCGAAAAGCGCACCAGGTGCGTCTTTTTTGCTTGATATGCGCACAAGGTGCGCCAAAATGTCATAGGAGGGTCACTTTTCAGGAGGAGGCGCGCCATGGATGCGGCCGCCGAAACGTTGCAGATGTTGACCATGGTGGTGCTGATCGGCTTCACCAGCCCGGTCGACGGCGAGTTCGCCCCCGTCCGCTACAGCTTCTACAAGGCGACCGCCGAACAGTGCCGGGTCGAGCGCGAGTCGAACCAGGACGCTCGGCGCCGGGTTCTCTGCCTCGACCGCAAGGCCGACGGGCGGCGCAGCGTGCAGGAATTGCTGCGCGAGCACGGCTGATCCGCGCCGGCGCCCAGGCGCCCCGGGCGCGCGCCCGGGGGCATAGCTATCGCATCGCCGCCCGGGGGAGGGGGTGGAGCGACCGCCCGGTGGACAGGCCCCGTCCGCCCGCGCATCATCGCCCGCAGCATCCGCAACAGGGCCGCCCGCGGCAGGCCGCCCGCGACAGGGCGCCCGCGGCGCGGCGCACGGGAACCTTGGGGGCGGCGCATGCTCTGTTTCTTCACGGATTTCGGCTGGGCGGGACCCTATGTCGGGCAGATGCGCGCGGCGGCGGCGGCCGCGGCGCCCGGCTTGCCGCTGATCGATCTGATGCATGACGCGCCCGCCTTCCGGCCGAAGCCGGCGGCCTATCTGCTCGCCGCCCTGCTGCGCGACCTGCCGGAGGGGGCCGCCGTCTGCGCGGTGGTCGATCCCGGCGTCGGCGGCGCGCGCCGCGCGGTGATGCTGGAGGCCGACGGCCGCAAGCTGATCGGCCCGGACAACGGCCTGCTCGCCATCGCCGCCCGGCGCGCCGACCGCGCCGACTGGCGCGAGGTGCTGTGGCGCCCGGAGCGGCTGAGCGCCAGCTTCCACGGCCGCGACCTCTTCGCCCCCGCGGCGGCGCGCTGGGCCATCGGCGAGCGGCCGGAGAGCCGGCCGCTGTCGGACGCGCCGATCGGCGCCGACTGGCCGGAGGATCTGGCGGAGATCGTCCATATCGACGGCTACGGCAACTGCCTGACAGGGCTGCGGGCGGACCGCGCCGCGCTTCCCCTGCCGCGCAAGCGCACCTTCGCCGACGCCGCGCCGGGCGAGGCCTTCTGGTACGAGAATTCCTGCGGTCTGGCGGAGATCGCGGTCAATCAGGGCAGCGCGGCCGAGCGGCTTGGCCTTAGCGTCGGCGACCCGAGTCCGCGCTAGCCGTCGACGACTTCCCGGCGCGGGAAGAGCCGGCGAACGCCCTGCGGCAAGAGCCATCCGAGAAAGAAGCCGAGGAAGGCGTGGAAACCGCCGGAGACGCTGAGCGGCAGGGCCGGCTCGAACGCCCGCAGGCTCGCTGCGGCCGCGTCGCGCTCCAGATGGAAGAGCACTTGAACGGCCTGGAGATAAACGGGCGCCGCCTCGACGGCGGCGATCGCCTGCTCGAGCCGGGTCTTGCGCCCCACCAGCGCCACCAGCGCCTCGCCCTCCTGCACCACGATCGGATCGGGATTGTCCATCAGCCGGCGCAGATAGGGATAGCGGCCGAGCCCCGCCGCGTCGGCCCGGGCGTCGAGCGCCTCGACCTGGCGCGCGACCTCGTCGAGGGCGCCGCCCAGCCGCTGCAGATACTGCTGACGATAGGCCGGGAACTGCGAGGCGACGATCGCGACCATGACGGCGACGGCGAGAAGGGCCCAGCGTTTCATGCGGCTCAGTCTCCCGCCTTCAGGGTCTGGGCCAGGAAGGAGAGCGTGCGCTCCCAGGCCCGGTCGGCGTCCGCGGCGTCATAGGTCGGGCCGGCCGGGTTCGCGAAGGCGTGCCCGGCGTCGTACCAATAGACGGTGAGCGCCCGGCCGGCCGCCGCCATCCGGGCGACGAACGCGTCGACCATGGCGGGCTCCAGAAAGGGATCGCGCTCCGCGAAATGGCCGAGCACCGGGCCCTGCAGCCGCACGAAATCCGACGCCGGCCGGTTGACGCGCCCGTAATAGACCACGCTCGCCTGCGTCGGCGCGGCGAGCGATCCGGCCAGCGCCCAGCCGCCGCCGAAGCCCCAGCCGAGGGTGGCGAGCCGCGCGCCCGTCTCCGGCCGCGCCCGCAGCCACGCCATCCAGCGGATCAGCGTCTCGGTCGCGCGCGCCGGATCGACCGCGGCCATCTGGGCGCGCGCCGCCTCGGGCGTCGTTGCGATCCGCCCGCCCATCAGGTCGACCGCCAGCGCGGCGTATCCACGGCCGGCCAGGTCGGCGGCGCGCCGCCGGATCGGATCGGTGAGGCCCCACCATTCGTGGATCAGCAACACCATCGGAAGAGCGGCGCCCGGCCCGGCGCCGGCCGGCAGGGCGAGGGCGGCCTGGACGCGGGTTCCGCCACGCAGAGTGAGCGAAACCGGCCCCGGCTCGACCGGCGCCGCCCGCGCGCGCGGCGATCGGGCGAGGCCGGTCGCCAGCGCCGCAAGCGCCGCCGCGCCGCCGGCCACCCGGTGCAGCAGCGTGCGCCGCACCGCATCGACCGCGCTGTCGGCCGCCGTCCCGTCGCTCACCGTCCTGCAGCCTCCTCCTCGATCCGCCGCCGGCGACCCTGCGCGCCGAATAGGGCGCCCGTCGGCCCAGATTAAGGCCTCTACTTGGTGCCGAACAGCCGGTCGCCGGCGTCGCCGAGACCCGGGGCGATGTAGGCGTTCTCGTCAAGGCGATCGTCCAGGGCCGCGGTGTAGAGCGCGACGTTCGGGTGCGCGTCGACGAAGACCCGCACCCCTTCCGGCGCGCTGACCAGCGAGAGGAAGCGGATGTTCTGCTCCTCCACGCCCGCCTTGACCAGAACGTCCACAGCGTAGGCCGCGGAGTGGCCGGTCGCCAGCATCGGATCGCACAGGATGAAGAGGCGTCCGCCCGGCTCCGGCAGCTTGACGTAATACTCCGTCGGCCGTTTGGTCTGCGGATCGCGATAGAGGCCGATATGCCCGACCCGCGCCGACGGCATCAGTTCGACCAGCCCGTCGGCCATGCCGAGCCCGGCGCGCAGGATCGGCACGATCGCCGGCTTGCGGCCGGCCAGCACCGGCGCGTCCATGGCCGCAAGCGGGGTCTCGATCCGCTCCGTCGTCATCGGCACGTGACGGGTGATCTCGTAGCCCATCAGCAGGGCGATCTCGCGCAGCAGACTGCGGAACATGGCTGTCGCCGTATCCGAGCGGCGCATCCAGGTGAGTTTGTGCTGCACCAGCGGGTGGTCGATGACATGCAGGCTCGGGAAATCGGGGTGGCTGTACATGGGCGAGCGGGACCTCTGGTCATGGACAAGGCGGCGGCGCGGCGGCGCGCAGACGCGCCGCACGCCGGGCGGACGTCGCCCGGCGCGCCGACGCATTTCTTGCTTCCGCGCTAAGCGGCGACCATAGCCCGGGCGCGGCCGCTTCACAACGTCGCCAAGCCGCGCGCCCACCGCGATAAGCGGCTGCGTCCCGGCCTGAATCGGTCTAGCATTGCCGGCTGACTTGGAACGCCGCCCGACTGCAACGCTGCGACCGGATAGAGATGACCGCGAAAGTCACCCGCCTGCCCTCCGCCGACCGCCCGCGCGCCGACGCCGCCGAGCAGGAGTTGGAGGCCGCCCGCCTGCGCGCGGACCGACGCGGCCGCATCGCGGGCTGGATCGCCGCCGGCGTCAGCGGCGGGTGGCTCGCCCTGTGCGCCTGGTACTTCCAGACCATGGGCGGGCTGGGGCTCGTCGCGGCGCTGCTGCCGCACGAGATCGCGCTGATGCTGACCGGCGCCCTGGTCCCGGTCGCGCTGGTCTGGCTGATCGCGCTCTACATCCGGCGCGAGGAGGACGTGCGCCTGCATACCGAGGTGCTGCGGCGGCAACTCGCGCAGCTCGCCTACCCGGCCGACCAGCAGGAGGGGCGGATCGCGTCGGTTGCGGACTCGCTGCAGCGCCAGACAGACGCGCTAACCCAGGCGGGCGAGATCGCCGCCGCCAATCTCACCGATCTGGCCGAGAGCCTGCGCGCCCAGATCGAGGCGCTGGAAGGCGCCGGCGACGCGACCGGCGCACGCGCCAAGGACCTGCGCGAGGAGCTGGGCCATCAGGTTCAGCGGCTGGAGGCGATGGCGGAGCGGCTGGAGCGCTGTCAGCGCCGGGTCGAGGAGAGCGCCGAGGAGACCGCGCGGCTGCTCGACGACGCCGGCGAGCGGACCCTGTCCCGCGCCCAGGAGGTCGAATCGGCGCTCCACGCGCAGGCAGAGGATCTGGTCCAGGCCTCCGCCAAGGCCGCGGATCAGGCGGACGCGCTGGGCGCGCTCTTCCGCACCCATAGCGAGGCCCTGGACGCGGCGAGCGCCGCCAGCGCCGGCAAGGCGGAGCGCATCGCGGAGACCCTGAAGCGCGGCGCCGAGGGCGTCAGCGAGGCGGCGGAAGCCGCCGACCGGCGCGGCCAGGCCATCGGCGAGCGCCTGCGCGTCGAGACGCGCCGGCTGACCGACGCGCTGGAGGCCGCCTATTCGGAGCGCGAGACGGCGCTGGACCGGCATCTGGCGGACAGCGGCGCGCGCATCGAGCGGATGACGGAGCTGCTGAGCGACCGCACCAAGCAGCTCAACGGCTCGGTCGAGCAGACCCTCGACGCGTTCGCCGCCCGGCTTTCCGAGGCGCTGGGAGAGGCCGACCGCCGGGCCGGCATGCTGGGCGAGACGCTGGAGGATCAGACGGAGCGGCACGCCGGGCGCCTGACCGACGCGCTCGACGCCCACGGGCAGGCGCTGGACGAGACCCTGTCGCGCGCCACCGCGGAGGTGCAGGAGATCCTCGACCAGCTCGCGCGGCAGACCCAGGAGCTCGACGCCGCCTCCGAACGGGCCGCCACGCAGGCCTCCGTGGTGCGCGGGGCCGTGGCCCGCCAGACCGAGGATCTGACCGCGCTCGCCGAACGGATGGGCCGTCAGACGGAGGCGCTTGAGGCGGCGTCCGGAGACAACCGCGAAGCGCTGGGCAAGGCGGCCGAGACCGCCGGGGCGGAGATCGCAAAGGCGGCGGAGGCGCTGAGCGCGCAGGCCGACAGCCTGAGCGACGCCGGCGCCGCCTCGGCCAAGCGGGCGGACGGGCTGCGCGCCGCGCTGGCCCGTCAGACCGAGGCTCTGATGCAGGCGGCGGAGGCGGCCTCGGCCCAGGCCAACCTGATGGACCGACAGATCGCGGAGCGGATCGCGCAGATCGAAGCCGCGCTGGGCGCCGGGGCCGGCCGGGTTGAGGGCGCGCTCGACGCCAGCCTGGCGCGCGGCGAAGAGGCCGCGCAAGGCCTGCGCACCCACGCCGAAGCGCTGCGCTCGGCGGCGGAGTGGAGCGCGGAGCGCGCCCGCAGCGTCGGCGAAGCGCTGACCCGCGACGGGGAGGCGCTGCGCGGCGCCGCCGAGCGCGCGGCCGCCAGCGTCGACGCGGTGCGCCAGGCCATGGAGAGCGGCGCCGGCGCCCTGCGCGAGGCGAGCGAGGGCGCCGACGCCCAGGTCGCCCGCATCCGGGATCAGCTCAAGACCGAAGCCGACGCGGTGGGCCGACTGGCGGGCGACCTGGCCCGTCAGGCGGAGGCGATCGACGCCGCCGTCGCCCGCCAGAGCCAAAGCCTGACCGAGGCCGCAGGCGCCGCCGCCGAGGGCGGGCGCAGCCTGGACGAGACCCTGATGCGCCGGGTGGAGGATCTGCGCGGCGCGGCGGACAAGGTGGCCGAGCGCCTGGCCAAGGCCGGCGGCGCCTTCCGCAACGAGCAGGGCGCGCTGCAGAGCGCGCTGGAGACGGCGCTGAGCCTGATCGACCAGGTCGGCGAGAAGTTCGCCGCGCAGAGCGAGAAGGTGACCACCGCCTCGGTCCAGGCCGGCATGCAGATCGCGGACAACCGAGATCAGCTCAAGACCCAGGCGACGGCGCTCGCCGCGGCGGCCGAGGAGTCGGAGACGGCGATGCGCCTGATCTCCGACGCCTTCGCCGCCCAGATCGGCGAGATCGAAGGCCAGACCGGCAAGGCGGGCGAGCGCATCGAGGCGCTGATCGAGATGCTGCGCAAGCAGGCGGGCGACGCGGCCGCGGCGGGCGATCTCGCCAACCAGCAGCTCGCCACCGTCGGCAAGACCCTGGAGGAGCGGATCGCGACGCTGGAGCGGGCGGCCGGATTGGCGGACGGCGCGCTGGCCTCCCTCTCGGAGGGGATCGAAGGGCGGGCGACGCGCCTGACCGACGCCGCCGAGGCGGCGCGCAAGACGGCGGAGACCGCCGGAGAGGACTTCGAGGCGCAGGCCGAGCGGCTGACGGAGGCGGCGCGCGCCGCCGCCGAACAGGCCAAGGCCCTTTCCGAACGGGAGCTCGAAGCGCGGCGCAACCTGTTCCTGAAGACGGCGCGCTTCATCGTGGAGGACCTGAACTCCATCTCCATCGACCTGACGCGGATGCTGCAGGGCGAGGCGTCGGAGGCGGACTGGAAGCGCTACGTGAAGGGCGACCGGGGCGTCTTCACGCGCACGCTGCTGCGCCAGCGCCAGGGGACCGCGGTCCGCCGCATCGCCGAGAAGGTGAAGGAGGATCCGGAGGCGCGCAAATACACCAGCCGCTACGTCGAGCAATTCGAACGGCTGCTGGCGGAATCGGAAGACGCCGATCCGGAGCATATGCTGCACGCGGCCTTCACCACGGCGGACGTCGGCAAGCTCTACATCCTCCTGAATCGCGCGCTCGGCCGGGAGGAGTGAGCGACCCCGTCAGTTGACCGTCTTGCGGTCGAGCGCGGCGTTGCCGCGCCGGCGGAGCAGGTCGGCGTCGTCGGAATTGCTGATCAGCTCCAGCAGCCGCACCGCGGTCGCCAGATGGGCGCGGGCGTTGTCGAGCTCGTGTTCCTCGGCCTTCGGAAGCCGGCCGATGATGCGCGCAGCGTAATTGTCCAGATCCTTGCGCAGCGCGCTGATGGTGCTGGCGCAGGCCGACTGCAGGCCGATCTCTTCGGCGAGCGCCATGGTCTCGCCCAGCGCGCGGGCGCGCCGTTCCGAGCGTTCGAAGAGGTCGTCGTTCGGCAATTCGCGGAAGTCGGCGACCGCGTGGGTGCCGCTCTTCGGCAGGACCGAGAGCACGACGCGCGGCGCGTCGGACAGGATCATGCGCTCCACGGCGTCCGAGACCATGTTGCGGCATTGATACATGCGCCGTCCCCATTCGCCGTCGCGGCGGACCCCGATGTCGGAGGTGATGCCCTTGAAGGCGGCCGCGAAGCGACGGACCCGGCTCATCATCTCCTCTTCCGTCGCGTCGTCCTCGCCGGCGAGCGCGGCGACCCGCTGGGCGTCCTCCTCCAGCGCGCGGATCACCATGTTGCCGGCGGTCGCCAGATCCGGCTTGCTGGCGACCACGTCGTCCAGCTTGGGCGTCACGGCGCGCACCAGCTTGAGGATCGGGAAGGGCTGCAGCAGGCGCCCGATCATCGCCATCAGGAAATAGAGCTCGCGCCCCGGCCGCTCTCGCGTCACCTGATCGTAATGGCGCTTCAGGATGTTCACCTGCTCCTGATCGAGGCTCAGGATCGGCTTGCGCGGCAGTTGGGTCTTAGCGCTCTCCACGATCTCGGCGACGTCGAGCGTGTAGGCCATCTCCTTCAGGTCTTCCAGCGCGCGCGGCCCCGACAGGCGCTTGGACGCCTTGCGCAGCAGTTCGACGTCGGACTCCTGTTCGCCGAGCCACTCGGTGAGCGCGACCGCGGACTCGCGCCAGATGGCCGCCGCCGTCGCCTCCACCCGCACCGCCTCGTCCGCCTTCTGGGCGGCGGCGAACTCGTCCGCGAGGACCGGCCAGCGGTGCGAGATCAGATCCTCCGTCAGCAGCCCCCACATCGGCATGATCGAGGAGCGCAGAATCTTGCCCGTCTCCTTGTAGCCCGGGTCCTTGCCGACCAGCATGTCCTCGAAGGGCACGCACAGCATGCGCTGCGGCGTGTAGATGCGCGGCGCGCGGATTTCCGCGAGCCTGGGGCGCAGGATCTGCATGATGGCGCCGTGCGGCAGGCCGAACTTGTTCTCGCCGCGATCCAATTCGATCATCGCCGCCAACCGCTTGAGCGCGGCGTCCGGCAACGTGCGCACGAACCGCTCCAGCTCCTCCGCGGATTGGACCGTCATGCGGCCTCCTTGCGGAACTGGTTCAGCCTGTCGCGGGTGTCGTCGTCCAGATCCGAATCGAGACGCTGCCGGCTGCTGCGCACCCAGCGGCTCTGCCGCTCCCGCAGTTCGATCCAGAAGGCGTCCGCGCCGACCGCTTCAACGGGCAGGATCGGGACGTGCTGGGCGAAGGTCTCCAGCACGTCGCGCTGCTCATGCCGGTCGGCGCGCTGGGCGGCGGTCCAGTTGTCGACGATCCGTCGCCAGCCGTCTGTCAGGTTGGCGATCCGTTCCACCCGCCGGCCGATCTGCACCCGGGACTTCTCCCAATCCTGCAGCGGGTCCGCCATGGCGCGCGCCATGCCGGTCAGGCGGGCCGCGACGGCGCGCGCCTCGTTCGCCATCGCGCGGCCGGCTGCGGCGGTGCGCTGCGCCATCTCGGCGGTGTCCGGCGGCTCGGGCCCGAGCCAGCCCGACAGATCGTCCGCCATGGCCTCGACCTCGTCCAAGAGGTTGATCAGGGGGCCGGCGTGCTCGCCCCCTTCCGGCGGACCGATCAGGACCGTCAGATCGCCCCAGATCTCAAGCCGCGCGATGATCTCGCCCGCATTCACGCCGGCGCGCTCGGCGAAGCCTTTCAACGCGCGCCGCGCGGCGGTCAGCCCTTCGGCGGTCATCAGGGTGCGCTCGTCCATCACATAGGCGGACGCGTCCTCGCCGCCGAGCTGAATGACCGCAGACTGGATCAGTGCGAACAGCGTCTTGTGCCGCAGCACTTCCTTGCGGGCGCGCCAGGCGCGCGCGCGGCGCATCTGCTGCGGCCCGGCGAGACCGCTCTCCGCCACCTTCAGCGCGGTGTGCCGCATGGTCAGCGGCGTCACGCTGTGCAGGCGGCCCAGCTGCTCGTGCAGGGCGCGGTCGAAGACCGTCATGGAGAAGACGCCGGGCAGCGTCTTGAACGGGATCACGTAGATCTCGCTGCCGCCGCCGAGGCCGGGGACCAGGACGTCCGCCGCCCCGTGCGAGCGCCTGTAGCGCGCGAAGCTGAGGACGCGCGTCGTGAAGGGCGCGGCAATGCCGCGCTGTTGGAACGTGTCGGGCAACCCGCCCGTTCCGGACCTACCCTCATCGTCGGTCATGGGACGCCTCACAGAAACGGGACCCCCATGCGACGCCGTCCCTGCGCCGCCGGTTGGCTCCCCGCCCGCCAGTGTTTCTTGATAGTAAGATACGCCGCCGGGGAGGGAATTGGCCACGCAGAAATTCCCGGCTGCGCGCCGGTCCGGCGACGCCGCCCGCCCTCGACCCGGCCGCGACATTCAGAATTTCATGTGTAATGAAAAATCTTGTACACTTTACACATGAAATCATTTTGCGACGAAAAGGATGCATCCATCCTGGCCGCGCTCGAACGGGACGGCCGCTTGAGCTACCGTGCGCTGGGTCGGGCGGTGGGGTTGTCGACGCCGGCCGCGGCGGAGCGGGTGCGCCGTCTCACCGCCTCCGGCGCGATCCGGGGCTTCGGGGCGCGGATCGATCGGGCCGCGGCCGGCCGCCCGGTGACCGCCTATCTGAGCCTGACCTGCCCGGCGGAGCGCGGCCGCGCGGCCATAGCCGCCGCCGAGCAGGCGCCGGAGATTCTGGAGTGCCATCGCATCGCCGGGGCGGAGTCGCTGCTGCTCAAGGCGGCGGTCGCCGACCTTGCGGCGCTCGACCGGCTGGTCGAGCGGTTTCGCCTGATCGCCCCGACCCGGGTGACGGTCGTCCTGTCGACCCAGTTCGAGGAGGGGGAGGACGGCGGATGAGCGGCGCCCCGAACATTCCCGCCGGCTATGCGATCCGTCTGGCGGACGTTGCGGACGCGCCGGCCCTGCGCGTCTTCGGACGGCGGCTTCTGGGGGAGACGGAGTTCTTCCTGCGCGGCCCGGACGAGCGCGCGCGCGACGACGCCGAGATGGCCCGGATCATCCGCTCCTTCGAGGCGGCTCCCGACGCGCTGCTGCTCAACGCCTGGAGCGGCGCGCCGACCGACGGCGCCGCGGGCGATCCCGTGGCGGAGGGGACGCTGATCCCCGGCCCGTTGACGCGCACGCGCGCGACCGCGTCGGTCGGGGTCGGCGTCCTGCGCGCCCATTGGGGCCGCGGCCTGGCGCGCGCGCTGATGCAGGCGGTGGAGGCGCACGCCAGGGCGCGGGGGTTGCGCCGTCTCGAACTGACCGTCTTTGCGCCGAACGAGCGCGCCCGCGCCCTCTACGACCGGCTCGGCTATGCGGTCGAGGGGGTGAAGCGGCGGTCCGTCGAGCTTCCGACGCACGGGCCGACGGACGAGATCCTGATGGCCAAGCTGCTGGACGCGCCGTGAGGGTCCCGCGCTGCGCGATGGGAATGCGGAGAGAATCCGGCTAAGCTCCGGCGCGATGATCGGAAAACTCTTCAAGCTGCTGTTCCTGGAGAAGTCGGCCCGCGACCGGCTTGCGGCCGCGCGCGACGCGCCGAAGCGGCCGGCCGGGCGCATCGCGCCGAAGGGTGCGCCGGCCCCGCCCCAGTCCCAGGCCCCGCCCCAGGCCCCGCCCCAAGCCCCGGCGCGACCGGCGACGGCCACGCCTGCGGACTCGGACGCCGCCGCGATCCGCGCCGCCATAGACGCCGCCCATCTCGAAATGACGGGCGCGGGCGCCGCCGACGCCGGCCGACCGGCCGACCCGGATCGCGAGGCCGAACGCCGGCAGTTGATCCGCAGCGCGCTGACGGTGCATAAGCTCAAACAGTCGGCGCTCGACGACCTCGCGCCCGAGGATCGCGCCCGGCTGCGCGCCTTGGCCGAGCGCATGCTGGGCGTCGACAAGCGCTGACTTCCCGTCCGTTTCTCCCGCCGTCGAGGAGCGCCGTTTCCCCGTGCCCCCCCGCATCCCGTCCGCAGAAGATCTGGCCGCGCGCCTGACCGCCGGCGACCGCCGGGCGCTCGCCAAAGCGATCACCTTGGTCGAGAGCGGCCGCGACGATCATCGCACGGTGGCGGAGGATCTGCTCGCCCGCATCATGCCGCAGACCGGGCGCTCCTTGCGCGTCGGGCTCTCCGGCGTGCCGGGGGTCGGCAAGTCCACCTTCATCGAGGCCTTCGGCGGGCATGTGACCGCGCTCGGCCATCGGTTGGCCGTGCTGGCGGTCGATCCCTCCTCGAAACGCAGCGGCGGCTCGATCCTCGGCGACAAGACACGGATGGAGGAACTGGCGCGAAACCCCGCCGCCTTCATCCGACCCTCGCCGGCGGGCGAGACGCTGGGCGGCGTGGCCCGGCGCACCCGCGAATCCCTGTTGCTGTGCGAGGCGGCGGGCTTCGACGTGATCCTGGTCGAGACCGTCGGCGTCGGGCAGAGCGAGACGGCCGTCGCGGAGATGACCGACCTCTTCGTGCTGATGCTGCTGCCGGGCGGCGGCGACGAGCTGCAGGGGTTGAAGAAGGGCATCGTCGAGATGGCCGACCTGCTTCTCGTCAACAAGGCCGACGGCGCGCTGGAGCGTGAGGCGCGCCGGGCGGCGGCGGAGTATCACGGCGCCCTCAACCTGTTGGGCGGCGGGCCGTCGCAGCGTTGGAAGCCGTCGGTGCAGACCTGCTCCGCCGCCACCGGCAAGGGAATCCCGGAAGCCTGGGAGGCGATGGAGCGCTTCCGCGACGCCATGGGCGCGGACGATCCGGACAGCCCCTTCGCGCGCCGTCGGGCCGAGCAGGCCAGCAGCTGGCTGCGCGAGGAACTGGCCGCCGGCCTGCTGCAGGCCCTGAAGCGCGATCCCGACCTGGCCGAGCGCCTGCCCGACGTCGAGGCGGAGGTCGCCGCCGGCCGCCGCCCCGCCACCGTCGCCGCCCGCGATCTGGTGGAGGCCTTCCTCAGCCGCCGCCGGGCGTGAGCCGCCGCAGCGCGCACCAGCCGGCGCGCATCGGGATGGAACCGCTGATCGGGTCCGTCCGATCGGTCGGGACGGCGGCGTTCATGTTGGCGGCGAAGGCGGGCGCGCCCGCAATCCCCTCCAGCGGAACCGTCCAGCCATGTTGCGCGAAGACGGAGTCCGGCGCGCAGTCGGGCGCCAGCTTGACGCGCGCGGCGAAGCGCCCGGCGCGCGTCTCCACCAGGGCCCAATCGCCGTCCGAGAGATCGCAGGCCGCCGCGGTCTCCGGCGCCATCTCCAGCATCGGGTCCGGCGCCCGGCGGCGCAACGCGGCGATGTTGCGGTGTTGGCTGTGGCAGTAGATCAGGCTCTTGGCGCAGCCGAGCCGCAGCGGAAAGGCGGCGTCCGGCGCCTCCGGCTCCAGCGCGCCGGGATCGAGCCGCGGCAGCGGCGGCTGATCCGCCTCCCGCAGCGCCTCCGAATAGATCTCCAGCCGCCGGGTGGGCGTCGGGAAGCCGGCGTCGCGATACGGCTCCCGCCGGACTACGCCCGGCAGCTCGACGCCTTCCGGCCGCGCGCGCAAGGCGGCGACGGTCAGGCCGGCGGGGGCCAGCATATGGTCATGGCCCGCGTCACTGTCGCCGCCGAACATCAGCGCATCCATTCCCAGTTTCTCGGAAAGCTGCATCACGATGTCCACGTCGCTGCGCGCCTCGCCGACCGGGGGAACGACAGCGGGGCGAAGCTGCACCCGGCGCAGCCCCTCCAGGCTGTTGTCGAAGCCGGCGCGCAGCCCCTCCCGCTCCCAGGAGGTCGCGGCGGGCAAGAGGATGTCCGCATGGGCGGCGCTCGCATTCTCGAAGAAATCCACATGGACGTGAAAGTCGAGCGCTTGGAAGGCCGCCAGCGCCTGCGCCCCGTCCGGCTGGGCGGACAGCAGGTTGCCGCCGAAGGAGACGAGCATCCGCACCGGATAGGGATCGCCCTGCAACACCGCGCGATAGACGTCGCGCGCCGTCACCCAGCCGGAGCGGCCGGGGCCCAGCGGCCGCTCCGCCAGACCCAGGGCCTTGGCGCGCTGGGCGTCGCTCAGCAGCTCCTGGCCGGAGATGTCGTTGAACGCCGCCGCCCCGCCCGGGACATTGCCGCCCGCGCGGCCGTAGCATCCCGTCAATCCATAGAGGATGGAAAGCGCGCGGTCGGTCTGGGCGGCGGTGACGCTCTGTCCGATTCCGTTCCAGGCGTAGTAGGCGGTCCGTCGGCTCTCCGCCAGAAGCGCCGCGGCCTGGCGCATCGCTTCCTCTGGTACGCCGGTCGTCTCGGCGGCGCGGGCGGGCGGCCACTCGGCCGCGGCGTCGGCGAAGCGCTGCAGGGCGCTCGCGCAGGCGACGGCTCCCTGCGCCGTCCGAACCGATTGACGCGCGAAAAGCGCCGCGTCCTCCGCCGGGTCCAGCCAGCGCCCCGCCGCGGCGTCGTAGCGCAGCAGGCGTTCGCCCGCGTCGTCGGCCGGAGCCGCGAGCAGGATCGCCTCGGACCCGCCGGCCTCAAGGTCGCTCTGCCGCAGGAAGCGGCCCGTATCGTCGCGCACCAGGAAAGGGCCATTGGTCCAGTGGCGGGCGAAAGCCGCGTCGAAGCCGCCGCCCTCCAGCATCAGATGGGCGAGGCCCAGCGCCAGCGCCTGATCCGTTCCCGGCCGGACGCGCAGCCAACATTCGGCGTGCCGGGCGTAAAGCGTCGGGCGCGGATCGACGACGATCAGCTTGGCGCCGCGCTTCAGCGCCTTCTGGATCTCGACCGAGCGGGCGAGCCAGGTCGCCGCCGGGTTCCAGCCCCAGAGCAGCATCAGGTCGCTCTCCGCGAAGTCTGGCGTGCCGATGTCCCAGCCGTAGGTGAAGCGGCTCGCGACGTCCTTGTGCCAGTTGCAGATCTCCGTGCTGTAGATCGTGTTCGGACTGCCGAAGCCGCGGATGAAGCGCTCGACCCAGGCGATCCCGTCCGACATGTGGGTTCCGCTGGGCGTGGTGACGGAGAAGGCGACCTGCTCCGCCCCGTGCGCATCGCGGATCGCGCCCAGGCGGCCGGCGATCTCGTCCAGCGCCTCGTCCCAGGAGATCGGCCGCCAGCCGGGGTCGGCGGCGCCCTTCGGCGCCGTGCGGCGCAGCGGCCGGGTCAGCCGGTCCGGGTGATGGACGAGTTCCGGCGCGGCGCGGCCCTTGGGGCAGAGCTTGGCGCCGCTCGGATGCTCAGGCCGCGGCTCGATCCCGACGAGCTCGCCGTCCGCGACCAGGGCGTCGCAGCCGCAGCGCGACCGGCACTGGGTGCAGAAGGCGGGGATGCGGGCGGGCTCGGCTTCGGCCATCGGACGGCGCTCCTTCGGGCAAGCGGGACGCACAGTCTAAGCGCCAGGGCCCGCCGTCGGGAAGCGCGCCGGCTCAGCCCTGTTTCGCCATCGCCGCGATCAGCGCGTCCGCGTCCTCGGGACCGACGTCGAGATGGGTGACGAAGCGCAGCCGGCGCCGGCCGACGACGGTCGCCGTGACGCCGTCGCTGCGCAGCCGCTGGGCCAGGGCGCGCGCGTCGGGTCCGTCCTCCGCCAGATCGGCGATGACGATGTTGGTGTCGACCGGCAGGACGGCGGCGACGCCTGGCAGCTCGGCCAATCGGGCGCCGATCGATTGCGCCAGCGCGTGATCGTCGGCCAACCGCTCGACGTGATGGTCCAGCGCATAGAGGCACATCGCCGTCAGCACCCCGGTCTGGCGCATCGCGCCGCCCCAGCGGCGCTTCAGGAGCCAGGCCTCCTCGATGAAGCCGCGGCTTCCCGCCAGCACCGCGCCGACCGGGCAGCCAAGGCCCTTGGTGAAGGCGATCCAGGCGCTGTCGAAGCCCTGGGCGTAGTCCCTGGCGGCGACGCCGGTGGCGACCTGGGCGTTGAGCAGCCGCGCGCCGTCGAGATGCGTCGCCAGGCCCGCCTTCCGCGCCGTCTCGGCGACCGTCCGCAACGCCTCCGCGGGCCAGACCGCGCCGCCGGCGAGATTGACCGTCTGCTCCGCGACCATGAGCCGGCTGCGCGGCGCGTGGGCGGAGCGCGGGCGGATCGCGTCCTCCACCTGCGCCACCGTCATCATGCCGCGCGGCGCGTCGAGCGGATGCATCATGACCCCGGCCAGCGCCGCCGGCCCGCCGCTTTCGGCGAAGATGATATGGCTCTCGCGGCCGCAGATCACCTCGTCGCCGGGCCGGCAATGGACGGCGATGGCGATTTCGTTGCACATGGTCCCGGAGGGCAGGAACAGCGCCGCCTCCATCCCCAGCATGTCGGCGACCCGCTCGCACAGCGCGGTCGTGCACGGATCGGCGTCATGGCGCTCGTCGCCCAGCGGGACGTCAAGCGCCGCCTCGCGCATGGCGCGGGTCGGGCGCGTCTGGGTGTCGGAATAGAAGTCGTGCATGGCGCGGGTCCTTGTCCTTCCACCCTGGCGGCGGCGCGGGCTTGGACCCAAGAGCTACGCCGACCGGCCGGCGCGCCAAGCCCGGGCGCGGCAGCCCGTCAGTGGCCGACCCCGACATAGCGGTCGAGCAGCGCCGGCTCGGCGCGCAGCCGTTCCGCCTCGACGGTCTCGCGGCTGCGGCCGTTCTCGACGAAGAGAACGCGGTTGGCGATCTGCAGGACGGCGTCGACGCGCTGCTCGACCAGCAGGATCGCGACCTCGCGCCGGCGCAGTTCCTCCACCACCTCGCGGATGCGGGCGATCATCGCGGGCATCAGCCCCTCGGTCGGCTCGTCGAGCAGCAGGACCGAGGGCTCGAGGCACAGCGCGCGCGCGATCGCCAGCATCTGCTGCTCCCCGCCGGAGAGCGTGCCCGCGCGCTGATTGAGGCGCTCGCGCAGGACCGGAAAGAGAGCCAGCGCGTCGTCGCGACGCGCCGCCGCCGGGCCGCCGCGCCCGGCCTTGTCGCCGGCCATCAGGCCGATCTCCAGATTCTCCGCGACGCTGAGCTCCGCGAAGAGCCGCCGCCCCTGCGGCACATAGCCGAGGCCGTGCAGCGGCGCCGCCTCGGCGGGGAGTTGCGCGACGTCGGTTCCGTCCACCAGCACGCGGCCGGCGCTGGGCTTGACCAACCCCATGATCGCCTTCAGGGCCGTCGTCTTGCCGGCCCCGTTTCGGCCCAGAAGGCAAAGGATCTCGCCCCGATCGACGGCCAGCGAGAAATCGCGCAGCACCTGGGTCGCGCCATAGCCGCAGTCGAGGGACTCCACCATCAGCATCGCCGCGCTCAGCCCCCCAGATAGGCGCGCTGGACGGCCTCGTCCGCGCGGATCGCGTCGGGCGGCCCCTCGGCCAGGATCGCGCCGCGGTCGAGCACGGTGATCCGGTCCGCCAGCCCCATTACAACTTGCATGTTATGCTCGATCAGCAGCACCGTGGACTGGCGCGCGATGTCGCGCACCAAATCGATGAAGGCGGCGATCTCCTCGTCGGACAACCCTTGCGTCGGCTCGTCCAGGATCAGAAGCCGCGGGGCGAGGCCGAGGCCCATCGCCACCTCGAGGAGCCGCTGATGGCCGTAGCTGAGCGCGCCCGCCGGCTCGTCCGCGCGGCTTCCCAGGCCGACCCGGGCGAGGGCCGCGTCCGCTTCCGCGCGCAGCCTCTCTTCGCTCGGCCCCAGCAGGCCCTGCGTCAGGCGGCGCTGGGCGGCGAGCATGACGTTCTCGCGCGCGCTCATCGCCTTGAAGATGCTGGTGATCTGGAAGGTGTAGGCGATGCCGCGGGCGACGCGGGCGTGCGCCTTCAACTGCGTCACGTCGCGGCCGTCGAATTCGACCCGGCCGGCGCTCGGGCGGATGCGGCCCGAGAGCAGGCTGACGAAGGTCGTCTTGCCGGCGCCGTTCGGGCCGATCAGCGCGCGGATCTCGCCTTCGGGCAGGGCGAAGTCGACGGAATCCACCGCCGTCAGCCCGCCGAAGCGGCGCGTCAGGCCCTGGGTCCTCAGCAGCACCGGGGCCTTCGCATCGGCCGTCGCCTGCGCGTCTAGGGCAGCCATGACGCCCCCCTCGCCCCCAGCTTCTCGCGCAGCGTGCCGAGAATGCCCTTCGGGAAGAACAGGATCAGCGCGATCAGCGCCAACCCCACGACCAGCAGATAGGCGGTCGTCACCCCGCTGGTCAGATCGATCAGATAGAACATGGCGAGCGTGCCGAGGAACGGCCCCAGCACCACGCCCGCGCCGCCCATCAGCACCCAAAGAAGCGGCAGGATCGAATACTGGATCGAGGCGAAGCTGGCCCCGACATAGCCGAACAGCAGCCCGTAGGCCGCGCCGGCCGCCCCCGCCATGGCGCCGGAGATGACCAGCGCCGTCAGCTTGTAGCGGTAGACGTCGTAGCCCAGCATGCGCGCGCGCTCCTCGTTCTCGCGGATCGCGACCAGCACGCGGCCGAGCCCGGAGCGCGCCACCGCCAGCGCCCCGACGAGGCAGACCGCGAACAGCGCCAGCGCGATCCAGTAGCGCACCGTCGCATCGTTCAGCGCGAGGCCGAACAGCGTGCGCATGGTCGCGTCCACCACGAAGCCCTCGTCGCCGCGGGTGTAGGCGCCGAAGTAGTAGACCGTCAGATAGCCGGCCTGGGCGAACATCAGCGTCACGATCATGAAGGAGACGCCGGCCGTGCGCAGCGCGATCGCGCCGGCGATCAGCGTCGTCGCGATCGCCGCCGCCAGCCCGATCAGGAAGGCGCCGGGCCCCGCGACCGCCAGGAACTGCGCGGCCAGCCCCGCCCCGTACATCCCCGCGCCGAAGAACAGCGCATGGCCGAGACTCAAGAGCCCGGTGTAGCCGAAGGCGATGTTGAAGCCGATCGCGAAGCAGGCCAGCACCAGGATGCGCGACATGGCGATATGGTGATATTCGGCCAGCACGAACTGCAGGACGGCGAGGACCGCGATCAGCCCCAGATGCAGCGCCGCCGAACGCGGCCCGCCGAGCAGCGCCAGGACCCCGCTCACGCCGGACGCTCCCCGAACAGGCCCTGAGGGCGCCAGACCAGCACGAAGGCGACCGCCAGCGTCGCGATGATCTTGGCCAGCGTCGGCGAGAAGAAGACGGAGATGATCCCGTCGCTCATGCCGATGATGACGGCCGCCAGCACCGTGCCGCGCAGGCTGCCCAACCCGCCGATGATGACGACGATGAAGGAGAGCAGCAGCGGATCGTGGCCCATCAGGTAATGCGCCTGCTGGATCGGCGTCACCAGCACCGCGCCCAGCGCGGCCAGCATGGCGCCGACGGCGAAGACCCCGCCATAGACCGTGTCGACGGGGATGGCGAAGGCGCGCGCCGTCTCCCGGTCGAACTGGGTGGCGCGCATCATCAGCCCGACCCGCGTGCGGGTCAGCCCCCACCAGACCGCCAGCATCAGGAGCGCGGCCGCCAGGATGACGAACAGCTTGTAGCCCGAATAGCCGAACCAGGGCAGCTGGATGCGAAAGTCGAAAGGCGGCTGCACCGGCCGGGCGTCCGGCCCGTAGGTCATCAGCACCGCCTGCTGGATGATGTAGAGCATCCCGATGGTGGCGACGATGGTCGCCTCCGGATCGTAGTGGATGCGGGTCAGCACCAGCCGCTCCGCCGCGCCCGCGATCGCGCCGACGATCAGCGGGCTGACGATCAGCGCCGCCAGGAAGCCGAGCGCCGGGTGCACGCCGAGCAGACTCGTCACCCACCATGCGATCACCGCGCCCAGCATGTAGAACTCGCCATGCGCGACATTGACGACCCGCATCACGCCGAAGACCAGCGACAGGCCGAGCGCGGTCACCGCCAGCACCGCCGCGCCGACGGCGCCTTCCATTGCGGCCAGCAGGAAGAAGGGTCCGAAATCCATCAGATCAACCGCTTCATCTGGAAGAGCCGAGTCTCCGCGCCGCCAGCGCCTTACGCGGGCGCGTCCTCGCCTTTCGAGACGGCCCGACGGGCCTCCTCAGGGCGAGGGCTCAGGGCGAGGACTGCAGCGCCGATGGAGCGCAGCCTGCGGGCCTCATCCTGGGGAGCCGCCGTCGGGCGGCGCCTCGAAGGACGAGGCCCGTCGCTGGGAGCGCACCTCCGCGCTGCGACGCGCAAGGCGATCGGATCTCCGCGCCTCACAAAGACTGGGTCGTGTAATCCACCTCGTCCGGATAGAGGCCGTCCTCGATCGAGGTGGTGTGCACCGTGACCAGATCCGAGCCGCGCACCGCCGAGATGTGCTGATGGCCGAAGACCTGGTGGGTCTTGCCGTTGAACAGCTTGGCGCCCTGCGGATGGGCCATGCCCGCCGGCATGTCCGACATCGCCTCTACCGCCTCGATCAGCGCCGCGCGGCTCTCCGGACCCTTGTAGTCGCAGGCCTCCATGCCCTTCTTGACGATGTAGAGCGTCTCCCAGCAGCCGAACATGTGGGCGTAGGTGGAGATGTCCTTCGGGTCGTCGACGCTCGCGCCGCGGGCGTTCACGCCGACCGCCTCGCGGTAGAACTTGTCGTAGGCGGTCTGATCGGCCTGGGCGTGGCGCGGCATGCCCTCCCAGAAATAGGTGCCGTCCAGGAACTCGAGCCCCGGATTGTCGATCGCCACCGCCTCCAGGCTGTCGATGAAGCCGAAGATCTCCGGCCGGTTCGAGCCGTAGAACTCCCCCATCTCCTTGACGAAGGTGAGGACGCCCGGCCCGACCATGACGTGATAGAGCACCTCCGTCTCCCGGGGGATGCGGGGGAAGTACTTGAAGAAGTTGCTCTCCGTCGGCGGGATCGCGATGCGTTCGATCACTTCGCCGCCCTGGGCCGCAATCGCCTCGGTGAAGAAGTCGCGGTGGTTATGGCCGAAGGCGAAGTCGGGGAAGATCATGGTGACCTTCTTGCCGAGATTCTGCGAGATCCAGGGCGCCATGGCGATCACCTGGCTCTTCACGTCCGTGATGCCCGGCTGAAGCGTGTAGCGGTTCAGCATGCCGGACGCCACGTGATGCCCCTCGCTGACCACGAAATAGGGGATCTTCAGCTCGCCCGCGCGCGGGGCCGAGCCGATCACCACATGGCTGAACAGCGTGCCGAAGGCGATGTCGCAGCCGTGCTGGGTGGCGAACTTCTCGACCACCTCCGAGCCGCGCTTGGGGTCGGTGCCGTCGTCCTCGGCCACGATCTCGACCGGTCGGCCGTTGATGCCGCCGGCCTCGTTGATCAGCTTGACCGCCGCCTGGGTCGTGCGGTCGTACCAGCGGCCATAGGCCGCGCCGATGCCGGTGCGGTGCACCTGAAAGCCGATCTTGATCGGCGCGGAGCTCTGCGCCTGGGAATAGCGCACGAAGCCCGGCGCAGCGGTCAGCGCCGCCGCGCCGCCGAGGCCCGCCAGCACGCCGCGGCGCGAAAGGCCGCCCGCCCCGCCGGTTTTCGCCGGCTTCTTTCCGCGCGGCGTCCCAGCCGCCGCTGTGCGCTTGTCCCGCCTGTCCCTCGTCTCAGCCATGGGGAAGCCCTCCTGCTCTCCTGTCGGTGGAAGCCGTCGGATCCCGCCTCGCCGCGGCTTCCCGGGTCCCCGGCGGCGCGTCCGCGCGCCGGGTCGTTTTTTGTGTCGAAAAAATGTTCGTACACAAACGATTCAAAATCCAGGGAAAAGCGCGGGGCGGGTCGATGAAGACGGATGCGCGCATGCCGTTCAGACCCCCGTCGGCGTGGACAGCAGCCACAATCCGAAGACCGTGTAGCCGACCATCAGCGCGGCCAGCGGCAGCTGCGAAAGCGCCGCGCGCCGGGCCGAGCCATAGAGGCGCTCGGCCATCGCATGCGCCAGGATCACCGACCAGACATGGCCGATCACCACGGCGCCGGCCTGCAGATCCCAGATCAGCTCCACGCTCTCCATGTCGCTCTGGAAGCCGGCGGTGACGTAGAGATCGGCGAAGCCGAACAGGTCCGCGCCGACCCCCAACGGGTCGTTGAAGGCGAGCAGCGCATACTGCGCATTCAAGAGCAGGATCGTCAGATAGTGCGAAAAATGGAAGGCGAGCGAGATCGGAACCAGGCTCAGCACGAAGCCCCCGACATGGCGCTTCAGGCCGGTCGCGTCCGGCCGCTCCCCTGCCAAGAGCGCGCCCAGCAGCACCGCCAGCACATAGCCGCCCGCCAGCACCGCGATCGCGGCGACGAGGCCGAGTGTGTTCTCCGCCATCACGGCCGAACGGCCCGGGAACTCCAACGGGTTGATCCCGACCGTTCCGAGGAACCAGAAGGTCTTGTTCAGCCCGTCGAAGGAGACGGTCGCCAGCGCCGTCAGCACGAAGAGCGCGGCGCTCGGGCTCAGGGTCGGCTCCGCCAGGGCCTTGGCGCCCGGCGGGACGAGCCGCGGTCCCCCGCCCTCGCCGCGCGCCAGCGGAGCCAGCAGCGAGATGTAGCGGAAGAAGAGCGACAGGCTTTCGCCGCGCGCGCGCCAGTCGCGCTCCCCGAAGAGGAGCATGCCCGCGGCGTTGACGAGCCAGTAGAGCGCGACCGCGCCGGCGAGGCGCTCCGGATCGTCGGGCGCGATCCCGACCAGTTCGAACCAGGCGATCGCGACGAGGCCCAGGATCGCCGGCGCGCACCCCACCCAGCCCGGCAGCGTCAGCGGCCCGGGCCCGTCGGCGGGCGCGCCGACGGCGGCGCGCAAGAGCCGCACCGGACCGCTCCACGGGTTGAGGGCGGCCCAAAGGTCGCCGAAGACCGCGTGCGCCAGGGTCAGCGCGATCCACAGGATCGTCCAGACATAGATCGGCAGCGGGTTCAGATAGGGATCGCGCGAGCCGACCAGCCCGCAGACGACCAGGAAGACCAGCAGCGCGAAGGAGGCGAGGCTCGCCCCCGCCCGCCAATCCAGCGCCGGCGCGATCGGCGCGAGCCGAAGCCCGCCGCCGCCCGCAAGAAGCCGTCCCAGCCGACCGACGGGCGCCAGCAGCAGCACCAGAAAGGTCACCGCCACCGTCAGCGCCCCGCCGACCACGTAGTAGCCGGTCGGCAGCAGCATCACGAGGCCGCGCTCGGCCGCATGGGCCTGCGCGTCCGAGGGGGCGAGCGCGAGCAGGAGCGCCGCGGCGGTCGCCGCCGTTCCTGCCCGCGTCAACCGCCGTCGCATCGCCGCCTCCCGCATCCCGGATCGCGCGAACCTTAACCCATCCGTCCGCCACAGCGAAAGCCGCCTCGCCCGCCCTCGCCGCCGGTCCGGTTTGCAAGCCGGCGGTCGCCCCTTAGAGTGTGGCCCGGGAACCGGCCCGGACAGCGCCGAGAGGAGGCCTGAATGACGAGCGACGACGCGACAGCGCTGGTGGTGATCGACGTGCAGAACGATTTTTGCCCGGGCGGCGCCCTCGAGGTGGCGGAGGGCGACCGGGTCGTGCCGGTGGCGAACCGGCTGATGGGGCGTTTCCCGCTGATCGTCCTCACGCAGGATTGGCACCCGCGCGGCCACAACTCCTTCGCGGCCAACCACGCGGACGCGGAGCCCTTCTCCACGACGGACATGCCCTACGGGACCCAGGTGCTCTGGCCCATACACTGCGTGCAGGGAAGCGACGGCGCCGCCTTCCACCGCGATCTGGAGACCGACCGGGCGCATATGGTGGTGCGCAAGGGGTTCCGGCCGGCGATCGATTCCTATAGCGCCTTCTTCGAGAACGACCGAACGACGCCGACCGGCCTCGACGGCTATCTCAAGGATCTGGGCGTCGGGCGCATCGTGATGCTGGGGCTCGCCACGGACTTCTGCGTCTATTTCTCCGCGATCGACGCGGTTGCGCTCGGCTATTCGGTGACCCTGGCGGAGGACGGCTGCCGCGGAATCGACCTCGACGGCTCGCTCGCCGCCGCGCTTGCGGACATGCGCGACAAGGGCGTCGCCTTCGCGCAGAGCGACGCGCTGTAGCTCCGCGCCGATGCGCGGGCGGCGGGTCAGTCCGCGGGGTCGCGCCGAGGGATGTAGTCGACGAAAGAGAGGGTGCGGTCGACGCGCTCTCCGTCCTCGCTCAACGGGCAGGTGACGCACTCGACGGTCACCAGATCCTGCTTCGGGCCGACATAGGGGACCGCCTGGAACAGCGGCGCGGCCGTGCGCACCACGGTTTCGAAATGGGTCCAGATGGCGCTGCCCGGCCCGCGGCCGGGATAGGTTCGCCAAGGGCGGTTCATGCTGTTGCGCTCGCTATGGTCCAGGACCACTTCGCCGGTCACGCGTTCGACGAAGTCCAACGGGTCGCGCCGCACCTCGATCAGCACGACGAACGGCAAAAGGCGCTTGAAGTCGGCCGGATCGATCGCCGCGCGCGGCGGCGGACGTCCGCCGTCGGCCGTGTCGAGCCAATAGGCGAATCCCTGCTGGAGGCGCACCGAAGCGCGCGACAGATCGAGTGCGGCGGTCATGGGCTGGAGAGCTTAGGCGCCGCCTCTTGCCAAGCGGTTAAGGGCCGTTTGCCTTTGCGTCCGATTCGGTCGCCCAGTCGGGTCCGTCATGGTCGAGCGGGACCGACGGCCGCGCGTAGGTCGGCGGCGCGGCGGAGAGACGCGCCGCGTGCGCGACGGCTGAGAGGCGGCCCGACGGACTCGCGCTTTCCTCCAGGAAGCGCGCCGCCGAGGCGCGATCCGGATCCGCCGCCGCGAGCCCGCCGTCGAGCCGCCCCATCCGGCGCAGCCAGAGCCCGGTCCGGGCGAGGGACACACGCACCCGCCAGCTTCCTCCCTCCCGCGCCCGGCGCAACAGCGCCGCCTGGATCCCAAAGGCCAGCAGCGCGCCGGCCCCGTGGTCCAGCGCCTGCGCCGGCAGCGGCCGGGGCGCGTCGTCGCCAGCCGCCGCCGCTTCGGCCGCGTTGAAGCCGGTCGCGGTCTGGACAAGGGAGTCGAAGCCCCGGCGATCCGCCCAAGGGCCCGTGAAGCCGTAGGCGGAGAGGTCGGCGACGATCACCCCGGGGCGGCGCGCCGCCAGCGCCTCCGCCCCGAAGCCGCGCGCGGCCAGCGCACCGGGCCGGTAGCTTTGCAGGAAGACGTCGGCGCCGGCCGCCAGCCGCTCCAGCGCGGCGCGGCCGTCCGGCCGGTCCAGGTCGAGCTGCGTCGCGCGCTTGCCGCGGCCGGTGTCGAGGTCGAGCGCCGGCAGCGCCGGCAACTGCGGACCGGTCACCCGCAGCACCTCCGCCCCGTGGGCGGCGAGCGTCCGCCCGGCGACGGGCCCGGCGATGACGCGCGTCAGATCCAGCACCCGGACGCCCGCGAGCGGGCGCGCGTCGAGGGGCGGGCGTTCCGGCGGGGCGTCGCCGATCCGGTCGAGCGCGATCAAGGGCTCGGCGGCGAGCGCGCGGCCCTGCGGATGGGCGTCCCAGGCGGCGAAAGGGCGCAACGCCGCGACGACGGCGTCGGTCTCCGCAGCGTCGCGCTCGACCGCCTCCGCCGCGCGGTCGGCCAGGGCGGCGGCGATGGCCTCGCGCTCCGGCGCGCAGTCGAGCAGCGCCGTCAGCGCGTCCCGATGATGCGGGAAGTTGGTGTGCACGCGCAGCCAGCCGTCCGCGGTGCGGTAGGCGCCCGCCAGCGGGTCCCAGAGATCGCCCGGCGGCGCGCCGTCACAGTGCAGCAGGCGCTCGCTGCGGAACTCCGCGACGGCGTGGTCCATATCGACCGCGACGCGCTGCGCCGGACCGCCGCGCATCCGATGAAGGGCCGCGGCGCCGGCGCCGACCAGGGCGAGGCTCGCCTGCGCCAGCGCGCCGATGCGGAAGCTGGAGGGGAGCGCGGGCTCGGCCCCGGCGAGGTCGAGCGGCGGCAGGTCCTCAGGCGCGAGGCCGACGCCGCGCCACGCCTGCACGGTGAGGTCGGCGATCGATCTCACGCCGCCTCCTCCCGCGCGGCGGCGCGGCGCGCGCCGCGCGCCAGCAGCAACTCCAGCAGCAGCCCCAGGATCGGCGCCGCAAGCGCGATCGCGAACAGAAGCGCGTAGTCGTGGCTGAGGTCGAACACCCAGGCGAGCAGATAGGCGCCCGCCGCCTGCCCCACCGCGAAACCGGCCGTCGACCGGCCCCAGGCGGCGGCCTTCGCCGCCTCCGACGGGCCGGAGAGATCGCGAACCCGCCCCAGCGCCAACGGCACCAGCCCCGGGGTCAGCATGCCCGCGAGCAGGGTCGAGGCCGCGATGACCGCCGGCGCGTCCGAGACCAGCAGCAAGCCGACCGTCGCGGCCAGCAGCGCGACCGCGCCGCGCAGGGCTGCGGCGAAGCCGATCCGGTCGGCGACCCGGCCGGCCGCCAGGGGGCCGAGCAGCGCGCCGACGCCGAACAGGGTCCAGACGAGGGCCCCGTCGGCCATGCCCCGCCCCAGGCCGCGCGCCACGTAATCGACCAGGAAGACCATATGCGGGACGAGCCCGAAGGCGCACAGCCCGTAGGTGGCGCCGACCGCGGCCAGCGCGCGGCGCAGGCTGCGCGAGCGCGCCGCGTCCGGCGCCGTCTGCGCCGCCTGCGCCGTCTGCGGCGGGGCGCCCGCGAGCCGTCGGTCGCTCGCCAGCGGCCAGACCAGCGCGGCGATCAGCGCCGAGAGCCCGCCCAGCGTCAACCAGGCGACGGCCAGCCCGTGGGTCAGGAGCCAGGGGATCGCCGCCCCGGAGAAGACGATCCCGACGCCGACGCCAGTGAACATCAGCCCGCCGGCGCGCCCGCGCCGCTCCGGCGGCGTCTGCAGCATCACCAGACTGGAGGCGGAGACCATGACCGCGCCGCCCGCCAGTCCCGACAGGAAGCGCCAGACGAAGAACCAGGCGAAGCCCAGGGGCTCGGCGCAGGCGATCAGGCTCGCCGCGGCCAGCGCCATCATCGCCCGCGTCGCCCGGCCGGGCCCCAGCCGGCGCATGATCCAGGCCCCGGCGAGTGCGCCCGCCAGATAGCCGGCGAGGTTGGCCGCCCCCAGATAGGCGGCGGCGGCGGGATCGAACCAGCCGCCCTTCACCAGCGCGGGGAGCAAGGGCGTGTAGGCGAAGCGGGCGAGGCCGATGCCCACCAGGCTCGCCGCCGCGCCGGCGAGCGCAGCCGTGCGGGCCGCGCGGAGGGACGCTTCCTGCGGATCGGATGACATGGCGGCCGGGACCCTTGAGACGTCGCGCGCGGACTGGCTGTCAGTATTCCATTGTGCGCGCGCGAAGGAAAGCCGGGCCGGCGTGGATCGCGTCAGAAGGCGAGCGGCTTGGCCTGCAGCACCTGGGGCAGGGCGCGGATGGCGGTCAGCGTCTCCTCCGCCACCGGTCCGTCGGCGGCGATCAGGGCGATGGCGTCGCCGCCCGGTTCGGCCCGGCCCAGATGGAAGGTCGCGATGTTGACGCCCGCATCGCCCAGCAGCGTGCCCAGCCCGCCGATCAGGCCCGGCTCGTCGCGGTTGGTGATGTAGAGCATGTGCGGGGTCAGCTCCGCCTCGATCGAGATGCCCTTGATCGACACGATGCGCGGCAGGCCGCCGCCGAACAGCGTGCCGGCGACCGAGCGGGTGAAGCGCTCGGTCTCGACCGTCAGGCGGATCAGCGTGTTGTAGTCGCCGGGCCGCTCATGGATCGTCTCGCTGACGTCGACGCCGCGCTCCCTCGCGAAGACCGGGGCGTTGACCATGTTGACCGTGTCGGAGAAGGGCTTCATCAGCTCGGCCAGCGCCGCCTGCACCAGCGGCTTGACGTTGAGCTTCGCCACCGCGCCCTCGAACTCGACCGTCACCGACTTCAGGCCCGTCTCCGTCACCTGGCCGGCGAAGGAGCCGAGCTGGCAGGCGAGCTTCATGTAAGGCGCGAGCCGCGGCGCGTCCTCGGCCGAGATGGAGGGCATGTTGAGCGCGTTGGAGACCGCGCCGGTCAGCAGGTAATCGGCCATCTGCTCCGCCACCTGGACGGCGACGTTCTCCTGCGCCTCCTCGGTCGCGGCGCCGAGATGCGGCGTGCAGACCATGTTCGGCGCGCCGAACAGAAGGTTCTCCTTGGCCGGCTCCTTGGCGAAGACGTCGAAGGCGGCGCCGGCCACCTTGCCGCTCGCCAGCGCCTCGGCCAGCGCGGCTTCGTCGACGATGCCGCCGCGCGCGCAATTGACGATCCGCACCCCGTCCTTGCATTTTGCCAGCGCCGCCGCGTCGAGCAGGTTGCGGGTCGAGTCGGTCAGCGGCGTGTGGACGGTGATGAAGTCCGCCTTGGCGAGCAGCGCGTCGAAATCGACCTTCTCCACGCCGAGCGCCTTGGCGCGCTCGTCGGACAGGAAGGGGTCGTAGGCGGCGACCTTCATCTTCAGCCCCTGCGCCCGGTCGGCGACGATGGAGCCGATATTGCCGACGCCGATCAGGCCCAGCGTCTTGCCGAACAGCTCCACCCCCATGAAGCGGGACTTCTCCCACTTTCCGGCCTGGGTGGAGGCGTCGGCCGCCGGGATCTGGCGCGCGCAGGCCATCATCATGGCGATGGCGTGCTCCGCCGTGGTGATGGAGTTGCCGTAGGGCGTGTTCATCACCACGACGCCGGCCTGGGTCGCGGCCTCGAGATCGATGTTGTCGACCCCGATGCCGGCGCGGCCGACCACCTTCAACGTCCCGTTGCCGGCTTTCAGCACATCCGCCGTCACCTTGCTGGCGGAGCGCACGGCGAGCCCGTCGTAATCGCCGATGCAGGCGACCAGCTCGTCCGCCGGCAGGCCCGGGCGGAAGTCGGCCTCGATCCCGCGGCGCCGGAAGACCTCCAGCGCGCGCTCGCTCAACTTGTCGGAAATCAATACCTTCGGCATGGCTTCGGCCCATCCCCTCAGACAGCGCGGATAAGAAAGTCGGTCAGGCGATCTGCGCGTAGGCCCAGTCGAGCCAGGGCAGGAGCGCGTCGACGTCCGCGCGCTCCACCGTCGCCCCGCCCCAGATGCGCAGGCCCGGCGGCGCGTCGCGATAGCCGTTGATGTCGTAGGCCACGCCCTCGTCCTCCAGCAGTTTGGCCAAGCGCTTCGGCGCGCTCGCGCGCGCCTCGCCCTCGAGCGGACAGGCGTCCGAGAGCTTGAGGCAGATCGAGGTGGAGGAGCGCGTCGCGCGCTCCGCCGCCAGGAAGTCGATCCAATCGGTCTGGCGCACCCAATCCTCGATCGCCGCCAGATTGCTCTGGGAGCGCGCGATCAGCGCGTCCAGCCCGCCCAGCCCCTCGGCCCATTTCAGCGCGTCCAGGCAGTCCTCGACCGCCAGCATGGACGGCGTGTTGATCGTCTCGCCCTTCCAGACGCCCTCGATCAGCGCGCCGCCCTTGGTGAGCCGGAAGATCTTCGGCAGCGGCCAGGGCGGGTTGTAGCTCTCCAGCCGCTCGACCGCGCGGGGGCTCAGCACCAGCATGCCGTGCGCGCCCTCGCCGCCCAGCACCTTCTGCCAGGACCAGGTGACGACGTCCAACTTCTCCCAGGGCAGATGCATGGCGAAGGCGGCCGAGGTGGCGTCGCACAGCGTCAGCCCCTCGCGGTCGTCGGCGATCCAGTCGCCGTCAGGCGCGCGCACGCCGCTGGTCGTGCCGTTCCAGGTGAAGACCAGGTCGCGGTCTGGGTCGATCCTGCAGAGGTCGGGCAGCAGGCCGTAGTCGGCCTCGATCACGCGGCAGTCGTCGAGCGTGAGCTGCTTGACCGCGTCGGTCACCCAGCCCTTGCCGAAGCTCTCCCAGGCCAGCATGTCGACGCCCCGCGCGCCGAGCAGCGACCACATCGCCATCTCCACCGCGCCGGTGTCGGAGGCGGGGACGATCCCGATGCGATAATCGTCCGGGATCTGCAGGATCGCGCGGGTGCGTTCGATCACCTCCGCCAGCTTCTTCTTGCCCGGCGCGGAGCGGTGCGAGCGCCCGACCAGCGCGCCGCCCAGCACGGCGGGCGACCAGCCCGGCCGCTTGGCGCAGGGGCCGGAGGAGAAGTTGGGACAGGCGGGCCGCTTCAACGGCCGATCGGCGCCGGACGACATGGGCGCGAGCTCCTTCGCGGAAATCCGGAACGGCGGCGCCGCCCGAGGGACGGGGCGGCGCGACGGGCCGTGAAGCTAGGGCCCGGCTCCCGGGGAATCAACGTCCTTTTTGTCGCTCCCGCGGAAAAAAGCGTCGCTTTCGCGCCCGTCGGCAGGCTGGCGTGCAAGGGGGGGCAAGCGTCGGCGCCAGCATGGGCATGAGCGCCGCCGCCGGTCGCCCGGTTCCCGGCGCGCCCGTTCCGCGATAGTCTCGCCCGGAACGCCCGCCCTTTGGCGCGCGTTGGGGCCTCAGAGGCGCACTGGGGGATGGGGAATGCTGGATTGGCTGATCGATTTGCTCGAGGGCGCGCGCGCGGCCGGCGCCTTCGGTGAAGTCCAGTTGATCGCCATTTTCGCGGCAGTGGTCGTCGCGCCGCTCGTCGCCGTCTTCGCGGGGACCCGGGCGATCGCCAAGCGGCGCTACCGCCGGGACATCGAGCAGATGAGCGATCTGCGCCACCAACTCGCGAACCGTCAGGATGACATCGACAGGCTTCGCAAGGAGAAGGAGCGCCTTGCCGCGGATTGCGAGCGTCTGAGCGCGGAGGGTCCGGGCGCGTTCCTCGACCGCATCGCCCGGGAGGAGCGCGACGGAAACCTGGAGCCCGCCGTCAAGGCCGCCCGGGCCTTCCACGCGCGGCACCGGGAGGCTTTGCACCGCGCCTATGGCCTGCTCACCGATGCGGCGATCATCGAGGCGAGCGAGGACGGCGCCTCCGGCTATGCGAACGCGCTGTTGTACGCGCGCGGGGGCCTCGCCGCCGACCCCGCCGACGAGCATCTCCGCGATCTGGAGGCCGAGTTGGAGCAGGCGGCCGTCGATCCAGACAGCGATGTCCGCCGCGCGCCGGCCAGCGGCGCCGACCGGGCCGCCCGGCGGGCCGCGCGGGAGGCGCTGCCCACCGATCTCGCGGCGCTACAGGCCTGTTGGACCCGCGCCTACGAGACGGGGCGGTGGCGCCTGATGCGGCGTTACGCCGAATACGGTTTGCGGCTCGCGGAACGCGGAGAGGCCGGCGAGACGCAAACCGTCCTACTCTGGCGCAGTCACCTCGCCAATGCGGAGCGGTTCAACGGCCGCCCCCGGCGCGCCTTGGACTTGCTGGAGCCCGACCGCAAGCCCTGGAACGCGGTCTTCGGTCCGGACGACCCGGTCAGCTTGGCTTTCCGGTTCTCCATCGCCGACTGCCTGCTGAACACCGGGGCCGCCGGCGAGGCCCTGGAGGACGCCCGCGCCCTGCTGACCGACCAAGAACGGGTCCAGGGCGCCGACCATCCGGACACGCTCGCGACGCGTTCCCTGATCCCCGACTGCCTGCTGAAAACCGGGGCCGCCGGCGAGGCCCTGGAGGACGCCCGCGCCCTGCTGAAAGACGAGAAACGGGTCCAGGGCGCCGACCATCCGGGTACGCTCACGACGCGTTTCCTGATCGCCGACTGCCTGCGGAGGACCGGGGCCGCCGGCGAGGCCCTGGAGGTCGCCCGCGCCCTGCTGACCGACCGAGAACGGGTCCAGGGCGCCGACCATCCGCACACGCTCGCGACGCGGTACCTGATCGCCGACT
>JANSXE010000028.1 GCA_024743195.1 Alphaproteobacteria bacterium | reverse complement strand
GGAAGGTCGCCCCGCCCGTCTCGGCCAAAACCTTCGTGATCGCCGCCGTCAGCGTCGTCTTGCCGTGGTCAACGTGACCGATCGTCCCGATGTTGCAGTGCGGCTTCGTCCGCTCGAACTTTGCCTTAGCCATCTTCTTCGTCTCCTTACGCCGTCGCGCGTCTCATCTCTGGGCCGGCGCCGCACGCGATCGCGCGGGCCGAACGAATTCCATCGCCGGATCAGGCGTATTTCGCCTTCACCTCGTCGGCCACCGCCTGCGGCACCGGCTCGTAGTGGTCGAACTGCATCGTGTACTGGGCCCGGCCCTGACTGAGCGAGCGCAGCGTGTTGATGTAGCCGAACATGTTGGCCAGCGGCACGGAGGCGTTCACCACCCGCGCGATGCCGCGCTGATCCATCGAGGACACCTGGCCGCGGCGGCTGTTCAGGTCGCCGATGATGTCGCCCATGTAATCTTCCGGGGTCACCACCTCGACTTTCATGATCGGCTCGAGCAGCCGGGGGCCGGCGGTCTCCATCGCCTCGCGGAACGCCGCGCGAGAGGCGATCTCGAAGGCCATGACCGAGGAGTCGACGTCGTGGTAGGCGCCGTCGACCAGGGTCACCTTGAAGTCGATCACCGGGAAGCCGGCGATCGGACCGGATTCCTTCGACTGCTCCAGACCCTTCTGAACGCCGGGGATGTACTCCTTCGGCACGGAGCCGCCGACGATCTTGCTCGCGAACTCGAAGCCTTCGCCCGGCTCCTGCGGCTCGAACTCGAGCACGATGCGGGCGAACTGACCGGAGCCGCCGGTCTGCTTCTTGTGGGTGTAGTCGACGCGGGTCGCCTTGCCGAGCGTCTCGCGGTAGGCCACCTGCGGCGCGCCGATGTTGGCGTCCACCTTGAATTCGCGCTTCATGCGATCGACGATGATGTCGAGGTGAAGCTCGCCCATGCCGGAGATGATGGTCTGACCGCTCTCCTCGTCGGTCTTCACCCGGAAGGACGGATCCTCCTGGGCCAGACGCTGCAGCGCGTTCGACATCTTCTCCTGGTCGGACTTGGTCTTCGGCTCGACCGCGATCTCGATGACCGGATCCGGGAACTCCATGCGCTCCAGGATGATCGGCTTGGCCGGATCGCACAGCGTATCGCCGGTCGTCGTGTTCTTCAGGCCTGCGATGGCGACGATGTCGCCGGCCATGGCCTCCTTGATGTCCTCGCGGTGGTTCGCGTGCATCAGCAGCATGCGGCCCACGCGCTCCTTGTCGCCCTTGACCGAGTTGAGCGTGTAGGAGCCGGCCTGCACGGTGCCCGAGTAGATGCGGCAGAAGGTCAGCGACCCGACAAAGGGATCGGACATGACCTTGAACGCCAGCGCCGAGAAGGGCGCGTCGTCGTTGGTCTTGCGCTCCATCTTGGTCTCAGGGTCGTCGACCGCCGTGCCCTGCACGTTGTCCACATCCATCGGCGACGGCAGGAAGTCGACCACCGCGTCGAGCAGCGGCTGAACGCCCTTGTTCTTGAAGGCCGTGCCGTTAAGCACCGGCACGAAGGCGCCGGCGATCGTGCCCTTGCGGATGCAGCGCGTCAGGGTCTCCTCGTCGGGCTCATTGCCCTCGAGATAGGCCTCCATCACGTCGTCTTCCTGCTCGACCGCCAGCTCGATCAGCTTCTCGCGATACTCGGCCGCCTTGTCGGCGAGCTCCGCCGGGATGTCGACATACTCGAACGCCGCGCCCAAATCCTCGCTCTTCCAGACGATGTGCTTCATCCGGATCAGGTCGATGACGCCGTCATAGTCCGCCTCGGCCCCGACCGGCAGGTTGAGCACCAGCGGGGTCGCGCCCAGCCGGTCGACGATCATGTCGACGCAGCGATAGAAGTCGGCGCCCATGCGGTCCATCTTGTTGACGAAGCACATGCGCGGCACGCCGTACTTGTCGGCCTGACGCCAGACCGTCTCGGACTGCGGCTCGACGCCGGCGACCGAATCGAACACCGCGACCGCGCCGTCGAGCACGCGCAAGCTCCGCTCAACCTCGATCGTGAAATCGACGTGCCCCGGGGTGTCGATGATGTTGATCCGATGGTCGCGCCAGAAGGCGGTCGTCGCGGCGGACGTGATGGTGATGCCGCGCTCCTGCTCCTGCTCCATCCAGTCCATGGTGGCGGCGCCGTCATGCACCTCGCCGATCTTATGGGACCGGCCGGTGTAGTACAGGATGCGCTCGGTCGTCGTCGTCTTACCGGCGTCGATGTGAGCCATGATGCCGATGTTGCGATAACGCTCGATGGGAGTTTGCCGGGGCATGGGGTCGGCTCCTTACCAGCGGTAATGCGAGAAGGCGCGGTTGGCTTCGGCCATCTTGTGCGTGTCTTCACGCTTCTTGATGGCGGCGCCGCGATTGTTCGCGGCGTCCATGAGCTCGCCCGACAGCCGCTCGGTCATGGTGTTTTCGGAACGCTTGCGCGCCATGTCGATCAGCCAGCGGAAGGCCAGCGCCTGGGCGCGCACCGGACGCACCTCGACCGGCACCTGGTAGGTCGCGCCGCCGACGCGCCGCGAGCGCACCTCGAGATGCGGCCGGACGTTCTCCAGCGCCTCGTGGAAGGTGCGCACCGGATCCTGGGCGCCGCGCGACTTCATGCGCTCGAGCGCGCCGTAGACGATGCCCTCGGCGGTCGACTTCTTGCCGTCCTGCATCACCGAATTGATGAACTTGGACAGCACCACGTCCCCGAACACGGCGTCGGGGAGGATTTCGCGCTTTTCAGCTCTATGGCGTCGAGACATCTCGGCTACCCTCTTACTTCGGCCGCTTGGCGCCGTATTTGGACCGGCGCTGGCGACGATCCTTCACGCCCTGGGCGTCGAGCGTGCCGCGAATGGTGTGGTACCGGACGCCCGGCAGATCCTTGACGCGGCCGCCGCGGATCAGGACCACCGAGTGCTCCTGCAGATTGTGGCCGACGCCGGGGATGTAGCTGGTGACCTCGTAGCCGTTCGTCAGCCGCACGCGCGCGACCTTGCGAAGCGCCGAGTTCGGCTTCTTCGGCGTGGTCGTGTAGACGCGCGTGCACACCCCGCGCTTCTGCGGGCAGGCCTGCAGGGCGGGAACCTTCTTCGGCTTCCGCTTGTCCTTCCGCGGGTTGCGGATCAGTTGGTTAATCGTGGGCATCTCGATTCCCGTCGCCTTGTTTCCAACCGTCGGTCCCGGTCGCCCTGCGTGCGGGCGGCGGGGCCGGGCGCGCCGCCTCCGGGCCCGTCGCCCGGAATGCGCAATCGACCGCGCGATCGAGCGGGCCGTCCGTCGGTTCGACGGTCGCCCCGCTTTCGCGTTCGCACGGCTGACAGCTTGACCGCAAAATCAAGCCGCCGGGGCCCAAACCCCAGCGGGCGGTCTACCGTATTCCGTTCCTCTCACCGGCCGCACGAGGCGACCTGCACCTTGATGCCTAAGGGCTCCGTCTAGGCGCTTTCCGCTTCCGGCTCAGTCGCCGACCGGATGAGCGCGAACCGCGGTTCGCGAACCATCTGGTCGGGCGCCGGTCGAAGCGTCCGGGAGATCCCGGATCGGGCCTACGGCCAACCCCCTGTCGAGGCGGGCGGATACTATGCAGACGGCCTGGGTGCGTCAAGGCCGGATATCAGGGTTTTTGCAGGCTTTTTCCAGGGGTCGTTTAGAACTTATCGCTGTGGCGGCGAAGCAAGGATATTGCTAGTCTGAAGCGGGAAAAGAGGGTCGCCTCGCCCGGTTGGGGCGCGTGGCGCGCGCCGACGAGGGCGCGACGCTGAGGGAGGGTCGAGATGTCATCCATCGTAACCGGATCGGCTGGATCCGAACTGTCCGCAAGCCCATGGCGGGTGCGGTCGATTCTGGCGGTCGGACTTTTCGGCCTCTTGATCGCCTCGGCGGCGGCGTTCTGGGCCGGTCCGGCGCGCGCGGCCGAGCGGGTGCATGTGGCCGTCTTCAGCCCGGAGCCCGTCGGCGACCCCTTCTGGGCGCGGACGCTGGATTTCATGGAGGCGGCGGCGGCCGACCTCGGCGTCTTCCTGGAATCGCATCACGCCGACGGCGATCTGGATGCGATGCGCGCGCAGATCGAGCGCGTGCTGACCCGCAACGATCGTCCGGACTATGTCGTCTTCCCGGCGTCGGAGCGCGTTGGGCCCTATCTGCTGGATCTGGCGGAGCGCTACGGCGTCTATGCGCTGCTGATGAACGCCGGGCTGTCGGACGATCAGCGGGACGTCACCGGCGGGCCGCGCGTTCGCTATTCGCGATGGCTCGGGCAGATCACGCCGGACGATCTGCTGGGCGGCTATCTGCTGGCGCGCAACATGTTCCGCTACGCGCACGGGCGTGGGTTGACCGGACCGTCGGGGCGCATCCAATTGATAGGCATGACCAACAGCGCGGCCGACGAGCGCGCGCTCGACCGCATCGCGGGGCTGGAGCTGGCGGCCAAGGAGTACTATCGCGGCGACATCGCCTATATGGGCCTCGCCGGCGGCAGCAAGTCGAAGGCGCAGCAGGTGCTGCAACGCGGCTACGAGGCCAACCCCGGGGCCACGCTGTTCTGGTCGACCGACGACATGATGGCGTTGGGCATGATCGAGGCGCTGACAAAGCGCACCCGCCGGCTGCCCGGATCGGACGTCATCGTCGGCGGATTCTATTGGAGCCCTTGGGCGCTGCAGTCGATGGTCGACGGGCGGTTGAGCTTCCTGATGGGCGGCCACTTCATGACCGGCGGCGCGGCGATCGTGATGCTCTACGACCACGCGATGGGCAAGGACTTCGCCGCGATCGGCAAGGAGCAGCGTCTCGGCTTCGGCCTGCTGCACGCCGGCAATGTCCGCCAGCTCGCGCCGGTGCTCGGGCAGCGCAACTGGTCCTGGGTGGATTTCCGCCGCTTCAGCCGCGCGCTCAATCCCGAGCGCGGCGACTACAATTTCTCCGCCAGCGCCTTCCTGCAGGCGCGTAAGCAGTAAAGCCGGCGCCGACGGCCCGGTCCGAACGGAAAAGCCCCGGCGGTCGGGCGACCGCCGGGGCTTCTCGTTTCCGGTTCCGACGGGGGGACCGGCGGCTTACTCGGCCGCGTCGGTCGTCTCGTCGGAGGTCTCGGCGTCGGCCTTTGCGGCCTCGGCCGCCTCGGAGGCGGCGGCGGCCTCGGCCGCGAGACGCTCGCGCTCGGCTTCGCGCTCGGCCTGGATCTCCTTGTCGCGGGACATGGCCTCCAGCCGCAGACGCTTCATGACGGAGCCGGTGCCCGCCGGGATCAGACGCCCGACGATCACGTTCTCCTTCAGCCCCTCCAGCGTGTCCTCCTTGCCGTTGACGGCGGCCTCGGTGAGGACGCGCGTCGTCTCCTGGAAGGAGGCGGCGGAGATGAAGGAGTTGGTCTGAAGGCTGGCCTTGGTGATGCCCTGCAAGACCGGCTTGAAGGCGACGGCCTGCTTGTTTTCGGCCGCGAGACGATCGTTGATCGCCTCCACCTCCTCCCGGTCGAGCTGTTCGCCCGCCATCAGGAAGCTTTCGCCGCCGTCCAGGATCTCGACCTTCTGCAGCATCTGGCGGACGATCACCTCGATGTGCTTGTCGTTGATCTTCACGCCCTGCAGGCGATAGACGTCCTGGATTTCCTTGACCAGATAGTCGGCCAGCGCCTCGACGCCCATCACCTCGAGGATGTCGTGCGGAACGGGGTTGCCGTCCATCAGCATCTCACCCTTCTGGATGAAGTCGCCTTCCTGCACGGTGATGTGCTTGCCCTTCGGGACCAGGAACTCCGACGCCTCGCCGTCCTCTTCGGCGGAGCGGATCACGATCCGGCGCTTGGTCTTGTAGTCCTTGCCGAACTCGATATAGCCGTCCTGGTCGGCGATGATGGCGTAGTCCTTGGGCTTGCGCGCCTCGAACAGCTCGGCCACGCGCGGCAGACCGCCCGTGATGTCGCGGGTCTTCGAGCTCTCCCGCGGGATGCGCGCCAACACGTCGCCGGCCTTCACCTCCTGGCCGTTGGAGACCGACAGGATCGCGTCGACCGACATGAAGTAACGGGCCTCCATGCCGTTCGGCAGGGAGACGACTTCGCCGTCCGTGTCGCGCAGCGTGATGCGCGGCCGCAGGTCCGACCCGCGCGCCTGCTGCTTCCAGTCGATCACGACCTTGCTGGCGATGCCGGTGGCCTCGTCGACCACATCGCGGACCGAGACGCCCTCGACCAGATCGACATAGTGGGCGACGCCTTCCTTCTCGGTAAGGATCGGAACCGTGTAGGGGTCCCACTCCGCCAGGGTCTGGCCCTTCACCACCTCGGCCCCGTCATCGACGCGCAGACGCGCGCCGTAGGGAACCCGGTGCTTGGCCCGCTCGCGGCCCTGCTCGTCGCGCAGGACGACCTCGCAGTTGCGGCCCATGACGACCAGCCGGCCCTCCGAGTCCTGCACGACGTTCTTGTTGTTGAGCTGCGCCTTGCCGTCGATCGAGCTTTCGATCGAGTTCTGCTCGGCCCCGCGCTGCGCCGCGCCGCCGATGTGGAAGGTCCGCATGGTGAGCTGGGTGCCCGGCTCGCCGATCGACTGGGCCGCGATGACGCCGACCGCTTCGCCGATATTGACCTTCGTGCCGCGGGCCAGATCGCGCCCGTAGCAGGCGCCGCAGACGCCGCCCTTCGACTCGCAGGTCAGGACCGAGCGGATCTTGACCGCGTCGATGCCGGCCGTCTCGATCGCATCGGCGAGGCCCTCGTCGATGATCTCGCCGGCCGCGACGATCATCTCGCCGTTGAGCGGATCCTTGACGTCCTCCGCCGCACAGCGGCCGAGAACGCGCTCCGCCAAGCCTTCGATCAGGTCGCCGCCTTCGATCACGGCGCGGATGGTCAGCCCCTCCTTGGTGCCGCAATCCTCTTCGATGATGATCGCGTCCTGCGCGACGTCCACCAGACGGCGCGTCAGATAGCCGGAGTTCGCGGTCTTCAACGCCGTGTCCGCGAGGCCCTTCCGCGCGCCGTGGGTCGAGTTGAAGTACTCAAGAACCGTCAGCCCCTCCTTGAAGTTGGAGATGATCGGGGTCTCGATGATCTCGCCCGACGGTTTGGCCATCAGGCCGCGCATGCCGGCGAGCTGCTTGATCTGAGCCGCCGACCCGCGCGCGCCGGAGTGCGCCATCATGTAGACCGAGTTCAGCCCGCGCGAGCCGCCGGTCTGCATGATCTTCATCATCTCGTCCGCGACCTTGTCGGTCGTGCCGGACCAGAGATCGACCACCTTGTTGTACTTCTCGAGCTGCGTGATCAGGCCGTCGAGATACTGCTGCTCGTACTCCTTCACCTGCTCCTGCGCCTGATCGATCAGCGCCTGCTTGGTCTCCGGCACCAGCAGATCGTCCTTGCCGAACGAGATGCCCGAGCGGCAGGCCCAGCCGAAGCCGAGGTTCATGAGTTGGTCGCAGAAGATCACCGTCTCCTTCTGACCGCAGTGGCGGTAGACGATGTCGATCAGGTTGGTGACCTCCTTCTTGGTCAGCACCTTGTTGACCAGGCTGTAGGGCACGTTCGGATGCTTCGGCAGAATCTGCGCCAGCATCATCCGCCCCGGCGTGGTCAGCACGCGCTGCTCGACCAGTCCGCCTTCGGCGTCGACGGTCTCGTAGATCGTCTTGATGCGGGTCTGCAGCGTGATCGCGCCTTCGGCCATGGCGTGCTCGATCTCGGCCAGCGAGGCGTAGAGCGGCACGCGGTGCGCCTTGGCCTTGCCGTCCTTCAGGAGCTTGAAGGCCTTCTTGGGGTCGCTCTCCTCGACGATCTTGGTGGGGTCGTCCGGATCGGTCAGCACGACGTCGTGCCGCTCCACGCCGGCGGCCAAAGCCTCGGGACCGTCGACATAGGCTTCCGGGCCGACCAGATCGGCGCGGTCGTGCGTCATGTAGTAGAGGCCGAGAATGATGTCCTGCGACGGCACGATGATCGGCTTGCCGTTGGCCGGCGACAGGATGTTGTTCGTCGACATCATCAGGACGCGCGCTTCGAGCTGCGCTTCCAGCGACAGCGGCACGTGCACCGCCATCTGGTCGCCGTCGAAGTCGGCGTTGAAGGCGGCGCAGACCAGCGGGTGAAGCTGGATCGCCTTGCCCTCGATCAGCTTCGGCTCGAAGGCCTGGATGCCGAGGCGGTGCAGCGTCGGCGCCCGGTTCAACAGCACCGGATGCTCGCGGATGACCTCCTCCAGGATGTCCCAGACCTCGGGGCGCTCCTTCTCGACCATGCGCTTGGCGGCCTTGATGGTCGAGGCGAGGCCGTAGATCTCGAGCTTCGAATAGATGAAGGGCTTGAACAGCTCGAGCGCCATCTTCTTGGGCAGGCCGCACTGGTGCAGCTTCAACTCCGGACCGACCACGATGACCGACCGGCCGGAATAATCGACGCGCTTGCCCAGCAGATTCTGGCGGAAGCGGCCCTGCTTGCCCTTCAGCATGTCGCTGAGCGACTTCAGGGGGCGCTTGTTGGCGCCGGTGATGACGCGGCCGCGGCGGCCGTTGTCGAACAGCGCGTCGACGGCCTCCTGCAGCATACGCTTCTCGTTGCGCACGATGATGTCCGGCGCGCGCAGCTCCATCAGCCGGCGCAGGCGGTTGTTCCGGTTGATCACCCGGCGGTACAGGTCGTTCAGGTCGGAGGTCGCGAAGCGGCCGCCGTCAAGCGGCACCAGCGGGCGCAGCTCCGGCGGGATGACCGGGACCACGTCCAGAATCATCCATTCGGGACGGGCCCCCGACTGCTGGAAGGCGTCCAACAGCTTGAGGCGCTTGACCAGCTTCTTGCGCTTGGCTTCGGAGCCGGTCTCGCGCAGCTCCTCGCGGCACTTCTCGATCTCCTCCTCGATCTCGATCTGCGAGAGCAGCGACTTTAGCGCCTCGGCGCCGATCATCGCCGTGAAGTTCTCCTCGCCGTACTCGTCCTGCGCGTCGAGATACTCGTCCTCGCTCATCAACTGCAGCGGCTTGAGCGGCGTCAGGCCCGGCTCGGTGACGACGTAATTCTCGAAATAGAGGACGCGCTCCAGATCCTTGAGCGTCATGTCCATCAGCAGGCCGATGCGGCTCGGCAGCGACTTCAGGAACCAGATGTGGGCGACGGGGCTGGCCAGCTCGATATGGCCCATGCGCTCGCGGCGGACCTTGGAGAGGGTGACCTCCACGCCGCACTTCTCGCACACGATGCCCTTGTACTTCATGCGCTTGTACTTGCCGCAGAGGCACTCGTAGTCCTTGATCGGCCCGAAGATCCGCGCGCAGAACAGGCCGTCGCGCTCGGGCTTGAAGGTCCGGTAGTTGATGGTTTCCGGCTTCTTGATCTCGCCGTAGGACCAGGAGCGGATGCGCTCCGGCGAGGCGAGCGAGATTCGAATCTGGTCGAAGCTCTGGGGGCCCTGGGGCTGGCCGAAAATCTGCATCAAATCGTTCATGTGGCTCTCCTTTGCATCCATCGCCGAACCGTCAGCCGGCCCGATCGGATGCGTCAAAAGCGCTTAGGGCGCGGGGGCGCTTGGCCCCCGCTGGCCCGTCAATACTCGCCCTGCTGCAACTCGACATTGAGGCCGAGCGAGCGCAGTTCCTTCACCAGCACGTTGAAGGATTCGGGAATGCCGGCCTCGAAGTTGTCGTCGCCGCGGACGATCGCTTCGTAGACCTTGGTGCGGCCGGACACGTCGTCCGACTTCACCGTCAGCATCTCCTGCAGCGTGTAGGCCGCGCCGTAGGCCTCCAACGCCCAAACCTCCATCTCGCCGAAGCGCTGGCCGCCGAACTGCGCCTTGCCGCCCAGCGGCTGCTGGGTGACCAGACTGTAGGGGCCGATGGCGCGGGCGTGGATCTTGTCGTCCACCAGGTGATGGAGCTTCAGCATGTAGATGTAGCCCACCGTCACCTTGCGGTCGAAGAACTCGCCCGTCCGGCCGTCGATCAACGGCACCTGGCCCGAGGTGTCGAGGCCCGCGCGGGCGAGCATCGCATCGATGTCCTCCTCGCGCGCGCCGTCGAAGACCGGAGTCGCGATCGGCACGCCGCCGCGCAGGTTGCCGGCCAGCTCGATCACCTGACCGTCGTCCATGCCCTTGACGTCCTTGGCGACGCCGTCATCGTCATAGACCTCGCTCAGGGTGCTGCGCAGGTCGGCCAGCTTGCCGCCATGGCGATAGGCCTCGAGCGCGTCGTTCACCTGCCGACCCAGATTGGCGCAGGCCCAGCCCAGATGGGTCTCCAGGATCTGCCCGACATTCATGCGGCTCGGCACGCCCAGCGGGTTGAGGACGATGTCCACATGGGTCCCGTCCTCGGTGTAGGGCATGTCCTCGATCGGCACGATGCGGCTGATCACGCCCTTGTTGCCGTGACGGCCGGCCATCTTGTCGCCCGGCTGGAGCTTGCGCTTCACGGCGACGAAGACCTTGATCATCTTCATCACGCCCGGCGGCAGCTCGTCGCCGGCCTGGACCTTCTCGACCTTGTCGTCGAAGCGGGCGTTGACCTTGGCGATGGCCTGGTCGAACTGCTTGCGCAGCGCCTCCAGATCGTCGTTCACCGCGGCGGCGTCGACCACGACCTGCCGCAGCTGCGCCGTCGTCAGCTCCTCCAGCTCGGCGAGCGTCGCCTTGCCGCCGGTCTTGAAGCCCTTCGGTCCGGCCTCGACCTTCTTGCCCGCGACCAGCTCCAGGAAGCGGTTGCGGAAGGAGCGCTCGAGGATCGCCTTCTCGTCGTCGCGGTCCTTGGCGAGCTTCTCGATCTCGGCCCGCTCGATCGCCAGCGCGCGCTCGTCCTTGTCGATGCCGCGGCGCGAGAAGACCCGCACCTCGACCACCGTGCCGGTGGCGCCCGGCGGCATGCGCAGGCTGGTGTCGCGCACGTCGGAGGCCTTCTCGCCGAAGATCGCGCGCAGGAGCTTCTCCTCCGGCGTCATCGGCGATTCGCCCTTCGGCGTCACCTTGCCGACCAGGATGTCGGCGGCTTCGACCTCGGCCCCGATATAGACGATGCCCGCCTCGTCGAGGTTCTTGAGCGCCTCTTCGCCGACATTCGGAATGTCGCGGGTGATCTCCTCCTGGCCCAGCTTGGTGTCGCGGGCCATGACCTCGAACTCTTCGATATGGATCGAGGTGAAGACGTCGTCGCGCACGATGCGCTCGGAGATCAGGATCGAATCCTCGAAGTTGTAGCCGTTCCACGGCATGAAGGCGACCAGCACGTTGCGGCCGAGCGCCAGTTCGCCGAGCTGCGTCGAGGGGCCGTCGGCGATGATGTCGCCGCGCGCCACGACGTCGCCCACCTTCACCAGCGGCCGGTGCGTGATGCAGGTGTTCTGGTTCGAACGCTGGAACTTCAGGAGATTGTAGATGTCGACGCCGGACTCGCGCGCCTCCTCCGCATCGGTCATGCGGATCACGACGCGGGTGGCGTCCACCTGGTCGACGACGCCGGCGCGCCGCGCGGTCAGCGCCACGCCGGAATCGACGGCGACCCGCTCCTCCATGCCGGTGCCGACCAGCGGCGCCTCGGCCTGCAGCAGCGGCACCGCCTGGCGTTGCATGTTGGAGCCCATCAGCGCGCGGTTGGCGTCGTCGTTCTCGAGGAACGGAATCAGCGCCGCCGCCACCGAGACGAGCTGCTTCGGCGACACGTCGATCAGGTCGATGTCGCTCGGCATCGCGACCAGATAGTCGCCGCCGCGCCGGCACTGCACGAGATCCTCGACCAGGGCGCCCTTCTGATCCGTCGGAGCGTTGGCCTGGGCGATGGTGTAGCGGCCCTCCTCCATGGCGGAGAGATAGATCACCTCGTCGGTGACCTTGCCGTCCTTGACCTTGCGGTACGGGCTTTCGATGAAGCCGTACTTATTGACCCGCGCATAGGTCGCCAGGCTGTTGATCAGGCCGATGTTCGGGCCTTCCGGCGTCTCGATCGGGCAGATCCGGCCATAATGGGTCGGGTGCACGTCGCGCACCTCGAAGCCGGCGCGTTCGCGCGTCAGGCCGCCCGGACCCAGCGCCGACAGGCGGCGCTTGTGGGTGATCTCGCTGAGCGGGTTGGTCTGATCCATGAACTGCGAGAGCTGCGAGGAGCCGAAGAACTCCCGCACGGCCGCCGCCGCCGGCTTGGCGTTGATCAGATCGTGCGGCATCACCGTGTCGATGTCGACGGAGCTCATCCGCTCGCGGATCGCGCGCTCCATGCGCAACAGGCCGACGCGGTACTGGTTCTCCATCAGCTCGCCGACCGAGCGCACCCGGCGGTTGCCGAGATGGTCGATGTCGTCGATCTCGCCCTTGCCGTCCTTCAGCTGCAGCAGGACCTGCAGGATCGACAGCATGTCCTCCTTGCGCAGGGTGCGCTGCGTGTCCGGCACGGCGCCCTGATCGAACTCCAGGCGCGAGTTCATCTTCACGCGGCCCACCGCGGAGAGGTCGTAGCGCTCGGAATCGAAGAACAGGCTCCGGAACAGCGACTCGGCCGTCTCCAGCGTCGGCGGCTCGCCCGGGCGCATCACCCGGTAGATGTCGATCAGCGCGTCCTCGCGGCTGGCGTTCTTGTCGGCCGCCAGCGTGTTGCGCATGTAGGCGCCGACATTGATCTGATCGATATGCAGCGTCGGCAGCTCCTTGACGCCCGCCTCGACCAGTTCGTCCAGCATGTCCTGGGTCAGCTCGTCGCCCGCCTCGACCAGCACCAGGCCCGTCTGATCGTCGATCAGATCGGCGGCGACGAACCGGCCGACCAGCTCGTCGGCCTGGACGACAACCTCCTTGACGCCCGAGTCGGCGAGCTTGCGCAGCGCGCGCGGCGTCAGCTTGGCGCCGGCTTCGGCCACAACCTCGCCCGACTTCGCGTCGACCAGATCGTGGGTCAGCTTGGCGCCCTTCAGCCGCTCGGCGTCGAAGCCGGTCTTCCAGCCCTTCTTGCCGTAGCTGTAGGTGACGGTCTCGTAGAAGGTGGCGAGGATTTCCTCCTTCGACATGCCGACGGCCTCGCCCGGATCGAGCGTCTTGCCTTCCTTGGCGAGCTCCGCACGGCGCGCCGCCGTCTCGGCGCTGTCGAGCGCCATCAGCAGCGTCGTCGCCGGCAGCTTGCGCCGCCGGTCGATGCGCACATAGACGAGATCCTTGGCGTCGAACTCGAAATCGAGCCAGGAGCCGCGATAGGGGATGATCCGCGCCGCGAACAGGTACTTGCCCGAGGAGTGGGTCTTGCCCTTGTCATGGTCGAAGAAGACGCCCGGGGAGCGGTGCATCTGGGAGACGATGACGCGCTCGGTGCCGTTCACGATGAAGGTGCCGTGCTCGGTCATGAGCGGCATGTCGCCCATGTAGACGTCCTGCTCCTTGATGTCGCGAATGGAGCGGGAGCCGGTCTCCTCGTCGACGTCCCAGACGACGAGCCGCAGCGTCACCTTCAACGGCGCCGCATAGGTCAGGCCGCGCTGTTGGCATTCCTCGACGTCGTATTTCGGCGTCTCCAACTCGTAGCGGACGAACTCGAGCTGGCTGCGGTCCGAGAAGTCCTTGATCGGGAAAACGTTGGTGAAGACCTCCTGCAGGCCGGCCTGGGCGCGGTCCTTCGCCCCGACGCCGGTCTGAAGAAACGCGTCGTACGAGGTCTTCTGGACCTCGATCAGGTTCGGCATCGACGCGACTTCCGGCAGACGCCCGAAGCTCTTGCGAATTCTCTTCCGTCCGGTGAACGATTGGGTCGCCATCGTTTTCCTCGTCCCATTCCTCTTACGCCCCCGGCGCGCCGCCGGATGCGTGGGTCATCGTCCGGGCGACGCGAGCCCGGGACCTCGGCGTCCCGGCGCGCTCCGAACAGCCGGCGCACGGCCCCGTCGACCGCGGCCGTCGGCGCTTCAGAGACGGCGGGGCGGGGGCTGCCCGCCCGCGCCATCGGTCCGGCTTCCCGGACCCTGTGCGGCCCCCGCGCTCGGGACCGCGTCTCTGAGGCGCGTCGAGGGGCGACGCCCATAACACGCGGGCGCGCCCCTCTGAAAACGCGTCGCCGCCCGACGGCGGGCCCGCTGACGGGCCGCCGTCGGGCGGTCGGTCTTACTTCAGCTCGACGCTGGCGCCGGCCTCTTCGAGCTTCTTCTTCAGCTCTTCGGCCTCGGCCTTGTCGACGCCTTCCTTGACCGCCTTCGGCGCGCCCTCGACCAGGTCCTTGGCCTCCTTCAGGCCGAGACCGGTGATCGCGCGCACTTCCTTGATCACGTTGATCTTCTTGTCGCCCGCCGAGGCCAGGACCACGTCGAAGGAGTCCTGCTCCTCCGCCGCGGCGGCTTCGCCCGCCGGGGCCGCAACGCCCGCAACCGCGACCGGCGCGGCGGCGGAGACGCCCCACTTCTCTTCCAGCATGGTGGCCAGTTCGGCCGCTTCGATGACGGTGAGGCTCGAGAGCTCCTCGGCCAGTTTCTCAAGATCAGCCATTTCTCATCACTCCTAGGCGTAGTGCAGCTTGCTGCGATTGATCGGGTCCGAACCGCGACTTATTCCGAGCTTCCGTAGGCCGCAAAGACGCGGGCGAGCTTGCCCGCCGGGGCCTGGATGACGCCCGCGACCTTGGTCGCCGGCGCCTGGACCAAGCCGATCAGCTTGCCGCGCAGCTCGTCCAGGGACGGCAGCTTGGCGAGATTGTCGACCTGCTCCTTGGTCAGTCCCTGGCCGTTCAGGCCGCCCGCCACGATCTCCAGCTTGTCGTTCTTCTTCCCGAATTCGGTGGCCACCTTGGCGGCGGCGACCGCGTCCTGGGAGAAGGCGACAGCCGTCGGGCCGACGAACTGCTCGTCCAGATGCTCGAATTTCGTCCCCTTCAGCGCGATCTTCGCGAGCCGGTTCTTGGTCACTTTGAACCCAGCGCCGGCGTCGCGCATCTGTTGCCGAAGGTCCGACACCTCCGCGACGGTGAGCCCCTTGTTGTGCGTGATGACAACGAGGCTCGAGTTCTCGAAGGTCTCGTGCAGCTCGGCGACCAGGGCTTCCTTTTTCGATCGGTCCACTGATCGTCTCCGCTGTTTGGCCGCGAGATCGCTCGCGACCGGTTCCACGAACGGACCCGAACCCGCCCCGCATCCGAAGATCCGGAACGACCTGTTCGGGTCCCCCTTCCTGCCCGGGAGGATCGGTTCTGGCCGGCCCGATTGCTCACGCCCGTCAGAAAACGCCAATCCCACCTATCTCCCGGCGGCTTCGGGCCCAAGGGGCCCTTCGTTTAAGCCTCGCCCCCGCCTGGACGCGGGCGAGACGCCGCCGTTCTCGGACAGGCGCCGCACCGAAGTGCGGCGTCATCCGCCGACGGGCCTTGCGGCCGCGTCGGCGGAATACTTCGACCGTCGCCTCAGGCGGCGGTCGTCGCCGTCGTCGGATCGATCCGGACGCCCGGACCCATCGTCGACGACATGGAAACGCGCTTGATGTAGGTGCCTTTCGCGCCCGACGGCTTGGCCGCCGCGATCGCGTTCACGAAGGCGCGCACATTCTCTTCGATCTGCTCTTCGGTGAAGCTCGCCTTGGCGACGCCGGCGTGCACGACGCCGGCCTTCTCGGCGCGGAACTGCACCTCGCCCGCCTTGGCCTTCTTCACCGCGTCCGCCACGTTCGGCGTGACCGTGCCGAGCTTCGGATTCGGCATCAGGTTGCGCGGGCCGAGGATCTTGCCCAGCCGCCCGACGATCGCCATCATGTCCGGCGATGCGATGCAGCGGTCGAACTCCATCCAGCCGCCCTGGATCTTCTCCATCAGATCCTCGGCGCCGACTTCGTCAGCCCCGGCCTCGCGGGCCTCGTCCGCCTTCTCGTTGCGCGCGAAGACCGCGACGCGGACCGACTTTCCGGTGCCGTGCGGCAGCGCGACGGCGCCGCGCACCTGCTGATCGGCGTGCCGCGGATCGATCCCGAGATTCATCGAGACCTCGATGGTCTCGTCGAACTTCGCCTTGGCGGCGGCCTTCACCGCCTTGACCGCCTCGGCCAGATCGACCGCGGCGTTGCGGTCGACGGTCTTGTAGGCGTCGATGAGACGCTTGCCGTGCTTCGCCATGACCTTACTCCACCACCTCGAGGCCCATCGAGCGGGCCGAGCCCTCGATCGAGCGCATCGCCGCTTCGACGTCGACCGCGTTCATGTCCTGAAGCTTGGCTTCGGCGATCTCGCGGATCTGAGCCTTGGTCACCTTGCCGATCTTGTCCTTGTTCGGCGTGCCGGAGCCCTTCTTCACGCCCGCCGCCTTGCGCAGGAAATAGGCGGCCGGCGGGGTCTTGGTCACGAAGGTGAAGGAGCGATCCTCATACGCGGTGATGACCACCGGCGTGGGCGTGCCCGCCTCCGCGCCCTGCGTGGCCGCGTTGAAGGCCTTGCAGAACTCCATGATGTTGATCCCGCGCTGACCCAGCGCAGGACCGACCGGCGGCGAGGGGTTGGCCTGCCCCGCCGGGATTTCGAGCTTGATATAGCCCGCGATCTTCTTCTTCGCCATTGACGACCTCTCTTGATCGAGTTCGTTACCGCGGTGCGGCGCCCGATGGTCTTTCCGGACGACCTCCCGCGGATTTCACCATTCGGCCCTTGAAGCCGGGCTCAGAGCTTCTCCACCTGGGAGTACTCGAGCTCGACAGGCGTCGACCGACCGAAGATCGACACCGTAACCTTGAGACGCGCCTTCTCCTCGTCGACCTCTTCCACGTGGCCGTTGAAGGAGGTGAAGGGCCCGTCGGAGACGCGCACCTGCTCCCCCACCTCGAAGATGACGGAGGGCTTCGGCCGCTCCACACCCTCTTTGACCTGGTGGAGGATGCGCTGCGCCTCCTTGTCGCTGATCGGCGAGGGGCGCTTGCCCGTGCCCAGGAAGCCCGTAACCTTCGGCGTGTTGCTGACCAGGTGCCAACTCTCGTCCGTCAAATCCATGTGCGCCAGGACGTAGCCCGGAAAGAACTTGCGCTCCGCGCTCACCTTGCGGCCGCGGCGCATCTCGACGACCTCTTCGGTCGGCACCAGCACCTCTTCGATCAGGTCGTCGAGGTCGGCGGCGCGGGCGCGCTCCATCACGCTCTCCGCGACCTTCTTCTCGAACCCCGAATAGACGTGCACTACGTACCAGCGCTTCGCCACGTCCCAAACTCCAACTTGATCCGAGCCGCGCCCTCACCCGTCTGGGCCGCGGGCGCGCACCCGTCCTGCCTTCTCGATCCCGGCCTCAGCCGAGAATGAGCTGAATGATCCAGGCGATGATCTGATCCGCGACCAGGAAGAACAGCGCCATGATAATGACCATCACGAACACCATGACGGTCGCCACGCCGGTCTCCTTCCGCGACGGCCAGGTGACCTTGCTGGCCTCCTGGCGCACCTCGCGCACGAATTTTGCGGGCGTCGTCTTCGCCATCGCCTGCCTTTCGCCCTCGTTCGCGCCCATTCTCGGACGCGTTGTATGCGGGCCCAGGGCCGCCCGCCGCGGAACGATCCCGTCCCGGCGCCGACGCCCAACCGCGGGTGTGTACACCCGCTCGCCCAGAAAAAAAAGCATAGAAAAGAGGGGCGCCCTCCAACCGGCGCCGGGGCCGCCGCTCTCTTCTCCACGTCGCGCCGAAGCGCGGCGATTTTTTCAGGCCGCGGTCCCGAAGGCCCGCGGCGCGGAAAGGATGGCAGGGGCAGTAGGATTCGAACCCACGACCTACGGTTTTGGAGACCGTCGCTCTACCAACTGAGCTATACCCCTGCAGTCCCGCCGAGGTCGATCCTAACCGACCGCGGCGGGGATGCTCAAACCGGAATTCTCCGCCTTACTTCGAGATCGAGGCGACGACGCCGGCGCCGACGGTGCGGCCGCCCTCGCGGATGGCGAAGCGCAGGCCCTCGTCCATGGCGATCGGCGCGATCAGGGTGACGTCCATCGTCACATTGTCGCCCGGCATCACCATCTCCGTGCCTTCCGGC
>JANSXE010000023.1 GCA_024743195.1 Alphaproteobacteria bacterium | reverse complement strand
GGCTCGGCCCCCTCCGCCCGCGCCGCGCCCGCCGCCGCAGCGAGCACGTCCAGCACCAGGGCGGCGCCCAGCGCCGCCGCGGCGGCTCGCCTGGTGGTCCTGGTGCGCCGTTGCATCGCGTGGCCCCCCGTCGCTCAGGGCCAGGTGATGGCGAGCTGGTCGGTGCTCGCCGCCATCTGATGGAAGAAGAGCGCGATGGTCGGATGCCAGAACAGGGCCCGATGTCGATCGGCGGGCGGCGTCGCGCCGGTCGGGTCGAGCCGGCGCCACAGCGGCGCCCAGCGCGCCGCCATCCGGTGGCAGGCCGCCCAGGCGAGGAACAGGAACAGGAAGAAGAGGTCGAACGCGATCATCTCGTCCGGATGCCGATAGACCAGCGATCCGGGGAACAGGAAGTAGGGGAGGTGCAGGATGAGCGCCGCCGGGACGAGCGCGAGCGCCAGGATCAGCGCGACGCGGAAATTCGCGCGTCGGTCCGTGCCGTCCTGGAAGGCGATCAACTGCACCGCCAGGAAGAACGGGACCGCGTAGAGCTTGTAAAGCACGGCCGCCCCGCGGTCGGAGCCCGTCGCGCAGACCGCGAACAGCGCCTCCGGGATCGGATGGGGGCAGGCCGCGACCGGCGCGATATAGAGCGCCGCCGCCGCGAGCATCAAGGCCGCGTTCCAACCGCCCACGCCGCGTCCTTCCAACCCGTCCGGCGCCCGCCCCTCCGGCGGCGCCGTCGCCGCCCGGGCGCCCCGATGCGAGCCCGCTGGGCGCCGCCCGGCGCGGCTGCACCCTCTGCGCGCAGTATGGCGAAAGGAGCGTTACGATGGAACCAGGTCTCTTGCCCGGTTCGGCGCCGCGGTTTCGAGCGCGCGCCTCAAGGCATGGTGTAGGTGTGGATGTCCATGGAGGCGGAGGCCTGCGTGAGGAAGAGCGCCAGCCAGGGGAACCAGAGTCCCGCGCGGCGGATCTGGCGCACACTAGGAGACGGCCCGGAGCGCACGCGCCACAGCCACGCCCAGCTCTGCAGGCGCAGGAAGGCCACCGGCCAGAGCAGCAGCGGAAGGCCCGATGAGAGAAACACCCACAGATTTGCGTCCTTCACGGCGTAGAAGGCGCCGGGCACGGCAAAACTTGGAGCATGCATGAAGAAGGCGACGGGCAGCGCGAGCGCCGTCAGGCGCCCGGCGATCCGCGCCGCGTCGCCGAGTTGCAGCCGGGCGAGGCCGCTCATGAAGAAGAGCTGCATCGTCGCCCCGCAATAGAGCAGATAGAGCACCCCGTCCCGCCGGTCGGAATCCGGGAAGCACGGGAACAGCAATGGTTCGACCGAGACGCGCGGACAGAGCGCGACCGGCGCCCAATACATCACGGCGGCGACGAGGCCCAGACCCGCGCCGAGCGCCGCCGCCTTCGTCACGAGAAGTTTCACGCCGTCGGTCCCCGGCTCCGACGCCCCGGGGCGCGGCGTGCGGCGCGTCCGCTTAGCCGGCGCAACCGCTCATCCGTCTCACGCGGCGTCGACCTAGAAAGGAGCATGTTATGGAACCTGGACTTTACATTGAAACGAAGCCAGTCCGAGTACGTGGCGCTGAGACTGGTTTTTATCACGCCTACATCGTGTATCGGAAGCCGGACGGGACCGCGGAAGTCATCCGCGGCGGCCCGGAATCCTACGGTAGGATTCCCTTCGGCGCCGACCTCGCCGTCGAAGCCGGCGTCCCGCTGGCGGAGTCCGGCGACGCCTATAAGGGGGACGAGAGCCCCGAGACCCGCCGCGCGCGGCGCATCGACCTGAAGGGCCGCGATCCGGAGATCGTCTGGGGCCAGATGAAAGCGGCGGTCAAGCAGGTCGGCGCGGCCGGGATCGACTACAATGTCGCGCCGATGCAGAACAGCAATTCGCTGATCCGTCACGCCTTCGAGGCGGCGGCGCTCGATCCGGGCGACGCCTTCCCGGCGGAGTTTTCGCCGCGCGCCCATCCCGGCTTCGACAACGACCTGCGCGACGCGCTGCACGGCCCCGGCGCGCCCGACCCGGACGCCGCCCCGGGGCGCGCCAAAGGACCCGACGACGGGCTGCGCGGCTGGTCCGACCCGGAGGAGCCGCCCCGCTATCCGGCCCGCGACCGCAAGGAGCGCCGCGACGCGGCCCGGCGCGGGGAAGGCGACCGCTCCGAGGCCCCGGCAGCGCGTGAGGCGCCCGCCGCGATGGATGCGGGCCTGCGCGAGCGCGCCGCGCGGGAGCTGGCGGCGATTCCGGAATTGGAAAGCATCCAGTTGAAGCCGCCGGCGGATTGGACCGAGGGCGAGATGCGCCGGCTCCTGCGCGACCCCCTCTATTGGGACGGGCCCGAGCCGGACCGCACCGCGCTGCGCGACGGCGTCGCCGGCTGGTTCGCCGCCCAGTACGGCGCCGCGCCCGCGCGCCGCGACGGGACCGGCCGGATGGTCGAGCCGCTCTTCACGACCCAGCCCACCCGGGAGGCGGCGGCCCCGCGCGCGGCGGACGGCGCGCCGCTGGACCGGGCGCTCGCCGGCGTCGCCGACGCGCTCGGCCGCGCC
>JANSXE010000015.1 GCA_024743195.1 Alphaproteobacteria bacterium | reverse complement strand
CGGCGGGCGGGCCCGGGCGCGCCCCGGGGCTCGGGACGGCCGCCCATCCCGCCGGGCGCGGTCAACTGCCGCGGCTGCCCCGGGGAGGACTGGCGCGGTCTGGCGCCGACCGGCTCCTTCCCGCCCAATCCTTTCGGCCTGCACGACATGCTGGGCAATGTCGCGGAGTTCGCCGCCGATTGCTGGCGCGACAGCCACGCCGGCCGCCCCGCCACGGGCGCGATCTATTCGCCCTGCGAGACCTATTTGCGCAGCGGGCGCGGCGCCGCCTGGAAGAGCCGGCCGGCCTTCGTCAATCGCTACACCCGCTTCGCCTTTCCGGGCGACGGCGCCGCGGCCGGCCAACTCGGCTTCCGGGTCGCGCGGCGCCTGACGCCGGCGGAGCGCGGAGCGGCGGGCGAGTGACGCCCCCGGCGCGGACCGGCGCCGTCTGGACAGAGACGCCGACCGGCGCCCGCCGTGCGCCGTCCCGCCGCCGATCCGTCATCGCTCTCCTGCGCTCCTCGTCCGCCGGGTCCGAAAAAGAAAAAGCCCCGAACCGAAGGGTCGGGGCCGTCCTGCCTGCCGCACGCGCTGAATGACGCCTGCTTGTCTTCGAGCGCCTGATTTCAGGCGCGCCTGGGGTGTGCTGGCGATCTCTACCTAGGAAAACGGGAAGCGTTTGTCAAGAACAAAGCGTCATTATTTGTTTTTGAAGAACATGTAATAGAACATAAGTGGTTTAAGAAGTTCGAGCTTTCCGGTCCATCTGCGGCGGGGCGGCGGCGCGCCCGGCGCTGCGCAGGGGCTGGCGTCGCCCGGGCGGGTGATGTAAACACGCCCCGGTCCGCGTCCCGGTCCGCGTGAAGCGGGGCGGCGGGGGCCGCCCGAACCGTTTCGCGGCCCGGCCTTCGCGCCTCGCGCCGCGTCCGCTCGTCCGACCGAGCGGGTTGACCAACCGAGCGAGGCGACGCGCCCCCATGCCCAAGCGCACCGACATCGACGCCGTGATGATCATCGGCGCCGGCCCGATCGTGATCGGCCAGGCCTGCGAGTTCGACTATTCCGGCACCCAGGCCTGCAAGGCGCTGAAGGAGGAGGGCTACCGCGTGGTCCTCGCCAACTCCAACCCGGCGACCATCATGACCGACCCGGAGACGGCCGACGCCACCTATATCGAGCCGATCCGCCCGGACACCGTCGCCCGCATCCTGGAGCGCGAGCGCGCCGCCCATCCGAGCGAAACGCTCGTGCTGCTGCCCACCATGGGCGGGCAGACGGCGCTCAACACCGCGCTCGATCTCTATCGCGACGGGACGCTGGCCAGGCTGGGGGTCGAGATGATCGGCGCCGACGCCGACGTCATCGACAAGGCGGAGGACCGCCAGCGCTTCCGCGAGGCGATGGACGCGATCGGGCTGGAGAGCCCGCGCTCCCAGCAGGTTGGCTCCCTGGAGGAAGCGATGGCGGCGCTCGACGATGTCGGGCTGCCGGCGATCATCCGGCCCAGCTTCACGCTCGCCGGCACCGGCGGCGGCGTCGCCTACAACCGCGAGGAGTTCGAGCGGATGGCGAAGCACGGGCTCGCCGTCTCGCCGGTCCACACGGTGCTGGTCGAGGAATCGGTGCTGGGCTGGAAGGAGTACGAGATGGAGGTCGTCCGCGACAAGGACGACAACTGCATCATCGTCTGCTCGATCGAGAATATCGACCCGATGGGCGTGCATACGGGCGATTCCATCACGGTCGCCCCGGCGCTGACGCTCACCGACAAGGAATATCAGGTGATGCGCAACGCCTCGATCGCCTGCCTGCGGGAGATCGGCGTCGACACCGGCGGCTCGAACGTGCAGTTCGCGGTCGATCCGGAGACCGGGCGGCTCGTCGTCATCGAGATGAACCCGCGCGTCTCGCGCTCCTCGGCGCTGGCCTCCAAGGCGACCGGCTTCCCGATCGCCAAGGTCGCGGCCAAGCTGGCGGTCGGCTATACGCTCGACGAGCTCGACAACGACATCACCAAGGTGACGCCGGCCAGCTTCGAGCCGACGATCGACTACGTCGTCACCAAGATGCCGCGCTTCACCTTCGAGAAGTTCCCCGGCGCGGACGCGTCGCTCACCACCTCCATGAAGTCGGTCGGCGAGGCGATGGCGATCGGGCGCACCTTCGCGGAGAGCCTGCAGAAGGCCTATCGCTCGATGGAGACCGGCCTCTCCGGCCTCGACGAGGTGGAGATGGACGCCGATCCGGACGCGCTGCGCGCCGCGATCGCGAAGCCGACGCCGGACCGGCTCCTGAAAGTCGCCCAGGCCCTGCGCGGCGGCATGAGCGTCGCGGAGGCGCACCGCATCACGAAGATCGACCCCTGGTTCCTGGAGCGCATCGCGGAGATCCTGGCGGCGGAAGCCGCCGTGCGAGCGGACGGGCTGCCGCAGGATCGGCTGGGACTGCTGCGGCTCAAGAAACTCGGCTTTTCGGACGAGAGGCTGGCGGCGCTCGCCGGCCAAACGGCGGAGCAGGTCGCGGCGCATCGCTGGACGCTGGACGTGCGGCCGGTCTTCAAGCGCATCGACACCTGCGCGGGCGAGTTCCCGAGCGCGACCCCCTATATGTATTCCTGCTACGAGGGCGACGGCGTCACGACGCCGGAATGCGAGGCCGACGTCACGGACCGCCGCAAGGTCGTGATCCTGGGCGGCGGCCCGAACCGCATCGGCCAGGGGATCGAGTTCGACTATTGCTGCGTGCACGCGGCCTATGCGCTCTCCGACGCCGGCTTCGAGACGATCATGGTCAATTGCAACCCCGAGACCGTCTCGACCGACTACGACACCTCCGACCGGCTCTATTTCGAGCCGCTGACGGCGGAGGACGTGATCGAACTGGTGCGCACCGAGCAGGAGCGGGGCGAGGTGCTGGGCTGCATCGTGCAGTTCGGCGGCCAGACTCCGCTGAAACTCGCCGGCGCGCTGGAGGCGGCGGGAATCCCGATCCTGGGCACGCCGCCGGACGCGATCGACCTGGCGGAGGATCGCGAGCGGTTCCAGAAGCTGTTGAACGAGCTCGGCCTCTCGCAACCGCCGAACGGGATCGCAACCTCCGAGGAGCAGGCCGTCGAGATCGCCGCCCGGATCGGCTATCCGGTGGTCATCCGCCCCTCTTACGTGCTGGGCGGGCGCGCCATGGAGATCGTGCACGACGAGGCGGAGCTGAAGCGCTACATCCGCACCGCCGTCCAGGTGTCCGGCAAGAGCCCGGTGCTGATCGACTTCTATCTGCGCGACGCGATCGAGGTGGACGTCGACGCGCTGTGCGACGGGGAGCGCGTCTTCGTCGCCGGCGTGATGGAGCATATCGAGGAGGCGGGCATCCATTCCGGCGACAGCGCCTGCTCGCTGCCGCCCTACAGCCTGCCCGCGGAAACCGTCGCGGAGATGGAGCGCCAGACCGAGGCGCTGGCGCGCGCGCTCGGCGTGGTCGGGCTAATGAACGTCCAGTACGCGGTGCAGGACGGGGCGGTCTACATCCTGGAGGTCAATCCGCGCGCCAGCCGCACCGTGCCCTTCGTCGCCAAGGCGACGGGCGTCCCGATCGCCAAGATCGCGGCCCGCGTCATGGCGGGCGCCAAGCTCGACGAATTCCCGCTCGAGAATCGCTCGCTGAAGCCGCACATCGCGGTGAAGGAGGCGGTCTTCCCCTTCAACCGCTTCCCCGGCGTCGACGTGCTGCTCGGTCCGGAGATGAAGTCGACCGGCGAGGTGATGGGGCTCGATTCCGATTTCGCGCACGCCTTCGCGAAGGCGCAACTCGGCTGCGGCGCCGATCTGCCGACCGAGGGCGCGGTCTTCATCTCGGTCAAGGACAGCGACAAGGAGGCGGTCCTGGAGCCCGCCCGTCTGCTGGTCGAAAGCGGGCTCAGGCTGGTGGCGACCAGCGGCACGCAGCGCTTCCTGGCCGACCACGGCCTGCCGGTCGAGCGGATCAACAAGGTGCTGGAGGGTCAGCCGCATATCGTCGATGCGATCATCAACGGCGATGTCGCGCTGATCTTCAACACCACCGAAGGCCGCAAGGCGATCGAGGACAGCGCCAGCCTGCGCCAGGCCGCCCTGGCCCAGAAAGTCCCCTACTACACGACCGTCGCCGGGGTTCGCGCCGCGGCCCTCGCCATCAAGGCGCTGAAGCAGGGGACGCTTGAAGTCGCCCCGCTTCAATCGTACTTTAGGGCTTCGGCGTAGGCGCTGACCCCCCGCGCAGCGAACGGCACCATTCGGGCGGACCCGCCCCACCGGGTTTCCGGCGGCGGGAGCGCGGGCGCCGTCGGCGCGCACGGCGATGGACGCCCGACGCCGGCTTGGGACGCAGAGTCGGATGCGCCGGACGACGCGTTGGGAATCGAGGCGCATAGGGAATCGAGCGGAACGGGTTCAGGTCGATGCAAAAGGTTCCGATGACGCTGCAGGGCTACGAGGCCATGCAGGAAGAGCTGAAAACCCTGAAGGGGCAGGAGCGTCCGGCGATCATCCAGGCGATCGCGGAAGCGCGCGCCCATGGCGACCTGTCGGAGAACGCCGAGTACCATGCGGCGCGCGAGCGGCAGTCCTTCATCGAGGGCCGCATCGCGCAGCTTGAGGATTCGATCAGCCGCGCCGACGTCATCGATCCCTCCAAGCTGGACGGCGAGCAGGTGAAGTTCGGCGCAATCGTCACCGTCGCCGATTGCGATACGGACGAGGAGTCGGTCTACCGCATTGTGGGCGAGTTGGAGGCCGACATCGCGGAGGGCAAGCTCTCCGTCGCCTCGCCGTTGGCGCGCGCGCTGATCGGCAAGTCGGTCGGCGACGTCTTCGAGCTGGTGACCCCCGGCGGCGCCAAGGACTACGAAGTCGTCAGCGTGACGTTCAAGTAGCGGCCAAGTGGCGGCGGCCGACCGGGAGAGGCCCATGGCGGCGCTCGACGCCTTCGCCGACTGGCTCAACGGCCTGACCGGCTTCAGTTTCTCGATCCACGGATGGGCGTCGGTCGCGCTGGCGCTGGTCGGCGTCTTCGGCCTCTATGTTGGGCTCCTGGCGCTGATGCGGCGCTCGCACCGCTCCGGGACCGACGACGCGGTGCGCGACTATCGCGATCCCCGCCGGGATGACGACGGCCGCCCGCCGCCGGAAGCGTGACGCGGTTCAGTCCTCGTCCGACTCGTCGACATCCAGCCGGTCGGGATCGATCGGCACGCCCACGTCGCGCTTGGAGGTCCGGATGCCGATGGCGGAGCGCACATGGTTCACATGCGGCGCCGCCGTCAGTTCGTTCGTCAGGAAACGGTTGTAGCTGTCCAGGTCGCGCGCCACGACCTTCAGCAGGAAATCCGTCTCCCCCTGGAGCATGTGGCACTCCCGCACCAGGGGCCAGTCGCGCACCCGCTCCTCGAAGGCGACCAGATCGGCCTCCGCCTGGCTGTCGAGGCCGACGAAGGCGAAGACCGTGACGCCGTAGCCGAGCAGTTCCTCGTCGAGATCCGCGTGATAGCCGCGGATGAAGCCCGCCTCCTCCAGCGCGCGGACCCGGCGCAGGCAGGGGGGCGCCGAGATTCCGGCGTTCTTGGCCAGCTCCACATTGGTGATGCGCCCGTCGGATTGGAGGTCGCGCAGTATCTTGCGGTCGATCTTGTCGAGTTTGCTGCGGCGCATTGAATCGACCCGTCCTTATCTGAAACCGGGTAAGGGAATAGCCTGAAGAGCAAGCGACGCGCAAGATTATTAGCGATTTCCCGGCGCCCATTTCGTCCGGTTTCGATGCTTGCCCGGACCGGCGCCGCTCGGCATAGTCCGGCGCGATTCGAACCCGGAGGCGGACCCGTGTGGGGCCGATCCCTCGCCTTCCTTTTTCAATCAGGCGTGACCGATGCAGCCTCTCGACGACAGATGCTGGGTGTTGACCGACGGCAAGGCCGGCATGGTGGCCCAGGCGCTCGGCCTCGCCGAGGCGGTCGGTCTGCCGGTCGAGACCAAGCGTCTGCGCGGCGGCTTTCCCTGGCGCATGCTGCCGGCCGCCCTGTGGCCTCCTGGCGTGATGGGGTTGAGCCCGCGCAGCGATCCCCTGAGGCCGCCCTGGCCTCGCCTGATCATCTCCTGCGGGCGCCATGCGGTCGGTCCGGCGCTTGAGGTGAAGCGGCGCAGCGGCGGACGGACGAGCGTGGTGCATATCCAGCATCCGCGCGCCCGCCTGTCGGCCTTCGACCTGATCGTCGCGCCGCGTCACGATCGGCTGGAGGGGCCGAACGTGCTGGTGACGACGGGATCCGTGCATCGGGTGACGCGGGAGCGGCTCGACCTGGCGCGCTCGGGGATGGAGAAGAGCCTGGCGGCCATGCCGGAGCCGCGGATCGTGGTGCTGATCGGCGGCAACAACGGCGCCTATCGGCTGGACGCGGTCGAGACGGCGCGGCTCGCCGCGCTGCTGAAGCAGGTCGCGGCCAAGACCCGCGCAACCCTTCTGGTCACGCCGTCGCGCCGGACGGGCGAGGAGAACACCCGCATCCTGCGCCGCGCGCTGGCCGATACGCCGGGCGCGGTTTGGGACCTGAAGGGGGCCAATCCCTATTTCGGCTGGCTCGGCGCGGCGGATGCGATCCTGGCGACCGGGGATTCGGTCAACATGGTCTCCGAGGCGGTCGCGACCGGGAAGCCGGTCTATCTGCTCGACCTGCCTGCCGTCGGCCGGACCGAGAAGTTCCGGCGCTTTCACGAGGCGATGATCGAGGCCGGCGCGGCGCGGCGCTTCACCGGCAAGATCGAGCTGGACTGGAAGCCCACGCGGATCGACGACACGGCGCGCGCCGCCGAGCGGGTGCAAGCCTTGCTGACCGCGCAACAGGAGGGCGCGGCGCCGGCGGATTGACGGTTTGCGAAGGCGCGCCGCGTCGGTTAAACCGGAAATCATGCAAGACGCCGTAAACGCCGCGCCGATCGATCTTGAGAAGCTCAGGGCGACGCCGGTCTCGACCGACCCGTTCGCGCATCTGATCGTGCCGGGATTCCTGCGCGCGGAGGCGCGCGAAGCGGTCGAAGCCGACTATCCGAAGATCGACAGGCCGGGCTCGATCCCGCTCTTCTCGACCAAGAGCGGTCCGGCCTTCCAGGCGATGATCGACGCGCTGCGCGGGCCCGCGATGGCGCAGGCGATGAGCGAGAAGTTCGATCTCGACCTGACGGGCCGCCCGACCATGGTCACGGTGCGCGCGCGGTGCCGCGCCAAGGACGGTCAGATCCACACCGACAGCAAGGGCAAGCTGGTCACGGTCCTGCTCTATATGAATGGCGGCTGGGACGCGGAAGGCGGCCGGCTGCGCCTGCTGCGCGGCCCCGACGACCTCGACGACTACGCCGCCGAGGTGCCGCCCGACGCGGGCACCCTCCTCGCCTTCAAATGCACGTCCGACGCCTGGCACGGCCACAAGCCCTTCGAGGGGCCGCGCCGGGCGATCCAGCTCAATTGGGTCGTGGACGAGAGCTACCTCAGGCGCGAGCAACGCCGGCACGGCGTCTCCGCCTTCTTCAAGAAGCTGCGCTTCGCCTCCTGAGCCCGCGCGGGCAGGCCGGCGGGGCGCGTCGCATCCAAGGATCGTTCGACATGGCGCTCACCATCGAAACCTTCTCGAACAAGGTCGGCGGCTTCTCGACCTTCAAGGCGCTGGGCCATCCGCTGGCGGTGGAGCCCTCGCAGCGCCTGCTCGCGCGGCTGCAGCAGGCGGGCCCGGTGGCGCTCTACGATCCGCTCGGCATGGCGGAGGCGGTGAACGCGATCTACGACCTCTCCGGCCTCGACCTCTGCGGGCTCTATGTGCAGGACGTCGAGACCGTGGGCGAGACGCGCGTCGGCCTCGCCGCGCAGCCGGTGACCGACATTGCGGCCTCCGGCGCCAAGGCCGTGCTGTTGACCGCCTTCGAGGCGGACCGCCTCGCGGACCAGATGCGCCATCTGCTGCCCGCCGGGGCGGAGTTGATCACCCTCGACGAAGTCCGCATCCCCCAAACGATGCAGACCAACCCGGGGCGCTATCTCGACAATCTGAACTGGGCGACCAATTTCGCCTTCTTCCGCGACGCCGACGGCCATCACACCCGGCTCGTCACCGCCAATTACTGGGGCGGTTACGGGGCGGAGAGCGTGGCGGTCTGGTGCTGCCTGTTCGACGACGCGGGAGAGGTGCTGGCGCAATGGCGCGAGCCGCTGGGGGCCGCCAACGGAACCTTCGCAATCGACAGCCGGGAGGTGCGCGAGCGCTTCGGCCTCGGCCCCTTCACCGGCCAACTCTTCCTGCATGTGATCGGCGCGGCCGGCCACGATATCGTCAAATACGCGCTCGACACCTACGGCGACGACGCCTCGGTCTTGTCCTGCACCCACGACGCCAACGCCTGGCCGTCCGACCTCTACGCCGGCCTGCCGGCGCCGGACGCGGGCGAGACGGTGGTGCTCTGGGTGCAGAACAGTCACCCGGCGCCGATCCCCAAAGGCGCCGTCGGCCTGAACCGCATGGGCCGCGGGGAGATCGTCTGGCTTGAGGAGGAGGTTCCGGCCTTCGGCTCCTATGCGCTCGACGTCGCCGCGCTCTTGCCGGACCTCGCCTGGCCGGAGCAGATCGAGATCCAGGCCGGCAAGCATTTCGTGCGACCGCGCTACGAGATCGCCAAGGCGGACGGCCGGTTGCGCATCAGCCACCCGAACGTGGAGCGGGTCGACCTGAAGCCGGATCCGAAGATCCCCGACCTCGCGAACCTGATGGGCAAGGGCTACATCCTGCCCGCCCCGATCCTGCCGCCTGGCGCCTATGACAGCCTGGCGCTGCCGACGCCGATGGCGACCTGCCAGCAGGACCTGCCGACGGCGGCGATCCTCTATGACCGCGCCGGTCAGGAGATCGGCCGCCACATCTTCGGTCGACTGCCGCGCGACCATGCGGCGCTGCTCGACCTCGGCGCCCTGGCGCGCGACGGCGGGCTGGCCGCGGACGCGTACGGCCACGCCGAACTGGTCTACGACTTCCGCGACGGGGGCGAGGCCGACGGCTGGCTGCACGGCCTCTTCCGCTATACGGACCGGCGCTCCGGCCATGCGGCGGAGACCAGCTTCGGCGCGCACATGTTCAACCATGTGCTGACCTACAGGAACGAGCCGCAGAGCTACGCCGGCCGCGCGCCGGGCCTGTCGACCCGGCTGTTCCTGCGCATCGGGCCTGCGGGCTACGACGCCTTCTGCCATCTGGTCTATCCCGCCTCGACCGAATGGAAGGCCGAAAGCGAGACCGTGCTGACGCTGACCGACCGCGACGGCCGGCCGGTGGCGGAGGAGCGCGTCGCCATCCCCTGCGGCGGCAGCTTCCGCTTCACCCAACGGGGGCTGTTCAGCGCAGACGCCTGCGCGACCGCCGGCGACGCCGGCTACATCCTGATCCGCGACGTGACCTGCCGCCTGTTCGGCTATCACGGGCTGATGGCGGGGCCGGACGGGGCCGAGAGCTTCTCGCTCGACCACATGTTCGGGTTTTGATTCATGCCCTCTTCAGCGCCGGATCGAAAGTTCTCGGTGTTTATACTGGGCGCTGGATTCTCGAAGCTTGCAGGCTTGCCGCTTGGACAAGAACTGTGGCGGGAGGTTCTTGAAAGGGCTCGAGATTTGGACGGGCGCGCCGCTAAGTTGTTTGAAGATCTTGAATATTTTTTCGAGTACCAAAAAATTTGCTACGGTAGAGAGTTAAATTTCGACACGGTGGATTTGGAGGAATTTCTTGGATTTCTCGATATTGAACATTTTTTATGGCTTCGAGGCGGGGATACCTGGAGCCAAGATGGAAATGAGTCTCAAATTGTTATAAAGACAATTTTGTCAGAAATTATATGTAAAAAAACACCTGAACCAAATAATATTCCAAATATTTACAGGGACTTTGTCAATAAATTGCTTCCCGGAGATGTAATTTTGAGTTTTAATTACGATTGTTTGCTTGAAAATGCCCTAGACTTAGAGGGCATCCCGTATCGACTGGTTCCTAGTAGATACAAAGAAGCTGGCCCAGTGTATAATGTTTGCGATGATGACCGTGATGAAGTGGTCGTATTGAAGCTTCATGGGTCGATAAACTGGTTTGATAAAACTTCATTTATTAATAGGAAGATCTATGGGGAGAGAGTAACAGGAAAAAATTATATGCCTCAAGATCCTGTATTTGATGGATCGCGCGGATGTGATCTAGAGCCTATTTCAGACGGTGTTTGGGGAGAGGGGCACCCACTTGAGAATGTCTTTGTGTTGAAAAATCCGGAAATAATATACCACAACCCTCCACTATTTCTATTTTGTCCCTTAATTATGGCTCCGTCTACAAATAAGTTGGTGTATTTCTCAAAGATCACCGAATTTTGGTCAGGTATGTCAGGTTTTGGCTGTTTGAACTTTCGTATGGCATTGATTGGGTATTCGTTGCCTGAGCACGATGAGTACGCACGGCAAATAATTTACTCGATCATCCGAAACTATCAGATGTTCCCAGATGACTCGGTTGCGGAGGAATATGGCGGACGTGAAGAGCTTGTGATGGTGGATTTTATTACTGATGAAACCCAGGAAACTGCGTACAAAAAAACTTCTCTTTTGTCGATTGGGATAATACAATTTTGATAAAAAACGGGTTTGGCGATGACTTTTTAAATTGTATTTAGTCAATTAATGATTTTTCCTTAAGTTTTATTGTCCGATTTGTGTCCCGTCCTAAAGCAAGAATTGTTCGGGTTCTAGACCCGGTCGGCGCAGATCGACCGGACGGCGCCGCGCAGCCAGTCGAGGGCCGGCTCCAAGGCCGCGTCCGGCCGCCACGCCATGAAGATTCCAAAGCCCGGGATCTCCACCGGCGGGGCGGTGACGTGAAAGCCGTCCGGCAGGCTGGCGGCCAGGGCGTCCGGCGTGGTCACGATCAGATCGGTGTCGCGCAGCAGACTGGGGATCATCAGGAAATCCTGCACCGACAGCACGACGCGCCGGCTGAGCCCGCGCGCCGCCAGCACCTGATCGACCAGCCCGTCGAAGCCGCCGCCCGTCGTCGAGACCATGAGATGGCGCGCAGCGCAGAAATCCTTCAGCGTCAGCGGTCCGGGCGCCAGCGGATGATCGCGGCGCATGACGGTCACGAAGCTCTGGGTGAACAGACGCTCGCGGCGCCAACCCGGGCCGCGGGTCAGCGCGTCCGGGCCGATCACCAGATTGACCTCGCCGCGGCGCATCTGCTCTTCCAACCGGTCGGCGTCGGGTTGGCGCATCGCCAGGCGGCAGTTCGGCGCCGTCTCCAAGAGCCGCGCGGCCAAGGGGGCGCCGACGGCGCGCTGGATCACGTCGCTGGCCGCGATCTGGAACTCGATCGCATCCGCCGCGGGGTCGAAGTCCTGATCCCCTGCCAGCAGGCCGGCGAGCCCGCTCAAATGCGCGCTCAACCCCGCCTGCAGACCGCGCGCGCGGCGGGTGGGCGCCAGGCGCTTGCCCTCGGGAACCAGCAAGGGGTCTTCGAAGAGATCGCGCAGGCGCGCGAGCTGCGCCGAGAGCGCCGGCTGGCTGATCCCGAGCCGCCGCGCCGCGCGGGTGACGTGCCGCTCCTCCAGCAGGACCTCCAGGGAGCGCAGCAGGTTCAGATCGATCGATCGCATGCCCAATCATAACCGGGGTGGATGACAAATATAGGAACAATCGATTTTTCGTATCGGTCGGCCCACCCCATCTCACCGTCGGACGGCGTCAACCGAGGAGAGGGCCATGGCCTACCAGATCCGTTTGAACGGCGAGACTCGCGCGCTCGATGTGGCGGGCGACACGCCGCTGCTTTGGGCGATCCGCGAGACGGCCGGCCTGACCGGAACCAAGTTCGGCTGCGGGATCGCGCAATGCGGCGCCTGCACGGTGCATGCGGACGGCGCGCCGACGCGCTCCTGCCAGATGACGGTCGCGGACGCCGAAGGGGTGGAGATCACCACCATCGAAGGCGTCTCCGGGCCGATCGCCGAGACGCTGGCCCAGGTCTGGGCGGAGATGGACGTGCCGCAATGCGGTTACTGCCAGTCCGGCCAGCTCATGGCGGCGGTCGCGCTGCTGGCCGAATCGCCGACGCCGAGCGACGCGGACATCGACGCCGCCCTCTGGGGCAATCTGTGCCGCTGCGCCACCTATCAACGCATCCGGGCCGGCGTCCATGAAGCCGCCCGCCGGTTGGAGGCCTGAGCCATGCTCGCGAAGATGGACCCGCCCAAGGGCCTCGCCGCCCTGGAGGCCGCTTGGGACGCGCGGCCAACCCGTCGCACTTTCCTGATCGGCGCTGCGGCCGCAGCCGGCGGCCTGGTCGTCGGGCTGCGCCCGCTCGACGCCGCCCGCGCCTCCGAGACCGCCGCGGCCTCTCCCGCCAATCCGTTGATCGGCTACATCCGGATCACGCCGGACAACCGTGTGACGGTGCTCTCCTCCCAGTTCGACATGGGGCAGGGCGTGTATCACGGGATCGCGACCCTGGTGGTGGAGGAGTTGGAGGCGGACTGGTCGCAGGTGGACGTCCAAGGCGCCGCCGGCGACGTGACTCTCTACGGCAACATCCTGTGGGGTGGAACGGCGCAGGGCACCGGCGGCTCCACCTCGATGGCGACCTCCTGGGAGCGCTATCGCAAGGCGGGCGCGGCCGCCCGCGCCATGCTCGTCGCCGCGGCGGCCGAGGCCTGGGACGTTCCGGGCGATCAGATCTCCGTCGCAGCCGGGGTGCTGAGCCATCCGGACGGGCGCCGCGCGAGTTTCGGCGACATGGCGGGCCGGGCGGCTGAAATGGCGCCGCCGCAGGACCCGCCGCTGAAAGCGCGCGGGCAATGGTCTCAGATCGGGAACGAGGCGCTGCGCCGCTTCGACAGCGCCGGGAAGACGAACGGCAGCCACCGCTTCACCATCGACGTCGCGCTGCCCGGCATGCTGACCGCGGTCGTCGCCCATCCGCCACGCTTCGGCGCCCGGGTCGCGAGCTTCGACGCCGGGGGGGCGCTCGCCGTCAAGGGAGTGACCGACGTGGTGCAGATCCCGCGCGGCGTGGCCGTCGTGGCGGAGAGCACGTGGGCGGCGCTTAAGGGCCGCGAGGCGCTCTCCGTCGCGTGGGACGAGAGTGAGGCGGAAACCCGCGGCAGTCGCGAGATCCTCGACACCTACCATCGCCTCGCCTCGGAGCCGCCCAAGGCTATCGCCCGCGCCGAAGGCGACGCGGCCGGGGCGCTTGCGTCTTCCGCCCAAACCCTCGAGGCGTCCTACGAGTTCCCCTATCTGGCGCATGCGGCGCTGGAGCCTATGAACGCCATCGCGGCGATGAGCGAGGCGGGCGAGCTCGAAGTCTGGGGCGGCCATCAGATCCCGACCCTCTACCAGTACATCGCCGCCCAGATCGCGGAGCTTCCGCCGGAGCGGGTGCGCCTCCACGTCATGACGACCGGGGGCAGCTTCGGGCGCCGCGCGGTGGCCGACGGCGACGTGGTGGCCGAGGCCGTCGCCGTCGCCAAGGCCATCGGCTGGCGCGCGCCGGTGAAGGTGCAGTGGACGCGCGAGGACGACATGGCCGGCGGCCGCTATCGCCCGGCCTATGTGCACAGGCTGCGCGCGGGGCTGGACGAAGAGGGCAATCTTGTCGCCTGGGAGAACCACATCGTCGGCCAGTCGATCCTGGCGGGCACGCCGTTCGAGGCCGCGATGGTTCAGAACGGCATCGACTACACCTCCGTCGAAGGGGCGTCCAACCTTCCCTACGCGGTTCCCAACCTGTCGGTCGGGCTCACGTCTACCGACGTCGGCGTGCCGGTCCTTTGGTGGCGGGCCGTCGGCTCGACCCACACGGCTTTCGCGGTCGAGGCCTTCATCGACGAGTTGGCGGCGGCCGCGGGCAAGGACCCCTACGCCTTCCGCATGGCGATGCTGGCCGATCATCCGCGCCACCGGGCCGTGCTGCAGACGGCGGCGGAGAAGGCCGGCTGGGCGGAGCCGCTTCCCGAGGGCCGCCATCGCGGGCTGGCGCTGCATGAGAGTTTCGGCAGCGTGGTCGCCCATGTGGTCGAGCTCGCCATGGAGGGCGGCGCGCCCGTGATCCACCGCGTCGTCGCCGCGGTCGAGTGCGGCACGGTGGTCAATCCCGACGTGGTCCGCGCGCAGATCGAGGGTGGAACCGCCTTCGGTCTCGGCGCGATCATGGCGGAAGAGCTCACCCTGGAGGCAGGCCGGGTGCAGGAGACCAACTACGACGCCTACACGCCGCTCAGGATCGATCAGGCCCCGGCGGTGGAGGTGCACATCGTCCCCTCCGACGCGCGGCCGAGCGGCGTCGGCGAGCCGGGGCTGCCCTCGATCGGCCCGGCGGTCGCGAACGCGATCGCCGCGGCGACGGGCCGGCGGGTGCGCCAACTGCCGATCCGCAAGGCCCTGGACGTCTGACGCGACGCGCCGGCGGGCGGGGTCCGCGCCCCGCCCCGCCGGGCGCGCCTGAGCGTGCATTCGGCTAGCGCGCCCCAGGCGATTCGGCTAGGGTCCCGGCCATGCCGATGGATTGGGACAGATTGCGGATTTTTCACGCCGTGGCCGAGGCCGGCAGCTTCACCCATGCGGGCGAGAAGCTGAATCTGAGCCAATCGGCGATCAGCCGACAGATCTCAGCGCTGGAGGAAAGCGTCAAGGCGCCGCTGTTCCACCGCCACGCCCGCGGCCTGATCCTGACCGAGCAGGGCGACATGCTCTTCCGCACGGTGAAGGACGTCTTCCACAAATTGTCCATGGTGGAGGCGCGGCTGGCCGAATCGAAGGATCGGCCGAGCGGGCCCTTGAAGATCACCACCACGACCGCGCTCGGCTCCACCTGGCTGACGCCGCAGATCAAGGAGTTCATCCGCCTCTTCCCCGACGTCGAGGTGACCCTGATCCTGTCCGACGAGGAGCTGGACCTCGGCATGCGGCAGGCGGACGTCGCGATCCGCATGAGCCCGCCGCGCCAGCCCGACCTCGTGCAGCGCCCCTTGATGAGCTACACGACCAAGGTGTACGGCGCGCCGGGCTATCTCGACGACAAGGGCCGGCCGCAGTCGGTGGAGGAGTTGGACGGTCACGATATCGTCGTCTTCGGCGAGGAGACGCCGATGCCGGTGAAGACGGTGAACTGGCTGCTCGAAGCCGGCGCCCGGCCGGAGACCCCGCGTCGGCCGATCCTGCGCGTCAACTCGGTCTACGGCGTCTATCGCGCGGTGAAGAGCGGCCTCGGCCTCGCCAGCCTGCCGGAGTTCATGATGCCGGAGAAGATGGGGCTGGAGCAGGTGCTGCCCGATCTGCGCGGTCCGACGACCCAGGCCTACTTCGTCTATCCGGAGGAGCTGCGCCACTCGAAGCGCATCTCCGTGTTCCGGGACTTCCTGCTGCGCAAGGTCGCGGAAACCCAGTTCTGACGCTTGCCGTCAGTCCAGACGCACCGTCGCGCCGGGCGGACCCGTTTCGTCCGCCGGCAGCGTCAGCGGGCCCCGCCGCGTCGCGATGCTGAGGCGCAACGCCCCCGTCGCGTCGCGCCGAACGGAGACGCCGGCGAGGACGTCCTTCTCGTCGCTCAGGCGATGGATCCACGCGTCGGCGAAGGCCGTGATGCTCTTCGGGCCGTCCTCCGCCCCGAGACCGATCAGCAGGATGTCGCGCACGTCGGCCGGATCGCAGTCCAGCCCTTTCAGCGCATTGGCGAGATCGCGCCCGAAAGCCGGCGGATCGGGCGCGAACGCCGCCAGGAGCGCGCGCACCGGGGAGACGAGGAGATAGATCGGCGCGCCCTCGCCGATGCGCAGCGCGTAGACCTCGTAGGGGAATGTTTTCACCATCGGGGCCGACGGTCCGGGGAAGGAACGCGGGTGGGGTCGCTCATGGGCGAGACGGTAGCCCCCAGCCGACGGCCCGGCAAGCGCCGCGGCGCTAGACGCCGCTGAAGCCTTTCCGGCCCATGCGGCTTGCACCGCCGCCGGGACGCGCTAAAACTCACCGCCATGCGAATCACAGTCGACGACATCTGCCGCTATCCCGTGAAGGGCCTCGCCGCCGACCATCTCGACGCGGTGACGTTGGCGATCGGCCGCACGCTGCCCTTCGACCGACATTGGGCGATCCTGCACGCCGCCAGCAAGGTCGATCCCGTGGCCCCGACCTGGGCCCGCAAGCAGGAATTCCTGATGCTGGCCAAGGACGAGAAGCTGGCGCAGCTCGGAATCTCCTTCGATGAGGAGACCGCGACGCTGACCATCACCCGCAAGGGCAAGTCGGTCAGCCGCGGCCGGTTGGACGACGTGACCGGCCGGATGGTGCTGCAGACCTTTCTTTCCGGCTTCATGCCGCAGGGGCCGCGCGGCAACCCCCGCATCGTGGAGGCGGCGGCGGAGCAGCAATTCACCGACGTTCCCGACCCTTTCGTGTCGCTCATCAATCTGGCGAGCGTGGCGGACATCGAACGGGTCGCCCGCGCGCCGGTCGACCCGCAGCGCTTTAGAGGGAATTTCTACCTCAAGGGGGCGCCGGCCTGGGCCGAGAGCGAGTGGGTCGGCCGCAAGCTGGAGATCGGCGAAGCGGTGCTGGAGGTGGTCGAGCCGATCGAGCGCTGCGCGGCCACCGAGGTCAATCCGGAAACCGGCGCCCGGGACATCAACCTTCCGCTCACCCTGCGCCGCGGCTTCGGCCACATCAATTGCGGGATCTACGCCCGGGTGACGGCCGCAGGCCGCGTGGCGGCGGGCGACGAGCTCCGGGTCGTCTGACGCGGCCGGGGCCGGTCGCGCGTCCTGTCCGGGAGAGCCCGCAGTCGTCCGCCAGCAAAAGCCGTCGCGCCGTCAGGAATGACGCGTCGTTCCGACCGCCGCCTCTTTCGTCCGATCAGTCGGCGCCGATGATGGCGCGCAGGCCGGCGTCGTCCGCGTCGTCGTCCGCTTGGGCGGCGGCGGGCGCGGCGGCGGCTTCGCGCGGCGCGGTCCGCTTGCGCGGGGGGGCGTCCGGATTCTTGCGCGGGCGTCCGCGGCCGCGCTTCACCGGCGCCGGCGCCTCTTCGGCGCTGTCCGCTTGCGGGTCGCCGTCGGCCGAAACCGGCGCATTGCGCCCGTCGCCTTCGGCCTCCTGCGCCTCGCCGGTGCGGGGCTGCCGGCCGCGGCCGCGTTGCGGCCGCGCGGCGCGCTCTTCCTCGCCGCCCTCGCCCGTCGCATCCGTCGGGTCGGAAGCGACGGCGACCTCGGCCTCCTCGCGCTGCACGGCCTCTCCCGCGCTGGCGGGGTGGGGCTGGCTTTGCGGCGCCGGCGGGCGGCCGCGGTCGCCGGAATCCGCGTTCAGAATGCGATAGTAATGCTCGGCGTGCTGCAACATGTTCTCGGCCAGCACGCGGTCGCCGGAGCCTTGGGCGTCGCGGGCGAGTTGCAGGTACTTGTCGTGAATCTGCGTCGCATTGCCGCGGATGCGCACGCCGGGTCCGTTCGAATCGTAGTTCTGACGGGCCGGATTGCCTCCACGGCGACCCCCACCGCCGCCGCCGCCGCTGTTGCGCCGACCGCGCTTCTGGTTCTGATTGCTCACACCCAACCTCGTTCGATTCCGCTGTCGTCAGCGGGGCTCTTGCGCCGGGCCGCCCGCGCCTTGATGGACAAGGCCGCACGCGCCGCCGGCGCCCCTCATCGGTTCGACCGCTCCGACCCACCCGGACGCGCCCCGGCTGGGATGCGACCTGTCGCGCTCGACCGTCGTTCCTAGGCGTCCCCTTGCGGCGCGGCGCCTATGCAAGAGCGCCGATGTTCCAGCGCCTATCGCTCGGCGCGTCGTCCGCGGACAGGGGCCGCGGCCGCTTCCGGTTCGACGCCTTCGGGCCGAACCGTCGCCTCTTCGGGGGTCGGGCGCACTGCGGTCGCCGGCTCGATTATCCAGCGGCCCCGGGCGCTTTGCCCGGGCGACGGTCGCCGGTTCATCGGATTGTCGGCCTGCGTCGCCCTGGTCGCGGCGTACGGAGCGGTTCATCCCGCAAACCCGCCGCGACGCGCACCCGACGCGGTAGAGACCCTAGCCCGTCCCGTGCGCCTTTCCAAGCGGTTTTTGCCGCCGACCGACGATCCCCGACGCCCGGCGTCACGGTGCGGTCTCGGCGACGAGGCACCGCGCAATTCCTGCCGCATCCCGGACGCAGCGCGTCGGCCTGAGACCCGCCGCGACGGCGAGATCCGCGACCGCCGACCATTGCCCCGCGCCGAGCTCCAGGATCGCCGCGCCGCCGGGAGCGAGCAGCCGGCGCGCCGCCGGCAGAATGGCCCGGTAGGCGTCGAGCCCGTCCGCGCCGCCGTCCAGCGCGCCGATCGGGTCCCAGCCGCGGACCTCCGGCGCCAGCGCCGGGACGGCGGCGCTCGGGATATAGGGCGGGTTCGCGAGCAGCAGGTCGAACGGTCCGCCGAGCGCTTCGGTCCAGTCGCCGACGACGATCAGCGCACGGTCGGCCAGGCCGAGCGCGGCGGCGTTGCGCCGCGCCGTGCAGGCGCTGGCCTCCGCGCGATCGACGCCGACGCCGAGCGCCCGGGCGCGCTCATGCAGCACGGAGAGCAGCAGGCACCCGCTGCCGACCCCAAGGTCCGCGACCCGCAGCGGCGCCGGGCGGTCTGCGGCGTGCTGGAGCGCCGCCTCGACCAGGCACTCGCTGTCGGCCCGCGGGTCGAGCACGCCGCGATCGATCGCAAAGTCGAGGCTCCAGAACTCGCGCCGTCCCAGGATGCGGGAGACGGGCTCGCGGGCGGCGCGCCGGGCGATCAGTCCGCGGAACCGCCATGCGCCTCCGCCCGATACGGTCTCTGCGCCCGCCCCGATCAGGCTCGCCGCCGGTCGGTCGAGAGCGGCGGCGAGCAGCACGCGCACGTCGCCCGCCGCGGCGTCGACGCCCGCGTCCTCCAGTGTCCGACGCGCCTCGGCGCTCAGCGCCGCGATGGTCTTCGGCGCATCGGTCGCGGCCTCACGCATCCTCGCCGATCGCGGCCAATCGGGCGGCGCGATCCTCCAGGATCAGGGCGTCGATCACTTCCCCCAGCGCCTCGCCCGTGATCACCTTGTCGAGCTTGTAGAGCGTCAGGTTGATCCGGTGGTCGGTGACGCGCCCTTGCGGGAAGTTGTAGGTCCGGATGCGCTCCGACCGGTCGCCGCTGCCGACCTGCATCTTGCGGCTCTCGGCGCGCTCGCTGATCTGGCGCTCGCGCTCGGCCTCGTACAGCCGGGCGCGCAGCACCTTCATCGCCTTGGCGCGGTTCTTGTGCTGCGACTTCTCGTCCTGACAGGTGACGACGACGCCGCTCGGCAGATGGGTGATGCGCACCGCGCTGTCGGTGGTGTTCACATGCTGGCCGCCGGCTCCCTGGCTGCGATAGGTGTCGACGCGCAAGTCGCCCTCGTCGATTTCCAGGTCGACCTCCTCCGCCTCCGGCAGCACGGCGACGGTGGCGGCGGAGGTGTGGATTCGCCCGCCCGATTCGGTCTCCGGCACGCGTTGCACGCGGTGGACGCCGGATTCGTACTTCAGCTTGCCGAAGACGCCTTCGCCGGACACTTCGGCGACGATCTGCGAATAGCCGCCGATCTCGTTCTCGCTCGCCTCGATGACCTCGAGCCGCCAGCCCTCAGCCTGACAGTAGCGCTGATACATCCGGAACAGATCGCCGGCGAACAGCGCCGCCTCGTCGCCGCCGGTCCCGGCGCGGATCTCCAGGATGGCGTTGCGGTCGTCGGCCTCGTCCTTGGGCAACAGCAGCAGCTTCAGCTCGCGCTCGATCTCGGGCAGGCGCTCCTCCAGCGCCGCCAGCTCCTCGCGCGCCAGCGCCCGCATCTCGGCGTCGCTCTCCGCGTCTTCCAGCAACCCCTCGAGATCCGCGCGCTCGGCCTGGGCGGCCTTGAAGGCTTCGGCCTTTTCCACGAGCGGGGAAAGATCGGCGTACTCCTTGGAATAGGCGCGGAAGACGTCGGCGGACAGATCGCCGCCCGCCATGCCGTCGGACAGCTCCCGGTGGCGCGCCAGAACACGCTCAAGATTGTCGATCCACCCCATGGGATCAGGGTTCCTTTCTTTTCTCGACCGACGTGGGCGTGGGCGTGGGCGTGGGCGTGGGCGTGGGCGTGGGCGCGGGATCGGGATCGGGGTCCGCGGCGGGCGAGTCCGCCTGATCGGCGCTCGGGCCGACGCCGAAGAGCCGCGCGATCACCCGGTTCACCGTGACCGTATCGCGCAGATCTGCCGACCCGCCGTCGGCGGCGATTGCGCGCAGCGCTTCGCTCGGCCGGTGCAGCAGCCGGTTCATCAGAAGCCGGGTCGCCTCCTCCGCGTCGGCGCGCGGATGACGGGTCAGGACCTCCTGACGCAGCGTCTCGAAATGCTCGCGCAGGGCCACGAGCGCCGGTACGCCTTCACGCTCCGCCTGAGCGCGGCGCCATTCCACCACGGCGGCCTCGACCATCCGCGCGGCTTCCTCCGCCTCCGCCCAACGGTCGAGCTGACCGCGCTCGGCCAGCTTCTCGACGTCTGCCAACGTATAGAGGAAGACCTCCTCCAGCGCATCCACCGACGGGTCGACATCCTGCGGCACGCCGCAATCGAGGATCAGGATCGGCCGGCGCTTGCGCGCCGCCAGCGCCGCTTCGGCCGCTTTCCGGTCGACCAGATAGCGGCCGAGCCCGCCCGCCGTCACCACCACGTCCGCCGCCGCAAGCGCGTCCGCCAGCCGGTCGAAGGGAACGAAATTGAGGCCGGCGCGCGCGGCCGCGCGTTCGGTGCGGCGCGACGGGCCCGTCTGGTCGAAGCGATGAAGCGCCGCGCGGGCGAACTGCTCCACCATCACGCCGGCGGCGTCGCCGAGCCCCACGATCAGACCGCGCCGGCGCGACAGATCGCCGAAGAGATCGCCTGCGATGCGCACGGCCGCGGCGGCGACGGAGACCGCCCCCTCGCCGATGCGTGTCTGACTGCGCACGCGCTTCGCGGTCTGGAAGGCGGCCTGGTAAAGACGCTCCAGCTCCGCGTCGAGCGCGCCGGCCGCCTGCGCGCGCAAGACCGCCGCCTTGAGCTGGCCCAGGATCTGCGCCTCGCCCACCATCTGGCTGTCCAGCGCGGCGGCGACGGCGTAGAGATGCTGCACCGCATCCGCGTCATAGAGCCGGTAGACCGAGCCGTCCAGTCGGTCCGGCGCCAGGTCGGCCCGACGCGCCAGGAAGGCTTCGGCCTTTGCCGCCGCCGTCTCCGGATCGTCGGACAGCCCATGCAACTCCACCCGGTCGCAGGTCGACAGCAGGGCGGCGGGCGCGAGCCCGTCCGCGATCAGCGCCGCATAGGCGTCGTCGAGCATGGCCTCTTCGACGAAGAGCGCTTCGCGCAGGCGGCCGTTCGCGGTGCGATGGCTCGCGCCGACGATATAGGGCCGCGCGGATGCGGGCCGGCCGACGGATGGACGCTCCGTCACGGGTCTCCGATCCTCTTCGCGGGTGAGACGCTATTCGGCGGCGTCGGCGGGCTGGCTGCGCGGGGCCTCTAGGGCGGCGTCGGCCGCGGCCTTCTCCGCTTCGATCTCCGCCGCCTTGGCTTCGACCAGCTCGACCAGGTGGTCGACGATGTCCCGGTCCTTCAAGCGGTGCGCGGGTTGACCGGCGATATAGACCTGGTGCGTGCCCTTGCCGCCGCCGGTGAAGCCGATGTCGGTCTCGCGCGCCTCGCCCGGACCGTTGACGACGCAGCCGATCACCGAAACGGTCATCGGCGTGGTGATGTGCGCGAGCCGGTCCTCCAGCACCTTCACCGTTTCGATCACGTCGAACTGCTGGCGCGCGCAGGACGGGCAGGAGATCACGTTGACCCCCCGATGGCGCAGGTTGAGCGCCTTCAGGATGTCGAAGCCGACGCGCACCTCCTCCTCCGGCTCGGCCGAGAGCGAGACGCGGATCGTGTCCCCGATCCCGGCCCAGAGCAGCGAGCCGATGCCGAGCGCGGACTTGATGGTGCCCGCGCGCAGGCCGCCGGCCTCCGTGACGCCGAGATGCAGCGGGTAGTCGCAGGCCTCCGCCAGTTGCTGATAGGCCGCCGCGGCCAGGAACACGTCTGACGCCTTGACCGAGATCTTGAACTCCCGGAAGTCGTTGTCCTCCAGGATGCGCGCGTGCTCCAGCGCGCTTTCGACCATCGCGTCGGGGCAGGGCTCGCCGTATTTCTCCAGCAGGTGTTTCTCGAGCGAGCCGGCGTTCACCCCGATCCGGATCGAACAGCCGTGGTCCTTGGCCGCCTTCACCACCTCGCGCACGCGCTCCGACGAGCCGATATTGCCCGGATTGATGCGCAGGCACGCGGCGCCGGCCTCGGCCGCCTCGATCGCGCGCTTGTAGTGGAAGTGGATGTCCGCGACGACCGGGACGGTGACTTCCGGAACGATGTGTTTCAGCGCCTCGGTCGATTCCACGTCCGGGCAGGAGACGCGCACGATGTCCGCGCCCGCGATCTCGCAGCGCCGGATCTGGGCGATCGTCGCCTCCGCATCCGCGGTCAGCGTGTTCGTCATGGTCTGCACGGAGATCGGCGCATCGCCGCCGACCGGAACCTTGCCGACCATGATCTGACGCGAGGTGCGCCGGTAGATGTCGCGATAGGGCCTGACGCTCATGGCTGGTTCGCCCCGCTTCGATCCCACGAGTGGCCGTCGCGCGGTACGCGGCCGGCCGCTTTCCCCCAAGATGCGGGCCCGGGCGTTCGAAATCAAGCGATAGCGGCGATGGGGACCCGGGTCAGCCGTCGGCCGCGACGCCGGCCTTCAGCTTGTCGGGGTCGAGGGCGACGTTGCGGCGCACGGCGCCAAGCGGGCCGATGTCCGGCGCGCGCTCCCCGTCGACCGTGATCTCGAGCCCGCCGGCGTTGCCCGTGACCAACGTCACGCCGGCGCGATCCGGCGCCCGGTAGGTCTCGCCCGCCCGCAGAAGACGGGCCAGAAGGGTCTGGCCGTCCGGCCCCTTCACCTCGATCCAGGAGGCGACGCGCGCCGTGAGCGCGACGCGGGATCGATCGGCCGCGGCTCCGTAAATCCGTCCCGTCTCGTCGCCCGTCGCCGACGGGGCCACAGCAGGCGTTTCCGGGGTCGGCGGGGACGGCGCTGGGGGAGGCGGGGCTGTCGGGGCGCTTTCCGAGACCTCGGGCGTCGGCGCGTCAGGCGTCGGCGCGTCAGGCGTCGACGGGATAGCGGCCACGGCCGACCCAGCCTCGGCCGGCTGATCGGCGTCTTGCCGGGCGCCCGCCGGCGCGGCCGACCCATCGGCGGCCTCCGCCCCACCGACCGTCGACGCGGCGTCCTGCGCCGACGCCGTCCCGTCCGCCGTCGGCGTCTCCCCAGTTCGAAGGGCGGGGGTGCTGAGGGCGGACGTCTCCGGGCCCGCCGGCTCAACGCTCCGCATCGGCGTTTCGGGGGCGGCCTCGGCGAGGGCCTCGGTCGCAGGGTCGCCCGCAGCCTCAGCCGCAGCGTCGACGGTCATGTCGACTGCAGCATCGGCCGTCGTTTCGGTCGTCGTGTCGGCTGTCGTGTCGGCTGTCGTGTCGCCCGCCGTGTCGGCCCCAGCTTCGCTCGCAGGATCGGGCGCCGCGTCAACCGCGATGCCGGCGGGCGTTTCCGCGGATCCGGACGCGGTCGTTTCGGACGCGGGCGTTTCGGCCGGCGCGGCGCCTGCTTCGGCCGGCGCAGCAGGCGTTGCCGGCCGCGAGTCTGCGACCCCCGGCGCCGCCGGAGCGGCGTCGTCGCCCGCCGATGCACCGGACGCTGCGACGGCGGGGTCGCTGGCCGGCGGAGCGCTGTCAGGACCCGGGTCGTCAGGCGTCGCCCGGTCGGGCGCAGGGGCCGCCGACGGTCCATCGGGGGTCCCCGCCGCGTCTGCGGGAGGCGCCGCCGGGGCCGTCGGCGCCGCTTCGCCATTGGCGGGCCCCGACTCGGAGACGCCGTCGATCAGCTTGGCCAACTCTTCGGGAACCGCCGGGATGATGTCTGCGACGGGCCGATCCTGGCCCGACACGTAGAGCCAACCGCCATAGACCAAGCCGCCCAGCACGACGGCGACGAACAGCAGCGCGAATCCCGGGGCCCGGCTGCCGGGCAACGGCTCCGGGAAGACGAGCTCCGCCTTGCCGTCGAGCGCGCGCCCGTCCGCCTTGAAGCGGGCGACCACATCCTCGGTCTCCAACCCCAGATAGTCCGCATAGGCGCGCACGAATCCGATCGCGTAGGTCGGGCCGGGCAGGTCGTTCAGCCGCCCCTCTTCGATCGCTTCGAGATAGGGATAGCGGATGCGCAGCTTCGCCGCGACGTCGCGCAGATCCTCGTCGCGGGACAGTCGGGCGCTGCGCAGGATGTCGCCGACGCGGGCGCGCGGCGCCTCTCCGCTCCCGTCAGGGTCGGATTGCCGGTCGAACTGGGATGCGCGCGCCATATTGGTCGGATCGACTTTCGGTTGCGCCTTGACGGGACGGTTGACGCGCGACGCGCACGGGACGCGTCGCCGCCGCTCGACGCCGGACCGCCCCTCCCGGCCCGCCGTCTCCGCCCGCCCCACCGCGGTGAGCGTAAAACGCCAACGATTCAGGGACAGTATGAGGATGAGAGGCGGAAACGCAATGCCCGACTTGGACCCGCCCCGGCCGCGTTTCGGGGCGCGCGCTACAGCACCACGCCGTGGTCGCGCGCAAAGCCGGCGAGCCGCGCGCGCAGGCTGTGGCCGCGCGCGTCGAGCAGGCTTTCGGTGAAGGCCCCGGTCGCCGCCACATGGAGCGAGCGCACCATGGTCCGCACCGGACCGATCGCCGCCGGCGCCATGGACAGCCGGCGCAGGCCCAGCCCGATCAACGCCATCGCCTGGATCGGGTCGCCCGCCATCTCGCCGCAAACCGACAGCGGGATGCGCGCCGCGTCGGCCTCGCGCACCACATGGGCGAGGAAGGCGAGCGCGGGCGGAGACAGCGGATCGTAACGCCCGTCGAGCCTGGGATTGCCCCGGTCGGATGCGAACAGGAACTGCATCAGATCGTTCGAGCCGACCGAGAGGAAGTCCGCCCGCCCGGCCATCGCGCGGATCTGGAAGGCGAGGGAGGGAACCTCCAGCATGGCGCCGACCTTCACGCGCCCGGGCGCCGGTCCGCCGCGCTCCTCCGCGCGGCGCAACTCCTTCATCAACAGGCGCCGCGCGTACTCGAACTCGGTTAGGTCGGCGACCATCGGGAACATGATCGAGATCGGCCGCTCCCCGGCCGCGCGCAACATGGCGCGCAACTGCGTGCGCAGCAGCCCGGGCCGATCCATCGCGATCCGGATCGCGCGCCAGCCCATGGCCGGGTTCTCCTCGTCGGACGACTGGAAGTAGGGCAACACCTTGTCGCCGCCGATGTCGAGGGTGCGGAACACGACCTCCTTGCCGTCCGCCTGATCCAGGATGCGCGCGTAGAGATCCGTCTGGGTGTCGACGTCGGGAAAGTCCGAGCGGACCATGAACGGCACCTCGGTCCGGTAGAGCCCGATCCCGCAGGCGCCGCTTTCATGCAGATGCGGCATGTCGATCAACAGGCCGGCGTTCATCATCAGCTCGAGCGCGACGCCGTCTCGGGAGACGGACGGCAGGTCCCGTTCGCGGCGATAGGCCTCGCGCTTCTCCTGGAAGGTGCGCATCGAGGTCTCGAAGGCGGCGCGGAAATCCTCCCCCGGCCGGACGAAACAGACCCCGTTGTTGGCGTCGACGATGATGCGGTCGAAGGCTTCGACCCGATCGACGATGTTCTTCACCCGGCCGAGCACCGGAATCTCCAGCGCGCGGGCCACGATGGCCACGTGGCTCGTGGCCGAGCCCTCCTCCAGCACGAGGCCGCGCAACCGCGCCCGGTCGTAGTCCAACAGCTCCGCCGGGCCCATGTTGCGCGCCACCAGGATCGCGTCCTCCGGCAGATCTCCCTGCGCGGCCGCCATCTGTTCCGGCCCGCCGGCCAGATGCTGCAGCAGCCGGTAGGCGAGGTCCTCCAGGTCGAGGAGCCGTTCGCGCAGATAGCTGTCCTCGACGTCCTTCATCCGCGCGCGGGTCTCGTCCTGCACGCGCACGACGGCGCCCTCTGCCGTAAGGCCGGTGGAGATCGCCTCTCCGATGCGGCGGATCCAGCCGCGGTCCTGGGCGATCATGCGGTAGGTCTTCAGGATGTCCACATGGTCGCCGGCGCCGTCGACATCCGCCTGATCGACCATGTCGTCAAGCGACCGGTGCATCGCGGACAGCGCCTCGGCCAGGCGCTCCTGCTCCTGGGCCTCGTCCTCGGCGATCAGCCGGCCGACCGGCACATAGGGCCGGTGCAGCACCGCGCGGCCCATGGCGAGACCGGCGTTCAGCTTCACCGCGTCGAGGCGCAGGGGCGTCATGGCGATGCCGTCCGCCGGCGCCTGTTCGCGGCGCTGTACGACCTCGCCCGAGGCGACCAGTTCGGCGACCACCATCGCGATGGTCTCCATCACCTCGACTTCTTCGTCGGTATAGGCCCGGCTGGTGCGGTTCTGCACCGCCAGCACGCCGAGCACCCGGCCGCCGCGCAGGATCGGCACGCCCATCAGGGACTTATAGGCCTCCTCGCCGGTTTCCGGCCGGTAGGCGAAGTTCGGATGGCTCTGGGCGTCGGCCAGCGCCGTCGGGCGGCTGTGCGCGGCGATGTCGCCGACGATCCCCTCGCCGACGCGCAGCCGGGTCGCATGCACCGCCTCGGGCTTCAGGCCCTCGGTCGCGAACAGCTCCAGCACGTCGCCGGCGCGGCGGACATAGATCGAGCAGACCTCGGCCACCATGTCGCGGGCGATCAGCTTGGCGATCCGGTCGAGCCGCTCCTGCGGGGTCCCGCCGCCGGCCATGACGTCGCGCAGCCGCCGCAGCAGCAAGCGCGATCCGGCCCATTTCGCGGTGACGCCCATCGCTTCGACTTCGCTCCCACGCTTGAGCCGCCGCCCGATGCGGCCCGGCCGAGCGGCCCACGCAGGGCGGGCGGCCCGGCGTCAGGCCGGGCGCGTCCGCCCCCCAAATCGTCTGTCCCAGTCGGCGCCGCCCCGCAGCCGGCGCATGTCGCGCGCCGCCGTCAGGCGGCGTCCAGCCCGTAGGCCGTATGCAGCGCGCGCAGCGCGAGCTCGGTGTACTCCTCCGCCACGAGCGTGGAGATCTTGATCTCGCTGGTGGAGATCACCTGAATGTTGATCCCCTTCTCCGCCAACGTGCGGAACATGGTCTGCGCGACGCCGGCGTGGCTGCGCATGCCGACGCCGATGACCGAGATCTTAACCACGTCGGCGTCCGAGATCAGGTCCTCGTATTCGATCCCGTCGCGGTTCTTCTCCAGGGTGGCGACCGCACGCTCCAGGTCCGACTTGGCGACGGTGAAGGTCATGTCGGTGCGCTTGCCGTCGCTGGAGACGGATTGCACGATCATATCCACATTGACCGCCGCGTCGGAGAGCGGCCCGAAGACCGAGGCCGCGACGCCCGGCTTGTCGGCCACCTTGACCAGGGTCACCTTCGCCTCGTCGCGGGAATAGGCGATGCCGCTTACGATCTGCTGTTCCACGATCTCGTCCTCGTCCACGACCAGGGTGCCGGGTTTGTCCTCGAAGCTGCTCAGCACCTGCAGCCGCACCCCGTGATTCATAGCAAGTTCGACCGAGCGCGTCTGCAGCACCTTGGCGCCCAGCGAGGCCATCTCGAGCATCTCCTCGTGGCTGATGCGCTCCAGCTTGCGCGCCTTGGCCACGATGCGCGGGTCGGTCGTGTAGACGCCGTCGACGTCCGTGTAGATGTCGCAGCGCTCGGCCTCGAGCGCGGCGGCCAGCGCCACCGCCGTCGTGTCCGACCCGCCGCGCCCCAGCGTCGCGATGCGCCCGCGCGGGCTCACCCCCTGAAAGCCGGCGACGATGGCGACCTCGCCCGTCTCCAGCCGCGGGACGAGCGCTTCGGTCCCGATCTCCTCGATGCGCGCCTTGCCGTGCACCTCGTTGGTGCGGATCGGGATCTGCCAGCCGAGCCAGCTGCGCGCGGCCACGCCCATCTCCTGCAGGCGCAGGGCCATCAGGCCGGCCGTCACCTGCTCGCCGGAAGCGACGATCGCGTCGTACTCGCGCGCGTCGTAGATGCGGCTCGTCTGGTCGACATAGCCGACGAGTTGGTTGGTCACGCCCGCCATGGCCGAGACCACGACGGCGACCTGGGCGCCCGCTTCGACCTCGCGCTTGACGCGGGCGGCTGCGTTGGCGATGCGCTCGAGGTCCGCCACCGAGGTGCCGCCGAATTTCATCACGATTCGGGCCATCGACCGGGTCTCCGCCTTCGCTTGGCGCCCCCGCGCCGGGAACGCGGGCAAGAAAAAAGCCGGCCGCCTTGCCGGGCCGGCGCGGCGTATCCATACTCAAGCACCCGGGGCCGCGCAATAGCGCCGATGGGCGCCCGCCGGTCCCCGCCCATCACCCTTGCGAGAGGCGTTCAGAGCATGACCGCGGCGACAGCGAACCGGGCATCCGTGGATGCCGGCGAAATCGAGAAATTCGCGCGCATCGCCGCCGAATGGTGGGACCCGGAGGGCGAGTTCAAGCCGCTGCACAAGCTGAACCCGGTGCGTCTCGAGTTCCTGCGCGACCGGCTCTGCACGCGCTTCGGCCGCGATCCCCGAAGCCTTACGCCCTTCGAGGGCTTGCGCGTTCTCGACGTCGGCTGCGGCGGCGGGCTGGTGGCGGAGCCGTTGGCGCGATTGGGGGCGGAGATGGTCGGCCTCGACGCGACCGAGCAGTCGATCGAGGTCGCCCGCCTGCACGCCGCCGAGGCCGGGCTCGCCATCGACTACCGCTTCGAGACGGCCGAGGCGCTCGCCGCCGCGGGCGAGCGCTTCGACGCCGTGCTCGCGCTCGAGGTGGTGGAGCATGTGGCCGACCCCGCCGGCTTCATCGCGACCTGCGCCAAGATGGTGAAGCCGGGGGGCGCGATGGCGCTCTCCACCCTCAACCGCTCGCCCAAGGGTTTCCTGCTCGGCGTCGTCGCGGCGGAATATGTGCTGCGCTGGCTGCCGCGCGGCACGCACGATTGGCGCAAATTCGTGAAGCCCTCGGAACTGGCCGGCATGCTGCGCGCGGCGGGGCTCAGCCTCGCCGACCTGCAGGGCCTGGTCTACGACCCGGTCGCGGACGATTTCCGCCTCGACGCCAAGGACCTGGATGTGAACTACTTGGCCTTCGCCGCTAAAGACTGATTGTATTGCGCGTTTTTCGATCAAGACTTTTAGCTTTTTATTTGTTCTTTGTTCTTTGTTCTTTATGAACTCTCTGTCGCGCTTTAAAGGGCCCGCTCCCACATCATCGGTGCGCCTGAAATCAGGCGTTCTGATGCAAGTGCGCGTCGTCAGGCGCGTGCGGCGGGCAGGACGGCCCCGATCCTTCGGTTCGGGGCTTTTCTTTTTCGGACCCGGCGGATGAAGAGGGCGGGCGCGCGATGAGCATTGGGCGGCGGGACGGCGCACCGCGGGCGCCGCCCGGCGCCGGCGCGTCACTCGCTGGGCTCGGCCGCTTGCGCCCGCTTTGCGAGGGAGGCGCTACTCGGCCGCCTGGGGCTGGGAGTTCGCGGCCGCCCTGGCGGTGCGGCGGGCCTGCCAGTTGGCGCGCAGCATCAGGGCGCTGGGGGTCACCACCAGGGTCAGCACGGTCGCGAAGGCCAGCCCGAAGACGATCGCGGTGGAGAGCTGCACCCACCATTGGGTCGAGGGCGCGCCCATCGCGACCGTGCGGGTCAGGAAGTCGATGTTGGTCTGCAGCACCATGGGCATGAGCCCGAGGATCGTCGTCGCCGTCGTCAACAGCACGGGCCGGAGGCGTTGCGCCCCGGTGCGCAGCACCGCGTCGCGCGGGTTGGGGCTGGTGCGCTTCAGGCGGTCGTAGGTGTCGATCAGCACGATGTTGTTGTTCACCACGATGCCGGCCAGGGCGATGACGCCGATGCCCGACATGACGATGCCGAAGGGCTGGCCGATGACCATCAGGCCGAGCAGCACGCCCACCGTCGACATCACCACCGCGGACAGGATCAGGAAGGCGGAATAGAAACTGTTGAACTGGGTCACAAGGATGACCGCCATCAGGAACAACGCCACCGCGAAGGCCTTGGTCAGGAACTCCTGCGCGGCCTGCTGCTCCTCGTCCTCGCCCTTGAACTCGACCGCGACGCCGGCGGGAATCCCCGGGTCCGAGGCGAGCCAGCGGCGCAGTTCCTGCACCTTGTCGTCGGGCAGCACGCCGTCCTCGACCTCGGCGCGGACATACATGATGCGCCGGCTGTCGACGCGGTTGAGCACGCCGGTCTTCTGCTGCGCCGAGCGGTCCACGAAATTGCCGATCGGCGCGCGTCCCGCGCTCGTATTGATGCGCAGTTGGTCGAGCTGGTCGATGGTGCGGTAGCGCTCCGGGAAGCGGGCGAGGATGTCGACCTCCTCGTCGCTGTCGTCCGGGCGGTACTCGCTGACTTTCAGACCCTTGGTCACCATCTGGATGAAGCTGCCGATCCGGGTCACGTCGGCGTCGAACTTGGCGGCCTGGGCGCGGTCGACGGCGAGCTCCCACTCGATGCCCGGAACGGGGCGCGAATCCTCGAGATCGACCAGCCCGGACATGCTCTCCATCTTGTCGCGCACGAGCGCGACCGCGTCGTCGAGCAGGGCCGGATCCCGGGCGGCGAGTTGGATATGCACGGGCTTGCCTGTCGGCGGGCCGGCTTCGGGCTCGCGCACCTCGACCCAGATTCCGGCCTGGTCGGCGGTGCGCTGGCGGATCTCGCGCTTGATGGCGGCGGCGGGTCGGCGATCCTGCCAGTCGACGAACTCGATCTGGATCTTGCCGATGATGTCCTCGGCCTCGTCGTCGCGCGATTCGAAGATGCCGGCGGAGGTGTAGACGGTCTTGAGTTCGCCGCGCTCGCGCTGCATGGCGAGCAGCTCCGCCTCGACCTCGCGCACCAGCGCGTCCTTCTCGCGCACGGCCATGTTGCCGCGGGCGTGGACGTTGACGATGAGTTGCTCCGGCTCGACGCTGGGAAAGAATTCGACGCCCTTGCCGAACTGGGCGTAGGCGGCCCAGGCGCCGATCAGCGTCGCGAAGGCGAGGGTCAGCACCAGCCCCGGCGCCTTCAGGGCGAGGCCCAGGCTCTTGACGTAGATCCCGGTCATCCCGCCGATCGCGTCCAACGGCGCGCGGTCCTCCTCGTTTTCCGCGGCCAGCGCCTTGGCCTGCGTGTCGTCCACGCGCTGGCGTTCGATCAGCCGGCCGGCGACGCCGCCCAGCCACCAGCCGAGCAGCAAGCCGACGAGCCCGCCGGGCCCGGCCGCCAGCATCGCCTTGCCGGCGAGATGCGGCGCGGCCAGCCCGGCCGAGAGCGCGCCCAGCGCGGCGGCGAGCGCCAGCGCGATCACGAGCCGGACGACGCCGCCCAGCCGCGCGCCCAGCACCGGCACGAAGATGAGCGCCATGGCGAGCGAGGCGGTCAGCGTCGCGATCAGCGTGATCGGCAGGAACTTCATGAACTCGCCCACGATGCCGGGCCAGAACAGCAGCGGCAGGAAGGCGGCGAGGGTCGTCGCGGTCGATGCGATGATCGGCCAGGCCATGCGCTTGGCGGCCAGTCCGTAGGCGACGTCCTTGGGCGCGCCCTCGGCCAGCTTGCGGTCGGCGTATTCGGTGACGACGATGGCGCCGTCGACCAGCATGCCGACCGCCAGGATCAGCGAGAACAGCACCACGATATTGACCGTCAGCCCCGCCATCGAGAGCACCAGGATGCCGGCCAGGAAGGAGCCCGGGATCGCAACCCCGACCAGCAGCCCGCCGCGCACCCCGAGCGCGCCGACGATGACGATCATCACCAGCAGGACCGCGGAGATGACGTTGTTCTGCAGGTCCTTCAGCATGGTGCGGATGTCTTCCGACTTGTCCTGGCTGAAGCTGACATGGACGGTGTCGGGAAAGCGGGTCGCGGCCTCGGTCACCAGGGCGCGGACCGCCTCGATCGTCTCGATGATGTTCTCGCCCGTGCGCTTCGAGATCTCGAGCGCGATCGCGCGCTCGCCGTTGACCCGGGCGAACTGGGTCGGGTCCTTGAAGGTGCGGCGCACTTCGGCGAGGTCGCGCACGCGCACCACCGCGTCGTCGGTGCTGACCAGCGGCTGGTTCAGGATGTCGTCCACCCCTTCGAACAGTCCCGGCACCTTGATCGAGAAGCGCCCGGCGCCGGTGTCGAGCGCGCCGGCGGCGATCAACTGGTTGGAGCGGTCGATGACGGTGAAGAGCTCGCCCGGATCCAGCGCATAGCTCTCCACCAGCGCCGGGTCGATCAGCAGCTCCACGGCTTCCTCGCGGTCGCCGCTGATCTCGGCCTCCAGCACGGAGGGGATGCTCTCGATCTCGTCCTGCAGGTCCCGCGCGAGCTTCAGCAGCGTGCGTTCCGGCGCCGGGCCGGAGAGCGTGACCACGAGCACCGGGAAGAGGCTCAGATTGACCTCGTTCACCGACGGCTCGTCGGTCTCCGCCGGCAGTTCGGGCTTTGCGAGATCGACCTTCTCGCGCACGTCCTGCAAGGCGGCGTCGGCGTCGAAGCCGGCTTCGAACTCGGCCAGCACGTTGGCGCCGCCCTCATAGGCGGTCGAGCGCAGCTCCTTCAATCCTTCGATCGACTGCATCTCCTTCTCCATCGGCCGCACGAGCAGGCGCTCGGCGTCCTCGGGCGAGATGCCCTCATGGTGCATGGAGACGTAGATGATCGGGATGTTGACGTCCGGGTCGGCCTCCTTCGGGATCTCGACATAGGCGATGAACCCCGCGACCAGAATGAAGAGCAGAAGCGAGAGGACGGTGCGCGACCGGTTGAGGGCGGCGTCGATCGGCGTCACTGGGCCTGCTCCTGCATGACGTCTTCGTCCGCGTCCGTGCGGCTGACGCGCGGCGGCGCGTCGCGGTCGATCGGGTCGGTGTCGATCTTGGGCTCCGGGGCGTCCTCGAAGGCGTCGCCGGAGGTCGGACGGACGCGGGCGCCCTCCGCGACATACTCCTGACCGACGCGGATGATGGTGAGGGTCATCGGCAGGTCCGTCACCCACATCCCGTCGGCTCGGTCTTCCAGGATGTCGACCGCGTGGAAAACGACCCGGTCGTCGGCGTCGACCGCCTTGACCCCGACGCGCCCGATGTCGTCCAGCGTAAGCACGGCGGGGCTGAGGCGATGCGCCATGACCTCCTGCGTCGGCAGGCGCACCTCGGTCGTCACCCCGTCGCGCAGCGCGCCGTCGGGATTGTCGATTTGAATCTCCACCTCGAAGGTGCGCGTCGCATCGGAGGCGGTCGGCGCGATGCGCGAGACGCGCCCGGTCGTCCGCTGGCCGGACACGAGCCTGATCTCGGCCTCGCCGCCCATTTCGATGCGGTCGATTTCGCGCTCTGAGACCTGGATCTGCACCAGCATCGGGTCGAGGTCGACGAGTCGGATCAGCCCGACGCCGGGCTGGGCGAAATCGCCGACTTCGACCATCTGGGCCTCGACGACGCCGTCGAACGGCGCGGCGAGGCGGGTCTTGGACAGCTCGACGCGGATGCGCTCCAACTGCGCCTGTGCGGCTTCGAGCTGCGCCAGGGCCTGCGCGCGGTTCGTCTCCGACTGGAATCCCTTCTTGGAGAGCTGGTCGGCGGCGTTGAACTCGATCTGCCGCTGCTTGACCAGCGCCTGCGCTTCGCGCAGCTGCGCCATGCGATCGTCCTCGGCGAGGCGGACCACGAGGTCGCCTTCGGCGACCCGGTCGCCCAGCTCCACCGCGACTTCGACGATCCGGCCGGTGGTCTCCGCGCTCAACAGCGCGCGGCGGTCGGCGACCGTGCGGCCGGTGAGCTGGAGGACGGCGCGCCGCGGCTCGGCGACGCTGTCGAAGACGCGCACGGCGACGGGCTGGCCCGCCGGCCGATTGGCGGGGGAGCCGAAGTCGGCGGCCTCGGCGTCTTCGGCGGCGTCCGCCGGCGCCGAGGCGGAGGCCGGCGGGGCCTGTCCCTCGATCTCGCCGGTCAGAATCCAACCGCCGGCCGCAACCGCCAGCAGCACGGCAATCACGAGCGACGGCCGCACGCCGAAGCCGCGGCGTCTGGAGGGGGCGGACGCAGACTCGGCCGCGTCGGCTTTGGCGTCGGCTTTGGCGTCGGGGGACGATTGGGGGCTCATGAGGCGTTCACTCCGCCGCGTCGGCGGCTTGCGCCCGCGCGACCCGGTCGATCAGGGCGGCGCGATGCCGCTCGAGGTAATCCAGGGCGGCCTGATAAACGCAGGCCCCGAAGCCGTGCACGAAGGCCGGACCGAACGGGGCGGCGTCGTCCTGGCGGCACTCCGCCATCTGCGCGAGCTTGTCGCGATAGAAGGCGATGCGGTCGTCGATCAGCGCGGCCAGCCGCGTCGGCGGGATGTGGTCGGCGAAGAACAGCATGAAAAGCAGGTCCGACTTGTAGCGATCCTCGGCCGGCGCGCGCTCCAGCGACTGCAGCAGGGCGGAGAAGCCGCGGTCGTTCAGCCGGTAGACCTTCTTGTCCGGCCGTTTGTCCTGCGCCTGCTCGGTGCACTCCACGAGCCCGTCGGCGGTCAGCCGGTTCAGCGCCGGATAGATCGACCCGAAGCCGCCCTCGGCGAAATGGCTGAAGGGGCCGTCCTCGAAATGCTTGCGGATCTCGTAGCCTGTCGCCTCGCCCATCGCGAGAACGCCCAGGCAGGTGGTCTTCACATCCATCGTTCAACGCCTCGTGGTTCGCGTCGGGTCCTGCTACCGCTCAAGCCGATATATATCAAGACATAATATATCGATTTGATATATGCAAATTCTGCATGCGGGCCTTGCCCTCGCCGCATGGCGCGCCGCATAGTTGGCGGCGTCGCATCGTCCTTAACGATCGACGCGTCCCGTTCCGTCGCCGCGGTCCCGCATGCAGAAACCGAAGCGTCTGTCCGCCCTGCGGATGTTGTATCTCGAACCGCTCGAAGCGGTCGGGGCCGCGATGGCGGACCGGCTGCGCGCGGAAGGGGTCGACGGCGTTCACCGCGTGCATCATCTGAGCGCGGTGCTGCAGGGCCTCACACGGGAGGACCCCCATCTGCTGATGCTGGAGATGGACCAGCATGACGAGGATCTGATCCAGATCGTCCGCCGGCTTCGGCGCGGGCGGGTCGGGCCGGATCCCTTCATCGGGGTTCTGGCCTGCAAGAGCGCGGTGACCAGCGACGATGCGCGGCGCTTCGCCGCCGCCGGGTTCGATCATATCTTGAACAAGCCTCATTCGGCGGACGCCGTGCTTTCCCACGTGCTGGAGATCGCGGGAAAGCCGCGACGCTTCGTCGCCGTGAAGGGCTATGTCGGGCCGGACCGCCGGCGCGGCCTGCGGGACGCGAACCAGCCCGGCGTGATGGAGGTCCCCAACCGCCTCGCGGTCGCGCTCGACGGCGCGGCGTTCGACCGGGAGCGGTACGCCGCCCGGGTGTCCAGTTGGAAGGCCATGCTGGCCCGCGTGGATGTGGTGTGAGCGGCTTGGCCGCCTGGGGCCTGGGGATGCGTGGTCGACCGTCGGGCCGGGGGCGTCAATTGTCCTTGGCTTCCTCGATCCAGGGGATCGGGGCGACCGGGACGCCCTCTTCGATCAGGTCGCGGGCCTCTTCCGGGCTCGCCTTGCCGTAGATCCCGCGCTCCTCGCTCTCGCCGTAATGGATTTTGCGAGCTTCCTCCGGGAAGCGCTCGCCGACATCCTGCGCGGTGGATTCGACGTGGCGGCGGAATTGGCGCAGCTTGTCGCGCATGGCGCGGGCCCGCTCGGCGTTGGCGGCGTCGCGGCGCTCCGACGTGGCGATGTTGGGGGCGCTCAGCGCGCGTTCGATCTTGGCGTCTCCGCAGACCGGGCATTCGATACGGCGGGCCTTCCGATCCGTCTCGAAGCGGGCGCTGTCCCGGAACCAGCCTTCGAACTCATGGTCCTTGCTACAGCGCAGATTGAACGAGATCATGGCGCGAAATCCTCGTGTACGCGGTCGCCCCGCCCTCCACGGAACGCACCGACGCCTCAGCTATTTGGCCCCGAACCCTATGAACGGCAAGTTAAAAGCATGACGCCGCGATGACAGCGCCGCACCGCAGCCGATCCGATCCCAGCCCCTGGATTCACCGCTGGGCCGACCAGGCGCCGCCGGAGGGGGGCGTGCTGGACCTTGCCTGCGGCGGCGGCCGGAACGGGCGGCTGTTCCTCGCCCGCGGCCGGCGGACCGTCTTCCTGGACCGCGATGTCCGCGGCGTCGAGGACCTTGTCGGCGCGCCCGATGCGGAGGTCGTCGAAGCCGACCTGGAGAGCGGGGGGCCGTTTCCGCTGGCCGGCCGGACCTTCGCCGCGATCGTCGTGGTGAACTATCTCTGGCGGCCGATCCTGCCGGACATCCTGGCCGCCGCAGCGCCCGGCGGCCTCCTCCTCTATGAGACCTTCATGGCGGGAAACGAAGCCTTCGGCCGTCCCAGCAATCCCGATTTCCTGTTGAGGCCCGGCGAATTGCGCGCGGCCGTCGGCGCGGCGTTCGAGGCGCTCGGCTTCGAAGAGGGCCGGATCGACGAGCCCGGGCCCGCCGTGAAACAGCGCATCGCGGCGCGGCGGCGCGCCCAGGCTTAGGACGCGGCGCGCGCCGTCACTCCGCCGCCAGCCCCAACCGCCGCGGCGCGTCGTAGGGTCGGTCGTTGGAGAGCGAGGGCACCATGCTCCGCACCCGATCGACCTCGCTGAGATCGATCTCCGCGACCGCCAGGCCGGGTTCTTCGCCCGCGTCGTCCAGCACCTCGCCCCAGGGCGCGACGATCAGCGCATGGCCGTAGGTCTCGCGGCCGTCCTCATGCACGCCGGTCTGCGCGGGGGCGAGGACGAAGCAGCCGTTCTCGATCGCGCGCGCGCGCAACAGCACATGCCAATGCGCCCGGCCGGTCTTGCGCGTGAAGGCGGCGGGCACGGCCAGCATCCGCGCGCCGGCCTTGGCGAGGTCGCGATAGAGATGCGGGAAGCGCACATCGTAGCAGACGCTCATCCCGTAGCCGCCCCACGGCGTCTCCACCAGCTCCGCATGGCCGCCGGGGCGGTAGCCGTTGCTCTCGCGATAGCTCTCGCCGCCCTCGAGGTCGACGTCGAACATGTGGATCTTGTCGTAGCGCCCGCGGATCGCGCCTTTCGGGTCGATCAGCAAGCCGCGGTTGGCGAGCCGCTCCTCGCCCGCGATCTTGAGCGACAGCGAGCCGACATGCAGCCAGATCCCCAGCTCCTCGGCCAGCGCGCGGAAGCCTGCGAGGCTCTCGTCCTCGTCTTCCGTGCGGGCGGCCGCGACGGCCTCCTTGCGGTTCACCTGCATCAGGTTGACCACTTCCGGCAGGCCGACGAGCTGCGCGCCCCGGCCCGCCGCCTCGCGCACCAGATCGGAGGCGAGGGCGAGATTGCGCGCCGGCTCGGTCGTCGAGCAGAGCTGCGCGCAGGCGACGGTCAGCCGCGTCCGATCCGCCGCGCCGCTCACGCCGCCGTCTCCAAGAGCTTGTCGAGCTCGCCGCGCGCCTCGAGCGTCATCAACTCGTCGCAGCCGCCGATCGGGCGGCCGTCGATGAAGATCTGCGGCACGGTGGTCGCGCCGCCGCTGCGTTCGACCATCTCGTCCTTGCGGCCGGCTTCTTCCCAGATGTCGTATTCGACGAAATCGACCGACTTCTTGGCGAGCAGCTTCTTCGCTTTGAAACAGAAGCCGCACATCGGGCGGGCGTAGACTTCCACATGCGCCATGATATTCTCTCGCTTGCCTGACTTGCCTCAGTCCCGTCGGCGTCGCGGCGCCGCTCCCCCGCCCCGGATCAATCCGGGGCCTGAATTCCCCCGCACGATATAGGGACGCGCGGGCGCTTGCCAACCGCGCGCCGATCACTCGGCCGTCGTCGGCCGCACCACGCGCGCCAGCGTCAGCAGGTCGACCCCCGACGCCCCGGCCCGTTTCAAGGCTTTGGCGCAGGCCTCCGCCGTCGCGCCGGTGGTCATCACGTCGTCGATCAAGAGAATCCGCTTGCCCGACACCGTCGGGCGCCGCGCGGGGCGGACCAGGAAGGCGCCGGCCACGTTGCGCCGCCTGCCCTTGGCCGACAGACGGCCCTGGCTCGGCGTGTTGCGCCGGCGCTGCAGCAGGTCGACGCTCAGTGGAACCTCCGCGGGGCCGGCCAACGCCTGCGCCAGCAGCGCCGCCTGATTGTAGCGCCGCCGCCAGAGCCGGCGCGGATGCAGCGGCACGGGCGCGATCAGGTCGGCGTCGGCCAACAGCTCCGCCCCGGCCCGCGCCATCCAGCGGGCCAGCGCCGGGGCCAGATCCGTGCGGTCGCCATGCTTGAAGTCGAGCAGCATCGACCGGCTGGCCTCGTCATAGGCGAAGACGGCGCGCGCCCGGTCGAAGGCCGGCGCCCGGGCGAGGCAGGCCCCGCACGCCACCGGCTCCCCGAAATCCAGTTCGAACGGATAGCCGCACTGCACGCAGAGCGGCGGCTCCAGGAAGGACAGCGCGCCCCAGCACTCGGCGCAGAGAACGCCCGTTTCGCCCACCACCACGCCGCAGGCTGGGCAGCGCGGCGGCAACGCCCCGTCCAGCAGCCGCCGCGCCGCCGCCCTGCCGCGCCCCAGGCCGCGCCCCAAGGCGCGCGCCCAGGCCGGTCGGGCCCCGACTTCCGCCGCGCCGACGGGATCGGGGGCTAGGGGCGAGCGGCGCATCCGAGGGCCTATGCGGTTTCCGCGGGCGCGAACTCGGGGAAGGTCAGGGTGCCGTCCCGTTCGATCTGGCGGATCAGCTCGATCTCCCAATCGAGATAGGCCTGCATCGCCTCCTCGACCCCGTCCTCAAGATCGTAGGGGCGCTCATAGACGTCGCGCTTGGGGTCGGAGAGCGGGTCGCGCAGGCCTGTCTCGACCGCGCGGCCTTCGGCCCGCCAGGCGTCGAAGCCGCCGCGCAGGACCCGCACCCGATGCACGCCGGCGCGGGTCAGGTCGTTGGCGGCGAGCCGCGCGAGGCGTTCGTCGCGCGCCGTCAGCACGATCAGCCGCGACGCCGCCAGATCGCCCAATTCCTTGATCAGGTCGGTGCGGATCGCGAAGCGGGCGCCCGGCACGTGGCCCTGCTTGTGCTCCAGGCTGGTCGAGAGGTCGAGAATCGGGACCGTCTCGTCCAGCGCCGACACATCCTCCGGGGCGATGAACCCCTGGGCGAACTGGCAGAGCTCCGGAATCTGCTGCGAGGGCGGCCCGGCCTCCCGTCCCGCCTCGGCGCCCGGCGGCCCGCCGTCCAGAACATACACCTCCGGCCAGCCCATCTGGATCAGCCAACTCGCCGTCATGGTCGCGCGCACGCCGTCGTCGTCGGTCAGGATCAGCCGCGCCCCCAGCACGCCGACATAGCGGTCGGTCGCCTGCACCAACTGGCCGCCGGGGGCGCTCACGGCGCCGGCCGGCCGGCCGGCCTCGAACTCGGCCGGATCGCGCACGTCGAGCAGATAGGTCGTGCGCGCCGGATCGGCGCGCAGGCGCGCCGCTTCGGACGGGTCGAGCGTGCGCACGCCGAAGCGCCCGGCAACGCGGCGGGCGGCTTGCTGCGCCCAGGCGCGCGCGGCCGCATCGGGCTCCGGCGCGCGCCGCGTCTGTCCGGTCTCCAACGCCAGCCCGGCCAGATGCCAGCCCATGGTCCCGTTCGTCAGGGCGAAGACCGGGTTCTCCAGGCCGGCGTTGATCAGCGACTGCGCGCCGATGATCGAGCGGGTGCGCCCGGCGCAATTGACGATCACGGCGGTCTTGGGATCGGGCGCGACGCGGCGGATGCGATGGACCAGCTCGGCGCCCGGCGTGTTGATCCCGGTCGGGATGTTCATGGCGTGAAACTCGGACAGCGGACGGCTGTCCAGCACCACGAGGTCTTCGCCCGCATCGAGCTTCGCCTTGAGCTCCTCGGCCGAAAGCCGCGGCGTGTCGTAGCGATGCTCGATGTATTCGCCGAACAGCTTGGAGGGCACGTTGACGCCGCTGAACAGCTCGAAGCCCGCGTCGCCCCAGGCCTCGATCCCGCCCGCCAGGATCGCGACGTCGCCATAGCCGGCGGCGGCGAGCAGGTCGGCCGCCCGCTCCGCCCGGCCGTCGGCCGCATCCATCAGCACGATGGGCGCGGCCCGCCGCGGGACCAGCGGGCGGATCAGCAGTTCGAAGCGGCTGAGCGGGACATTGACCGCGCGCAGCAGGTGGCGCCGGCCGAACTCCCCCTCCTCGCGCACGTCGAGCGGGGCGATCTCCGCCTCCCCCCGATCGGCGGCGATCAGGCGGGCGCGCAAATCGGCCGCGTCGATCCGCCCGGGCGCGCTCACGCCCGCGTCTCTGCGTCGGCGGGCAGCATCGGGTCGGCGGCGCGCCCCTCCATCGCGACGGTGTCGGGATGCGCCTCGAAATGCTCGTAGGTTCCCGTCTCGACGTCGTATTTCACCCGCCCCGACAGGCGATGGATGGCCAGACCGTACATATGGAGATGCATCTTCACCCCCGGCCCGCGCATATGGATCGAATGGATGTCGTCCGGCGTCATGGCGACGCCGGTTCCGGGCTCGACCGTCTTCTCCGCGACCACCTCCACCGTCCCGCGGCCGGGCGTCGCGCGATCGTCAGTGCGTCGGTAGAACTTGTTGTGCTCCTGACCGCGCACGCCGACGACGCAGGCCCAGGTCGTGTGGTCGTGCGGCGGCGTGTCCTTGTCGCCCGTCCCGCGGTTCAAATAGAGCGCGAAGCGGTCGTCGGAATCCATCGAGAGACGGTAGAGCCGATCCCCGGTCCCGCTCTCGGGCGGCGGGAAATCCTCCTCGGGAAACAGATCGCTGCGCAGGCCGAGCGCGATCAGCGCGTCCTTGATCTTCGCCAGCGTCTCTCGGGTGACGCCGCCTTGCGCTTCCAGCGCGCGGATCCGGGCCACCGTCTCCGCCACCGCCGCGTCGCGCGCTTCGCTCACCGCACTCATGGGTTCGCTCCTCCGATTCCGTCCGTTCGGGCACGACTTTCGCGGAAGTGTAGGCGCAAGCGCGCCGCCGCCTCAAGCGGCGCCTCGGGGCCTGGAGGATAAAGCCTTTGCCTCGCCGGGGGCGCCTCGCCATATTCCGGCCATGACCCAAGGTGCGCCAAGCGATCAGGGCCTGTTCGACCCGCGGCTGCAACGCCGCCGGCGCGCGCGTGCGGCGGCGCGCGACGACGCGGCCGAGTTCCTGTTCGTAGAGGCGGCGGAGCGTCTGGCCGACCGGCTGCTGGACGTCGCACGGACCTTCCCGCTGGCGCTGGAGATCGGCTGCCGCAAGGGGGCGCTGGCGGCGCGCCTCCCGGAGGCGGCGGGCGTCGGCCGGCTGGTCGGCTGCGATCTCTCGCCGGAGATGGCGGCGGTTGCCCAAGCGCGGACTGGGCAAGCGCGGACTGGGCAGGCGCGAACTGGGCAGGCGCGGACTGGGCAGGCGCGAACGGGCGCCGCCGTCTTCGCCGCCGACCCCGCCTGGCTGCCGGTGCGGGAGGAGAGTTTCGATCTGGTGATCAGTTCTCTCGCCCTGCATTGGGTGGAGGACCTGCCCGGCGCGCTCATCCAGATCAACCGCGCCTTGAAGCCGGACGGGCTGTTCCTGGCCGCCGCGCTCGGCGGCGACACGTTGGCGGAGTTGCGCGCGGTGATGGTCGAGGCGGAGGACCGCGTCCGCGGCGGCGCCGCGCCGCGCGTCGCGCCGACGCTGGCGCTGCAGGACGCGGGCGCGCTGATGCAGCGCGCAGGCTTCGCGCTGCCGGTCGTCGATTTCGACCGTCTGACCGTGACCTACGAGACCTTCTTCCATCTGGCGGCCGAGTTGCGGGCGATGGGCGAGACGGCGGCGATGGCGCAGGGGCCGCGAGGCGTTCCGCCGCGCGCGCTCTTCACCGAGGCGGCGCGCCTCTATGCGGAGCGCCACGCCGGGCCGGACGGCCGCATCCAGGCGACCTTCGACATCGTGTATCTGCATGGCTGGGCCCCGCATGAGAGCCAGCAGAAGCCGATGCGCCCCGGCTCCGCGCGCCACCGGCTGGCGGACGCGCTGCAAACCGTGGAGCGGCCCGCGGGCGATCTCGCCCCCGCCGCCGTTCCGCCAGCCCGCACGCGAGGAGGAACGGCGTGACGCCTCAGACCCGCGACTTCTCCCCGCTGCGCTGCATCGGGACGTCTTTCGGCTACCTGGTGGCGACGCGGCGCGATCTTCTGATGATCGCGACTCCGCCGGTGATCGCGCTGGCGCTGATCGGGACCTTGACGACGCTCGTCGTCCCCGAGGCGGCGATCACCATGGGCGACCCGATGCAGGGGGTGCCGCCCAGCGTGCCGCTCGCCTTCTTGATGCTGCTGGTTCTGCAGATCCTCTTCTACGTCATGTTCGCCGTCGCCTGGCATCGGAAGTACCTGGTGCCGGGCGAGGCCGTGACCGTCGCCGAGGCGTTGAAATGGCGGCGCGAGAAGACGCGGTTTCTCTTGCTGCTGATCGGCATCGTGCTGCTGATGTTCCTGGCGGTGTTCCTGCTCTCGCCCTTGGTCGCGATCGCGACCGCGGTGCTGGGGCCGGCGGGCTTTGCGGCGATCGGCCTGGTCTATGTCCTGGGGCTCATCGTCTTCGCGCGGCTGTCGCTCGCCCTGCCGGCGGCCGCGATTGGGCGCAAGGAATTCGGCCTGCGCGCCGCCTGGGCGGCGACGCGCAGGCGCTCGGCGGCGATGTTCTTCATCCTGGTGTTGCCGGTCCTGATCGGACTGGTGGGCGCCATGCCGGTCAATCTGCTGGCCGGCGTCTTCGGCGCCGTCGGCCTGCTCGAGACCGCGACGGGGATCGCGCTGCTGGCGCTTCTCAATGAGGCGATCCGCTACGTCGCCATCGCGCTCGGCGTCTCGACCCTGTCGGCGGCCTATCTCGAACTGGCCGACGGACACGGCGCGCCGCCTCAATCGTAGGGCGCGCCGTCCTTGCGGAAGAAGCGCATTGCGCCGCGCTCCTTGCGGCAGGCGAGGTCGATGTCGGGATAGAACGCGGCGTCTCCGGAAGACCGGCTGCCGATCTCCAGGAGCCGCACCGGCGCGTCGCTGCGGTTGACGATCATATGGCCGTCGGCGCGGCCGGCGGGGAAGCCCGCGCACTCGCCGGCGCGAATCGGCGTTTCGCCGGCCTCCGTCACCAGCACCGCCTCGCCGTCGAGCACGAAGACGAACTCGTCCTCCGCCGCGTGCCAGTGGCGGTGCGCGGTCGCGACCCCGGGCGGCAGCTCCGTCAGGTTGACGCCGAATTGGCTCACCCCGAAGGCGTCGCCGAGCGCGCGCTTCAGGCGCCCCTCGCAGAGCGCGCGGAAAGCCTCAGGGTAGAGGCTGGAGCCGACGCGCGGCGCGATGTCCGACGGGTCCAGCTTGACAGGGGGTGCTGACGGATCGCTCATGTCTGATATCCTCTCGGGCCCAGGCGCGCGGACGCACGCAGCATCGCGCAGACGACCCGATTTGACCAGGGACAGCCTCCGAGACGGACCCAAGGACAGACATGGCCTTTCCGCCCAGCTTTCTGGACGACATCCGCAGCCGCCTCTCGCTCGTCCAACTGGTCGGGCGGCGCGTGCAGCTGCGCCAGAAGGGGCGCGGCGACTGGTGGGGCGTCTCGCCCTTCACCAACGAGAAGACGCCGAGCTTCCACGTCGTCGAGGACAAGGGGTTCTTCCACTGCTTCTCGACCGGCGAGCATGGCGACCATTTCTCCTGGCTGATGAAGACCGAGGGGCTGAGCTTCCCGGAGGCGGTCGAGCGCCTGGCCGGCGAGGCGGGCCTGGACATGCCCCAGACCAGCCCGCAGGAGCGCGAGCGGGCCGAACGCCGCAAGAGCCTCTACGAGGTGATGGGCTTCGCCGTCGCCTGGTATGAGCGCCAGCTGCGCGCGCCGGCCGGCCGCGCCGCGCTCGCCTATCTCAAAGGACGCGGGCTGACGGAGGAGACGATCGGGCGCTTCTCGCTCGGCTTCGCGCCGGACGATCGCGACGCGTTGGCCGACGCCGCCAAGACGCAGGCGATCGCGATGGAGGCGCTGATCGAGGTCGGCCTCTACCGCCAGCCGGAGGCGGGCCGCAGCCCCTACCCGCTGTTCCGCGACCGGATCATGTTCCCGATCGCGGACGCGCGCGGGCGGTGGATCGCCTTCGGCGGCCGCTTCATGGGCGACGCCAAGGCGAAGGGGATTGGAAAATACATCAACTCCCCCGACACGCCGCTCTTCGACAAGAGCCGCACCCTCTATCATCTGGGCGAGGCGCGCGAGGCGGTGCGCAAGGAGAGGGCGGACCTGCTCGTCGCGGAAGGCTATATGGACGTGATCGCGCTCGCCCAGGCCGGCTTCGAGGGCGCGGTCGCGCCGCTCGGCACTGCGGTGACGGAGGCGCAGATCGCGGCGCTGTGGCGGGTGGCGGAGGAGCCGATCCTGTGTCTCGACGGCGACGCGGCGGGGGGTCGCGCGGCCCTGCGCGCGGCCGAGCGCGCGCTGCCCCGGCTTCAGCCCGGCAAGAGCCTGCGCTTCGCCTTCCTGCCGCCGGGGGAGGACCCGGACAGCTTGATCGCCGCGCAGGGGACGGCGGCGATGCGCGCGACGCTGACGGCGGCGCGGCCGCTCTCGCAGGTGCTCTGGGAAGCCGAGCGCGACCGGTCGCCGACCGACACGCCGGAACGCCGCGCCGACCTGGAAAGCCGGCTCAAACAGCTCGCCGGGCGGATCGAGGACGAGACGGTCCGCAAGCAGTATTTCCGCGCCTTCAACGACCGTCTGTGGGAGTTGGCGCGCCGGCGCAGCCGGCCGGGGCCGCAGGGGCGTTCGGGTGGTGTTGGCGGGCGGCGCGGCGCGCCCTGGCGGCCGGTCTCCAGCGCGCCGCATGCTGCCGAACCTCTGGGCGCGGCGCTGTCGGGGCGGGCGCAGGGCCTCTCGCGCCGGCAGCAACAGGTGGTGCTGGCCACCCTGGCCAACCATCCGGACCTGATCGACGGGTTCGAGGAGGCGCTCGACCGGTTCGTCTTCGACGCCGACCTTGACAAAGTAAGACGCGCCTTACAAAAACTCGCAGCCTTGGGGGAACCGCTTGATTCCGAGCGCGTGCGCAACCACTTCACCGAACACGGGGATAACGACGCCCTGCGTCTGATCGGGGATGCGCGGCTCTTTCAGTTGGCGCGGCAGGCGCGGCCCGACGCCTCGGCGGAGGAGGCGCAGGCGGCGTTGGATCATATCCTGCTGATCAGAAGCCAGGGTGTGCTGCGCGCCGAGGTGGTGCGCGGGGTTAGGCCGGCGTCGGCGAATTCGGCGGACGCGGGCGGAGCGCCGGGCGACGCGGCGCCTGGCCTGAAGTCCGAGGGGCTGAAGACCGAGGGGCTCGAGGCCCTGGAGGCGCGCCGCATGGCCTTGTGGCGCGATCATGATGCGGGTGAGGCGGCGCTGGGCCGCGGGGTGATTGACGAGGATGACTGACCGCAGGCGCTCGTGCGCCGGAGCCCCGAAGCCGGGGCGTCGGCCGGGGCCCGCGCGGCGTTCGAGGATCTGGTAGGCGATGGCGAGCAAGTCCGAGACCAAGGAAGCCCCCGAGCAGACGGAAGAGCAAGGCGACGGCCCGCTGCTCGACGATTCGAACTCGGCCGTGAAGAAGCTGCTGCAGAAGGGCAAGGAGCGCGGCTTCATCACCATCGATGAGCTGAACGCCGCCCTGCCGCAGGAGCAGGTGAGTTCCGAGCAGATCGAAGACGTGATGACCATGCTGAACGACATGGGCATCAACGTCACCGAGAACGAGGAAGAGGCCGAGCAGGAGAAGACCGAGGAGGAGGAGGCCCCCGAATCCTCCGCCGCCGGCAACATCGCCGACGACGACGTCGGCCGCACCGACGACCCGGTGCGCATGTATCTGCGCGAGATGGGCTCGGTGGAGCTGCTCTCCCGCGAGGGCGAGATCGCCATCGCCAAGCGCATCGAGGCCGGCCGCGAGAAGATGATCGGCGCGCTGTGCGAGAGCCCGCTGACCATGCGCGCCATCACCCAATGGCACGACATGCTGGTCGAGGGCCAGATCCTGCTGCGCGACGTGATCGACCTGGACGCCACCATGAGCTCCGGTCCCGACGCTGACGACATGGAGGACGCCGAGGAGGAATTGGCCGAAGTCGACCCCGAAGTCGCCGGGGAGGCCGCGGTCGCCAAAGCCGCCAAGGCGAAGCAGGAGAAGCAGGCCGCCGAGGCCGAGGAAGCCGCCAAGCCCGCCGCGAAGGCCGCCGCCGAACCCGCTGCGGAGGCCGACCCGAAGGCGGACGGGCAGGCCGACGGCGACGGCGACGGCGCCCAGGGAGAGGGAGACGGCGAGGAGGACGACGAGGACGACGTCCAGAACCTCTCGCTCGCCGCCATGGAGCAGCAGCTCAAGCCGCAGGTGCTGGAGACCTTCGAGCAGATCGCCTCCACCTACACCAAGCTGCAGCGCGCCCAGGACAAGCGCCTCGTCGCCCTGCAGAAGGGCGAGGAGCCGAGCCGCTCGACCGAGCGCACCTACGAGACGCACCGAAAAAACCTCATCTCGCTGATGGACGAGGTGCGCCTCAACAACATGCGCATCGAGCAGCTGGTCGAAGAGCTTTACGGCGTCAACCGCCAGCTCGTGCAGCTTGAAGGCCAGATTCTGCGCCTGGCGATCGACTGCAAGATCGACCGGGAGGAGTTCCTGAAGGCCTATTACGGCCGCGAGCTCGATCCGACCTGGCTCGAGGACATGGCCGACGCCTCCAACGCCTGGGCCAAGTTCGCCGCCAAGCATGTCGCCAAGGTCGAGGAGTTGCGCGGCGGCGTCGCCGAACTGGTGGGGCAGAGCGGCATTCCCTTGGCCGAGTTCCGCCGCATCTGCGCGACCGTCCAGCAGGGCGAGCGCGAGGCGAGCCGCGCCAAGAAGGAGATGGTCGAGGCCAACCTGCGCCTCGTGATCTCGATCGCCAAGAAGTACACGAACCGCGGCCTGCAGTTCCTGGACCTGATCCAGGAAGGCAATATCGGCCTGATGAAGGCGGTCGATAAGTTCGAGTACCGGCGCGGCTACAAGTTCTCGACCTACGCCACCTGGTGGATTCGGCAGGCGATCACCCGCTCGATCGCCGATCAGGCCCGCACCATCCGCATCCCGGTGCATATGATCGAGACGATCAACAAGCTGGTCCGCACCAGCCGCCAGATGCTGCACGAGATCGGCCGCGAGCCCGCCCCGGAGGAGTTGGCCGAGAAGCTGCACATGCCGCTGGAGAAGGTGCGCAAGGTCCTCAAGATCGCCAAGGAGCCGATCAGCCTCGAGACGCCGATCGGCGACGAGGAGGACAGCCATCTCGGCGACTTCATCGAGGACAAGCAGGCGCTCCTGCCGTCCGACGCGGCGATCCAGTCGAACCTGCGCGAGACGACGACGCGGGTCCTGGCCTCGCTCACCCCGCGCGAGGAGCGCGTTTTGCGCATGCGCTTCGGCATCGGCATGAACACCGACCACACGCTCGAAGAGGTCGGTCAGCAGTTCTCGGTGACGCGCGAGCGCATCCGCCAGATCGAGGCCAAGGCGCTGCGCAAGCTCAAGCACCCGAGCCGTTCGCGGAAGCTGCGCAGCTTCCTCGACTACTGAGCGTCTGGACGCGGCGGCTGCGATGCGCGATCAGCTCGCCGCCTGGCTCAGCGGCGGGCCGCTGAGCCAACTCCTCTGGCGGCCCTGGTACGACCGGGTCTCGCTGCCGCTCGTCACCTCCCTGATCTTCCCGTTGAGCCGCGCCTGGGCTGCGGCAGACGCCGCCTGCGCGGACGCGGAGGATTACGACCGCGATCCGCAAGCCGCGTTTCTGAAGGCCGTCGGCGGCGAGACCCGCAGCGAGGCGCCCTCGGCGCCGACGCTGGCGCTCTTCGCGCGCGGCCGGCGCAGTTATCTGGAGGCCGAATCGGCGCTTGAGACGGCGCTGTTCGCCCGGACCGCGCCCGATCCGGCGGCGCTGGCCGAATGCGCCGCCGTGCGCGACCGCCGCGCCGTGCAGTACATGGCGCAGCGCACGCTCTTCGGCCTGCAGCATCTGCGCGAGCGCTTTCCGGCCGTGCGCTTCAGCATCGACGCCCCGGACGCGGTCAGCGAAGCCCAGGCCGCGCGCCTCGCGGAGCCCGGAACCGCCTTCGCCATCCCGCCGGAGCCGCCGCGGCTGCGCCTCTCCCACGCGATCGAGGGCGAGAGCTATCGCCGTTTCTATCTGCGCGCCGACGGCCCGGCCGACGCCAGCGACCAGGCGCCGGGCCCGCTGCGCGCTGTGGTGCTGGAGCCGCCGGGGTCAGAGCCGCCGCGCGGCGCCGTCGTCCTCGCCCATGGGATTTGCATGGAGGAGGATTACTGGGGCGGCTACTCCACGCTGACCCATTGGCTGGTGCGGGCCGGGCTCGCCGTCGTGCTGCCGGAAGGGCCCTGGCACGGCCGGCGACGCCCGGCCGGCCGCTGCGGCGGGCGCTATGGCGGGGAGGTGCTGGTCGCCCGCGGCCCGGCCGGGCTGATCGGCTATTTCGCCGCGCACGTCCCGGAGATCGGCCGCCTCACCGCCTGGGCGCGCGCGCGATGGGAGCGCCCGGTGGGCCTTGTCGGCGTCAGCCTCGGCGCCTTGACGGGTCAGCTTGTCCTCGCCCACGCCGGGGGCTGGGAGGCGGCGGCGCGACCAGACGCGGCGCTGCTCGTCTCGCCGACCGACAGCGTCGAGCGCACCGTCTTCGAGGGATCGCTGACCCAGGGCATGGGCGCGACCGGCGCGCTCGCCTTCGCCGGCTGGACGCGCGAACGGATCGAGGCGCTGGCGGCGCTCTACGAGCCGCCGCGGGACGCCGCCCCGGCGCTCGACCCGGCGCGCATCCTGGTCGCGCTGGGCCGCGAGGACGAGGTGGTGCCCTACGCCACCGGCCTCGGCCGCTGCGACGCCTGGGGAATTCCGCCGCGCAACCGATTCGTGCGCCGCCAGGGGCATTTCGCCCTCTCGCTCGGCCTGCCGTCGCAGCCGGCGCCGTTGGAGCGGTTGGCCGCGTTGCTGAGCGAGTGAACGGCGCCCGTCAGCCGCCGGGGGGCTCGAGCGCCGCGCGCAGGCTTGCGACCGCCTCCGTCACCGACACCCCCGGCAGAAGCGTGTCGCGGTGGCGGCCGGCGGCGTCCATCACGAAGACCCCGGTCGTATGATCCATCACGTAATCGCCGTCGGAGAGCGGGACCTTGCGGGCGTAGAGCGCGAAGGCCTCGATCACGCGGTCCGTCGCCGTCCGGTCGCCGTGCAACGGTCGGATCGCGGGGGAGAAGGCGCCGACATAGGCCGCGAGCCGTGCCGGCGCGTCCCGCTCCGGATCCAGCGTCGCGAAGTGGAAGGCGATCCGGTCGGCGTCCGCGCCGAGCGCGTCGATCCATCCGGCCATCTCGGCGAGCGTCGTGGGGCAGACGTCCGGGCAGTGCGTGAAGCCGAAGGCGATCGCATAGGGCCGGCCGGCGAGGCTCGCGTCCGACACCGCGGCGCCGTCCGGTCCGGTCAGTTCGAACGGGCCGCCGACGGCCGGCGGCTCGCCCAGCGCGGCACGCAGGAGGCCGCCCTCCGCGATCCGGTCGAACAGGTAGGCGGCGCTGATTCCGGCTGCGGAGCACAGCCCGCCGGCGAGCGCCGGCTCCGGCCGTGCGCCGGCCTCCTCGTCGAGTTGCAGCGCCGTCCCGGCCAAGCCCGCCGCCAGGATCGTCGCGCCAAGCGCATAGAGCGGGCGCGTTCCGCCCGATCGTTCCGTCATCCGCCGCCTCCGCTCCGAGACGCCTAGAGGCTTTTGAAGATAGGCGCTTCAATCGAGGATGGCGAGCGGTCGGTCCGCGAAGGCGAAGGCGCCGTCCAGACCGCGCTCACCCTCGGGCGGCGCGATGCGGGTCGCGAGCGCGTCCCGCCAGCCTGCGAGCGCCGACCAGACGCCGCGCCGCGCCTGATAGGCGTGGGCGTAGTCCGGCAAGGCCGCCAGCGCCGCGCGCTGCAGCCGCCCCCGCTCGGCCGCGCCCAACCGCGCCTCGGGCAGGAAACGGGCGTGGAGCGAGAGATGCAGGACCGGCCGGCTCGCCGCCAACAGGGGCGCCAGCGCCGGCAGCAGCGCGAATTCGCCGCCTTCGATGTCGAGCTTCACCAGATCGGCGGTCTCGAAAAGGGCGGGCAGGCCGGCCGCGTCCGGCGTCGCGGCGGCGACGGTCAGCCGCTCCGGGGCGTCGCGGAAGAGGCCGGACATGCTGTTGCCCGCCTCCTCCGTCGCGAGCTCGACCGTCCCCTTGGCCGCCGCCTCCGCCGGGGCCAGCGCGACCGGATGCACGGCGATCCGCGCGGCGAGGTCGGGATTGAGCGCCAGATTGGCGCGGAGTTTCCCGAGCGCGACCGGGTCGGGCTCGAAGGCGTCGACCGATGCGCCCAAGGCCGCGGCGTAGAGCGCCGTCGGTCCGATCCAGGCGCCGATGTCGACAAGCCGCCGCGGCGGGCCGCCCGGCCCGGCCCCGGGCGCTTGGCCGAGCGCCGCGTCGAACAGCCGGAAGGTCTCCGGCTCCCAGCGTTCGTCGGCGACCTTGGCCCAATAGTCGCGGTCGAGCTTTTCCGGCAGCGCGACCCTGAAGACCGCCGCCCCGCGCCGGATCGTCCGCGTCGCATCGTCGGCGGTCAGGGTCATCGGGCCGTCCTCTCGCAGTGGCGCTGGGGCCCAGCAGACCCGCTGGCGCCGGCGGAGGCAAGCCCGCCCGCCTCGCTTTTCGCCGTCTGCGCCCGGTGCTATAGAACCGCCCGGCAGTCGCCGCCCGCCAGTCGCCGCCCGCCAGTCGCTCCCGCGGCTAGGGCGTCCGGCCGGCTGGGCCCGTAGCTCAATTGGTTAGAGCGGACCGCTCATAACGGTTTGGTTGCAGGTTCGAGTCCTGCCGGGCCCACCAGTTTCTGTCTCGCGCTTGTTTCGCGTCGCTCAACCGCTCCGACGGGGCGGCGACCGCTCGCCGGGCCGCGGTCGCGCCCTTGGGTGCGCATCGGCGCGGACGCCAGACGCTTCATTTTTACAATCTTTAGGTTATCTTTCGAACGGGAAAAATTTTTTGGACGTTTACTTTTGAGTGTATGAAATGCTCATTTAAACTATGAATAATTTGATGAGGTTTGAGAAAACCAATTTGAGGTTAAGTATTTTTTATTAACCTTTCATTCTGTTTTGACCTCCATCATGCCCGACGGAACGTAGTCGCTGGCGTAGGGCGTCGTAAGGGTGAGCGTAGAGGAACCTTGCACAGGACCAGTTGGCCAGACGACGCGCCGCCCTGGGGGCTGATCGACCTGCAAATCCGGGCGTGGCGAATTTGGCGAAGGACTGCGCGTCGGTCTTCTCGCCCGGGGTCCAGGACCAGGCGGCGGCCGCCCCGTGACATGGAGATGGAGCCATGAGCATTGCGCAGCGAGCCGTCGCGCTGGCCGGGGTGGCGCTCGTCATTCTCGCAGGCCTCGCCAGCGTCGCCATCTACTCTGTCGAGAGCGTCGCCGGATTCTACACAGACTACCGACAACTCGCCCGCAAGCAAATGCTGGTCGCGGACATCGGCGAAGACTTCCTGCAGGCGCGTTTGGCCGCACACAAGTACCGACTGACGCGCGACCCGTCCTTTGCCGACGAGGTCGCCTCGAACATCGACGAAATCGTTCGTATCGACGATCAACTCGACGAAATCCTGCAGGACGCGACGGTTCGCGGGGCAATCGATAGACTGCGCGTGCGAACGAAGCGGTACGGCGATGAATTCGCAGCATTATTGGAATTGCCGGAGGGAGAAAAAGATCTCGGTCTCCGAGACGCCCTGGACGTCATAGGGCCGGCGGTCGCCCAAGACCTGGACCTGATCCAGGATGCGCTTCAGGCGAGCCAAAACCGACTTGGCCCAACGGCGTCGGCGGCGATCTTTGAGTTCGAGCGATTGATCCTGATCGGCTCAGCCATCGCCCTGATCCTCGCGCTTCTGAGCAGCCTGTACCTCAGTCGATCGATCAGCACGCCGGTGCGAAGCTTGACGCAGGCCATGGCGCGGATCGCCGGTTCGAACGACACGCGGAACGCTGTGCCCCATACGCACCGGTCCGACGAGATCGGCGAGATGGCGCGGGCTCTCGAAGCGTTTCGCCGGACGCTGATCGAGAACGAGGAGTTGCGGCTCGCGCGGGACCAGTTCCTGGCCGCCATGTCGCATGAGCTCCGAACGCCGCTGAATGCGATCGTCGGATTCGCCGATGTGCTCAAAACGCTCGATGACGAGCCGAGGAACGATCCCAGGAAAACGGAGTATCTGAGCTATATCAGGGACGCCGGGACCACGCTCGTCGGTCTCGTGAACGATATTCTGGAGATCTACAAGGATGCAGGAAAGCGCGACTCGGTTGTGCATCAGACCGTTCGGCTGAGCCGGATGATAGAGGGCGCCGCCGTGACGGCGCGCGCGGCCCACCAGGATCGGTGCGGCGACGTCTTCATCAATGTAGAGTCGTCGATCCGGCTGGTTTGTAATCCTGCCGGCGTCCGTCAGATGACCCTCAACCTCATCACGAACGCCATCAAGTACTCTAACCCGCCGTATCACGTCACGGTCGACGCCGCGCTCCGCGATGATGGGTCTTTGCGCCTGAGCGTCGTCGACCGCGGCGTCGGGATCCCGCGCGATCAGATCCCTGCGATCACCAAACCCTTTGTCCGGCTCGACCACCCGATCACCTCGTCCGCCATCGGCACGGGTCTGGGACTGGCCTTCGTCGAGATGCAGGTCCGTCAGCATGACGCCGCGTTGCAGATCGACAGCACGCAGGATGTGGGGTCGACCTTCGCGATCGAGTTCCCCCGCTCCCGCGTGTCCGTCGAAGAGCATAGGCCCGAACAGACGGCCTTGCTTTAGGGGGGGCGCGGGAGGGCGGTTCATACCAACTCTCGATGATTCCTCAGGGTCGCGTTCGGGCCGCGTCGGTGGGCGTCAGCGCGGCTTGACGACGCCCCGCATCGCCCGCGCCCCGCTTTCTACCCGACACGGCCCGAACGCGATCCTCAGGGGTTGGAATCACCGAGAATTTGTACAAACCCTCGACCTCTTCGCGCGCAATGCGCCCCGCGCTGCGACCGCTCGGGGTCCGACCGGGGCGCGCGGGCGATTGGGCGCCGGCGTCTTTCTCTGGTCTTCGGAGATGCGTGCGCTAATCTATGCGAAAGCGTTGGCGTCTTCTTTGCGGCCGGCGCTCGCTGACGAGCTGCGATGCATGACAGATTTAGGGGAGACCGCCGGTGACGCGCACAGACGCCTTCGGGGCGCTTTTCAGGGGCGCAGGCCTCATTGTGTTTCTCTTCTGGGCGGTCCTCGCCTACGGGCCGATCTACGACATGGTCGAGAATCCGAACCCGCCCAACATCTGGGCGAGCGTGGGGTTCCTCGTGACCAGCTTCTACGCCCTGGTCGGCGCCTACGCCGCCGCCATGGCGGTCGCGCCGGCTGCGACCCGCTCGGATGTGCACGCCTGGTTCAAGGCGCGCATGCCGCTGATCACGATCTGGGCCGCGATCTGGGTCTCGCTCTACCCCTATATCGGATAGGGCGCCCCGACCGGCCGCCAGAGCCTCTTACGCAGTCTCCGCCGCCAGAAGTCGCGCCGCAGCGCGTCCGGCGAGCGCGCCCATGACGACGGCGCTCAAGAGCCCGTTGCCGGAGAGATAGCCCCGGTCGTCGGGCCCCGAGACGCCGCGCGCCGCGCCGCCGGCGGCGAACAGGTTTGGCAGCGGCGCCCCGGCCGCGTCGAGCGCCCGGCCGCAGGCGTCGATCGCGATCCCGCCCTGGGTGTGGAACAGGGCGCCGGTGACCTTGACCGCGCGGTAGGGCGGCTCCAGCCGGCTCTCCCGTGAGAAGCGGCGCCCGAAGCGGTCGGTCCCGCCGGCGCCGGCGAGGGCGTCGATCTCCGCCAGCGTCGCGCGCACCGCGTCGGCCGGCGCGCCGATCCCGTCGGCCAGCGCGTCCAGGTCCGCGAAGACGCGCACGGCGCCGGCCTTGAGGGCGTCCTGGTAGTCCTGGAACTGCGTCAGACCCGCTTCCACCCGCGCGTCGAAGACCGACCAGACGGCGCCGCCCGGCTGGGCGAGCACCCGGGCGGCCTGCTCGGAATAGCCTTCGGTCTCGTTCGAGAAGCGGCGGCCGTCGGCGTTGATCTGCACGCCGCCCTGCATCATCGAGGCCCAGGAGATCAGGATCTGATGCGGGACGGCGAGCGAGCCGTGCCCCTGGCAGCCGCCGAGATCGGCGAGCCCGGCGCCCAGCGCCTCGCCCCAGCGCAGGGCGTCGCCCTGATTGCCGACATGGCCGTAATAGACCGCGTGCTTGAGCCCCGGCAGGTGGCGGGCGACGAGATCCGCCGCGCCGCCATAGCCGTTGCAGGCGAGCAGCAGCGCGTCGCAGCCGAGAGTCTCGCGCTCCCCCGTCGGCCGCTCCAAGGCAAGCCCGCGCACCCGGCCGTCCGCGTCGGCGAACAGCGTGCGCACGGTCGCGTCGGTCAAGAGCGGAACGCCCGCCGCCTCGGCCGCGCGCAGGAGGCAGTCCATCAGTTCCTCCCCGCTGCGTCGGGGCGTTCCGTGCATGCGAAGCCGGCTGTGGCCGGGATAGGCGAAGCCTTCGACCAGCGAGAACGGGACGCCGTGCGCGTCCGCCAGCCACTCGATCGTCGCGGCCGAGCGCTCGGCCAGCGCCGCGACAACCGCCGGATCGGCGCCGCCGCCGTTCTTGCGCTGGATGTCCTCGGCCATCAGCGCCGGCGTGTCGTCGTTTACGCCGCAGGCCGCCTGGAAGCGCGTGCCGGCGGCGGGGATCAGTCCGGACGACATGGCGGTGCTGCCGCGCGGCAGGGGGTCGCGCTCGATGACCGCCGCCTCCGCGCCGGCTTCCTGGGCCGCCAGCGCCGCGACCAGGCCGCAGGCGCCGCCGCCGACGATCAGGAGTGGCAGATGCGCGTCGAAGCGTTGACCGGCCGCTGGTTCGACGGCGGCGCTCACGCGTCCGCCGCTCCCGCGCCGGGTTCGCTCGCGGAGCGGAAGGCGTCCAGGATCTCGCCCGCCGGCGCCTGCCAGACCTCCTCGCGATGCAGCGCGATATGCTGCAGCACCGCTTCCAGGCAGGCGATGCGGTGCGGCTGGCCGATCATCCAGGGATGCAGGCTGAGCGCGAAGAGCCGGCCGCCCTGCTCGCGCGCTTCCGCCAGCAGATAGTCGAAGGCGTCGGTGACTTGCTGCACCCAGGAGTCCTCGGAGTGCAGGTTCTGGCCCATGACGAACTGGTCCTCGATCTCGGTGGAGAGCGGGAGGCTGATCAGCGGCCCCGCGTCCGTCGTCATCGGATAGGGCATGTCGTCATTCACCCAGTCGGCGCAATACTCGACGCCGGCCTCGGCCAGCAGGTCGGGCGTGTTCCAGCTCTGATGCCGGGCGGGGCTGAGCCAGCCGCGGACGGCGCCGCCCGTCGCCTCGCGCAGCGTCTCCAGCGTGCGGCGGATCAGGGCCGCCTCCGCGGCGCGGTCGAGCGCGCCCGTGTGCAGGTCGTCCATGGTCCAGCCGTGCGCGATGATCTCGCCGTCGGCCTGCGTCAGCCGGCGGATCAGGGCGGGCGTCGTCTCCGCCAGCCGGCCGCTGACCGCGAAGGTCGGGCGCATCGCCGCCCGCTCCAGCGCCTGCAGCACGCGATGGATCCCCACCCGGTTGCCGTAGTCCCGCAACGTGAAGTGCCGCAGGTCCGGATAGGGCATGGTCATGCCGTTCGGGACCTTGAAGGGCTCGCCGCGCTGGTTCAGCGGATAGAACTGGACCGAGACGTTGATCCACACCGCCAGCGGCTTGTCGCCGGGCCAGCGCACCCCCGGCCGGTCGGTCAGCATCGACCAGTCATACCGGTCGTGGTCGTAGCCGTAGCGGCGCTTCGGGGTCGCGAGATAGTCGTCGTCGAGCGCCATGGTCGTCACGCCTCCGCCGCCTGCTTCTTGGTCTCGATGTCCGCGCGCGCCGCGTCGTAGTGGTGCGCCAGATAATGCTGCGCGATCTCCCGACCGGTCGCTACCCAGACGCCGCTGTGGCCGGTGATGTATTCCAGCGCCTCCTCGAAGGCCTTGATCCGGTGCGGGCAACTGATCTGGTAGTTGTGCGTGGGGATGCACATGACGGTTCCGGACTCGGCCCCTTCCGCATAGAGCCGGTCGAAGCAGCGCTTCAGCATGCGGGCGTAGTGGCGGGGCTCCACCTTGTTGACCGCGTAGACGATGGTGTCGTTCATCTCCAGCGAATAGGGCACGGAGACGAAGCGCAGGCCGGAGCGCGTGCGCACCGGCGTCGGCTGGTCGTCGTGGAACAGGTCGCAGGTGTAGAGCCCGCCCTGATCGCCGAACATCTCCCGGCCCACCTCCGCGAAGAGGTCGAGCGTATGCTCCGAGTGCGACAGCGCCGGCGCCAGATAGCCGGCGCAGGCCTGGCCGGTGTGCCGGTGGATCGCCTCGACCGTCTCGCGGATCATCGCCCGCTCCTGCGCCTCGCTCAGGCCGTAGGTGTAGCGGGTGTTGTAGACGCCGTGGCTGAAGAACTCCCAGCTGCGCTCGCGGGCGGCCGCGATGATCTCCGGATGGTGGTCGCACAGCGCGGTGGAGAGCGAGACCGAACCGCGGACCCCGTACTTGTCGAGCAGCGCCATCTGGCGCATGTGGCCGACGCGGTTGCCGTAGTCCCGGATGCCGAAGCCGGGGACCGACGGGTGCGGCGTGGGCCAGGGCTTGCGGTGCGGGTTCGCCGGCGGGTCGATCTCGTAATACTCGATGTTCGGCGCGACCCAGAAGGCGAGGCGCGCGCCGTTCGGCCAGGTGATCTTGGGCCGGTTCTCGTAAGCCCAGTAGTCGTAGGCCTCGGGCGTTTCCTTCATGGCGCGGCCTCCCGGTTCTTGCGACGCCGTCAGCCGGCGTCTGCGGCGCCCGCCTGGTTCTCCAACCAGGCCAGGACCTCGGCGACGGGCATGACGTCGGCGTATTTGAGGTGCAGGTCGGTCAGGTTGGCGAAGTGGTAGCTCTCATGCTTGTCGGCGACGCACTCCATCGGGACGATGGTGCGGTAGCCGCGCGACAGGCTCTCCACCGCGGTCGCCCGGATGCAGCCGGAGGTCGATCCGCCGGTGACGATCACCGTGTCGACCTGATGCCAGACCAGAAGCGACTGCAGCGGCGTCTCGAAGAAGGCCGACGGCATGCGCTTGGTGTAGACGACGTCGGCCGGGTCGATCTCGACCCGCTCGTCGAACGCCGCCCGTTCGGAGCCGTATTTGATGTTCTGCAGCGAATCCGGCGTGTCGGTGCGCGTGCCCCAGACGCCTGCGTCCTCGGCCGAGTCCAGGAAGGCGACATGGGTCCAGACCACCGGCCAACCGAGCGCGCGCACCGCGCGGGAGAGCTGGTTCACATAGTCGAACTGCTTCGGATCCGTCTCGTAGGCGGTCTTGAACAGGTCGGTGCGCGTATAGGCCTTCTGCGGATCGACATTGACCAGCACCGCCTTCTTGCCGAAGCCGAAGGGCGTGCGCTGCGGGTTCGCCATCACCTCCTCGAAGATCTGGCGGGCGGTCTTGTCGCTCGTGATCATCGGCGCTCTCCTGTCTGCATGTCCGACCCGTAGCGGGCGCCGAGGTCCAGCATGGCCTGGGTGCCCAGGGTTTCGTTCAACTGCTTGAAGTCCAGCATCTGGTTGCTGAAGCCGTCGGTGCTTCCGTCGCGGCGCAGCGTCTCGAAGAAGCGCGTCGCCATGTGCACCATGGCGCGCACGAACGCGCCCGGAAAGATCACCAAGGAGAAGCCGAGCTGCTGCAGCGTGGCGGCGTTCTTCAGCGGCGTGTCCCCGCCCTCGACCATGTTGGCCATGATCGGAATGCGGCCGCGAAACGCCTCCATGATGCGCTGGATCTCCTCGTCGCCGCGGATGCCCTCGATGAACAGCACGTCGATCCCGGCCTCGCAATAGGCGTGCGCGCGCTCCAGCGCGCCGTCGAGCCCTTCGACCGCCAGCGCGTCGGTGCGGCCGATGATCAGCGTCCCGTCATCGTCGCGTGCGTCGAGCGCGGCCTTCAACTTGCCGACCATCTCCTCCCTTGGGATCAGCGACTTGCCCTGCAGATGGCCGCACCGCTTTGGGTAGGACTGATCTTCGAGCTGGATCGCGTTCGCGCCCGAGCGCTCCAGCATCCGCACGCTGCGCATCACGTTGATCGCATTGCCGAATCCGGTGTCGCAGTCGACCACGATGGAGACGTCCGTGCGCTCGCGGATGTGGGTCAGCGCGTCGTTGATCTCGCTCAGGCTCAAGAGCCCGATGTCGGGCCGGCCGAGATGGGTGTAGGCGAGGCTGGCCCCCGACAGGTAGACGGTGTCGAAGCCGGCCTGCTCCGCGAGTGCGGCGCCGAGTGCGTTGAAGACGCCCGGGGCGACCTCGATCGTCCGGCCATTGACGCGGTCTTTCAACGAGGCGGGGGAGGCGGTCATGGGGAAGGGTCCTTCTGTTACCGATACTGTAGGCTCGCCCGCCCTAACGCGCGGCGACGGCGAGATCGTTCCAGACCTCCTGCCGGGCGAGCTTGCCGGCGCGGATCTCGAACCGGTCGATGAAGCGCACGCCGTCGAACGGGGTCCCGTCCGGCCATTCGCCCGCCAGGGTTCCGCGGCAGACGACGACCGTGCGGTCGGCATGGTCGGCGACGTCGAACCCCGCGAAGCGCTTGCGCACGAAGCGATAGCGTCCGGCCGACCAGGCGACCAGCTCCGCCAGATCCGTCATCTCGCCGGTTCCGGGGAAACTCATGACGAAGTCGGGGGCGAGGTGCGCCCGCGCGGCGTCCAGGTCGCGCGCCTCCATCGCCGCCAGGAAGTCGCGGACGATCTCGTCCGGCGCGCGCTCTTCCGCGACGCCCGGCGCGCGGCCCTCGCCGCCGCGGCTGTAGCCGGCGGGGTCGACCTCGTTCAGGAAGACGGTGACGGCCTCCGGCTTGGCGCCGAGCGCGCCCGTCGTCGCGTCGGTCAGGCGCCGGCAGAGCCGGCGGCGCACCGTTTCGGAGTAGCCGCGGATCAGACTGACCTGTATGCTGGGCATGGCGGGCGCCTCTTTCATCGGGTCAAATGTCGCACAAAACGCTTCACGCGAAACGACATTTGATTGTACTTTCTATAATACATTTTGTAGGAGCGGCGAACCGATCCCGTCAAGCGCCTTCCGGACGGCGCGGACGGTCGGGAGCCGGCAGGACCAGAAGCGCGTGGCGCGCGCCGGAGGGAGACTCGCGGTTATGGCGGACGAGGCGAGGCCGTCGGTTACGGGCGTGAAGGCGCACCGGATCTTCCTGCTGCTCAAGGAGGCGATCGCGAGCGGCGCGCTCGCCCCCGGCGACCGCTTGCCGGGCGAGTTGAAGCTGGCCGAGCAGCACGAGGTCTCGCGCGTCACCGTGCGCCGCGCCATGGAGGCGCTGCGCGAGGCGGGTCTGGTCGCGCGCCGCCCCGGCGTCGGCACGGTGGTGCAGGAGCAGCCGATGGCCTCCACCGTGACGGCCAGCGTCTCGAACCTGCTCCCCAACATGGTGCGGATGAGCGCCGCCTCGAATGTCCGCCTGCTGGAGTTCCGCTATGTCGAGGCGACCGGCGTGGTGCGCGAGCGCCTGGGCCTGAAGGCGGGGGAGCGGGTGCAGCGCTCGATCCGCGTGCGGCTGATGGACGACAAGCCCTTCTCCTATCTCGTCACCCATGTGCCGGAGCGCATCGCCCTTCAATACACCGAGGCGGATCTGGCCCGCACGCCGCTGTTCGCCCTGCTGGAGCGCAGCGGCGTCACCGTCGACCGGGCGACCCAGACGATCTCCGCGGCCCTGGCCGGGCCCGAGACGGCGCGCGCGCTCGAGCTCGCCGAGGGCTCGGCCCTGATCGCGCTCAATCGCGTGGTCTTCGACCAGACCGGCGCGGGGGTCGAGCATCTCGACGCCCTCTACCGTCCGGACCGATACCGCATCCAGATGGAGCTGACCCGCGCCGGCGACGAGGCCGAGCGCTATTGGGAGCCGCTCGCCGGGGAGCCGCTCGCCGGGGAGCCGGCCGCCGCGGGCGCCCGGGCGTCCGGCGGCGGGTGAGCCTGCCGGGAAAAAGACATTTGACCGGAAAAAAACGGACTGATTAAATGTATTATATGAGATACAAATCACGGTTCGTGATTTGATGCATGGGGTTTCTGCGGGGCGCGCCCCGCAGCCGATTGGGGCGGCGATGCCGGCGACCTTGTTCGACAAGATCTGGGACGCGCACGAAATTCTGCGCGACGAGGAGGGGCGGAGCCTGCTCTGGATCGACCGGCATTTCGTCCATGAAGGCTCGTTCCACGCCTTCGACACGCTGGCGGAGCGCGGTCTGTCCGTGGCTCGTCCCGACCTGACCTTCGGAATCGCCGACCACTACGTCCCCACGGCCGGCCGGCCGCGCATTGCGGACCCCAAGATCGCCGGCATGGTCGAGCGGCTGGCCGGGAACGCCGCGCGGCACGGCGTCCAGCTCTTCGGCTTGGACGATCCCCGCCAGGGCATCGTGCATGTCGTCGGACCGGAACAGGGGCTGACCCTGCCGGGTCTCGTCATGGTCTGCGGCGACAGCCACACCGCGACGCACGGGGCCTTCGGGGCCGTCGCCTTCGGCATCGGCGCCTCCGAGGTGGCCCATGTTCTGGCGACCCAGACCCTCTGGCAGACCAAGCCCAAGCGGATGCGTCTGGTCGTCGACGGGCGCCTGGCTGCCGGCGTCACCGCAAAGGACCTCGCGCTGCATTGGATCGCCGCGCTGGGCGCCGACGCGGGGCGCGGCTACGCGATCGAATATGCCGGCCCGGCGGTCGAAGCCCTGTCGATGGAGGCGCGTCTGACGCTCTGCAATCTCTCGATCGAAGGCGGGGCGCGCTGCGGCATGGTCGCGCCCGACGCGACGACGCTGGCGGCGCTCCGCGACCGGCCGATGGGGCCGGCGGGCGCCGATTTCGACGCGGCGGCGGCGGACTGGGCCGCGCTGACGACGGATCCCGACGCGGTCTTCGACCGCGAGGTGACGATCGACGCCCGCCGAATCGCGCCGACCGTGACCTGGGGCGTCTCGCCGGAGGAGGCCTTGCCGATCGACGCGCGCGTGCCCGATCCGGCCGCGCTCGTGAGCGAGGAGGCGGCGCGCCAGATGCGCGGCGCGCTCGACTACATGGGCCTCGCGCCCGGGCAGAAGCTTACCGACGTCGCGATCGACCGGGTCTTCATCGGCTCCTGCACCAATGCGCGGATCGAGGATCTGCGCGCCGCCGCCGCCGTGCTCAAGGGGCGCCGCAGCCGCGTGCCGGGGATCGTCTCCCCCGGCTCCACGCTGGTGAAGCGGCAGGCGGAGGCGGAGGGGCTCGACGCCGTCTTCACCGAGGCGGGCCTGGAGTGGCGGGACTCCGGCTGCTCAATGTGCGTCGGCATGAACGGCGACCGGGTGCCGGCGGGGGAGCGCTGCGCCTCGACCACCAACCGCAACTTCCGCGGCCGCCAGGGGCCGGGCGCGCGCACGCACCTGATGTCGCCCGCCATGGTCGCCGCCGCCGCCGTCGCCGGCCGGCTGACCGACCTGCGCGATCTTTAGGGGAAGGGGGGAGTATGGAGCCGTTTCGCCGTCTCGCCGCGCTCGCCTGTCCCTTGGTCGAGGCCAATATCGACACGGACCAACTGATCCCCGCGCGGTTCATGAAGGAATCCCGGGCGTCCGGCTACGGCCGGTTTCTGCTGCACGACCTGCGCTTCGACGCGGAGGGGGCGCCGATCGCCGGATTCATCCTCAACGACCCGGCGGCGGCGGACGCGCGCATCCTGGTCGCGGGTCGGAACTTCGGGGCCGGCTCCTCGCGCGAGGCGGCGGTCTATGCGCTCGTCGATTACGGCGTCCGCTGCGTGATCGCGCCCAGTTTCGGGGACATCTTCGCCTCCAACGCGGTGAACAACGGTCTGCTGCCGGCGGTGCTGGAGGAGGCCGCGTTCGAGGCGCTGACCGACTGGATGGGCGGCGCGCCGGCCGAGCTGGTCGTCGACCTGGAGGCGCGCCGCATCGCCTATGGGGGACGCGACGCCGCCTTCTCGATTCCCGACGCCTGGCGCGCCAAGCTGCTGAACGGGTGGGACGACATCGCCCTGACCCGCCAGCATGCGGCCGCCATCGAGACGTTCGCGCGCGAGAGGCTGCGCGCGTTCCCGTGGGTTGCGCCCCGGACCGACGGTCCGCGGGGCGGGGCTCAGCCACGATCGCCCGACGCCGGCGAGACGCGCGCCGGCGGGGCCTCCCCTCAATCATCAGACCTCTGAAAGGACGGCAGTTATGAACAGGCTTCTCCTGGGTGCAGCGGCGGGCGCCGCGATGCTGATCAGCGCGCAGGCCGTGGCGGAGGACCGCCTGAGCGCGGTGCACGCCTTCCCGACCTCGCTGATCTACACGCAGAGCTTCCTCTCCTTCGTCGACAAGCTGAACGAGCGCGGCGAGGGCGTGATCCAGATCGATGTGCGCGGCGGGCCGGAGGTGATCGGCCTCGGCCAGCAGCCCGAGGCGGTGCGCAACGGCGTCGTCGACATGGCCTATACGGCGGCCAGCTTCTACGCCGGCACGGTGCCCGAGCGCGACGCGATGGTCGCCTCCAACACGAACGCGGTCTACGCCCGCGCCAACGGCGGCATCGACCTGATGAACCAGATCCATCAGGAGAAGATGGGCGTCTATTACCTGGGCTGGTTCGACAGCGGCGTCAGCTACAATCTCTACACCGTCGACGAGCCGGTGCTGGACGAGACGGGCCGCCTCGACATGGCGGGCAAGAAGCTGCGCAGCAACCCGGTCTATGACGCCTTCTTCAAGGACTATCTGGAGGCGCAACCGATCAGCCTGCCGACCACCGACGTCTTCTCGGCGCTGGAGCGCGGCGTGGTGAACGCGACGGGCTGGACCCAGATCGGCCTCAACGACCTGAAGTGGGACCAGTTCCTCAACTACCGGATTGAGCCCTCCTTCTTCTCAACCGATATGGGCGCGATCGTCAATCTGGAGAGCTGGAACGCGCTCAGCGACGAGGCCAAGCGCATCCTGCAGGAGGTCGCGATCGAGCATGAGCGCGAGAGCGCCGAGCAGTTCGCCGCGGTCGCGACGGAGCAGCTCGAGGCGCTCGACGCCGCCGGCATGACGGTCGTCACGCTCGAGGGCGAGGCGGGCGCCGAGTTCTCCGAGGCCGCCCGCGAGGCGACCTGGAACCGGATGCGCACCCGCATGGAGGAGCATCCGACCGGCCTCGCGAACTACGAGACGCTGATCGAGAAGTTCAACGATCTCTAAGCGCTCTCCACCGGAGGCGGCGGCGCCGCGCTCCCCCGGTCCGCGCCGCGCGACAGCGGCCGGTCCGGGCGGGGCGCGGCGCCGCGCGCTCCGGTCCGCCGCCTGATCGACCGCTCTGGCCGAGGATCGCCCATGCGCACGCTGCCCCGCCTCTATCTCGCCCTGCTGAACGGCATGGCCGTGGTCGCGGGCGTGCTGCTGGCCTGGCTGATGGTCGCCATCGTCGTCTCGGTGCTGATGCGCAATCTCGCGCTGCAGCCGCCGGCCTGGCTGTTCCTCTCGACCGAATACGGTCTCTTCTATCTGACCCTGCTGGGGGCGCCCTGGTTGGTGCGCCGCAAGGGGCACGTGCAGATCGAGCTTGCGACCGCGGTCATGCCGCCGCCGGTTCTGCGGCTCTTCAGCCGCGCCGTTGCGCTGTTCTGCGTGGTGGTCTGCGCGATCCTGGCCTGGAAGGGGGCCGATCTCTTCCAGATGAATTTCGTCCGCAACGACTATGACGTGCGGGCCTATTTCACGCCGAAATGGATCCTCACCATCGCCTTCCCGCTGAGCTTCGGGGCGATGGCCGTCGAATTCGCCCGCTTTGTCGTCGGCTCCGACCAACTGCTCAGCGGTCAGGCGGGGATCCGCGAATGATGGAGTGGTACGCGGCGCTCGGCTTCCTGATCGGGCTGGTGCTCCTCCTGATGGTCACCGGCATGCCGATCGCGATCGCGTTCCTGGCGGCCAACTTGGTCGGCGCCTGGGTCTTCATGGGCGGCGAGGCGGGCGTGGTCCAGCTTCTGGACAACGGCTTCGGGGCGCTGTCGAGCTTCGCGCTGGTGCCGATCCCGCTGTTTCTGCTGATGGGGGAGCTGTTCTTCCGCACCGGGCTCGGCATGCGGCTGTTCAATGCGATCGACCGGCTGATGGGCCGGCTGCCGGGACGGCTCTCCTACGTCACCGTGGTGGGCGGCACCGCCTTCTCAACCTTGAGCGGCTCGTCGATGGGCTCGACCGCGCTGATGGGCTCGCTTCTGGTGCCGGAGATGAAGCAGCGCGGCTACAAGCTGCATATGGCCATCGGGCCGATCCTGGGGACCGGCGGGCTCGCCATCATCATCCCGCCGTCTGCGCTCGCCGTGCTGCTGGCGACCCTCGCCAAGATCGACATCGGGGCGCTGCTGGTCGCCGGGATCGTTCCCGGCCTGCTGCTGGCCAGTTTCTACATCGCCACGATCTATCTGCAGACCCGTCTCGATCCCGAGGCCGCGCCGCCTTACAGCCTGGAGCGCATCCCACTTGGCGAGAAGCTGAAGCTGCTCGTCCGGGACGTGCTGCCGATGATCAGCATCATGGTGATCATCGTCGTGATGATGATGACGGGCTTCGCGACGCCGTCTGAATCGGCGGCCTTCGGCGCGCTCGGCGTCGTGCTGCTGGCCTTCGCCTATCGCGCGATGAGCTGGGCCGCCTTTCGGGATTCGGTCAAGGGCGCGCTGCGGGTGACGCTGATGGCCTATCTGATCGTTTTCGGCTCCGCCACCTTCAGCCAGTTGCTGGCCTTCTCGGGCGCTTCCAGCGGGCTGGTCGCCTGGGCGACGGGGTTCGAGCTCTCGCCCACCGTGATGCTGATCGCGATGTTCCTGGTGCTCTTGATGCTGGGCATGTTCATGGAGCAGATCTCGATCATGATCCTGACCGTGCCGGTCTTCTTCCCGCTGGCCCAGGCGCTGGGGTTCGATCCGATCTGGTTCGGCGTGATCGTGCTGCTCGCCTTGGAGATCAGCTTCTCGACGCCGCCGCTGGGGCTCCTGCTCTTCGTCATGAAGGGCGTCGCCCCGCCGGGCACCACGATGACGACGATCTACAAGGCGGCGATCCCCTATATTCTCTGCTCGATGTTCCTGGTCTTCCTGATGACCCTGTTCCCGGGCATCGCGACCTGGCTCCCGGGGTTGGGGTGAGGCGCGCCTCACCTCGCTTTTAGCGTTTGCCGCGATCGAGGCGCCGTGCCAGCATCCGGCGTGTTCGATCGAGGATTACGTCCATGCATCTCGCCCGCTTTCCCCGCATTCACCTCGCGCATCTGCCGACGCCCTTGGAGCCGATGGAGCGGCTCTCGAAGGAACTCGGCGGGCCGACGCTCTGGATCAAGCGCGACGACTGCACCGGGCTGTCGACCGGCGGCAACAAGACGCGCAAGCTGGAATTCCTGATGGCGGAAGCCCGGGCCGAGGGCGCCGATCTGGTGCTCACGCAAGGCGCGACCCAGTCGAACCACGCGCGCCAGACGGCCGCCTTCGCGGCCAAGCTGGGAATCGACTGCCACATCCTGCTGGAGGACCGCACCGGCTCCACCGACCCCGCCTACACGGCGAACGGCAACGTCTTCCTGGATTTCCTGCACGGGGCGACGGCGGAGACGCGGCCCGGCGGTCTCGACATGAACGCCGAATTGGAGGCCGCGGCCGAGCGGCTGCGCGCGCAAGGCCGCACAGTCTATGCGATCCCCGGCGGCGGCTCGAACCCGACCGGCGCGCTGGGCTACGCCAACTGCGCGCTGGAGCTGGTGCATCAGGCGAACGAGCGCGGGCTGCGCATCGACCGCATCGTGCATGCGACCGGCAGCGCCGGCACCCAGGCCGGCCTCGTCACGGGCCTGCAGGCGCTCAACGCCGGCATACCCGTTCTGGGGATCGGCGTTCGGGCCCCCAAGCCGAAGCAGGAGGAGAGCGTCTATGCGCTGGCCTGCGCGACGGCCGACAAGCTCGGCTGCGCGGGCGTCGTGGCGCGCGAGGACGTGGTCGCCAACACCGACTATGTCGGCCCGGGCTACGGCGTGCCGACGCCGGAATGCCTGGAGGCGATCGAACTGTTCGCGCAGCTTGAAGGGATCCTCCTCGACCCGGTCTATTCGGGCAAGGGCGCGGCCGGGTTGATCGACCTGATCCGCAAGGGCGAGATCGGTCGCGACGAGACGGTGGTTTTCCTGCACACCGGCGGGGCGGCGGGGTTGTTCGGCTATGTCGGGGCGTTCGGCTACGGCGCCGCGAAGGCCGCGCCCGAAGCTGTCGCGTAGGGCGGCTTGGCGGCTCGGGGCCGATCGATGCGCACCGTCGGCGTGCTCGGCGGCATGGGCCCGGAGGCGACGATCCTCTTCATGCAGCGCCTCGTCGCGGCGACGCCGGCGCGCGACGACCGCGACCACATCCCGCTGCTGGTCGACCAGAACACGCAAGTCCCCTCGCGCATCGCGGCCCTGATCGAAGGGGGCGGCGACGACCCGGCCCCGGTTCTCGCGGCGATGGCGGCGCGGCTCGAGGCGGCGGGCGCGCAGGCGTTGGCGATGCCGTGCAACACGGCGCATCATTACGCCGACGCGATTCGCGCCGCGGCCTCCGTCCCCTTCCTTTCGATGGTCGATCTCAGCGTCGCGGCCCTGGCCGACGCCTATTCCGGCGCGGTTGTCGGCGTGCTGGCCTCTCCCGCGGTCGCGATCACCGGGCTCTATGACGGGCCGCTTCGGCGGGCCGGATTGACGCCGCTGCATCCAGAGGATCAGCCGGCGATGCTGGCGGCGATCCGCGCGCTCAAGGTCTCGGCGGACGATCCGGCGGCGCAGGCGGCCGCCTGCGATGCAGCGCGGGCGCTGGTCGCAGACGGCGCCCAGGCGCTGCTGATCGCCTGCAGCGAGTTCTCCCTGATCCGCGATGCGATCGCAGACGTCGCGCCCGCGCTCGACAGCCTCGACGTGCTGGTGGCCGCGACCGCGGATTTCTCGCGCACCGGACCCGGTTGAGGGTCGGGACGGAGGCGCTCGCGCGGCATTTTTTGCACATGCAGCGCTCCGCCCTTCAAAAAGACGAGCTCTCGTAGTTTAATGGCGTCCCCGGCGCGGCGCCCTACCTCAGTAGGGCGCAAATAATAACGTATGCGCCGCTGCGCGCGGGGGAGGCGTTCTTGGACGACATGATGAGTGTTGGAAGCCCGTCGCGAAACGCGATCGTCGATGGGGCTGCCTGGGCGCGCATGCGGCGCGCCTGCGCGGAGGATGCGGGCGCCTTCCATGGCGGCCTGGCCAAGCGCGCGATCTGTTGGATGCTGCCGGGCGCCGGGGATGCGGGCGCCGGGGATGCGGGCGCCGGGGATGCGGGCGCCTGGGATGCGGGCGTCTGGGCCTTCTATGACGAGGCCGCCGGCCAATGGCGCGGCTGGGACGCCGCGACGGGCGAGGCGGTCGCGCTCGACCTGCCCGAGAGCTTCGAGCCCTGGGCGCGCGCCTTCAACGACGACGACCCGCCGAACTGGCGTTGGTTCGAGGGCGGGCTGACCAACGCCGCCTTCAACGAGGTCGACCGTCACGTCCTCGACGGTCATGGCGAGGAGGCGGCGCTGATCTATGAGGGCGACCGCTGGAACATGTCGCTCAATGACGGGCGCGGCGGACCGGTCGACGGCTATCCGATCTCGCGCAAGCGCCTGATGCTGGAGAGCGCGAAATGCGCGCTGGCGCTCGAGGCGCTGGGGCTCGCGCCCGGCGACCGCATCGCGCTCAACATGCCCAGCATTCCGGAGCAGATCTACTGGACCGAGGGGGCGAAGCGTCTCGGCGTGATCTACACGCCCGTCTTTGGCGGCTTCAGCGACAAGACGCTGTCCGACCGCATTGCGGACGCCGGCGCGCGCGTGGTCGTCACCGCCGACGGCAGCTATCGCAACGCGCAGTCCGTTCCCTTCAAGACCAGCTACACCGACCCCGCCCTCGACAATTTCGTCGACGTCGCGACGGCGACGGAGTTGCTGGAGCAGGCGTTGGCCGATCCGGCGCTCGACCTCGCCGACGAGCACGCGGCCCGGATCGTCGCGCATGTCCGCGAGGTGCTGACCGGCGAGGTGACGGTCGAGCGCTCCGACGTCATGCGCGGCGTCGGCCGCGCGCTGGCCGAGATCGGTCAGACGGGCGGCCTCACCGCCAAACAGGCGGCCGACCTGCGCGTCGCCGCAGCCAGCCGCCTCGTCGCGGCGCCGGCGCGGGTGGAGGCCGTGGTCGTCGTCCGCCACACCGCCCAGCCCGACATGATCTGGAACGAGGGGCGCGACCGCTGGAGCCATGAGCTGACCGACGCGGCCGGCGCGCGCCTTCTGGAGGCGGCGCGGGCCGCCGGCTTCGACGTCGCCGACGAGGCGGCGCTTCTGGCGCTGCCCGACGCCGATTTCGCCCGCGCGGTCTGGGCGGCCTCCAAGCCGCTGCCGGTGGATGCGGAATACCCGAACTTCATCATCTACACGTCGGGCTCTACGGGCAAGCCGAAGGGCGTGGTGCACGTCCATGGCGGCTATTGCGCGGGCGTGGCGTCGACCATGCCGGTCAGCTTCGACGCGGCCCCAGGCGAGGTGATGTACGTCGTCGCCGACCCTGGCTGGATCACGGGGCAGAGCTATCTGATCGCGGCGGCGCTGCTGTCGCGGGTGACGACGGTGATCGCCGAGGGCTCCCCCGTCTTCCCGCATGCGGGCCGCTTCGCCTCGATCATCGAGCGCTACGGCGTGAAGATCTTCAAGGCCGGGGTCACCTTCCTGAAGTCGATCATGCAGGACCCGGAAAATCTGAGCGACGTTAAGGCCTATGACCTGTCCTCGCTGCGGGTCGCGACCTTCTGCGCCGAGCCGACGTCCCCGGCGGTGCAGGCCTTCGCGATGGAGCATGTGACGCCCTGGTACATCAACAGCTACTGGGCGACGGAGCATGGCGGCATCGTCTGGACCCATTTCTACGGCAACCCGGACTTCCCCTTGCGCGCGGACGCGCACACCTATCCGCTGCCCTGGATTTTCGGCGACGTGTGGGTGGAGGATCCGGAGGCCGGCGCGGCCGAGGCGGAGACGCTCTGGCTGACGCGCGACGAAGGCGCCGGCGGCGTCCCCTGGCGGCGCGCGGAGGATGGGGAGAAGGGCGAGATCGTGATCGCGCGGCCCTACCCCTATCTCACCCGCACCATCTGGGGCGACGTCGCGGCCTTCCGGGTGGAGCAGACCGTGGCGGGCGGCCTGCGCGTCGCGCGGGGCTGGAAAGGCGACGCGGCGCGCTACGCCGAGACCTACTGGCGGCGCTGGCGCGGCGCCTGGGCCTACACCCAGGGCGACTTCGCGGTTCGCCATCCCGACGGCTCCTTCTCGCTGCACGGCCGCTCGGACGATGTGATCAACGTCTCCGGCCACCGCATCGGGACGGAGGAGATCGAAGGCGCGATCCTGCGCGACAAGACGCTGAATCCCGCATCGCCGGTCGGCAATGTGCTGGTGGTCGGCGCGCCGCACCGCGAGAAGGGGGTGACGCCGGTCGCCTTCGTCACCACGGCCTCGGGCCGGAAGCTGACCAACGAGGACCGTCGGCGCCTGGCCGACCTGGTGCGCACGGAGAAAGGGGCGGTCGCCGTCCCCTCCGACATCCTGGAGGTCGAGGCCTTCCCGGAGACGCGCAGCGGCAAATACATGCGCCGCATGGTCCGCGCCGTGGTCACCGGCGACGATCTGGGCGACGTCTCGACCCTGCGCAATCCGGAGAGTCTGGACGCGCTGAAGCGCATCGTGAGCGATTGGACCGCCCGCCAGCAGATGGCCGACGCGCAGCAGATGTTCCAGCGCTACCGCTATTTCCTGGTCCAGTACAACGAGGTCGCGCCGGGCCGCCGGGTGGCGACCGTCACCGTGACCAACCCGCCGGTCAACGCGCTGAACGAGCGCGCGCTCGACGAGCTGGCGATCGTCGTCGACCACCTTTCGCGCAAGCAGGACGTGGTCGCCGTGGTCTTCACCGGCTCCGGCACGGCGTCCTTCGTCGCCGGGGCCGACATCCGCCAGATGCTGGAGGAGGTGAACACCCTCTCCGAGGCGATGGCGCTGCCGAACAACGCGCAGCTCGCCTTCGGGCGGATCGAGGCGATGGGCAAGCCCTGCATCGCCGCGATCCAGGGCGTCGCGCTGGGCGGCGGCATGGAGTTCGCGCTCGCCTGCCACTACCGGCTCGCGGAGCCGACCGCGCGCTTCGGCCAGCCGGAGATCAATCTGCGCCTCCTGCCCGGCTATGGCGGCACCCAGCGCCTGCCGCGCCTGCTCGCCGAGGCGCGTGGGCCGGAGGGGCTGCGCGACGCGCTCGACCTGATCCTCGGCGGGCGCTCCATCGCCGCGCGCGACGCGTTGGCGATCGGTGCGGTCGATGCGATCGCGCGCGACGCGGAGGACGCGCTGTCGGCGGCGCACGCGTTGGTGCGCGATTACGTGCGCGACGGCGAGGCGAGCGAACTCGGTCGCGCCTTCGCCCGCCGGCGGGAGGCGACGGCGCGCTGGGCAGAGCCGGCGGCGATCGATCTCGACGCCGTGCTGCAGGACGATTTCCTGCAGCGCATCCTGCGCCAGCTCGCCTGGGCGGGCCGCGACAAGGCGGGCGAGCGGGCGCTCGACGCCGTGCGCACCGGCTGGAGCGAAGGCGTCGCCGCCGGCCTCAAGCGCGAGGCCGAGCGCTTCGCCGAAGCGATCATCGATCCCGACGGCGGCAAGACCGGCATCGAGCAGTTCATGGACAAGAAGGCGCCGCCGTTGCCGGTGCGCCGCGACGGCGTCTATGTCTATGAGGAGCAGGCGGTCAAGCGCGACCGGCTGATCGCCGACGGCGCCCTGCTGCCGCTCGGCGCCCCCTTCTATCCGGGGATCACGCCGATCCCGCCCCATCAGCTCGCCTTCGGGATCGCGCGCGATCCGGACACCGGCGCGCCGCGCTTCGGCCCGCCGGGGGAGAACGAGCGCGAGCTGGTCGTGCCCACGCCCGAGCCGGAGCCGAATGAGGCGCTGGTCTACGTGCTGACCTCCGAGGTTAACTTCAACGACAATTGGGCGCTGACCGGCGTGCCGGTCTCCCCCTTCGACGCGCATGAGGAGGATGTGCAGATCACCGGCTCCGGCGGGCTCGCGCTCGTCGCGTCTTTGGGAAGTGCGCTCAAGGCGGAGGGGCGGTTGAAGGTCGGCGATCTGGTCTCGATCTATTCCGGGACCAGCGACCTGCTGGCGCCGGAGGCCGGCGACGACCCGATGTACGCCGGCTTCGCCATCCAGGGCTACGAGACCAAGAGCGGCAGCCACGCCCAATTCCTGACCGTGCAGGGCCCGCAGCTCCACAAGCCGCCGGCGGACCTGACGCTGGAGCGGGCCGGGGCCTACACCCTCAATCTCGGCACCATCACGCGCTGCCTGTTCACGACCCTGCAGATCACGCCGGGCAAGACGCTGTTCGTCGAAGGCTCGGCCACCGGCACGGGGCTCGACGCGCTGAAGAGCAGCGTGCGCACGGGCCTCGCCGTCACCGGTCTCGTCTCCAGCGAGGAGCGGGCGGAGTTCGTGCGCGGCCAGGGCGCCGTCGGCGCGCTCAACCGCAAGGATCCGGAGCTGGCGCCCCTCTACACGCCCGTGCCCGACGATCCGGAGGAGGCGCGCGCCTGGGAGGCGGCGGGCGCGCCGATCCTGGAGCGCTACCGGGCGATGAACGACGGCCGGCTTGCCGACTTCGTCGTCAGCCACGCCGGCGAGCACGCCTTCCCGCGCAGCTTCCAGCTCTTGGCCGAGGGCGGCTCGCTCGCCTTCTACGGCGCGTCCTCCGGCTATCATTTCAGCTTCATGGGAAAGTCGGGCGCCGCGTCGCCCGAGACGATGCTGCAGCAGGCGGGCCTGCGCGGCGGCGAATCGGTCCTGCTCTATTACGGGCCCGGGACCGACGCGCTGGTCGATGCGGTCGGGATGGAGATGATCGAGGCCGCGCGGCTGTTCAAGGCGCGCGTCGTGATCGTGGCGTCGACCGACGGCCAGCGGGAGTTCCTGCAATCCCTCGGCCTTGAGGAATCGGTCGAGGGCATCGTCAGCCTGGAGGGCCTGAAACGCCGCCACGGGGCGGAGTTCCATTGGCCCGACACCCTGCCGCGTCTGCCGGACGCGCGTCGGGACATCGAAACCTTCAAGGCCGGCGTGCGCGATTACCAGCAGCGCACGCTCAAGCCTTTCGGGGCCGCGGTCGGGCGTTTTCTACGCTCCCCCGGCAACGCCCGCGGCGTCCCCGATCTGATCCTAGAGCGTGCTGCGGCCGATACGCTCGGGGTTTCCACCTCGCTGGTAAAACCGTTCGGCGGGCGGGTCGTCTATTGCGAGGAGATGGCGGGTCGCCGCTTCACCTTCTACGCCCCGCAAGTCTGGACGCGGCAACGCCGGATCCTGATGCCGACCGCCCGCATTCTGGGCACGCATCTGTGCAACGCGCACGAGGTGACGGTCATGAACCGCATGGTCTCGGCCGGCCTGTTGGATGTGACGGAGCCGACGGTCGTTCCCTGGAGCGACCTGCCGGCGGCGCATCAGGCGATGTGGGACAACACCCACCAGGGCGCGACTTACGTGGTCAACCACGCCCTGCCGGCCACGGGCCTCAAGACCCGGGACGAACTCTTCGAATACTGGTCGCAGTCGCAATAACGCATAACCGCCGCTCACCGAAGCGGCCAGGGGGAGTGTTTCATGACGCGTAAGAGCAGCAAGTCCGATTCGTCCACGCAGACCGCCGCGGCCGAGCCGCAGAAGGGCCGGCTCGCCGGCAAGACCGCGGTCATCACCGGGGCCGCCGGCAATCTGGGCGGCGAGATCGCCCGGCGCTTCGCGCGCGAAGGGGCCCGGGTCGTGATGGCCGGCCGCACGCGCGAGCGCATCGAGGCGGCGCGCGACGCCGTCGTCGCCGACACCGGCGTCCCCTCCGCCCGGATCGTCACCAGCGTCTTCGACGGCGGCGCGCCGGAAACCGTGCGCGCCGCGATGGCGGAGCTGAAGGAGCAGTACGGCCGGGTCGACATCCTGATCAACAACGCAGGCTCCGCCGGACCGAAGCAGCCGATCGACAATGTGCCGCTCACGCGCGAGGAGATGGAGGCCTGCGGCGACAGCGAAACGGTCGCCGACGCCATGCGCAACATTCTGGGCGTCACCTGGAACACGGCGCGGATCGCCGCCCCCTACATGCCGGTCGGCGGCGCGATGGTGAACGTCTCCACCATCTTCTCGCACGCGCGCTACTACGGGCGCTCGCCCTATGTGGTGCCGAAGGCGGCGCTGAACGCGCTCTCCAAGCAGCTCTCCACCGAGCTCGGTCAGCGCGGCATCCGGGTCAACAACATCTTCCCCGGCCCGATCGAGAGCGAGCGCATCCGCACCGTCTTCGCCGCGATGGACAAACTGCAGGGCCTGGAGGACGGCGCGACCGCCGCCTACTTCCTGGGCCGCATGTCCTTGAAGCGCGCCGTCGACGGCCGACCGCGCGACGACACCCTGCCGACGCCGAAGGACATCGCCAACGCCTGCGTCTTCCTGGGCAGCGAGGAATCGGCCGCGCTCAACGGCGTCGAGATCGACGTCACGCACGGCATGAACATCAAGAAGGACGACCACTCGACCTACATGACGCGGCCCACCATGCGCTCCTTCGACGGGGACGGCATGCGGGTGCTGATTCTCGCCGGCGAGGATTGGGCGGATGCGCTGGATATGGCGCAGATTCAGATCGACGCCGGGGCGAAGGTGCTGCTCGGCATGACCCGCCAGGCCGATGTGGACCAGGCCCGCGCCCGCACCAAGGCGATGGCGGTCGGCGACCGGTTGAGCATCGCGCGCTTCAACCGGTCCGAGCCCGACGCCATGGAGGCGGCGCTGGCGGAGTACACCGCCAAGCACGGCCCGCTCTCCAGCGCGATCGTCGCGCCCGTGAAGCCGCCGAACCACTATGTCGGCTCGCTCCTGCAGGCGGACGACGCGACGGTGAACGAGTTCATGGATGTGGAGTTGGTCGGCTCGCTCGCCATCGCGCGCACGCTGGCGCGCTACTGGCGCACGCGCGAGGATCTGATCAAGACGCCGCGCATCGTCTACATGTCGAACCCCAGCGACGGCGGCAAGGAGACCTACAACGACGTGCTCGCCGCCGGCGTGGAGCAGCTGATCCGCATCTGGCGCAACGAGGCGGAGACCAACGTCTCGCTCGGCCTGCAGAAATGGCCGGTCTGGGGCAACCAGATCATCCGCTACACCAACCGCGAGGAGGAGAACACCCGCTTCGCGGCCGGTCACGCGACCCGCATCGTCTTCAAGGACCAGCGGATCGAAGAGATCAGCCTGCGCCTGCCGAGCAACATCGGCGTCGGCACGGGCGCACGCAAGGCGACCAGCGGCGCGGCCGACAACATCGCCGGCCTGCATCTCGGCAAGGTCGCCTTCATCACCGGCGGCTCGGCCGGCATCGGCGGGCAGGTCGCGCGGTTGCTCGCGCTCGCCGGCGCGCGGGTGATGATGGTGGCGCGCCGCGAAAGCGAGCTGGAGGCCGCGCGCGAGCGCATCGTCGACGAGCTGCAGGACATCGGCATCGCCGGCGTCGAGCGCCGCGTGCGGATCATGGCCGATGTCGACGTCAACGACTTCGCCTCCTTGAAGAAGGCCTATGACGCCACGATCAAGGAGTTCGGCCGCGTCGACTATCTGATCAACAACGCCGGCGTCGCGGGCGCCGAGGACATGGTCGTCGACATGGACCCGGAGGCCTGGCGCTTCACGCTGAACGCCAACTTGGTCTCCAACTATTTCCTGATGCACGAGGCGGCGCCGCTGATGCGCAAGCAGGGCTCGGGCTACGTCCTCAACGTCTCCTCCTATTTCGGGGGCGAGAAGTTCCTGGCCGTCGCCTATCCCAACCGGGCGGACTATGCGGTCTCGAAGGCCGGTCAGCGGGCGATGGTGGAGGCCTTCTCGCAATATCTCGGCCCGGAGATCCAGTGCAACGCCATCGCACCGGGCCCCGTCGCCGGCGACCGGCTGGCCGGAACCGGCGGCAAGCCGGGGCTGTTCCAGCGCCGCGCCCGGCTGATCCTGGAGAATAAGCGGCTCAACGCCGTCTACGCCTCGGTCATCAAGGCGGTGCGCGCCGGCGCGGCGGTCGATCAGGTGCTGAACCGGCTTTCCCGCAACAGCATCAGCGCGCTGTCGCATGACAGCAATGCGCCCGAGGGGCTGCGCCGCCTCGCCTTAGACTTCGCCAAGCAGGGCGACGGGGTCTGCACCTGGGACCAATACGTGCTGACCCGCCCGTTGGCGGCGCGGCTGATGTCGCGGCTGCGGCTCGGCGGCTATCTGATGGCCTCGCCCGACCATCGCGACGCGCCGGCCGAGCGCGACGATGACGGCAAATGGCTGCGCGCCGAGCCGCCGGCGGACCAGCCCTTCCTGCCGGAAGGGGTGATCGAGCAGGAGGCCGAGAAGGTGCGCGGCGGGGTGCTCTCGCAACTCCATCTCGGCGCCATGCCGTCGGAAGCGGAGGTCGCCCAGGCCACCGTTTTCTTCCTGGCCGATCGGGCTGTCAGCGGCGAGACCTTCATGCCCTCGGGCGGGCTCCGGGTCGAGCGTTCGACCACCGAGCGCGAGATGTTCGGCAGCCCGAAATCCGAGCGGCTCGAGCAGATGCGCGGCAAGACCGTCTGGATCCTGGGCGAACATCTGGCCGACTACATCGCCGAGGCGGTGAAGACCCTGGTCGAGGATTGCGGCGCCGGGCGCGTCGTCGTCATTCCGCGCGGCAAGAAGGGCGGCGCGGCGATCCTGGAGCAGCTCGGGGATTGCCCCACGGATGCGGTCGAGATCCTGCCCTCGGGTGCGGACCTGGAAGGCGCGATGGATCAGGCGCTGGCGAAATGGGGCCGGCCGACGACGGTCGTCTCGATGCCCTACGAGCCGCTGCCGGATCGACTGTTCGGCGAGGAGGAGACGCTGAGCCCGGACGAATTCGGGGCGCTTGTCGAGGAGAACCTGACGCAGCACTTCCGGGTGACGCGCAAGGCCTCGCTCTATGACGAGTGCCAGATCGTTCTGGTCGCCCCGGACGTGCCCTACGGGACCAACGGCCCCGCCTTCGCGCTCGCGAACTTCATCAAGACCACGCTGCACGCCTTCACGGCGACGGTCGCGGTGGAGAACGAGCGGCTGGTGCACGATTCCCCGGTCAATCAGATCAACCTGACCCGGCGCGTGCGCTCGGAGGAGCCGCGCAACGAGGCGGAGCATCAGGAGGAGCTGAAGCGTTTCGCGCGCGCCGTGCTGCTGGTCGGCGCGCCGCTGCCCGACGCGCAGGATTCGCGCTATCGCGCGCGCATCTATCGCGGCACCTCGATGACCGTGTAGTCGCAAGAGCAAGAAAAAGGCCCGGCGGGGGCGTCCCCGACGCATTCGGTTCTATGGGGGATAATGACGGCCGCCTTTCCGGTGGCCGTCATTTTTCTTTGGAAAAACATTGACTTAAATGTGACATATTGAGCTTGCCATGAGAACAAAACAGGCATACAACCTTTTGTATGACCAAGGGCAAGAAAGAACCGAATCTCTCGCTTGATCAGGTTCTTCCGGACGCGATAGGCGATTTTTCGCTGAACGTCTGCCGGAACCCAGATTGCTTGAATTTCGGGGTGTTGCCTGATTTCGGTCGACCGAGCCCCAGGAGCAAGGCGGCCAAAGAGGCTCGCAGGCTGAGCAACAGTGGGGGCCCGAGGCCTGGAGCTTATGGCCTTACGTCGGACACCGATGGAAACAGGACTTCACGCGGCATCAGGCGGGCGGTGCCCTGGGGAGACACCCGGACCATCCAATGCAAATGTTGCTCTACAAACTCTTCGGTTCTTTCGAACCAAGCCTTCGATGAAGAGTTCCGCCGTCTCCTTTTCATGCCCCAAAAGCTCGCTCCCGGACCAGTATGTCCGAAGTGCGGTGTCTCCTACATGCAGGACCCGCCCTCCTTCGTATTCGACGGCCGCCATGGGAAGGGCGTGAAGCTCATTCACCGCTGCGAGGGCGACGGTGGTAAAACGTCGCGCTTCACCTATACTCCAGCCTTTGCGCGTCAGCGAAAGAGCGCGGACAATCGCACGATCCTTACCGGCCTGGCGAATGGAACGGGCTTTAACGACATCATCCGCATTATCACGGCCGCCCGCGGGAGAGGGATCAGTGTCCAGCGGCTTTATGATCGCATCTTTTGGATGGAGCGCGTTCTGCTCGCCTATGAGCAGGCGCAGCTTTTCGAATGGCGCCGGAGGACAGAGGTCGGGTCGGCGGCTAAGCGCCACGTCATCGCGCACGACACGCTCGATCTCCTGGTCAATTGGGAGACGTCTGAAGACACGCGAAACACCGTCGTGCAAGCTCATGCTTCTGCCGACGTCGAAAGCGGCTTCATATTTCGCCTCGACTGCACATTCGATGGTGACGTCGACCCCCTGAAGTTCTTTGAGGAGAAGATATCGCCCAGGGGTGGGGTAAGGCTCAGCAAGATCTATCGCCAAAAGAGCGGGCGGACATTCCGGCGGCCGCTCATGTCCTTTCAAAGGCCGACCGCTCGTTTTCATGAGCACCTCTTCTACGCCTCAGCATTGCACCAGATCGCGATTTTCCGTGAGCGGGAGGTCAGAACGATTGTCGATCCTGATCGCAGGGCGCACCTGATGGAGATGGCCAACCGAAAGTATGCGAGGGTCCGCCGCATCTATCGGGAGTACTACAACATCAAACGTAGCGAACGCGATTATCGGTCCCCGTTTCAGGGCGCGATCATCTCGTCTGTCTATAGCCTGGCGGCCCATTTCGCCGCGTTAAGGGAAGAGCTTGGTCCGGGGGACTACACTCTCTACACGGATGCGAACGGGACGCTGGTGCGCTTTCTCCCTCTGATTTTCCGGCGGGAGATCGAGTTGGACAAATTCCGATGGATCGTCACCCACCTTCCAGAGAAGAACCTTTCGAAAGGTGAGCGAGGTCAGCGAGTAAATCAGTATCGAAAGCGGTTTCGAGACTGGTTCCGATCAAAGGGGCTCACCGGCCGAATGCTCGATCATCGGAAGGCCTTCATCGCTGACGCCATGGTTGAGGAGAAATCAATCTCCACGTCATTCGGCGGTCCGGGATACGCCAGCGCGCGCTGGTTTTCGTCGCCGGTCTCAACCTTTTATGAGCCAGCGAAGATCGTAGGGATCGCAATGGGTCCAAAGTGGTTTCGCGACTATGCGAAAAGGGAGGGTGACGTTCTGGACATCCTCCCAGCCTCGTCGCCGTCCGCCCATGAGCGCATGGAGGAGCGTCGTCTTCGAGCTTTCGTCTCGGGCGCGCTGGACACAGCCACCTTGCAGCCGGTCGACACGTTCTTCAACAGCATCAGGGCGCGGCTCTCCCCGACCGATCGCAGCAGTCATGGCGGAGGGAGCATGAGTGGCACCTACATCCAGGGCAACCTCTTTAATCCTCGGGTGCTGGTCGCCCTTCTCAACATCTACCGCGTACATTACAACTTCTTAGAGCTGCGCCAGTTTGAAACGGATACGATTGAGAAGGCGGAAGCGATGGAGAGCGCACCGATGAGACGCCGCATGGCTCGCGTGCCATGGAGCGACGAAAGGGTGGAGGCCTTCTCCCCACAACGCGCGAAGATTGTAAAGCTCACGCCGGCGATGAGGCATGGCATTCATCAGGTCAGGCCCGGGGAGGAGCCGAAGGCGCCGGATATCATTCACGTCCTGTCGCAGCCTTGGGAGGTCTATGGAACCCGTCTCTATGAAAAGCTCACCGAGAAGAGGACGGATTTACGGCGACGGCAAAAGCAGTCGACACAGGGGGCCGTTAATCACCCAGAAAACACACCGCACTACGTCGGTGATGACCGCTAAGTTTGGGCTCCGCCAGACCGAGCGATTTGTCGCCGACATAGACCGCAGGCCTAAATAGGGACGCTTATGTCACCGCAGATCAAACACAGGAATCGTGTCGTCGCCCATGGTGAGGTGTTCACATCGAGCCGTGAAGTTAATGCGATGCTGGATCTCGTTGAGCATGAGGCCCATCGAGTAGATTCCCGATTCCTTGAGCCCGCCTGCGGTACAGGAAACTTTCTGTGCCCCGTTCTTGAGAGAAAGCTCGCAACGGTGGCAAATCGGTATCGAAAATCACAAGTTGAATACGAGAGATACTCAATCATCGCACTTTCTAGCATTTATGGCGTTGATATTCTTTTCGATAATGTTGAGGAGTGTAGGGAGAGACTGTTTGAAGTATTTTCCGAGAATTACGCTCGTCATTTTGGCTCCTCGATTAAAGAAGCGGTTCTTCAAATCGCTAGGGTGATTTTGGAAACGAACATCCTTTGGGGTGACGCGCTGTCGATGCGCCGCGCTGATGGCAGTGAAGAGCCCATCGTTTTCACAGAATGGACGGCCGTGAACGGTCGGAAGATTAAGCGCAGGGAGTACAAACTCGCCCATCTGATGTCCGGTCACCCGGGCGATGATCACGGGCTCTTCTCGGACCTTGGAGAGGCGGCCTTCCTTCCAAAACCCGTGCGTGAGTACCCTCTGATCGACTTCATGGAGATCGCGGACCAATGCTGAGGGAAAGCTACAACCCCGATGTGCTGACGTGTCTGGCAAACCTGAGCAACGATGAGGTCTTCACACCGCCGGCATTCGCTAACCGTATGCTCGATGAATTGCCCGTGGAGCTATGGTCAAACCCTGATGCGCGCTTTCTAGATCCATTTTCTAAAACCGGAGTGTTTCTGCGCGAAATTACAAAGCGGCTGAATAAGGGGTTAGAGGAAAAAATCCCAGATGTTGAGGAAAGGCTAAACCACATACTTTCAAAACAACTATATGGCATCGCTCTTACTGAACTTACCGCGCTTCTTTCTCGTAGAACATTATACTGTTCGAAATTTGCCAATGGAAAATATTCAATTTGCTCTTCTTTTGACGATGAGGCCGGCAACATACTCTATGAGAACCGGGCGCACGTATGGCGTGACGGCAAGTGTTCATACTGCGGTGCGAGCCAGTCAGAATACGACCGTGGCGAAGGCCTCGAGAACTACGCGTACCTATTGATACATGAAGACCATCCAGAGGAGCTCTTCGACGTGAAGTTCGACGTAATTATCGGCAATCCCCCGTACCAACTGTCCGACGGCGGTCATGGAGCGAGCGCCACACCGATCTATCATAAGTTCGTCGAGCAAGCTAAGCGGCTGAACCCGTCGTATCTGGCAATGGTCATTCCTGCTCGATGGTACTCAGGGGGCAAGGGCCTCGATGGCTTCCGGGCTGACATGCTGAGCGACCGAAGGCTCCGTAAGCTCGTCGATTATCCAAAGCTATACGACGCCTTCCCTGGCGTGAAGATCCGCGGCGGCATTTGCTACTTCCTTTGGGACAAGAACCACAGCGGCAAATGCACTGTGCAAACCATGTGGGATGGTAAGCCGCTTGGCGAACCTATGGAGCGTTACCTTGACCAGTACGACGTCTTGGTGCGCCGCAATGAGGCGGTTTCGATCCTCGAGAAGGTAAAGGCGTTTCGCGACGGTGGCCGGCCGGAGGGGACTTTCGATACCATTGTCTCGCGGTCCAAACCCTTTGGCTTTCGAACCAATTTTCATGGCGCTGCGAGCTCCAAAGGCCTAGAGGATCCAATCAAGCTTTATGGATCCCAGCGTGTGTCCTGGGTCGAGCGAACCGAAATACCTCAAAACACTGACTGGATCGACGATTGGAAGGTTTTGATGTCGGCCGTTCAAGGAACGAGCGCCGCTGTGGAAACCAAGTTCCTGAGCAATCCGAAAATAGCTGGCCCTGGGGAGATCTGCACGGAGACCTACGTGGTTGCGGGTCGGTTCGAGGCCCGAGAAGGAGCGGAGTTCTGCGCAAGTTATCTACGAACTCGCTTCGCCCGGTTCCTTGTATCGCTCCGGAAGGCCGCTCAGCATGCTTCTAGAGATGTGTACGCCTTTGTACCGCTCGTTCCGCTGGATCGTCACTGGACAGATGGGCAGCTCTATGAGCGATACGGCCTGACAGAGACGGAGATTGAGTTCGTCGAGTACATGGTCGCTCCCATGGAGAACGCGTGATGGCCAAGGACTTCTTCCCGGGCCGCCCGGACGTTGAGCCAAAGATATATGCCTACGTGGACACCAATCCCGAGTACGAGGGCCTTCTGAAGGTTGGCTTCACGACGCAGGATGTTCGTACTCGCGTCGCGCAGCAGTACCCCACCCTTCGTCCCGGCGAAGCCCCGTACAAGATCGTCCTTGAGGAATCCGCGATGCGGAACGACGGGTCAGTCTTTTCGGACAAGGATGTCCATCGGCTCCTCAGGAAAGGTGGCTTCTCGAATCCTGCGGGCGAATGGTTTCGCTGCAGAGCGAAGGACGTGGTCGGCGCGATCAACGCGTTGGCTCGCGGTGAAGAAGCTTCGATCGGGCGCAGTCTCTCTTTTGATATGCGCCCAGAACAGCACGAAGCGGTAGAGAAGACGGCTGCATATATCGAAACCTATCAAAAAGAAGCATCAGATCAGACGCCGCACTTCCTATGGAACGCGAAGATGCGATTTGGGAAAACCTTTGCAACGTATCAGCTCGCGAAACGAATGGGATGGAAGAAGCTGCTTGTGCTTACATTCAAGCCGGCGGTGCAGAGCGCCTGGGAAGAAGATCTGCTGACACACGTTGATTTTGAGGGCTGGCAATTCATTTCACGCGGCGGAAAAAGCTTTGACGACATTGATACCAGCAAGCCGTTTGTCTGCTTTGGCTCTTTTCAGGATTATCTCGGCAAGAACAGCGCCGGCGGCATCAAACCAAAGAACGAGTGGGTGCATACAATCAATTGGGATTGCGTGATCTTTGACGAGTATCACTACGGCGCCTGGCGGGAGCGCGCAAAAGAGCTCTTCGAGGGCGAAGACAGCAACGAACGGAAGGCCCAGATCGGGGAGGCAATCGAATACTTCGACGAAGGTAACCTGCCGATCACCACGAGCGCCTACCTGTATCTCTCTGGAACGCCCTTCCGGGCTATCGAGTCTGGAGAGTTCATTGAAGAACAGATTTTCAACTGGACCTATTCCGATGAGCAAAAGCGGAAGGCTGAGTGGCAGGGACCGCAAAATCCCTATGCCTCCCTTCCAAGAATGGTGCTCATGACCTATCAGCTTCCGGACGACATTGCGTCGGTCGCGGAAGGTGGAGAGTTCGACAGCTTTGACCTAAACGCATTTTTTTCAGCGACAGGACGTGGAAAGGATGCCGAGTTCAAGTTCAAGGACGAGGTTCAAAAGTGGCTCGACCTCATCAGAGGCTCGCACTTACCGACCACGAATGATCACCTGAAACTCGGCGCGAAGAAGCCTCCGCTTCCGTTCGCAGATAGCCGCCTTCTGAGTGTCCTGAACCATACCTTTTGGTTTCTGCCGTCTGTCTCATCATGTGAGGCAATGCGGAACCTGCTGGCAGAGAGCCAGAACACCTTCTTCCACGACTACAGGGTCGTTGTGGCAGCCGGCGCCGGCGCTGGTATGGGCGTAAAGGCGCTAGAGCCGGTGCTGGCGGCCATGGACGACCCACTGAAGAGCAAGACCATTACGCTCTCGTGCGGAAAGCTAACAACTGGGGTATCGGTCAAACCCTGGACCGGCATCTTTATGCTGCGAAATTCGTCGAGCCCTGAGACATACTTTCAGGCGGCATTTCGCGTTCAAACTCCTTGGACAATCAAAAATCCAGATGGCGATACGCCAAATCGCACAGAGATCATTAAGAAGGAATGCTACGTTTTTGATTTCTCGCCCAACAGGGCCTTGATCCAAATTGCGGATTACAGCTGCCGGCTAAACGTAGGAGAGAGCAACCCAGAGAAGAAGGTCGAAGAGTTCATCGACTTCCTCCCGGTGCTCGCTTACGACGGGAGCTCCATGAAGCAGCTCGATGCGGCCGCAATCCTGGATATGGCCATGAGCGGCACGTCCGCGACGCTGCTCGCTAGAAGGTGGGAGAGCGCGCTCCTGGTGAATGTCGATAACGCCACGTTGTCGCGCCTGCTGAAAAACGAGAAGGCCATGGCGGCCCTTATGAGCATAGAAGGCTTCCGAACGCTTAACTCGGACATCGAGACGATCATCAACAAATCAGATAAAATAAAGAAGCTCAAAAAAGAGGCAAACGAAAGGGATCTCTCAAAGAAAGAACGAAAGCAACTTTCTGATGAAGAAAAAGAGTATAAGAGTCTTAGAAAACAGGTTCAGGAAAAGCTGATTAAGTTTGCGACCCGCGTGCCTGTTTTCATGTATCTTACTGACTATCGCGAAAGAAGTCTCAAGGATGTAATCACGCAGCTTGAGCCGGGCCTATTTAAGAAGGTCACCGGTCTAGACGTAAAAGACTTTGAGCTTCTTGTAAGCCTAGATGTGTTCAATAGCACGCTCATGAATGATGCGGTCTATAAGTTTAAGAGATACGAGGATTCCAGCCTCAATTACGCTGGGTTTACGAAGCACGATACCGATGAAATCGGCCTATTTGACACCGTCATTACGGTGGATGAGTTTTCCGCAGCTTAGCGGTTGCCGCCAGACGAGCCCCAAAGCGGCGCTCTGACTCAATCCCAACGAGGTTGAGGACCCGCTCGGGAAATTCCCCGGCGGGCCCTCATTTCGTCTAAACGGTGACGTGCTGACCTGCGACCCGTTTTCTCCGCCGTTTTAAGGTAGAGTCCGTCACCTGAGTGAGCTGCTCCCCGTTTTTGGACCACCCGGCTGGGTGATTTTCCGGGGTTATGGCTCATGCGGGCAATTGCCCGCATGAGCCAGAGAGCAGAGCGATCGGCGGTTTGTTGCCGATGGCGCTGTGAGGGCGAACCTCGTTGT
>JANSXE010000001.1 GCA_024743195.1 Alphaproteobacteria bacterium | reverse complement strand
GCGCCACAAAGCCGGCGCCGCAAAGCCGACACCCCCAAACCACCCCGCATGAACGCCAACACGCCGTCCCAACCCCCAAAACACCCACAATCGCGGGGTGGAGCAGCCCGGTAGCTCGTCAGGCTCATAACCTGAAGGTCGTTGGTTCAAATCCAACCCCCGCAACCAAACAAATCAATGCCTTAGCCAAATATGGCTAGGGCATTTTTTATGCGCAGGAAGCATATAGGAAGCAGGCTGGGGCAGAAGAGAGCGTAGGACGTATGTGCACTTCTTCGGGAATTTGGGATGATGTCCGGCGCTTGCGCCTTTGGTTTCATCTAACCAGAAACACATTGCCTAGAAGCCGGCAGCCATGGGGCACCTGCTGTGCGTTGAGTGTCTCGTGGCTCTAAAACTGAATCACGCGCCGTCTTAGAATTTGCTGTCGGGCTCATACGAGCCACCGTCAGCGTCTCATGGCGATGTGTCGCCATGGTGTACTTTTCTGGATTAGTGCTATCGGCGCCGGAGCCTTTCTAGCTCACCGGCAACCAACCCTATGTCCAACTGGAAGAAGTTGAAAAGAGAGTAGAGAGGCTGCAAGAGCGGGTGAACTATCTCTGGAAGTCGTTCAGAGATAGAAGACACATCAACTTCCGTGCTGAGCTCAATCGAATCTTGTCTCGCGATGTTGTTCTCGAGCAAAGGCACCCGGTCTGGCTGAACCGTAAGGACTCTCCCGTCTAGTCCTGTATACTGAACCTCGAAGCGGAGAGTAGCTCCGTTCGGCGATATCGCCTTCGCGAGACTCTCTGCCTGCAGTAGGGCCTCGCCTATCCGCCAAATCGGCAGTGTTAAATCGAAGATTGCGCCCGGTTCGGGTGCCATTCGTCGCCCCCAAGTAGCGTCCTCGCTGTCTTCCTGATAGCCCCGCAAGAGCAGTGCCAATCCGTCAGGGGACACGCGCCAGAAATCTGAGTGAGCAGGATCTCGGTCTTCGCGCGTCGGGTCTGTGTCGCCACCGATCCAACATTCGATAACGTTGTCTATGGTATACGGCGCGATCCCCTCCCGCGTAGGGACCCAGAACGGAGGCCAACCACTGTACCGCACAGCGCTTGCTTCAAGACGGTCCTTCAGTTCGGGCAAGGTGCATTCTTCAATGTCCCCGTTGACTTGGTATGCAATCCTGTACCAGCCGTGCTTCAATCGTGCGCCTGCGCCTTGGGGCAGGTCGGAGGTTAGCACATTCCATCGTTCAATTCCGGAATCGGTCCAGTAACGAAGGGTCGAGGTTTCATCGGCCTGGGCGCGTTCTGGGCTAGCGCCTCCATACAGAATACCTCTCAGTTGATCGAGTAGCTCATCCCTGCGGTTTGTCATACATCTACCGAGTAGTTGGTCCCACTCCTCGGTCGTGATTGGGGGCTCGCTCTTCGGTCCGTTCTTTCGGATGTAGATGGTGCGAACGGCTAAACTATGTCCCTCGGGCCCACCCTTCTTCGACCTAACAGGTACGCGGTGCCCGCCTGGGACAGAGACTATTGGATGCATGCGTCCACTAGGCGCAGTGATGTTCCTGACATCACAATGAATGGCGGGATCTACGTAACGCTCGACGATTCCATTGATAGCATCCTGCCCATACGTCGCTAGGTTCGCAGGCCGATCAGGTGCTTCTGCGTACCCTTGTTCGGTTTCCCGAAGGCCTATGATCAAGTCTCCACCGCCATTATTGGCTAGAGCAATTATCGCCTTAGCAAGCGACGCCTTGTGGTAGGCTTCGGATAGATTGAGCCAGTCCTTAATTTCGGTACTAAGGTCTTCTCGTGGATCTATGAGGAGGTCCGATAGGCGGCTAGTCGGGTCGTTAGGAGGCATATGCTATCTCACCAATAACTCTGTTGCGCACAACAAAAATAACACCATTAGAGAGCGCTCACAATTTGTCCGACAAAAGTTGGAGTCCCACTCTCAGCTCCTGTCGCCGCCCCACGCCCCCACCTTCAGATCTCCCTTAAAGGGGGCGATCTTGTTGTCGTTGTTGTTGTCGGCTCCCTCTCGTCGGACCACTGTGGGACCCGAGCGCGAAAGGCGGGAGCGAGAAGTGCAAACACCTACGGAACTGAGAACCTACTTGCGGGGCATGCGCATGTCCCAAATCTATCAACCTGTCATGATCCGCGAATTACTCAGACAGGGCGGTTCGGCGACGGTCGAGCAGATTGCTTCCGCTATCCTGAAATACGACGCCTCGCAGATCGAGTACTACTCAATCCGCGTCCGGGCGATGGTTGGACGGGTCCTGACAAAGAATGGGGTGGTCAAGCCGCTAAAGGCTGGTCGACGAATCGAGGGATACGAACTCGAAACTTCCTTAGATCCTTCTGACGTCGATGAACTCATTGAGGAATGCGAAGCGCGGCTTGAGCTTTTCTTGCAGGAGCGAGGCGACCAGATCTGGTCACATCGAAGAGGCGCGGTTGGGTATGTTCCTGGCTCCGTGCGATACGAAGTTCTGAAGCGGGCGCATTTTCGTTGCGAGCTCTGCGGCATCAGCGCGGACGAAAGGGCGCTGGAGGTCGATCACATCACACCAAGGAACAGAGGCGGCATCGATGACCTGATCAACCTTCAAGCCCTTTGCTATCGATGCAACGCGAACAAGGGAGACCGGGACGACGTCGACTTTAGAAACTTGAGTGCGGACTACGAGAAAACAGAGACTGAGTGTGTCTTCTGCTCTCTCGATACAAGCCGTGTCGTTGCCGAAGATGAGCTCTGTGTCGGGATCCTGGACGGCTACCCAGTGACAGAGGGACACGTATTGGTCATCCCGAAACGCCACGTTCAAGACTACTTCGGCCTGGTCCAGCCCGAACTCAACTCAATCAACCGCATGCTTTCACAGCAAAGGGCTCGTTTAGTCGACGAGGACCCGTCAATCACTGGCTTCAACATCGGTATGAACTGCGGAGCGTCCGCCGGGCAGACCGTGAACCACTGCCATGTTCACCTCATTCCACGCCGCGACGGTGATGCCGAAAGCCCTCGTGGCGGGGTGCGCGGAGTAATACCTTCTAAGCAGAGTTACTGATCAAACAGCAGCGCGGTCGGCGAGTCGTGCCTGCAAGGGAATCTACCTGAGGTCAAACAACGAGCTTGTGACTATCGCACTCATTCTAGTTCTTCCTCAGAAACCGCAATCTCGAACCTTGGTGCTTGGGCAGGTGGCTCAAGGAACCTCGCGGATCGACAGATCTCGAATATGGCCCGCTGGACCTCTGTCTCATCCTGCAACTGTACGACTTCATGCTCTCCTTCAACTAGGTCATCTCTGAACTGAAGAAGTAGATGCTGTTCTGTATTGTATGCTTGATACAACTGCTCGAAAGGCTCGTAAGTTACGATTTTGAAGCTGCAGCCCGTAACAGGAGAAAACAGGCCCTTGTTGAGGGTGTTTAGCCTCCTCTGCCAATCAACCGCATAGCCGATCTTGAAGAAGTTCGTCTCGTGCTTCCGGTCGATCAGACGAAACAGATATGTGTACCCGCCTACTTCTTCGCGCTCTACCGAGTAAGGGGTAGACGATGGGCCTGGGCCGCTCCTGCCGTTAAGCCGCGACTTAAAGCTCTGGTGATCCTGATGGGCTCTTTGGTTATCGATAGCCGGTATGCTCGGCACCCGCCCTGGGCTAGTATCGAGTGCCAGTAGCTTATCGCTTGCCACAGGCCCAACCTGTTCTCTGATGCTCAATGCGTAAGTGGCAAAGTGAGACCCATCGTTGAAATCACCGATCACATCCGTAAGCGACGGTTGGCCGTCGACATACTCTAGGCGCAACACTGGCAACGCGAAGGGCCACTTGTAGCTTCGCGCCTCATCAAGCTCTCTTTCGGAAGGCTGATATCCAGCCGCCTCGATCACAGTTCTAGCGTTGAATAGGTCGCGGCCCAACTGCAGGCGAGCCAGGATACGCCCTCTTAGTTCTTCGGGCGTATTCGTTGTCTTTGTCCCAACCACATAGACCCAGTCCCCCGGCTTGGAGCTTTTGAGGAAGTTGAGTCGGCCGCCTTCAGTGGAGAACCCAAGAATCGGTAGTTTATCAAAACCGATTCCCCAAACTTTCGTGAGAAACGCCTCAGTCATGGCTTGCCCTTCTGTTTGTCATGCGACGACCGCTTGCGTGTAACGGTAGCCTTGGGTCTGAAGCAGAACCTTACAACCGCGACAGCAAGGGCATAGAGCCCCGAAAAAACAGGTTCGAAACACAGTTTAAAGTGCACGGGTAAAGGGCCGACCCCACACGTTTCTAACGCCTTAAATTATGTGAATAAATTTGGAGTGGTGCCACCTGCAAGAAGAGATTTTTAGCCTCCGTTAAGGAGTTCTGACCTACGCTCAGAGTTTCGTCCAAGTTTCATGAAGTCGGTTCCGGGACAGAAGGTGTAAAACCGTGTGGGAGCCCGCCACTTCCGGTTGGTGTCGCGTCTTGGACAGCTGGCCTAGTAGTGTGAACCTTATAGCGGGCAATCACTCATTCGATAAAGACGAGACGTTCGCGGCTGCGCTTTATCGTGTCGTGTAGTGCTGGCCCCTTGTCCCGAAAATGCCGTGCGAGTTTTGCCGCGACGAGTTCGGGCAACCGCTTCTGTATCTCTTCGTCACTCATTCCGTCTGCGATGCCGAGTCCAATTGCGTTCCCCGCACACATGCCGAGGTATCGCTCTTGAGCCAGCGTGCGTTCCACCTCTCGCACCTGGCCCGGGGTAAGGCCTGATCGGAGCTCAGTAAGATCCCGTCCGGCTGTCTCTTGCGCTGCGCGCCATAGCGGATGCAGCTCTTGCCGCGACACATTGCTGTCTAGCTGCCAGTCGGCCAGATATCGAATGTTTGCCAATGCGTCGGTGATCACGTCTCCAATGGATGCCTCAAAGTCCTGAAGCGTCGATAGACGAAATTTATGTTTCAGTTCAGATTTTCCGGCGCGGACCTCGACGCGCCAAACTTCGAGATCCTTGTTTTCTCGATCCTTGCCCCAGACTTCGAACCAAAAAGGCTTTTGCCGCTCAATCGCCTCTCGGCGCTTGTCGTATATGATGATTTGACGGCCGGGTTGCTTGCCGACAGTTATGCTCTCGACGCGACGTCCTCTGAAGACCGTTACTGGTTGATCCTCGTCTTGCGCTTCTGTGCGCTTTCCCCAGTAGGGTGACACCTTCGAGTGGGAGTGCGCCACGATCTGTTCCGGGTGCAGCTCGAAGCCGCGCGTCTCGACGTCCATAGCGAAATCGGCCCGGTTGATCGAATGGCCCATCACGCGGCCGCCCATGCGCTCGATCTCTTCTAAAAGTCGCCGGAACGTCTCTTTATAGCCATAGGCGAGCAGCGTTGTCGCGCGGGGCGAAGCGAACAGGTTCCATTGCGCTGCGTCCGTATTGCGCTTGATCATCCACTTCGCGCCGAGCGGTCCCGTATCTAGAAGATAGCGATAGCCGCCTCGCATCCCGTGGCCCTGGATATGCGCTTGCACCTCGTTCGGGCCGATCTGCACGAGCACCTTCTCTTGCTGCGCTTCGGCCCGGTCGCGCGCTTCGTCCAGCTGATGCATGATCTCTTCAGGGAGCGCCCCCTGAAACGCCACATCTAGAGTGTCGAACCCCGCATAAAGCAGTTCGGCCATTTCTTACGCTCCATTACGCCGGAGTAATTCTAGAGGGGGGTGTTACAAAGACCCCCCTCTGGGACTTCGGGCTTTTGAGAAAAAGAGGGCGCGCGCAGGCGCGCGCTGGTTCCGTCGCTTCGCGCCGGGGCCGCTTTGGTTTTAGGGGCGGGGTGGGGGCCAGCCCCTTAATGGGCGCAACGCCCTTAAGTGGGGGTGCGCCCTTAGGGGCCGGCTCCTTAAGGGAGTGCGCCAAGCCGTAACGGAGGTGCTGCCCCTTAAGGTTAAGGGGCTTGTCGCACCGTATATACGTATGCAGTGGCTGCGCCGTAACGTTACGGGGAGGGGCCTCCCTTACGTCTACGTAACGGTACGGGCCTGCCGGCCGCCCTGCATACATACATTCCGTATACATATAGATATGGAGGGGGCGGGCGCCGTAGCGACGCCCGCCCTTTAGAGAGGGGACCGGAGACAGATGGCGGGATGTCGTCCGACGCTTCTGCCAGTCGTAACCGTTTCCGGTCGCCGCCCCCAAAATCCCTGACGGCGCGGCCAGCCCCGCCAGGGCAAAACAGGATGAACCTCCATACGAAAATTCATTAAGGTGAAGCAGGAGGTAGGAGCGGGCCTTAAAGACCCGCTCCTTGCGCTCCCGCTTAATCAGAGCTATTAGAGCGCACATAGAAAATACCTCGACACGGCGTTCCCCAGTTGCAGCTGGGAGCGCCGTTTTCTTTTGCGGGTGCATGGTCATGCCTCGACCGGTTGCGAGGTGTGCTCGACCGTCTTGAGGTCGACCCAAGCGATCAGGTCGCGCCGCCGGTAACGGATCGAACGGCTTGAGACCTTCACGAACCGAGGCCCGCCGCCGCGCACGCGCCAGTTCTGTAAGGCGCGCACCGTGTATCCGAGGAAGTCGGCCGCCTCCCTCTCCGGGATCAGCCTGTCATAGTAGCTGGGATCGCCATCCGTCTTCGTCGGAACGGCGTCATGCTGAGGTCCGTAGTCCATGGTCTTGTCTCCTCGTCACACTCTCACCGGCAGCACAACGCTCGCCGGCTTCGGCGTGATATGACGCCGTTCGCGCTAGTTGGAGGAGAGGAGAAAAGTTTTCTCAGTGTGGAAAAAATTAAGTTCCACAGTGGTTAGGCGATTGGGTTTTCCCGGAAGGCATACATGGTATTGATGTATTCGCGGAGCGCGCGACGCCTGGCATTGGAGGCGGCTGGGCTAAGCGGCTCATGCGCGAAAAAATAGTCCAACGGATCTTCGTAATCAGCATTTAGCCAATCGATCACGCAGCCGAAAATCTCGGGATAGCTACGATCGCGCTTTGCAATGACGTCATGACTCTCTTTCATGACGTCTATCAACTCTTGGAAAAACTGCCGAAACGCGGAAACCGCCTTCCGCGACGCAGCGTCTTCCCCTTCAAGGTTTGAGATAGAAAACTTTAGGAATTCCGCGATATTGTGAGAGGTGTACTTAATCGAGAGGTCTCTAGGGCTCGGGCGGCCGCTTCGCTTGAAATCGCGGTATGTGTCTTGAAGTTCCCGAAGGTGTCCGCTGCTCATGGCGTTGTCGCCTTTTAGCCTCATAAGAAGCTTCATGGCCTGCGTCTCTGATGCGCCTCGTTCGACCATCATTGATATGAAGATGCAGTTGGTCTCCCGGGTGTCTAAATCGTACTTCGGTTGCCGGCCTGCGTTTTGGCAACAATGCTCTAGTAGCTTCTCGGGAATCCATCCGGCCCGATATCCTGTGAGGCGCCTGTAGAAGAGTACTAACCCATCAATCGCCTGGAAGGCGCTTGATGAATGCGGGTGGAAACGGTTCTCTGGCTCATCAAGCTGCTGCTTGATCTGGTTAAAGTACTCGTACTCATCCCGGAACAACTCTTTACGCTCCTCTGGCGAGGCCTCGCTCACCAAAGCCCAGGCCTGTCGGAGTTGTTTCATCCTCTGCCGCGACACTGCCGCCGGTTCTTCATCCATCGATATGCTCTAAAATCTAAAGAAAGGCCCTCGGTGCAAGTACCTTCAGCGTAAGGACTGAACGGCCAGCGTCAATAAGCCTAGTCTGAGCAAAAGGCATTCCGGCCGCCGTCTCGAAGTGAGTGCGCGAGGAAAGAAGGCTGCTTTGGCAGCACTTCTTATCCTCCACCGTTCAGCAATCGACCCAACTCTAAAGAAACGCGATTTGCGGCCCCTTGTACCGGATCATCCGCCAGGTGCGCGTAGCGCGCCGTTGTCTGCACCTGGCTATGACCTAGGAGCTTGCCGATCATCGGCAGACTTTCACCCATTCCGACGGCGCTAGACGCGAACGAATGCCGAAGATCATGGATGCGCACATCATTAAGGCCGGCGCGGGCGCGGATGCGGCGCCAGGGGTGCTGAAGATCCGTGAGGTGCGCCCCCGGCCGCGTGCCGGTGATGACGTAGGGGTTGTCCGGCAGCCGCTCGATCTTCGACAACACCTCAAGCGCCGGCGGGGCCAGGTAGACTGTCTTCGCGCCGGTCTTCGAATCCGGCAGCCGAAGCCGATTGCCCTGGGCGTACTCCCACTTGAGTGTCTGGATTTCTCCGAGCCGGCAGCCGGTCAGGATCAAGAGGCGGATCGCGTTTATCGCCGGAAGCGACTCTGCACCCGAGGCTTCAAGCTCCGTGAGCGTCTGCCCGAGCCGCGCTAGCTCTTCCGGCGATAGGTAACGCTCCCGCTTCTTCTCAGCATATTTCTTCACATGGCGGCAAGGATTGGAGCCTTCGGGCCTCAGCCCCCATATCTCTGCTTGATTGAACATGACCGATAAGACGCCAAGCGTGCGGTTCGCCTGATAGGGAATATCGCGGTGCGCGTGGTGAAGGTCGGCGATATCCGAGCGCTCCACATCCGCTACCTTCAATCGGCCCAGGCGCGGTTTGATGAAGAGATCGATATTTCTGCGGTATTCTTTCTGCGTTGAATCTTTACAGCGAGACGGCACATATTCGCTAAAAAAGCGCTCGCAGAGCTCATTTATGGTAGGCGCGACGCGTTTTTTGCGAGAATCTTCAGATGGGTTCTGTCCGTGCGCCACGCCTGTAAGGAGGTCGCGCGCTTGCTTCCTCGCTTCTTCCGCCGTCACGACACCATGCTTGCCGAGCCCTTTGCGACGTGTGCGTCCTCCGCTGTCCCGATACTGGATCAGATAGATCTTCCGGCCGGTCGGCCAGACGCGCAAGCCGAAGCCGCGCAGCTCGTCGTCCCACTCGAAGAAATCCTTCTCTAGAGGCTTCAGGGCCTCAACGGTGCGCTTGCTGAGCTTCGCCATGAGTGCGCTTCCTTCTCCTAAACAGGAAGCATATAGGAAGCAGATGAGAGCGAAATGCAAGGGTCGTGAGAGTCGAAGAGCGTAAAGCTCAAAAGAAAAATGTCATTAATAACATTGCTTTATGATGGTGTAGCGTCGATCAGAGAAAACCAGAGAAACAGTCATAAGCTAACTCATAACCTGAAGGTCGCAGGTTCAAATCCTGCCCCCGCAACCAAATAAAACAAACACTTAGCCCCGCTCAATAGAGCGGGGCTTTTGCGTCGGGGCTCTCCGGTTACAGCAGCTTGAATTGAATCGGCACCAGAACCGTCGCGCCGACCGCAACCCCGCCGCGCCTCGCTGGCGTGAAACGCCAGGCGGCGACGGCCTCGCTCGCCGCCTCGTCCAGCGAGCGTCGGCCGGCGCTCTCGGAAATCTCGACCGACGCGACGCTCCCGTCGGCGCGGACGGCCACGCGCAGGAGAACCCGTCCTTCCCAGCCGCGCATCCGGGCGGTGTAGGGATAGCGGGGCGCGGGGTTGGCGCTCGATCCCAGGCGCCAGCCCGGTGGGGACGAGGTCCCGGCGCCGCCCGCGCCGGCGACACGGTCGGCCGACCCGGCGGCGGAGCTGGAGGCGACCGGGTCCGGCCGGTGCGCCCTCCCGGCGCCGGCGGGCGCCGGCGCCGCCGGCGGGATCTCCTCGACGACCGGGCGCGCGTCGGAGCGTGCGTTCGCTGTCGGGGGAGACTGGGACGATTGATCCGGTTTCGGCGCCGGCGGCGTCGGTTTCAGGCGCGCGGACGGGCGGCGCTGGAGCCCGATCGGGCTTTCCGGGGCGGCGACCTGTGCGGGCGGTTCGGCGTCGCTCGGCGCCGGCGCCAAGTCCTTCGTCTGCGCGCGCGATTCGACGGCGTCGGGCGGCGGCGCGCTCTGCGGCATGGGGTGCGGCATGGGGGGCGGCACGGGGTTCTGCATGGCGTGCGGCAGGTCGTGCGCAAGGGGCTGCAGCATGGGGGGTGGGGCGGCTTGTGGGACCGGCGGGTGCGGGTCGGGCCTCTGAGCGGCCGTTGCGGCCGTTGCGGCCGGGGGCGCCGGCGCAGAGGTCTCCGTCGGCGGGCGCTTTGAAGGCTCGCCCGCATCGTGGGATGAGGCGTGGTGGGAGGAGGCGTCGTCGGCTGCGTCAAGGGCGCGCGCGCCGCCGGCGGCCGCGGGCGCGCCGCCGCCGGGCGCGTCCTGCAGCAGCACAACGTCGAAGACGGCCGCGGGCGGCCTTGGCGGCTCGGTCGCTTCGACCAGGAAGAGGCCCGCCGACGCCGCAGCGGCGTGCAACAGGATCGCGGCCGCGGCGCTCAATGCGCTGAATCGCTTCGGGCCGCGCCGCTCCGGCGCCGGGCGCGCCTCCGCGCACGCACGGAGCGCCGGCGCGCGCCGACTTTCGATAAGCCGCAGGGCCGGCGGCTCGGACGCGGGGCGCGGCGCCGCGTCCGCCGGCAGGACGGGCTGCGCGTCATGCGGCGTCATCGTCGCGCCTCGTCTCGTCGATGCAGCGCCAGGGCAGCACCGCGCTCTCTGGGAGCGGATGGGGAGCGGGCGTGACGCCGTAGACGGCGGCGAGCCGCTCCGGCGTCAGCACCGTGCGCGGCGGGCCGTCGGCGGCGACCGCGCCGGCGTTGAGAAGGCAGAGGCGGTCGCAGAATCGGCTCGCCGCCGTCAGATCGTGCAGCACGACGACGACCGCACGGCCGTCCCGGCGCGCCAAGGCGCGGAGCCGCGCCATCAACTGCAGCTGATGATAGGGGTCGAGGCCCGCCGTCGGCTCGTCGGCCAGCAGCAGCGGCGCCTCGACCGCCAGCGCCCGGGCCAGGTGGACGCGCGCCTGTTCGCCGCCGGACAAGGCGGTGACGGGGCGATCCGCGAGCGCGGTCACGTCCGCCGCCGCCATCGCGCGCGAGACGGCCTCCCGATCCGTGGGGCCCGGGCCGCGCCAGGGCTCCAGATGCGGCAGACGGCCGAGGCTGACGAAGCGTTCGACCCGGACGGGCCAGGCTTGGCCGCCCTGCTGCGGCAGATAGGCGAGGCGCCGCGCCCGGGCGCTCGGCTCCCAGGCCTCGATCGGCCGATCCTCCAGCAGAACCCGGCCGGCGCTGACGGGCTGCAGGCCCAGGAGCGCGCGCAGCAGCGTCGTCTTGCCGGCGCCGTTCGGGCCGATCAGTCCGACGCACTCCCCGGTCCTCAAGGCGAAATCGACCCGGTCGAGCACCGGCCGGCCGCCGCGTTCGACGCGGATCGCGCGCGCTTCCAGCGGGGCCGTCATGCGCCCCTCCGGCGCACGTCGCGCAGCAGCATCAGGAAGAAGGGCGCGCCGATCAGCGCCGTCACGACGCCGAGCTTGAGCTCCGGCCCGGGCGAGAGCGTGCGCACCGCGGCGTCCGCGACAAGCACCAGCGCCGCCCCGCCCAGCGCGCTCGCCGGCAGCAGGCGGCTCGGGCTGTAACCGCACAGCGGGCGCAGCAGGTGCGGCACGACCAGACCGACGAAGCCGATCACGCCGCTGACGGAGACGGCGGCCCCGACGCTCAGCCCCACGCCCAGGATGATGCGCCAGCGCAACCGGTCGAGACGAACCCCGAGGCTGCGCGCCGCGTCCTCGCCCAGCGTCAACGCCTCGAGCGCGCGCCCCGTCCCGGCGAGCAGCGCCCAGCCGACGAGGGTGAGCGGCAGCGCGAGCCAGAGATGCTCGAGGCTGCGGTTGGCGAGCGAGCCCATCATCCAGGTGATGACCTCCAACGCCGCATAGGGCGAGGGCGCGAGGTTCAGCGCGAGCTGGGTCAGCGCGGCGGCGAAGGCGCTGACGGCGACGCCGGCCAGGATGACGGTGAGGGTGCTGGGGTCCCGCCCGACGAGGAGGAGCAGCGCGCCGAGCCCCACGAGCGCCCCCAAGGTCCCGCCGGCCGGCAGGGCGAAGCGCAACCAATCGGCAATCCCGAAATAGAAGGCGATGACCGCCCCCAGGGCGGCGGCCGCGCTGGCGCCGATCAGGCCCGGTTCGGCCAGCGGGTTGCGCAGCCAGCCCTGCAGCGCCGCGCCGGACAGGCCGAGGGTCACCCCCACCATCGCGCCCAGCAGGACGCGCGGCAGCCGCACTTCGATCAGGATGTCCCAGGCGGCGTCCGGATGCGTCCCGAGCAGTGCGGCGAATCCCGCGACGGCGTCGGCGGACAATCGGTCGCCGAGGAGCCCGATCCCGGCGGCGACCAGCGCGGCCGCGCCCAGCCCCGCCAGGAGCAGGCCGAAGGGCGGCTCGGCCCGCCGCGGCGCGTCGAGGATGGTCGCGCTCACGACCCCGCCTCCCAAGCCTTGCGCCAGGCGATCAGCCGCTCCGCGACGTCGAGCGCGGCGGGAACGCCGCAGCCCCAGCGCCGGGTCGGCACGGCCAGGGTCTCCACGCCGTGCGCGCGGATCGCCGGATGCTGCGTCACGTCCCGGGCGAGCGACGGGCCCTCCGCCCGGTAGACCCCGACAATCAGCAGGTCGGGCGACAGGGCCAGCACCCCGTCCACCGGCACGTCTCCGAACCGCGCGATCCCATAGGCTTCGGCCGCGTTCTCGAATCCCGCCAGCGTCAGCACCGCGCCTGCGAGACTGTCCGGCCCCAGCGTGTGCCCGCCGGCGCGATAGATCAGCGCTCGGGGGGCGGGGCCCAGCGCATCCGCCGCGCGCCGGAGGCGGTCGATCCGTCGGTCCATCGCCGCGATCAGCGCTGCGCCGCGGGCTTCGGTTCCGAGCGCCGCGGCGACGCGGCGGATGTTGGCGCGCACGTCTGCGAAGCTCTCGGCGTGCGCCAACTCCAGCACCGAGATCCCCAGCCGGGCGAGCGCGGCCGCGGTGAAGCGGCTTGTGTAGCGCCCGGCGATCGCCAGATCGGGGCGCAGCGGCAGCACCTCCTCCAAGTCCCCGTGATTGAGGGCGAGGCCGGCCGCGCGCTCCGCCATCAAGGACTCCTCCGGCCGCGCGCCCAGCGCCGTGACGGAGACGATCTGTCCCGGGTCGGCCAGCAGCAGGGCCAACTGGTCGGTGCAGAGATTCAACGAAACCACGCGCGCCGGCTTGTCCGCCGCCGCCGCCGCCGGTCCCGCGGCGACGGGCGCCGCGAGCACGCCGACGAGCAGCAGAAGGTGAAGGGCCCGGCGCATGCCCGTCAGCCCGCCACGCCCGCGCCGCACTCGATGAACGGGCCCACGCCCGGGCCGTCGATCCGATGGGCGGGCGCATCCAGGCTGTCCGACATCGCGTTGCTCCCTCGTGTGGTGTGGCGGGCGACCGGGCCGGCCCCGCGGCGTGCGGGGCCGGCCCGACCCGGTTCAGAACGACCAGCGCAGGCCGGCGTAGCCGGCCCGGCCGGGGGCGCCGTAGGTGAAGATCTCCTCATACTCCTCGTCGAGCAGGTTCTCGCCGCGCGCATAGAGCTCGACGCCGTCGGCGAGTTCGTAGGACCCTTTCAGGCTGACCAGGGTGTAGCCGTCCATCTCGACGACCGATTGGTTGAAGCCGGCGTCGAAGGCGAAGTCGACGAAATCGCCGGTGTAGTCGAGGCCAAGATTGAGGGCCGCCTTGTCCTCCAGGAACCGCCAGTTGACCGACGCGCTTGCGATGTGCATCGGGCGGCGGACCTGCTCGGTCCCGTCGGCGGTCTTGGCGTTGGTGTAGGTGTAGGCGGCGGCGAGATCGATCGCCTCCGTCAGCGCCAGATCGCCTTCGATCTCGACGCCTTCGGAGGGCGATTCCCCGTCCAGGTTGACGGCCCTGTTGCCGGCCCCCGTGATCAGATCCTCGACCCGGTTGCGGAAATAGGTGACGTCGACGCGCGCCCGGTCGTCCCAGAATCGCTGTTCGACGCCGAAATCCCAGCCGCGGCTGCGCTCCGGCGTCAGGGTCGGGTTGCCGACGAAGGTGGCCGAGAAGCCGAAGAGCTCGGTCAGCGTCGGGTTCTTGATCCCCGTGCCGATGCCGCCGTGAAGCCGCGTCCCCCAGTCCTCGATCAGATAGGCGGCCGTGCCGCGATAGGTGGTCTCGCCGTCGAACCGGTCGTTCTCGTCGCGCCGCAGGCTGCCGGACAGGAACAGCGCCTCCCACAGGCCCAGATTGTACTCGCCGGCGAAACCGTCATTGGTCGTCGCGATGTCTCCCTGTCCGAGGAAGCTCGCCTCCATCCGATCCTTTTCGCGTTCGGCCAGAAAGGTGACGCTGTGCTCGGCGCGGGCGACGTCCGGCGTCTCGAAGCGCACCGTGGTCTCGTAGTCCTGTTTGACCTTGATCCCGTAGGCGGTGCTCGACAACGCGCCGTTGGTCGTGTTCTCGTCGCGATCCCGGCTGTAGGCGAGGCCGACGCGATGCGTCCAGGCGCCGTCGAACGGGTCGACCCGCACGCCGAGGCGGCCGTATTTCTGCCGCGTCGTGGCGTCGGAGATGCGGTCCACGGCGCCGGTTCCGCCGACGAAGTTGTCGGTCTCGGCGAAGGCGCGGGTGTAGCGCGCGACGGCGTCGATTTCGATCTCCTCGATCGGCCGCAGCGCGCCCTTCAAGCTCGCCGTGTCGTTCTTGTAGCCGTCGGCCTCTTCATTGCCGCGCGACTCGGCGGCGCTGGACACCCCGTCCGTTCGATACCGCTGAACCGACCCGGCGAGGCTGAAGCGCTCGCCGCCGCCGCGCAGGCTGGCGGATCCGCGCTGGGTTCCGAAACTGCCGCCCTCGACCTCGACCGAGCCCGACGGGGCGCCATCCCCGCGCTTGGTGATGATGTTGATGACGCCGCCGATCGCGTCGCTGCCCCACAGGGCGGATTGCGGGCCGCGCAGGACCTCGATGCGCTCGATGTCCTGGGTCATGAGGCGGGAGAAGTCGTACAAGGACCCGTTGCTGGGGTCGTTGACCTCCACGCCGTCGACGATGACCAGCGTATGGTTCGATTCCGCGCCGCGGATGCGCACCACCGCTTCGCCGCCGGTCGCGCCGGTGCGGCTGACCGCCAGGCCCGGGACGTCGCGCAGCACGTCGGAGACGAAGCGCTGCCCCCCGCGCTCGATATCCTCGGCCGTGATGACGGTGACCGCGCTGCCGACCTGTTCGGCCGGCAGGGGGATGCGGCTTGCGGTCACCACGGTTTCCGGGGCCACCACGACGGCGCCGTCCTGCGCCCAGCCTCCGGACATCGTTGCGAGAAGCGCGGTCATCGCCGCCGCCCCCGTCCAAAGCGCGCGGTTCGGCGCGCCGTCTCTCGTTCTCTTCATAACGCTCCTCCAGTTCGGTTCCCCGACCGGACGGACGCGCGATGCCGCCTCGCTTCGGCGCGTTTCGATCGCGGCGGGGTGGAAGAGACGACGCGTGACGACAGCGCCCGACCGACCCCGTCCGGATCGATAGACGCCTCGTCGAGAGCGCGACAGAGCGGGTCCGCCAGTCACGACGGCTCCCGTCCTGACGGATCGCTTCATGGGCGACGGATTGGCTTGCGCGAAGAACGCGAGACACCCGGGCCGAAGCGCCGTCCTACGGACGCACCAACAAGGCGCCACCGCAAACGGACTTCACGCCCGCGCCCCCGGCAATCCCCGACCGGCGGCAAAGGTGACGCGGCGCTTTGGCAGGTCTCCTGGCTCGCGGGTCGCAGACGGCGGCCGGTCTTCCCGACGGGACCCAAGGGTCCCGACCCAGTGACCATCGAATGACCGCCGTCTCACCGCTCACAGTTGCGGGGACAGCCCCGGATCACGACCGCCTTACGGAAAGTCGCTGCCGGCGTTCCCTTTTAATCCCCCCGGCCTCACAACCGGTCAGGGGAACCAAAGGCCACGGCGAGAGAGTGCGTAATTCCACCCCGGCAACGCAAGCGAAATCGTACGGCGCGCGGCGCCGCGGCCGACCGCCGATCGGTTCCGGCGGAGTCATTCCTCCGGGCGCATCTCGACGCGGGCGGCCAGCGCCGTGATGAAGCCGTTGAAGAGTTCCCCTTGCGAGCTGATCCGGAGCTTCGAATAGATGTTGCGCCGGTGAATGCGCACCGTGCCGGAGGAGATTCCGAGCAGCTTGCCGATCGCGTCCGCCGAATGGCCGCGCAGCGTCAGTTCGACGACCTCGCGTTCGCGCGGGGTCAGCACGCCCTCCCCGAAGCTCTGGAAGGCGCGCTCGAGGCGGTCCTCTGCGTTCGGCGCGGAGGGCGAGCCGGCCGTTTCGAAATCCGACCAATGCTTCCGGCAGGCGGCGTCAACCACCGGCCGGATTTGGGTCAGGGCGCGCATCTCGGCGTTCGAGAAGCGCTTCTCCTTGCGCATCAAGGACACGACGACGGTCCGGTCGGGGGGCAGCGCGATCAGGAATCCGACCTCCTCCGCCAGACCCGTCTGGCCGTAATAGCTGCGGTAGTACTCACCCTGGTAGAAACGATCCGGGGCCAGTTGGCTCAACCGCCACAGCCCCGGCTCGGTGCGGTCGCGCGTCGCCAGATAGAAGGGGTCGAGCAGGTAGGGGCCTTCCTGGTACTCGTCCACATGCAGGCGGCGCCGGTCCTCGGGGAAATCGTCGAACAGATCGACCGGTCGCGCCGAGCCCGAATAGCCGAAGATCACGGTGTAGTCGTAGCCGACCCGGACGCGCAGCGCCGCCGCCAGCTCGGCCCCGAAGCGCGGCGCGCCGATCGCGTCGATGAGCCGCCCAGCCGCCTCCGCCCAATCCAAGACACCCTCCTCCCCGCCGCCTCTGCGCCGCCTTTGCGCGGTCTATGCGAAACGGTCTATCACAATGCGCATATTTACAGGATTCGCAATTGCTCGTTCACTTTTATCATTCATGGAATATGAGGCTTTAGCCAATAAATGGATTCACAAGCGTCGCAGGCGGAATATGACGGCGACTTCGGCAGCGGCGCGATCCGGCCGGTTGCGGAGCTGCGCGGCGTCTCCAAGAGTTTCGGCGAAGTGCTGGCGGCGCAGGATCTGACGCTGCGCATCGAAGCGGGCGAGTTTCTCTCCTTTCTGGGACCGTCGGGCTGCGGCAAGACGACGGCGCTGCGCATGCTGGCGGGTTTCGAGACGCCGACCAGCGGCGAGGTGCTGATCGACGGGGAGCGCGTCAACGATCTCGCGCCTTATCGCCGACCGGTGAACATGGTCTTCCAGAGCTACGCGCTCTTCCCGCATCTTTCGGTCGCGGACAATGTGAGCTACGGCCTGCGCCAGCGGCGGCCGCGCATCGAGCGCCGGACGATCCAGGACAAGGTCACGCGCGCTCTGGAGACGGTCCGCCTGACCGGCTTCGAGAAGCGCCGGATCTGGGAGATGTCGGGCGGCCAGCAGCAGCGCGTGGCGCTGGCCCGCGCGATCGTCAACGAACCGAAGCTGTTGCTGTTGGACGAGCCTTTGGCGGCGCTCGATCGGAAGCTGCGCAAGGAGATGCAGATTGAGCTGCAGGACCTGCAGCGCCAGCTCGGCATCACCTTCGTCCTGGTCACGCACGATCAGGAGGAGGCGCTCTCGCTCAGCGACCGGATCTGCGTCATGCGCGCCGGCCGCATCGTCCAGATCGGCACGCCGCAGGACCTCTACGACAATCCGCAGTCGCGCTATGTCGCGGATTTCGTGGGCGTGTCGAACTTCTTCGACGGCGCGGTCTTCATCGACGCGGGCGGGCGCGCGCGCCTCCGGCTCGCGGGCGGGCTTGAGTTCGAGGGGCGCGCGGTCGGGGATCTGGCGGCCGAGGGCGAGGCCTGCCTCAGCATCCGCCCGGAGCAGATCCGGCTCAGCCGGGAGCCGCTTGAAGGCGGCCTCGAAGTCGTCGTCCAGAACCGGATCTTTCTGGGCGAGCACACCGAGTATCTGGTCCGGCACGCCGTGCTCGGACCCGTCATCGCGCTTGCGCCCCGGCAGTCGGAGATCGGGGCGAGCGGCTTCGTGCAGGGTGAGCGCGCCTGGATCGATTGGCCGGACGGCGCGGCGTTGATCATGCGGCGGATTTAGCCACGCGCCGGGTCGCCGCGGCGCACAACAGGGAGAAAGAGCAATGACGGACAAGGATCATATGTCGAAGCGGAAGTTCATGCAGGAGTTGCGGCGCTATCAGAAAGGGTCGGTCAGCCGCCGCCATTTTCTGGGGGTGACCGGCCTGGGCGCGGCGGCGGCCGCGCTGGGGACGGCGATGCCGGGTCTTCGCCCGCGCCGGGCGTACGCGGCCGGCGACATCGGCGACCGCGTGGTGCTGGCCACCTGGCCGAACTACCACGACGTCGAGAATTTCGAGCGCTTCACCGACGAGACCGGGGCCTTCGTTCAGGTCAACGTGTTCGGCTCGAACGAGGAGATGCTGGCCAAGCTGCAGGCCGGCGGCAGCGGCTGGGACGTCTTCGTGCCGACCAACTACACGATCACGACCTATGTCTCGGAGGATCTGATCGAGCCGCTCGACGTCTCGAGGCTGGCGAACTACGACGCCGGCGCCTTCGATCCGCGCTTCGCCGATGCGGGCACGGTGGACGGGTCGCTCTATGCGGTTCCGAAGAACTGGGGCACCACCGGATTCGCGGTCAACACGGCGCATGACGGCGGCAAGCCCTTCGCCACCTGGAAGGACTTCTGGGATCGCACCATGGACGACTATTCGGGCCGGACCATGGTGCATGACTACCAGCTCACCACCATCGGCAATGCGCTGAAATATTTCGGCTACTCCTTCAATTCGGTCGATCCGACCGAGTTGGCGGATGCGGAGCGCCTGCTGCTCGACGCGAAGCCGCACCTGTTCGCGATCTCGTCCGACTATCAGCCGGCGATGCGCAGCGGCGACGCCTGGATGACCATGTGCTGGACCGGCGACGGCAAGCAATTGAACAGCGACATCCCGGAGATCGCCTACGTGCTCGGCCGCGAAGGCGGGGAGATCTGGAGCGACTACTACGCGATCCCGAAAGGCGCGCCGCATCGCGAGGCCGCCTACGCGCTGATCGACTTCATGCTGTCGCCGGAGGTCAACGCCCGCGAGGTCATGGCGCACGGCTATCCGGTGGCCGACAGCCGCACCAATGCGCTGTTGCCGAAGGAGATGCTGGAGGACCCGATCCTCTATCCGGCGCAGGACCTGCTCGACGCGCTGGAGTTCGGCGCGGCGGCGACGCTGACGGACCCGAACCGGGCCGAGTTGCTGGCGCGGTTCAAGTCGGCCTGATCCGGACCGGGGGGCGGCGAGGCCGTGACGCAACGCGAGAGAAACTGGTTGCTCGTCGCCCCCGCGGCGGGGTGGTTCCTGGTCATGCTGGTGCTGCCCCTGAGCGTGGTGTTCATCTTCAGCTTCGGGGAGCGGGGGGCGGCCGGCGGCTATGTCCCCGCTTTCACCTTCGAGCAGTACGCCAACCTGCCGGCGCGCTTCACCGCCTTCCAGAACACGCTGATCCTGGCGCCGCTGGGGACGCTGGCGGCCATGCTGATCGCCTATCCGCTGGCCTACCAACTGGCCGTGCGCACGGATCCGAAATGGAAGACGATCCTGCTCGTCCTCGTGATCGTGCCGTTCTGGACCAGCATTCTGATCCGCAGCTACGCCTGGATCTACATCCTGGGCGGGCGGGGGATCCCGGCGCTGATCGAGGCCATGGGGCTGGGCGACGTGCAGTTGATCTACACGCCCTTCGCGGTGCTGATCGGCATCGTCTACGGCTATTTGCCGCTGATGGTCTTTCCGATCTATGTCAGCCTGGATCGGCTGGACAAGCGCCTGTTGGAGGCCTCGTCCGACCTCGGCGCGCCGCCGCTTGCAACCTTCTTCAAGGTGACGGTTCCGCTGTCGATCCCCGGCGTGGCCACCGGGTGCATGCTCGTCTTCATCCTGTTGATGGGCGAATTCCTGATCCCGCTGCTGCTGGGCGGCGGCAAGGTCTTCTTCGTCGGCAACGCGCTGGTCGATCTGTTCCTGCAGTCGCGCAACTGGGCCTTCGGGTCGGCCGTCGCGGTCATGCTGATCGTCATCATGCTGGTGACCGTGACCGTCTACATGCGCCTGATCGCGCGGCTGCACACAAGCCGCGACGACGTGTCGGTCATGTGAGGCGGGGCCATGCGGATCTATTCCTTCTGCGTCTATCTCTTCCTCTATACGCCGATCGCGATCATCGCGCTGTTCAGCTTCAATGCGGGCCGCCACGCCAGCCAGCTCCAGGGCTTTTCGGGCAAGTGGTACGGCCGGGCGCTCGACAATCCCTTCGTCATGGACGCGCTGGAGACCAGCTTTCTGGTCGCCTTCGCGTCGGCGACGATCGCCAGCGTCCTGGGCACGCTCGCAGCCGTGGGCTTGCAGGGAATCCGCGGGCCGGCCCGCGCGCTCTTCGACGCGGTGATCTACATCGCCGTGATGATCCCCGGCATCGTCATCGGCATCGCCACGCTGATCGCGCTGGTGACCGTGTTCGACCAGATCAATCCCTGGCTGGCCGCACTCTGGCCGGAGGGCGGCGCGCCGCCGACGCTGTCGATGGGCGTCGGCTCGCTGATCGCGGCGCATGCGATGTTCACCATGGCGTTGGTGATCATCATCGTGCGCGCCCGCCTGTCGAGCCTGGAGCGCGAGTTGGGCGAGGCGTCGGCCGACCTCTACGCCACGCCCTTCGGCACCTTCCGGCAGGTCACGCTGCCCTTGCTGGCGCCGGCGATCCTGGCCGGGTTCCTGTTGAGCTTCACCTTCAGTTTCGACGATTTCATCATCGCCTTCTTCGTCGCCGGCTCGGAGACGACCTTGCCGATCTACATCTTCTCCTCGATCCGGCGGGGCGTCACGCCGGAGATCAACGCGATCGGCACGATGGTGATGGGGGCGTCGCTGGTGCTGCTGATCATCGCGCAACTGATCCTGCGGCGCGGGGATCGGCGGTGACGGGTCGGTCGGTGGAGGGGGCGATGCTGCTGCAGGACAAGGTGGCCTTCGTGACGGCGGCGGGCTCGGGGATCGGCGCCGCCGGGGCGCAGGCGATGGCGCGCGAAGGCGCGCGGGTGGTCGTCACCGACCGCGACGGCGCGGCGGCGGAACGGGTCGCCCAGGCGATCCGGGAGGCGGGTGGTCGCGCCGAGGCGATGGCGTTGGACGTCGCCGACGACGCAGCCCTCACGGCGGCGATCGACGCGACGGCCGACCGCCAGGGGGCGCTCGACATCCTGCATTCGCACGCCGGGATACAGATCGAAGGCCGGCTCGAACAGGTGGCCGTCGCGGACATGGACGCGTCCTGGCGGCTGAACGTGCGCGCGCACTTCCTGGCCGCCCAGGCCGCCGTGCCGCACATGCGCCGTCAGGGCGGCGGCAGCGTCATCGTCACCTCGTCGAATTCGGGCGTGCAGTACGACCGCGAGATGATCGCCTACGCCACCACCAAACACGCGGTTCTGGCGATGACGCGGCAGATGGCGGCGGATTACGGCCGGGAGAACATCCGCTTCAACGCGCTCTGCCCCGGCTTCATCGACACGCCCTTCAACCGCGGGTTCGAGGTGCAGATGGGCGGGCGCGAGACGCTGGAGGCCTATATCGCGACGACCATCCCGATGGGCCGCTTCGGCACGGTCGAGGAGATCGCGGACGCGATCGTCTATCTCGCCTCGCCTCGCTCTTCCTTCATGACCGGCCACGCGCTCGTCGTCGACGGCGGCGAGTGCATCTGACGCGCCGCCTCCCGGCGGTGCTGCGCCAAGCAACGGGCTTCCCGGAATACTCAAACGGGGCGGCTGATCCAGGAGAAGCCGATTTTTCTTCTTCATTGAAGCGCAGGAAACTTTATTTAGAGAAATATTTATTTGTTCCATTCGGTAAATAATAATACCGAAAAAACATTGAAGAAATAAAAATAAACACCATATCAGGTGCGGTAATTTACTGAATTTTTTCAAGGGAGCCGAGCATGTCTTTCAAGAACTTCTCCGTCTCGCATACGCCGTCGGACCCGGCGAAGAGCCCGGACGCTGGGGACGCCGGCGGCGCTTCGAAGCCGACATCCGCCCAGGCGCCGGACGACCGGGCGTCGAAAGGCGCCGCGGCCGCGCAGCCCCCGCCGAAGCGTCCGTAACGTCTTTCGAGTTTCGGCGGGTCTGGCGCCGCAGCCGTCCGGCAGGAGGTTTCGCATGGCTATTTCCCTATCAGGAGCCGCGCAGCGCGATCGCGCGCGGGCCGCGTTCGGCGCCGACGGCGGAAAGGAGCGCAACTGCCTGCGCTGTGCTGCGTCGTTTGCGAGCGCGTGGTCCGGCGAGCGCATCTGTCCGCGCTGCAAAGGAACGACCGCTTGGCGGACCGGCGAGCCGTTTCGGGTCGCCGCCCGCCACGGCAATCGGTAACGCGCAATCATTAACCCACGGCCCGACTGGGCGATACTCCCCCGACTTTCACCCGAAAGGATACGTCTATGAATATTCCCGAATGGATCAAACCGGGCCTTATCGGCGCCGGCGCCGGCGCCGCCGCAATCATGGTTGTCGGCTTCTCCTGGGGCGGATGGGTCACGGAAAGCGCAGCCCAGAAGATGGCCGCCGAGCAGGCCCAGCAAGAGGTTGTGGCCGCGCTGGCCCCGATCTGCCTCGAGCAGTCCCGTCAGGATCCCAGAATGCAGGAAACCCTTGCGAAGCTGCAGGCCGCCAGCAGCTACAAACGCCGCGACATGGTGATCGAGACCGGTTGGGCCACGATGCCCGGCGCCGACGAGGCCAGTCGCGCCGTCGCCAGCGCGTGCCTGGACCAATTGGCCGAGCGTTTCTAGCGGCGCCGGGCGAGCCGATCCGCCTCAGCGCCCGGCCACCGGGAGCGCAACCCGCTCCCGGCGGAAGGGCAGGCCGTCCTTGGGCGGCTCGTCCAATTCGCGGGCGTAGCGGTGGCCGGAATAGACGGCCGCCGCGATGGTGCCCGGCGCCAGGCAGTCGCCGATGCGGGTGACGCTCTTGACGCCGGCCGCCTCGAGCGCCTCCGGCTCCGCCGTGAGGGCGTCGTAGAGCGCGCGCTCCGGCAGACGCGCCGTCACCAGCACGGCGGCGGCGCAGGCGACCCGCTCCTCCCGCCCGGTGAAGCGGCAGGCGAGGACGGCGCCGCCGGCCTCCAGCCGCGCCAGCGTGCGCTGCGCGCGAATCTCCACGCCCCGCTCCAACAGCGTGCGCTGGATGCGCTCCTGCTCCAACGTGAAGTGGGTGAAGTGGGAGACGTCGGCGGCCGGGGTCGCGAGGATCGCGTCGCGCCCGGCGTCGCGCAGAAGCTCCGCCAGCACCCCGCCCATATAGTAATGGTCGTCGTCGAACAGCAGCACCGGCCCGTCCGGCAGGCGGCCCGCCATCAGGTCGTCCGGCGTATGGACCGGCAGCGCGTCGAGGCCCGGGACCGGATCGGTCAGGGCGCGGCCCACCCCGTCGGCCCGCCAGCGCGCGCCGGTCGCGAGAACCACATGGTCGGCCTCCAGCTCCAGCACCTGCTCGGCCGTCAGGCGGCTTCGCAGATAGACGGAGACGTCGGCCGTCTGCTCGATCCGCCATTGTCGGTGGTCGCGCACGCGGATCCATTCGGACAGGCCGGGCAGCGCGCTTTCGGCCGCGACCCGGCCGCCAAGCGCGTCGCCGGCCTCCGCCAGCGTCACCGCGTAGCCGCGCTGGCCGAGCGCGCGCGCGGCCTCCAGCCCCGCCGGGCCGGCCCCGACGACCAGGACGTGCGAGTCGGTCTTCTTGGCCGGGATGACCTCCGGATGCCAGCCCTTGCGCCATTCCTCCCCCATGGTCGGGTTCTGGGTGCAGCGGATCGGCGTCGAGGTGAAGTCGCCGCTGACGCAGATGTTGCAGCCGATGCATTCGCGGATGTCCTCGATCCGCCCGTCCTCGATCTTCTTCGGCAGGAAGGGGTCGGCGATCGAGGGTCGCGCCGCGCCGATCAGGTCGAGACGGCCCTTGCGGATGAGGCCCGCCATCATGTCCGGCGAGGTGAAGCGGCCGACGCCGACGACCGGTTTCGAGGTCATTTGCTTGACGAAGGCCGTGTAGTCCCCCTGGAAATCCTGATCGGCGAAGCGGGAGGTCTGGGAGTCGTTCGACCATTCGCTGATGTTCACGTCCCAGAGGTCGGGCAGGTCGGCCAGCATCTCGATCACGTCGCGGGCCTCGCCGTCGCAGGTCAGGCCGTCCGGGCCCATCAGTTCGTCGACCGCGAAGCGCACGGCCACGGCGCAGCGATCGCCGACGGCCTCCTTGGTGTCCTCCAGCACCTCGCGGAAGAGGCGCACCCGGTTTTCCAGCGAGCCGCCATACTCGTCGATGCGCCGATTGAAGCGGCGGGACAGGAAATGCATCTGCATCGACATGTTGTGGGCGCAATAGTCGTAGACGATGTCGAAGTCGGCCGCCTTGGCGCGCTTGGCTGCGTCGACGTACCAGCGGCGCAGGGCCTTGATGTCCGCCTTGTCCATGGCCCGCGCCTGGACCGGGACGTAGGGCTCGACCGGCATGTCGCCCGGGCCGATCGGAATCTCCCGGGTCGAGTGATTGGCGACCGTGTAGCCGCTGTGGTTCGGCTGCAGCCCGGCCAGACCGCCATGCGCGTGGATCTTCTCCGCCATGCGGGCGAAGACCGGGATGTCGCCGTCGTCCCACAGGCGTCCCTCGACGACTGGGCTGTGGTCGGAGGTCTCATGCACCTCCACCTCTTCGGTGCAGACGACGGCCCAGCCGCCCTCCGCCTTGATCCCGCGCATCTCCGCCATCCCGGCGGGAAAGCCGCGGCCCATGCCGTTGCAGTGCGGCGTCTGGTAGAAACGGTTCTTCGCCGTGACGGGCCCGATGCGGACCGGTTCGAACAGGATGTCGTAGCGCGCGTCTCTACTCACGAAGCAAGGTCCTTCGATCAGGTTGCGGGAGGAAAGTGCATTGGAAAGAGGGCGGCCAGCCCGTCGCGCGCGCAGGCGTGCGCTTCCTTACGGTCGATTGCCGCGGGGTCGAGGAGCAACTGAAGCCACAGTCCGTCGACCAGCGCCTCGATGCTGCGCGCGGCCCGGTCGGGGTCCATCGCCGGGCGGGCGCCTTGGACCGGAACGGCGGCCAGATCGGCGCAAAGCGTCTGCAACATCGCCTTGCGCGCCCCGTCATATTGCCGGTGTTTTTCCAGGTAGTACGGACGGTGCGTCGCTTGGCCCCAGAAGGCGAACCAGACGGCCAAACGTTCCGGCGTGCAGACGCTGCGCGCGAAGTCGGCGGCGACGAGCGCCGCGAGCCGCGAGGCGGGATCGGCCGGGGCGGCGTCGAGCGCGCGCCGCCATTCGGCGTGATGCTCTTCCGCGAGATGGCCCAGCGTCTCGCTCAGGAGTGCGTCCTTGCTCTCGAAATGAAAATTCGCCAGACCGTGCGACAAGCCGGCCTTGGCCGTCACGGCGGAGAGCGTCGCGCCCGGCAGGCCGCGCTCGGCGATGCAGGCGACCGCGGCTTCGACCAATTGGCGCCGCCGCGTCTCGCGAATGCGGCTGGGGTTTGCGTTCGCCTTCGAGATGCTGGCCATCTCGGCCTCTCTCCACTGCGGGCGGGAACCCGCTCTGTTCGTTGTCTGACTGATCAGTCAGATTTTCATTGACGGCCCCCGGTCCGTCAATCTTTGCTGTGCGAAGAGACAGCGCAGAGGAGGCCGCCGATGGGACAGTCCCGAGATCCGATCCACATCACCGGCGACGGCGTCGAGGGGCGGGCCTTGGAGCCGCTTCCGATCGAGCCTGCGGACTTCGAGACGCCGCCGACTGCGCAGAGTTGGGCGATCGCGCATGCGGACGAGGCGCTCGGCCTGACGGTCGGCGTCTGGACCACGAGCGACATGAAGGAAGCCTTCGGTCCCTATCCGGGGGACGAGTTCATGGCGGTCCTGGAGGGCGAGACCCGGCTGATCGAGGCCGACGGGGGCGAGACCCTGGTCCGCGCCGGTGAGGCCTTCTGCGTCCACAACCGCCACCCGGTCAGTTGGAAGCAGGTCGGGTCGATGCGAAAGATCTTCATGATCCACGATCCGCCCGGCGCCGTCGCGCCGGACGCCGCGCCGGCGGGGCCGGGCGTCGTGGTGTGGAGCGCCGACGAGACCGGCGCCGCCGACGGCTCGGTCGAGGCGGACGGGCCGCTGCAGCGCTCGGTGCGGTTCACGACCGGCGACGGGTTGATGACGGCCGGCTCGGTCGAGATCGCGCCGCATGACGACCGGCAAAGACCCGCCGGGCCGCACGAGTTGCTCTTCATAAGCGCCGGCGCCGTGCGCATCGCGGACGAGGGCGGGCGCGACCTCACGCTCGGCGCGGGCGAGGCGGTCTTCCTGCCGGCGGACTGCTCTGTGCGCACCGCCTCGACCGCCGGCGCGCAAGGCTGTTTCGCCCGACGCGCCGCGGGGTAGCCGCGTCGAGGAGACGCCGCTCCTCATCCGACCGGTTTCACCGCATGCAGATGGTGCGGGCAGTGCTCGCCGCTTTCCAGGACGGTGAGCATGGCCCGCCACGTCTCGATATTGTGGTCGACGGTGGCGGGACTCGACGCCGCCGCCGCCCGCTCGTAGAGCGGCCCTTCCAGCGCCGCCAGCTCTTCGCGCGCGACCTCGCGGTACCAGGGGTTGCGGTTGACGAGACGCACGTCCTGAAACCCCGCCGCCTCGAGCGCGCGCCGGTAGCGCTCGGGCGAGGCCATGCCGAAGCTCAGCCCCTCCGCTTCGAGATAGCGCTTCATCTCCGGCGACGGATCGTCGTCATGGCTGATCAGCCAGTCGCTGGCGGCGAGCCAGCCGCCCGGCTTCAGCACGCGATAGACGTCGGCGAACAGCGTTTCCTTGTCCGGGATGTGGATCATCGCGTCCTTGCTGAAGACCACGTCGAAGCTGGCGTCGGGGAAGGGGAGCGGGCCGGGCTCTACCCGTTGGAAGGCGACCCTGTCGGCGAGGCCGACTTCCGCGGCGCGCTCCGCCGCCTTGGCGATGACCGGCCCTTCGACGTCGATCCCGACGACCTCGCCGGCGCCGTGATCGCGCGCCAGCGCGAGCGAGATGCCGCCTGACCCGCAGCCGACGTCCAGGACGCGCTTGCCCGCGAGATCGATCGCATCGACGATGCGCGCCACCTCCTCCGGCCCGCCGGGCGACAGGAAGCCCCACCCCCAGATCGATTCGAGGAAGGCGATCAGCTCGTCGGTGTACTCGTCCTCGTGCTGCGCGGGATCGGTCATCGCGTGCTCCTTTGTCCGGTGGGACCGTCCTTGGCGTCAGACGGCCGGCGCCTCCATCAGGATCGGAGGGCTTTCGAGGTCCAGTTCGCGCGCGAAGCGGGCCCCGCCATGGACCGCATGAGCGATCAGGCCGGGGGCCAGCGCGTCGCCGATCCGGACCAGCGTCTCGATCCCCGCCGCCTCCAGGGCGGCCGGGTCCTCCGCCAGCGCGTCAAAGAGGCCGTCCTCCGGCTCGCGCGAGGTGACGAGGACCAACGCGGCGGCTTCGATCTCGGCGGTCCGGCCGGTGAAGACGCAGGCGGTGCGGACGCGCCCGCCGTCGAACGCTTCGACCGCGCGGTTGGTCACGACCGCTACGTCCAGCTCCAAGAGACGCCGATTGCTGCGCGCTTCCTCCTCGGTGTAGGCGCCCCAGGCGCAGGCGCGGCCTTCCGTGGTGACCAGGGTCGTCGGACGGCCGGAGGCCGCGACGAGCTCGGCCAGGACGGGGGCCATGTAATGATGGTCGTCGTCGAACAGGACGACCGGCCCGTCCGGCAGTCCCGCGATCCCGTCCGGCCCTGTCAGATCGTCGGGCGTGAAGACCGGTCCGCCCGCCAAGTCGGGTTGCGGCGCGGTGAACCAGCGTCCGCGCCCGTCGCGCCGCCAGCGGGCGCCGGTCGCGATCGCGACGACGGGGCGCCCGATCTCCCGAACCGCCGCGGCGTCGAGCGGGCTGTCCAGATAGGTTGCGACATTGGCGAGCCGCGTCAGCTTCTCCAGCCGATGATCGCGCACCCGCGCCCAGGCGGACAGGCCCGGCAGCGCCGCCTCGCGCGTCGTGCGCCCGCCGAGCGCGTCGGACGCCTCGGCCAGCAGCACGTCGTAGCCGCGTTCCCCGAGCGTCGTCGCGGCCTCCAACCCCGCCGGACCGCCGCCGACGATCAGCACCTCGCGGTCCGACCCCTTGGGCGGAACCCGTTCCGGGTGCCAGCCGCGCCGGCCCTCCTCGCCCATGGTCGGATTCTGGGTGCAGCGGATCGGGACCCCGCGCGCGTCGCCGGAATAGCAGATGTTGCAGCCGATGCACTCGCGGATCTGCTCCGGGCGGCCCTCCTCGATCTTCTTCGGCAGGAAGGGGTCCGCGATCGAAGGGCGCGCCGCCCCGATGAAGTCGAGCGCGCCCTTGCGCACCATGGCCGCCATCGCATCGGGGCTCGTGTAGCGCCCCACGGTGACGACCGGCTTGCCGACGAGCGCCCGGGCGTCGGCGATCCAGTCCGCGTGGGCGCCTTCCTCGACGAACCGGGAGTGGCCCATTTCGTGGCCATAGTCGTCGCACACCAAGTCCCAGAGGTCGGCGAGCGGCCCCAACCGGCCCAGCATGTCCCGAATCGCGTCGGGCGCCGGTCCGGGTCCGTCCTCGGTGTTCGATCCGGTGAAGCGGACGGCGACGGCGCACTCGCCCTTGGTCGCCTCGCGCGTCTCTTCGATCAGTTCGGCGACGATGCGCGCGCGGTTCTCGACCGACCCGCCGTATTCGTCCCGCCGGTCGTTATAGGCGGGCAGCAGGAAGTGGTGCAGCAGATAGCCGTGCGTCGCATAGACATAAACCAGATCGAAGCCGGCGCGATGCGCGCGCACGGCCGCCTCCCGGTGCCAGCGGCGCAGGTCTGCGATGTCCGCACGGTCCAGCTTGCGGGACTGCAGCGGGTCGCCGTAGGAGGGGATGCTCTGCAGGTCCAGCGTCGGCTCGCGGCTGGCCAGATTGCCGATCCGCCCGCCGCCGTGCCACAGCTCCACGCCGGCCAGGGCGCCGTGCTCGTGGACGGCCTCGACCATCAGGGCGTTGGCCTTCAGATCGTCCTCGTCCCAGAGCCGGGCGTAGGGGTAGGGCGTATCGTCCGAGGTCGGGTGGATCGAGCAGTATTCGGTGTTGACCACCGCCCATCCGCCCTCCGCCTTCACGCCGCGCATGGCGGCCAGCGTCCGCGGCCAGCCCCGCCCCATGCCGGTGCAGTGCGGGACCTGATAGAAGCGGTTTCGGGCCGTCTTCGGGCCGATCCGGACCGGCTCGAAGAGAATGTCGAATCGCGGGTCGCGCGCCATCGCCGGACCTCTCCCTCATGTTCGGCGTCGCTCAGGCGGCGGCGGGCGTCCAGAGGCCCTCGGCCTCGAGCTCCTTCTGGGTGCGCAGGACGCCTTCGCGCAGGATGTCGACCATCACGTCGATCTGCGCGCGCTCGATCACCAGCGGCGGGGACATGACGCACATGTTGTACATCGGGCGCACGATGAGGCCCATCGCCTCGGTGTGCCGGTCGATGCGCTGGCCGACGGCCTTGTCGAGGCTGAGCGGGTTGCGGCTCCTCTTGTCCGCCACGGCGTCGACACAGGCCATCATGCCCATACCGCGCACCTCGCCGACCAGCGGCAGGTCCTCCAACTCGCGCAGGCGGCGCTGAAAATAGGGCCCGACCTCGCGGACATGCTCCAGCAGCCCTTCCTTCGCCATGACGTCGATATTGGCGAGCGCGGCGGCGCAGGCGACCGGATGGCCGGAATAGGTGTAGCCGTTGGCGAACATCACGCCCTCTTCGGAGCGCTCAATCTCGTTCAGCAGGGCCTCCGAGATCGCCACCCCGCCGAGCGGCACGTAGCCGGACGTCACGCCCTTGGCGAAGGTGACGATGTCCGGCGTGACGCCGAAGACCTCTTCCGAGGCGAACCAATGTCCGAGCCGGCCGAAGGCGGTCACCACCTCGTCCGCGATCATCAGGATGTCGTGCTTGCGGCAGACCGCCTCGACGCGCTTGTGATAGCCGGGCGGGGGCACGATGACGCCGCCGGAGGCGAGGATCGGCTCGGCGATGAAGCAGCCGATGGTCTCCGGCCCCAGCTCTTCGATCTTCGCCTCCATCTCGTCGATCAGATGGTCGCAGAACTGCTCGACGCTCATCCCCTCCGGCCGGCGGTAGGGGTTGGGGGAGGAGAGGTGGACGACCATGTCCTGCGCGGTGTCCAGGTAGTCCTTGTCGCGCAGCTTGCCCGAGCAGGAGGCCGACAGGTAGGTCGAGCCGTGATAGGCGTCGGCCCGCGACAGGATGCGTTTCTTCTCCGGCCGGCCGCGCAGATTGTTCAGGAAGTGGACGAAGCGCAGCGCGGTGTCGACCGCGGTCGATCCGCCGGTCGTGAAGAAGATGCGGTTCAGGTCGCCCGGCGTCATGGCCGCGATGCGCTCCGCCAGCTCGGCCGCGGGCGCGCTGGTCGAGAACCAGGGCGAGTTGTAGCCGAGCTGTAGGGCCTGGCGCGAGATGGCGTCCGCGATCTCGCGCCGGCGATAGCCGATCTGAACGCACCACATGCCGCCGGGACCGTCGATCAGTCGATTGCCGTCCGCGTCGTAGATGTAGACGCCGTCGGCGCTGTCCATGACGGGGCGGGCCTCGTCGCCCAAATGGTCGACGAGATCCCACGGCTGCATCAGATGGCGCTTCGCGGCGTCGGCGACGGCGTCGCCGTCCACGGTGATCGGGCGGTCGTTCGGGCGGGTCATGCTTTTCATCGCACTGCGCTCTCTCATGGATCTGCGCTCTCTCTTGGAATGGACGGCCCGCGCGGCGCGCGCGCCTCGGGCGCGCGCCATGTTGCAGGCCCAGCGCGCCGCTCGTCGAAACCCCTTGACGCTTCGTGTCTCTGGTCTGTCGAACCGCGCGCAGGACGGTCGCCGATGCGCACGATCAAGAGGCGTTCGATCTGTCGCGAGCTTGCCACGCTCCGATTTGCCTGTCCAGTCTATTGAACGAACGTTCAGCCAAATCTTTTTGGTTTCCATCCTCGACGGAGGCGGCATTATGGCCGGAATGGCCGGTTTCGGCCGGACCGTTGCGGTCCGCCGCCCGGCGTTTCGATCAGGGGACAGAGGGCCTATGGATCAGGCCAGGAAGGCGAGCGCGCCCGTCACCCGGGTAGAGAAAAAGCAGGCGACGCGCCAGCAGTTGATCGCGGCCACGATCGAGGTGATCGCCGCGGACGGCTTCGCCGACATGACGCTCGCCAAGGTCTCGCAGCGCGCCCGCGTCTCGCGCGGGCTCGTGAATTTTCACTTCACCAGCAAGGAACAGCTTCTGGTCGAGACCTTGCGCAGCCTGACCGAAGAGTATCGGGACGCCTGGCGGAAGGCCGTCGCAAAGCCCAAGACGGCGCGGGACAAGCTGCTCGCGCTTCTGCGCGCGGATTTCAGCCCGAAGGTTTGCAACCGCAAGAAGATCGCGGTGTGGTATGCTTTCTGGGGCGAGGCCAAGTCGCGCCCGACCTATCTGGACGTCTGCGCGCCCGCCGACGCCGCTTTCGCCGACATGGTCGAGCGGCTGTGCGGCGAGGTCGCCGAGGAGGGAGGCTATCCGATCGACGCCGCGCTCGCCGCCCGCGGACTGCGCTGCATGACCGACGGGCTATGGCTGGAGTTGCACATGACGCCGCAGAGTTTTCGCCGCGACGTCGCGATGCGCACCTGCCTGCAATACCTCGCCGCGATCTTCCCCAAGCACTTTCTGGGGTCGGAGTTCGATCATCTGACCGCGGCGGCGCTGGAGACGGAGGCGGAAGCGTGAGGCGCGCCAAAGCGGCGGTCGCCGGCCGCCGCAACCGCATCGCCTTGACGCTGAATGCGATTAACCCTTAAAGTTGGCTGGTCAATCAGCCAGCGAAACGCTCTACACTGTGCGGGTACGGACCGACAATTCGCCGCTGGAACAGGCAGATAACCTGTAAAGATAAGTAGGGGGCGGCGCCGAACAAACGACAGAGAACCGGGAGACTTGCGATGAAGATCAGGGATCAGGTCAAAGCGTTTAAGGATGGCGAGCTGTCTCGCCGGGACATGCTTGCCGGTTTGGCGGCGGTCGGAGTCGGCGTGGCGACGGTGCCGCTGACGGGCCGCGGCGCGCGGGCGGCCGCGGGCGACGCCACCTATTTCACCTGGGGCGGATACGACATTCCCGACCTCTTCCAGCCCTACGTTGAAAAGCACGGCGCGCCGCCCAGCTTCGCGACCTTCGGCGGGTCCGAAGAAGCGCTGACAAAGATGCGCGCCGGCTTCGTCGTCGATGTCGCGCATCCCTGCAATCAGGCGATTCCGCGCTGGGTGTCGACGGGCCTGTTCCAGCCGGCGGATCCGGCGAAGCTTTCCAACTGGTCGGACGTCATCCCCTCGCTCTACCAGCTTGAGGGCAATGTGGTCGACGGCAAGCCCTACATGGTCCCGATGGATTGGGGCCAGACCTCGATCACCTATCGCACCGATATGGTCGATCTGGGCGGCGAGCCGGAGAGCTGGGGCATCCTCTGGGACGAGGCCCTGAAAGGCCGGATCGGCGTGATCGCGTCGGCCGGCGACGCCTGGTGGTGCGGGGCGATCTACGCCGGCGTGCCGTTCGAGGAGATTTCCACCGACGAAAGCTTCGAGAAGGTCGCCGCGGTGATGCGGGAGCAGCGCCCGCTCGTGCGAACCTACACGGACGACATGACGACGCTGCAGCAGGCGCTGGCCTCGGGCGAACTCATGGCGGCGATGACCTGGAACGAGACGGCGACCGTCCTCAAGAGCGAGGGCGTGCCGGTCAAGTTCGCCGAGCCGAAGGAGGGCGCGCTCACCTGGGTCTGCGGCGCGATCATCCACAAGGACGCCCCGAACGTCGATCTGGCGCACGAGATCATCGACTCGCTGATCAGCGTGCCGTCGGGCGAGTTCATGATCGGGGAGTACGGCTACGGCCACTCCAACATCAAGGCCTTCGACAGCTTCACGTCCGAACAGTTGGCCGATCTGGGGCTGAGCAAGAATCCGGATGACGTCCTGTCTGCGGGCAAGTTCCAGATCCCGCAGACGCAGGAGTTCGAAACCCGGATGAACCAAGAGTTCGAGAACATCAAGGCGGGCTTCTGAACCGCCGGAGCTTGTGACCGGCGGCGGGCGCTCTCGCGGGCGTCCCGCCGCCGGGGCTTCCGACCGTCGGCGGGCGCTCTTGCGGGCGTCCGGCCGCCGGGCGGAGTCTGCTTCCAGACGCTTGGTTGGGCTAGGAGGGTGACGGCAGGTGGCTGACAGCGCGTCCCTAAGCGGGCCGGCCCCCGCGGCTTCGGCGAGCCGAAGCGCGGGGCTGGCGCGCACTTTCCGTCGAAGCGAGACGCTGCGTGGCTACGCGCTGCTCTCTCCGACCTTGCTTGTCATGGCGCTGGCCATGGCGGCGCCGACTGCGATGACGGTGGCGCTCAGCTTCTTCATCCAGACTGGCTTCGAGATTGAGGCGACCTTCAGTCTTCAGAATTACCAGAAGGTCTTCACCAACCCGATCTTCGAGGCGCTGTTCTATCGGACGCTCTGGATTTCGGGCACCTGCGCGCTGGCGACGGTTCTGATCGCCTATCCCATGGCCTACTACGTGGCTTTCCACGTGCATCGCCGAAAGCTGGTCTGGGTCATCCTGATGACCCTGCCGTTCTGGACCAGCTACCTGCTGCGCGTGTTCGCGTGGAAGGTGGTGCTGGGCTACAACGGGGCGATCAATTCCGGATTGATGAGCCTGGGGCTTATCTCGGAGCCGCTTGAATTCCTGCTCTACAGCCCGGAAGCCGTCATCATCACCCTGGCGCACGCCTGGGCCGCCTTCGCGATCCTGCCGATCTACGTCTCGCTCGAGAAGATCGACAAGTCGCTGCTCGAGGCGGCGGCGGATCTCGGCGACGGGCCGATGGCCCGCTTCTTCCGGGTGACGCTGCCGCTCTCGATGCCGGGCGTCGTGGCGGCGCTGTTCCTGATCTTCATCCCGACCTTCGGCGACTTCGTCACGCCGGCGCTGGTCGGCGGGCCGGACGGGCTGATGCTGGCGAACATCGTGCAGAAGCTGTTCGGCAAGCTGAACGACTGGCCGCTCGGCTCGGCGCTGTCGATCTCGATGATGGCGGTGGTCACCTGCCTGTGCCTCGCCATCCTGTGGCTCAGCCGGAAGGCGAAGGAGCGACTGATATGAGCCGCGCCGCCGCCTTCTATCGCCCGAACCGCCCGCTGTTGGTCTATGCGGTGCTTTATCTGGCGTTTCTCTACGCGCCGGTCGCTCTGCTGCCGGTCTTCTCCTTCAACGATTCGATCTATGCCGCCTTCCCGCTGCAGGGCTTCACCACCCAGTGGTACGCGGACATGTTCGCGGACGAGGCGATGCACGGCGCGCTGTGGAACAGCGTGAAAGTCGGCGCCGTCGCCGCCGTCTTCGCCACGATCCTGGGCGTCTTCGGCGCCAAGGCGATCACCCGCTTCCGCATCCGCGGGGTGAAGCCGGTGCTGGGCGTGATCATGCTGCCCTTGGTGATCCCGCCGGTCATCATGGGCGTGGCGCTGCTGGTGCTGCTGAGCCAGTCCGGGGTGCAGCTTTCGCTGATCACCGTCACGATCGGGCACATCCTGATCTGCGTGCCGTTCTCGATCGTGACCCTGATGGCGAGCTTCGAAGGCTTCGACAAATCGATGGAGGAGGCGGCCGCCGATCTCGGCGACAATTCCTGGTGGGCCTTCTGGCGCGTCACCTTCCCGATGGTCTTTCCGGGAATCCTGGCGAGCCTGCTGCTGTGCTTCACGATCTCCTTCGACGAATTCATCATGGCCTTCTTCCTGGCCGGGACGGAGCAGACGCTGCCCATCTTCATCTACGGCCAGTTGCGCTTCCCGCAGAGGCTGCCGGGCGTGCTGGCCCTGGGCGCCATGATCCTGACGGCGACCTTCGTGATCGTTTTCCTCGCCCAGTGGCTGCGCGGCCGCAGCCCGGGCGTCGCCCAGAGCGGGAGTGAGTAGCGAATGGCCGGTGACGACTCCTATCTGCGCATCGAGCGCGTGACGAAACGGTTCGGCGCGGTCGTGGCGGTCGACGCCGTCGACATCTCGATCGGGGCCGGCGAGTTCTTCTCGCTCCTCGGGCCCTCGGGCTGCGGCAAGACGACGTTGCTGCGCATGCTGGCCGGCTTCGAGACCCCGGACGAGGGCGAAGTCTACATTGACGGCCAGCCGGTGTCCGGTCAGCCGCCGCATCTGCGGCCGACCAACATGGTGTTCCAGAACTACGCCATCTTCCCGCACCTGAACGTGGCGCGGAACGTCGCCTACGGGCTGCGCAAGGAGAAGCTGCCGCGCCAGGAGGAGGACCGCCGCGTCGAGGAGGCGCTGGAGATGGTCAAACTCGGCGGCTATGGCGACCGGCGCTCGAATGAGCTCTCGGGCGGTCAGCGCCAGCGGGTCGCGCTGGCCCGCGCATTGATCCGACGCCCCAAGGTGTTGCTGCTCGACGAGCCGCTGGGCGCGCTCGACAAGAAGCTGCGCGAGGATATGCAGATCGAACTGCGGCAGCTGCAGCAGTCGCTCGGAATCACCTTCGTCTTCGTCACCCACGATCAGGAGGAGGCGATGACGCTCTCCGACCGGATCGCGGTGATGGCGGACGGCCGGGCGCTGCAGGTCGCCTCGCCGAAGGAGGTCTACAACCGGCCGACCAGCATCACGGTCGCGGACTTCATCGGCCAGATGAACTTCTTCGAGGCCCGCGTCAGCGAAACGGCGGGCGAGGAGGCGGTCCTGGACGCCGCCGGCTTCGGACGCATGCGGGCGAAGCTGGGCGGGGCGGCCCTGCAGCCGGGCGCGTCGATCGTCGCCGCTTTGCGGCCGGAGAAGCTGACCCTCTCTCCCGCCCGGTCCGACGGGGCGGCGAACGCCGTCGAAGGGGTGCTGGAGGCGGCCGCCTATCTCGGCGATCGCAGCCATTTCCACGTTCGCGTCGCGGGTCTCGAGCGGCCGGTCGCCGTGGCGGCGCAGGATTGGGCCGTCGGCGGCGGCGACGGGCTGGACGAAGGCGCCCCCGTCTGGCTGACCTGGGACAACGACTCCGTGATCCTGTTGGAGAGCGAGCGCCGCTGACGACGCGCGCCCGTCTACTCGGGCGTCGCCGGACGGATCGGGGACGCCAGCGGCGTGATCGTGCGCCGCTTGCAGCCGCAATCCTCGACGTCGTCGGTCTCCGAGACCGCTGCGTCCGCCTGCGCGGCGGCGGGCGGGCTGGGCGCCGGGTCGGCGGGCGGCGTCTTCGGCCCGCCGCTGCAGGCCGAGAGGACGAGCGCGAGCGCAAGCGCGACCGGCGCCGGATGCCGCGACGGCTTCATTCGGCGGCCGCCCGGCCCTGGGGCTCGGACCCGCCGACGGCGGCCTGCGGAAACAGCGCGTCGAGATAGGCGCGGCACACCCGCTTCGCTTCCTCCCGGTCGGCCTTGGCGCCGCGTAGCTGCAACTCGACCCAAAGACCCGTCACGAGGTGGTTGAGCCCGGCGGCCAGCCGGTCCACGTCCGCCCGCCGGCCGCTCTCCGCCAGGGCGTCGTGCAGCAGCCGCCGACTCAAGGCGACGAACCCGTCCTGCAGCTCGACGCAGCGCTTGCGGAAGGCCGGCGTGGCGCGCGATTCCGACCAGAAGGCGGTCCAGGCGGCGATCTTCTCCGGCGCGGCGATCCGGTCGGAGAAGTCGAGCTCCAGCACGGCGGCGAGTTGGTCGACCGCCGACGGGCCGGCCGCCGCCGCGGCCTCCGCCGCGGCCGCCTCGTACTCGGCCGCGAGATGGTCCAGCGTGGCCAGCAGCAGCCGTTCCTTGCTCTTGAAATAGAAGCTGACGACGCCGTAGCTGAGACCGGCCGCCGCGGCCACGTCCGCGACGCGCAGCCCGACCAGCCCTTGCCGGGCGATGACCGCGATCGTCGCCTCGATCAACTGCCGTCGGCGCTGGGCGCTGTGCTGTTCGCTCGCCATTCGAGACTCCAGGAATTGCTCTTAGAATATCGCATCCCTGCGAGATAACCCAATGAAAAACGGAAGGAATAGAGAGGAATTTGATTGAGAAGTCATTCAGCGAACTGGACAGGAAGGCGCCCGGGCGCTAGACAGGAGAGGCGGCGCCCGGCGCAATGCGGGGCCGCATCGGGAGGCTCGGTCATGAAGCGCTACGACGCCATCGTCATCGGGGCGGGGCATAACGGCCTGGCGGCGGCGGCCTATCTGGCGCGCGGCGGGGCGGACGTGCTGGTGCTGGAGCGGCGCGAGGCGATCGGCGGCGCGGCCATTTCGGAGGAGCGCTATCCGGGCTTCACCTACTCCTCCTGCTCCTATGTCTGCAGCCTGCTGCGCGCGGAGATCATGCGCGACCTCGACCTGCCCAGGTACGGCCTCAAGATCATCCCCTACGGCTCCACCGCCTGCCTGATGGAGACCGGCGACCGCCTCGCCCTCTATCCCGACGCGGATCAGACGCGCCGGGAGATCGCGCGCCATTCGCTGCGCGACGCAGAGGCCTATGAGGACTTCATGCGCGACCTGACCCGCCAGGTCCGCGCGATCCGTCCCCTGCTGCTGAAGACCCCGCCCGATCCGACCAGCTTCAAATGGCGGGACCTGATGGGCATGAAGGAGATCGGCGAGGCCTTCGGCCGGCTCGGCGAAGACGCGCTCTATCAGGCGATGCAATTCTGGACCATGAGCTGCGGCGACTTCCTCGACCGCTATTTCGAAAGCGACGTGGTGAAGGGCGCGTTCGCCGGCGGCTCGATCATCGGCACCGCCCTCGGCCCCTATTCGCCGGGCAGCGCCTATGTGCTGCTGCATCACGTGATGGGCGATCTGGACGGTCATGTCGGGGCCTGGGGCTTCGCGGTCGGCGGCATGGGCGCGATCAGCCGCGCGCTCGCCGCCGCGGCGCAGGACCACGGCGCGGAAATCCGAACCGACGCGGAGGTCTCGGAGCTTCTGATGCAGGCCGATCAGGTCGCCGGCGTCGTGCTGGCGGACGGGGAGGAGGTGCGCGCGCGCACCGTCGTCTCCAATCTCGACGTCAAGCGCACCTTCCTGAAGATCGCGCCGCGCGCGCATCTGCCCGACGACTTCGTCGAGCGGGTGGCGGCGTTCAAGATCCGCGGCTCGTCCGGAAAGCTCAACATCGCGCTAGACGCCCTGCCCGAGGTTCCGGCGATCCGGCACGATCCGAAGCTGATGCGCGGCGGGATCAATGTCGGGGACTCGATGGAGTATCTGGAGCGCGCCTATGACGACTGGAAGAACGGGACCTGGTCGGCGCGGCCCTATCTCGACATCTTCCTGCCCTCGACGCTGGATTCCAGCATGGCGCCGCCGGGCAAGCACTATATGAGCGTCTTCGTGCAGTACGCGCCGCCGAAGCTGGCGACCGGCCCCTGGACGGACGACGACCGCGACGCCTTCGGCCGCACCGTGATCGAGACGATCGAGCGCCACATGCCCGGCTTCAAGGAGCTGATCCTCGACGCCTGGGTGCGCACGCCGGCCGACCTGGAGGATCAGGTCGGGCTGACCGAAGGCAACATCTTCCATGGCGAACTGACCCTCGACCAATTGCTCTTCAACCGGCCGGTCCCGGGCTACGCGCAGTACCGGTCGCCGATCCGGGGGTTCTATATGTGCGGCTCCAGCACCCATCCGGGCGGCGGCGTGATGGGCGCGCCCGGCGCCAACGCCGCGCGCGAGATGCTGGGCGACCTGAAGCGGAGGGCGGCGTGAGCGGGGCGGCGCCCTTCGACGCGCTGGTCGTCGGCGGCGGCCACAACGGGCTGGTCGCCGCCGCGCTGCTCGCGCGCGCCGGGCGGCGCACGCTGCTGCTGGAGGCGTCGGACCGTCTTGGCGGCATGGCGACGCTGGCGCAGGATTGCGGCCGGCTGTCGCCCACGGTGGTTCGGGAGCTCGGGTTGGAGCGCTGCGGGCTTCGCCTGTCGGCGCGCGCGCCGAGGACGCATCTTCTGCTGGGCCCGGATCGGCGCGTCACGATCGATCCGGACGACGTTGCGGCGACGCGCGCGGCGCTCGCCGCCCTCTCGCCGCGCGACGCCGACGCCTGGCCCGGCTTCCAGCAACGCATGGCCCGGCTGGCGGCGGGTCTTGCGCCCTTCCTGGAGCAGACGCCGCCGCGGCTGTCATTCTCGGATTGGCGCGCGCGCTGGCCGCTCTTGAAGCTCGCCTTCGCGGTGCGCCGGATGGGGCGGGCGGACATGCGCGACCTGCTGCGCATCCTGCCGATGAATGTCGCCGATCTGGCGGAGGAAGTGTTCGAGACCGACGCCCTGCAAGGCCTTGTCGCCTTCGACGCGGTGCTTGGGGATCGGCTCGGCGCGCGCTCGCCCAATTCGGTCTTCACGCTGATGCTGCGCTATGCGGGCGGGGCGCCGGGGCGTCCTGGGACGCCGCTCTGCGTCGAGGGCGGCGCGTCCGCCCTGATCGCGGCGCTGGAGACGGCGGCCCGCGGCTTCGGGGCCGAAATCCGCACCGAAGCGCCGGTCGCGCGGATTTTGGTCGAAGACGGCGCCGCCGCCGGCGTCGCGCTGGAGGACGGGACGGAGCTCCGCGCGCCGCTGGTGCTGTCCAGCGCCCATCCGGGCGCAACCTTGCTGAACCTCGTCGGGCCGCGTTGGCTCGACGGCGACTTCGTGCGCGCCGTCCGCCTTGCGCGCGGCCGCGGCGTCACGGCGCGGCTCGACCTCACGCTCGACGGGCCGCCGCCGGGGCTGGTGGACGCGGCCGGCGACCGCTTCGTGCACGCCCCCTCGATCGCGATGGTGGAGCGCGCCTTCGACGCCATGAAATACGGCGGCGTCCCGCAGGACCCGCCGTTCGCGCTGCGGCTGGCGGCGCGCGACGGCGCGCTGACTGCCAGCGCGCTGGTCCACGGCGCGCCGCACGATCTGCGCGGGGCGGACTGGGCGGAGGAGGGGCCGCGCCTCGCCGCCCGCATCGTCGAGCGGCTGGAGACGCACTGGCCCGGCTTCAAGGCGCGCGTGACCGAAGCGAGACTGACCGATCCGGCGCAGGTCGCCGCGCGCTTCGGTGCGCCGGGCGGCCATTGGCACCATCTGGAGCTGGGGCTGGACCAGGCCTTCCTGCTGCGGCCGGTCCCGGGCTGGGCGCAGTATGCGACGCCGATCGACGGTCTCTTCCTGTGCGGGGCGGGCGCCCATCCGGGCGGCTGGATCACCGGGCAGCCGGGCCTGAACGGCGCGCGCGCGGCGCTGGCCGCCGCGTCCGCGGGCCGGGCGCGCGCCGGCGCGGGAGGCGTGTGATGGCGGAGATCGCGCAAACCCGAACCCCGCTGCTGCCCAGCATCCCCGCACTGGAGCGCACGCCCTTCCATCCGCGCCTTGCGGAATTGAACCTGGCCAACGCCTGGGAGCCGTGGCGCGGCTTCGTGACGGCGAGCCTCTTCTACGACGTGGAGGACGAGTATTTCGCGGTGCGCACGGGCGCCTCGCTCTACGACGTCTCGCCGATGCTGAAGTACCGCATCGCCGGGCCGGAGGCGGAGGCCGTGGTGGATCGCCTCGTCACGCGGCGGATCGACCGGCTGAAGCCCGGCCGGGTCGCCTACGCCCCCTGGTGCGACGGGCGCGGCCGCGTGGTGGAGGAGGGGACGATCTTCCGCCTGTCCGAGACCGAGTTCCGCATCAATTGCGCCGAGCCGCAACTGACCTGGTTCGAAGACGCCGCCTGGGGCTTCGACGCGACGGTCGCGGACGTCAGCCAGGAAATCGCGGGCCTCGCCCTGCAGGGCCCGACCTCGAAACAGGTGCTGCAGGATGTCGGGCTGGACGCGGCGGCGGCGCTGCCGTTCTTCGGGATCGGCGATTTCGCGACCGCAGATGGGGTGTCGGTTACGGTCAGCCGCACCGGCTTCACCGGCGATCTGGGCTATGAGATCTGGGTCGCGCCGGATCGCGCGCTCGAGCTGTGGGATGCGCTGATGCGCCGGAGCGAGGCGCGCTACCTGCGCCCCATCGGGTCGCGCGCGCTGGAGCGTACGCGGATCGAGGCCGGGCATATCCTGATCAATGTGGAGTTCGTGAGCGCGCGCCGCGCGATCCGGGAATCGCAGACCCGTACGCCGGCGGCGCTCGGCCTCGACTGGGCGGTCGATCTCTCCAAGGACCACTTCACCGGCAAACGCGCGCTGTTGGCGGAGCGCGAGGCGGGCGGGCCGCGCAAGCGGTTGGTCGGCCTCGACGTGACGGGCCGCAAGCCGGCGCACGGCGCCTATCTCTATCGCAAGGGCAAGGAGGTGGGGCAGGTGACCTCCGCCTGCTGGTCGCCCATCGCCAAGCGCAACATCGCGCTCGCCACCGTCGACGCCTCCGCCGCCGGGGAGGGGACGGTGCTGGACGCCGAGATCTATTACCGCAAGGAAATCACCCAGGGCAAAACCGACGCGGCCGCGACCGTCGTCCCGCCGCGTTTCTATCAGCCCGCCCATCGGCGCGGCTGAGGCGCCGGCGCCGTGGTCGAGGAGCGCCCGCCCGGCTTCGAGCCCTTTCCCCACCCGCCGGTCGAGGCCGCCGGCGTCGGCGGGTTGAGCCCCGCGCAGCGCCGGCGCGGCCTCGTCGCGGTGCTGGCGAGCCTGCTGGCCACCGGCTTCACCTTCGGCGCTTCGATCCCGCTCCTGGCGCTGCTCTTGGAGCGGCAGGGCGTCTCCACGACGCTGATCGGCCTCAATTCCTCCATGCCGCTGCTGGCGACGATCCTGATGTCGACGGCGACGCCTTGGATCGTGCGGCGCTTCGGCGTGGTCCCGACCCTGATGGCCGGGATCGCGGTCATCGTTCTGGGCTTCGTCGGCCTCGCCGCCTTTCGCTCGCTGGAGGCCTGGTTCGTACTGCGCTTTCTGGTGGGCGTGGGCATGTCGGTCCATTGGGTGATCAGCGAGACCTGGCTGAACAGCGCGGCGCGCGCCGACAATCGCGGCCTCTACGCCGGGCTCTACACCGCGCTCATGGGGATCGGCTTCGCCGGCGGGCCGTTGCTGTTGACCCTGCTGCCGCTCGAGGGGTGGGCGCCGTTCCTGTGGATCATCGGCTGCATCGCGCTGGCCGGGCTGCCGATCTGGATCGCGCGCGATGCGGCGCCGGACCTGTCGCTCTCGGCCGGGGGCGGCGGCTGGTCGGCGTTGAAGCTGGCCCCGACGCTGTTCACGGCGATTTTCGTCGCCGGGCTGGTCGACACCGCCATGCTCGCGCTGCTGCCGATCTACGGGCTGCGACACGGGATCGGCCAGGACGAGGCGCTCGTGATGCTGTCCGTTGCGGTGGCGGGCGCGGTCGTGCTGCAGGCGCCGCTCGGCTGGCTGGCCGACCGGGTGAACCGACGCGCGCTGCTATTGGGCGTAGGCGCGGTCGGGCTCCTGGGCGCGGCGCTGCTGCCGGCGGTTCTGGGCCAGCCGATGCTGCTCTGGCCGCTGCTCTTCCTGTGGGGCGGGACGGTCGCGGGCCTCTACACCGTCGCCTTGGCGGAACTCGGCGCGCGCTTCGAGGGCGGGGCCTTGGCCGCCGCCAACGCGCTCTTCGTGATGATCTACTGCCTGGGCAGCCTCTCTGGCCCGTCGCTCGCGGGCGCGGCGATGGACGCGCTGGGCCCGGACGGGTTCGCCCTTGTGCTTTCGGTGGTGCTCGCCCTCTTCCTCGTCATCGGCGGCTGGCGCACGCTGGCGCGTTAAGGGCGCGGGCGGCAGGGGTCTCGCGCACACGAACGCCGTCATCCCGGCCGGAGCGAAGCGGAGAGCCGGGAGCCAGGGCGGGTCGCTGAGGCCCGGCGCTTGCCGCTCCTGGGTCCCGGCTCGGCCTGCCGGCCGTCCGGGACGACGACCGGTGACCGGATTACGAACTGGCGACGGTCTGCACCGCGCTCACTCGGCCGCCGCCCGTTCCGCGCGCAGCGCCGCATCGCGCCGGGCCACGGCGCCCGGCGGCGGGGCCTCGGGCAGGGCGGCGACGGGGCAGGCGGCGCGCACCAGATCGTGCAGTTCCTTCACCCCGTCCTCGATCACCGAGAGCGGCCCCGGCGCGTAGCCGTGGCTGCGCAGCCCTTTCTGCACCCGCTCGCTGAGCCAGCGGTCCTCGTCGAGCACGTGGCGATTGATGCGCCCGTTCAGATAGCGCAGCAGCGTCACCTCGCGCCGCGCGTCCGGCAGCGCATAGGCGGCGACCCGCACCTGACAGCGCCCCGGGCCGAGGGGGAGGATCTGGAAGAAGTCCATGCTGTCCGGATAGACGTCGATCCCGTGGTTCGGCAGCATGCTGAAGAACTGCCAGAGCGTGCGCTTCTCCTCCGGCAGGTGGTCGAGGACCTTGGGCGCGAGATCCTGATACATCCGCTCGACCCAGTTGCTGGACGGCTTCGTGCGGTGGCGGCTGACGCTGCCGCCCACGCCGTACCGGTTGCCGAAGCTGTCGCCGCCGCGCTCCAACAGCCGGAAATAGCCGGGATGTCCGACCGGGATGTGATAGTTCTCCTGGTTGTTGTCGACCGCGGTCTTCCAGTCGCAGGCCCATTCCTGCACGACGGGCGGGTAGAGGGCGGTCATCTCCTCGGGCCGATAGGGCGCGATCCGCTCGGCGTAGGCGCCCCACATCTCCTCCAGCGACGGCCCGTCGCCCGCCACCCGCACGAAGACGAAGCCGAGCAGGATGTCGAGCTGGACTTCCGTGAGCCCCAGGCACGTCTTGTCCAGGCCGGGAAACGTCCCCTCCGCCGGCACGGCGGCGAGCCGCCCGTCCAGATGATAGGCCCAGCCGTGATAGGGGCACAGCAGCCGCGTCGACAGCCGCCCCCGCCCGTCCAGCAGCCGCGCCCCGCGATGGCGACAGACGTTCTGGAAGGCGCGCAGCGCGCCGTCGCGGTCGCGGATCACGAGGATCGAATCGCGCATCAGGTCGAAGGTCAGATAGTCGCCCGGCGCCGCCACGTCGCTGACGTGGCAGACCGCCTGCCAGGAGCCTAGGAACAGGCGCTCATACTCCAGCGCCAGCAGTTCCGCGTTCTCGTAGGTCCAGGCCGGCAGGCCGTGGACGGCCTCCCGCCGGGCGGCCTCGCCCCGCCGATCCAGATCGGTCATGACGGCTCTCCTCTGCTATGCGGCGTCCAAAGCGCCTCGTGCGGGAACACGGCGGTCAGATAGGCCCGCGCCAGGGCCCTGGCCGCCGCCCGGTCGAAACGGCGGCCGGCCACCAGCGCCTCCTGCCACAACCCGTCGATCACGCCCGCGAAGCCGAGCGCCAGCGCGTCCGCCTCGCGCGCGCCGGCCGAAGCGCCGGGACGCCGCGCCAGCACGGCGCGCACCAACCGCTTCAGATCGCCGTAGTAGGCGGCGTCGGCCGCGCCCACGCGCTCCCGGTAGATCCGCCGCGCCTTGGCCTCGCCCCAGAAGGCGGTCCAGACCGCGATATGCTGCGGCGCGCTGACTGTGGGATCGAAGGAGACGTCGACCAAGGCGTCGAGCGCCTGCGCCGGGTCGTCGCCGGCGGCTGCGAGGGCTTCGCGCCGCGCCGTCTCGAACCCCGCGGCGACATGGTCCAGCGCCGCCAGCAACAACGCCTCCTTGCGCGCGAAGTGGAAGGTGACCGTGCCCGGCGAGACGCCGGCTTTCAGCGCGACGCGCTCCATCGTCGTCGCGCTCAGCCCGTGCTCCGCGACGACGTGCAGCGCGGCGTCCAAGATCGCGCCGCGACGCGTTTCCGCGCGCTCGGACCGGTCCTTGACGACGGGGTGTTTCGGGACGCGCGCAGGGGGCATCTCACGGGCTCGATCTTATTTGAATTGACTGAACATACGTTTAGCGACGGAGCGCCGAGGCGTCAAGAAGAGAGTCCAGGGCCGGCGGTTTGCGGGTAGTGTCTCAGTTTGAAATCCGCCGGGATTGACTCCCTGTCGCGAACCCGCTCGCCTTCCTATATGCTTAGCGTGAAGCATAGGAGGAATGCGGCAAGTGCCCAGGAAGGAAAAATACGAGCGAAAGGTCGCCTGCTGCGGGGAGACTGGCGTCGTCACCTATGAGGAGAACGAGTCGCCGCCGCACCATGCTGGCCAGCTCGACTCCAAGATTGTGGGTGCCTCGGGCCCGTTCCAGAAAGCTCCAGACGGCTCGGTCGTGCGGTGCGAGAAATGCGGTAGAGAGGTTGCCAGTGCCTAAGGGACCGAAAGGCCAGAAGCGCCCCGCCGACGTGATCGGCAACGCCGTCCGCGTCATGCAGATCGCCACCGGCGAGGCTGAGGAAGAATACGACGCCGACGGCAAGAACAAGGCCGCGCAGGAACTCGGGCGCAAGGGCGGCGCGTCGCGGGCGAAGAAGCTGACGGCGGAACAGCGTAGCGAGATTGCCAAGAAGGCCGCCGCCAAACGGTGGTCGGAAAATTAGGTGCAACGCGGAATCCCGCGTGTTATAAGCGCCTAACGGCGGAGGCGGTGGGATTCGAACCCACGGGGGCGCCCCTGGAAAGCTGATCCCCGACGGTTTTAAAGACCGCTGCAATAAACCACTCTGCCACGCCTCCTAGAGGGGCCGATTACGGGCCGCTGCTTCGCCTTGTCACGGGATCGAGCAGCGGCCCTCTTGATTCTCGCCCCCACCATGTCGGCTAGCCACGACAGGGGCTCCATCTCTCCTGGCCATTGCAAGCCCTCCTTCCACCCATCTTACTAACGGCGACTCGCGACCCGGTCAACCGTATTCGCAGATTACGCACCCATTTAATCGCTCGAACATTGACCGTGATGGCGATTAACTGTATATGTTATGCGAATACACAGGAGGAAGTCGCATGGCAAAGGCACGGAGCCCCCGCTATCCTGCTATTGGGCTGGATGAGGCTATAGAGCGGGTTCGCAAGGTCTATGAGCAGGACTACCAAAACCGGATACCAAAGCAGCTTGTGGCCGAGCACATGGGTTATGGGAGCCTGAATGGGAAATCCCTGGGCGTTCTCTCGGCGCTTTCCAAGTACGGCCTTTTGGAGGGACGCGCGGATGAAATGTGCGTTTCGGACCGCGCCCTGAATATCTTGGCGAATGAGTTCGGTGCTCCTGATCGAGCAAAGGCAATCCAGGCTGCGGCGTCGGAGCCGGAGCTTTTCGTTGAGCTCGATGCACAGTTCCCCGGAAAGGCCAGCGATGCCGCCATTCGCTCTTACCTTCTCACAAAACGCAAGTTTCTGCCGGAGGCGGCCGACAAGCTAATTCGCTCTTATCGCGATACACGGGACCTTGTTGAACGCGAATGCGGTCAGTATGATTCACCAAGCGAAGCGGAAATTGGTGAAGAGGAGGTTGCCGTGCAGCCGACCGTGACCGAGAGCCAGACAGCCCCCAACCCGCCACCTGCGGCGTCGCCAGCCCGGCCGTCTGGCACGCCTTATACGATCCAGCTATCGGGGGATCGGGTTCAGGGGTCTTTTGACGTTGATGCACAAGGGTTGCGTAAGCTCTTGAAGATTTTGAAGGCGCAAGAGGCCCTCCTGAACATGGAAGATGATTCCGACGAAGGTGCAGAGGCCGGGGACAATGAACCGCTAAATTAAACTGAACAAACTGCTTGACGATAAGCATATAAGTTCACATATTAGGGGCATGAACAAGCTGCCCCTTCAAAAGCGCGTCCAAATCCTGAGCATGCTGTGCGAGGGATCGTCCATGCGCTCAATCTCGCGGGTTGCGGACGTGTCCATCAACACTGTGAGCAAACTGCTGGTGGACGCGGGGAATGCGTGCAGCGCCTTCCATGACGACAAGGTGCGGGGCGTCGAGGCTCGCCGCGTCCAGTGCGACGAAATCTGGTCCTTCACCTACGCCAAGCAGAAGAACGTGAAGACGGCGAAGGCGGCACCGGAGAATGCGGGCGATACGTGGACGTGGACGGCGCTGGATAGCGACAGCAAGCTGATCGTCTCCTGGCTGGTCGGTGGTCGTGACAGCGAATACGCGATGGCGTTCATGGACGATCTGCGCAGCCGTCTGGCCAATCGGGTGCAGCTCACGACGGACGGACACAGCGCCTATCTGGAGGCGGTGGAAGGCGCGTTCGGTGGCGACGTGGATTATGCGCAATTGGTGAAACTGTACGGTGAGCCTGCGGAGAAGTCGCCCGAGCGGAAGTACAGCCCCTCAGTCTGCAAGGGCGCCCGCAAGCGTCGGGTGGAAGGCAACCCCGATCCGGGCCACGTCAGCACGTCGCACGTCGAGCGCCAGAACCTCACGATGCGCATGCAGATGCGTCGGTTCACGCGGCTTACCAACGCGTTCTCGAAGAAGTTCGAGAACCACATGCATATGATTGCGCTGTACACCGTCTGGTATAATTTCGTACGAATCCACAAATCGCTACGGGTTACTCCTGCGATGGCGGCGGGGCTGACGGATCGTGTCTGGGAGATGGCCAATATTGTTGAATTGATCGACGCGGCCGCACCGAAACCGGGGCCGCGCGGGCTGTACAAAAAGAAAGCTCTTTAATGGCTGTAGCTTACCACCCTCAACAAGCTTCAATTGTGACTGTCGATTTTGACCAAGGATTTGTACCGCCTGAGATGGTCAAGCGCAGGCTAGCTGTCGTCTTGTCACCCGCAATTCAGGCGCGCCCTGGGCTTTGTACAGTTGTCCCTTTAAGTAGGACCGGCCCAAAGAAAGTAATGCCTTATCACTGCGAGCTGCATATTCCTTTTAATATGCCTCAGAAGTGGGGCAATGTTGCGAGATGGGTAAAGGGTGACATGGTTTGTGCTATTAGTCTGCATCGTATTGATTTGCTAAGGCTGGGGAAGGACAAGAATGGAGAGCGCATTTACCAAAAAGCCCCGCTGCCGGTTGAAGATTTCAAGCGAGTCAGGACGTGTGTTCTTCACGGATTGGGGCTTTCTTCGTTGACAAAATCCCTTTGAAGACCCACTTTAGCGGTGACAGCGGCTCTGCACTAGTCATCCGCATTAAGACCCTACCAAGGGCCACTGACCGAGAGAACGAAGGCAAGTTTTAGGTCAGTGCTGAAAAGCCCCGCTTCGGCGGGGCTTTTCGTTTGCCAACACGTGTTGTCACCCTGCACCCTGCGTACACGTGTACTCAGGCGCCAGCGATGTCCAAACGAAATTCAATCCTTGCGGCCTTCATTTTGGCTTGGATTTTCGGCCTGCTGATAGCGGAAATTCTCTGGCCGGAAGCGCGGGAGTTTCGGGCCAACAGATACTATCTGATCCCCATCGTGGCTGCGTGTTTTGCCGCCCTCTATAAATTCTTTCGTATGCTCGGGGACAGGTAGGAAAAAATCCGCGCCCCCTAAATTTCAAACTGATACACTACCGGTTTGCGCGCCGGCTTCCCACGGCGTGCGAAGCGCTCTAGGCTGACCGGCGATGCTGTCCTTCGCCGCCGCCGTCTTTCTTCTGATCGTCACCCCCGGTCCGGGCGTCCTCTCGGTCGCCGGGGTGGGCTCGGGCTTCGGCTTCCGGGCGGGGAACCGCTATCTGGCGGGCTTGTGGCTCGGCAACAACGCGGTCGCGTTGCTGGTGGCGAGCGGGATCGCCGCGGTGGTGCTGGCGGAGCCGGTGATCCGCACCGTGCTGCTCTTCGCCTCGGTCGCCTATCTGCTCTATCTGGCGGGCCGGATCGCCCTCGCCGGCTCCAAGATCGCCTTCATCGAGAAGCAGAGTCCGCCGGGCCTCCTGAACGGTCTGACGCTGCAGCTCATCAACCCGAAGGCCTACGCCGTCCACACGACGCTCTTCGGCGGCTTCCCCTTTCTGCCGACGGACCTGTTCGCGGAGACGCTGATCAAGTTCGTGGTGATGAACGTGATCTGGATCCCGCTGCACTATCTGTGGCTGGGGGCGGGGCTGTCCTTGCGGCGGCTCGACCTCGCCCCGGGCGTCCAGCGGGCGATCAATGTCGGGATGGCGCTGGCCATGCTGGGGGTGGTCGCGCTGGCGCTCTTGGCGCCGAGCGCGGCGTGACGCGCCGTATTTCCGACCGCCAAAGCGCTCACGAGCCCGCCTTGTCGCCCTGCGCCTTCTCCTCCGCCCCGAACGCCTTGCGGGCGGCGGCGAAGGCGGCGAGGCGATCCATCACGCGGCGATTCAGGCTGCCCTCCGGGAAGCGGCCGTCGGCGCCCGGCGCGCCGGCTTCAAGCCCGGTCAGAAGGGCGATTCCCTGATCGATCGTCGCGATCGGATAGATGGCGAAACGGCCGGCTTCGACCGCCTCGACCACCGGGCGGCGGAGCATCAGGTGCTTCACGTTGGCGGCTGGGATCAGCACGCCCTGATCGCCGGTCAGCCCGCGCGCCGCGCAGACCTCGAAGAATCCCTCGATCTTCTGGTTCACCCCGCCGATCGCCTGGACGCGCCCGTGCTGGTTGACCGAGCCGGTGACCGCCAGCCCCTGGCGGATCGGCGCCTCCGCGAGCGCGGACAGCAGCGCGTAGAGCTCGGCCGAGGAGGCGCTGTCGCCCTCCACCCCGCCGTAGCTCTGCTCCAGCACCAGACTGGCGGCGAGCGACAGCGGCGTCTCGCCGCCGTAGCGTCCGGCGAGATAGCCGGAGAGGATCAGCACCCCCTTGGAATGCAAGGGACCGCCGAGCTTCGCTTCGCGCTCGATATCCAACACCTTGCCCGATCCCAGGGCGACGCGCGCCGTGATCCGGTTCGGCCGCGCGAAGGAGAAGTCGCCGAGCTCCAGCACCGCCAGGCCGTTCACCTGGCCTGTCGCCGCGCCCTCGGTGTCGATCAGGAGGGTCTCCTCCAGCACCTCCTCCTGCAGCCGGTCGCGCAGGCGGCTGGCGCGGCGGATGCGAGCCTGCACCGCGGCTTCGACCGCGTCGCCGTCCACCGCCTCCGCTCCATGACGCTCGGCCCAGTAGTTCGCTTCGCGCATGATGTCGGCCGTCCGGCGCACCGTGGCGGACAGCTTGCCGGCGTGCGCGGCGTGGCGGGCGCTCTCGTCGATCAGGCGGGCGACGCCGGTGCGGTCCAACGGGCGCAGCCCGTCCTGGCGCGCGACCCCGCCCAGCAGTTGGGCGAAGAGGCGGTTCGTCTCCGCATTGCGCGGCATGCGGTCGTCGAAATCGGCGGCGACCTTGAACAGCTCCATGAACTCCGGATCGTAGGCCTGCAGCAGATAGTAGAGCCGCCGCTCGCCGATCAGGATGATTTTGAGGTCGAGCGGGATCGGCTCCGGCTCGAGCGTGGCCGTGCGGATCAGGCTGTAGGCCTCGCCCAGCGATTCGATGCGGATCTCGCGGCTCTTCAGCGCCTGCTTCAGGCCCTGCCAGGCGAAGGGCTCGGTCAGGATCTTGTGGGCGTCGAGCACCAGATAGCCGCCGTTCGCCCGGTGCAGTGCGCCGCTCTTGATCAGGCTGAAGTCGGTGACCAGCGCCCCCATCTGGGCCAGATACTCGATCTCGCCGACCAGGTTCTGATAGGTGGGGTGGTTCTCGAAGACCAGCGGCGCGCCGCCGTCCGCCTCGCGTCCGACCAGCAGGTTGATGCAGTAGCGCCGTTTCGCGGCCGCCTCCTTGGGCTGCTGGATGGAGAGCGCGTGGCGCTCGCCGCCCGACCCCGCCCCGCCCCCGCCCCCGCCGCCCTCGCGCTGGCCGAGAAACAGCGCGACATTCTCGATCATGTCGGCCTGGACGCTGGTCAGATAGTCCACGACCTTGCGGTGCTCCGCGTACTTCTCCGTCAGATCGTCGATCAGGCCGCCGGCGGCCAGCATCGCGATCTCGCGGTCGAGCTCGCGGATCTTGTCGCGCACGTCGCGGATCAGGCTCGGCATGCCCTGGATCGCCTGTTGAATCTCGCCGCCGAGCTCCTCCGTCTCCTGCTGCAGGCGCTGGCGCTCCTGCGCGGGCAGGGCCTCGATCTCCTGCGGCGCCATCGGCTTGCCGTCGCGCACGGGAACCAGCTCGACGCCGGTCGGGGTCTGGATCACGGCGATGCCGCGCTCGCGGGCGCGGCTCTGGATCTCCTGGAAGCGCTTGGTCTGGGCCGCCTGGAAGGCCTTCTCGATCGCCTGTCGGCGCGCGCGGTAGTCCTCGCTCTCGAAGGCGGAGGGGATGGCGGTGTAGGCCTCGTCGACCAGCCGGTCGATGTCGTCGCGCAAGGCCCGGCCCCAGCCGGCCGGCAACTCGAGCGCGATCGGCTTGCGCGGCTCGTCGAAATTGTTGGCGTAGCACCAGTCGCTGGCGGCGGGCTTGGCCGCCGCCTTCTGGCTCAGATAGCGCTGAACGAAGCTGTGCTTGCCGGAGCCGGGCGGACCGAGGACGAAGAGATTGTAGCCGTAGAGGTCCATCTCAACGCCGAATTCGACCGCTTCGACCGCGCGGTCCTGCCCGACCATCGCGGTCAGATCCTCAAGCTCGTCGGTGGTCTCGAAATCGAAAGCCGCAGGATCGCAGCGCTGATGGAGCTGGTCGGCCGCCAGGGGCTCGCTGTCGCTCATGAAGTCTCCTCTCGCTCGGGCCGGAGCCATCTTGGCAAGCCGGAGCGGCGCGATCCAGGGGCGAAGGCGAAAGCCTGCGGCGGGTGCGGCCTTAGCCCGCTTCGACCCGTTGGACTTCCGCGTCGGACAAGCCGTAGAGCCGATAGGTGAGTTGATTGATCTCGCGCTCTTTGGCGTCGATTTCGGCGTCGATCTCGGCGATCCGGCGTTGCAGTTCAATGACCTGGGTGCGCAAGGCGGCGTTGTCGGTCTCCACCACCTTGCGCAGCGCGTTGGCGAGCTTCTTGCCGTCTGTGCGCTCGGTCACCGCAAAGCTGGCCGCCACGTGCTTCCACTGCGCGAGAACGAAGCGCCCGTCCTCCTCGGAAAGGAAGATGCGGTCGACGGCCGGCGCGCCGTCGATCAGGAATTTCAGCTCGCCGTCCTCAAGAGCCGCATCCAGCGCAACGCCCGGGTAGAGCCGCGCCCCGAGCGCGGCGAGCCGCGCGTCGCGCGCCTCTTCCGCCTTGCGCTTCGCCCAATCGCGACGGGCCTGCGCGTCAAGCCGCGCCGGCGCGTCGGCCTGAAGCGACCGCGCCGGCGCCAGATCGGGAAACAGCCAGCGCTCTGGCTTCGCCTTCTGGGGCGTCGCGCTCAACCGCCGCGCAAGCGCCGCCATCCGGTCGCGCCGCTCGGTGTGCAGCGCTTGAAGCCGGCGGGCGAGCTCCGCGACCGCCTGCTTGTCGGCGTCGTCGCACTCCGGGATCGGCAACGGCGCGATGAATTGCTTGTTGGCCTCGAACCAATTCCCGTCCTTTGGTTTTGCGATCCGGCGAAACACGAAATCGCATACGGGCGCGTTGAGCAGGCCAAGCAATGTCCACCCGGGGGTCTCGCGGGACGGTACGATCCCATTCACCCGAACATTGTTCAGGTAGCAGGCCGCGCGTGAGTCCAACGAAACGCGGAGTTTCGGCACTGTCTGTGCGACGATCAACTTTTCGATTTCTTGTTTGTCGAGGTTCTTAGGATAGTTGTAGGCCCACCACCCCTGATCATCGTCCATCTTTCCCGACTCACGCCGTCGAAGAGTCGCCTCCCATGACGTCAGGTAGCTCCAGGCCAAAGGGCAACGTGTCCGAAGGCGCGTCGCGGACATTAGGTGCACGCCGTCCGCGTCCACTTCGTAGGGGAAGAGCAGATAGGTGTCCGTGACCGGTTCGATGTAGCGCTTCGCCTCCGCGCCGGAGACGAGGGGCTTCATGATCGCGTCTTCGATCGGCGCCTCGAAGGGTGCCGGGGCGCCGTCGCCTTTCGGCGTGCACAGGTACCGACCGGGTGCGATCTTCTTCAAATGATAGATGGCGTCCGCGCTGGTCTGGATGCCGACGAAGATGGCGCTGCTGACACGAGGATCGTCAAGCGGAAGCGAGCGGGCATAGACGCCGTCGATCAAGGCGCGGTCCGCTCCCGTGACCAGGAGCCACCGGTCCGCGAAGGCGAGCCTGTCGTAGGGAAGCGTGCAGTCTTCGGCGGCCCACGGGTCCTCCGGGACGGTTCCGTCCGGCGCGAAGGCGACCCGCACCGCCGCGTTCGGCCGGCGGCTGAAAAATTGCAGGGCGGTGTAGGTCGTGGCCTCTTCGAAAATCTGGTGCGACTGGAAGTCGATCCATCCGTAGAGCGCGCGGTTGGCCATGATATGGCCGCGCAATCCTTCGCCGTATTCGTTCACGGTCCATAGGCTGGGTGCGATGTACCCGAGCCGGCCGCGGTCGTTCAGCAGGTCGAGCCCTTTCTCCACGAAGGGCAGGTAGAGATCGAAGTTTTTCGTCTGCGTGCTGGCGTATGTGGCGTTGCCCGAGCCGTCGCGGCGCAGAAAGGACGCCATGTCGGGATGGGCCGTCTGGAAATTCTGCAGCTTCACATAGGGCGGATTGCCGATCACGGCGTCGAAGCCCCCGGCTTCGAACGCCTCGGGGAAAGCGGAGCGCCAATCGAAGGCGTTGATCCGCTCGCGCTCCTCCTCGCTGTAGGGGGCGAGGCCGTCGAAGAACTCCGGTCCGATCAGGCTGTTGCCGTCCCGGATATGCGCGTCGAGAGACGAAAGGGGCTGATCTCCACGCGCCGTGTGCAGCCAAAGCGCAAGCTTGGTGATCTCCACCGAGGCCGGGTTGATGTCCACGCCGTAGAGGTTGTTGCGCAAAATCTCCCGGATCCGCCGGTCGTCCTCGCCGTCCTGAATCGTCGCCGTTCCCGTGACCTGTCGGCGCAGGTCACGGAGCGCGCGCCATTCGTCGATCAGATAGCGCAACGCCGTGATCAGAAAGGCCCCCGAGCCGCAAGCCGGGTCCACGACCTTTATCGCTTGCAGTCGCTCCCGATAGGTCGCAATCGCTTCTAGCGTCGGCAGCGCGTCGCTGTCCGGTTCGGGCCAGCCTGCTTCGCGCTTCAAGTCGGCGAGACGGCCGCCGAGCGTTTCGGCGACGATGCGCTCTACCACCCATTCCGGCGTGTAATAGACGCCGTCGCGCTTGCGCTTGCTCTCCTTGTTGACCGACGGCCGGCCGTCGGCTTCCGCCTCCAGGATTTCCAACTCGGTGATCGACTGCTCGAAAATGCGGCCGAGCGTGTAGAGCCCAAGGCTCTTCATCGGATCGTTCTTGCGGCTTGCCGCCAGATCAGTCGGGTCGGCGACCGGCGGGCGCGTCAGCCCCTGGGCCCAGCCGGAGGCGTAATTGTAGGCGGCGGACAGATACAGCAGCGTCAGTTTGTAGCTGTAGAGGCTGGCCTCGTTCTGACCCTGGCCCTGCTGGCAGAACAGGCTGTTGGGGATATGCAGCGCCTCCAGCTCGGAGTCCGCGGCGAACAAGCCGCCATTGAATTGATTCAGCGTCTGTCCCCCGAACGCCGTTCCGTCGTTCATTGCGCGGAACAACGACACCAAGCGCGTCCAGATCGTGGTCGCGTTCGGGTCGAAATAGGCGTCGGTGCTTTCATGGATCAAGAAGTCGCGCAGCAATTGCGGCGGGAACCCGATGGCGCGGCCCATATCCTCGCAGAAGAAGATGAAGATGCAGCGGTCCAGGATTTTCTGGGCCATCCGGACGAGGCGCCCGCGCGTTCCTAGATAGCGCCCCGAGCCGGGGCCGTTGTGCTCCAGGAGCGCGAGATAGAGATGCTGTCGATAGGCCCGATACTCCTGATAAAACTCGTTTTCGAGCGCGCGCTCTTTTACCCACTGCCGCGCGATCAGCTGCGCCAGGAGGGGCCGCCCGCTTGCGCCCTCGACGAGCAGCGTCTCGCGATGGAAGAGGCGCTGGAAGAGGTACCGGTCGAAGCGGGCGTCTTCCGTTTCATCCAGAAGGGACGGCCCCTGGAACAGGTCGCTCGGGCGGATCGTCAAGCGTATGAACTGGCGCGCGCCGCGGTCCGCCCAATAGAGGCGAAACTCGTTCATGTCGGTGACAATGGCCCAAGTCGGAAGGATCGGCTCCGTCCCGAACAGGCCGCGCCGTGCTGCGCTCAGATAGTCCAGGCCCTGCTTGACCGGCGAGCGGTTGTCGCCCTTGCGCCGTTGCGGGGCGTCGAGCCGGCTCTTGATATCCTTGAACTCGCAGAGGACTTGCGGAACATCCGAACCGCCTTCGGCTCCGAACTGGCCGAGGGCGGCGTCGGCCGCGCCTTGCCTTCCGCGCGCGCTCGCTCCCGGAACGGGAAACTGCGGGTACAGCGTGAAACGCCCTTCGCCGCCTTCCTGACCCGACTGCACGTAGCCCCAGGTGTCGCGGAAGAATTCTTCCAGGAAAGCCGCCTCCGAGGACGATTCCCCGAGGTCGGTGCGTCCAGCCCAGCGCTGCAGACGCGCGAGGAGCGCATGTTCCTGATCGCTGTCCTTGAACGCTTCGAAGTCCAGCGCCCAATGGGATCGCAGGAATTGCCGGCCGAGGAAACTGTTGTGGGCTTCGCGCACGCTTTGGCCTCTCGTCTAACCGCTGCCGTGGGTCGCCAGCCGACCTCCAGCCAGCATGCGCATCACTCTATTTGGTGTTGTAGAATCCGCAACTGGCCGATGGCGGTTGCGACCGCGCCGCGCGTCAGCGCCCGCTCAGCGTCCGGCGGACGGCGTCCTTCCAGCCTTCGTAGCGTTGCGCGCCGGTCGTTCGGTCGAGCGCCGGGTCGAAGCGGCGGTCGAGGGACCAGCTTTCGGCGAAGCCCGCGGCGTCGGGATAGAGGCCCGCCTTCCAGCCGGCGAGCCAGGCGGCGCCGAGCGCCGTCGTCTCCAGCACCTGCGGCCGGTCGACCGGCGCGCCCAGGATGTCGGCCAGGAACTGCATCACCCAGTCGTTCGAGGTCATGCCGCCGTCGACGCGCAGCACCGTCTCGCCGCCGATGTCGTCCGGACCGGCCGACCAGTCGCGGTGCATCGCCTCCAACAGGTCGCGGGTCTGGAAGGCGACGCTCTCCAGCGCCGCGCGGGCGAACTCGGCCGGGCCCGTCGCGCGGGTCAGGCCGTAGATCGCGCCCCGGCATTCGGCGTCCCAATAGGGCGCGCCGAGGCCGGTGAAGGCGGGCACCAGATAGACGCCGTGGTCGTCCCGGGCCGCCTGCGCCAGCGCCTGGGTCTCGCCCGCCTCTCGGATCAGCTTCAGGCCGTCGCGCAGCCACTGCACGACCGCGCCGGCGATGAAGATGGAGCCTTCGAGCGCGTAATGCGTCTCCCCGTCCAGCCGGTAGGCGACGGTGGTGAGCAGCCGGTTCTGCGAGTCGACCGGCGCCGTCCCGGTGTTGAGCAGCGCGAAGCAGCCGGTCCCGTAGGTCGATTTCAGCATGCCCGGCGCGAAGCAGGCCTGCCCGACCATGGCCGCCTGCTGGTCGCCCGCGACGCCGCGGATCGGGATCGCCCGGCCGAACAGGTCGCGCCGCGTCTCGCCGAAATCGTCGGCGCTGTCGCGCACGTCCGGCAGCATCGCCTCCGGGATGTCGAAGAGATGCAGCAGGTCGGGGTCCCAGCGGTGCTCGCGAATGTCGTAGAGCAGGGTGCGCGAGGCGTTGGTCGCGTCCGTCGCATGCACCGCGCCGCCGGTCAGCCGCCAGATCAGGTAGCTGTCGACCGTGCCGAAGAGCAGCTTGCCGTCGCGCGCCCGGGCGCGCGCGCCCTCTACATGATCCAACAGCCAGGCCAGTTTCGTGCCCGAGAAGTAAGGGTCGAGCAGCAGGCCCGTCCTGGCGCGGACCATGGGCTCCACGCCCTCCTCCTTCAGGCGCTCGCAGGCCGCCGCCGTGCGGCGGTCCTGCCAGACGAGCGCGTTGTGGATCGGCCGGCCGGTCTCCCGGTCCCAGACGACGGTGGTCTCGCGCTGGTTGGTGAGGCCGATCGCCGCGATGCGCGCGGGATCGAGGCCGGCGCGCTCCACCGCCTCGCGCATGGTCGCGGCCGTCGTCGACCAGAGGTCGTCCGGATCGTGCTCGACCCAGCCGGAGTGCGGGAAGTGCTGCGCGAACTCCTCCCGCCCGAGGCCGATCACCCGGCGTTCGGCGTCGAACAGCAGCGCGCGGCTCGAGGTCGTGCCCTGATCGATCGCCAGCACCGCGTCGCCGGTCATGCCCGTGATCTCCGCTCCACCGTTGCTTCGCCCTCGGCCGGCCGTCATTCCGCCGCGTGCGGGCGCGCGGCGCCCAGCCGGGCTGTCATCCAGGCGTCCAGTGCGGCGCGCTCTTCGCCGCTCAGCCTAAGCCCCAACTTGCCGCGCCGCCAGAGCACATCGTCGGCGGTCGCAGCCCATTCGCGCGCGATCAACCACTCGACCTCCCGTTCGGTCAAACCGGCGCCGAAGCCTCGGCCCAGATCGGCCCGGCTGCCGGCGCCGGCGAGGATCGCGCGCGTTTCGGTCCCGTAGGCGCGCACAAGGCGCCGCATCTCCCCGGCGGCGAGAAAAGGATGCGCCGCGGTCAGGTCGCGGACCAGCGCGTCGACCCCGTCGACGGGAAAGGCGCCGCCCGGCAAGGGCGCGCCGGCCGTCCAGGGGCCGCGCGCCGCCGGGAAGAAGGGGGCGAGCCGCGCGAGCGCCGATTCCGCGAGCCGGCGATAGGTCGTCAGCTTGCCGCCGAAGACGGTCAGCAGCGGCGCGTCCCCGTCGTCCGGTCGATCGAGTTCGAGCACGTAGTCGCGCGTCGCCTTCGCCGCAGCCTTCGCCCCGTCGTCGTAGAGCGGCCGCACGCCCGAATAGGTCCAGACAACATCGTCCGGCGTGGGCGACCGCTTCAGATAGCCGGCGACGGCGGCGAGCAGATAGTCGCGCTCCGCCTCGCTGCAGCGCGCATCGCCCGGCGGGCCCTCATGATCCACGTCGGTGGTGCCGATCAGCGTGAAGTCGCGCTCATAGGGGATGGCGAAGACGATGCGGCCGTCCGACTGCTGGAAGATGTAGGCGCGGTCATGCTCGAACAGCCGGCGCGTCACGAGGTGGCTGCCGCGCACCAGACGGACGCGGCCCTTGGCGGGGCGCTTGAGGCGGGCGCCGATCATCTCGCCGACCCAGGGGCCGGCCGCGTTGACCAGCGCGCGCGCGGCGATCGTCCGGCGCGCGCCGCCGCGCCGGTCGTCGAGGGTCAACCGCCAGAGGCCCTGCGCGCGCTCCGCCGACTCGCAGCGGGTGCGCGTCAGCACGCGCGCCCCGCGGTCGGCGGCGTCGCGCGCGTTCAGCACCACCAGGCGCGAATCGTCCACCCAGCAGTCCGAATACTCGAAGCCGCGGCGGTAGGCGTCCCGCAACGGCGCGCCGGTCGGATCGGTCGCGAACTCGACCGTCCGCGTCCCCGGCAGGATCTCCCGCCCGCCCAGATGGTCGTAGAGGAAGAGCCCGAGCCGCAGGAGCCAGGCCGGCCGCAGCCCGCGATGGTGCGGCAGAACGAAGCGCAGCGGCCAGGCGATGTGGGGCATCGCCTTCAGCAGCACCTCGCGCTCGGCCAGCGCCTCGCGCACGAGGCGGAACTCGTACTGCTCCAGATAGCGCAGGCCGCCGTGAAACAGCTTGGTGGAGGCGGAGGAGGTTCCCTGCGCCAGGTCGTCCTGTTCGACCAGCAGGACGTTGAGCCCGCGGCCGGCGGCGTCGCGCGCGATCCCGCAGCCGTTGATCCCGCCGCCGATGACCGCGAGATCGTAGACGGCGTCCTCTGCGACGGCGGAGAACCCGGCCTGTCCTGCATCGCGCGCCGTCATGGCGCGCCCTCCGCGTCGGCGAGGTGCAGCGTCGCGCCGTCGCGCGCGCAGGCGGCGGCGAAGGCGGCGGGCGGCGCGGCGTCGGTCACCACATGGTCGATCCGGTCCAGACCGCAGATGCGCACGGGCGCGGTGCGTTCGAACTTCTGCCGATCGGCGACCAGGATCACGTTGCGGGCGTTGTCGACGATGGCGCGGGCGACCGACACCTCGCGATAGTCGAAATCGAGGATCGCCCCGTCGGCGTCCAAAGCCGAGGCGCCGATCACCGCCCAGTCCGCCTTGAACTGGCGGATGAACTCCACGGCCGCCTCGCCGACGATTCCGCCGTCGCTCTGCCGCACGACGCCGCCGGCCAGGATCAACTCCTTCGTCGGCGAGCCGCTCAGGATGTTCACCACATTGATGTTGTTCGTGATGACGACCAGCCCGCGCCGATCGTAGAGCGCGCGGGCCGTCTGCTCGGTGGTCGTGCCGATATTGATCAGGAGCGAGCAATGGTCCGGGATCAGGGCCGCCGCGGCCGCGCCGATGCGCGCCTTCTCAGACTGCGCGAGCGAGCGCCGTTCCTCGTAATCGACGTTGGCGACGCTGTTCGCGGCCTCCGCGCCGCCATGCACCCGGCTCAACAGCCCGCGTTGGCACAGCTCGTTCAGGTCGCGCCGGATGGTCTGGGGGGTGACGTCGAAGGCCTCGGCCAGGCCGTCGACGGATAGACGCCCGAGGGTGCGCGCCTGCGCCAGAATGTCGGTCTGTCGCGCCGAAAGGGTCATCGAACCATGAAGCTCCTCGCCCGTTCGGTCCGTCGGACCGTTCACCCGGGTTATGGGATACATTCGTCTTGTTTTCAAGTTACGTTCAAGTGAAAACCAATCCGCACGCTGTTGCGCGAACGCCGCCGCTTCGGCGGCGGGACGTCAAACGGATTTGAAATCGGTACGGCGTTCGACCGCGAAACGGCGCTGGACGTGCGGGGTCGATGCGGGTTGGATCGGGGCCGTGAGATTTCTTGCGGGGGAGAAGGAGGCGTCGGCAATGCCGGGGAATCTGAGTTTCGAGCAGTTGAAGGCCGACGTCGCGTCTGGCGCGATCGACACCGTGCTGGTCGCCCAGGTCGACATGCAGGGCCGCCTGATGGGCAAGCGCTTCCAGGCGGAGCATTTCGTCGACAGCGCCTGGGAGGAGACGCACGGCTGCAACTATCTGCTGGCGACCGACCTGGAGATGGAGACGGTCCCCGGCTACGCGGCGACGAGTTGGGAGAAGGGCTATGGCGATTACGTCATGAAGCCCGATCTTTCGACCCTCCGGCGGGCGCCCTGGCTGGAGGGCACGGCGCTGGTCCTGTGCGACGTGCTCGACCATCACACCCACGCGGAGGTGCCGCACGCCCCGCGCACCGTCTTGAAGCGCCAGGTCGCGCGGCTCGACGCGATGGGCGCGCGCGCCATGATGGCGAGCGAGCTTGAGTTCTTCCTGTTCAAGGAGAGTTACGAGGAGGCCCAGACCCAGGGCTATCGAGGAATCCAGCCGATCAGCGCCTACAACGAGGACTATCACATCTTCCAGACCACCAAGGAGGAAGGGGTGATGCGGGCGATCCGCACCGGGCTGCAGGGCGCCGGCGTCCCGGTCGAGAACTCCAAGGGCGAGGCGGACGCCGGTCAGGAGGAGATCAATGTCCGCTACTCCGACGCCCTCGACATGGCGGACGCGCATGCGCTGATCAAGAACGCCTGCAAGGAAATCGCCTGGGCGAAGGGCCGCGCGCTCACCTTTCTCGCCAAATGGGCGACGGATCGGGCGGGAAACTCCTGCCACATCCACCAATCGCTGCGCGCGGCCGACGGCGCGCCGCTGTTCCACGACCCGTCCGACCCGCACGGCATGTCGGACATGATGCGCCATTACCTGGCGGGGCTGCTGCACCATTCCGACGCGCTGACCTTTTTCCTCGCGCCCTACATCAACAGCTACAAGCGCTTCCAGGCGGGCACCTTCGCGCCCACGAAGGCGATCTGGAGCCGCGACAACCGCACCGCCGGCTATCGGCTGTGCGGGGAGGGCACGGCGGCGATCCGCATCGAATGCCGGATCGGCGGCTCCGACCTGACGCCGCATCTGGCCTATGCGGCGCTGATCGCGGCCGGCCTCGACGGGATCGAGAACGAACGGGCCTTGGAGCCGGAATTCACCGGCGACGCCTATCAGGCGCGCCGCGTGCGCAGGATTCCGACAACCCTGCGCGAGGCGGCGGCGAAGCTGAACCGCTCCAAGATGCTGCGGGCCGCCCTAGGCGACGCGGTCGTCGACCACTATGTCCACGCCGCCGAGTGGGAGCAGGCCGAGTACGACCGCGTCGTGACCGATTGGGAGGTGGCGCGCGGTTTCGAACGCGCCTGACGCGTCGTCGCAGAGGATCATTCGATCATGAGCAAAGTCATTTCCGGAAACTGGGGTTTTCCCACCAAGGTCTGGGCCGGTCCGGGCCGCATCGCCGAGCTCGCCAAGGCCTGCGCGGAACTCGGGATCGCGCGGCCGCTGTTTGTCACCGACGCCGGCCTCAAGGACCTGGCGATGACGCGGGACGCCTTGGCGCGTCTGGAGGACGCCGGGATCGCGGCCGCCCTCTACGCCGACGTGCGCGGCAATCCAGTTGCGGCGAATGTCGAGGGCGGCGTCGGCGCCTATCGGGCGCATGGGGCGGACGGGGTGGTCGCCTTCGGCGGGGGCTCGGGCCTGGACGTCGGCAAGGCGGTGGCCCTGATGGTCGGCCAGACCCGCCCGATCTGGGATTTCGAGGATGTCGGCGATTGGTGGAAGCGGGCGAACGCGGACGCGATCGCCCCCGTCGTCGCGGTCCCCACCACGGCCGGCACCGGCTCGGAAGTGGGCCGCGCCAGCGTCGTCACCCATCCTGAGACGCATGAGAAGAAGATCATCTTCCATCCGAAGTTGCTGCCCGGCGTGGTGATCTCCGATCCTGAGCTGACGGTCGGGCTGCCGGCCGCCGTCACGGCGGCGACCGGGCTAGACGCCTTCGTCCATTGCTTCGAGGCCTATTGCGCCCCGGGCTTTCATCCGATGGCCGACGGGATCGCGCTGGAGGGCATGCGGCTGATCACGCGCGCGCTCCCGCGGGCCTACGCCGACGGCGCAGACATCGAGGCCCGCGCCGACATGCTGGCCGCCGCCTCGATGGGCGCCGTCGCCTTCCAGAAGGGGCTCGGCGGCGTGCACGCGATCAGCCATGCGGTGGGCGCGACCTACGACACGCATCACGGCCTGACCAACGCCGTCGTGCTGCCCTACATGATGCGGCGGAACGAGACGGCGATCGCCGGTCGCATGGAGCTCCTGGCCCGGGTTCTGGACCTGCCCGGGCGCGACGTCGCGGCGGTGCTGGACTGGGTCCTCGGCTTCAGGGCCGCGCTGGGGATCCCGGAGACGCTCGCCGCGCTGGACGTGCCGGCGGATCGCGCGGCGCATATCGGGGCGCTGGCGGCGCGCGACCCCTCCGCCGCCGGCAATCCGCAGCCGCTCGACGCCGACGCCTATGCCGAGGTGTTTCGCACGGCGGTCGCGGGGGGTTAGGCCGGCGACAGCTCCGGCTCGCGCACCCGCTCCGGCGGCAGGACGATCGAGACGACGGCGCCGCCGCCTGTGCGCGATGCGATCTCGATCCGACCGCCATGCGCCTCGACGAGCTGCTTGGCGATAGGCAGGCCGAGACCGGCGCCTTCGCCCGCGACGTCGTGCGCCTCGCGCAGTTGTACGAACGGCTCGAGCGCCCGCGCGACTTGATCCGGTGGGATTCCCAGGCCCTCGTCGGCCACGCTCAGGCGCAGGCCGCCGTCCGCCTCGCGCTCCGAATGGATCACAATGGCCGCGCCGGGCGGCGAATAGCGGCTGGCGTTACCGATGATGTTGAGCAGCACCTGGCGGAGCAGACGGGCGTCGACGCGCAGGGAGGCTGTCGGCGTCGGCAGTTCGACCGTCGCGATCTGACGGCGTTCGTGCAGACGTTGCCGCAGAAGCTTGAGGGCGGACTCCACCAACTCGCGCGGGTCGGTGTCGGTCTCCTCCAACTCGGTGTCGCCGGTTTCGATGCGGGCGATGTCGAGGATGTCGCCCAGCAGCCCCAGCAAGTGCCGCGACGAATTGAGAATGTCGTCGAGATATTCCTGATAGCGCGCATTGCCGACCTTGCCGTAGAGCCCGTGCGCCATCACCTCGGCAAATCCGATGATGGCGTTCAACGGCGTGCGCAGCTCGTGGCTCATGTTGGCCAGGAAAAGCGTCTTCGCACGGTTGGCGATCTCCGCCTGGCGTCGCGCGGCGACCGCTTCGTCACGCAGACGCTCGCGCTCGGCCGCTTCGGCGACCAGGGCCTTCTCGAAGCGGACGCTGACAAGGATCAGGCCCGCGCCGATCCCGAGCACGACGGTGCAGGCCGCCAGGATTTCGAGGAGCAGGGCGGAGCGGGTCGGCCATCCGCCCTGCGGCGTCGCCTCCATGACCCAGAGCCCGGTCGGCAGATTGACTTCGGCCCGCACGGGCTCGGGTCCGGTCGGCGCCTCGGTCCGGAAGATCGGCGCGCCGTCGAGCCCCAAGCCGTCGCGGCCGAAGAGCGCGATCTGGTGCGCTTGCGCGAAGGCCGAGACCCCGGTCTCGTCGAGAAACCCGTCCAAATCGATCACCACCGCCGCAAGCCCCCAAAGCGACGTCTCCGAGCTCGGGAAGGGGCCGGGCAGGAAGATCGGCACGCGGGCGATCAGGCCGCGCCCGCCCTGCACGAGATCCACAGGACCCGCCAAGGTTATGACATTGTCCGAGATCGCCTTCTCCACCAACGGCCATTGCTCCGGGAGGTCGCGGTAATCGACGCCCAGGGCGCCGTCGTTGCCTTCGCGCGGATAGACGTGGCTGATGACGAGGTTGCGCGCGAGCGCCACATGCCGGAAGACGTCCGAGCGGTCGGCCAGCAGATAGGGGGCGATCTCCTCGAAGCGCGGCTGGTCGATCCACGGGTTGGCGCGGACATAGGCGACGAGCCCGCGCACCGGCTGGATGTCGGCGTTGACGAGGCGCTCGATCTCGACGCGGATTTGGTCTACGTCCTGCTGCACATGGGCGCGCGCGTGCATCCGGGTGTCCTGCAGCGCCAGCCGCTCCGCCAACACGCCGAGCCCGATGCACAGGACGATGAGAAAGCCGGCGCGCACGACCGCCTTTCGCCAAATCGAGGCGGTCTGTTCAGCGACCGCGGGTTTAGACATGGCCACCATCCCGTTCAGTCGGCGCGCTCGGCGGCGGAGCCGAGTGAAACGCGCCCAGCGTATGGCGCCGCGGCGGTCATGTCGCGTGCGAATGCGCGCCGGCGCGCCGGCGTGCGGCGGGCAGAGAAATCCGCACGCGCGCGCCGCGGCCGGTCGGATTCTCGACGGCGAGTTCCCCTTCATGCAAGGCGACGATGCCCTTGGTGATGTAGAGGCCGAGGCCGACGCCCTCGCCGGCGACGCGCGCGTCCCGGTCCACCTGATTGAACGGCTCGAACACCTTCTGAACATCCTGCGGCGCGATGCCGGGCCCGCTGTCTGTCACGGCGATGTCCACCGTCCCCGCCGTCTCGGCCAGGCTGAGCTCGATCTCCCCGCCGGGCGGGGTGAAGCGGGTGGCGTTGCTCAAGAGATTGAGCAGCGCGCGCTTGATCTTCACTTCGTCGCCGGCGATCGGGAAAGGGCCCGCCGGCGCGGATTGCCGGAACGCGATCCGCTTCTTGCCCATGCGTTCGGACAGCACCTCGCGGCAGAACTCGAACACGTCCTTCAGGTCGAAGACCGTTTCCGAAAGCGGCAACTCGCCGGACTCGATCATCGAGACGTCCAGGATGTCGCCGATGATCTTCTGCAGATGCTCGGCCGAACTGTGGATCAGGCCGCTGTACTCCCGATAGCGCGGGTTCGCATGCGGGCCCAGCATCTCCTCGCGCATGATCTCGGCGAAGCCCAGGGCGGCGTTGAGCGGCGTGCGCAACTCATGGCTCATATGCGCCAGGAACTCCGTCTTGGCGCGGTTCGCGAGTTCGGCGGTCTCCTTCATGCGGACCAACTGCCGTTCGGTCCCTTTTTGGTCCGTGATGTCGAGGATCAGCGAGTTCCAGAGGATCGATCCGTCCGGCCGCCGCCGCGGCACGCCGCGTCCCTCGAGCCATTTCCGGGCGCCGGAGGGCGCCGTGATCCGCCAGACGCAGCGCCAAGGCGTCAGGGTGCGGGCGGAGGCGGCCACCGAGTCCTGCATCGCGGGAAGGTCTTCCGGCTCCACCATACGCCAGAGCAGGCCGGCGTTCTCCTGAATCGCTTCGGGCGGGACTTCCCAGATCATTTCGCAGCCGGCGCTCATGTATTCGACCGCATCCGTGCCATCCGGTCGAGAGACGTAGCGGAAGATCGCGCCCGGCACATTCTCGGCCAGATCGCGGAAGCGCCGCTCGCTGTCGCGCAGGGCCTCCTCGACCTGCTTTTGCTCGGTGATGTCGACGACGACGGTGCTCCAGCAGATGCCCCCGTCCGGGGCGCCGTCGGGCACGCCGCGCCCCTGCAGCCATTTCAGCTTGCCCGAGGGCGTGATGATGCGCCACTCCTGCAGCCATTCGCTCGACGCGGCCGCGCTGACCGCGATCGTCTCTTTTACATGCGCCAAATCGTCGGGGTGAACGCTCGCCCACAACAGGCCGACATCCTGCTTGATCGCCTCCTCGCTCAGCTCCCAGATGCGCTCGCAGCCAGGGCTGACGTCGATGAGGCGGTCGCCGCCGTCCGGCGCCACGGCGTAGCGAACCACCGCGACCGACAGGTTGTCCACCAGCGCCTTGAAGCGCCGTTCATCCTGAAACCCCTCCGACAGCGCCGCGCCGTCGTCCGTCAGGTCGACTATGCGGCCCAGGATTTCGCGGCTGTCCGCGCGCATCTTGCCGTGCGCGCGCACCCAGCGCACTAGGCCGGCCGGCGTGACGATCCGGTGGCGGCAGACATACGCGCCCGTCCGGCGCGCGCGGGCGATTTCGGCGTCGACTTTCCGCCGATCGTCGGGATGCACGAGATCGAGCCACGCCTGCAGCCGGTCGTCCGGCGGCGCGTCCGTCCCGCCGGGCAGTCCCGCAATGCGGCTCCATCCCGCGCTGCGTTGGACCCGGTCGGTGTCCAGGTCCCACACCCACAGACCCTCGCCCAGGAGGTCAAGCGCCTCCTGCGCCAGCGAGTCGGTCAGCCCGGTCGTCTTCATATCCGCCCTCCCCCTGGGCGATTTCGCCGCAGGGTCCCGCCCCAGAGATATAACCAACTCTCACAAAGCGGCAATCGATCCAGGGCTGTAAGGGGAGCGGCTTTACCAACCTGAAGCCCGCCTCACTACCCCCATTTGCAGGCCCAAGTCTGAGGCGGGGGTCTGTGACCAAGTCACCGTTGCGCCCCAATCGCCGCGATATCGTTCCTCCCGCCTGCGGCGATTGGGCCGCATGATCTCTTAGCGGAGGGTTAAGATGTCGAAAGTGGGACAAATTGGGCGCCTTGCGGCGGTCCTGTGCGCCATGGTCGCGCTCGCCGGGCCCGCGGCGGCCCAGGACGGTCAGGGCCAAGGGGCGCGCGGGCCGGCTTCGCTGGTCACCGTCGTGACCTCGGCCGAGCCGCAAACGCAGTTGATGGCCATGGTGCTGACCATGCAGGCGCTGAAACAGGGCGCCGAAGGGCGCATCCTGTTGTGCGGTCCGGGGGGCGACATCGCCCTGAAGGCGGCGCCGGAGGGCGCGACCGCGCCCCAGGCGCCGATGGGGATGAGCCCGCAGGGCCTGATGCGCAAGATCCAGGCGGAGACCGGAGCCGCCGTCGAGGTCTGCGCCCTCTATCTGCCCAACCGACAGGCCGATCCCTCGGTTCTGATCGACGGCGTGGGCGTGGCCAAGCCGGGGCCGATGGCGGCCGCCTTGATGGCCCCGCGGACGCGCGTGCTGAGCTTCTGACCGGCGCAAGGGAGAGAGACCATGCCCCGACCGACCCCGTTCGCCCGGCGCGCGGCCGCCCTGTTGTTGGCGGCCGCCGCCTTCGCGATCTCCGCAGGGGCCGCCGCCCGCGCCGCCGACGCCCCCAGCGACCCGAAGCGGCAGACGCCTTGGGGTCTCTATCTCACCGCGGCCGAAGCCTATGAAATGAAGCAGGCGCGCGGCGACGATGTGCTGTTCGTCGATGTGCGCGATCCGATCGAGATCATGTTCACCGGCTTCACCGACGCGGTCGACGTGAACGTGCCGTTCCTGTTGTCCGATCCGTCGAAATGGAACGCCAAGAAGAACGTCTTCGCGATGGCGCGCAATCCGGCCTTCGCCGCCGGCGTCGAGGCCGCGCTGGCCGCGCGGGGCCTGGACAGATCCGCCCCGGTCATCGTGATGTGCCGGTCCGGCGGATCGCGCGGCGCGCCCTCGGCGAAGGCGCTCCAGGGCTTGGATCTGGAGGCCGTCTATGTCGTCGTGGACGGCTTCGAGGGCGGAACGGTCAAGGACCATCCAAACGGGCCCTGGCGGCTCAAGGACGGCTGGAAGAACAGCGGGCTGCCCTGGAGCTACCGCCTGAACCCTGACAAGATGCATTTCCGACAGGAGTGAGCGCAGCCCATGTGGAACGAACGCTATTCCGCCCCCGGCTATCTGTTCGGGACCGAGCCGGCCCTGTTCCTGCGCGAGCAGCGCGCGCGTCTCGCCGGCGGCGGGGCGGTGCTGGCGGTCGCGGACGGAGAGGGCCGGAACTCCGTCTTCCTGGCCGAGCAGGGGTTGACCGTGACGGCGATGGACGCCTCCGACGTGGCGGTCGAGAAGGCCCGCCGGCTGGCCGCCGAACGCGGGGTCGCGGACCGCATCACCCATCATGTCGCCGACACGACGGCCTGGGACTGGGCGCCGGACCGGTTCGACCTCGTGGTCGCGATCTTCATTCAGTTCGCGAGCCCAGCGGAGCGCGCGCCGCTGTTCGAGGGCATGAAACGCACCTTGAAGCCGGGCGGAACGCTGCTGCTGCACGGCTACCGGCCGAAGCAGATCGAGTACGGCACCGGCGGGCCGCCGCATGCCGAGAACATGTACGACGAGGCGTTGCTCCAAGCGCATTTCGGCGAGCTGGAGATCCTGCGTCTCGAAAGCTACGACCGGGACATCCAGGAAGGCGCCGGCCATTCCGGATTGTCCGCTCTGATCGACCTCGTCGCGCGCAAGTAACACGCTCTGCGCCCCGGTGCGCCCGATCTTAAGCTATCGGTAAGGGCTTTCGCCTATCATCCGCCGTCTACAAGGTGGAAGGCGGTATCGATGGTCTCCCTCAAGACGGCGGATGCGCTGTCGTTCGACCCTTCCGGATCGCGCGATCCGATGGCGCCGTCGTTCCACGCCTTCTGGACCGCCGGCCGGGACGCCGCCGGGCGCTTTCCGGCGGTGCGCTTCGACGCCGCCGCCGCGCCGCCCGAAAGTTTGCCGCACCTTTTCGTGTTGAAGATCCACCGCGATCCGCTGCGCTTCGAGGCGAAGCTCCTGGCGGACCCGGTTGCGGACGCCGCGGGCGTCCAGGCGCCGGGCGTCTTCCTCGACGCCTTGGTCGGGTCGGAGCCGGCGCAGGGCCGGCTCGCCCGGGCGGCGGCGCGGAACAGTCCCTACGCCGTGGAGGGCGTGCTGCAATGGGGCGCGTATGCGGGACGGCGTTTCGTCGCCTGCGCGGCGCCGCTGCACGGGGCGGACGGTCGGCCGGCCTACATCGCGGGCGCGCTCCGGGTCGAAGGGCTTGGCGGCGCCGCGGGTCTTGGCGCACTGGGGCGGTTCGCGCTCACCAATTTGCCGCGGCGCGAGGCGCCGGTTCTCGACCGCGCCTTCGACTATTGGCTGCGCAAGCGGAAGCGGCGCGCCATGCCGGCGCGCGCCGCCATCGATCCCGGGGAGATTAAGGACATCCTGCCGCATGTTTTGCTTTTGCGCGTGCGCCGCGAGCCGCTCGACTTCGAGTACCGCTTGATCGGCGGCCATTTTCAGGACTTCGTTCGTCCCGGCCTGCGCGGCAAGAGCTTTCGGCGGATCGAGGGCAAGGGACCGGGCTCCGCTCTCTGGGAGGGGTTGGAGACCGTGGTGCGGACCCGGCTTGCGCGCTTCGGCCGCGCGCCCTACGCCGGCCCGCGCGAGAATGTCGTCTTTCAGGATCTGATGCTGCCCTTCAGCGCCGACGGCGAAACCGTCTCCGACATCCTGGTGGCCGGCCAGTTCTGGCTGGAGCCGCGGCCCGTCGGCTTCCTCGCGGAGGCGTTGTAAAGGCAAGCGCCCGGCGCCGCGCCGCGCGCCGGTGCGTTACAGCGACAGGATGCGGTCGACCCAGCGCGCGACGACGCCGGCGCCGTCCGCGGCGACGGGGGTGAGCGGCGCCGCCTCGGGTTCGCCGGCGGCGGCGCCCTTCGGCCGGGGCGGCAGGTATTTGTTGGTCGGCTTGCAGCCCTGTTCGGGCATCAGGTCGAAGCCGCCGCGCGCCGCGACCAGCTTGGAGACGTCGCTCGCCGGGTCGCCCAGATCGCCGAAGCTGCGGGCGCCGGCGGGGCAGGTGGAGACGCAGGCCGGAACCCGCATGTCCGGCGGCAGTTCGGTATTGTAGATGCGGTCGACGCAGAGCGTGCATTTCTTCATCACGCCGGCGTCCTCGTCATACTCCCGCGCGCCGTAGGGGCAGGCCCAACTGCACAGCTTGCAGCCGATGCAGGTGTCCGGATTGACGAGCACGATGCCGTCGTCGGCGCGCTTGTAGCTCGCCCCCGTCGGGCAGACGGTGACGCAGGGCGCGTCGTCGCAATGCAGGCAGCTCTTCGGGAAATGCACGGTGCGGCCGGCGCCGGTCTCCTCCACCACCTCGAAGCTGTGGATGCGGTTGAACCAGACGCCGGACGGGTCCGCGCCATAGGGATCATGGTCCGGCAGCGGCGCGGAGTGGCCGCCGGTGTTCCATTCCTTGCAGTTGACCGCGCAGGCGTGACAGCCGACGCAGATGTCGAGATCGATGACGAGGCCGAGCTTGGTCGCCGACGGCTCAGTCGGAAGCGAGGTCATGACGGCGCCTCCCCGTCCAGCGGCTCGTCGATGCGCCGCCCGCCGCCTTCCGGCGCCAGATCGAGGCCGCCCGCCACATAGGCGGCGCGCTGGCCGACCCAGTCGGCGGCCGGTTCCGCGGTTCCGGCCGAGCCTCCGCCGGCCGGGCCGACCGCGCGCAGCACATCGCCCGCCCCGCCGGTCGGCGGCGGCGCCTGGAAGCGCTCGAACATCGGCTCCGTCTCGCCCGCCTCGTGCGGGGCGCAGGCCTCCAGCCGGACGCGCAGATCGTACCAGGCCGCCTGACCCGTCACCGGATCGGCGTTGGCGTATTTCAGGCCGCCGTCGCGCACCGGGGCGAGGTCGTTGATGACGTGGTTCAAGAGGAACCCCTTCTCCGTCTCCGGCGCGCCGGGCCTCAACCCCCAGGCGCCGCGGCGCTTGCCGATGGCGTTCCAGGTCCAGACCGTGCCCGGCTCCACCCCGTGCATCAGCTTCACCTGCGCCTTGACCCGCGCGATGGGCGAGACGACCCAGACCCAGCCGCCCTCCGCGACGCCCGCGGCCTCGGCGGTTTCTGGATGGACGAACAGCTTGTTGCGCGCCGTGATCTGGCGCAGCCAGGCGTTCTGGCTGCCCCAGCTATGGTACATGTGCATCGGGCGCTGGGTGATGGCGGCGATCGGATAATCGTCCGCGAAGGCGACCGTCTCGAACGGCGCGTACCAGAAGGGCACGGGGTCGAAGTAGCGCCTCACGCGCTCGCGGTGCGCCTCGGGCGGTTGCACCGAACCGTGGCCCTGCGCCGCGAGGCGGAACTTCTGCACCGGCTCGCTGTAAAGCCGCAGCACGATCCGCTCGGCCGAGGGAATCCAGCCCTTGGCGTGCGCGTTTTCCAAATACGCCTTGTTGGCGTGCTTGTTGTAGAGCTGCTCCGTCGGGAAGGGCTCATGCCAGAAGCCGCCGTTCGCCTTGTAGCGCTCGAGCTGATCCGGGTTCGGCGCGCCGCGTCCGCTGCTTTCCCCGTCCTCGCCGCGCCAGCCGGCCAGCGGGCCGATCCCCGGCGCGCGCTCGTGATTGACGATGTAGTCGGGATAGCCGCCGGGATAGAGCGGATCGCCCGCCGCGTCGACGAAGCCCGGCAGCTTGAGCCGCGCGCCGAGGTCGATCAGCACCTCCTGGAAGGGCCGCACGTCGCGGTCCGGCGCGACCACCGGCCAGCGGATCGAATCGCCGGGGCCGTCCGCGCCGCTGATCGGGCGGTCCAACAGCGAGATGCAGTCCCACCGCTCCAGATAGGTGGTGTCCGGCAGCACCAGGTCGGCGAAGGGCACGGTCTCCGAATAGTACGCGTCGGAATAGATGATCTTCGGGATCTTGTAGGTCCCGTCCTCATGCTGATCCGTCAGGTATTTGAGCGTGGCCGGCACGTTCATGGCGCTGTTCCAGCCCATGTTGGCCATGTACATGAACAGCACGTCCACCGGATGCGGGTCGCCCGCCCAGGCGTTGTGCAGCACCATGTGCATCAGCCCGTGCGCCGCGATCGGGTGCTCCCAGCTATAGGCCTTGTCGAGGCGCTGCGGCGTCCCGTCCGCCTCGACCAGCAGATCCTCCGGCCCCGTCGGAAAGCCGAGCGGCATGCCGGCCAGCGGCGCGTTCGGCCCGGCCGACGGCCCCGCGGGCTTCGGGCCCGGCGGGCAGGGACGCGGGAAGGGCGGCTTGTGGCGCGACGATCCCGGCCGGTCGATGGCGCCCAGCAGCATCTGCAAGAGATGCAGGATGCGGCAGGTGTGGAAGCCGTTGGAGTGCGCGGAAATCCCGCGCATCGCATGCATCGCGACCGGCCGCCCGGTCGTCGTCTCGCGCCGCCGCCCGGCCCAGTCGGTCCAGGCGATGGGCAGCGCGACCGGGTCGTCGAAGGCGGCGTCCGCCAATTCGCGCGCGATGCGTCGGATCGTCTCGACCGGGATTCCCGTCTTTTCCGCCGCGGCGGGCGCGGAATAGGCGGGGTCGAGGAAGCGCTCCGCGATCAGTTGGAAGGCGGGGACGACGCGCCGGCCGTCGGGCAGGGTCCGCGCGCCGGCCAGCACGGGTTTGGCGTCCGGGTCGTCGCACGCGACCGCCGCGTCGCGCGCGCCGTCCCAGACCAGTTCGCGGCCCTCCGCGTCGCGGGCGTAGAGACCGTCGTCCGCTTCGCCTTCGTTTTGCACGACCAGGAAGGCGGCGTCGGTCATGGCGGCCAGCCAGTCGAAATCGACCCGCTCCGCCTGCAGGAGTTCGTGGATCAGCGCGCCGGCGAAGAGGCCGTCCGTGCCGGGGCGAATGCCGATCCATTCGTCCGCGATCGCCGAATAGCCGGTGCGCACCGGATTGACGGAGACCACCTTGGCCCCGCGCGTCTTCAGCTTGCCGAGGCCCAGCTTGATCGGGTTGCTGTCATGGTCCTCCGCCACGCCGAAGAGCAGGAAATAGCGCGCATGGTCCCAATCCGGCTCGCCGAACTCCCAGAAGCTGGAGCCGATGGAGTAGAGCCCGGCGGCCGCCATGTTGACCGAGCAGAAGCCGCCATGCGCCGCGAAGTTGGGCGTGCCGAACTTGGCCGCCCACCAGCCGGTCAGCGACTGGCTCTGATCGCGCCCGGTGAAGAAGGCGAGGCGGCGCGGGTCGCGCGCGCGGACCTCGCCCAGCCACGCGCTCGCCAGCGCCAGCGCCTCGTCCCACTCGATCTCCTCGAACTCGCCCGAGCCGCGCGGACCGACGCGCTTCAGGGGCTTGGTCAGCCGCGCCGGCGAGAGATGCTGCATCAGCCCGGCCGAGCCCTTGGCGCACAGCACCCCGCGGTTCACCGGATGGTCCGGATTGCCGTCGATATAGCGGACCTGGCCGTCCTTCATATGCACCCGGACGCCGCAGCGGCAGGCGCACATGTAGCAGGTGGTCTTGCGCACCTCGTCCGAATAGGCGCGCGACAGCTCGACCGGGGGCTCGTTCGGCCGCGCGGAGGACGGGGTGGAGGAGGGGGCGGCGGTCGGGGCGCGGCGCATCGGCTCTCCCTTGCGGATCGGGCGGGGTCGGGGCGGACTGTACCCGCTCGATCCTTAGCGGAAAACCGGCAAGAACCGGGCGGGCCAGTTCGCGGCTTTCGCTGCGGCCAGCGGCGGGCCGCTTGGCTGGCCACGGCCGACGCGCCGCGTTAAGTGTGGGGGCGAGACCCCGACAGGGGCGCAAGGAGGCCGGAACCAGGGGAGACGATGCGATGGCCGACGCCATGGTGCTGAAAGAGCCGTTGCGGACGCGCAGCAGCCTGCGCGCGGCGATCGACCGGACCTATCGGGCGGATGAGGCGGGCTGCGTCGACGCGCTGCTGTCCCAACTGGAGATCGGCGAGGCCTCGCGCGCCAAGATCGACGGCTACGCCCGCTCCCTCGTGGAGGCGGTGCGGGCGGAGACCGCGCACCAGGGCGGCATCGACGCCTTTCTGCATGAGTACGGGCTCTCCACCCAGGAGGGCGTTCTGCTGATGTGCGTCGCGGAGGCGCTGTTGCGCATTCCCGACGACGAGACGCGCGAGCGGCTGATTCGCGACAAGCTCGGCTCGGCCGACTGGAAGAAGCATCTCGGCCGTTCGTCCTCGCTGTTCGTCAACGCCTCGACCTGGGCGCTGATGATGACCGGCAAGGTGGTCGGGATGCATGGCTACAAGGGCCGGTCGGCGGACGCGGTGATGCGCCGGCTGGTCGCGCGCGTCGGCGAGCCCGTGGTGCGCGAGAGCGTCAATCAGGCCATGAAGATCATGGGCCGCCAGTTCGTCATGGGCCGCACCATCGAGGAGGCGCTGGAGCGCGCCAAGGGCGTCGAGGCGCGCGGCTACCGCTACAGCTACGACATGCTGGGCGAGGCGGCCCGCACCATGGCGGACGCCAAGCGCTACTTCCAGTCCTACAAGACCGCCATCCAGCGCATCGGGGAAAGCGCCGCCGGCCGCGGCCCGATCGACGGGCCGGGCGTGTCGGTGAAGCTTTCCGCGCTGCATCCGCGCTACGAGGTCGGCCAGTCTCAACGGGTCATGGACGAACTGGTCCCGCGTCTGCGGGCGCTCTGCGTCGAGGCGGCGAAGTACGACATCGGCCTCAACATCGACGCGGAGGAGGCGGACCGCCTCGACCTCTCGCTCGACTGCATCGAGGCGATCTCCGGCGATCCGGAGCTTCGGCGCTGGCAAGGCTTCGGGGTGGTCGTGCAGGCCTACCAGAAGCGCGCGCCCCATGCGCTCGACTTCCTCGCCGAGATGGCGCGCGGGCACGGTCGGCGGCTGATGGTGCGTCTGGTGAAGGGCGCCTATTGGGACATGGAGATCAAGCGCGCGCAGGAGTTGGGCCTCGCCGGCTACCCCGTCTTCACGCGCAAGGCCAACACGGACGTCAGCTACCTGGCCTGCGCGCGCAGACTGTTCGAGAATCGCGACGCCTTCTATCCGCAACTCGCGACCCACAACGCCCATTCGATCGCCGCCGTCCTGGAGTTCGCCGGCAACGCCCGCGATTTCGAGTTCCAGCGCCTGCACGGCATGGGCGAGGAGCTCTATGAGCGGGTGGTGGAAACCGATCAGGTCGGCGCCGGCTGCCGGATTTACGCGCCGGTGGGCCAGCATGAGGATCTGCTGGCCTATCTTGTGCGGCGTCTCTTGGAGAACGGCGCCAACAGCTCCTTCGTCAACCGGGTTCAGGACCTCTCCGCTCCGGTGGAGGAGATCGTCGCCGATCCGATCCGCACGGTCGCGGCCCTGCCGCGCAAGCCGCATCCGCGCATCCCGCTTCCCGTCGCCATCTACGGCTCCGAGCGGCCGAACGCCAAAGGCGTCGATCTGAGCGACCGCACCGTGCTGGAGCGGTTGCGTGAGGAGATGGCGGCCGTGCTGGATCAGTCTTGGCGGGCCGCGCCGATCATCGACGGGGCGGAGGAGTTGGGCGAGGCCGCGCGCCGCGTCGTCTCGCCGCAGAACCACGACCGCGAGATCGGCGAGGTGAGCGAGGCCGGCGCGGATCAGATCGACCGCGCGCTTTCCATCGCGCAGAAGGCGGCTGCGGATTGGGCGGCGCGCCCGGCCGCGGAGCGCGCGGCCTGTTTGGAGACGGCCGCCGACCTGATGGAGGCGGAGACGCCGCGCCTCATGGGGCTCTGCGTCCTCGAAGCGGGCAAGACGGTTCCCGACGCGGTCGCGGAGATCCGCGAGGCGATCGATTTCTGCCGGTACTATGCGCAGCGCGCGCGCGGCGATCTCGCCGCCGGCGTTCGGCTGCGCGCGCCGGACGGCGCGGGCGGCGAGATCGCGCTGCGCGGCGGCGGCGTCTTCACCTGCATCAGCCCCTGGAACTTCCCCTTCGCCATCTTCTGCGGGCAGGTGACGGCGGCGCTGGCCGCCGGCAATGCGGTGATCGCCAAACCGGCCGAACAGACGCCGCTGATCGCCGCGGAGGCCGTGCGCCTGTTGCACCGCGCCGGCGTTCCGGGGGACGCGCTGCATCTGCTGCCGGGCGACGGGGCGCGGGTCGGCGGCGCGCTGGTCGCGGACGACCGGGTCTCCGGCGTCTGCTTCACCGGATCGACCGAGGTGGCGCAGCTCATCAGCCGGACGCTCGCCGGCCGCGCCGGCGCGGTTCCGCCGCTGATCGCGGAGACGGGCGGGCAGAACGCCATGATCGTCGATTCCACCGCGCTGACGGAGCAGGTGACCCGCGACGTCGTGATTTCCGCTTTCCAGAGCGCGGGCCAGCGCTGCTCGGCCCTGCGCGTGCTGTTCCTGCAGGAGGAGATCGCCGATCGCACGATCGAGATGATCGCCGGCGCCATGGAGGAACTGACCGTCGGCGATCCCGCCCTGATCGAGACCGACGTCGGCCCGGTGATCGACGAAGAGGCGCAGGCCATGCTCGCCGGGCACGTCAAGCGAATGATCGGGGAAGGCGGCGAGATCAAGCGCGCCAAGCTGGGCGCCGGAACCGCGCGCGGCAGCTTCGTCGCGCCGGCCGCCTTCGAGATCGAGCGCCTGTCGACCCTTCAGCGCGAGGTGTTCGGGCCGATCCTCCACATCGTGCGCTACAAGGGCGACCGGCTGGATCAGGTGGTGGATGCGGTGAATGCGACCGGCTACGGCCTGACGCTCGGCGTGCACACCCGGATCGACGAGACCTGGCGGCGCGTCTTCGCCCGCGCCCGCGTCGGCAACACCTACGTCAACCGCAACCAGATCGGCGCCATCGTCGGCGTGCAGCCTTTCGGCGGGCAGGGGCTCTCGGGCACGGGGCCGAAGGCCGGCGGGCCGCACTATCTGCACCGCTTCGTCGCCGAGACGGACGGCGAGGGCGCGGCGCGCGTCGGAGATTGGGAGCGCGCCTTCGATCCCGCGGCGAAGGCGCTCGACGCGCAAGCGCTGGCCGACGCGACCGCGCTGCTCGATCGCACGCGCGGGGTCTGGGACGCCGATCCGGAGACCCGCGCCGAGGCCTTGGAGACGGCGGCCGACATCCTGGAAGCGGGCGACGGGCTCGACGGCGCGCTCGGCGACCTGGAGGCGACGGAGCGGCGTGCGGCGGCCCGGTATCTGCGCGTCTACGCGGCTCAGGCGGTCGCCGAGGGGGGCGCGCCCACCGCGCTGCCCGGTCCGACCGGGGAGCGGAACGAATTCAGCCTGAGCCCGCGCGGCCCGGTCGCCTGCCTCGCCGCGGACGGCCCGCGGGCGGCGCGCGCCCTGATCGCCCAGGCGGGGGCCGCGCTCGCCGCCGGCAACGCGGCGCTGCTCTGGCGCCCGACGCGGGGGGACGCCGAGGCGGTCGTGCGCTTGCTGCATCGCGCGGGCGTCCCCGCCGACGCCGCGACCGCGATCGCGTGCGGAGACGACCGCCCGTTGGCCGATCTCCTGACGGCGCCGCATGTCGCGGCGGCCGCCTTCGCGGGATCGGTCGAGGCCGCGCCGGCCGTCAACGCGGCCTTGGCCGCGGCGGACGGCGAAATCCGGCCCTTGATCCTGTTCCGGGAGTCCGCGTCCGAGCCGCCGGCCGACGGGGCGGCGCTCGGGCAGCCGCTGGCGGGCTCGCCGCATTATCTGCACCGTTTCATGCATGAGCGCTCGCTGAGCGTGGATACGACGGCGTCCGGCGGGAACGCGTCGCTGCTGTCGATGGAGGACGGCGCGGGCAGCCTGCCCGGCGAGCAGTAGTCCCTAAGCGGCGGTCAGCGGGCCGCCAGCGGGGCGAGCACCATCTGCACCAGCTCCGCCTGCCGGCTGACGCCGACCTTGAGGAAGATCTGCTTCAGATAGCTGCGCGCGGTGGCCTTGCGGATGCCGCAGGCCTCGGCCGCCTCGCCCAGGTCGGCGCCGCCGCAGAGTTCCGCGGTCAGCCGCGCTTCCGATGGGGTCAGGCCGAACATTTGTCCGATCAAGGCGGGCGACAGCTCCGAGCGTCTGGCGGGGTCCGTGATGAAGAGGAGCGTCCGCCCGGACTCGTCCAGCGGCATCACGACGAGCCTGAGCGGGCTGTCGCTCTCCGCCCGTTCGATCGACAGGGCGACGCTTTCGCCGGTTTCGGCGGCTTTGCGTCGGGCCGCCGACAAGCGGTCGGAATCGCGGCGATAGAGCGCGCGGCAGACCCCGGACGGGTCTAGGGTGAGCCCGTCGCCGTGCGCCAGCGCCTCCCCGCCCGTCTGGTTCGCGTAGAGAACGCGGCCGTGAGCGTCCGCGACCACCACGCCGTAGGCCAGCCGGTCCAGCGCCTGGGTTCCGATCGGCGGGGCGTCCGGGGCCGAGCGGGCCGCCTCCTCCCGCTCGCGCCGGCGGTGGGTCAGCGCTTCTTCGACCCCGACGGCCAACTCGTCCGTCGGGCAGGGTTTCACATAATAGCGAAAGGCCTTGGCGCGGTTGATGGCCTCCTGCGCGGAGCGGAAGTCGTTGCAGCCGGACAGCACGATGATCGCCGCGTCGAGGCCGTGCGCGCGCATGCGCTCCGCCAGGGTCAAGCCGTCCATGCCCGGCATTTTGAGGTCGAGCACCGCCGCGTCCGGCGGGGCGTCGCGCATCGCCGCCAAGGCGGCCTGCGGATCCTGGAAGAAGACCGGTCGCCAGTCGGCTTTGCGTCGGCGCAGATTGCGGGCCAGCGCTTCGTGGATCGCCGGTTCGTCGTCGACGAAGACGACCGTTTCGCGAGGCGGGGCGTCGTCGGTCATGCGCGAGGGTAAGACTCCTGACGAATGCGGGAGCGCATCCTGAATTGCATTCTATAGGGAGGTTTCCTTGAGAGAAACGCCCGTGTTACGAGTGAACAAACGGGGCGGATGCGTGTTAGTGTGGCGCCGTGGGGGCTGCGGGGCGGCGTAAGGCGCGCCGGTCCGTCAACGGGCCTGGGGTTTGGGGAGAGCCGGGGCGTGCTCGACATCCTGTTCGTGGATGACGACGAGAATATCCTGCGCGGCCTGAAGCGCAGTTTCTGGTTCCAGCGCGACGTCTGGTCGATGCGCTTCGCGTCCGGCGCGGCCGCTGCGCTTGCGATGATCGACGATCAGCCGCCCGACGTCGTGATCACCGACCTGCGCATGCCGGAGGTGGACGGCGCGAGCCTGTTGCATGAGATCCGCACGCGCGCGCCGGACGCGATCCGCATTGTGCTTTCCGGGCATGCGGAGGATGCGGCGATGATCCGCGCCCAGGGCGCCGCCCACCGTATGGCGGCCAAACCCTGCTCGAACGACGCGCTGAAGGCGGAGGTCGATCAGGCGCTGGCGCTGCGGCGGCGGCTCGCGCAGGCCGGGACGGTCGCCGCGGCGCTGCGCGACGCGGGCCTGATGGAGCCTGCGCAACCCTTCACCGATCTGGCGGCGATCCTGCAGCGCAAGGGCTTTCAGCCGTCCGACCTCGGCGGGCTGGTCGATCGGTTTCCGGAATTGCGCGCGGCGCTGGAGGCGGCGACCGCACGGGATGGCGAGCGAACGCCTCCGGAGCGGCTGGCCGGCGAGGCGGGCGCGACGATCTTTTTCGTTCTGTGCGCGGGGATCTCCGTCCTGGGCGCCGCGCCGCGGGGTCTTGGGGCGACGCCCGAAACCTGGGCGGCCCGGCGCCTGGCGCGCGCCGCGCACCGCCGCGTGGCGGCCTGGGCCCGCCACGTCAACGCGCCGGCGGAGATGCTGGAAGGCGCGGCCGCCATCCTGTTGCTGACCCCGATCGGGTCGGTTGCGCGGCGGATCGCGGGAGACGGGTCGATCGGTCTCGCCGGGGCGGTGCTGGTGGGGAGCTGGGGCTTGCCGGACCTCCTGGTCGAGGGCCTACTGTGCTGCGACGCCCCCGGTGCGGAGGCGTTGCGGCCGGACAAGCGCTTCGCGTTGGCGCACGCCGCCTTGACGGCGGAGCGCATCGCGGCGGAAGGCGCCGGGGCGGCGACGCTCGATCTCGCCTATCTGGAGCGGTCGGGTCTCGACGCGGGGCTGGACGCGCTGCTCGGCGAGGCCGGCAGAGGATAGTGGGGGAACGGCGTTGTGACGCGCGCCCGAAAGACCAAGCGAGCAACCGATTCGGCGGCGACGGCCGCCGCCGCGCGCTGGACGGCGGGCAATCCAGGGACTGCGCCGGTCCCACAGGGCGAGACGTCGCGCCTCGACGCGCTCGCGACCCTCGACATTCTCGACACACCGCCCGAGGAAGCCTACGACCGGTTCGTCCGGCTGGCGGCCCAGCTCTTCGAGGCGCCGACGGCGCTGCTGTCCTTCGTCGCGCGCGACCGGCAGTGGTTCAAGGCGCGCGTGGGCTTCGAGGCCGAGCAGACCGAGCGCTGCGTCTCCTTCTGCCAGTTCTCGGTCTTTGCAAACGAACCGCTCATCGTGCCGGACGCCCTGGAGAGCCCGCTGTTCGCGGACAATCCGCTGGTTCTGCGCGAGCCGTACATCCGCTTCTACGCCGGCGTTCCGATCGTGCTGGACGGGCGCCATCCGATCGGCACCCTGTGCGTCATCGACTACGCGCCGCGCGCGCGGGTGGAGCCGAGCTTGATGGAGCGGCTCGAGGATTTGGCCGCCCTGGTGGTCAGCGCGCTGGAGCGACGGCGGACCGAGCGCGAGTACAACACGCTGCGCGAGCGCGAATTGATGATGCGGGGGCAGGCGCTCGACGCCGCCACCGACGGGGTCGCCTTCACCGACGGCTTCGGGTGCTTCACCTACATGAACGACGCCCACGCCCGCATCTTCGGGTACGAGCGCGGCCAGCAACTGGTCGGCAAGTCCTGGAGCGTGCTCTACGACGCCGCCGAGCGCCGGCGCATGCAGGACGAGGCCTTGGCCGACGCCTTCACCCGCGGTCGCTGGACGGGCTCCGCGGTCGGGACGCGGCGCGACGGGACCCGCTTCGAGCAGGAGCTCAGTCTGAGCCTGATGGAGACCGGCGGGCTCCTGTGCGTCGCGCGCGACGTGACCGAGCGCAAGGCGATGGAGGAGCGCACCCAACAGTTGGAGCGCGAACTGTTGCAACAGGGCCGGATGGAGGCGCTGGGCGCGTTGGCCGGCGGGCTGGCGCACGAGATCAACACGCCGGCGCAGTACATCGGCGACAATGTCGCCTTTCTCGGCGCCTGCCTGAACGACCTCATTCCGCTGATGCGCGGGTATCGAGACGCGCTGAACGACGGCGCGCTCGATCGCGTCCAGGAGTTGGAGGAGCGGGCCGCCGCCTGCGACTTCGAGTTCCTGGCCGACGAGGTTCTGCCCGCCGTCGACCAGTGCGCCGAAGGCATCGCCCGCATCCGCGAAATCGTAACCGCGATCAAGCGCTACTCCCACCCGGGCGGGGCCGAGTCCGCCTTCGTCAACCTGACGGAGGCGGTCGACCTCGCCGGCGCCATATCGGTCAACCAGTGGAAGTACGTCGCGACGCTGGAAAAACGGCTGCCCGACGATCTGCCGCCGGTGCGCTGCAATGTCGGCGACATCACCCAGGTTCTTCTAAACCTGATCGTCAATGCGGCGCATGCGATCGAGGACGCGAAGCGTCCGACCCGCGGTCTGATCCGGATCGAGGCGCGCCGCGACGGCGAAGACGTCGTCCTCAGCGTCGCCGACAACGGGGTCGGCGTGGCGCCTGACATCGCCGAGCATATCTTCGACCCCTTCTTCACCACCAAGCCCGTCGGCCGCGGCAGCGGCCAGGGGCTCGCGCTGTCCCGCAGCATCGTCGAGACGCGTCACCAGGGCCGCTTGAGCTTCGAGAGCGCGCCGGGCGAGGGAACCCGCTTCGACATTCGCCTGCCCATCGACGGGCCGCGCCACGCGTGAGGATGCGTCAGACCCACCCGGCCGGCGGCTCCGGGCGGTCGAAGGCGGCCAGGATGCGGCGCGCCAGTGCGGCGGCGGGCGGCGCCAGCCGCTCCCCCGACGGTTTCAGGAGGACATAGCCCTCCGACACCGCAACCGGCCGGTCGACCGCCGGGGCGAGCGCCCCGGACGCCAGATCGGCCGCGACCAGCGAGCCGCGGCCCAGCGTAACGACGCCGCCGGCGCGCGCCGTCTCCATCGCCAGCGCTTCGTTGTCGAAGGCCAGCCGCCGGGCGGCGTCCGGCGCGGGACGTTCCTGGGCCGCGAACCAGGTCTCCCAGCCCGTCTCGTAACCGACCACGTCGATCAACACCGCCCCGGCCAGCGCGTCGGGATCGCCGCCGATCGCCGCCGCCGTCTCCGGCGCTGCGACCGGCAGGATCGTCTCCTCCGTCAGCCGCAGCGCGTCGAAGCCGGGCCAGGCGTCGCCGCCCACGCGGATCTCCAACTCCGCGCCCGGATCGGCCGTGTCGTCCGGCCAGATCGCGGTCGAGACCTTGAGCGTCACCGCCGGCGTCTCGGCGGCGTGCGCCGCGAAGATCGGCGCCAGAAGATAGATCGCGCCGGCGGCCGCGCAGCGCAGGCTGACCCGCTGGCTGCGGGCCGCCCCGCCGGACAGGGCGCGGGTCCCGGCCTCCAGCGTGTCCAGCGCGCTCAGCACGTGCGGGCGCAGGGCGTGGCCCGCCGGCGTCAGGCTGAGGCGCCGGGCGCCGCGCTGGAACAGCGGCTCGCCCAGCCAGGATTCCAGCAGGCGGATCTGCTGGCTGACCGCGCTCTGGGTCACGCCCAGCGCCTCGGCCGCCGCCGTGAAACTGCCGTTCCGGGCGGCGGCGTCGAAGGTCCGAATCCAGCTCAGGGGAGGCAGGCCGCGCGCCATCCGACTCTCGCCATTAGTTCATCTAATATCAGTCTCGGAAAATGATCGTTTGTCGGTTCGCGCGCAACGGATTTAGCTCGCGCGTAGAGATCCGACGTCGCGAGGAGGCCCCGCCCATGCTGATCGACCCTGTCTGCGCCGCCCCGGAGGTCACACTTGCGGACAATCCGGAGATCGCCGGTCTCGCGCTCGACGGGCGGGAGCTGACGATCGACTGGCGCTTCGGCGGGACGGACCGGTTCAATCTCTTCTGGCTGCGCGACAATTGCCCGGGGCCGGAGACCGGCGACAAATGGACCGCGGTGCGGCGTTTCTCGCTCGCGCAGATCGACGAGACCCTGTCGGCGCGGCGCCTGTCCGTCGACGCGGCGGGCCGGTTGGCCGTCGAATGGTCGACCGGCGGCGCCGTCTCGCACTACGAGCCCGCCTGGTTGAAAGCGATGAGCCCGGCTCGCCGGCGCGCCCGGACCTTCGAGGCGGACTGCACGCTGTGGGACGGGTCGTGGGCCGAGTGGCCCGCGGTCGACTTCGCCGCCGTCGAGGCCGGGATGACGGGCCATGCGGACCTGCTGGAGGCGGTGGCGCGCTATGGCTTCGCGCTTGTCGAGGGCGTTCCCGCTGCGCCCGAGGGGACGGAGCGGCTGGCGGCCAAGGTCGGCTACATCCGCGAGAACGATTTCGGCCGGGTCTTCGACATCGTCTCCGAACCCGATGTCTGGGATCTCTCCCAGTCCGACAGCGCGCTCGACCCGCACACCGACGATCCCTATCGCTACAACCCGCCGGGGATCAGTTTCCTGCACTGCCTGGAGGCGAGCGGCGAAGGCGGCGGGGCCTCGATCCTGGTCGACGGCTTCAAGGTCTGCGCGGCGCTCAAGCAGGCGGATCCCGCGGCCTTCCAACTGCTCGCGGAGACGCCCGTCGAATTCGTCCGGCGGCGCCTCGACCCGGTTCCGCAGGGCGCGGACGTTCACCTCGTCGCCCGCGCCCCGGTGATCGCGCTCGATTCGGACGGTCGGCAAATCGGCTTCCGCTTCCACGAACGCTCGATCGGCTGCCTTGCGGTCGATCCGGACCGCATGGACGCCCTTTACCGCGCGCTGATCGCACTGACCAAACTTGTGACCGACCCGGCCTTCGCCAAGCGCCGTCAACTCGCGCCCGGTCAGGCCTTGGTGTTCGACAATCAGCGGGTGATGCACGGGCGCACCGGCTTCGAAGGCGCGCCCGGCCGGCGCTGGATGCGCATCACCCAGACCGACCGCGACCAGTTCCACAGCCGCCTGCGCCTGTTGCGCGCGCGGCTCGGCCGGCCTGGGGCCGACGCGCCGCTGCCGGCGGGGGCGTTCTTCGGGTGACGCCGCGCGGCGCCGACTATCTGGTGATCGGCGCCGGGACGGCCGGCTGCACGCTCGCGCGGCGGCTCGCCGAGGCGGGGGCCAGCGTGTTGTTGCTGGAGGCCGGCGGCGACGACCGGCGGCTGATCCTGCGAATGCCGGCGGGCCTGCGCAGCGTCTTCAAGCCGTCCAGCGCCTATAATTACTGGTTCAAGACGACGCCGCAGCCGCATCTGGACGGTCGGTCCATCGATCAGCCGCGCGGGCGGGTGCTGGGCGGCTCCAGCTCGATCAACGGCATGACCTTCCTGCGCGGTCACCCGCGCGACTACGACGCCTGGGCCGAGACGCATGGCTGCGCCGGCTGGTCCTTCGCGGAATGCCGACCCTACTTCGAAAAGCTGGAAGGTTATCGCGGCCCCGCCGGGGCGGGACGCGGCAGAAACGGCCCGGTCGCGGTCTCGCGGGTCGAGGCGCTGTCGCCTCTGAACGCGGCGTTCCTGCAGGCGGGGGAAGAGGCGGGCTTCGCCCGGGTCTCCGACTTCAACGGCGCTGGTTGTTCAGGCGCTGCATCCGGAGGCGGGGCCGGCGTCGGGCGCTTCGACATGAGCGTCGCGGACGGGGTTCGCTCCAGCGCGGCGCGGGCGCATCTGCACCGCCGGCCGAGGCCGGCGGGGCTGACCGTCCTCCCCAACCGCCGCGCGCTCCGCCTTCTCTTCGAGGGCGACCGGGCCGTCGGGGTCGAAGCCGCCGGGCCGGACGGGATCGAGACGCTGCGCGCCGGACGCGAGGTGATCCTGTCCGCCGGGGTGTTCGGTTCGCCTCAGCTCCTGATGCTCTCCGGCGTCGGACCGGAGGCCGAACTGCGCCGCCACGGACTGGCGGTGCGCCTCGCCGCGCCCGGCGTGGGGGAGAACCTGCAGGACCACCTGGAGGCGCATATCCAGGTCGAGACGCACCGGCCCGTCTCCCTCAACCGCTATCTGAAGCCGCATCTGATGGCCTGGGCCGGGGCGCAATGGCTGCTCTTCAAGCGCGGGCCGGCGGCGGTCAACCAGTGCCATGTCGGCGCCTTCCTGGCGAGCGAGGCGCGCTTCGACGATTGGCCGGACCTCCAGATGCATTTTTTCCCGATCTTTTTCGGGGAGAACTGGATTCCCGATCCGTCGGTCAACGGCTATCGGCTGGGCTGCGGCCCGATGCGGCCGGAGAGCCGAGGGCGCGTCACGCTGGCCTCGGCCGATCCCGCGGACGCGCCGGTGATCGACCCCAATTATTTGGCGACCGAGGCGGATCGCCGCGCCATGCGCCGCGGCCTCGACCTGGGGCGCCAGATCCTGACCCAGCCCGCCTTCGACGGATTCCGCGGGCGCGAGCATCTGCCGGGGCCGGCGGTGCGCGATCCCGCCGCGCTCGACGCCTTCATCCGGCGCGACGCCTCGAGCGCCTATCATCCCTGCGGAACCGTGCGCATGGGCGCGGCGGACGACCCGCTGGCGCCGCTGACGCCCGACCTGCGTCTCAAGGGCGTCGACGGGCTGCGCGTGGTCGACGCCTCGGCGATGCCGGCCGTCCCCAGCGCCAACATCAACGCCGCCGCCTTCATGCTGGCCGAAAAGGCGGCGGACCTCGCGCTCGGTGCGACGGCGCCCGCGAGGGGCTAACCGCCGCCGCCTTCGCCCGCCGCCGCCCGGCTGGACGCGGCGGGGCGCCATCGCGCATAGTGCGGCTGTCCGACAATCAGACTTAAACGAAGGACCCCGCCCATGACCCCCGCCGAGCTGTTGAGCCGCCTGACGGTCCCCGCCGTCGCCTCGCCGATGTTCCTGGTCTCCGGCCCCGATCTGGTGGTGGAGGCGTGCCGCGGCGGCGTGCTCGGCGCGTTCCCGGCGCTCAATCAGCGCACCTCGGAAGGGGTCGACGCGTGGCTTTCCGAAATCGAGGAGCGACTGGAGGCGGCGCGACGGGCGGGCGAGGCGCCGGCCCCCTACGCCGTCAATCTGATCGTCCACGGCTCGAACCAACGGATCGACCGCGACCTGGAGATCGTCGCCGCTCACAAGGTTCTGGTGGTCATCACCTCGCTCGGCATCCGGCCGGACGTGATCGAGACGGTCCAGGGCTATGGCGGCCTCGTCTTCCACGACGTGATCCAGACGCGCCATGCCCGCAAGGCGGCGGCGGCCGGGGTCGATGGGCTGATCGCGGTCTGCGCCGGGGCGGGCGGGCATGCGGGCCTGTTGAACCCCTTCGCCTTCGTCGATGAGATCCGAAGTTTCTATGAGGGGCTGATCATCCTGGCGGGCGCGATCTCGGACGGGCGCCACGTCGCGGCGGCGCGCCTTATGGGCGCGGATCTCGCCTATATGGGGACCCGATTCATCGCCACCGAAGAGAGCCTAGCGGACCCCGCCTACAAGCAGATGATCCTTGAGGCGGGCGCGGCGGACATCGTCTACACGCCCGAGATCAGCGGCGTCGCCGCCAACTTCCTGAAAGAGAGCCTCGCCCGCAACGGCCTCGACGGGTCGGGCGCGCCGCCGGAGACGCTCGATTTCGGCGAGCGCGAGGCCAAGGCCTGGCGCGACGTCTGGTCTGCAGGCCACGGCGTCGCCGGCGTGCGGGACGTCCCGACCACGGCGGCGCTTTGCGCGCGGCTGGCGGCGGAGTATGCGGGCGCCGCGGAACGCCTCGGCTTCCGAGCGGCGGCGTGAGGGCGCGATGACCGACCCTTCGCAAGAAGCCTTCACGGGTGCGCGCTGTTTGGTGACGGGCGGCGCGCGCGGGATCGGCCGGGCGCTGGCGGCGGGGCTGATCGCGCGCGGCGCGGCCGGCGTGCTGGTCGCCGACCGGGACGCCGCCGCGGTCCGCGAGGCGGCCGACGCTCTCGGCGCCGAGCCGGCGGTCTGCGATCTGGGGGAGGCGGACGCGCCCGCGCGGTTGGTCGCCGAGGCGGTCGAGCGGCTGGGCGGTCTCGACCTCGTCTGTTCCAACGCGGGCGTGCTCTGCGCCGATCCGGACCCGGCCGATGCGACCAGCGCCGACGATGCGGCCTGGGATCTCTCCTGGCGGGTCAATGTGATGGCGCATGTGCGGCTCGCGCGCGCGGCGTTGCCGGCGCTGCGCGCCGCCGACGGCGGGCGCTTCATGCTGACCGTCTCGGCCGCCGGGCTGCTGACCATGATCGGCCATGCGCCCTATGCCGCGACCAAGGCGGCGGCGTTGGCCTTCGCCCAGAATCTGGCGATCACCCACGGGGATGAGGGGATCGCGGTCTCCGTCCTGTGCCCGCAGGCGGTTCGGACCGACATGTTGAACGCCACCCCGCGCCCCGAGGCGGCGATGGCGGAGGCCGCGCTCAGCGTGGAGGAGACCGCCGACGCCGCGCTGGACGGCGTGGCGGCGGGTCGCTTCCTGCTGTTGCCCCATCCGGAGGTCGCGGACTACGCCCAACGGCGTGCGGCCGATCTCGACCGCTGGATCGGCGGCATGCGCAAACTGCGCCGGACCCAGGGCTGAGGCGCCGCCCTTTCTAGGCGCCGCGCGGTTCCGCCGGCGGTGCAACTGGCTGATCCGCCAGCCAGCGACGCCTATCGTGATGGATTCTCTGTAATTTTCAGTAAAATTGAGCATTCAATTCTCATCGAATGGAATGTTCTTTCTCAAGATATTGTGATGTAAGGATATCTTTCAGTCATCAACTTGTATATCCAGACTTTATACTCAATTTCTATATAGTTTTCATGTATGGTATAGGTAAAACTAATTAATTTCCCGGACGAAACTTGTTGTAGGCGTTCAGCATTCCGCGCCAGGGTTCCGCCAGGCCAGACGGCCACTCCACGCGCGGTTCGGTGAAGGAGCGTGCGTGTCCTGCTTGATAGAGGGAGACTTGGTATGACCTTCATCCACACCCTGAAGCGCTTCCTGCGCGAGGAGGAGGGCGCGACGGCGATCGAATACGGTCTGATCGCCGCGCTCGTCTCCGTGGCCGCCATCGCGGCGCTCGAAGCGATGGGCACATCGCTCGTCAGCATCTTCGGCGTCGTCGACAGCGAGTTGCAGAACGCCGCCACCTCGGCCAGCGGCACGGGCGGCACCGGCGGCACCACCACCACGAACTGATCCGGCGCTCGGTCGGCAGGCGGGGCGCCAGAAGCGGCGGCCCCGCCGCCGGCCGCTGCGTCCGCCCGGCGCGCTGCGGCGCCGGACGGTCGAAGCGGAGGGGCGTTCCGTTCCAGAAGGAAGCCGATATGCGGCGCCGCAGGCGCCGCCTCGGCGGAGGACGCGGACAATGGACTGGGTCACTTGGGCATCCGACAAGACGGCCGCGCTGCTTTTGGGGCCCGTCCCGACGCTCGCGTTGGTCGCCGGTCTGCTGGTCTGGGCCGGGCTCAGCGATCTGCGCCGCTATCTGATACCTAACGCGGCGGTCGGGCTGGCCGCGGCGCTCGGCCTCGTCTACCAGGTTCAGGTCGGCGGTCCCGCGGGCTCCGCCCTGCTGATCGCCGCGACCGTGCTGGCGGTCGGTTTCCTGGGCTTCGCGATTCGGCTGTTCGGGGCCGGCGACGCGAAGCTGCTGGCGGCCGTCGCGCTGCTCGCCGGTCCGAGCGAGATCCTGCCCTTCCTGACGCAGACGCTGCTGATCGGCGGCGGTCTGGCGCTCTTGTGGCTGGCGGCGCGTCCGCTGCGGCACGGCCTCGTGCTCGCCGGCTTCCATGTGGCGGCGGAGCCGGCGCGGCAGTTGCCCTACGGCGTCGCCATCGCGGGCGGCGGGTTGCTGCTGATCGCCCGCCTATGGCCCGGGCTCTAGGGGAGGGAGGGACGAGCGATGCTGCGCGGAAAGACGATCCTTCTGGGGCTTCTGGCGCTGGGCGCGGCGGTCGGGTCGGGGCTCCTGGCCCAGAACTGGTTGACGACCCAGCGCGCCCATTTCGAGGCGGCGCTGGCCGCGCGCTCCGCGCCCGAGCCCGAGGAGGCGCCGGTCGCCGAGGTGCTGATCGCCGCCAAGACGCTCCCCACCGGGGCCTTCCTGCGCGAAAGCCATCTGAAGTGGGTCGCCTTCCCCGAAGAGGCGGTGCTAGACAGCTATTTCCTGCGCGAGACGCTCGAGGCGGAGGGGGGCGCGGCCGGGTTGCTGGAGGGCGCGGTGGCGCGGCGCTCCCTGGCGGCGGGGGAGCCGATCACGCGCGCCAAGATCGTTCGGCCCGGGGAGCGCGGCTTCCTCGCCGCCGTGTTGCGGCCCGGGGCGCGGGCGGTCTCGGTGCCGATCAATGCGACCGCCGGCGTTTCGGGCTTCGTCTTTCCGGGCGATGCGGTCGACCTGCTGCTGACCATGACCCTCATCTTGAACGGCCGCGAGCGACGGGTGACGGAAACCGTGCTGAGCGACATTCGGGTGCTCGCCGTCGATCAGCGCACCAACGATCAGGAGGGGGAGCCGGCGCTGGCCAAGACCGCGACGCTCGAGGTCGACCCCAAACAGGCCGAGGTGATCGCCGTCGCGATGGAGATGGGGCGGCTCTCGCTCGCCCTGCGCTCGCTTGCGAGCGAGGAGCAGCCGGACGCGGGCGTAGCGCTCGCCGCCGCCGATCTGACACCGGCCGATCTGCAGCGCCTGCGCAGGGACGCCGCCGCGGCGACAGACCCCGCGGCGGAGGGCGAGCCCAGCTACACCTGGGACGACGACGCGACGAGCTTCCTGCGCCGCCGCGCGCCGCAGGCCGGCGCCGCTCCGGCCCCGCCGCCGCCGGTGACCGTGCGCATCGTGCGCCGCGGCGAGGCGGAGACCCAGTCCTTCAAGAAGACCGTCCCGAAGACGGCGTCGGGGACGGACGGATGAGCGCGCGCCGCACCCGTCGCGCCGCACCGGTGCGGCTCTTGGCGCTGACGCTGGCGGCGGTCGGACTGCTGGCCGGCGCGCTGGCGCAGGCCGCCTCGCCCGCCGCGCCGGCGGGTCAGGCGCTGTTCCTAGAGGCCGGCGCGGGCCGGATGGTGAAGCTCGCCCGCGCGGCCAGCGCCGTCTATGTCGCGAACCCGGACATCGCGGACGTCGAGCTGAAGTCGCCGACGCTGATCTACGTCTTCGCCAAGCAGCCGGGGGAGACCACGCTCTACGCCCTGGACGGCGGCGAGGAGACGCTGATCGACCGGCGCGTCGTGGTGCAGCACGGGCTGACCCGTCTGCGCGAACTGATCCAGGCGGTGCGGCCCGACTCGCGGGTCGAGGTCGCCTCCCTCAATCGCTCGCTGGTGCTGACCGGTCTGGTCGAGAGCGCGAGCGCGGCCGACGATATCCAGGAACTGGCGCGGCAGATCGTCGGGGAGGACGGCCGGGTGCTGAACCGCCTGAAGATCGCCAGCCCGCTTCAGGTCAATCTGCGCGTGCGCATCGCGGAGGTCAGCCGCGACGTGGCGAAGCAGCTCGGCTTCAGTTGGGACGTGTTGCGCACGGCGGGGGACTTCACGCTCGGTCTCGGCTCCGGCGCCTTCATCGAGGGGGCGTTCTCAGGCTCGACGGTCGGGAGCTTCTCCTATGACGGAACCTCGCTCGACGTGAACGCGCTGGTCGACGCGCTGGACGAGCAGGGGCTGATCACCGTGCTGGCCGAACCCAATCTGACCGCGCTGTCGGGCGAGACGGCGCAGTTCCTGGCCGGCGGCGAGTTCCCGATCCCCGTGCCGCAGGACGGCGACACGCTGACCGTCGACTATCGGGAGTTCGGGGTCAGTCTCGGATTCCTGCCCGTGGTGCTGGAAGACGGGCAGCTTCAGATCACCGTGCGCAGCGAGGTCAGCCAGCTTTCCGCCGCCGGGGCGGTCCAGTTCGCCGGCTTCAACGTCCCGGCGCTGACCACACGACGGGCGGAGACCACGGTCAATCTCGGGTCCGGCCAGAGCTTCGCGATCGCCGGGCTGTTGCAGAACACGACCAACCAGAGCGTCGACCGGATTCCGGGGCTGGGGGACATCCCGGTGCTCGGCGCGCTGTTCCGCTCGAGCGAGTTCCAGCGCGAGGAAAGCGAGCTCGTCGTCATCGTCACCCCCTATGTCGTGCGGCCGGTGAACGGGCGTCTCGCCTTGCCGACCGACGGTTTCCAGCCGGCCAGCGACGGGGTGCGCAACCTGACCGGCGCCGCCTACGAGCCGCGCCTGCCGGCCGCGCCCGCCGGCCCGCTCAGCCCAGACGGGCGCGAAGGCGGCGTCGGCCCGGCCGGGTTCATCCTGCGATGAGGGGAGGCGGCGCGATGCGACGGCGAACGATCCTGGCGGGGGCCGCGCTGCTGCTGCTCGCCGGCTGCGGGGCGACGAAGCTCGACCGCGGGGCGTCGGAGGGCGGGTCGGAGATCCGTCTCGACACGGTCCGCTCCGAGCGGCTGGTCGGCGACCTTACTGTCGCGCAGGCCGCGGAGGCGGCGGAGCGGTTTCTGACGTCCATTGATTTCGGCTATGGCGACCGACTGATCGTCCAGGGTGGGGAAGAGCCCGCGCGCCGGCGCCTCGCCGAGGCGCTGGCCGCGCCGGGCCGGTCGGTGACGGCCCTGGCCGGACCGCCGGATGGGCGGGGTCTGCGGCTGACGCTCGAGCGCACGGTCGCGACCCCGCCCACCTGCGAGGACTGGTCGGACCCGCCGACAGGGGATTTTTCCAACCTGCCGCGGCGCAATGTCGGCTGTGCGACGCTCTCGAACCTCGCGCGGATGGTCGCCGATCCGAACGATCTGGCGGCCGGCCGGAACGGCGGCCGGCTGGACTCGCAGCACTTCACCGTGCTGATCGACGCCCACAAACGCGACGCCGTCGTCATCACCGACTACACGGTGACGAACAATGCGACCGGGGGGCAGTGAGGCGGCGATGGACGGTCTGCTGCAAAGCTCGGACGATCTGGCCGCGACGTCCCGGCGCGCGAGCGCGCTCAGCGTTCTCGCCTTCACCGACGATGCGGCCGTCGCCGACGGTTTGGGGCGTCTCGCCGACGGGGAGGCGATCCCCTGGGTCGAGGTCCAGCCCGGCGGTCTGCGCGCCGCGCTGGACGAACCCGCCTTCGACGCCGACGCCGTGCTGCTGGACGTCACCGATCTGGCGGAACGCGAGGCGGTGGATGGAATCCGGGCGCTCGCCGCGCGCAGCGACCGCGCCCTCGTCGCGATCGGCCGACAGAACGATGTGGGGCTCTACCGCGCGCTGCTCGCGGCGGGCGCGCGGGACTATCTGACCGTGCCGCTGGACGAGGCGGCGCTGGCCCAGGCGCTCAGCCCCCGCGCCGCGCCCAGCGCGCCGCGCGCGGTCGAAAGCGCCCAGACCTTGCGTCCCCGCCTCAACCTGACGATCGGCGCGCGCGGCGGGTCGGGGGCCAGCGCGCTCGCCGTCGATACGGCCTGGTGGGCGGCGGAGCGGCTTGGCGTCGAAACCGGGCTCGTCGACCTGGACGTGCATTACGGCGCCTGCGCCTTGGCGCTCGACCTGATGCCGGGCCGGGGCCTGCGCGACGCGCTGGAGAGCCCGGAGCGGATCGACAGCCTGTTCGTCGGCAGCGCCATGATGAACGCCGGGGAGCGGCTGTTCGTCCTCGCCGCCGAGGAGGACCCGGAGGAGCCGGTCTTCCCGGCCGAGGACGGGCCGAGCCGGCTGGTCGACGCCTTGTGCGAGAGCTTCGGGTGCCTCGTGGTCGACCTGCCGCGCGCTGTCGCCGGCGCCTATCCGGCCGTCCTGGCGCGGGCGGATGCGGTGACGCTGGTCTCCGACCAGACGCTCGGCGGGCTGCGCGACGCGCTGCGCCTCAAACAGCTCTGCCAGAAGCGCGCGCCGGACGCCTCGATCGCGCTCGCCGTGCGCGAGCCGACGGGCGGCAAACCCGCGGTCAGCCGCAAGGAGTTCGAGAAGGGCTACGGCGCCGGGATCGACTGGACGATCCCGTCGCTGCCCAAACAGGCGGCGGAGGCGGCCGCGGCGGGCCGGCCGCTCGTCTCGCTGCTGCGCACGGGCCATCCCTACGCCAAGAGCGTGGCGGCGCTGGCGGAACGATGCGTCGATCCTGCCGGATTGCCGCCGAAGCGGAGGCGCAAATGGCTCTGGTGAGCGACATCGCCAACCGCGTGAACCGCAAGGAGCGGGGCGAGGCGGGGCGCGATCCGACCGCGCTGCGCCGCGCCCTGCAGGAGCGCGCGGACGCGCTCTTGGCCGAGCGCCCCGACGCGCCGCGCGGCGAGCAGGCCGAGCGCGTGCGCGCGCTGGTCGCGGAGGTCGTGGCGGCCGAGGCGCTGACCCTCAACCCGCTGCAGCAGCGCGACCTGGTGACGGAGTTGCTGAACGGGCATCTGGCGCGAAACCGCGCCGCCGAGGCGCATCCCGAACCGTCGGCGGCGTCGCAGGATGCGGCGGCGTCGTCCGCGGCGCGCGGCCGGCCCGCCCGCACGATCGCCGAGCTTGCCGGCGGCGAGCGGCGCGACGGCCGGGGCGCCAGCCGGGCCAGCGTCGAAGCGGCCGCCGAGCAGCTTCGCGCCGTCCTGATGGATCAGATCGACGCGACCGCCGCCGCGAAGCTGAGCCGCGCGGAGCTCGTCGGCGAGGTCGAGGCGCTGCTGCCGGAGCTGATGCGCGATCTGGGGCTGCGCCTCAATTCGCTGGAGCAGCGCGACCTCGTAACCCTGCTCGTCAACGACATGCTGGGGTTGGGGCCGCTCGAATCGCTGTTGGCCGACGAGGGCGTCACCGACATCCTGGTGAACGGCCCGCAACAGGTCTATGTCGAGCGCGGCGGCAAGCTGGAGCTGACCGACGTCGCCTTCCGCGACGCGAAGCATCTGATGGCGATCGCGACCCGCATCGTCACCCGCATCGGCCGCCGCGTCGACGAAAGTTCGCCGATGTGCGACGCGCGCCTGGAGGACGGCAGCCGCGTCAACATCATCATCCCGCCGCTCGCCATCGACGGCGCGGCGATCTCGATCCGCAAGTTCTCGGAGAAGAAGATCACGCTCGAGGTGATGAGCCGCCAGGGCAACATCTCCGCCCCGATGGAGCGGGTCCTGCAGATCGCGGCGCGCGCGCGTCTCAACATCCTGATCTCCGGCGGCACCGGCTCCGGCAAGACCACGCTCCTGAACGCCTTGAGCCGCATGATCGACACGACCGAACGCATCGTCACCATCGAAGACGCCGCCGAACTGCAACTCCAGCAGCCCCATGTCGTGCGCCTGGAGACGCGCCCGCCGAACCTGGAAGGGCAGGGGGAGGTCACCATGCGCGGGTTGGTGAAGAACGCGCTGCGCATGCGGCCCGACCGGATCATCCTGGGCGAGGTGCGCGGCTCCGAGGCCGTCGACATGCTGCAGGCCATGAATACGGGCCATGACGGCTCGATGTGCACGGTGCACGCCAACAACCCGCGCGAGGCGCTGACCCGGCTGGAGAACATGGTCGGCATGGCCGGCATCAATCTGCCGGCGAAGGCGGTGCGCACCCAGATCGCCTCGGCCCTCGACCTGATCGTCCAGGTCAGCCGGATGCGCGACGGCGTGCGCCGGATCATCTCCGTCACCGAGGTCGTCGGCATGGAAGGCGACATCGTCACCACACAGGAGCTGTTCCGTTACCGCTATGAGGGGGAGGATCGCCACGGTCGCCTGATCGGAACCTTCGAGCCGGCCGGCGTGCGGCCCCATTTCGCGGAGAAAGCGGCCTATTTCGGGCTGGAGCGGCCGCTGCTCGACGCGGTGAGCTGAGGGGCGGGAGGACGCGCGATGACGACGCTCCTCGACCGGCTGATCGACGACCTGCCGCCGCAGTTCCTGGAGACGCTGATCGTGCTGCTGGCCGCGATCGCCGTGCTGATCGCGGCGGCCAGCCTGCAAGGCGCGCTGGCCCGCGCGCGCCGCCGGCGCAGCGCGCGCATCGCCCGGGTCGCCCAGACGGCGCGGCCGGCGGCGACCGACGCCGGCAAGCGGCCCAGCTTGCGCGCGGCCGACCATCGGCCGGCGGCCGGATGGGTGCGCCTGCTGCCGCGTCGCGACCTGCTGCGCACCCGGCTGCAGCGCGCGGGCTATCCCGGCGGGCTGGGCGTCTATTTCGCGATCAGCGCCGGGCTGGCGCTGGTTGCGACGATGGCGCTCCTCCTGACGCAAAGCGCGCCGCCTGCGGCGGCGCTCTTGCTCGGGCTCGGAACCGGCGTTTCGCTGCCGCACGCTTTCCTCGGCTGGAAGGCGAAACGGCGCGAGGCCGCCTTCCTGAAAAACCTGCCGGAGGGGATCGACATCATCGTACGCGGGCTGAAGGCGGGCCTGCCGGTCTCCGAATCCATGGCCGCCGTCGGGCGCGAGGCGAACGAGCCCGTCGCCGGCCTGTTCCGCGAGATCGCGGACCTGGTGCGCATCGGCCACCCGCTGGAGGCGGCGATCGAGCGTACGGCAAAGCGCATGGCGGTGCCGGAGCTGCGCTTCCTCGCCATCACGCTGTCGGTCCAGAAAGAGACCGGCGGCAACCTGACCGAGACGCTGGAGAACCTCTCCGAGATCCTGCGCAAGCGCCGGCAGATGAAGCTCAAGATTCGCGCCGTCTCCTCCGAGGCGCGGGCCAGCGCCTACATCCTGGGCTCGCTGCCCTTCGTGATGTTCTCGATCATCTATCTGGTGAACCAGCCCTATGTGATGGAGCTGTTCACCGACCCGCGCGGCCACGTGATGATCGGGATCGGGCTCGGCTCGATCGCCGTCGGGGTCATGGTCATGGCCAAGATGGTGCGGTTCGACATTTGAGGGAGGGGCGAACAGGATGATGCGCCTCTACGCTCAACGATCGGGGGTGCGCGCTGCTGCGCATCCGCGCTTCCCCCGGTGCGGTCCGATAGGAGAGCCGCCATGCTCGACCTCCTGACGAGCCTCGGCGCGGATGCGATGGCCACGCTCGCCGCCGGCGTGTCGGCGGCGGCGGGGACGGCCGCCGTATGGCTCGGCCTGACCGAGCGCGGGCCGTCCGCCCGGCGCGCCCGCGCGATCATCGACCGGCGCGACGACCTGCGCCGGAAGCTGCGCCAGCCCAAGCGTCGCGGCCTGATGGACGGCGGCGTCAGCCTGTCGAAGCAGGTGGCGCGGCGGCTCAAGCTCTTGAGCGGCGAGACGGCGAAACAGGCGCAGCTCAAGCTCAACCGCGCCGGCGTGCGCTCGCGCGATGCGGTGCCGGTGTTCCTGACGGTCAAGCTCGCGGCCCCCTTGGCGCTGGGCGGCGTCGCGGCGCTTCTGACCTACGGGCTGGACCTGTGGAGCCTGTCCTCGAACGGCAAGCTGATCGCCTCGGTCGGCGGCGTGCTGTTCGGCTTCTTCGCGCCGGATCTCTATCTCAAGAACGCGGCCGACAAGCGCCGGCAGAGGATGAGCCGCGCCCTGCCCGACGCGCTCGACCTGATGGTGATCTGCACGGAGGCGGGGCTGAATCTCGATTCGGCGCTGGTCCGCGTCGCGCGCGAGATCGGCGCCAACAGCTCCGATCTGGCCGAGGAGCTGGAGCTGACCGCGGTCGAACTCGGCTTCCTCTCCGACCGGCGCCAGGCGCTCGAGAATCTGGAGGCGCGCACCGGCATTCCGGCGGTCGGCGCGCTGGTCTCCACGCTGGCCCAGGCGGAGCGCTACGGCACGCCGCTCGCGCAGTCCCTGCGCGTGCTGGCCCGCGAGATGCGCGACGAGCGGCTGATGAAGGCGGAGGAGAAGGCCGCCCGCCTGCCGGCCACCCTGACCGTGCCGATGGTCACCTTCATCCTGCCCAGCCTCTTCATCGTGCTGATCGGCCCCGCGATCCTGCGCACCCTCGATGCGCTCAGCAATCTTTGAAGAAGACGCGTGCGCCGGCGCTCACTCCGCCGCGCGGGCGCGGATGGCGCGTAGGCGTTGGGCGGGGTCTTCGAGCCGGCGCAGCGTCTCGTAGAAGGCGAGGTTCTGCTCCACCTCGCGCGGGCTGAGGTCGATCTGCGCCAGCCGGCGCGCCGCCTCCCGGTCGCCGGCGAGGCCGTGGATCATGGCGAGCGTCTGGCGGTGCCGCGCGTCGGCCGCCGGGCCGCGCACGATGGGCGCAAGCTGGTCGATGGCCGCCGCCGGATCGCCCGACAGCGCAAGCGAGAGCGCCAGGTTGCTCGCGAGATCCGGCTCTCCCGGCGCCTTGGCCAGCCCGGCGCGGTAGACCGTCTGCGCGCTCGCGTGCTCGCCCAGCAGGTCGAGCGCGACGCCCTGACCCAGATCGATGCGCCAATCCTCGGGCGACACGGCGCGCGCCTGTTCGTAGTAAGGTGCGGCGAGGCCCGGCTGACCCATCGCCGTCAGCGCCGCCCCCATGCCGCGCAGGGCCTCGCCGGCGTCGTCGTCGATCGCGAGCGCGGCGCGGAAGGCCTCCGCCGCGTCCTGCGGCGCGCCCAGCGCGGCGAGGCTCCAGCCGAGGCCGACCAGCGGCTCCGGCCGCTCCTCCGGATCCGCCTCATGGGCGCTGCGGTAGAGCGTGGCGGCGGCGCGATGATCGCCCTCCGCGCGCTTCGCGTCGGCGGCGCGCATCAGCGCCTCAACCGTGGCTTCGTCTCGCCCGCCGGCGCCGTAGGCGCCGAGCCGATCCTGCGCGCAGCCGGCCAGCAGCAGCGCGCCGGCGAGCGCCAGCGCCGAGACGTTCGAAATCCGCGGACCCCTTCTCATGGCGAAAACTATAGGGGATCGCCGAGCGCGCGCCATCATCTTTTAGATGGCATTCAAACTATTTGCGCAGTCGAAAAGTTCGACCTCCCGAATAGTGCCGCCTTGTCTTGACCATTACTCATAGGCGCAGCGCGCCGGCGTCACTCTTCGCGGATCAATTCCGCCTCGATGATGATTTCGACGCGGTCGCCGACCAGATCGCCGTCCAGCGCGTAGGTCATGCCCCAGTCGCTGCGCAGGATCTCGCCGCGCGCCGAAATCCCGACGACGTACTGCTTGTCGCCGAACGGATAGCGCCCGGACTTGTTCCAGACGACGTCGAGGGTCACCGGGTTGGTCTCGCCGCGGATCGTCAGATCGCCGGTGACGGTTCCGTTGCGCTCGCCGGTCTGGGTCGCGCCGGTGAGGGCGAAGGCGATCTCCGGATGGTCGTCGGCGGCCAGGAAATCGTCGCTGCGCACATGGTTGTCGCGCCGCCTGTGGCCGGTGTTGACGCTGTCGGCCTGGATCACGACGTCGATCGACTGCAGCGCCGGGGCCTCTTCGTCGAAGACGACGGTCCCTTCGATATCCTCGAAGATCCCCAAGGTCTTGGCGAAGCCGATATGCTTCACCAGAAAGGCCACATGCAGGTGCTCGGGGTCGAGGGTGAAGGTGCGCGGCTCGGCCTTGGCCGGGCCCACGGTCAAGGCGCCGGCGAGCGCGATCGCGCCGGCGGCCAGGAGCGCGGTCAATCGGGTGGTCATCCGGGTGGTCATGCGAAGCCTCCTCTTGTCCCATGCCGTTTCGCCGCCTCGCTCGGGCGGCGTTTCAGCAACCATGTGATGTCGCGCGCGAAGGAAATCGAGAGCAGCGCCACCGTCGCCGCCGCCAGCCCCGTCGAGAGCGGCGGCGCCACGGCCGGCGTCAGGATCGCGATCAGGGCGGATACGGCGAAGACGCAGATCCATCGCCGCCGCTGCGAGGGCGGCAGGACGCCGCGCAACTTCGGCAGCCCCGCTTGCGCCGCGACGAACAGATAGCGCAGCAGCCCGGCCAGCAACGCCCAGGCGCCGGCGTCGCCCACCCGCCAGGCGAGCGCGGCCAGGATCAGGATGGTCAGCGCGTCCAACTCCTGATCGAAGCGGGCGCCGAACGGGCTGGCCAGGCCGAAGCGCCGCGCGGTCCAGCCGTCCACGCCGTCGAGCGCCAGCGCGCCCAGCGCCAACGCCGCCGCGCCCCAGCCGTGCGCCGCCAGCGCCTCCGGCGCCAGCGCCAGCGCGCCCAGATTGGCGACCAGCGCCGCGCGCAGCACCGTGACCCGATTGGCGGCGCCGAGCGCGGCATGCGGCAGGTGTTCCGGCAACCAGCGCGCCGCCGCCCCCATGAAAGCGGCGAACAGCAGCGCCGCCGCCGCCGGCTGCGTCCAGCCGAGCCCGAAGAGCGGAATCAAGGCGATTCCGAGCGCCAGCGCGCCGGCCAGCCCGATCGACGCCGTCAGGCGCCCGTCGCGTTTCAAAAGCGCGAAGGGCGGGCTATGGTCGCTTGCATGCGGCATGCCCGGTAGGCCTCTCCTGTCGCCGGCTAAGTCCGTTTCAGTTCCCTCGACCGTCGGGGCCGAGCGCCATGACCCAAGACGCCGCCTTCCCAAACCGGACCTTCCCAAACCGGGCCGCCTCCTTCTGGATCGCCGCACGCGAAACCGGCGAATTGCGGCGCGGCCCCCTCGCTGCGCCGGCGCCCGGCGCCGTGCGCGTCCGCACGCTTTTCAGCGGCGTGAGCCGCGGCACGGAGACGCTGGTCTGGCGCGGCCTCGTCCCGGCCTCTCAATATGAGGCGATGCGCGCGCCTTTCCAGGAGGGCGATTTCCCCTATCCCGTGAAATACGGCTACAGCGCCGTCGGAACCGTGCAGCAGGGGCCGGCGGGCCTGATCGGCCGCCCCGTTTTCTGCCTCCACCCGCATCAGGATCTGTTCGACGTCCCGGCCGACGCGGCCCATCCGCTGCCCGACGGGCTGCCGCCCGGCCGCGCCGTGCTGGCGGCCAATATGGAGACGGCGCTCAACGCCTGCTGGGACGCAGCCCCGCTGGCGGGGGAGCGCATCGCGGTGATCGGCGCCGGCGTGGTCGGCTGCCTGACGGGGCGCCTGATGGCGCAGGTTCCGGGGACAGCGGTCCAACTGATCGACGTGAATCCGGACAAGCGCGCGATCGCCGATGCGCTCGGTCTCGATTTCTCCGCGCCTGAAGCGGCTGTCGACGGGTGCGATCTCGTGGTGCACGCCAGCGGCGATCCGGCGGGGCTCGAGACCGCGCTGGCGCTCGCCGGGCTGGAGGCGCGGATCGTCGAGCTGTCCTGGTACGGCGACCGGCGCGTGGCCCTGCCGCTGGGGGAGGCGTTCCATTCCGGCCGTCTGACCCTAATCTCCTCCCAGGTCGGTCGGCTGCCGGCGCATCGGCGCGCGCGCTGGGACCATCGCCGACGGATGGCGCTGGCGCTCGATCTGCTGTGCGATCCGGTTTACGACGCGCTGATCACGGGCGAGGACGCTTTCGAAGACCTGCCCGCCGCGATGGCCCGCCTGGCGGACGACCCGTCGACCCTGTGCCACAGGCTGCGCTACGCGGCGCCGCCGGAGAGCTAGAACGAGAGGAGCCCCATGTTCAGCCTGACCGTCCGCGACCACATGATGATCGCCCACAGCTTCCGGGGCGAGGTGTTCGGCCCCGCCCAGGCGCTGCACGGCGCCACCTATGTGGTCGACGCCGCCTTCCGCCGACCCGAATTGGACGGCGACGGGCTGGTGGTCGACATCGGTCTCGCCGCCGCCGCGCTGAAAGAGGTCCTGGCCGCCTACAGCTATAAGAATCTCGACGATCTGCCCGAGTTCGCCGGCTGCAACACGACGACGGAGTTCATGGCCAAGGTCGTCTTCGACCGGCTGGCGGAGCGCGTCGCGGCGGGCGCGCTGGGCCCCGGCGCAGCGGGGCTCACGGGCCTCACCGTGACGCTGGGCGAAAGTCATGTCGCCTGGGCCTCCTATGAGGGGGCGCTGCCCGGCGAGGGGGCGCTGCCCGGCGTGGGGGCGTGAGCGGGGGCGACGGCGGCCTGCATGTCCTGGTTCCCGGCCGGCTGGACCGCCGCACCGGGGGCTCGATCTACGACCGGCGCATGGTGGAGGGGCTGCGCGCCGCCGGCCGGTCGGTGACGGTGCGCGAATTGCCCGGCGACTGGCCCGCCCCGGACGACGCGGCGCAGGCCGCCTACGAGGCCGCGTTGGCGGCGGCGCCGGACGGGGCGCTCGTCGTGGTCGACGGGTTGGTGTTCGGCGCGGCGCCCGACATCGCGGCGCGGCATGCGGAGCGCCTGACCCTGATCGCGCTGGTGCACCATCCGCTGTGCGATGAGGAAGGGGTGTCGCCCGACGCCGCCGAACGTCTGTTCGAGAGCGAACGGGCGGCGCTGGCGGAGGCGGCGGCGGTGATCGCCACCAGTCCCTTCACGGCCCGGCGGCTCGGCGCGTTCGGGCTCGAGCCCGCGGCCGTTTGGGTCGCAGCGCCCGGGGTCGATCCCGCGCCCTTGGCGTCAGGCGGCCGCGGGTCGGGGGTCCGGCTTCTCTGCGCGGCCACGCTGATTCCGCGCAAGGGGCATGCGGACCTCTTGCGGGCCTTGGCCCGTCTTGCCGATCTTGACTGGCGCCTGGACTGCGTCGGCGCCGCCGATCTGCATCCACCGACCGCCGAGGCGGTGCGGCGTCTGACGGAGGAGCTGGGTCTGAGCGAGCGCGTCGCCTGGCGCGGCGAAGTGGACGAGGCCGGACTCGCCGCCGCCTATGACGCCGCCGATCTCTTCGTCCTGCCGTCGCGCTATGAGGGCTACGGCATGGTGGTGACGGAGGCGCTGGCCCGGGGCCTGCCGGTGGTGACGACGACCGGCGGGGCGCTCGCCGACACCCTGCCGCCCGAGGCGGGATTGGCGGTTCCGCCCGGCGACGTCGCCGCGCTCGCCGACGCGCTTCGGCGCGCCGTGGGCGACCGGGCGCTGCGGGCGGAACTGGCGGCCGGCGCGCGCTGGGCGCGCGACGCCTTGAGCCCCTGGCCGGCGCAGGCGGCGCGCTTCGCCGGGGTGCTGCGCGCGATTGAGGAGGCGAGGCGATGAGCGGGTTCGAGGCGGATTGGCTCGATCTGCGGGCGGCGGCTGACGCCCGCGCCCGCGACGAGGCGGGCCTTGAGCCCGCGCTTCTGCAAGCGCTGGCGGAGCGGTTGGGGGCGGACGACCGGGCGGTCGACGTGCTGGACCTGGGGGCGGGTCACGGGAACAATCTGCGCTATCTGGCGTCAAGGCTGGCGGCGGGGTTGCGCCGGCCGCAGCATTGGACGCTGGTCGATTCCGACGGCGGCCTGCTGGCCGCGGCCGCGGCGCCCGACCTGCCGGCGCCGATCCGGATCGCGACGATGCGTTGGGATCTGGCGAAGGGTTCGCCGGGCCTGCCGCTGGCCGGCTGCGACCTCGTCACCGCCAGCGCGCTGTTCGATCTGGTCTCCGCCGACTGGGTCGAGGATTTCGCGACCGCCTGCGCCGCCGCGGCGGTTCCGCTCGGCCTCTTCGCGCTGAGCGTCGACGGACGGCTCGACTGGACGCCGCGGGAGCCGGAGGATGCGGAGGTCGCAGATCTGTTCCACGGCCATATGCGACGCGACAAGGGGTTCGGAGAGGCGCTCGGACCCGACGCCCCCGATGCGCTCGCGGCGGCGTTCGAACGCGCCGGCTATGCGGTGGAGCGCGGCGACAGCGCCTGGCGGCTTGGGGCGGCGGATGCGGCGATGCAGACCGCGCTGATCGAAGGCTATGCGGCGGCCGCGCGCGAGGCGGCGCCGGCGCGGGCTGCGGCGATCGACGATTGGGCGGCGCGCCGCGCGGCCCATGCGGCGCGCGGCGCCGGCCGGCTGACGGTCGGCCACGCCGATCTGCTGGTGCGGCTCACCGACTGAGGTCGAGTTCCGCCACCACCGGCAGGTGGTCGGACGCCAGCGGCGCCGGGTCGTGCTGATGGGTGAAGACCCGCGCGACGAGCCGCGCCGGCCGGACCACGATCCGGTCGAGCGGCAGCACCGGCCGTCCCGCCGGAAAGCTGGCCGGGCGGGCGTGTCCTCGGAACTCGCGGCGCAGCCGCCGGTCGACCGGCCCCCAGGGCAGATAGGCGTTGAGATCGCCCAAGAGCGCGAAAATCTGCCCCTCATGGCCGCCGCAATGGTCGAGAATGCGGGCCAACTGCCGGCGCCGGGCGCCCGGGGTGAGACCCAGATGGGTGGCCGCCACGTGCAGGAGCTTGCCGTGCGCCTCGATCTCGGCGCAGATGGCGCCGCGCGGCTCCGCCCGGCGGTGGCGCAGATCGAGCAGATGCGCATGCCGCACCGGCAGCCGCGTCAGCAGCAGGTTCTCCTGATAATTCCCGAAGACCCGGCGCACCGGCTGTTGCACCACGTGATAGCCGGCGCGGCGCGCGAAGCTCTCCGCGTCCGCGATCCCCAGCCCCTTGCGGTCGGTCATGAACTCCTGGATCGCCAGGATGTCGGCGTCGAGCGCCGCGACGACGCGCAGGATGCGCTCGACGCTCGCCTTCATGTCGGCGCCGACGAACTTGTGGATGTTGTAGGTGGCGAGGCGCAGCGGGACCGTCATGACCCGCCCCCGCGCCGCTCTCCGGCGAGGTCGAGGTCGAACAGCGCGTCCGCGCCCATGGCCCAGTGCGTCGCCGGCGGGCGCAACGCGTCGGCGAGGTCCGCGACGCCGGGCAGCGATAAGCCCGGCCGTCCGGCCCCGACGATCAGCGGCGCGACGCTCACATGCAGCCGGTCCAGCGCTCCCGCCTGAAGGAAGCCGCTCACCAGCCGGCCGCCGCCCTCGATCAGGACGCGCGCGCAGCCGCGCGCCGCCAGCAGCGCGCACAGCGCTTTCGGATCGACGCGGCCGTCGGCGTCGAACGGGGCGGCGAGGCTCTCGACGCCCGGGAGCGGCGGCGTCCCAGGCGCCGTCACCCGAACCGACCCGGGCGGCGCGGCGGCGAAGATCCGCCGGTCCGCCGGGAGCCGCCCCGCCCGATCGATGACGACGCGCAGCGGGCTCGGCCCCTCCACATGCCGGACGGTGAGTTGCGGGTCGTCGGCGGCGACCGTGCGCCAACCGACCACCACCGCATCGACCAGCGCGCGCAGGCGATGCAGATGCACCAAGCTTTCCGGCCCGGTCACGTAGTGCGAGGCGCCGGCCGCGGTGGCGATCTGGCCGTCCAGGCTCTGGCCGAGTTGCCCGAGGACGAGACGCGGCGCCAGCAGCGGGTGATAGAGCTGGATCAGCGCGGCGGCGACGCCCTCGCCGATGGCCGGCGGTCCGCCCCGAGCCTCCGCCAGCAGCGCGCGCCAGGCGGCGGCGACCGCCGGATCGCGGGGATCGAACAAGCCGGCGCCCGCCGTCACGGGCGGGCCGCCTGCAGCCGGTCGAGCGGGAAGTCGGCGATCTCCGCCAGCGCCTGGGCGAGGCGGGCGCTCAGATGAGCCAAGGTCGCGGCGCCGCGCTCGGCGTCCGCCGCCGCGGCGTTCCCCATCGCGCCCGCCGGGTTCAAATCCTGCGCCTGCCAGGCGAAACCGGCCGCGCCCTCGGCCTGGAAGGCCTCATTCTCCGCGGCCAAGCCGCGCCCCGCGTTGTCGAAATCGGCCGCGCGATCCATCGCGACGAGGTCGGGCGCGATCGCCAGCATCAGCGAGGTTTCGACTTCCCCCCCGTGATAGCCGAAGGCGAGTTCGTCGGCGGTAAACAGCCCCTCCGGCGCGCCGAAGCGGTAGAGATTGATGCGCGCCGCCAGCATCCCGGCCTCCGCGCGCAGTCGTTGCGCGACGACGTCGACGATCTGCGGCTGGCCGCCATGGCTGTTGATCAGCGCGATCTTTCGCACCCCCGCTGCGGCTACGTCCCGGCCGATCTCCGTCCAGGCGGCGATCAGCGTCTCCGCGCGCTGGGTCAGCGTGCCGAGGAAGTCGCGATGCTCCAGGCTGTCGCCGATCGCCTGGGTCGGCAGGCGCAAAAGGCGCACGCCCTCCGGCGGCGCGTCGGCCAGCCGGTCGAGCGCCGCGTCGAGGATCAGGCTGTCTGTCCCGAGCGGCAGGTGGGGGCCGTGCTGCTCCACCGCGCCGACCGGCAGGAGCGCAATCGTGCGCTCCGGCTCGGCGACGGGAAAATCCGTCGTCTTCAACTCGCTCCAGCGGATCAACGTCATCGGCGCGGTGCGCCCCTTGCTATCGGCCCCCGATCGTCCGCGCGGTCGTCTCCGGCGCGCAGGACGTCCGCCTAGGATGGGGTCTCGGCGCCGCCCGGTCAAAGCCGGCGATTGCGCGCGACGTCGGACGTCCTATCTCAGCAATGCAACCGGAATCGGCAAGGAGACGCCGCCATGAGGTCCGACCGTTTCGCGCCGACCCGCCGCAGCGTGCTCGCCGGGCTTGCCGCCGCCGCGGCGCTGGCCCCCGCCGGCGCCGTGCACGCCGCGGCGGCGGGCCGCGACCTGCGCGCGATCCCGTCGAGCGGGGAGCGCATTCCGGCGATCGGGATGGGCACCTGGATCACCTTCAATGTCGGCGACGACGCGGCCCTGCGCGCGGAGCGCCGGGCCGTGCTGCAGGCCTTCTTCGACGCGGGCGGCGGCATGATCGACTCCTCGCCCATGTACGGCAGCGCGGAGGAGGTTCTGGGCGCCCTTCTGCCGCAGGTTTCGGGGACGGGGACGCTGTTCTCCGCCACCAAGGTCTGGACGCCGGTCTTCGAATCCGGACCGGAGCAGATGGCGGAAAGCCGGCGGCTCTGGGGTCTCGATCGCTTCGATCTGATGCAGGTGCACAACCTCGTCGATTGGGAGGAGCATCTGGAGACCCTGAAGGCCGACAAGGCGGCCGGCCGCGCGCGCTATATCGGCGCGACCACCTCCCACGGCCGCCGGCATGGCGAGTTGGAGACGGTGATGGCGCGCGAGCCGCTGGATTTCGCCCAATTCACCTACAACATCCTGGATCGCGCGGCGGAGCGCCGCCTGCTGCCGCTCGCCGCCGAGCGCGGGATCGCGGTCATCGTCAACCGGCCGTTCCGCCGCAAGGCGCTGATCCGGCGGTTCGAGGGCAAGCCGCTGCCGGACTGGGCGGGCGAGGTCGGGGCCGCCAACTGGCCGCAGTTCCTGCTCAAATTCATCCTCGGCCACCCGGCCGTCACCTGCGCGATCCCGGCGACGACGCGCGCCGAGCACCTGCGCGAGAATATGGGCGCGCTCGCAGGGCCCGTTCCGGACGAGGCGATGCGCCGGCGCATGATCGCCTATGTCGAGGGGCTCTGACCCCGGAGGGCCCGCGCCATGTTCCCCTATACGGCAGAGGTTCTGGCCGCCGCCGTCGCCGGCTACAACGCGGACTATTGGCTGGCGGCGGCGCTGGCCCCGCTTGTTCTGGGCGGCGCGCTGTGGCTGGCGGCCTACCCGAAACCCGGCGGGACGCGGCTGATCGGCCTCCTGCTCGCGGCGGCCTGGGCCTGGGTCGGCGGCGTCTTCCACCTGCAGGTCTTCTCGGTGATCAATTTCATGGCGCCGGTCTACGCGCTGATGTTCCTGGCGCAGGCGGGGCTTCTGCTGTGGCTGATGGCCGTGCGCCGCGCCGTCGTCTTCGAGCGCACGGGCGGATGGCCGCGGCGGATCGGCGTCGCTTTTGCGCTGTTCGCGCTCGTCGGTCAGCCGATCGTCGCACTGTTGCTGGGCGGACCGATTGGAAGCGTGCGGCTGGCGGGCGTCGCGCCCGGCCCGACGGCGCTGCTGACGCTTGCGCTTCTGATCATGTCGTCCGGTCGGGCCTCGCTCGCGCTCGCCGTCATCCCGATGCTGTGGTGCGCGGCGGCGGGCGCGACCGGTCTGCTGCTGGGCGTTGCGGAGGATCAGGGGCTGGTTGTCGTCGCGGCCGCCGCCGGGGCGGCGCTGATCGCCACGCGGGGCCGCCCGCGGACCGGCGTTTGACCTGGATCATGGCGGGGCCCTGCGGCCGAACGGCAGGATCGCAGGCGAGACAGCGCCCCGCCGGAATGAGGGCGCGCGAGGACAGGGAAACGCGCGATGTCCCAGAACACAGAGCAGGCGGCTGCGCCCGGCGGCGCCGATGCGCCCGCGGCGACGGCGGTCGGCGATCCGATCGAGCATCTTATGGCCGAGCACGCCCGACAGCGGGTCATTTGCGACGAGCTGGAGCGGCTGATCGAGCCGATGCAGGCCGCCGCCGTGCAGCCCGAGGCCGAGACTCTGCTCGCCTTCCTGACGCACGAACTGGCTTTGCATATCGCGGACGAGGAGAAGGACCTCTTTCCGCTGCTCGCGGCCCGGTGCCTGCCGGAGGACAATCTGAAAGGGCTGCTCAAGCAGTTGCAGCGCGAGCATGAGATGGATGAGGATCTGGTTGACTTCCTGCGCGACGATCTGGCCGTGTTGGCGCGCGGCCACACGCTGGCCAACCCGACCCGCCTGCTGATCAATCTGCGCGAGTTCGTGGTCACCCAGCGCCGCCATCTGGGGTGGGAGGACGAAACCGTGCTCCCCCTGGCGGAGCGCCGGCTGACCCCGGCGGATCGCGAGGCCATGGCCGGGCGCATGGCGGCCCGCCGGCGCGGCGCCTAAGCGGCCCTTTTCGACCCCGAAGCGCCGTTCTAGAGTGAAGAAATGGCGCGGGGCGCGGGCGCCGCGATCCGGCCGATCCACGGCGGGATCGGACGCGCGCTGCACCCCTGAACGCCTAGCCTGACGGGCGTTTCGGGCGGTTTCTCCCTTGACGGGGCGAACGGGATCGTCCACCAGGGTTGGACGGGTTATTGAATGAACGTCCGATTAACCAACCGGCGAGGCGCGGTGCGGGACGCGCGGCCTCGCCGATAGCGGAGGAGAGGGGCCGAATGCGCTACGCAGCGCCGACGTCGGTTGAAGAGGCGGTCCAGGCGATGACCGCCGAACCGGGCCTTGTGAAGGTGCTGGCCGGCGGGACGGACCTGCTGGTCGCGATCCGCTCCGGGCGGATCGAACCGGATCTCGTGGTCGACCTGAAGCGGATCGAAGAGACGCGGACGATCGAGCCGGAGGGCGGCGGGTTCCGCATCGGCGCCGCCGTCTCGAGCGCGGAGATGAGCGCGCATGAGGGGTTGTCGGCCATGTGGCCGGGCGTGGTCGAGGCGGCGGCCCTGATCGGCTCCACCCAGATCCAGAGCCGGGCGACGATCGCGGGCAATCTGTGCAACGCCTCGCCGGCGGCCGACAGCGTGCCTGCGCTGGCCGCGGCGCGGGCGGTCGCGTCGATCGTCGGCCCGAACGGCCGGCGCGACGTCCCGGTCGAGGACGTGCCGGCGGGGCCCGGCAAGACCTCGCTGGAGGCGGGGGAGTTCGTCGCCTCCATCCTGCTGCCGAAGCAGGCGGATCGCGGCGGCGACGCCTATCTGCGCTTCATCCCGCGCACCGAGATGGACATCGCCGTCGTGGGCGTCGGCGTCAATCTGACGTTGGGCGCGGACGGGGCGGTTGCGGACGCCCGCGTCGTCCTGGGCGCCGTCGGCCCTCGGGTGATCCGGTGCGAGGAGGGCGCCGCGGCGCTGGTCGGAACGACCGGCGACGACGCCGCGTTGGCGACGCTCGCGGAGGCCGCCTCCGCCGCCGCCGCCCCGATCGACGACAAGCGCGGCACCCGCGAGTACCGCATTCAGGTGACCGGGGCGCTCGCCAAACGTACGGCCAAGATCGCGCTCGACCGCGCGAAAGGATGAGGTCCATGTCCAAGATCCACGTCACCACCGAAATCAACGGCGATCCGGTCGAGTTCCTGTGCGACGGCGAGGAGACGCTGCTCGACGTGCTGCGCGACCGGCTCGGCATGACCGGCTCGAAGGAGGGCTGCGGCACCGGCGACTGCGGCGCCTGCACCGTCAGTGTGGACGGCAAAATCGTCTGCTCCTGCCTGATGCTGGGCGCGGAGGCCGAGGGCCGCTCGATCGAGACCATCGAGGGGATGGCCCAGGGCGAGATGCTGCACCCGCTGCAGCGCAAGTTCCTGGAGCATGCGGCGCTGCAATGCGGCGTCTGCACGCCGGGCATCCTGGTGGCCGCCAAGGCGCTCCTGGCCGAAAACCCCGATCCGAGCGAGACCGAGGTGCGGTACTGGCTCGCCGGCAACCTGTGCCGCTGCACCGGCTACGACAAGATCGTGCGCGCCGTCATGGATGCGGCCGCGGAGATGAGAGGGCGCAACTATGCCGCTTGAGACCGAGTTTCCGCAGGATTACGAGAAGCGCGACTTCGATGTCGTCGGCAGCCGGGCCGTGCGCCCGGACGGCGTCGACAAGGTGACGGGCCGGGCCCGCTTCGGGGCCGACGCGGTCGCGCCGGGCATGCTGCACGGCAAGATCCTGCGCAGCCCGCACGCACATGCGAAGATCGTCAAGATCGACGCCAGCAAGGCCGAGGCGCTGGACGGCGTCAAGGCGGTCGTCACCCGCGACGACTTCCCGATCCACGAGCCCGCCGCGGAGGATCGCTTCCTGCGCGACATCCTGGTCAACGTCATGGCCCGGGAGAAGGCGCTCTATGACGGGCACGCCGTCGCCGCCGTCGCGGCGACCGATCCGCGCGTCGCCGCCAGGGCCCTGAAGCTGATCGAGGTCGAGTACGAGGTGCTGCCGCACGTCGTCGACGAGGATCTGGCCATGGCGCCGGACGCGCCGGTGCTGCACGACGATCTGGGCCATGAGTACGGCGGCGGCAAGCCGTCCAACGTCGCCGGCACGGTCGAGATCGGCCATGGCGACGTGGAGGCCGGCTTCGCCGCGGCGGACGTGATTGTGGAACGATCGTTCAAGACCGGCGCCGCGCATCAGGGCTATATCGAGCCGCACGCCTGCCTCGCCAATATCGGGGCCGACGGGCGCGGCGAGTTGTGGTGTTGCACGCAAGGCCACTTCATGGTGCGCGACACGGTGACCCAACTCCTCGGCATGGAGGTCTCCAATCTGCGCGTCACGCCGAGCGAGATCGGCGGCGGCTTCGGCGGCAAGACCACGGTCTTCATCGAGCCGGTGGCGGTCGCGCTGTCGCGCAAGGCGGGCAAGCCGGTGAAGATCGTGATGAGCCGGGACGAGGTGTTCCGCGCGACGGGCCCGACCGCGTCGGCCAGCCTGACGGTCAAGATCGGCGCCAAGAAGGACGGGACCATCACCGCGGCCGACGCGGTCCTGAAGTATCAGGGCGGCGCCTTTCCGGGCTCTCCCGTCGATATGGGCGCGATGGCGGCTTTCGCCTGCTACGAACTGGAGAATGTGCGCGCCGTCGGCTACGACGTCGTCACCAACCGGCCGAAGCAGGCCGCCTATCGCGCGCCGGGCGCGCCGATGGCGGCCTTCGCGGTGGAAAGCGTGGTCACCGAGGTCGCGGACGAGATCGGCATGGACCCGATCGACTTCCGGCTGAAGAACGCGGCGCGCGACGGCTCCAAGAGCTCCTACGGCCCGACCTACACCGAGATCGGTCTGGTGGAGACGCTGGAGGCGGCCAAGGCGACGGAGCATTACAACAGCCCGCTCGGCCCCGATCAGGGGCGCGGCGTGGCCAGCGGCTTCTGGTTCAATTTCGGCGGCCAGACGGCGGTGTCGCTCAACGTCAATGTCGACGGCACCATCGCCTTGTCGCTGGGCACGCCGGACATCGGCGGCAGCCGCGCGTCGATGTGCGCGATGGCGGCGGAGGAGCTGGGCGTCGCCTATGAGGACGTCTATGCGGTGATCGCGGACACGGCCTCGCTCGGCTTCAACGACGTGACCGACGGCAGCCGCGTCACCTTCGCCAGCGGCCTCGCCACCATCCAGGCGGCCCGCCAGGCGAAGCAGCGCATGTGCGAGCGTGCGGCCAAGATCTGGGGCATCCCGGCGGACGCGGTGAAGTGGGAGGGCGGCGCGGCCCACCCCTCCGGCCCGAACGCCGGCGACCACAAGCCGATGACGCTGAAGGACATCGCGGCCATGGCGGGCGAGACGGGCGGCCCGATCGCCGGCCATCACGAGATCAGCGCCGAGGGGGCGGGCCCGAGCTTCGCCACCCACATCGTCGACGCCCAGATCGACCGCGAGACCGGCCGCATCGACGTAGTCCGCTACACCGTCGTCCAGGACGCCGGCAAGGCGGTGAACCCCGCCTATGTCGAAGGTCAGTTCCAGGGCGGCGCGGCGCAGGGCATCGGCTGGGCTCTGAACGAGGAGTACATCTACAACGACAAGGGCCAGCTCGAGAATCCGGGGTTCCTGGACTATCGGGTGCCGGTCGCCTCCGACCTGCCGATGATCGAGACCGTGATCGTCGAGAAACCCAACCCCGGTCACCCCTACGGCGTGCGCGGGGTCGGCGAGACCTCGATCGTCCCGCCGATGGGCGCGATCGCCAATGCGGTCTCGGCCGCGGCCCGGGTGCGCGCCACCGAAATCCCGATGTCGCCGCCGCGCATGCTGAAGCTGCTGCGCGACAGCGAGCAGGCGGCGCAAGCGGCGGAATAGCGGGCGCTTGAAGCGAGACGCCCTCGCCCTTCGAGACGCCGGCTGTCGCCGGCTCCTCAGGGTGAGGGCGCCGGCGGCGGTCGTCTTCTCAGGAGGGAGACGTCGAAGCGCCGGCCGGTCAGCGGAGGGCCTCAGCCTGAGGAGGGCGCGCAAGCGCCCGTCTCGAAGGGTGCGGGCAAGGAGGCGCGAGCTATGGTCCAGGTCACTCTATGGGGCAGTCTGCGCGACTACACCGGCGGCGAGAACATGCTGCAGGTGGAAGGGGAAACGCTGTTCCAGATCCTGCAGAATCTGGGCCGTGACCATCCCAAGTTGAAGCCGCTGCTGGAAAAGGGCGTCACCATCTCGCTCGACGGCCAGATCTACCGCCAGAACCTGATGCAGAGCGTCAAGCCGGACTCGGAAGTCTTCATCCTGCCGAAGATGCAGGGCGGGTGAGAGAAGCCCTAAGCCCCGTAGGGGGTTGACCGGCGGCCGGGCGATGTGGTGCCCTATCAGCGTTTTCTTCGGGCGACGTTCGCGATCTTGGGGCGTCATCCCGCGACGTCGGGGAGGGGGATATGCAATTCTTGCGGCTGGGGGGAGCCTCACCGCGCGCGCGCATCCGCGCAGCGCTTGCGGCCGCGGTCATGGGGTGCCTGATGGCACGGCCTGCGGCGGCGCCCGCGGCCGATCCGGTTCCCAAGCCCGCCACTCCAGAGTATGCGGCCGCCGAGGCGCCGCGACCCGCGACGCCGATGGACCGCGCGGCGCTTGAGTTCCTGCAGGTTGCGGACCGTGGCGACGTGGAGTTGGCGCTGCAAATGGCCGCGGCGACGCTGGCGCGCGACGGCGTCGATTATTGGTTCGACGGCCTCGGCGCGGGTGCGCCGGATTGGGCCAAGCGCATTGAGGTCGAGCTCGACGTCCAGCGCCACAACAAGCCGGAGTTCTCGATCCTCACGGTGCAGCCGCTTTATCAGGATGAGGGCCTCACCAATACGGTGTTTCTGCAAGGGCGTGCGGCGGCCGAACATCGATTCGGCGAACGTCGCATCGCCCATAATTTGGGCCTCGGCTATCGGCGGCTGTTGATGGAGAACAGCGCGATGCTGGGCGTTAACGCCTTCCACGATTATGAGTGGGATTACGATCACTCGCGGGCAAGCGTCGGCCTGGAAGCCCGATGGGGGCCGGTCGATCTGTTCGCCAATCAGTACTGGGCGCTGTCGGGCAAGCACTCCGCTGGGGACGGCGTGACGGAGGCGGCGCTCGATGGCCGGGACTTAATCGCGGCCGTTCAGGCGCCCTATCTGCCGTGGCTGCGCGCCAAGCTGCGTCGCTATCAGTGGGACGCGCTCGACGCCGCCGACGACATCAATGGTTGGGCCGGCAGCATGGAGGCGGACCTTCATCAATCGCTGCAGTTGGAGGCCGGCGTGGTCGATGACAACAGCATCGACCGCGAGGCGTTTCTGGAACTGCGGTTCCGTCTCGCCGAATGGGGTGGGAACGATCGGCCCGTCGCTTTCAGCGACCGGATCGTCGACGACACGCCCTTCGATATGCGCGACATGCGCGTCTACACGCTGGACAAGGTGATGCGGGAAGACAGCATCATTGTCGAACGCGCCGCCGCCGGCGTGACCATCAGCCGGGGGAGCTAACGTCATGTCGCATCGTCAGCCCTCTATGCGGACGCGTCATCGCCCGCTCGTCAAGCTTGTCCTCGGCCTCGCACTGGCTGCATTCCTTGCGGAACCGGTGACGGCGCAGAATCTCTCCGAGTACCGGGTCCAGATCGAGCGGATCGAACTCTGCCGCGATGCGACCTGCACCGATACGATTCTGTTGGGCGCGGGCGCCGATAGTTTCGACATTGCCGGCTCGGCGCCTCCGGGCGGAGCCGTCGGGAGTTTCGGAGACGTTGTGCGGCCCACGGTCGGCGACACATTCTCGCACATGGCCGTGACGGTCTCGCGCACGATCCAGGCCAACGGAATAGCCAATAACAATCCGACTTGCGCCACCCAGGCCGGGTCGAACGGGGCAATCGGCGCCGCGGCGGCCGGCGGGGCGGCGGCGACGCGCGGCTCCGCCCGGTTGGTGATACCGAGCGCGGCCGTAATTGGCGTCGATCTCGAGAACAGCCCGGGCACGTTGACCTTCGCGCAAAGCCTCGCCTGGGTGGGCGGCAACCAGAACACGGCTGCGAGCGCGCGATTGATCTACGCCCTGTCCGCCCCGTTCACCGCCCAGGCGGAACCGCCGGCGATCGACGTGACATTCAACACCAATGGGGCGCTTCAGGATATCGGCGGCTGTACGCTGATCCCGCTCGATCCCGACGTTCGCGTCACAATCCAATAGCTGTAAGGCGGCGACGCGCGCGTCAGCGGAACAGCAGCACCGGAATGCGGCAGGACTGCAGCATCGCCGCCGTGGTCGAACCGATGATCAGATTGCGGATGCGCGAGTGGCCGTAGGCGCCCATCACCAGGAGCTCGCCGCCGCCGGCTTCGACCCGCCGGGCGATCGCGGCCTCGGGCTGACCGTCCAAGCGTTCGGTCTCGACCGCGCGGCCGGCGGCGCGCAGCGGTCCGGCGGCCTCCTCCAGGCGGGCGTGCGTTTGGGGCCCCTCGGCCCCGACGGTGACGATCCGGTGGGTCAGGCCGGCGAACAGCGGGCTCTCGGCCATGAAGGCGACGGCCTTGCGGCTGCTCGGGCCCCCGTCATAGGCGACCAGCACGGTCTCGATCGGCCGGAAGGCGCGGGCGGCGACCAGGAGCGGCTTGTGGACCGAGCGCGCGATGCGCTCAAGGTTCGAGCCGAGATGGCCGGTCGCGAAATCGGCCGCCTCGCCGCGCTTGCCGACGATCAGCATCTCGGCGTCGGTTTCGCTCTCGCAGACCGCGTCGATCAGGTCGCCGATGCGCAGCCGCGGCGCGACCGCGGCGACGCCGGCGCGCTCCAGCGCGGCCTTGCCGTCGTCCAGGATGGCGCGGCCGCGCTGTTGCAGAAGCTTCGCGCGCTGTTCGTCGAGCGCGCTCAACTCCGCCAGCAGAGCCGAGCGGGCGCCGAGCTTGATCGCGCCGCTGAGATCGGCCGGCGCGGCGCCCTCGGCCTCGCGCCGGCCGATGACGTGCAGCAGCTCGACGGCGGCCCCGGTGCGGCCGGCGACCCAGGCGGCGTGCGCGCACACGCTTTCGGCGTAGATCGAGCCGTCGAGGAGGGCGATCAGTTTCGGCATCCGTCTCTCTTCTCTCAATGGCCCATGAGCCGGTCGAGCGCGTCCGGCTTGTCGTGGACGGCGAGCTTGTCGACGATCGTCTCGCTCGCCTCATTCAGGCCGACGATCTCCACCGAAGCCCCCTCGCGCCGGAACTTCAAGACCGCCATGTCGAGCGCGGCGACGCTGGAGACGTCCCAGATATGCGCGCGGCTGACGTCGATCATCACGCGCTCCAACGCCTCCCTGTAGTCGAAGGCGGCGGCGAAGGCGTCGGCGGAGGCGAAGAAGATCTGGCCCTCGATGATATAGGTGCGCTCGGTTCCGTCATCGGAGAGCGTCGAGGAGACGCGCAGCAGTTGCGCGATCTTCCAGGCGAAGAAGATCCCCGACAGCAGCACGCCCGTCAGCACCCCGATCGCCAGATTGTGCGTCGCGACCACCGTCGCCACCGTCGCCAGCATGACGATGGAGGAACTGCGCGGATGGCGGCGCAGATCCTTGATCGAGGACCAGCTGAAGGTGCCGATCGAGACCATGATCATGATCGCCACCAGCGCCGGCATCGGGATCTGCTTCACCCAGTCGCCCAGCGCCACGATCATGAACAGCAGGAAGATCCCGGCGCAGAAGGTCGAGAGCCGCCCGCGCCCGCCGGATTTCACATTGATGATCGACTGGCCGATCATGGCGCAGCCCGCCATGCCGCCGATGAAGCCGGTCGCCGTGTTGGCGATCCCCTGGCCGACGCATTCCTGGTTCTTGTCGCTGGGCGTGTCGGTCAGCTCGTCGACGATGGTCGCGGTCATCAGCGATTCCAGCAGCCCCACCGCCGCCACCGCCGCCGAATAGGGCAGGATGATCGCCAGCGTCTCCAGCGTCAGCGGGATGTCGGGGATCAGGAAGATCGGCAAGGCGTCCGGCAGTTCCCCCATGTCGCCGACCGTGCGCACGTCGAGCCCGAAGGCGATCGCGGCCGCCGTCAGCACGAGGATACAGACCAGCGGCGAGGGAATCTGCCGGGTGATCCGCGGAAACAGGTAGATGATCGCGAGGCCCGCCGCGACCATGACATAGGTCAGCCAGGGCACGCCGATCAACTCCGGCAACTGGGCCATCAGGATCAGGATCGCCAGCGCGTTGACGAAGCCCGTGACGACGGAGCGCGAAACGAAACGCATCAGATCGCCCAGCTTCAGAAGCCCGGCGCCGATCTGCAGCAGACCCGCCAGCACCGTCGCGGCCAGCAGATACTGGAGCCCGTGCTCCTTCACCAGGGTGACCATGAGAACCGCCGTCGCCGCGGTGGCGGCCGAGATCATGCCCGGCCGCCCGCCCGCGATCGCTGTGATCACCGCGATCGAGAAGGAGGCGTAGAGCCCCACCTTCGGGTCGACCCCGGCGATGATGGAGAAGGCGATGGCCTCCGGAGTCAGCGCCAGCGCCACGACCAGACCGGCCAGCACGTCGCCGCGCAGGCTGCCGACCCATTGCGCGCGATAGGCGGAGAGCGAGATCATCGCGGACCCTCGAAGCGGAAAGGCGCCGGCGTCCGGCGGATCGCGCGGAGTCGCGTCGTTGGAACGGCCTGCGGAGCGTGAAGGGAGCCGCACGGGCGCCCCGGCGAACCGCGCGCTCGGGCGCGCGATCCGAAACGAAGGCGTTTCCTACACCGCGGCTTGCTGCAGTGCAACAATTCCGTTGCGGGCGCCGTTACAGGGTGAACAGCAGATAGCGCACGCCCGCATCGCGCGGCGTCTCGAAGCGGCTCGCGCCGGCGGACAGGTAGCGCAGGCAGTCGCCGACCCCGACCTCGTGGCGTTCGTCGCCCTGGGTGAAGATCAGCCGCCCCTCCAGCACCGCCACATGATGCTCCTGACCCGGACGCGCCGGCCGGTCATAGGCGACGCAGGCGCCGGGGTCGAGGGCGACCTCCACCACCTCGCCGGCCAACGCCTGCGCAGGCGGCGAGACGAAGCGGCGCACGAAACCGCTTTTCGCGTCGCGCCAGACGCGCTGCTCCGCGCGGCGGACGACGGGGGCGAAGCCTTCCTCGACCAGGTGCATCAGCCGCGACATGGGCAGGCCGTAGACGGCGCAGAGCCGGCCGAGCGTATTCGCCGTCGGGCTGACCGCGCCGTTCTCCAGCCGCGACAGCGTCGCCCGGCTGATCCCGCTCTCCGCCGCCAATCGGTCGAGCGTCAAACCGCGCCGCGTGCGCAGCGCCCGCAGCCGCTCCGCCAGCCGCGCGTCGATGGTGGGGCCGTCGGTCTCGTCCATATCCGGGAACTTCTCCCGAGCCCGACGCGTCGGCAAGCCCGAAGTGCGACGGGGCGCCCAACCCTGGAGGTCTGGCGGCCCCCGCGAAAAACCAGACGCACAAAGCGGGCCCGGACGGCCCCCAGCGCTCGATTGCGGCCCGCCCGATGTTTGCGCGCTTCCGGACGATTCGCCGCGCGTCCGCTAGCGCCCGTACCTGTCCCACGTCGGTCCCGGGAGCTTGGAGCCCCCCGTGCGAATCGGCGCGATCTTACTTCCGGGGTCGCGCGTCATTTCGCATCTCCCGCCTACCAATCGCGCGAGGCGCCCTCGCGCATCAGCACTGAGACACCGGCCTGCCCGGCCTCAAGCATATGCCGTGCCTCGGCGTCGCTGCCGGCGGCCCGGGCAAGCGTAATGGTCCCCACGAGCAGCGCGAGTACCGCGAAGCTCCCCGTCGTCTTGTGACGATCACCGGCTGCGAGAAGTTCTCCGACGCGCTGTAACGCCGACGCCATCTCTGTCGTCGCCGGTCCCTCGAGGGTGGCGAGTTCCGAGGCCATGGTTGGAAAGGGACAGCCGTTTCCCCGGTCCTTCACATGATCTAGCGACAGGTAACGGTCGATGTAGCTCCGCCGGGCTTCGCACAACTCAGACGGCGTATCGGCGTTTTCCAAGTCACTCACGGCGATGTCGACGGCTTCGCGAAATGCCTTCGCGACGAGGGCCTCCTTTGAGTCGAAATGGCGGTAGAAGCCGCCATGGGTGAGATCGGCCGCCTGCATGACGTCGGCGACACTCGTGGCGGCGACACCGCGCTCGCGCATGAGCCGCGCAGCCTCTCTTAGAATCCGCTCGTGGCTCTTGCGTTTTTCGTCCGCTGACATTCTCGGCATTCAAGGTGCTTTCCGTGCTTGACGTTTAAAATTTTACGTATCATCTTAAATTATAGATTACAATAATCATCTAAATGGAGCGAGCCCGTGACGACCAAACCGAAAATTCTGGTAACCAGCGCCGGCGGTAAGACCGGCCTTCCTGTCGCTTTAGACCTGAGGAAGCGGGGCTTTCCCGTCCGCGCGTTCTTGCGCAGACGCGATCACCGGTCGCACGCCCTGGAGCGGGCCGGCGCCGAGGTGTTCATTGGGAATCAATACGCCCTGAAGGATATGCGCCTGGCTATGCGGGGCGTGCAGCGCGCTTATCATTGCGCCCCCACCGCGCCGAACGGCCTGCACTTCAATGCGGTGTTCACGGCGGCGGCGTACGAGGCGCGGCTGGAGCATGTCGTGACGCTCAGCCAGTGGCTTGCCAGCGCCGATCACCCATCGCTCTTCACGCGGGAGGTCTATTTGAGCGACATCCTGATCGGGATGCGCTCCGAGATGTCGGTGACGACGGTCAATCCGGGCTGGTTCGCCGACAATTACCTCATGGTGCTCGACATGGCGGCACAGCTCGGCGTGTTCACGATGCCGCTCGGAGCGGGGGACGTCGCCAAGAACGCGCCCCCGTCGAATGAGGATATCGCGGCCGTCGTCGTCCCGTGCCTGATCGATCCGTCCCGGCATGCCGGTGAAGTCTATCGCCCCACCGGCCCTGAACTCCTGTCACCCGACGGGATCGCCGAAGCTATGGGACGCGCCTTGGGACGGCGTATCCGGTACAGAAGTATTTCGGAGCGCATGATGGTGAAGGCCCTAAAGGCCCTAAAGGCCCTGCCCCCACCCAACTATTCCGTCGCCGCTGTCACGCAACTTGCGATCTACGCGGAAGAGTATCGTCGCGGCGCTTTCGCCGTGAACGCCCCCACCGACGATGTCGCCCGGGTCGCGGGACGCCCCCCTGAAGACCTTGAGAGCATCGTACGTCGGACGGCGGAGGCCCGACCGGAGTTAAAGTCAACGTCTGTCCGCCGTCTTGGCGCGCTGGCGGGTTTTATGAAGATCCTCGTTACGCCCGCGTTCGACCTCGGCCGAGCCGAGCGGCAGCGTGACTATGTGCAACTGGCGGCCCCGGCCTTCAGCCAGGACGCCCCCGCCTGGTGCGAGACGCACGCCCTGGAATCGCGGGTCGACGCGCGCGAACAGGCCGCTTGAGTCAGCCGCCTACTCCTGAACATCACCAATAGGAAAGGAGCCGCCCTATGGGCGTCCAAGCAGACCTGATCGACCGGAACCGAGATTTTGCAGCGACCTTCGCGCGTGCGGACCTACCGAACTTGCCAAAACTTCGCACGCTGCTCGTTACCTGCATCGACGCCCGAGTGGATCCCGCGCATGTCTTCGGGCTCGACCTCGGCGAGGCGGTCGTAATCCGCAACAACGGCGGTCGTGTAACGCGTACCGTGATCGAGGAGATCGCGATACTCGCCCTCCTCGTGAGCGCCGCTACGGGCGGCCAGGAAGCGGAGTTCAACATTGTCCTGGTCCAGCACACCCAATGTGGGGTCCAACGCTTGGCGAGTCCTGAAATGCGGGGGCTGGTGAAGAACAAGCTTGGGCTCGATGTCTCGGAATACGTGATAACCGATCACGTCAGAGATCTTCACGGCGACATCGAAAAACTTGCGAGAGCCCCGGAAATTCCTGACGCCCTCGTCGTCTCCGCGATGCTGTACGACGTCGGCAATGGATCCGTACAGGAGGTCGCGGCGGAGAAATCGGTCGGCCAACTTCGCGCTGAAGGCGCCGATATCTCTACCTTGGGTCTAGCGCAGTCATGACCTTCAAGCCGGACCCGCGTCTCTTTCCTTTTCGATCGCGCTGGTTGACGCTGTCCGACGGCGCTCGGCTTCACTACGTCGATGAGGGAGACGGGCCGGTCCTCCTACTTCTGCACGGCAATCCGTCCTGGTCTTTCCTCTACCGCAAAATCATCGCCGGATTGCGCGGGGCGTTCCGCTGCGTCGCGCCGGACTTGCCGGGGTTCGGTCTTTCCGCAGCCGGCCCCGGATTCGGCTTCACGGCGCGTGAGCAAGCCGGGGCGATCATTGAATTGTTCGATCGTCTCGACCTGCGCGGCGCGGCCGTGATGATGCAGGATTGGGGCGGGCCGATCGGGCTCTGGGCCGCGCAGCGTCGGCTGGACAAGATCGACCGGTTGATCCTGGGCAATACATGGGGTTGGCCATTTGATAGGTGGGGGCCGCGCCTCTTTTCGGCGCTCATGGGCGGATGGCCCGGCCGATTCGGCGCCGTCGCGTGTAATGCGATCGTGCGTTTCTTCTTTGCCGCCGGTGTCGTCAACCGGTTGCCGCCTGAAATCCTGCGGATGTACTTAGGCCCGTTCGAAGACCGGTCCACGCGTCGCCCGACACACATCTTCCCAGACCAACTGACGTCCGCTGGATCGTTTCTGCGCGAGGTTGAGCTAGGTCTGCCGATCTTGCGCAAAAAACCCGCGTTGATCCTTTGGGGCGATCAAGACTTCGCCTTCGGGGAGCACGAACGCACCCGGTTCCGCGCGTGTTTCCCCAATCACCGGGACATAACCCTGCAAGGCGCCGGTCATTTCATTCAAGAGGACGCGCCCGACGCAATTTGCGACGCCATTGCGTCCTGGATTCCCGTCATGAGCGCCACGGCACGCGCCTAAACCGCGCCGAGCGACCAGGAGACCGAGATGTTCATCGATATAGCGACTGTCTACGTCAACGCTTTCGGCGTTTTCCTGAGCGCCGCGGCTGTGGGGCTGCTGACGCTGGGAGGGGTGCGCGCCGGACTGAAACCGGTCCAGCTGGCCTGGACGGTCGGCGCCGCGGGCGCAACGCTTTCCGTCTGGTTCGCGGCGATGGGGCCGCTTGCGATGGCCGGTTGTCTTATGCCGCCATCGACGCTCGCCGACCCGCCCTTCGTGCTAATCCCGCTGATCGGCGGCGCGGCTTTGCTGTGGGGGGGCGGCCGCTTCACCGGCAAGGGTCAGGACCTCTTGGGCGCATTGGATCAGCGGCACTTGATCGGGTTTCAGGTCTTCAGGATGATGGGGGTGCTTTTTCTCGTCGGCTGGGCCATGGGCGATATCCCTTGGCAGTTCGCCCTTCCAGCAGGATTGGGGGATGTCTGGGCCGGTGTCGCGGCGGTCCAGGCGTTGGTCGCGCTCAACCGCGGCGCTCACACTGCGCGCACCCTCGTGGTGCGGGCGAACGTCATCGGTCTTGCGGACTTCACGGTTGCGGTCGGCCTAGGCTTGATCACCTCCGAAGGGTTTCTGCATCTGGCTGCGCGCGAAACGCCAAACATCATCAACCTCTATCCCTTGGCGCTTTTCCCCAGCTTCTTCGTGCCCCTGTTCATCGCGTTTCATTTGTTCTCGTTGCACGCGCTGCGGCGGCCGGGACGCAACGCCGCGGCCGGCTCGCTTCACGCGCGATAAGAAAGGACCCTCCGGATGGAAACGCGGTTACGCCTTTACTATGCGCCGGGCACACGGGCGAGAAGGGTGAGATGGCTTTTGGAAGAGCTTGAGCAGCCGTACGAGCTGCGGACGCTCCAGCTCCGCAGCGGCGATCATCGCACCTCTACCTACCGTTCTGTGCATCCCTTCGGCAAAGTGCCCGCACTAGAGATCGACGGCGAAGTGATGACCGAGAGCTTGGCGATATGTTTCTACTTGGCCGACCGTTTCTGGGAGAAAGACTTGGCGCCGGTTCATGAGGAGTATTCGCGCCGCGCCGTGTACCTGACATGGATGTGTCGATCCGTCGGGACCTTAGAGCCTGCACTCGACGAGGAGGCTCGACACGCCGAAGCGCGGTTGAACGGCAACCGTCTTCCGCCATTCAGCCCAGCTTTGACGCCATGGGACACCGTTGCAGCGGAGTTTGAACGGGTGCTGTCCTCTCGACGCTTTCTTATGGGCGAGGGGTTCACCGCGAGTGATGTGATGAACGGCTCCATAATGTTGGCGGCGCGGGAGAAGAACTTGGTGGAGGGGTTCCCAGCCATCAACGCTTGGCTCGATCGGCTGACGGGGAGAGCGGCCTTCAAGCGCGCAGCGCCGAGCGTTGCGGAGCCCCCGAGCGCCCCTTGAAACCTCACGAGCGTCGAACATAGGCAAGGCCGGTGCTCTAGAATTCCGTTAGCATGTCCTGGGGGCCTTAGGGCGAGTGGATCGGCACGCGGATCTACGGCGGTTACTCACGCCTGCAGACGCGAGAGGCGCCGATCGACTTGGCGGCTTTGCGTGACGGCTGAACAACGGCGCGCTCCCGTGTTTTCTTCGGGTACGGCCCGTCGCGTCCCCCATCTTGGGGCGCGTGATCGACTGTCGATCTCGCTGCACGCATCCCTGCAGCGATGTCCGTGATTGGCTCCAAATGGTCCATCCAGCCCCGGCGCGTGCGCAGCGCCCGCAACCGCTCCGCCAGCCGCGCGTCGATGGTGGGGCCGTCGGTCTCGTCCATATCCGGGAATTTCTCCCGAGCCCGACGCCTCGGCAAGCCTGAAGGGCGGCGGGTCGGCTAACGCCGCGTTTCTGACGGCCGCCGTTGGAACTCCGGACGCACAAGCCGGGTCCCGATGGCCCTCAACGCTCGATCGCAGATCGCCCGCCGGCCCTCGTCCCGTCCGCTGGCGGGCGCCGAGCCAGCCGCGCCTGACCCTTCGCGGCCGGTAACCCGCCATGCGGCGCATGGCGCCTTCAAACTCACGAGGCGCAACCTCCGGCCGGCGGCGAATGTCGGTACTCCGGGTCATGCCCATTGCGTGCATGCGCATTGACCCGCCGGGACCGCGCTAGGCATAACCCCACTCTCAAGTCCCCGTGACGACGAGCGCGTTTCGCTCGAAAGCGACAGCCGCCTTCGCGGTGCTTTCACAGGGCAATGAAGGCCGAGACGACATGTCGAAGGACGCTGCCTCGAAGGGCGAAATCGCCTTTGCTCGGCTGTCGGACATTGAGCCGATTGAGATCGCGTCTCATCTGTCCGATCCTCGGGTTGCGGCGCATATGCCGCTTATGACATCTGAATGGGACGTCGAGACTGCAGCGGCGTTCATTGCCCAGAAGGAGCAGTGCTGGTCCCGCGACGGCCTTGGGCACTGGGCGATTCTGTTCAACGGCCGATATGTCGGATGGGGCGGCTTTCAGAAAGAAGGGGACGAGTGGGATTTCGGCCTGGTCCTTAGGCCCGACGCGTTTGGGCTTGGGCGGCGCGTCACGGAAAAGGCGCTCAATTTCGCGTTTGCCGACACGCGCATCCCGTTCGTGACATTCCTGTTGCCGCCCTCTCGACGGAACCTCGGCGCACTCGCAAGACTGGGAGCGCGGGAGGTCGGCGAAACCGCGTACGGCGGGGCGACGTTCCTCAAATACCGTCTTGAGACCGCATAGTCCTCATGCGCCGCTGATTGGGCGCTGGATCCCGGCTCTCCGCTTCGGCCGGGACGAGGGAGCAGCCGCCCGCCGCTCGCGGGGCGTGCGCCCTGTCGCGCGAACGTCCGGCCCGGAAACGCGAAGCGCGCCGGACCCGGCGGTCCGGCGCGCTCGCTGAAGCAGGCTCGCGAGGCCGACGTCGGCGGCTTACTTCCAGCCGCTGATCGCCTTCACCTCCAGATAGTCCTCGATGCCCCAGCGGCCGCCCTCGCGGCCGTTGCCGGACATCTTGTAGCCGCCGAAGGGGCTGCCGCCCGCGCGCTGGGCGCCGTTCATCTGCACCATGCCCGCGCGCAGCTTCTTCGAGACGCGGCGCATGCGCTCCACATCGTCGGTCTGAAGATAGGAGGTGAGCCCGTAGGGCGTGTCGTTGGCGATCTCGACCGCCTGCTCCTCGCTGTCGAAGGGCATGATCGACAGCACGGGGCCGAAGATCTCCTCGCGCATGATGGTCATGTCGTTGTTGACGTCGGCGAAGACCGTCGGGCGCACGAAATAGCCGCGGTTGAAGCCCTCCGGCCGGCCGATGCCGCCGGCGCCCAGGCGCGCGCCCTCGTCGATCCCGACCTGGATCAGGTTCTGCACCTTCTCGAACTGCGCGGCCGAGGAGAGCGGGCCGATATGGTTGCCGTCCTCCGCCGGGTCGCCGACCTTGCAGGCGGTCGCGGTTTCGATGGCGACGCCGACGGCGTCGTCATAGACGCTGCGCTCCACCAGCATGCGCGTCGGCGCGTTGCAGCTCTGGCCCGAGTTGTTGAAGCAGTGCAGCGCGCCGCGCTTGACCGCCTTGGCGACGTCGGTGTCGGCGAAGATCAGGTTCGGGCCCTTGCCGCCGAGCTCCAGCGTCACGCGCTTGACCGTGTCGGCCGCCGCCTTCTGCACCGCCACGCCCGCGCGGGTCGAGCCGGTGAAGGACATCATGTCCACCTCCGGGTGGCTCGACAGCGCGGCGCCGACGGTGGGGCCGTCGCCGTTGACCAGGTTGAAGACGCCGGCGGGGAAGCCCGCCTCGTCGATCATCTCCGCGAACAGCATGGCGTTCAGCGGCGCGATCTCGGACGGCTTAAGCACCACCGTGCAGCCGACGCCGAGCGCCGGGATGACCTTGAGCGTCACCTGGTTCATCGGCCAGTTCCACGGCGTGATCAGGCCGCAGACGCCGATCGGCTCGTGCGCGATGTGCTCTTCCGGCTGGTCGGGATAGAGCGGATGCTCGAACTCGAAGCTCTTCAGGTCGCGCAGGAAGGCCTTGATGTGGCCGTAGCCGGCCGCCGCCTGGGCCTGGGTCGCGAGCTTGATCGGCGCGCCCATCTCCTTCGAGATCGTCTCGGCCATCTCGCCCATGCGGCGCTTGTAGATCTCGGCCAGCTTCTCGATCAGGGCGATGCGCTCGCCGTGCGGCGTCTCGGCCCAGGCGGGGAAGGCGCGGCGTGCGGCCGCGACGGCGCGGTCGACGTCGGCCTCAGCGCCCAGCGAAATGGTGGCGAAGGCCTGCTCGTCGGCCGGGTTGATCACCTCGCAGTCGTTCGGCGCGCCGGGCGCGACCCAGGCGCCGTCGATGTAGAAATCCGTCTTGCGCAGCATGATGGCTCCTCATGGATGGGAGAAGGCGGGACTGTCGGGCGCGGCCGGCCGATCCGCGTCGGCGGCCGCGCGCTCGCCCGACTATATCGGCCATCCAGGCGGGCTTCGCAACCGGGGCGGCGGTTCGCCGCGGATGGTGAACGAGAAAAGCCCCGGGAGGACCCCGGGGCTTTCAACGCGCCTGTCGGCTATGGTCGGAGCGGCTGGATTTGAACCAACGACCCCTGCCTCCCGAAGACAGTGCTCTACCAGGCTGAGCTACGCTCCGATCAAGCGGCCGGCGGGGGCGGGGCGCTCGCCCTCTCCCCTGCGCGGCGGATGGGCTTATAACGCCTCCCCGAAGCCCGCGCAAGACCGCCTGCGGGCCGATTGCCAGGCGCGGTCTCAGGCCCTAGGGTTTGGCCCGTCGGCGGGACCGTGGGGCGCCCGCCGAGGCCGCCAATGCGAGGGGACGAGATGGCCGAAGAGGGCGAGAGCGACCAGGCGTCCGGGCCGGCGGAGGCGTCGACCGGGGCGCCGGCCGAGCGGCCGGTGGGCGCGGACGCGCAGACGCTGGGCGCCGAGGGGCCGGACGACGAGGCCCAGGCGATTCTCGATTTCTGGTTCGGCGAATTGACGCCGAGCCAGTGGTTCGCGCGCGACGACGCCGTCGACGCCATGGTGGCGGAGCGCTTCGGCGCGCTCGCGGCCCGCGTCGCGACGGGCGGGACGCCGCATTGGGCCGACTCGCCGGGCGGGCTGCTGGCGGCCGTGATCGCGCTCGACCAGTTCCCGCGCAATCTCTACCGCGACGACCCGCGCGCCTACGCCAACGACGCGCAGGCGGTCGGTCTCGCCGATCTTGCGCTGCGCCGCGGGATGGACGAAGGGCTGGGCGCGCCGGCCCGCCAGTTCCTCTACATGCCCTTCATGCATTCCGAGGACACGGAGGATCAGGCGCGCTGCGTCGAGCTCTTCGAAGGGTTGGGCGACGAGACCGCGCTCCATTTCGCGCGCCGCCACAAGCAGATCATCGACCGCTTCGGCCGCTTCCCGCACCGCAACGCGGTGCTGGACCGCGAGACGACGCCGGAGGAAGCGGCCTTCCTCGAGGAGCCCGACAGCAGTTTCTGAGGACGCCCGAGTTTCTCATGACCTCCGGGCCGCGCCTCGCCGCGGACCCGCGCAATCGGTTCGCAGCGCGTCGCTGCTGGTCTATACTGGCCCATGCGCCGGGCGATGGGCTCGGGCCCTTCGCCCCGATCCTGCGGGGCTGTGCGCAAGGCTCCCTGTCGGCCGCCCCGCCGAAAAAGGCGATAGAGGAGGCGAATGCGTCATGAGCGTTGCGTCGATCCTGATGAGCAAGGGCTCCGACGAAGTTCTCACCATCGGGCCGGATGCGCCCGTTTCGGAAGCCGCGAAGACGCTGTCGGAGCGCCGGGTCGGCTCTCTCGTCGTGACGGACGGGGGCGCGGTCGTCGGCATCCTGTCGGAGCGCGACATCGTGCGCGGCCTGTCCCAATGCGGCGCGTCGGTGCTGACCCAGCCGGTGCGCGCCCTGATGACGGAGAAGGTGGAGAGCTGCACCCGCTCCGAGACCATCGACAATGTGATGCGCAAGATGACCGACGGCCGCTTCCGCCACATGCCGGTGATGGAGAGCGGCAAGCTCGTCGGCGTGATCTCGATCGGCGACGTGGTGAAGCACCGGATCGCCGATCTGCAGCATGAGGCCGAGACCCTGCGCGGCTATGTGATGAGTTGACGGCGTGATGTGTTGACGACGTGATGCGTTGCCGGCGGCGGGGCGATTCGCGCAGCCGCGGCCTCAATAGGCGCGGTCTATCACGAAAGCGACCGACTCCAGCATCGCCGCCTTGACGTCGCTCTCCGGGAAGACGCCCAGCGCGTCGCGGGCGATCGCGCCATAGTGCCGCGCCCGTTCGAGCGAGTCTGCCAGCGCGCCGTGCTTGGTCATCAGCGCCATCGCCTGCTCGAGATCGCCGGGCTCCTGCTCCAGCCGCTCGATCGTGCGACGCCAGAAATCGCGCTCGCTCTCGTCGCCGCGCCGCCAGGCCAGGACCACGGGCAGGGTGACCTTGCCTTCCCGGAAGTCGTCGCCGACCGTCTTGCCCAGCGCCGCCTGATCGGCGGAGTAGTCGAGGACGTCGTCCACGAGCTGGAAGGCGACCCCCAGGTTCATGCCGTAGCTGTAAAGCGCCTCCTCCTCCCGGAGCGGCCGGTCGGCGACCACGGCGCCGATCTGGGTGGCCGCGGCGAACAGCCGCGCCGTCTTGGAGCGGATGACCTGGAGATAGTCTTCTTCCGACGTCTCCGGCGCGTTGGCGGTCATCAATTGCAGCACCTCGCCTTCGGCGATGACGGCGGATGCGTCGGACAGGATCTTCAGCACCTTCAACTGGCCGTCCGCGGTCATGAGCTGAAAGGCGCGGCTGAACAGGAAATCGCCGACCAGCACGCTGGCCTGATTGCCCCAGACCGCGTTGGCGCTCTCCTGGCCGCGGCGCAGGCCGCTCTCGTCGACCACGTCGTCATGCAGAAGGGTGGCGGTGTGGATGAACTCAACGCAGGCGGCCAGGCCCACATGCCGGCTGCCGGTGTAGCCGCAAAGCTGGGCGGCCGCGCAGACCAGCATGGGTCGCAGCCGCTTGCCGCCCGCCGCGATCAGATGGCCCGCCAGTTGCGGGATCAGGGACACCGGGCTCTGCATCTGGTCGAGGATGTGCTGGTTGACGCGCGCCATGTCGGCGTCGACCAGGCGGGCCAACTTGTCGAAGGACGGCTTGCGAACGCCGGCGCCGGCGTCCGCGACATTCGCTCCCTCGCCATGCAGTTTAACGACCTTCGACACCGGCGTTTCCCCTCGACCGTCGCCCCTCGCCCGAACGCCTCTGCGATGCGCGCAGGGTGCGTTCAGCCGTTGCGCGAACCATAGCCCGCGGCGGAGGCCGGTCAAGGGGAAGGGGGGCTGTCGCGCCCGCAAGCGCTGTGCGACACTCACCGGGAGGAAAGGGCTCGTTCATGCCGCTGTCGATACGCTCTGTTCTGCTATACGGCTTCTGCGGACTGCTCGCTTTGTCGCTGATCGCGGTCGGCGGGACGGGGGTGTACTCGACCGCGCGCAACACGTTGGAGCTTGGCGCGGAGCGCTCGCAGATCGCGATGGATCTGCTGGAGCTGCATTTCGCCGGCGAGTTCGAGCCGATCGAACGTCAGGCCCGCGCGATCGCCGCGGCGATCGCAGCGGATCAATTCGCCAACCTCGACTCGTCTTGGCTGGAGGCCTATCTGCACGGCGCTTTGGCCTCGACGCCGGGCGTGGTGGGCCTCGCGGTGCTGGGGCCGGACGGCCGCGGGCTTCGGGTGCGCCGCGGCGGCGCGGGCGCGTCGCGCGTCGATTGGTCGGACGATCCGGAAACCCAACGCGTGCTGGCTCAAGTGGCCGCGCAGGCCGGACCGGCCTGGGCCGAGCCGATCTGGGTCGAGCCGCTGGGTCAGCCGGCCGTCAATCTGCGCACGCCCTTGCGGTCGTCGCGCGGCGTCTTTCTCGGCGCGCTCATTCAGATTCAGACCGTCGCGGACCTATCGCGCGACCTCGCCGCCTTGACCGCCGGGGAGGCGATCACGCCGTTTCTGATCTATGAGGGCCGCTTCGTGCTGGCGCATCCCGCGCTCGCCGACGGGCCGATCGCCGGATCGGACGAGAAGCCGCTGCCGACCCTCGCGGACTTCCGCGATCCCGCGATGGCCGCCTTCGCGTCCCGCCGCCAAGCGCGTATTCCGGGGTTGCAGCCAAATGGCGGTCTCGATGTCGGGGTGGCCGAGGTCGGCGAGGCGCGCCTGGTCTATGTGGCGCGGAGCCTCGATTGGACGCCCGGCGCCCTGCTGCAGGTCGGCGCCTATTTCGACCGCGAGCAGATCGCGGGCGTGCAGCGCCGGTTGCAGGCCCCGATGATCGTCGGCGTGGTGGTGTTGTTGCTGGCGATGGCGGCGGCGATCGCGGCGGCGCGCTATACGACCCGCTCGATCGGCGCGCTCGCCCGCGCCTCGCATCAGGTGGCGGAGGGCGAACTGCACCATGTGCCGCCGGTGCCCCGGTCGCGAATTCGGGAGTTGGACGAGGCCGCGCGGGCCTTCGAGCGCATGGTCGCGGGCCTGCGCGACCGGGAGCGCATCCGCGCCATCTTCGGCCGCATGGTCCCGGCCAGCGTCGCGGACCGGATTCTGAGCGCCGACGGCGCGCTCGCGCCGCAGACGGCGACGGCGACGGTTCTGTTCAGCGACATAGCCGGATTCACGAACCTGGCCGAACGGATGGAGCCGGACGCGGTGGTCGCGATGCTGAACGCCTATTTCAGCGACATGACGGCGATCATCGAGCGCCATGGCGGCGTCATCACCCAGTTCCAGGGCGACGCCATTCTGGCCGTTTTCAACGTGCCGGCGGCCGACCCGAACCACGCCCGCGAGGCGGTCGCGGCGGCGCTTGAAATGCGCCAAGCGCTGCGCACCCGGCGCTATGACGGCCGGCGGCTTTCGGTGCGCTTCGGCGTCAATACCGGACCGCTGGTCGCCGGGAACGTCGGGGCCTCCGACCGTCTCAGCTACACGGTGCACGGGGACGCGGTGAACCTCGCCGCGCGGCTCGAGGCCTTCAACAAGCAATTGGGCGGCGACATCCTGATCTCTGCGACGACGGCCGCGGCGGTCGAGGGCGCGCCGCTGGTCGATCTGGGCGAGCATCACCTGCCGGGCCGCGCCGCGCCGGTCAAACTGTACACCGTGGCCGACGAGGTGGAGGACGGCGCCGCGGAGGCCGCCCGTCACGAGGCGGTCGACATGCAGATCGCGCCATGAGGGAGGTCGTGCGCAGCAACGATCCCGTGCGCCTCAGCTTCCTGACGGCGCTTCTGGCGGAAAGCGGGATCGAGGCGCTTATGATGGATCTGCACGCCAGCATCGCCGAAGGCTCGATCGGCGCGCTGGAGCGGCGGCTGATGGTCGCGGACGAGGACTACTCCCGCGCGCGGCGGCTGTTGGAGGACGCGGGCGAGAACTGGTGACGGAGCGTCCTTTGCAGCCCCCCTCGAAGACGGCGGTCGACGCCTTCCTCGGCGGTCGCGTCGCGATCGAGCAGCCGGCGGCCGGCTATCGCGCGGCCATGGACCCGGTGCTGCTGGCCGCCGCCGTCCCGGTGGTGAACGACCGCGGCCGGATGGCCGGCGGGCCGGTGTTGGATCTCGGCTGCGGGGTCGGGACGGCGATGCTGTGCTATGCGGCGCGCGTTCCGCACGCGCGGGTCGTCGGGCTGGAGCGCGATCCCGGTCTCGTCGCGCTGGCCCGCCGAAATGCGGCCGCGAACAAAATGGCCGACCGGGTCGAGGTGCTGGCCGGAGACATCCTGCGCCCGCCGCAACTCGCAGCCGCCGGGGGGTTCGCCCAGGTCATGGCCAATCCGCCCTATCACGAGGCGGCGGGCGCCGAGGCGTCGCCCGACCCGATGCGCGACGCCGCCAATCGCGAAGGCGAGGCGCGGCTCTCCGACTGGATCGAGGCGATGCTGCGGGCGGCGGCGGCGAAGGGCGGCCTGACGCTGATCCACCGGGCTGACCGGTTGAGCGAGATCCTGGCGCTGTTGCGCGGGCGCGCCGGCGCGATCCGCATCCTGCCGCTCTGGCCGCGCCAGGGGCAGGCCGCCAAACGGGTCGTCGTGCAGGCGCGCAAGGGCGTGCGCGGGCCGGACGTTCTGCTGCCGGGCTTGGTTCTGCATGGGAATGAGAAGGAGGGGCCGCGCTACACGCCGGACGCGGAGGCGGTGCTCCGCGGCGGCGAGGCGCTGCCCCTCCAGACGGCCGACGCCGCTTCCCGTTGATCCCGGGGCAGGCGGGATCGGGGGCTAGGGGGCGGGGAAGCGGCGCCGGCCGAACTCTGCGCCTCGCTCAGCCGCAGCCGACAGGGCGGCCCGACGGCTCCTGAGGCTGCAGCGCCCCGGTCAGGCGCCGATAGGCGCTGGCGACCGCGCCGCCCACGGCCTCCGCCAGGCGTTGCCGGCGCTGACGGGCGCGGGTGCGCTCTTCCGCGCGCTGCAGCGCGATCCGCTCATGCAGGGTCTGCGCGCCTTTCGGATCGTGGCGGGCGTCGACGGTCCAGAGATCGATCGGGTTCAGGCTGATGATGGCGTCATGCAGGGGGTTCATGGCATCTCTCCTTACAGCTTTTGTCGTATCTGCTGGGGCTTCGTGTCCCCGTCTGAGGAGATAGATACGCTTGATCCGGTCGAATCGCGAGCCAGCAATTCTTGCAAATATGTAAGTTCAGATTACAATTGAATCCATGCGACGCGACATGCCCAATCTCACCCAATTGCGCGCCTTCGAGGCGACGGCCCGTCATCTCTCCGTAAGCAAGGCGGCGGCCGACCTGAACGTCACCCATGCGGCGGTCAGCCAGCAGCTGCGCGCCCTGGAGGACTGGCTCGGTTTTCCGGTGATCCGCCGCGCCGGGCGCTCGATCGTCCTGACGGAGGCGGGGCAGCGCTATTTCGCCGTGGTGCGCGACGCCTTCGACGCGGTGGAGGAGGAGACGATGCGCCTGCGCCGGGCGGACGAGAACCGGCCGGTGCATGTCGCCACCACCTCGGCCTTCGCTTCGCGCTGGCTGGTTCCGCGGCTGCCGCGTTTCCAGGCCCGCGCGCCCAACATCCAACTGCTGCTCAACCCGTCGCGGGAGCTGTTGGATTTCGAGCGCGACGCGGTCGATCTCGGCATCCGGCACGGGGAGGGGAACTGGCCCGGCCTGGAAGCGGAGGCGCTGGTCGGCGGCCGCCTCGTGCCGCTGTGCAGCCCGGCCTATCTGGAGGGCGCGCCGAAGCTGGAGACGCCGCAGGATCTGGCGAACCACTTCCTGCTGCACGACAGCGAATATGCGGAATGGGAACTGTGGCTCGCCGGGGCCGGCGCGCCGGAGGTCGACGCTCGGCGCGGCCTGATCTTCTCTCTGACCACGCTCAGCTATCAGGCCGCGCTCTACGGCCAGGGCGTGATGCTGGGATTGGAGCAGCTCGTGCGCGACGATCTCGATGCGGGCCGCCTCGTCATCCCCTTCGAGCCGCCGGCGGACAAGCGCCAGACCAGCTACTACATCGTCCATCGCGCGCGCACGCCGCTGCGCCCGGCGGCGGAGGCGTTCCGGCAATGGCTGATCGACGAGGCCCAGGCCGACTGCGACTCCGGCGCCTGCCCGCCGGTCGAAGCCGGCTCGGCGTGAGGCGCCGCCGCCGCATCGATGCGGCGCGCCCGTTCTCCCGAGAGCATCTTTTTATTCCGGGACACAATACTTTTTCGCTGTTGCCGATCTTTATTCGGGGACACAATACTTTTTCGCTGTCGCCGATCTTCGACCCTCGAACTTCGAAAAAAGTATTGTGTCCCCGAATAAGTAAAAAGTATTGTGTCCCCGAATAAGTACGAATAAGTGCGAATAAGTAAAAAAGAATTGTGTCCCCGAATAAGTGTTGTGTCCCCGAATATACGAACTACGAAAAAAGTATTGTGTCCCCGAATAAAGGAGTTGGCGGAAGGGCGGAGGCCCCGCGTTCGTCGCTTGACCCGGAGGCCGCGCAGCGCCATCTCCCCACAACCCTTTGATCGGCGAGCGCGGGAGCGAGTGCAGCGATGGCGATGTTCGGCGTAGGCCGCAAACCGGTGGTGTCGGTGCTTCGGCTCTCGGGCGTGATTTCCGCGGGCGCGGGCCTCGGCCGGCGCGGCCTGAGCCTGGAGACCCTCGCCGCGCCGATCCAGCACGCCTTCACCGGGCGGCGGGTCAAGGCGGTGGCGCTCTCGATCAATTCGCCGGGCGGCTCGCCGGTGCAGTCGGCGCTGATCGCGGACCGCATCCAGCAGTGGGCGGAGCAGAAGGACCTGCCCGTCTACGCCTTCTGCGAGGATGCGGCGGCGTCCGGCGGATACTGGCTGGCCTGTGCGGCCGATCATGTCTACGCCATGCCCGGCTCGATCGTCGGCTCGATCGGGGTCGTCTCCGCCTCCTTCGGCTTCCAGGACGCGATTGGCAAGCTGGGCGTCGAGCGCCGGGTTCACACGGCCGGCGAGCGAAAGGCGATGCTCGACCCCTTCCGGCCGGAGAAGGAGGACGAGGTCGAACGCCTCAAGGCCATCCAGGGCGAGCTGCACCGCCAGTTCATCGAGTGGGTCAAGGCTCGGCGCGGACCGCGCCTGAAGGCGGAGGACGAGACGCTTTTCAGCGGCGAGTTCTGGACCGGCGCCCGCGGTCTGGAGCTTGGCCTGGTCGACGGGCTGGGCGATATGCGCTCGACCCTGCGCCAGGTGTTCGGCGACAAGACCCGCTTCCGCCTGATGAACCCGCCCAAGGGCCGGCTGGCCCGCTTCTTCGGCGGCGCGGCGCAGACGCCCGCCGCGCCCGCCTCCTGGGGTGGTTTGGGCGCGGGCCTCGCCGACGGTCTGCTTGCGGCGGCTGAGGAGCGCGCCCTCTGGACGCGGCTCGGCCTTTAGCGGCCGGAAGTCCGAGGCCGCGCTTGACCCGGCGGGAGCGCGCCCGCTAAATCCGCCCCATGTTCGGATTTTCCTTCACCAAGCTGCTCGTCCTGGCCGCGGTCGTCGCGGCGGTCTGGTACGGCTTCAAGTATATCGGCCGGCTGGACCGCGTGCAGAAGGGCGAGCGCAAGGTGGGCGAGCGCACCTTCGGCGAGCGTCTGCGCAAGGCGACCAAGGCCCGCGCCGACGAGGGGGGCGAGCCGGGCCGCGTCGAGGACACCGAGCAGTGCCCGGTCTGCAAGGCCTATGTCTCGGTCGAGGGCGTGGAGAATTGCGGCCGGCCGGGCTGTCCCTATTGAAGCGCGGTTGACGCACGCCGCCGGCGGTCGCGCGCAGGGCGGCGGCGCCCTTCGGGACGGGCGCTGGCGCGCCCTCCTCAGGGCGAGGGTTTCGTTTTTTGGAAACAGCGGGTTAACCCTCCTCCTGAGGAGCCGCCGACAGGCGGCGTCTCGAAGGACGCACGCCGCCGGCGCTCGCGCGGGTGGCGCGGCGCCGCCGCCCGTCCGTGCGCGTTTCCCCGCCGGGGCGCCCGCGCCCCGCTCACGCGGTTGATTCCCCCCGGTGTGACCGTTATGTTGCGCCGCACCTTGGCAGGCTGACGAGGGGCGGCGCGCCGCCCCGCTTAGCAGGACGACGCCCGCACCCATGGCCGAGACGACAGAGAACACCGCGCCCGCCGCGCGGCCGGACAGTGTTGTTTCCCGCCTGGGCATCCCGCGCGAGGCGACGCTGCAGAACATCATTCTGACCCTGCACCGCTATTGGTCGGAGCGCGGCTGCGCCATCCTCCAGCCCTACGACATGGAGGTCGGAGCCGGCACCTTCCACTGGGCGACGACGCTGCGCTCGCTCGGTTCGAAGCCCTGGAGCGCGGCCTATGTCCAGCCCTCGCGCCGGCCGACCGACGGGCGCTACGGCGAGAACCCGAACCGGCTGCAGCACTATTATCAGTATCAGGTGATTCTGAAGCCCTCGCCGGCGGACAGCCAGGATCTGTATCTCGGTTCGCTGGCCGCGATCGGGATCGACCCGATGCGCCACGACATCCGCTTCGTCGAGGACGATTGGGAGAGCCCGACGCTGGGCGCCTGGGGCCTCGGCTGGGAGGTCTGGTGCGACGGCATGGAGGTCAGCCAGTTCACCTATTTCCAGCAGGTGGGCGGCTTCGACTGCCGGCCGGTCTCGACCGAACTGACCTACGGGCTGGAGCGGCTGGCGATGTACGTCCAGGGGGTCGAGAACGTCTACGACCTCGCCTTCAACGAGACCATGACCTATGGCGAGGTCTACCATCAGGCGGAAATCGAGTATTCCCGGCACAATTTCGAACTCGCCGACACCGCCATGGTGCTGCGCCATTTCGAGGACGCGGAGGCCGAATGCGCGCGCCTGGTCGAGGGCGGGGTCGCGTTGCCGGCCTACGACCAGTGCCTGAAGGCGAGCCATCTGTTCAATCTGTTGGATGCGCGCGGCGTGATCTCCGTGACCGAGCGCCAGGCCTATATCGGCCGGGTGCGCACGCTGGCCAAGGCCTGCGCGGAAGCCTGGCTTAAGAGCCAGGGGGAGCTGTAGGCGATGGTCCCGGTCGCTCGCCCGACAGTCAAAGCGCGCGCGCGACGCGCCCTGATCCTTCGAGACGCCGCCTGTCGGCGGCTCCTCAGGATGAGGGCTTCGCGCTTCTCGTTCCGCTCGAAGCGTCACCCTGAGACGCGCTTCTCGTTCCGCTCGAAGCGTCACCTTGGGATGCGCTTCGCGTTCCGCTCAAGGCCTCACCCTGAGGAGGGCGCGGCGGCGCCCGTCTCGAAGGGCGAGGCCGGTTTGCGCCGGGCGCACGCCCTGCAGGAGGCCGCCCGTGGCTGAACTGCTGGTCGAGCTCTTCTCGGAGGAGATTCCGGCGCGCATGCAGCGTCAGGCGGCCGAGGATCTGCGCCGGCTGGTGCTGGCGGGGCTCGAGGACGCCGATCTCGCGCATGGCGAGGCGCGCATCTTCTGGACGCCGCGTAGGCTGTCTCTGGTCGTCGACGGCCTGCCCGAGCGTCAGCCGGATCGGCGCGAGGAGCGCAAGGGCCCCAAAGTCGGCGCGCCGGACAAGGCGGTGGAGGGGTTTCTGCGCGCCGCCGGACTCGACAGCCTGGACCAGTGCGAGCAGCGCGAGACGCCGAAGGGACCGGTGTGGTTCGCGGTGATCGAAAGGGAAGGGCGCCCGACCGCCGAGGTGCTGACTGACCTGCTGGCGGACGCGATCCGCGCGCTGCCCTGGCCCAAGAGCATGCGCTTCGCCGATCAGAGCTTCCGCTGGGTGCGGCCGCTGCACCATGTGCTGGCCGTCTTCGCGGGTCGCGCGCTGGACGGCGCCGTCGATCTGGGCGGCGGCCAGAGCCTCGCCTTCACCGACGCGACGCGCGGCCACCGCTTCCTGGCGCCGACGCCCTTCACGGCGAGCGGCTTCGACGAGTATGCGGCCAAGCTTCGCGAGGCTTTCGTGCTGCTCGACCCGGAGGAGCGGAAAGAGACCATCCTGGCGCAACTGCGCGAGGCCGCGGACCATGAAGGTCTGACGGTCCAGGACGACCCGGCGCTCTTGGAGGAGGTGGCGAACCTCGTCGAATGGCCGAACGTCCTCGTCGGCGCCATCGACGACGCCTTCATGGCGGTCCCGGACGAGGCGCTGACCGCCTCCATGCGCGGCCACCAGAAGTACTTTTCCCTGCTGCGCCCGGACGGGACGCTGGCGCCGCGCTTCGCGGTCGTCGCCAACATGGCGGCGGACGACGGCGGCGCGGCGATCCGGGCCGGCAACGAGCGCGTGCTGCGCGCGCGGTTGGCCGACGCCAAGTTCTTCTGGGACCAGGACCGCAGGACCCGGCTCGAAGACCGGTTGCCGAATCTGCAGAAGGTCGCCTTCTATCACGGGCTGGGCACGGTGGCGGAGCGCGTGCGCCGCATCGCCGATCTGGCGCAGGCGATCGCCGCGCACGTCCCGGAATGCGACCCCGCCCAGGCGCGGCGCGCCGGCCAACTCTGCAAGGCCGATCTGGTCAGCGACATGGTGGGCGAGTTCCCCGAACTGCAGGGGATCATGGGCCGCTACTACGCGCTTGCTGAGGGCGAGCCGGAGGCGGTCGCCCTGGCGATCGCGGAGCACTACTCCCCCGCAGGCCCCAGTGACGCCTGCCCGACCGCGCCGGTCTCCGTCGCGGTCGCGCTGGCCGAGAAGCTCGACACCCTGGTCGGCTTCTGGCTGATCGACGAGAAGCCGACCGGCTCGAAGGATCCTTTCGCGCTGCGCCGCGCCGCGCTGGGCGTGATCCGCCTGGTGCTGGAGAACGGGCTGCGCGCGCCGCTGATGGCGCTGTTCCGCACCGCGCGCGCGGCCTACTTCCTGGACGAGACGGGCCGCGAGGGCGATCGCCCGCACCTGCCGGGGCCGGAGCGGTCCGTGGCCGTCTTCCACGATCTGCTCGCCTTCTTCGCCGATCGGATGAAGGCCCATTACCGGCAGCAGGGGCTGCGGCACGATGTGGTCTCGGCCGTCTTCGCGCTGGCGGCGGAGGACGATCTGGTGCGCCTCTCGCGCCGGGTGGCCGCGCTGACCGACTTCCTGGGCAGCGAGGACGGGGCCAATTTGCTGACCGCCCACCGCCGCGCCGCCAATATCCTCAAGGCCGAGGAAAAGAACGACGCGCGCTCCTACGAGGGCGCGTCGGTCGACCCGGGCGCGCTTGCGCTCGATGCGGAAAAGGCGTTGGCGGACGCGCTGGTCGAGGCCGAGGCGGCGGTCGCGCCGGCGCTTGAGCGCGAGGATTTCGAAGGCGCGATGGCCGCGCTGGCCGGCCTGCGGGCGCCGGTCGACGCCTTCTTCGACGCGGTGACGGTGAATGCGGAAGACGCGGCGTTGCGGGCCAACCGGCTCGCGCTGCTGGCCAAGATCCGCGAGACGATGGGGCGCATCGCCGACTTCTCGGCGATCGAGGGATGAGGGCGGCGCCGGGCGCGCGGCCGATCTAAGGACGAGGGCGGACCGATGAGCAAGTGGGTCTACAGCTTCGGGGACGGCACGGCCGAGGGCCGCGCCGACATGCGCAACCTGTTGGGCGGCAAGGGCGCCAACCTGGCGGAGATGTCGAACATCGGCCTGCCGGTGCCGCCGGGCTTCACGATCACGACCGAGGTCTGCACCTATTACTACGCCAACGGCGAGACCTATCCGGCGAGCCTGAAGGCGGAGGTCGAAGCCGCGCTCGCCCAGGTCGAGGGGACGGTCGGCGCCAAGTTCGGGGATCCGTCGAACCCGCTGCTGGTTTCGGTGCGCTCGGGCGCGCGGGCCTCCATGCCGGGGATGATGGATACGGTCCTCAATCTCGGCCTGAACGAGGCGACGACGGCCGGGCTGGCGGAGCATTCCGGAGACGCCCGCTTCGCCTATGACAGCTATCGGCGCTTCATCCAGATGTATTCCGACGTGGTGCTGGGGGTCGAGCATCACCTGTTCGAGGAGGGGCTGGAGATCCTCAAGGAGGACAAGGGCGCGATCCTGGACACGGAGCTCGACGCGGACGACCTGAAGCGCCTGATCGCCGACTACAAGCGCATCGTCGAGGAGGAGTTGGGCCGCCCCTTCCCGGAGGATCCGGCCGAGCAGCTCTGGGGCGCTGTCGGCGCGGTCTTCGGCTCCTGGAACACGGCGCGGGCCGTCACCTACCGACGCCTGCACGACATTCCGGAGGCGTGGGGCACGGCCGTCAACGTGCAGGCCATGGTGTTCGGCAATATGGGCGACGACTGCGCCACCGGCGTCGCCTTCACCCGCGATCCGTCGACCGGCGAGAACGTCTTCTACGGCGAATATCTGGTCAACGCCCAGGGCGAGGACGTCGTCGCCGGCATTCGCACGCCCCAGCACCTGACGATCGCCGGGCGCGAGAAGCAGGGCAGCAGCCTCCCCGCGATGGAGGAGACCATGCCCGAGGTGTTCGGCCAGCTCGACGAGGTGCGCCGGACCCTGGAGGCGCATTACCGCGACATGCAGGACATCGAGTTCACGGTCCAGAAGCAGAAGCTGTGGATGCTGCAGACCCGCTCGGGCAAGCGCACCAGTCAGGCCGCCATCAAGATCGCCTGCGACATGGTCGACGAAGGGCTGATCGACGAGGCGACGGCGGTCATGCGCGTCGAGCCGCAGTCGCTCGACCAAATCCTGCATCCGCGCCTCGACCCCGACGCGGAGCGCAAGGTGATCGCCCGCGGCCTGCCGGCCTCGCCCGGGGCGGCGTCAGGCGTCGTCGTCTTCACCGCGGACGAGGCGGAAAAACTCGCCCAGGAGGGCAAGCACGTCATGCTGGTGCGGGTCGAGACCTCGCCCGAGGACATCCACGGCATGCACGCGGCCGAGGGCATTCTGACCACCCGCGGCGGCATGACCAGCCACGCCGCCGTGGTCGCCCGCGGCATGGGGCGGCCCTGCGTCGCCGGGGCCGGCGACATCCGGGTGGACTACAAGGCGGAGACCTTCTCGATCGCCGGCGTCACCGTGAAGGCGGGCGAGTGGATCACCATCGACGGTTCCACCGGCGAGGTGATCGAGGGCCGCGTCCCAACCGTCGACCCGGTGTTGAGCGGCGATTTCGCGCGCATTATGGCCTGGGCCGACGAGGTGCGGCGGTTGAAGGTGCGCGCCAACGCCGAAACCCCGGAGGACGTCGACACCGCGCTCAAGTTCGGCGCCGAAGGCGTCGGCCTGTGCCGCACCGAGCACATGTTCTTCGAAAGCGACCGCATCGTCGCCATGCGCGAGATGATCCTGGCCGCCGACGAGGCCGGCCGGCGGCACGCTCTTAACCGCATCCTTCCGATGCAGCGCAGCGACTTCGTCGAGATCTTCACCCTGATGCAGGGTCTGCCGGTCACGATCCGGCTGCTCGACCCGCCCCTGCACGAGTTCCTGCCGCGCGAGCGGGCCGAGTTCGAGGAGGTCGCCAAGGCGACCGGCGTGCCGGTCGAACGGGTCGAGGCGCGCGCCAGCCAGTTGCACGAAACCAACCCGATGCTGGGGCATCGCGGCTGCCGGCTGCTGATCAGCTATCCCGAGGTGTGCGAAATGCAGGCCCGCGCGATCTTCGAGGCGGCGGTCGCGGTGGGCGAGAAGACCGGCGCGCCGCCGCTGGCCGAGGTGATGATCCCGCTGGTCGGCGTCAAGAAGGAGCTCGACCTCCTGAAGGCCGTCGTCGACAAGGCGGCCAAGGCGGTTGAGGCGGAGACCGGCGCGACCCTGGCCTATCAGGTCGGCACCATGATCGAACTGCCGCGCGCGGCGCTGACCGCGGGCCACATCGCGGAGACGGCGGAGTTCTTCTCCTTCGGGACGAACGATCTGACGCAGACGACCTACGGCCTCAGCCGCGACGACGCGTCCGGGTTCCTGACCCACTATGAGAAGCGCGGCGTCATCGAACAGGACCCGTTCCAGACCCTCGACCAGGAAGGGGTGGGCGAACTGGTCCGCATCGCGGTCGAGCGCGGGCGCAAGACGCGCCCCGACATCAAGCTCGGGATCTGCGGCGAGCATGGCGGCGATCCGGCCTCGGTCGGGTTCTGCGAGACGGTCGGGCTGGACTACGTCTCCTGCTCGCCCTTCCGGGTGCCGATCGCGCGGCTCGCCGCGGCTCAGGCGGCGATTCGGGCCAAGCAGCGGACGCGCGAGACGGTCTCTTAACGGGGGCGCCACCGCGCCGAGGCGGCCAGACGAGGGGGCCGGCGCCGCAGGCGCGAGAGAGGGGTGCACGGCGACGCGCTTTACGGCTAAGATCGCGCTGGGCGCCGCTCTAGGCGGCGAGGGGGTGGTCTGTCGGACGCCGGCGCGGGGGCGCCGGGCCGGTAATTGCGGCGATGCGGTCGCCGGCGCAGGCGCGGGGGACCATGGCCTTTTTCGAGCAGCAGCGGAAGAACAGCTACGCCAAGAACGCGACGATCCTGTTCGGGGAGCCGGAGGGATCGCTGCGTCAGGCGCTCCGCATCGCCCTGAACCGGGAGGGGTTCGAGGGCATCGTCGATTTCGACCGGATGCGCGCTCTGCGCGACGCGGTGGTCAAGTCGGCGCCGGACCTTTTGATCCTCGATTCCGAGATGGACGTTGGGGCCGCCGACGCCGTGATTCAGGAGATCCGGCGCGGCGGTCTCGGCGACAATCCATTCATTCCGGTGATCGTCACGATCTGGGAGCCGACCCAGGAGATCGTGCAGCGCGTGGCCTCGAGCGGCGCCGACGACATCATGGTCAAGCCGGTCAGCCCCGCCCAGATCCTCGACCGGATCAAGGCGATTGTGCAGGCGCGCAAGCCCTTCGTGGTGACCAGCGACTATATCGGGCCGGACCGCCGCAAGGACGACACGCGCAAGAGCGAGATCCCGCAAATCGAAGTGCCGAATACGTTGCGGGCGAAAGTGCGCGGCGAAGAGATCAACCGCACCGAACTGAGCGAATCGATCCAGAAGGCGCAGGCGACCATCAATGACGAGCGGCTGCGCCGGAACGCCTTCCAGATCGCGTTCCTGGTCGAGGTGATCCTGCCGGAATTCAAGAAGCGCGAGGTCACGGCGCCGCTCCTTAAGGGCCTGGAGAAGCTGCTGGAGACCGCGCGGGATACGGCTACGCGGGTGAAGGGCACCAAGTGGAGCCACGTCTCCGAGCTGTGTTCATCGCTGATGCAGGTTACCGCGTCGTTGCGCGATACGGTCGAGCAGCCGGAACGCAAGGAGATCGAGCTGCTCAAACCGCTGGCGGACGCAATTGCGGCCGGCCTCAACCCAAACGCCGACGCGGGCGAATTGGCCGGTCAGATATCGAACGCGGTCGAGGGCTACAAGAAGCGCGGCGGCGCGTTGTAGCCGGGACGGGGCGGTGCGCCTCAGCGGCCGCCCGTCTTCTCCGCCATGCTGCGAACCACCTGGCGCAACGAGTCGCGCATCGTCTGATTGGGAATGGACGCCCAGTCCCGGGCGACCTTCGACGCCTCGGTGTCGAGCGCCGGCTCCGCGCCGCTCTGCGATTCGACGTCTACCCCGGTGAAGAGTTGGGCGAGCGGCACATTCAGCGCGGACGCGACCTGCACGAGACGGGACGCGCCCATCCGGTTGGCGCCGTTCTCGTACTTCTGAATTTGCTGAAAGCTGACGCCCAGCGCTTCGCCGAGCTTGGTTTGCGACATGCCGGCGCGGATTCGCAATTCCCGGACCCGAGCGCCCACCGCGACGTCGACCGGATGTTTCCCACTAGACACGACTGCTGCTCCTCCAGTTTCCGCGCGGCCCGTCGGTCCGCGCTTCGTTCGCCCCCTGATGCGGACGGTTCGAGATTTCGACACTAGGATATTTGCATAAAATGTCCGTCGAATTCGTCCGCTAGCCCGAATTTACCCAGATTTTCCCTTTGAGGTTGGTAGAGAATACCCGCAAATTTGCGGTATAGCAATGCAAAGGCGCGTTGAATGGCTTTCTCTCGGCCATCCCGTATATGATGCCGTTTGGGACCAAAGCCGTTGGGAGTGAGGGGATGAGGGCAACCGCTGCGGACCTTGAGGCGCTGGCCGAGCGCCTGTCCCGAGCCTGCGCCCAGATCGGCACCAAGCGTCAGGCCGCCCAGGTGATGGGCGTGTCCGAGGATATGGTGCATCGCTACTGTCGCGCGGAGACCAAGCCGCCGTTTCTGCCGCTTGCGACGCTGGCGCGCGCAGCCGGCGTGCGTCTCGACTGGCTGGCCTATGGCGAGGGGGCGATGCTGCAGGGCGAGGAGGCCGGCGCGCCGGCGCTTGCCCTGGACGTGCGGCTGCTGGTGGATGTCGTGGAGACCCTGGAGGCGACGCTGCGCGCGCTCGATCTGGATCTGCCGCCGGACACCAAGGCGCGTGCGGTTCCTCTGCTCTATCAGTACGCCCTGGTTCAGCCGTCGACCGACAATCGCTTGCGTTTCACCCGCGACTTGGTCGAGAGTTTCTGAGGTCGACCCCGGGATGGGCGCCGCGGCCGCCGGCGCCCGGCGCGAGCGATGTGAGCATGATCGACGAAGCGCTGCGATCCGAACTGACCGAATTGCTGCACAACGCCAGCCTGACCCGCGTGGAGAAGCTCTCGCGGGAGATGGGGGTTCGCCCGCTGGTCGACGCCTATGTTCGGGAGTCTTTCGGCGCGGAGTCGATGGAGCAATTGAGCGCCGCCGAGTTGAAGGAGCTTCTCGACTTCATCGCGGCGTTCATGGACATGGTGAAGCGGCGCCATGAGTGACGCGATCCACGACGCCATGGCGAGCGAGCCGGACATTCGCCCCATCCGCTTCGCCGCGCTCCGCAGCGACCGCGTGATGCGGCGGGTGTTGGACTGGCACCTGCTGACGGACGGGGTCTTCGGGAACGACGACGCCGAACTCGGCGCGCTGAGCCCCTATTTCCAGATCCACGAGGTGGGCGACGGGGTCTATCGCTATCTCCACTGCGGCGCGGCGACCCCGCCCGCCGCCCTGTACGGACGCGCTTTCGCGCGCTCGGCGAGCGGGCGGGCGGGCGTTCCCGACTCCGCCTATGACGAGCGGCTTCGCGAAGACTATTTCCGGGTTCTGGAGACGGGCCTACCGCTGGCGCAGACCGTCCGGACGTCGCTCGACGTCTGGGGCGCTCCTTTCTTCGTCGAGTATTGCCGCTACATCTTTCCGGTAACCATCGCCGGGGCCGTTGCGGTCAATATCTGCTCCCGCTTCATCGAGCCTCCAAAGCGACTAGCCGGTCCAGCTCCTCGCGCGTCATATAGGCCAGGAACTCGGTAGCCTCGATCCAGCGGCTCCAGCGTCGGCCCATCCGCTCCATCTTCGTGTACCAGGACCGGGCGCCGAACCCGGAATAGGCCGGCCCCTTCTCGAAGAAGGCGTAGACGAAGTCCGGCTGCCAACGCGCATAGGCCGCGAGCAATCCGATCTGCGTAAGCGTCCCGCCGAGCCGGGCGCCCCGCATTGCGGGGCTGACCCAGGTGTCGCCGTGGTAGGCGAGGCGGCCTCTGATCAGATCCAGCGCGGGACAGTCCGCCCGCTGCAGGCCGGCGTCGTAGCACCGGTTCAATTGGCGGGGCAGAAGCTCCGCCAGGCTGCGTCGGCCCGTATCCTCCAGCTTGGCGGCCTGGACATGGACGAGCTTGCCGTCGCTCAACCGCACGCCGCGGATCCAGAAGGCGTCCTGCATGTCGAAAAGCTCCCCTCTGAACAGCGGCGACAGGGCTTTGCCGTCCAACTGGGGTTCTGCCCGGTAGAGCGCTTCCATATCCTCAAGCAGTTCCAAGGCCATGCCCTTCGCGCGGACCTGGGCCGTGAGCGCCTGCAACAGGGACGATAGGTGCATCGGATTCACTGTCTTTCCCTCCGGTTGTATGGTGGAGGGGCCGACGGTGGGGCGATTCTGGGATTGCCCGCACGATATGGGAGCGTGAATCTTTCAGCGCACTTCTAGCGTGAAGTGCGGGCCGGTCACTCGACCGCTTCGAGCCGCCAGGGGATCGTCTCCCCGCTCTGGAATGGCAGGATCGCCGTCGCCTCGTCGACGACGACGGGGCCGGGGGCGACCGTCTCGCCGCGCACCAGTGCGATGCGGTCGTCGTTCACCGGCAGCCGATAGAAGGCCGGGCCGTTCAGGCTGGCGAAGCCTTCCAGGCGGTCGAGTGCGCCGTCCTCGTCGAAGGCCTGGGCGTAGAGTTCGAGCGCGGTCGGCGCGGAGAAGATGCCCGCGCAGCCGCAGGCGCTCTCCTTCGCGCCGATCGGATGCGGTGCGCTGTCGGTGCCCAGGAACACCCGCGGATGCCCGGAGGTCGCGAACTCCCGCACCGCGAGCCGGTGCCGCTCGCGCTTGGCGATCGGCAGGCAGTAGAGATGCGGGCGGATGCCGCCGCGGAACATGTCGGTGCGATTGATGATCAGATGATGCGCGGTGACGGTGGCGGCCAGAGTGTCGCCGCCGGTGCGCACGGTCTCCGCCGCCTCGGCGGTCGTGATGTGTTCCAGGACGACCCGCAAGTCCGGCAGCCGCTCCATCAGCGGTTTCAGGATCTCCTCGATGAAGACGGCCTCCCGGTCGAAGATGTCGACGGATCCGTGCGTCACCTCGCCATGCACCAGAAGCGGCATGTCGATCTCGGCCATGCGCCGCAGCACGCCGTCGATCTTGGCGATGTCGGTCACGCCGCTGTCTGAATTGGTCGTCGCCCCGGCGGGATAGAGCTTGGCGGCCGTGATGACGCCCGCCTCATGGCCGCGCGCCAGATCGTCGGGGTCCGTCTTGTCGGTCAGATAGGCCGTCATCAAGGGCGTGAAGGACAGATCGTCCGGCGTGGCGGCCAACACCCGGTCGCGGTAGGCGGCGATCTGCGCGGTCGTCGCCGCCGGCGGCGTCAGGTTCGGCATCACGATGGCGCGCGCGAACTGGCGGGCCGTATAGGGGACCACGCGCTCCAGGATCGCGCCGTCGCGGAAATGCAGGTGCCAATCGTCGGGGCGTCGGATGACGAGACGCTCGGGCGCGGCCATCAGCTCTCCTCCAGCAGGGTGAAGACGTCATGGTTCGCAACGGCGCGCCGCTCGATCACGGCGGCGCTCCACAAGGCGTAGAATAGCAGGGTCCAGGCCGCGAATCCCTCGCGTTTGCCGGCGGCCTTGTCGAACAGGGCGCGCACCGCCTCGGGATGGGCGATCTCCTCCACCGACGGCTGACGCGCGACCAGGGCGCCCAGCCGTCGTCCCTCGGCGGCGATCCAGGCGCCGACCGGCACCGTGAAACCGCGCTTGCGCTCGAAGGCGCGGGCTTCCGGCAGACGCCGGTCGAGCCAGCGCCGCAGCAGCCATTTGCCGAGTTTGCCGCGGATCTTCAGGCGGTCGGGCAGGCGGAAGGCGGCCTGCGCCACGGCCGGGTCGAGAAAGGGCGTGCGGCCTTCGAGCCCGTGCGCCATCAGGCAGCGGTCGAGCTTGGTCAGCAGATCGTTGCTCAGCCAATCCTCGCAGTCGATCGCCTGGGCGGTCTGCAGGCGGTTGCGGCCCTGTTCGCGGTTCAGCGCCTCCTTGCCGGCGATCGGATCGCGCCAGCCGCGCGCCGTCTCGCGCAGCACGTCCAGCCCGTCGAAGACGCCCCGGTTGCGGATGCTCCGCCCGCCCAGCCACCAGGGCCGCTGCAGCGCGCGGTATCGGCCGTAGCCGGCGAACAGCTCGTCTCCGCCCTCGCCGCAGAGCACGACCTTGAGGTCGCGCGCCGCGCGCTCCGCCAGCTTCCAGGTCGGCAGGATCGCGTAATCGGCGGCGGGATCGTCCATCGCGGCGGCGATGCGCGGCAGGGTCTCCCAGAAGTCCGCTTCCGCGAAGTTGATCTCGTGGTGCTCGGCCCCGAGGCGTCGGGCCAGCAGGCGCGCATGGTCGCGCTCGTCATGCACGTGGCCGCCCTCGAAGCCCGCGGTGAAGGCGACCACGGGCCGCTCGTTCAACTCCGCCATCATCGACAGGATGGCGCTGGAGTCGATCCCGCCCGACAGGAACAGGCCGTAGGGCACGTCGGAGCGCTGATGCACCGTCACGCTGTCGCGCAGGGCGGCGTCCAGGCGGTCGAGCGCCTCCTCTTCTCCGATCGCTTCCGGACCGCCCGCGGGCAACGCGGCGCGATGGCGGCGTTCGACGATGCGACCGCGTTGGATCACCAGGGTCTCGCCCGGCAGAACCCGGTGAATTCCGCGGATCGGGCTCGCTTCGCCGCAGCCGAATTGGAGTTGCAGCAGGCTCTTGCGCGCGTCGGGCTCGATGGTCGGCCGGCCGTCGATCAGGCCGGCGGCGATCAAGGCCCCGGGTTCGCTCGCGAAGGCGAAATGCGCGTCCGTCTGGACATAGTAGAGCGGCTTGATGCCGAACGGATCGCGGCTCAGCACCAGACGGCCGCCCTCGGCCGGGTCGTGAATCGCGATCGCGTACATGCCGCGCAGCCGCTCGGCGTAATCCAACCCGGTGCGGCGGTAGAGATGCAGCGGCGGCTCGCAGTCCGACTGGGTGCGGAAATCGACGGCTCCCTCCATTTCCGCGCGCAGCTCGACGTAATTGTAGATTTCGCCGTTGGCGACGAGCGCCGCGCCGCCGGGCTCGTAGAGCGGCTGGTCGCCCGTCTCGAGGTCGATGATGGCGAGGCGGGTCTGCACCAGGGCCACGCCGCCGGACACGTAGCGCCCCTCGCCGTCGGGCCCCCGATGCGAGAGCGCGGCCAGCAGCCGGTCGAGGGCCGCGCCGTCGGGCGCGCGGCCGTCGCGCGTCATGACGCCGGCGATCCCGCACATCAGACGCTCGCGCCCCCCGGCTTCACCCGGTCGAAGAAGTCCTGATAGGCGGCCACGACGGACGCCTCCGTGTAGCGCGCCTCGAAAGCTTCGCGCCCCCGGCCGACGAGATCGTCGGCCAGCGTTCGGTCGTCCAACAGCCGCACGATGGAGGCCGCCAGCCCGTCGGCGTCGTCGACGGGGGAGAGCAAACCCGTCCGTTCATGCGCGATCAACTGGCTCGGCCCTTGGGAGGCGACGGCGGCGATCGGCGTTTCATGCGCCCAGGCTTCGATCACGATGTTGCCGAGCGGCTCGTGACGCGACGAGCAGACGAAGACGTCGGCGGCCGCCAGGAGCGCCGGCGCGTCGCCCCGCCAACCGAGGAACCGAACCCGCTCGGCGACGCCCAGCCGCTCCGCCGTCGCCTTGAGCGCCTGCTCCTCCGGTCCGATGCCGGCGATCCAGAGATAGGCGGCCCGAACCTCCGCCAGCGCGGCCAGCGCGACGTCGAAGCCCTTGTTGCGGTGCAGCCGGCCCAGGCACAGCAGCAGCGGCGCGTCCGCCGGCGTGCCGTGCGCCGCGCGATCCGCCGCCGGCAGGCGGCGGGCGTCGACGAAGTTGGGCAGATACCAGGCGCGCTCTTCCGGCCAGCCCTTGGCGAGCAGATAGCGGCGGATGTCCTCGGTGTTGCCGATCAGATGATCGCAGCGCCGATAGTGTTTGAGGTCGTAATAGCCGCCCAGCCGCGCCGCCAGCGTCCAGTCGCCCGCGGGGGCGGCCCGGGTCGCGCGGTTCATCCAGGTCAGCACGATGTCGGGCGCATAGCGCCGCGCCGCCTTCTTGAAGAGCCACGGCGTCAGGAAGTCCGGGCGGCCGCGGAACGGCAGCGCCACGGTCGGGACGCCGGCCTGTTGCAGCACCTCCTGCCGGGGCGCGTGGGTGCGGATGACGGCGAGCTGCGCCTGCCCGGACCTGGCCAGCGCCGGCACCAGACGCGTGAAGAAGGCCTCCGCGCCGCCGACTGGGGCCCCGGCCATCGCTTGCAGGATGCGCGTCACTCGTCCTCCAGCGTCGCCTTCAGGTAGGACAGGATCGGGTAGAGACCGGCGAACAGCGCGATCAGGAACCCGTACGTTCCCTCCTTATACCCTTTCCGTCCCACATAGCATTTGTAAAAGCGCGAAAAGATGCGCCGCACATTGCGCCAGAAGCCGACGCCGTCCGGGTTTTCCCGCAGATCGCGCGCCTTCGCGGTGGTGTAGCGGTCGAGCCGATGGATCATGTCCGAGATGTCGCGGTCGACATAGTGCAGGATGCGGTTCTCCAACCGCCGTTCCGGACCGGTGAGCTGCAGGCCCGGATGCACCCGCTCCATCCCCCAGCGCTTGGCGTCCTTGCGCGACAGGCGGGCCGCGGCGCTCGCCCCCCAGGCCGCGCCCCAGCCGTAGCGCACCAGCCGGTCGCCCACGTAGTTGTCGAAGGGGATCAGGAAATAGCCGTCGTCCCGTCGGGCGATCGCGGCCCGGATCTCTTCCGCCAGCGCCGGCGGGACGCGTTCGTCCGCGTCGATTTCCAGTATCCAGTCGCCGTCGCAGGCGTCGCGGCCCGCGTTGCGGCGCGCGCCCTCGATCTCCCAGCGTCCTTCCAGGATTCGGTCGGCCTGGGCCTCGGCGATCGCCTTCGAGCCGTCGGTGCATTTGTCGAGCACGACGACGATCTCGTCGGCGAAGCGCAGCGCGGCCAGACAGTCGGCGAGCTGCGCCTCTTCGTTATGCGCGACCACCAGGGCCGAGAGTTTCCCCGCCATCGTCCGCTCAACCTCCTGCGCTCGGGGCGGCGTCCGGGGCGTCGGCGACGCCGCGCAGCAACGTATCGGCCGCCGCGACCACCGCCTCGACCTGCAGCCCGCCCATCAGGCTGCCGGTGGTGCGATGGTCGTAGTCGGGCGCGCCGGTCAGTTCCTCGAAGGTCTCCGGCGTGGTGACGCAGCCGGCTTTCGACCCCCAGGGCGCGTAGAGCGCCGGCTTCGACGGCCCGAACAGCCCCAGCGTCGGCGCTCCCATCGCCGCCGCCATATGCATCAGCCCCGAATCGTTGCCGACGAACAGCGCGGCCCGCTCCAGGCAGGCCGCCGCGGTCAGCAGATCGACCTTGCCGACGAGGTCGATGCGGTCTTCGCGCGGGATCTCGCGCAAGACCGGCGCGGCCTGCAGTCTTTCCTGCGGGGCGCCGAAGACCGCGACCGCCGCGCCGGGCAGCAGCCCGTCCGGCGCGGTCAGGCGGCGCGCGGTCTCGGCGAAGCGTTCGGCCGGCCAGATCTTGCCCGGCCAGTTCGCGGTGGGGGCCAGCGCCAGCACCGGGCGGTCCGCCGGCAGCAGGCGGGCTGCGTTGTCGCGATGCGGCTCCAGCGTCCACAGATGCGGGGCCGGCGGCGCGTCGGCATCGCCGGCGAGCTCCGCCGGCAGCAGGACGCGATGGATCGGCGCCGTCGGTTTGCGCACCACCAGCCGGCGCCGCGCGGGAACGACGTAGGACAGGGCCGAGCGGCGCAGATCGACCACCAGATCCCAGCGCGTGGTCGCGGTGCGCCGCCACAGATCGAGCCAATGCGCGCGGTAGCGCTTCTTGCGCAGCAGGATCACCCGCTCCAGACCGGGAACCGCGCCGAATAGAGGCGCGGCCGCCGGCCCGGTCGCGACCGTCACGCGGGCCGGGTCGCCCGCCGCCTCGGCCCGCGCGATCAGATGGGCGAGCAGGCCGGTCGAGAGCACCGCATCGCCGATCCGGTTGGAGGTGATGAACAAGAGTTTCATTGACGCCGCGGCCCCCGGCCGGCTTGGCGAAGCCAGCATTTCCGGGCGTATAGCGCGGCGCGGCCCCCTTGCCAACCGGCGCGCCGAATGCGCCGCAGGCTTGCGAGGGATTTGCAATGGCCCCACATTGCGCTCACGCCCCTTGGTCCATCCGAAGATCGGTCGAGCGCCCCATGAGCAACGCCTTCTTTTTTGAGCGGCCGGAGCGCGGCGTCGTCACCGTCGCCGGGCCGGATCGCGCCGAATTCCTGCAGGGACTGATCTCGAACGACGTCGCGAAGGCCGGGCCGGACAGCGCGCTTTGGGCCGCTTTCCTGACCCCGCAGGGCAAGTTCCGCCACGATTTCTTCCTGGTCGAGCAGGCGGGCGAGGGGGCCGGCTTTCCGCGGCTGCTGTTGGTCTGCGAGGCGGGCGAGCGGTTGATGGATCTTGGCGTCGGGCTGCGCCGGTTCGTGCTGCGCGCCGATGTACGCCTCGGCGTCGCGCGCGAGCTTGGCGTCTTTCAGGCGGCGGGCGAGGGCGCCGCGCAGGCCATTGGGCTCGCGCCCCGCGCCGGCGCCGCCAAGCCCTTCGCCGGCGGCGTCGCTTTCGTCGATCCCCGTCTGGCCGAAGGCGGCGTCGTGATCCTGGCCCCGGCGGAGGCGGCCAGGGCGGCTCTGGCAGAGGCCGGCGTCGCGCCGGGCGAGCGCGCGTCCTGGGAGGTGCAGCGCATCCGCTGCGGCCTGCCGGACGGGTCGCGCGATCTGCAGGTCGACAAGGCGATCCTGCTGGAGAACGGGTTCGACGAGTTGGGCGGCGTCGACTGGAAGAAGGGCTGCTACATGGGCCAGGAGTTGACGGCCCGCACCAAGTATCGCGGGCTCGTCAAAAAGCGTCTGATGCCGGTCCGGCTCGACGGAGGCGGCGCCCCGGCGGCGGGGGCGCCGGTCACGCTCGACGGCAAGGAGGTGGGCGAGCTGCATTCGGTCGCCGACGGTTGGGGGTTGGCGCTGCTGCGGCTGAAGGCGCTCGGCCGCGCCGGCGAGGCGGAGACGCGGCTGGAGGCGGACGGAGCCCGCGTCACGCCGGAGCTTCCGGACTGGATGCGCCTGCCGCAGGATGAGAGGGCGCAGGATGAGAGGGCGCAGGATGAAAAGGCGCAGGATGAGAAGGCCTAGCGTCGGATCCGATACGCCCTCTACACATTTCCCCCGGGCTGCGGCATGGTCCCCTGAATAAAGAAGCACATGTCCAGGGGAGCCGCCGTCCATGTCCACGCCCGGCATCTACGAGACCGATCTCGACAAGAACGCGGCCAACTACACGCCGCTGACGCCGCTCAGCTTCATCCGACGCGCCGCCCAGGTCTTTCCGGATCGCGAATCCGTGGTCCACGGCCGCCAGCGCTTCACCTGGGCGGAGACGCACGCGCGGTGCCGGCGGCTGGCCTCGGCGCTCGCCGCGAAGGGGGTGGGGGCGGGCGACACGGTCGCGGTCATGGCCCCGAACATCCCGGCGCTCTACGAGGCGCATTTCGGGGTGCTGATGACGGGCGGGGTCCTGAACGCGATCAACACCCGCCTGGACGCGGCGACGATCGGCTTCATCCTGAAACACGGCGAGGCGGACGTGCTGCTGACCGACACCGAGTACGCCCCGGTGATGCGCGAGGCGCTGGCGCACAGCGGCCGAGACATTGCGGTGGTCGACATCGACGATCCCGAAGGCCCCGGCGGCGAGCGGATCGGCGAGATCGAGTACGAGGGCTTCCTGGCCGGTGGGGACCCGTCGTACGCGTACGGGCCTCCCGACGACGAATGGCGGGCCGTGACGCTGAACTACACCTCCGGCACCACCGGGGATCCGAAGGGCGTCGTCTATCACAGCCGCGGGGCCTATCTGCTGGCCGTCGGCAACGTGATGACCTGGAGTCTGCCGGCGGGCGCACGCTATCTCTGGACCTTGCCGATGTTCCACTGCAACGGCTGGTGCTTCCCCTGGACGCTGGCGGCGATGTCGGGCACCAGCGTCTGCCTGCGCCAAGTCAGCGCGGCCAACATCTTCCGCGCGATCGACGAGGAGAAGGTCACCCATTTCTGCGGCGCGCCGATCGTCCTCAACATGGTGATAAACGCCAAGCCGGAGGAGCGGCGCGAGTTGCCGCATGTGGTGGAGGTGATGACCGCCGCCGCGCCGCCGCCCGCCAGCGTGTTGCAGCGCATGGAGGAGGAGGGGTTCCGCGTCACCCACGTCTATGGGCTGACAGAGGTCTATGGGCCGGCCGTGGTGTGCGACTGGCATCCGGAATGGAACGACCTTCCGCCGCATGAGCGCGCCGCCAAGAAGGCCCGGCAGGGCGTGCCCTATCCGGTGCTGGAGGATCTGACCGTCGCCGATCCGGACACCTGCCAGCCCGTCCCGCAGGACGGCGAAACCATGGGGGAGGTGCTGTTCCGCGGCAATGTGGTGATGCGCGGCTATCTGAAGAACGGGCCCACAACCGAAAAGGCCTTCGCCGGCGGCTGGTATCATTCCGGCGATCTCGGCGTCTGGCACGAGGACGGCTATATCGAACTCAAGGACCGCGCCAAGGACATCATCATCTCCGGCGGCGAGAACATCTCGACCATCGAGGTCGAAGGCGTGCTCTACCGCCATCCGAAGGTGCTGGAGGCCGCCGTGGTCGCCAAGCCGGACGAGAAGTGGGGCGAGACGCCCTGCGCCTTCGTCACCCTGAAGGACGGCGAGGAGGCGACGACCGAGGAGATCGTCGCCTTCTGCCGCGACAACCTCGCCCACTACAAATGCCCGAAGACGGTGGTCTTCGGGGCGTTGCCCAAGACCTCAACCGGCAAGGTGCAGAAATACGTGCTGCGCGAACAGGCGCGCGACGGTTGATCCGAACTGCAACCGTCGGACGCTTGGTTCGGCGGCGCTTCGAGTGGTACCATAGTCAGCGGTCCACGCCGCTGGACGGGGATTGGGGGGACGGGAAGCCATGGCGGAGCGCATTCGGCGGGTCGTCTACCGTTCGAAAGCCTGTGAGACTCCCACGGAAGACGATCTTTGGGCGTTGCTCGACGACGCGCGGGCGCGCAACCAGGCCGTCGGACTGACCGGCGTGCTCTTGTACGATGAGGGCGCCTATCTCCAGGTGCTGGAGGGCCGTCCGGAGGCGATCGACCGCCTGCTGGCGAGCATCGCCTGCGATCCGCGCCATGTGGACATGACGATCCTCGGGGATGAATCCGATCGTCCCCGCCTGTTCGGGGATTGGAGCATGGCCTTCATCCCGTGGGATGCGGAAACCGAGCGCCGGATGCACGGTCTCGGCAGTTTCCGCGGTCTTGACGCGCTGGCCCGCGAGGCGGGCGCCTCCTCGAAGGCCGCCGCCCGCCTGTTCCGGGCCATGGTCGAGACGGTGCGCGCGCGCAGCGCGGCCTGAGCGACCCGGCCGCGGCCGGGTCGTCCGCTCCTCGCCTGACGTCATCATGATCGCGCTCGATACGCCAGAGCGCTCGCGCGCCGAAGCCTTCAATCTATGAATGGCCAATCACGCGAAAAAAACACGCAACGGTTTACCAAGCGGTAAGGATTGCCGACTTACCCTCAAGTGAGGGTTATGCAGGCGCATACGCCATGGCACACGCGCCGCATTCACGAATTCGGGTTGCAATGCGCGCAGCGGGCGGGATGCGCACAGGGCCCGACGCACGAGTGGAGGTGAGCGATGCGTCTGTCGGTGAAACTGCCTGTGTTCATCATGCTGCCGGCCATTGTGGCCGCCCTGCTCGTCGGCGGGTCGGGGCTTTGGACCGCGGCGTCGTCCCTGCGCGCGGCCGTGTCGAGCGAGCTGTCGGCTGTCGGCGACGCCCGCGCCACGGCGATCGAAGAGTATCTGAGCGGCGTCCAGGGCGACCTGCGGTTTCTCGCCAAGGACCCTGGAACGGCCGACGCTCTGCGCGCCTTCAAGTTCGGGTGGGAGTCGCTGGGCGGGGGGCGGCGGGAGACGCTCCAGCGCCTCTACATCACCGACAACCCCAATCCTACGGGGGAGAAGGACGCACTCGACGATGCGGGCGACGGCTCCCTCTATTCGAACGCCCACGCGGCGCATCACCCGACCTTCCGCACCTTCCTGCTGGAAGGCGGCTACTACGACATCTTCCTGTTCGACCCGGACGGGAACCTCGTCTATTCCGTCTTCAAGGAATTGGACTACGCGACGAACCTGAACGACGGTCAGTACCGGGACACGGATCTCGGCAACGCTTTCCGGGCGGCGATCGCGCAATCCGATCCGAACGCCCTGTCCTATTTCGACTACCGCCCGTACGCGCCGTCCTACGACGCGCCGGCCAGCTTCATCTCCGCGCCGATCGTCGAGAACGGCGCGACTATCGGCGCTCTGGTCTTCCAGATGCCGATCGACCGCTTCAATGCGGTGATGAGCGAAGAGGCCGGGCTCGGCGAAACGGGCGAGGCGTTGCTCGTCGGGTCGGACGGGCTCGTGCGGAACGACACGCGCTTTACCGAGGACGCCATTCTGCAGCGCCGGATCGAGAATGAGGCCGCCGCGAAGGCCTTCGCGGGCGAAGCGGGCGTCCAGGAGATCGACGGCGCCCTGGTCGCCTACCGGCCGCTGGCGCTGATGGGCGTCGACTACGCGCTGCTGACGACCCGGGACACGGACGAGGCGCTGGCCGCCGTCGAGGAGAGCCTGCTGATCCAGGGGTTGGAGACGCTCGCGGTGAGCGTCGCCTTCCTGGCGGTCGGACTCTTCATGGGGCGCAGCATCTCCCGGCCGCTGGGCGAACTGGCGGGCGCGATGCATCAGCTGACGGAAGGACGGCTTGACCGCGAGGCGCCGCACACGACGCGGGCGGACGAGATCGGCGACATGGCGAAGGCCATGGAGGTCTTTCAGCAAAAGGCGCGGGAGAACGAGAGCCTGCGCGCCCGTCAGGCGGAGCAGGAGGCCGATCTCAAGCGTCAACAGGACGCCGCCCGGGAAAACCAGCAGCGCGCCCTGCAATCCATGGCGGACACGGTCGAGGGCGAGGCGTCCAGGGCGGTCGCCTCCGTCTCCGAGCAGGCGCAGGATCTGGCGCGGAAGGCCGACCGGATGATGGACGCCGTGCGCAAGGTGCAAGGCGATTCCTCCGCTGTCTCCGCCGCGGCGGAGCAGGCCCTGGCCAACGCCGAGGCGGTGGCCGGCGCGGCCGAACAGCTCTCCGCCTCGATCGCCGAGATCGCCGGCCAAGTCGCGAGCGCGACCCGCATTGCCGATCAGGCGTCCTCCGAGGCGCAACAGACCAAGGGCGTCATGGGCGGGCTGGAAAGCTCCGCCGCCAAGGTCAGCGAGGTGGTCGACCTGATCTCCGACATCGCGGAACAGACGAACCTGCTCGCTCTCAACGCCACCATCGAGGCGGCGCGCGCCGGCGAGGCCGGCAAAGGCTTCGCCGTGGTGGCGCAGGAGGTGAAGTCGCTCGCCGAGCAGACGTCCAAGGCCACCGACGGCATCGTCGTGCAGATCGAGGAGATGCAGCGCAACACCGGCTCCGCCGTCACCGCGATCAATCACATCATCGACGTCATCGAGGAGATGCGCGACGGCAGCCAGTCGATCGCCGCCGCGGTGGAGGAGCAGAACGCCGCCACCAAGGAGATCGCCCGCAATGTGCAGGAGGCCGCGTCAGGCTCGCGGGAGGTCACCAGCCGCGTGGCCGAGGTCACCCGCGAAGCCGACGGCGTCGGAACGCTCGCCGGCGAGGTTCGAGAGGTCTCCGACAAGGTCTCGGACGAGGTGGAGGGGCTGAAGCGCACCGTAACGCGCGTCGTGCGCACCTCGACCGCCGAAGTCGACCGGCGCGTCGAGGAGAAACCCGTGCCGGTCGATCGACGCACCGTGAAAGACGCCTGATCGGCGCGCGGGAGCCGCGCCCCCGAAGACGCGCGGCTCAGGCCGCCGGCGGGCGTTCGCGCTGGTCGCGCTCCCAGTTGGGCGCGATCCAGACCTCCGCGTTGGACGGGGGCAGGGGGTCGCGGCCGCGGATCAGATCGGCCGCCTTCTCGGCGACCATGATCGTCGGCGCGTTCAGATTGCCGTTGGTGATGGTCGGGAAGACCGAACTGTCGACGACCCGCAGGGCCTCGACGCCGCGCACCCGCGCCTCCCGGTCCAGCACCGCCAGCGGGTCGCCGTCGGGGCCCATTTTGCAGGTGCAGGAGGGGTGATAGGCGCTCTCGGCCGCCTGGCGGATCCAGGCGTCGATCTCCTCGTCGGACTGCACCGTCTCGCCCGGCTGGATCTCACCCTGGTTGTAGGGAGCCATGGCGGGCTGCGCCATGATCTCGCGGGTCAGGCGGATCGCGTTGCGGAAGGCGATACGGTCTTCTTCGGCCTCCATGTAGTTGAAGAGCACGCTGGGGCGGTGGCGCGGATCGGTCGAGCGGATCTCGACCCGCCCGCGGCTCTTCGGCTTGTTCGGCCCGACATGCACCTGGAAGCCGTGCCCCTTGAAGGCGGCGCGCCCGTCGTAGCGCATGGCGCCGGGCAGGAAATGGTACTGGATGTCCGGCCACTCCAGGCCGGCGCGGCTGCGGATGAAGGCGCAGCTTTCGAAATGGTTGGTTGCGCCGAGGCCCGACTTGAACAGCACCCAGCGCGCGCCGATGAGGAACTTGTGGAACGGGTCGAGATGGCCGTTCAGCGTGATCGGCTGCGCGCAGCGGAACTGGAAATAGACCTCCAGATGGTCCTGAAGATTGCGGCCGACGCCGGGCAGGTCGTGCACGACCTCGACGCCGGCTTGGCGCAGCGCGTCGGCCGGTCCGATTCCCGACATCTGCAGGATCATGGGCGATCCGATGGAGCCGGCGCTCAGCACCACCTCGCGCCGCGCCGTCGCCTGGAACACGCGGCCGCCGCGCTCATACTCAACGCCCGTCGCGCGGCGTCCGTCGAGCAGCACGCGCCGGGTCACCGCCTCGGTCGCGATCGTCAGATTGGCGCGCTCCCGGATCGGCTTCAGATAGGCGTTGGCGCAGGAGGAGCGCACCCCGTCCCGCACCGTCATGTGCATCGCCCCGAAGCCTTCCTGGCGCCGGCCGTTATAGTCCGGCGTCACGCCGTAACCCGCCTGATCGCCCGCTTCGATGAAGGCGCGGTAGAGCGGGTTGCGCATCCGGTTCCCCGCGCTGGTGCCCAGCGGCCCGTCGGCGCCGCGGTATTCGTCGGCGCCGTCGATCCAGCTTTCCGCCCGCCGGAAATAGGGCAGGCAATGGCGATAGCCCCAGCCGTCGAGCCCGCCTTCGGTCTCCCACTGGTCGAAGTCGCGGGCGTGACCGCGCACATAGGCCATGCCGTTGATGGAGGAGGAGCCGCCCAACACTTTGCCGCGCGGGCAATCGAACCGCCGGCCGTCCATGAAGGGCTCGGGCTCCGACTCGTAACCCCAGTTGAAGCGCGGCATGTTCATCGGGATCGACAGCGCGGTCGGCATCTGGATGAACAGCGAGCGGTCGCCGCCGCCCGCCTCCAGCAGCAGCACCCGAACGTCCGGGTCCGCGCTCAGGCGGTTGGCGAGCACGCAGCCCGCGCTGCCGGCGCCGACGATGATGTAATCAAAGCTTTCGCTCATGCGCTGCAGGCTCCCGCGTCGTGCTGTGGGACCGCGTCCTGGCGAGGCGCGGCGACCGGATGGGCGGCCATATGGGCGGCCAGATGGGCCGACAGATGGGCCCGCGCCAGCGCGCGCGCCGTCTCCGGATTCACGGTTTCGGGCGAGACCGCGGCGGTCAGCCACAAACCGTCGATCAGGGCGGCGAGGCCGCTTGCGGCGGCCGCCGCTTCCGCGTCGGGAAGCAGCGCCTTCAGATCGTGGCGCAAGGTGCTGCGCAGCCGGCCGAGATAGACCCGCGCCAGCCGTTTCAGGGCCGGTGAGTGCGGCGTCTGCGCCCAGAAGCTGAGCCAGGCCGTCTGCACGGCGCCGGAGAACTGATCGCGCGAAAAGCAGCCGTCGATCACGGCCTCCAGCCGCTCGCGCGAGGTGTCAGCCTGCGTCAGGCGGACGGCGACGGCGCGTTGCAGGTCGCGCAGCATGGCGCGCATGGTCGCCGCCAGTAGCGCGTCCTTGCCGCCGAAATAATGGTGGATGATGCCGCTGGAGACGCCGGCGCGCGCGCTGATCTGCTTCACCGTGGCCTCGGCGAAGCCGTGCGCGTGGATGGTCTCCACCGTCGCGTCGATCAGTTGCTTGCGTCGGATCGGCTCCATGCCGAGCTTGGGCATGCCGGGTCCCTCCCAATTCGCCCGGCGGCGGGCCGTCGGTGCGGCCCTCCGCGACGAGGGGCCAAGCTATCGATCTTTTATTGGACGATCAATTAAGAACAGCGCCGGCGGCGTCCGATCGCCCCGCCGCTTGCGCGGGCGATATCGACGGGGATAGCGTACCTTCCGGGTTCCAGCGGGGGAAGGTTCGGCGATGGACATTGGGGTTCCGTTACGCGACCTCGGGCCGGTGCATGCGACTGCGGCGTCGGAGATGGTTTCGGCGCTGCCTGAGGAGGCGTGGCGCCTCAACCGTTTTCGCCAGGAGGTGCTGACCGCCAGCGCCCACCGGCAATCGACCCGCGCCATCCTGCTGAAATACAACTGGGTCCCCTACATGCACCCCTGGCGCCGCCGCACCATGGCCGAGGTGGTGAAGGACTGGTGCCGCCAGGAGGGCGAGCCCGAGGAGGCCGCCGTGCCCGAGATCGAGCGTGAGACCCAGTTCGGCGTCGTCAACGTGTTCCCGCAATGGCGCGCCTTCGAGGCCGTCATCGGGCCTCTGGTCGAGCAGGCGCTCGCGCCGATCCGGACCCCACAGGGCGTCGTCAACCGCATCGCGGTGGTCGAACTGGCCCCCGGCGGCAGGATCGACCCGCATGTCGACGGTCAGGAGATGGCCGCGTTGGCCCATCGGATTCACATCCCGCTGATCAGCCCGCCGGGGGTCGAGTACAAGATCGGCGGCAAGAAGCTGAAGATGCGGGTGGGGCGCGCCTACGACTTCAACAACAAGCTGCAGCACAGCGTGCGCAACAAGTCGCCCCGCCCGCGGGTCAATATCCTGGTGGATTATCTGCCCAATCCCGGCGTGCCGGTCGCCAACCCGCTGGGTCGGCACTGAGGGGCGACATCGACCTGGAAGGCGAAAGACGGGATCAATTCCGCTTGGCCAGGTCCTGCGCGCTGGGAGAGATCGGCAGGCAGTCGAGCTTGCGGCGTTGCAGGACGCGGCAGGCGAGGCGCGCCTCCTCCTCGGACTCAATCCCGCCCAGGCGGGCGCGATAGAGGCCCTTGCCGCTCAGCCGGTCGACGATCACGCCGAGGCCGTCGCCCAAATCGCGCAGTTCGAGCTGGGCGCGCTCCGCCAGCGTGCGGGCGGAGTCCGGGGATCGGAAGGCGCCGACCTGGATCTTCCACGGCCCCATGCGCCGGACCGCCTCCTGGGCCATCTGCGTGACCGAGGCGCGCGCCGCCAGATCCTGCGCGGGGTCGGCGTCGCCCTGCGCCAGCAGCGCGCCGTCGGCCCGTTGGGGGACGGTCCCGGCGGCGAGCGCCGGCGCCGCGCCCGCGTTGCGGAACGGATTGCGCTGGTCGATCCGTTCGGCGACGCGCGCCGCTTCGGCGGCGGTGCGCTCGAGATCCTCCTTGCTGGGGATCGCAGCGAGGCGCGTGAAGCCCCGGTCCAGCAGCGAGACCATGTGCCGGTCGCGGCTCTTGCCCGTCCTGCCGCCGAAGACGACGCCGATGATGCGCCGTCCGTTGCGCTCGACCGAGGCGACGAGGTTGAAGCCGCTGGCCCGCGTATAGCCCGTCTTGATGCCGTCGGCCCCGCTGTAGTGGCCCAGGAGATTGTTGTGGTTGCCGTAGGCGCGGCCGTTAAACGAGAAGCGCTTGCGGTTGAAGTAGCCGTAATACTGCGGGAAATCCTCCATGATCCGCCGGCCGAGGATCGACATGTCCCGGGCGGTGGAGAGCTGTCGGCGGTTGGGCAGGCCGCTGGCGTTGCGGAAGGTGGTCCGGCGCATGCCCAGCTCCCGGGCGCGCTTCGTCATGGCGATCGCGAACTTGTACTCCGTGCCGCCCAGCGCCTCGCCGACGACGGTGGCGACGTCGTTCGCCGACTTCGTCACCAGCGCCAGGATCGCGTCCTCGACGCGGATCGTCTGGCCGGCCTTCAGACCCAGTTTCGACGGCGCCTGGCCGGCGGCGCGCTTGGAAACCTTCAGCCGGGTGTTCAGCGTCAGATCGCCGCGCTCCAACGCGTCGAACAGCATGTAGAGCGTCATGATCTTGGTGAGGGACGCCGGGTAATTGCGCGTATCGGCGTTCTTCTCGTGCAGCACGCGTCCGGTTTCGGCGTCGACGACGATGGACGCGTATTTCGCGGACGCGTCTCCGGCGGCTGCGGCGGTCAGCGCGACCGCGAGGACCAGCGCGGCGGCGGCGCGTGCGAAGGCCTTTGCGGCGACCCCTCTCATGACTTCCCCATTATTCCGTCACACAGGCGATTCTTCGGCGCGCGATAGGCAAGCAATTTATAGGCCAAGTGATTCGGAAAGTCTAATTCTTCACCGGGTGTAGCCGTTACTTTTTTGTTTTGTCGGACGGGCGCGCGTTCGGCAGACTGGAAAAGGCGAATCGGAAGAACGTCTTAGGCGTCGCCGCCCGCGGGGCGGCGCGGTGGAGCGAAAGCGATGCGCAGCGTATTCTCGGCGATCGGGCGGGGCTGGATGCGGGCGGGCGTCGGGGCGGCGGCGGCGCTGCTCCTGGCCGGATGCGCGTCGGGCGGGGACGTTTCGAACCCGCTGGAGCGCCGCCTGACCTGGATCGACCACATATCGGGCGGCGATCTGCGCCGGGCCTGCGCGGCGGGCGACGCCTCCGTGCGCGACCTCCATCGTTTCGTCGAGTTCCGCGACCGCGCCGTCCAGGTGCGGCTCTACGACCTGCGCCCGGCGGGCGACGGGTCGGGCGACGCGACGCTGCGCGCGCATGCGCTGAAAGCCATGATCGACGTGAAACGCTGGCGGGTGACCGACGACATCCTGGAGCCCTGGCGCGGGCAAGTCGCCGAAAGCCGGATCGACGCCGCGACCGCGGACGCGATCCGCGCCGACGCGCGCGCCGGCGGCCTCGGCGCGCCGCCGCCGGCGGCTCGCCGGCTCGCCTCGCGCAGCTTCTTCTGGCTGGTCTCCGCCTGCCTGCCCGACGGGGAGGCCGGCCAGCGCTTCGCCTTTCAGGTTTGGGAGTGGCCTGAGCCCGGCTATCGCACGCGCCCCTTCGCCGATCTGCTGCATGCGGCGGACGCGACGGGCGTCCCCCTCAACCCGCTTCCGGCGGAGGCGACGCGTCGCGTCAATCGACCCGATCCGAAGGGATGGGAGCCCGGGGCGCGCCAGCGCTCCTTCGTGCATTACGATCTGATCGTGACCGATGCGGGCGTGACCATCGGGCGAAGCTATCCGCCGCGCTAGAGTGCGGCGCCTCAGCCGTCCTCGTCGCCGGACACGACCTGCAGACGGCTCTTGCCCGATCCGCCGGGCAGCAGGCTGCCGGTCCAGGGTCCGTTGGGCATTTTCATGGCCAGTTCGGTGATGTGCTTGTTCCACCATTGGCGCTGCTGGAGCACGTCGTCATAGTCGTAATGCTGCTCGCGCCAGAAGCCGTCGGCGGTCGCATAGGTCAGCATGTCGATCGGGAAGCCGACGTCCGCCGCGCTGATGCGGGTGGAATCGAAGGAGAGATAGGCCAGCTTGAGCGCGGTCGCGAGATCCGTGTCCGGCGTCAGCGTACGGTCCAGGATCGGCTTGCCGTAGCTGGTCTCGCCGATCGAGAGGTAGGGAGTGCGGCTGCCGATCTCGATCCAGTTGCCCTCGGGATAGACCAGGAAGCAGGAGGGCTCCCTGTCCTCCGCCATCCTGCCGGCGAGGATCGTGTGGATGTTGAATTTCAGGTTGGAGAGCTTGAGGTCCTCCTCGTCCGCCTCGCGCACCTCGCGCAGCTTGGCGCAATAGGCGTCGACGGCGTCGAGCATGGAGGGGAAGGGCGTCGCGTCCTCGCGCTGCAGATCGCGCCGGAAGAAGGCGATCGTCTTGTCGCGCACCGAGCGCAGGCCGGACGTCATCAGCACCATCTCGCCGGCGCGGCCCGAGGCGGCGACGCCGAGGCGCTCCACCTTGCGCGCCGCCGTCACCTGGGTGCCCGCCGTGATCCGGCCGTCCGCCAGGCAGACCAGCCCCTCGCGCACCTTGATCGCCAGACAATAGGTCATCGGGTGAACCCTTTCCCGCGCCGAGGCCGGCGCGCTCCCCGCTTTCGCCGACCGCCCGCTCCCCGGCCTGCACCGAACTGACGTAGGGCAGATTCGTCGGGCCGTCCATAGGCGCGCCGCCCGGCCCGGCGCGCCGCCCCGCGTCGATCGCGTCCCCCTGCGCCGGAAAAGGCCCTCGGATAAGGGCCTTGGCGCGCCCTTTCCGGATTATTGTGCAGTGCACAAAAAATTCCCTTGACGCACGAAGAGCGCAAGAGCATATAGGGGCACAAGCGATGTTGCGGTGCACAATTCACCGTCGCAACGGTAGGCGAAACCGTTTCTCCGCTCATCGCGCGCAGCGCCGGCTGCAAAAGGATCGTCCGGCCCGCCGCAAGCTATCGCGGCGACCGGTGCGGCGAACGCGCCGGCTGCTTTGAGCAAGCGTTTGACGAGCGTACCCGACCACCAGACAAGGCCGACAGACCCGGCCGAAGGAGCGAAAGACATGACCCAGCAGAAGAAGACCACGACCGCCGCCGTCACCCCCATCGACACCAAGAAGATGGACGAGGCCGTGCAGGTCGGCAAGCAGACCGTCGAGCAGGCCGTCGCCGCCACCAAGGAGCAGGTCGAGAAGGCCAGCACCGCGGCGCTGAAGGGCTATGACGAGTTCGCGACGATCAACAAGACCTCGATGGACGCCTTCGTGAAGTCCTCGAACATCATGGCCAAGGGCTTCGAGGATCTCGGCAAGGCCTACTTCGCCTTCGCCCAGTCCGCCGCGGAGCAGAACGTCGCCGCCGCCAAGAAGCTGATGACGGCCAAGACCATCAACGACGTGGTCGACATCCAGTCCGACATCGCGCGCACCAGCTTCGACGCCTGGGTCGCCGAGTCGACCAAGATGTCGGAGATGGGCATGAAGGTCGCCAACGAGGCCTTCGAGCCGATCCAGGCGCAGTTCACGACCGTCGTCGAGAAGATGACGAAGCAGGTCGCCGCCTGATCGACCCTCGCTGACGAGGGGAGGTCTCGTCCGCCGCCGGCGCTTGCGCTTGCGGCGGGACCGGGACGAAGAGCGGTCTCGCGCCCCGGCGCGGGGCCGCTTTTCCTTTCCGCCGCATTTCCTTTGCAGGCGGGCGCGCGCCTTGATATACAGCCGCCGATCCCCTTCATAGGTGGTAGGGTTCCACCGCGCCGCGGACGGCGCGGCGCGCCGCTTTAGCGGGGCTTCGGCTCCCGCGCGGGTCGCGAGCGATCCGCGCCCGGCGGCGGCGAGCGAGACGGAACCAATCGAGACGGGAGACGTCGAAGAGATGGCGAAGCTTCTTATGCCCAAGGCGACGGCGGTCTGGCTGATCGACAACACCGGCCTGACCTTCGAGCAGATCGCGGCCTTCACCGACCTGCACGAGTTGGAAGTCCAGGCGATCGCCGACGGCGAGGTCGCCGGCGGCATGCAGGGCATCGATCCGATCCAGGCCGGCCAGCTCGCCAAGGACGAGATCGAACGCTGCGAGAAGGACCCGGACGCGCGCCTGACGCTTCTGAAGAGCGACATCCCGGAGCCCGTCGTGCGCCACAAAGGGCCGCGCTACACGCCGGTCTCCAAGCGCGCGGACAAGCCGGACGGCATCGCCTGGCTGATCCGCCACCATCCGGAGCTGGCCGACGCCCAGATCGGCCGCCTGATCGGCACCACCAAGCCGACCATCAAGGCGATCCGCGAGCGCAGCCACTGGAACAGCGCCAATCTGCGCCCGCGCTCGCCGGTCGAGCTCGGCCTGTGCAGCCAGATGGATTTGTCGATCGAGATCGACCGCGCCATCAAGGCCGGCCGCAAGCCGCTGGAGCAGCCGATCCACGAGCCGGTCACCGACGACCCCGAAAGCCTCAGCCGCTCCGGCGGTTGGGAAGGGCTGGAGTAAGCCGCTCCCTCCCGTCGCCCTCTCCCGCCCCTAGGGAAAACGGCCGGCCGCAACGCGGCCGGGGGAGAGGGTGGCCGCGAAGCGGCCGGGTGAGGGGCCTCGCCCCCTAAACGCGCCGGCCTCGCCATCCCCTCACCCCAGCCCCTCTCCCCGTGGGCGAGGGGTTTTTCGTGCGCCGCGCGTCCCGCATTGCCCGCTCCGCGCGAAAGCGGCTAGTCTCACCCGGATGCGGGAGGACGATCTCACCCCCCTCGAACAGGCCTTCCTCGCCGCCGCCCGCGCCGGCGAGCCCTTCGCCGTGCCCGGCTTCACCGGCGAGGCCCCGCCGGATGCGGACGACCGCGCCCACGACATCCGCGCCGAGGTGCTGGAGGCCCTGATCGACGGCCGCTTCGCCGGCCCCCCGCCCGGCCGCAAGGGCCTTGTTCTCCTCGGCGCCCGCATCCGCGGCGCGCTCGACCTTTCGGACGGCGATCTGGGCTTTCCCCTCGCGCTGATCGCCTGCCGCTTCCCCGACCGGGTCGCGCTCGACCGCCTGCGCGCCCCGGCGCTCGCCCTGTCGGACAGCCGCGTCGACGCCGCGCTGTCCGCGTCGCACCTCCGCATCGACACGAATCTTGTCCTCAACGCCATGCACGCGTCCGCGCCCCTCGATCTGATGAGCGCCCGCATCGGCGGCCAGCTTGTCATGAACAAGGCGGTTCTGGACGCCGGTCCGGACGGCCTGGCGTTCCAGGGCCAGGGCCTGCACGCCGCGCAAGGCGCCTTCCTGGACGGCCTGCGCGCGACCGGGACGGTTGACCTCAACGCCGCCGAGATTGGCGGGCAGCTTTCGATGAACGAGGCGGTTCTGGACGCCGGTCCGGACGGTGAGGCCTTCAACGGCCAGGGCCTGAGCGCCGCGCAAGGCGCCTTCCTGGACGGCCTGCGCGCGACCGGGACGGTTGACCTCAACGCCGCCGAGATCGGCTATCAACTTTCGATGAACGAGGCGATTCTGGACGCCGGTCCGAACGGCCTGGCGTTCCGGGGCCAGGGCCTGAGCGCCGCGCAAGGCGCCTTCCTGCGCGGCCTGCGCGCGACCGGGACGGTCGATCTCGCCACCGCCGAGATCGGCGGCCCGCTTTCGATGACCAAGGCGGTTCTGGACGCCGGCCGGGACGGTTTGGCGTTCCGGGGCCAGGGCCTGAGCGCCGCGCAAGGCGCGTTCCTGAAAGGGCTCGACGCGACGGGGACGGTGCAGTTCGCCGGCGCGCGCCTCGGCGGATCCTTCGACGTGCCCGGCGCGACCTTTCGGCGGCCGGGCGGTGCGGCGCTTACTCTGGAGAAGGCGAGCGTGGATCGCGCCTGGCTGAAGGGGCTCACGGGCGCCTGCGAGGGAGTGTGCGACCTCGCCGACGCGCGGATCGACACCCTGTATCTCGACACCCCGGCGGAAGGCTGGCCGAGGAACCTCACGGTCGTCGCCCCCGACATCCGCATCGGATCCTTGCCGGCCTACACCCGCGGCCGTCGGGACGGCTGGATCGCCTGGCTGGACGCGCAAGAACCCCAGTACTGGGCGCCGCACGCCTATCAGCAGGTGGCGGCGCGGCTGCGCGAAGGGGGGCATGAGGACTGCGCGAAGGCGGTCTACATCGCCATGCGCCGCAAGCAACGGGCGGAAGAGCATCGGGCTTTCGTCATGGCCATCCCGGAGCCGCAACGCGACCACCGCCTCAACGGCTACTTCCCGGACCGGGTCGCCGAATGGTTTCGCCGGACATTCGACGCCTGGCTGTTGGACGGCGTCATCGGCTACGGCTATCGGCCGATGCGGGCGGTGTGGGCGATGGTTGGGCTGATCCTGCTGGGCATGCTGATCTTCCAGCAGGCCTGGGACGCGCGTCTGATGGCGCCGGCGCAGGCGACGATCTTCGAGGCGATCCCCCCCGACGCGACCCTCAAGGGGCAGGGGTGGGGCGCGGGGTTTTACGACTGCGCCGGCCGCCATCCGCCGGAAAGCAATGCGCTGACGCGGCGCAGCCCGGCGGAGGCGGCCTGCCTGCCCAAGGACTATCCGGGCTTCATCCCGCTCACCTACTCCTTCGACCTCGCCATCCCGCTCCTGGAGATGCGGCCGGAGAAGCATTGGACCGTCAACGCCGCCGCGCCCTGGGGCTGGCTGGTGCTGATCTGGCACTATGTGCAGATCCTCCTCGGCAGCCTGCTGACCGGCCTGTTCCTCGCCGCCGTGACGGGCATCGTGAAGAAGGAGTGAGCGGGCGCGCGGGCCGCTCCCGCCCCGCTCCACCCATGAAGGGGGGCGGCTTTTTCTCCCTCTGTTAGAGGACACATGAACCTGCAGTGAGGCGGGATATGGCGGGACGGGGCGGGATATAGGGGGATGCGGGCATTTTGGGCCTTTCGGCGGCGCGGGGTTTGATTTGGCAGTGTAGGGCGACTCGGCGGTGGCGGTCACTTGAAATGGCAGTCGCGCAGAGATCGCTGGGCGGGCTCTCAGCGGCGTCTTAGAGGCGGTTTTGCGCGGCGCGCCGAATGGTGGAAAAATCGCGGCCAACCAACCATCGGCCGAGGACCGCCATGCAGTTCCACCGCCCGCCCCGCAACGAACTGGCGACCATGCGCGCCGCCGTGCGCCTGGACGCCGCGCTGGCAGCCGACGGCGTCCTGATCCGCCAGGCCGACGACATCACGGCCTTCGCCGCCGCGTTGCAGGCGCTTTCCGGCAAGGCCGCGCCTTCCCCGCCGCTCGATCCCGCGATCAACGACATCGACCCGGCCGACCTTCTCTGGCTCGAGGCGCGCGGCGCGGACGGCGCGACGCTCGCCGTCCAGGCCATGCGTCGCGAGCGGATCAGCGTCCCGCTCGCCGCCCATCTCGACCGGCAGTACCACCGCTACTACTGCGCCCACAGCCAGGCCGAGCTGATCGGCCACGCGCCGATGGTCCATCAGGTGACCGGCTCGGTCGTGTATCACGGCGATCTGTTCGTCGCCGAGGCGGCGCGCGGAAAGCGCCTGGCGCAGCGCTTCGCGGTGCTCGCGCACCTGATCGCCTATCTGCGGTGGGACCCGGATTGGATCTGGGGATTCGTGGCCGAGGAGAAGGTCTTGCGCGGCTATCACGTCAAGATCGGCTATTGGCGGGCCGAGCCCTACGGCAGCCACTACAGCGACAAGCCGGCCTCGATCAGCGAGAAGGATTGGTTCGTCGCCGCCTCGCGCGCCGATCTCAGCTATCGTGTCGCATTAGATCAGCGCAACACAGAATGAGCGGCGGCCGGCCGCGCCGGCGAAGCGGCAACAGGAGTCGCGTGTAGAAGAGGTCGACCTTGCGCGCCGGCGACACCCGGAACGACGCGCGGCAGACGTGAGCGACCGGCCGCTCGCGCGCCGCGGCGTCGTAATAGGCCGCGTTGCAGAGACGCTCCGCCTCTTCGTCCGGCACGCCGGCGGCGCCCGTGGCGTCGGCCGCCCACTCCTCGCCGAAGGTCGCGGCGGCCGGGCTCTGCGCGCCGACCATGTAGAGGACGGGCGGGATCTCGGGATCACGGATCACGGAGACGTGGCTCTCCGCCATCAGACGCGAGAGAACCGCGTCGTCTCCTGCGTTCATGAACCCGTCGGCGCTGCGAAACCAAGCGATGCCCGCGGCGCAGCGGCCATTCGGCGCGAAATAGGCCGCGTCGATCGGCTCGATGAAGGCGCTCATTGCGGCCGCGCCCGGCATTCGATTTCGACGTCCGCGCAATTCTTCACGAAGCGCTGCAGGCGGGCCAGTTGCGCGTCGTCGAGCGTCTCGATGTCGGCAGAGCCGAAGTGGCTGAGCGCGAAGCCGGCGACGATCGGCCCGATCTCAAGAGCGGCGATGGTGTCCTTGATCCAGGCCATGCGATCGGAACGGTCCATCGGCCGGCCGCCGTTGAGGATGCGCTGCACCTCAGAATGCAAGAATTCCAGGGACATAGCGATATCCTCAATTCGGGTCGCAACCGCAAACCGCAGCCTAAGCGAGCAGTTACCTTACCATCGCGGGTGGCCGTGACAAGCGAGACGGGAACTAGTTGAGCTCCACCAGCTCAAGCGCCGCCTTGATCGCCGCGGCGCGATTGCTCGCGCCCGATTCGGTGATCAAGCGGTAGACGACCTGGCAGAGCCGCGCGAACTGGGTCGGCCGCAGGTGAAGCCCGCGGCCCTCCACCTCAAAGGCCACCGCATCCATGACGGCGCGCAGCGTCTCGTCGTCCGGCGCAGCCCCGGCACTGGTTGGCTCTTCTGCGCCGAAGGCGATCCAGTCAATGCTCACCCCGGTTTCGCGCGAAAGGCGGGAAACAGCCTCGAAGGAGGGGTCGGCCCTGCCTTCGATCCAACTCTGCAGCGTCGACTTGGCGACGCCGGCGCACTTGGCGGCGGATTCCCGGTTTTTGAACCGGTTTTCTATCTCGCGCAGCCGCGTTCCCACTTCCTGCCTGAAAGTGGGAACCTCGCTTCCCAAATCGCTTGGCTTTTCCCGGTTCTCCATAACTCATTGACTTCCTGTGACTTTTGGCTGAACCGGAAATTCGATTAGCTTTGGCATCTGGGAACCGTTTTTCCGGTTGATGCGAGCCGGATTTCCAGTTAGCGTTATTCCCATTCGGGAATACTCACCCCCAACAAAACCCGGTCCTGCCAGACCGGGTCACGACGAAAGAAACCATGCGAAACACGCACCCCGAAGACATCAAGGCGCGCATCCGAAAGCGCGGAATGACGCTTTCCGGTCTCGCGCGGCGGGCGAAGGACCTCTCCGACAGCGCGGTGCGCAAGGCCCTGCGCCAACCCGTTCCGCGGGGCAATGACGCCATCGCCGATTTCCTCGGCGCAACCCGCCACCAGCTCTGGCCGGAGTGGTACGGGCCCGACGGCGGCCGCCTCGCGATGCGTTCAAAGCGTAGCAACTCGGCCCTCGGCGCGCACCGTCAAAAAGCGGGGGCCGCATGAACAGCCGTCTCGCCGTCGAGGAGATTGCGATCGCTGACATCGCAATCGGCGACAGGAAGCGCCCAGCCACCGCGGTGAAGGTCGAGGCGCTGAGCGCCGACATCGCCGAGCGCGGCCTGCGCCAACCGATCGAAGTAGGCAGGCAGGACGGCGATACGCCCTACCGGCTCGTATCGGGCCTGCATCGCCTGACCGCCTGCACAAGCCTCGGCTGGGAGACGATCCCGGCCGTGGTGCTTACCGGCGACGATCTGACGTACCGCCGCGATGAACTTCTGGAGAATCTGGCGCGAAACGAGCTCAGCAAGTTGGAGCGCGCGCAGTTCGTCTCCGAGCTGAAGGCCGTTCATTTGGCGCTCAACCCGGAGGCGGCGCATGGCGGCGACCGCCGCAGCGCTGAGTTTCAAGAGGGAAAGATTCCCTCTTGGTCAGCTGCAGCGGCCGGGCGCACCGGCTGGACCGAGGCGACGCTCAAGAAGGCGGTTCAAATCGGCGAGCGGCTGGACGGCGCGGCGGCCGATGCGCTGCGCGGTTCGGCGATCGAGGACAATCAGAAGGAGCTGGAGCGGCTTTCCAAGTTCGGGCCGGAGATCCAGCGCCGCCTCGCGGGTCTGATCCGCGCCGGTGAGGCCAAGACCGTCGGCGGCGCCCACAAACGGCTCTCCGGCGCACCCGCCGCCGACGCCGCCGCCCCAGAGACCAGCGCGCTGCAGCGCGCGCTCGATGCGTTCGCGCGGCTCTCCAAGCGCGACCAGCGCGCCTTCGTCGAGGAGCTGGTGGAGACCGGCTTCGGCAATGGCGCCGGCCAGGCGCTCTGCTGGATCGACGAGCCGGAAGAGGAGGAGGCGGCCTGATGGCGAAGACCCACCAACCCTGCCCGCTGACAGGCGATCTCTTGACCTGGAAGCCGCCGGAGATCGTCAAGCGCTATGAGGAGACGCGGGTCCGAACCGCCTCGCTGAAGGCGCGGGTCGCGCGCTGCGTGTCAGAGACGATGAAGGACAGCGCGCTCAGCCGCGAAGAGATAGCCAAGCGCATGACCGCCTTCCTGGGCGAGGAGGACCACGAGGAGACCACCGTCACCAAGGCGATGCTCGACGCCTACGCCAGCGAGGCGCGCAAGGATCACACGATCAGCGCGATAAGGCTGATCGCCCTCGTTCACGCCACCGGTGACATCCGACCGCTGCAAATGATCGCCGAGATGTTCGGCGCTGCGGTCGTCGAGGAGAAGTGGCTCTCCTGGGTCGAGGTCGGCCAGCTCGGCGAGCGGCGCAACATCACCGATCGGGAGTATCAGGCGGCGCTTCGTAACGCCAAGAAGGCGACGCGGCCATGAAGGAGTGGTTCACCGCCGCCGAACTGGCCGCGCTGGCTCTGCCCGACTTGCCCGCCACGAAGCGCGGCGTGAACGCCGCGGCCAAGAAGGCCGGGTGGGATAAGCGTCTCACCGCGGCCGGCGAGCCGCTTTGCCGGGCGCGCCGCGGCAACGGCGGCGGCCGGGAATACCACTACAGTCTCCTGCCACAGCGCGCGCAGCTCAAGCTCGTCTCCGACGCCCGCGCGGCCCGGGTGAAGGCCGAGCCGGCCTCCGCAAAGCCGGATCGCCCAGTAAGCGAATTGTGGCGGTGGTTCGAGGGGCTTCCGGAAAGCCGGAAGGAGACCGCGCGCGACCGGCTGGCGGCGCTCGAGTCCGTTATCGCGCTCGAACGCGGCGGGTTGCAGAAGAACGCCGCGGTGGCCGCCGTGGCCCGGCGCGTCGCGAAGGGCGCCCGAACGATCTGGACATGGTTCGACTTGGTCGCCGCCGCCGATCGCGCGGACTGGCTGCCGTACCTCGCGCCGCAGCACCAAGGCCGCACGAAGACCGCGGCGTGCCATCCGCGGGCGTGGGCCGCCTTCAAGGCCGATTACCTGCGCCTCGAGCCCGTGACGGCCGAGGCCTGCTACGAGCGCCTCGTCGAGACCGCCGCTGTCGAGGGGTGGGCGATCCCGTCGCTGCGCACCCTGATGCGGCGCATCGAGACCGAAATTCCGGCGCCCGTCCGGGTGCTGCTGCGCGAGGGGCCGGAAGCGCTCAAGCGGCGCTATCCCGCGCAGGAGCGGGACCGCTCGCACTTCACGGCGATGCAGGCGGTCAACGCCGACGGCCACAAGATGGACGTCTGGGTGAAGATGCCGGACGGGTCGGTGATCCGGCCCGTGGTTCTGGCGATCCAGGATCTCTTCAGCGGCAAGATTCTCTCCTGGCGCATCGACGCGGCGGAGACCGCGACGGGCGTTCGGCTCGCCTTCCTGGACGTCTTCAAGAATTACGGAATCCCGGAGCTCGCCTATCTCGACAACGGCCGCGGCTTTGCCGCGAAGTTGATCACCGGCGGCCAGCCGACGCGCTTCCGGTTCAAGGTCAGCCCGGAAGAGATGTCGGGCGTCCTCACCCAGCTCGGCGTCGAAGTCCACTGGACGACGCCCTATTCCGGCCAGTCGAAGCCGATCGAGCGGGCGTTCCGCGATGTGTGCGAACGCATCTCGATGCATCCGGCCTTCGCCGGTTGCTACACCGGCAACAGCCCGGCCAACAAGCCCGACTACACGCCCAAAGCTGTCGATTTCGACGCGTTCCTCCAAACCTTCGAGCGCGGCATCATCGCCCACAACCGGCGCCCGCAAAGACGCACGAAGGTGTGCGGGGGCGTGCGCAGCTTCGACGAAGCCTTCGAGGCGAGCTACGAGACGGCGATCGTCAAGCAGGCTGGCGAGGCGCAACTGCGCATGGCGATGCTGGCGGCCGAGGCCGTCACCGCCCGCCAGCCGGACGGCGCCGTCCATCTCCTTGGAAACCGCTTCTGGTCGAAGCTTCTCTCGAACCATGTCGGCGAGAAGCTGACCGTCCGGTTCGACCCCGACAATTTGCACGCCGGTGTGCACCTGTATCGGCGGGACGGCGCCTATCTCGGGTTCGCCGAGGTCTTGGAGGCCGTCGGCTTCGACAGCGTCGATGCGGCCCGCGATCACAACCGCAAGCGGCGGGAGTTTGTTCGCAGCGCGCGGCGCGCGGCCGAGCTCGAGCAGGAGATGTCGATCGAGGAGTGGGTGCGAATGCAGCCCGAGATCGAGCCCCCGCCGCCGCCGGCCGCGCGGACGGTCCGCATGGTCGCGGGAGCCGCGGCGCCGGCCCGCGCGATCGCCCAGCAAGCCAACGAAGAGGCGGACGCGACGCAAGAGGACTACGCGGCGATGACGAATGTACTGCGGCTCGTGGAGGCGCAGGACGAGTGAAGGCGCGGGCCGCTTGCACCGGCGCCGCGCCTTCGAGGCCCAAACTAGAGCGAGGTCAGACTAGATGAACGCGATGAAAACCGAAACCCTCTTGTCCGCGGAGGAGATCGAGGCGATCGGCGCCGAGATCCGCGCGATCAAGGAGCGCGAGGGCCTGAGTTGGCCGCAGCTCGGCGAGCAGGCCGAGATGGCCCATCAGACCCTGCAGGCGGTTGCGAACGGCACTTACGCGGGCGACATGCAGGGCATGGCCAGGCGCGCCAAGCGCTGGCTGGACAGTCGGGCGGCCGAGCGCGAATCGCCCGTCGGGGTTCCGGCAGCCCTGCCCTTCGTGCGAACCCCCTTCGTCGAGGAGATATGGATCGGCCTCGACTACGCGCGCGTTCGGCCGTCCATCACCCTGGTCGTCGCCGATCCCGGCATGTCGAAGACGACGGCGGCGCGGGAGTATGCGAAGGCGACGCCGAACGCCCACTTCATCAACACCGACCCGTCGAAGGCGAACCACAACGGCCTGCTTTGGACGCTGGTTCGCAGGCTCCGAATCCCGGCGCGGAACCCTGCAGACTACGCCGATGCGGTCGGTGAGCGCTTGGGCGGCCGTCGATCGCTGTTGCTGATAGACGAGGCGCAGCGGTTGGACGCCAAGGCGCTGGAGCAACTGCGTTCTCTTCACGACGATTACGGGGTCGGGGTCGCCCTGCTCGGCAATGAAACGCTCACGCACATCATCAACAAGATGGCGCGCGAGCGCGACGGCGCGCAGTTCAAGAGCCGCGTCGGCCGGCGGGTCGCGGCGCGCAAGCCTGCGGCGCAAGACGTCGAAGCCTTCGTCGCCGCCGCCGCGCTCGACGACAAGGGCATGCAGGACTTTTTGCGCGCAGTCGCCAAACGGCCGGGCGCGTTCCGGTTGGCCGCAAACACGCTGTGGAACGGACAGTTCCTGGCCGCGTCTCAGAAAGCGGCGCTGACGCTCGACCATCTGAAGCAGGGCTTCGAGAACCTCGACTTCTCGATCGGAGCGGCGCAATGAGCCCGCGCACAATCGCAGACCGCCTGCGCTACCGCGTCGGCGCGCTCCGTCAGCGCCTCCAAGAGCTCGCGGTCGCCGATAGCCGGCTCTCTTATCAACTGTCGGGGCTCGAACAGGACGCTGACGAGCTCGAGGGTACGGCCGGCGCCGACGACAACGTCGTCGACCTGCAGACGCGCCGCGCCTTGGAGACCGTGGCGCCGGGGCGCGACCCGGCCAGCCTGCGCTTCGGCGAAGGTCTGCGCGCGCCGCGCGACCCGCGGGTGTTGGGTCGGCCGCCGTGGCGGCCCGATCCGAGCGAGCCGGACCCGAAGGGGTCGGGAGGCGCGGCATGAGCGTTTTCTTCACGAGGCGCCCGGGCGCGACCGACCGGATCAAGGCGCGCGTTGCCGAACACTACGGTGTCAGCGTCGCCGATCTGGAGGCGGCGCGACGGGACGGTGAGATCATTCTTCCCCGCTGGGTCGCGATCCATCTCTGCCGGCGGCTGACCGGCCACAGCCTCCCGAAGATCGGCGCCGCCTTCGGCGGTCGCGATCACTCCACGATCGTGTACGCCCTGGGCCGGATCGAGGAGATGGTCGATGAAGACCCCGACCTCGCGGCCGTGATCGAGAAGATGCACGAAGAGCTCTGCGCGGAGATCGGGACCGCCGACATCGCCAACGAGCTCGACATGGTGGCGGGCGCGATCCTGCATCGGCTGGAAGGCAGGATGATCGCCGATCTTCGGCGGCTCTTCGCTGATTTGCGAAGTCAGGCCCGTTCCGACCCCGAGCGCCTCCTGCATCGATTGCGCGAGATCCGCGACCTCGGCGCGGGAGAGGAGGAAGGCACGGTCCTTCCGCTTTTTGCCGGCAAGTGCGGGGGCGATCGCAAGCGTGCGGGAGGTCACCGATGACCTATCGCCGCAGCCCCTTCCGTTCGATCCGCCAGCAGTTGCGCTGGCTGATGACGCTTTTCGGCGGCGCACGCCGAACCACTCTAAAAGGAGAGACCCGCCATGGCTAAGACTAAGGCGGCCGACGTCGCGAAGGACGCGGCGCTCGCGGAGATCGAGGCGCTGGCCTCGGAGTATCAGATCGCCCACCAGGGCCTCGCCAACGTCGTCGGCCTGGTCGAGGACCGGGTTCGCGCCATCCATGCGGAGCACGCGCTCAGCGTCCGCGCGGCGGCCGAGGCGGAGGCCGCGGCCCACAGCGCGCTGATCGATGCGGTCGACCGCAACCGCGCGCTCTTCAAGAGCCCGAAGAGCCGGATCTTCTACGGCGTGAAGCTGGGCCTCAAGAAGGCGCAGGACTCCATCCGCTTCGACGCCGGCGCGGTGGTTCGCCGCATCCAGAGCCTGTTGCCGGGCAAGGCCGATGAGCTGCTGCGCCGCACGGTCGAGGTCAATCGCGACGCGCTGAAGAGGCTCTCGCAAGAGGAGCTGCGCCAGCTCGGCGTCTGCCGCGTCATCGGCGCGGATGCCCCCTTCGCGGGGGTCGAGAAGTCCGACGCGGCGAAGGCGGCCGCGGCGATCCTGGAGAGCGCGGAAGGAGACGGGCAATGATATCCGACCGCCAATGCCGCCTGTGCGGCTGCACCGACATCACCGCCTGCGTCGAGCCCGACGGCTCGCCCTGCGGCTGGGCCGACGAGGATCTCTGCACCGCGTGCAGCGCGCGTTTCTTCGAGAGCGGCGTGCTGTTCCAGGCGGCGGAGTGCTGGGCGGAGCTGGTGGGGGAGCACGGCCTCGGGGACGCGACGGCCCCTGAGCTGGCATTGAAGACGATCCAGCCGCTCTTCGGTCTCGGCGGGGGAGTCGGCGGGCCGTTCGGCGGGCCGGAAATCAACCTTCTCGTGATGCGCACGGCCTTGTTGCAGGTGGCCGCCCGCGCCCTCGCGGCGATCGAGCAAGTCGACGCCGCGATCGACGAGATGGGCGGCCGGAGCTTCTGACCCATGCCCGCGCTCGCCCCCGCGCCGAACCCGACCGAGGAGCTGCTCGACGAGCTGCTCTTCTGGTCGGCGACGCTGGCCGCGCACCCGCTGAACCGGGCGGCGCGGCGGCGCGTGCGGGCGTTGTGCGAGGAGGCCCGCACGTGTCTGGCGGAGCAACGCGGCCGCGAGCGTCTGGTCGCCGCGATCGAGGCCGCCGAGCGCGCCGCCCGCGAGCGTCCCGGCTACCGCGCGGATCTGGAGGGCTGAGGGATGGCTGATCGCTCCGCGAAGATCCGCGCCCTGCACGCCGCCGGCGTCGACCCGGTCGAGATCTGCTGCCGTCTGCTGGTGAGCTGGCAGACGGTCGAGGCGGCGGTGAATCCGGCCGGCATCCCCGAGACGCCTTCATGGGTCGGGATTGATCTGGGCCGGCGGACCGAGACCGGCCCGCCAGCGGCGACGGCCGATCCGGAGCCGGCCTGCGAACCTGACAGTGGGCCCATCGATCCCGAGCCGCCTGCGCCCAACGCCCCGCCGCCGTTGGTTTCGGCGCCGGCCCCACCCGCCGGCCCAGCGCTGGTCACCGCGGCCGAGATCCGTCGGCGCGAGGAGCGCGCGGCGATCGAGCGCTTTCTCGCCGAGCGCGAGCCGTCGCGCGCCGTCGATTTCGGCGAGGACGCCCCGGCTATCCTCTTCCTCAAATCCTGCGCCTTCATTGTCTGCGGCGCGCCGCCGCCGGCGCGGGCCGGCCGCTGGCTGGTGAACGGGGTGCCGCACTCACGCCGCGATCTGTGGCGCCGCGCACGCGAAGAGGCCGAGCGCCGCGGCCAGGAGCCGCCGCGCGGCGGCGCTCGCGAGGTCGCGTCGTGAGCGCCCTCGACACGCCGCGCGGCTGGCGGTGGGGCGCCCTGCAGCCACTCAACTACGGCCTTCTCGCGATCGACCCGCCCTGGGCCTTCGAGACCTGGTCGGAAGCGGGGACCGACCGCTCCGCCGACTACCAGACCATGAGGCTGACCGAGCTGGCGCGGTTGCCGGTGATGGATCTCGCCCGGCCGGACGCGCTGGTCGCCCTCTGGGCCATCGATTCCATGCTGCCGGACGCGCTGGCGCTGATCGAGGCCTGGGGCTTTCGTTACGTCACGGTCGGCTTCACCTGGGTGAAGACCTTCGACCTATTCGGCCGCCAGGCCCCGCGCACGGCGCTGCTGCATCGGGCGGTCGAGGATCGCGACTGGAATGCGGTCGGCGAAGCGCTGGCGCCCATGGGCCTCGGCTACTGGACGCGGGCCAATCCCGAGATGTGCCTGCTGGCCAGCGTCGGAGCGCCGGCGCGGCTGGAGCGCAACGTCCGCCAGACCCTGTTCGCGCCCATCCGCGAGCACAGCCGCAAGCCCGACGAGGCCTATCGCCGGCTGGAGCGTCTGGCCCCGGGCCCGTGCGCCGAGCTCTTCGCCCGCACGCGGCGGCCCGGCTGGGACGCCTGGGGCGACGAGCTGGACAAATTCACGACCGAGGAGAGCTGAGATGGCCGACGAGCAGCCGCGCTGCATGCACTGCGAGATCCTTCAGGCCTGGCTCGACCTCGTGGAGCAATCGGGCGTCGATCGGCGTGACCCGCGCGCCATGACGGACCTGTTCGAGCGCTTTTTCGACGAGGTCCTCTCAGGCCTGGCCGCGACGACCGCCTGCATCCAGGACGACGCCGCCCGCACGAGCTGGGTGATGCGCGCCGACGCGATGTTCGGGCCAGCGGTCGAGGCCCATCGCCGCGGCGAGCACGTCTTCCGCCCGCGCCAAACCACCCGCCACTGAGGAGCCCGCCATGCCCGCCTATTCAATCTCCAAGCCGTCAAACGACGGGCGCTACGCCGGCCAGGCGCGGGTGCGCAAATGCCTCGACTGCCGCAAGGAATTCCCGTCGAGCTGGTTTGGCGAGCGCATCTGCCGCGCCTGCAAGGCGCTGTCGGAGGACGTGCGGATCGGCCGCGGCCTGCACGCCGGCGCGAAGGTGCGGCGATGAGCGCGCGGGCGACGGCCGCCCGCCGCCCGGCCGCGCCGGCCAAGCGCGTGCGCCTCGGCCTCTATTCGAAGATCGCGATCGGCTGCAAGGATCTCTCGATCGACGAGGAGGCGCGGCGCGACCTGATGGCGGCGCGCTATGGCAAGCGCTCGATGACGGCGCTGTCGGTCGGGGAGTTGGAGGACCTCCTGGCGTACCTGAAGGCGCAGGGGTTCCGGCCGACGCGATCGGCCCGCGGGCCGAAGCGCGCCGGCGGCCGGCCGCTGGCCGACGCGCCGGAGGCGAAGAAGGCCCGAGCGCTGTGGCTCTCGCTCTATCACCTCGCCGTGGTCCGTAATCCCCAGGAGGGCGCGCTCGCCGCCTTCGGCCAGCGCCAGACCGGCAAGGCGGCGCTGCAATGGATCAGGGGCGACTGGCGCAAGGTGATCGAGGCGCTGAAGGACATGGCGGCGCGCGAGGCAGGCGTCGATTGGCGGCCCTACAAGATCGGCTTCACCACGCTTGAGAAGCCGCGCTGCCGCGTGATCGAGGCGCAATGGCGAATCCTCGGGAAGCTCGGCGTCGTCGTCGCGGACAGCCACGCGCTCAGCGCCTACGTCTCCCGCTTCGCCGGCCGGCCCGCCGGCATCTCGGTCCTCAATCTCAGCGACGCGGAGGCGGACCGGCTGATCGAGCAGTTCGGCCAGCGCATCCGCAAGGCCCAGGCGGAGGGCCCCGGGTCATGAGAGCCGATCCGCAGAGCGACCGCGAGGCGCGCAACGGCTGCCACCTCTATCTGCTGACCAAGGTGGTGGAGCGCCGGCTGCCGCTCGACCTGACCGACATCGTCGCCCTCGAGGAGCGGATCGAGCAGATGCGGCCGACCTGGGAGACCGCCGGCGTCGAGCGCGTGCGGCTGCGGCTCAAGCTCACCCGCGGCCTGCGCCTGCGCGCCGTCTACGACGCGCGGCTGAGATGCCTGCTGACGATTTGGGTGCGGCCGAAGGACCGCGTCTACCGGCCGCAGAGCGCGCGGCTCAAAGGGGAGGTGCGGAACTGATGGTCGCCTACAATTTCAAGCGCGGATTCGTCGGCGCGATCCAGGCCAAGCGCAAGCGGCAGACGGTGCGCCGGCTGCGGCCGCGCCACGCGCGCCCCGGCGAAGCCTTGCAGCTCTATACCGGCATGCGCACCAAACACTGCCGGAAGATCCTGACGCCCGATCCGCCGTGTACGCGGCTCGACGAAATCGTCTTGGAGGTCGGGCGCTCCCACGAATGGCGCTTTGCCCTCTTCGAGATCAACGGCATCCCGCTCGACGAAGCGGCGGTGGAGGCCTTCGCTGAGCGGGATGGGTTCGAGGTTCCGGACACCTACGAATTCACCGCGACGAGCGTGATGATCCGTTTCTGGGCGATCACGCATGGGCTCGGGCCGTTCGAGGGCGTCGTCATCCATTGGGACCCGAGCGACTGCTCGGCGCCCGCGATCGAGGAAAGGAGAAGTTGATGCACGCGTACTGCTATCGCTCAGGCGAGATCGGGTTCGGAGAGACGATTCCGAAAGGATGCCTATCGCTCATCGAAGGCGACGAGGCGGCGATGGAGAGGGTCAAGACCAGAGCGCGTTGGAAGCGCGATGGCTCCGGCGACGTCCTCGTCCCCGGCCTGCCGGAGGCCGGCAGCGAGGAGGAAGCCTATCTCGCGCTGCGCGTCTTCCGCCGCTTCCTGCGCGGCGAGCGCGTGGATCTCGACGACCCGGAGCTGCGCCGGCTCAACCAGCTGAAGCTGGAGACCCTAAACCGCGACTATCCCGCCCGCTCGGCGAACGGCTAAGAGAGGAGAAGAGCCATGCAGTTCAAGAACGTTCCCCAGCCCGACGCGGACGGCTTCTTCCCGTTTGACGGCGATGGCGTTCACGTCTTCGGCGGCGACAAATACGATTTGAAGAGCGACACGGGCGACGTCTGCTTGGGCGCGGTGGCGCGCTGCGAGGAGTGGACCTGGTTCGTGAGCGAAGAGGGCGAGGAGCTCGGCGAGCGCTTCGACTATGTGGCGTTCGTGCGGCCGGCGCGCGCGACCGACCGGATCTCGGTCAATGTGAGCTTCACCAAGGCGGAGCAGGCCGCGGCGCTTGCGAAGCTGAAGGCCTGACCCATGTCCTGGCGCTTCTTCCGAACGCTGATGCGGCAGGCGATCGATTGCGTCCTGCTGGCCGCGATTGTCGGCTCGCTCGCCATCATCGGCGTGCAGGCCTGGCTCGACGCCTTCGGGGTCGAACCATGGCGCTGAAGCGAGATCATCTACATGACAGCCTGTTCCCCGGCTGGACGCCGAGCGTGCGGGTGAGGCGCCGCGGCCACGCCGGCCAGCCGGGCCGCGGGCCCGAGGGCAAGACGTGCCGCGACTGCGCGCATTACTGCCGCGTCAAAGGCGGCGCCAGGCGCCATCTGAAGTGCGGCCTGATGGAGCCGCACTGGACCCGCGGGCCCGGCAGCGACATCCGCGCGAAGGACCCGGCGTGCCAGCACTTCGAGGCGGAGCAAGGCTGACCCATGACGACGCTGCCCGGCATCCTGGCGGAGATCGCCGCGGCCACCGACGAGCGGACGGCCGTGAAGGTGGCGCTGCGCTTCGGCGGGCAGACCGTCAAGCTGCCGGCGACGCCGCGGGAGACGACGCCGCTGGCGCGCGCGGTGGGGCTGGAGGCGGCGCGGCGGATCGTGAGCGCTATCGGGCACGGGGTTCACACCGTTCCGATGGGCGCCTTCGGCGGGCCCTCGGCGCGCCGGCGCACCGCGGCGGCGGTGATCGCCCGCGGCGGCTCCGCCGCCGAGGCTGCGAAGGCGGCCGGCGTGCACGAGCGCACGGCCTGGCGCGTCAAGGCGCGGCTGCGCGAGGCGCCGCTGCCGCTTTTCGACGGCCTTGACGGCCGAAGCGATTCCGGGGGAGGCTAGCGGCCGTTCCGCATCCAGCCCCGTCGATCTGCGCCAGCGCCCCTGACAGCTGTCAGGGGCGTTTTGGCGTCCGCCAGGGCCTAGGCTTCGGCTTCGCTTGCATCGCAACCGGAGCCCGAGCCCGATGACCGACGCTGCCGTCCCCCGGGGGATTCGCAACGCGAACCCCGGCAACATCCGTCACAACGCAGACCGCTGGCGCGGCGCGTCGGCCGACCAGTCGGCCGACGCCGAATTCGTGCAGTTCGAGCACCCGGTCTACGGCCTGCGGGCCATGGCGCGGATCCTGCTCAACTATCAGGCCATCCACGGGCTCCTGACCGTGCGGCGCATCATCGGCCGCTGGGCGCCGCCGGCCGAGAACGACACCGCCGCCTACGCCCGCCACGTCGCGCAGGAGATGGCGGTCGGCCTCGACTTCGAGCTCGACCTCGCCACCGACCGCGACGCGCTGCGCGCGCTCATGCGCGTGATGGTGCGCCATGAGAACGGCCAGCAGCCCTATCCGGACTGGCTCTTCGACGACGCCATCGCGCTCGCGCTCGCCTAGGAGGCCGACCATGCAAGAGCTGATCAATGCCGGCTTCGCCCTCGCCCTCGGCTATGCGGGCCTCGTCCTGGCGCTCGCGGCGCTGAACGACATTCGGCCCGTGCGCGTGGTCTTCGACGCGGTCGACCGGCAGCTCGGCGGCTGGGCGGGCATGGCCGCGGTCGCGATCGCGGTGACGGCGCCGCCGCTCGCGCCGCTGCTGGCCCATTGGCCGGACTGGATCGCCTACGCCTTCGCCGGCGGCGTCGGCGCCACGGGGGCGGCGTTGATCGCGGCCAGCATCCTGCGAGAGATCTCCTGGGAAGACGCAACAACCACCTTCGGCCTCGGTGTGATCTTCATCGTCATCGCCGTCGTCGTGGCGGCCTTCACCTGGCTGATGGGCTGGGTTCCGGCTGGCGCAGCTTGGCTGATTGGCTGGGCCATCGCGTTCTTGGGAGGGTGAGATGGACCCGATCTCGATCGCGCTGGGGATTGCGAGCTACGCGGCGCCGAAAGCCGCCCGGTGGCTTTTCGGGGACGAGGCCGAGAAGGCCGCCGAGGAGGTGATCGGCACGGCGCGCGCGGTCACCGGCGAGAGCGACGAGACGAAGCTGCTGGATGCGCTCAAGGCCAGTCCCGAGGCGCTTGCGGCCTTCCAGGCCCAGATGCAGGAGCTGGAGATCCGGAAGCTCGAGGAGGAGACGAAGCGCCTCCGAACCGTGAACGCGACGATGCAGGCGGAGTACGCCTCGGACGACAAGGTGGTGAAGCGCTGGCGGCCCGTCTTCGGCTACTGCATGGCCGTGACCTGGGTGATCCAGATCGCCGGTACGACCGGCGGGACGCTCTACGCCATCATCGCGGCGCCGGCGAACGCGGGCGCCATCCTGACCGCGATCGGCCAAGCGACGGCCGCGACGGTGCCGATGTGGGCCGTCGGACTATCGGTCGTCGGCGTGTCGATCATCCAGCGCAGCCAGGACAAGAGGGTCGCCGCCGGCGTTGCCGGCCCCGGCCTGCTTGCCGGGCTGGCGCAGAAGCTGACGAGGCCCCGATGACCGACCTTGCCGATCACGCCCAGCGGCTGGAAGAGGCCGAACGCGCGGCGGGCCGGCGCCGGGGCGCGCGCAGCGCCGACGCGCCGCTCGCCCGGCTGTGCATGCGGTGCGGCGAGGCGGTCGAGCGCGCGCGCCTCGCGCGCGATCCCAACGCGACGGAGTGCGCGCGCTGCGGCGCGCGGTGGGGGTGACGGCGTGAGCTATGAGCTGATCAAGGTGTTTCTGGACGCGGGCGCGCTGGTCGTCGCCTTCACGGCGCTCGGCTTCTCGATCTACGCCGCTGTCGCTAACAGGCGGCGCGACGACCGGAAGGAGCTGGCGGCGATCCGCGATGCGCTCGAAGAAGCGATCGACGAGGGTGACGACCGGAGCGCCCATCAGCTCGCCGACCACGCGCAGCGGATCGCCCGGATCGAAACGCAGCTCGCGTCCGGACCGTCGCGGGAGGAACTGAAAGAGCTGCGCCAAGAGCTGCACACGGTGAGCGACGCGCTGTCGCGCCTGCATGGCGAGTTCAACGGCATGCGGGATCTCGTCGCGGTCAGCCGCCGGCAGACCGAATTGATCGATCAATGGCTGCGCAGCCGGGAGAGCCACCGATGACACGTTACAGCGATCATATCGCGCAGGACCGCCGTCTCGTGATCCTTCGCATTCTGGCCGAGGATCGCGACTACTCGGTCAACTGCTCGGTCATGCAGATGGCCTTGAAGGGTTGGGGACATGGAGAGAGCCGCGACGTGGTGCGCGGCGATTTCGCCTGGCTCGCCGAGCAGGGGCTGGTGTCCGTCGAAGCGCTGTGCGAGAGCGTCCATGTCGCGAAGCTCACGCCGCGCGGCCACGACGTGGCCAAGGGCGTCGCCAGCGTGCCCGGCGTGAAGCGGCCCGGCCCGGAGGGCTGACCGATGGGGCGCAAATCGCGGGTCGACGCGCTGCCGGCCCACGTCAAGCAGGCGATCGAGTTCGAGCTGCAGGAGTCCGGCAAGACCTTCGAGGATCTCGCGCAATGGCTCGCCGACGAACACGGCTTCGAGATCTCGAAGTCGTCGCTGCACCGCTGGGCCAAGCGCGAGGCGAAGACGCGCGAGGCGCTCAAGCGCCAGCGTGAGGTCACCGCCGCCTTCGCCAAGGAGCTCGGCCCCGAGGCCGTCGATGGCAAGCAGGGCCGGCTGCTGGTCGAGATGTTCAATGGGCTCGTCTTCGATCTCATCAGCAGCAAGATGGCGGCCGGCGATGACGAGGAGGAAGAGGCCGGCTTCGACACCAAGGACTTCATGCAGCTCGGGCGGGCGCTGAAGGACGTCGCCCAGGCGAACCGCTTCAGTCAGGACTTCGAGGAGAAGCTGCGCGCGCGAATCCGCGACGAGGAGAAGGCGGCCGCGGCCGACTCGGCCGCTGAAGCCATGACCGAGGCCGGGCTTACGAAGGATCAGGTGCGGTTCTGGCGCGAGGAGTTCCTGGGCGTTAAGCGCGCGCGGTCAAGTCCAGACGGGAGCGCTTGAAGATGGCCGCCCCGCGACTCGTCCAGCGGGAGGAGCTGCCGGCCTCGGTGCTGGATATCCCGATTGACTTCAACCCGCTCGAGGATGGCGTCCTTATGGACCATCAAGCGAGCTGGATCGCGGACGACAGCCCGCTGAAACTGTGTGAGAAGGGCCGGCGAACCGGCATCACCTGGGCGGAAGCCCAGGACGACGCATTGATCGCCGCCGCCAGCGCGCTCGCAGGCGGCGACAACGTCTTCTATATCGGCGACTCCAAGGAGAAGGGGCTGGAGTTCGTCGGCTACTGCGCGCATCTCCTGGGCTTCGTCGAGGGGCACTCAGTCGACATTTGGGAGACCGAAGAGGTCGTCCGCCACGTCGAAGAGGGCGAGGAGGTCGTCGAGCGCGTGGCGGCCTATACGATCCGCTGCAAGAGCGGCAAGCGCATTTCGGCGCTTGCCAGCCGGCCGGCGGTCATCCGCGGCCTGCAGGGCGTCGTGGTGATCGACGAGGCGGCCTTCCACCGGAATGTAAGAGCCGTCATCGAGGCCTGCTTGGCGCTGCTGATTTGGGGCGGACGAATTCGGATCATCTCAACCCACAACGGCGTCCTCAACGCGTTCAACGAGCTTATCAACGAGACCCGAGCGGGCAAGACCGACTACTCGCTGCACCGCTACACCTTCGACGACGCCGTCCGCAACGGCCTCTACGAGCGGATGTGCCTGAAGACTGGCGAGACGCCTACGCCGGACGGCAAGGCCCGCTGGTACAGGAAAGTCCGCGGGGGCTACGGGACGCGGGTCTCGATCATGAAGCAGGAGCTCGACGCGATTCCGGCCGAGGGCGAGGGCCGGCTGCTGCCGTTTGCGCGCATCGACGCCTGCATGGACGCCGACTACGTCGTCAAACGCTGGAAGCCGCCGCGCGAGGACTTCGTCGACTGGCCGCAAGATGCGCGACGCGCCACGGTGCAGCTCTGGCTCGAGCGGGAGGTGGCGCCCGCGTTGGAGCGCTTCCCCGAGCGTCGCCGCACCGCGCTGGGCGGCGACTTCGGCATGCGTCAGGACCGCAGCGTCTTCGCTGTTGGCTTCATCGATGAGACGATGCGCCTTCACGCACCGCTGGTCGTCGAGCTCTGGCGTGTCCCCTATGACCAGCAGAAACAGGTGCTCTTCTTCATCATCGAGCGGCTGCACCGCTTCCAGCAGGCGATCCTCGACGCGAACGGCAATGGGATGGTGCTGGCGCAGGAGGCGCGTCAGCGCTTCGGCCAGGCGCGCGTGACGGAGTTGATGCCGAGCGACGCCTGGCTGCGCGAGTTCACGCCCGTCTTCCAAAGCCATTTCGAGGACAAGACAATCCTGGTTCCGAAGGACGACGACATCCGCGGCGACCTGGCCTTGATGGAGATGATCGACGGCGTGGGCAAGGTGCCTCGCGACGTGCGCACCGACGGGTCCGCGGCCGCCGGCGGCGGCAAGCGCCACGGCGACGCAGCGGTCGCGCTGTTGAATCTCACGGCGGCCAGCCGTAGCGAGGTGGCGGAGTACGGGTACGCGCCGGCCCGCGCCGGCGACCGGCCGGACCCGTGGGGCGAGCGCGGCGCGTCCTGGGAAGACGGCGCGATCCGCGGCCGCGGCGCCGGACGGATGCGCCGACGCGCCGACGAGACGGGCTGCGACGGGGCGCCCTTCGGGAAAGGAGCCTGGTAATGGCGGATCGCGAGACGGGCCTGGTCGATCAGTGGGGGCGGCCGATCCGCCGTTCGGACCTGACGCAGGAGGTGGCGGGCGCGACGCTGACGGGCGTGCGGAGCACGATCTCGGAACATCCGAGCGTCGGCTTGACCCCGGTCCGGCTGGCGCAGCTCCTGCGCGCGGCCGAGGAGGACATGCCGCAAGCCTATCTGGCGCTGGCGGAGGAGATGGAGGAAAAGGATCTCCACTATCTGGGCGTCTTGGGCACCCGCAAGCGCCAGGTCAGCCAGCTCGAGATCACGGTCGAGCCGGCGGGCGAGGACAAGGACGACGTCGCCAACGCGGCGCTGGCGCAGGAGTTCGTGGACCGCGACGTGTTGCAGGGCGAGCTCTTCGACGTGCTGGACGCCGTCGGCAAGGGCTTCTCGGTCTCCGAGATCATGTGGGAGACGTCCGAGCGGGACTGGCGGCCCTACGCGCTGACCTGGGTCGATCCGCGCTGGATCACCTTCGACCCGCCGGATCGCCGCACGCCGCGCCTGCTTGACGCGCACGGCCAGAGCGTCGCGCTGACGCCCTACAAGTTCCTGTACCACAAGAGCCAGATGAAGTCGGGGCTGCCGCTGCGCGGCGGCCTCGCGCGCGCGGTCGCCTGGGTCTATCTGTTCAAGAACTTCGATCTGAAGGGCTGGGTCGAGTTCGTCGAGATCTACGGCCAGCCGCTGCGGGTCGGGAAGTTCGGCGCCGGGGCGAGCGAGGCGGATAAGCGCACGCTCTTGCGCGCGGTCGCGAACATCGGCCGCGACGCCGCCGCGATCATCCCAGACAGCATGATGATGGAGTTCGTCGAGGCGAAGGGCGGCGGGGCGTCGAAGGGCGCGGATGTCTATGAGGGCCTCGCCAAGTATCTCGACCAGCAGGTTTCCAAGGCGGTGCTGGGCCAGACGGCGACGACGGACGCCATCGCCGGCGGCCACGCGGTCGGCCGGGAGCACAACGACGTGCGCTCCGACATCGAGCGCGCCGACGCGAACGAGCTGCAGGCGGCGCTCAGCCGCTTCGTCATCCGCCCGCTGATCGATCTCAACCGGGGGCCGCAGAAGCGCTACCCGAAGATCCATATCGGCCGCGCGGAAGAGACGGACATGGCCGGGCTCTCCGGCGCGCTGGCGAAGCTGGTGCCGCTGGGGCTGCGCGTCAGCCAGACGCAGGTGCGCGGCATGTTCGGCCTCGAGGAACCGGAAGACGCGGCCGATCACCTGGGCGCGGCCCGCCCGGACGCCGCGGGCGACGCCGATCCAGGGGCCGATCCAGGGGCCGATCCAGGGGCCGATCCGAAGGTCGAGCCCGACGCGGACCCGCGCGATCCGACGGCGCCGCACGCAATCGCGCGAAACGCCGCCGGCGATGCGGCCGACGATGCGGCCGAGGCGGCGGCCGCCGACCTGGCGGACCGGCTGACCGGCCTGGTCGACCGCGCCGCGGCGGAGCCGATGGACCGGATGATCAAGCGGCTGCGCACCGCGGTGGAGGCGGCCGAGACCCTAGACGACCTGGCCGTCTCGCTCCTGAGCCTCTATCCGGAGCTGGAGCCGTCCGGCGTCGGCGCGGCCTTGGAGCGCGGGCTGACGGCCGCCTATCTCGCCGGCGCGGCGGAAGCGCCACGCACGGCCGAGGCCGACGGGGAGGCGTGAGGGCGCCATGGCCGATGATGGCGTAAGCCTCGAGATCCTGCCGCGCGCCGTCCCCTTCAGCGAGGCGATCGACTATCTGCGCGGCAAGGTGAACGTCCCGAGCCGCGCCTGGACGGATCTGAAGGAGAAGGCCCACACGCGCGCCTTCACCGTCGCCGGCGCCACCACCATGGATCTGGTTTCCGACTTCCGCGCGGCGGTCGCGCGGGCGATCGAGGACGGCGCCACGCTTGCGGACTTCCGCAAGGACTTCGACCGGATCGTCGCGGCGCACGGTTGGAGTTACAACGGCGGGCGCGGCTGGCGCTCGGCCGTCATCTACAACACCAATCTGCGCATGGCGCAATCGGCCGGCCGGTGGGCCCAGGCCCGGCGCCTGGCCGAGGCGGAAAGCGGGCGCGGCCGCACGGTCTATATCCGCTATTCGGCGGTGCTGGATTCCAGGACGCGACCCCAGCATCGGGCCTGGCACGACATCATCCTGCCGATCGACCATCCGTTTTGGGAAAGCCACACGCCCCCGAACGGCTGGAACTGCCGCTGCACGATCCAGATCCTGACCGAGCGCGGCTTGCGCCGGCGCAGTCTGACGCCGACGGCCGACGCGGACCTGCCCGCGACGGCGCCGGAGCCGCGCCAGGTCAACACGCCCTATGGACCGGAGACCTGGCCAACGCCGCCTGGAATCGACACCGGCTTCGGCTATAACCCGGGCGAGGCCTGGCTGCGCGGCGGCGGACCCGTTCCGATGGAAAATCCGCTTCCGCGCTTCGGCCCGGCGATCGCCGGCGACGCGCCGACGCCGCCGGCGCCGCGCGCCTTCCCGGAGAGCCGGATGTTGCCGGAGAACCTGGGCGAGGCCGAATACGTCGATCGCTTCCTGGATGAGTTCGGCGGCGCGCGCGGCCGCACCGTCGGCTTCCGCGACGCCGGCGGACATCTGATCGGGATCGGCGAGGAGCTCTTCCGCGACCGCGCGCGCTCGCGACCCGGCGCGCCGGTCTACAAGGCCACGAAGCTCGGCCGCGCGCGCTATCTGCTGGCGCTGGCGGATGCGCTGAAGGCGCCGGACGAGATCTGGATCGACTGGGCGGAGATCCGCGGGGCGCCGGCGCTGCGCCGGCGCTACATCCGCCGGATGGAGCTGCCCGACCGCGCCGGCCTGATCGCCGTCTTCGAGTGGACCACGGCCGGCTGGACCGGGCGCACCATCTTCGCCGCCGACGCGCCGGGCTATCTCGACGGCCAGCGGACGGGCCAGCTGCTCTATCGACGGGAAGAGTGAGGTCGGAAAAAACAACGGCGCCGGGACGCCCCAACGCCGTCAGAGAGCCGCCTATGATGCCGGCGTCGGCTCGAACTGCACTCTCACGACCTATATAGGCGTTCCGCCGCGCCGTCTCAATAGGCGCGCGGAGCGCGCGCAAAGGCCGCTGGTTGGTTTCGGCCCGGCCCCATCCCCCCTGAATGGCCCCAGAAGGCCTCTCACAGCCTCTTAAAGGCTCTTAAAGCGACGCGTCGCGGCGGTGCTCGAGGCCGTGCGGCGGCAGCCTTGTGGACTCCGGAGCGCGCTCGGGATAGCGTCGTCTCCTCTCATCTGCAATCGACCGCCGTCCGTCCGCGTCCGCCCCTGACAGCTGTCAGGGGCGAAAGGCCGCTGCGCGCCTTCTAGTCTCGCCTCCTCGACGCCGCCCGACAGCCCCGCCGGGGCCCATGAGACGGCGTCTCGACCGAGGATCGCGATGACGCCGCCGCTCGCCATTCATTCCGTCGCGCTTGAGGGCGCCGCGCCGGCCTGGGTTCAGCTGATCCCGGCCGGCACGTTCCGCGGCGACGACGGGCGCGGGCCCTACCGTCTTGCCGACCCGGCCGCGGTGATCGCGCGGTCGATGGCGCGCCTCGGCCATCTGGTCGTCGACTACGACCATCAGACCGACCTCGCCGCCGTCGGCGGCGTCGGCGGGCAGGCGCCGGCGGCCGGCTGGATCGTCGCGCTCGAGGAGCGCGACGGCGCGCTGTGGGGCCGGGTCGAATGGACCGAGACGGGGGCGCGGCGCATCGAGGGCCGCGAGTACCGCTATCTGAGCCCGGTCTTCGCCCACGAGAAGGCGGGCGGGGAGATCCTGCAGCTGCTGCGGGCCGGGCTCACCAACAAGCCGAATCTCGACCTGGTCGCCCTCAATCATTCCCAAACCCAGGAGACCGCTTCCATGGATGAATTCCTCACCCAGATCGTGAAGGCGCTGGGCCTCAAGCCGGACGCCGACCAGGCCGTCGCGCTGCAGCAGATCGAGCAGGTCGCGCGTCAGGCCGCCGAGGCCGAGTTTCTCTCCAAGATCGTCACGCAGCTGACCGGCGGGCCGGTCGATCTCGCGCCCCTGCATGCGGCCGGCGCCGGCCCGGCGCGCGACAAGGCGCTCGGCGACGTCGTCGTCGCGCTGCAGGCGAAGATGGCGAAAGCCCACGGCGCGGACCGCGATGGCGACGGCCCTCAGGCGGCCCAGCTGCAGGAGACCATCAAGGCGCTGCAGTCGGAGGTCAACATGCTGAAGGCGGCGCAGGCGTCCGGCGCGGCCGAGGCGGCGGTCGACGCCGCGATCACGGCCGGCAAGCTGGCGCCGGCGGCGCGCGATTGGGCGCTCAGCTACGCCGCAAGCGAGCCCGACGGCTTCAAGAGCTTCATCGAGAAGCAGCCGACGCTCGTGAGCGCGAACGCGACGGTCGCGACGGTCGAACCGCCGACGGGCGAGAACGGCCTGACCGCCGGGCAGACGGCGATCTGCGCGGCGATGGGCCTGACCGCCGACGAGTTCAAGGCGGCGGAGGTTCGGCGACAGGGCTGAACCCACAACGCCGCCGCAACACACGACAGACAGCAGGAGGCTTGAGCGATGGCCGCTCTCACCACGGACCGCAACACGCCGCGCCGCGACGGCGAGACCTTCCACTATCCCGTCGCCGCGGCGACCGTGTGCTTCGCCGGCGGGCTGGCGGCGCTGGCCGCCGGCGTGGCGGCGCCCGCCGCAACGGCGACCGGCCTGGTCGCGCTCGGGCGCTTCGAGGCGCGCGTCGACAATTCCGCCGGGGCTGCCGGCGACCTGAAGGCCGAGGTGCGGCCGGGCGTCTTCCGGTGGGGTAACAGCGCCGGCGGCGACGAGATCGCGCTCTCGGACGTCGGCGCGCTCGCCTACATCGTCGACGACCAGACGGTCGCGAAGACCGACGGCACGGGGACCCGCTCCGCCGCGGGCCGGATCGTCGACGTCGACGCCCAGGGCGTCTGGGTCAAGACCGGCCCGGACGTCACCTAACAACGGCGGCCCGCACCCGCGGGGCGCGCCATCCGGGCCGGCGCACCGCCGGCCAGAGAGACGATCGCGAGGAGATCTTCGATGCTGATCAACGCCGCCAATCTGTCGATGCTGACGCAGGGGTTCAAGGCGAGCTTCCAGCGCGGGCTGGGCCAGGCCGCAAACCAGGCCGACATGCTGTCCACCACCGTGCGCTCGACCACGGGCGAGGAGAAGTACGGCTGGCTCGGCAAGATCCCGAACGTGCGCAAGTGGCTTGGCGACCGCGTCGTGCAGAACATCAGCCAGCACGACTACTCGATCAAGAACGAGCCCTGGGAGCTGACGATCGGCGTCGATCGCGACGCCATCGAGGACGACCAGTACGGCGTCTACGGGCCCCTGTTCGAGGAGATGGGCCGCTCGACTGCGGCGCATAAGGATCAGCTGGTGTTCGACCTTCTGAAGGCCGGCTTCGCCACGACCTGCTACGACGGCCAATTCTTCTTCGACACCGACCACCCGGTGCTGGACGCGGCCGGGAACGAGACGTCGGTCGCCAACACCGACGGCGGCGCCGGGACGCCCTGGTTTCTGATCGACGACAGCCGCGCGCTCAAGCCGATCATCTTCCAGGACCGCCGCGCCTTCGACTTCGTGGCCATGGACCAGCCGACCGACGAGAACGTCTTCCGCAAGAAGGAGTTCGAGTACGGCGTCGACGGCCGCAACAATGTCGGCTTCGGCTTCTGGCAATTCGCCTGGGGCTCCAAGCAAACGCTCGACAAGGCCGCCTACAAGAGTGCGCGCGAGGCGCTGATGGAGATGAAGGCCGACTACGGACGGCCGCTCGGCCTGGTCCCGCGCAAGCTGGTCGTGCCCCCCGCGCTCGAGGGCGCGGGGCTGGAGATCCTCAACGCCGAGCGCGACGCGGCCGGCGCGACCAACGTCTACAAGGGCACGGCGGAACTGGTCGTCGTCCCCTGGCTGGCCTGAACGCGCTGACGCGCAGCCCAAGCCGACGACAGACCCCGAGAAGAAGGACGATCCGGATCATGAGCAAGACGACGAGCGTTCCCGCCATTCAGGTGCGCAGTTTCCGCGACGGCGGTTTCCGCCGCTGCGGCCGGCGCTTCGGGCCGGCCTGGAGCGAGCCGATCGCGCGCGCCGACCTGACGGCGGAGGAGATCGCGGCGCTGGAAAGCGATCCGAACCTGGCCGTGCGCGACGCCGCGATCGAGAGCGCGGCGCCCAAAGCATCCGACGCCGGCGACGAGACGAAGCAGCCCGACGCCGGCGACGAGACGAAGCAGCCCGACGCCAAGCAGCCGCCCGCTAAGGGGGCCGGCGGGAAGAAGACCGAGGCCAAGAGCTGAGAGCTGACCCGAGATTCCTGAAGAGAGGACCGGCGCCAGAGGGCCCGCCGCCGCGCGGGGCGGCGAGAAGACCCGAGCCAAGGCCCGCCAGCAAGTCCCGCCCAGGGCCGCCGCGACGACCCTGGGCGGGCGACGCCTTTCAGACACGGTTTGCGCATTCCGTCAGGAGCTTTCGATGGCCGACCGATTTCGCGAAGAACATCGCCCGCTGACCGAGGCCGAGCGGCGTCTGGTTGACGCCGTCAAGGCGACGGCGGCCGATCTCGAGGAGCTGATCGACGCGTGCGGCCCCGGCCGCGAGGCCGCGCTCGCGCTGACCAAGCTCGAGGAGGCCGTCATGTGGGCGGTGAAGGCGGTGACGGCCCGGCCGAGCTCGGCTGGCCCCGCCGCTCACGATCCCCGGGACTTGGTCGGATGAGCTACGCGACCCAGCAGGACCTGATCGACCGCTTCGGCGAGGAGGAGCTGCTTGCGCTCGCCGACCGCGACGGCGACGGCGCGATCGACGCGGCCGTCGTCGACCGCGCGCTCGCCGACGCGGCCGGGCTGATCGACAGCTATATCGGCGCGCGCTACCGCCTGCCGGTCGATCCGGTCCCCGCCCAGCTCGTCGCCGCCGCGGCCGCGATCGCGCGCTGGCATCTCTATGCCGATGCGCCGCACGAGCGCGTCAGCGAAGCCTACCGCGCCACACTCGCCTGGCTGAAGGACGTGGCGGCCGGTCGCGCCGATCTCGACGCGGCCGGGGTCGAGCCGGCGGCGGACGAATCCGGCGCGCCGGTCTTCGACGGCGCGCCGCGCGTCTTCAGCGCCGACAGCCTGAGGGACTACTGAGCCATGGCCGGCGTCTCCGCGCGCATCGACGTCACCACCGACGAGATCGGCCCGGTTCTGCGCCGCCTGGTCGACGCCGGCGAGGATCTGACGCCGGCGATGGATCAGATCGGCGGCGCGATGGTGTCGAGCACGATGGACCGGTTCGAGCGCGAAGAGGGGCCGGACGGGCGGCCCTGGGAGAAGTCGGCCCGCGCGCTGGCCGATGGCGGGCGCACGCTGACCGACCGCGGCAACCTGGTCGGCTTTCTGACGCACCGGGTTCTGGGCGATGCGGTCGAATGGGGCTCCAACCTGGTCTATGCGGCGATCCATCAGCTGGGCGGGACGATCCGCGCGAAGGCGGCCAAGGCGCTCGCCTTCCGGATCGGCGACGCCTTCGTCTACGTGCAGTCGGTCACGCTGCCGGCGCGGCCCTATCTCGGCCTCGACGGCGACGACGAGGCGGAGATCCTGGAGATCCTCGCCGATCACTTCGCGGGCGCTGCGCCGGCCCCTGGCGGCGGAGGACCGCGCTGATGCTCGTCGCCGCCGAACAACGCCTGGAGGCCGCGCTCGGGCCCGCGGGCAGCGGGCTGCTCAAGTCCGTCGACGGGGCGATCAGCTTCCAGGCGCTCGCCGCGAGGCCGCCCCAGCGGCATGGGACGCCGGCGGCCTTCGTGATCCCGATCGCGCAGCGCGCGGAGCCGTCGAGCCTGGTCAACGCGGTGCGCCAGCGCACGACGCAGCGCTTCGGCGTCCTTCTGGCGCTCGCGGGCCGGAACAGGCCGCGCGGCGACGGGCTGTCCGAGGAGCTCGAGGAGATCGAGGCCGCCGTGAAGGGCGTGTTCCGCGGCTGGCAGGCGACCGAGGAGCACGAGCCGGCCGAGCATCGCCGCAGCGCGACGTCGGCCTTCGCGAACGGGCTCCTGTTCTACCTGATCGAATTCGAGACCGCGCGCCAGGAGAGCTGAGAGGAGGGCCGAGACGATGGATGACAGGACCCGCGGCCGCGGCGGCCGCTTCGAAATCATCGACGGCGTGCGCGTGCGCGTCGAACGAACCCGCCTCGCAGGCGAGGCCGCCGCCGACCCGCTGGCGCCCGATCCGGCGCCCGATCCGGCGCCCGCTGGGGAGCCCCCGAAGACGCGCGGCCGCGGCCGCGGCAAGCAGGAGGATTGATCCATGCCGCTGAAATTCCGCCGTCGCGCGGTGCTGGTGAAGCCGGAGGCGACCTACGGAGTCGATCCGATCCCCACGGGCGCGGCCAATGCGATCCAGCTCGCCGACGTGACGATCAGCCCGATGGAGGGCCAAGAGGTCGAACGCAATCTGGTCGGCCGGTCGATCGGCGAGCAGGCGAAGATCCTGGTCGGCCTGCATGTCGCGCTCGAGGCGACGATCGAGCTGACCGGCGCCGGCGCGGCCGGGACCGTCCCGGCCTATGGGCCGATGCTGCGGGCCTGCGCCTTCTCCGAAACCGTGCAGGCCGGCGTCGACGTCGTCTATCAGCCGGTCTCGGTCGACGAGGAATCGGTCGCGGTCTACTTCAACCTCGACGGCAACCGGCACGTGCTGCTCGGCGCGCGGGGAACCTCGACGATCCGCGTGGCGGGGAGCGACTTTCCGAAGGCGACGATCCGGCTTGTCGGCCTGTGGTCGACGCCGGCCGCGGCGGCCTATCCGACGCCTGACTTCTCCGCCTTCCAGACGCCGCTGCCGGTCACCCGCGCGAACACGCCCACCTTCACGCTGCACGGCCATGCGGGCGTGATGCACAGTCTCGAGATCGCCCAGAACAACGAGCTGGTGCATCGCGATCTGGTCAACGACGAATCCGTCGTGATCACCGACCGCGGCTTTGCCGGGACGGCGGTGATCGACGCGCCGGCGCTGGCTGCGCAGAACTTCTTCGCCGCAGCGGAAGCGCAGACGCTCGCCGCCCTGCAGCTCGTGCACGGGACCGCCGCGGGCGCGATCGTCCAGATCGATGCGCCGCGGGTGCAGATCGGCCGGCCGAGCTACGGCGACGCCCGCGGCGCGGCCACCCTCTCGCTGCCGGTCTGGCTCATCCCGAACGCCGGCGACGACGAGATCACGCTCACCATCAAGTAGGAGACGGGCGATGGCGAAGTTCATCCTGGCCGAGGAGCCCCGGTTCACCTGGCCGGTCGAGATCCGCGTCCCGACCGAGAGCGGGACCTTCCAGACGCAGGCGATCCGCGCGCAGTTCCGCGTGCTTCCCCAGTCGCGCCTCGAAGAGATCGCGCGCGCCCGAGTCGACGACCAGGACACCAACCGCAGCATGATCCACGAGGCGCTGATCGGCTGGGAGGCGAGGGATGTCGTCGATGAAGACGGCGCCGAGATCCCCTTCAGCGAGGGCGTCAAGGACCAGCTGCTCGACATCCCCTACGTCCTGATCGCCATGGCGAAGGCCTATCGCGATGCGGTCATCACCGGCGAGAAGTCGAAGTTGGGAAACTGAGGACCGTCGCCGCGGCCTGGGCCGGCGCGCGCGGCGGCGAGGATCGAGGCGTCGAGCAAGCTGTCGAGGACCTGGTCGCGCTGGGCTTCGACCCGGCCGAGGCGGCGCGCTGGCGCGACGCGGCCCAATCGGGGCGGGCCGGCGAGACGGAGACGGTCGAGATCTGGCCCGACAATCTCGACGCGGCGCGTCTCTTCTTCGCGCTGGGGAGCCAATGGCGGACGGGCGGTCTGGCCGGCGCGCCGCTGGGCCTCGACTACGCGGCGATCGAGCCGGCCTGCCGCCTCCTCGAGATCGCGCCGACGCCGGCGCTCTTCGAGGATCTGCAGGCGATGGAGGCGGCGGCGCGCGACGTGATGCTGGAGCGGTTCGAGGAGCGGCTTAACCCATGAGCGACATCACCTTCGGCGTGACGCTCAAGGCCGACGGGTCGGGCCTGGTCGGAGAGTTCCGCCTGTCCGAGCAGGCGGCCAAGGGCCTGCGCGAGGAGCTGGGCAAGACCGACGCGGCCGCCCGCCGCGGCGGCCAGGGGACGGAGGCCTTCGCCGCCGGCGCGGCCAAGTCCGGACGCAGCGCCCGCACCGCCGGCGAGGCGGTCGAGGATCTCGGCCGAGACTTCGACCGGGCCGGCCGGGCGGCGCGCGAAGGCGGGCAGGCCATGGGCGGCCAGGCCGCCGCCGCCGACCGATCCGGCGCGGCCAGCCGGCGCGCCGCGCATCAGACCGACGCCTATGGCCGGGCCAGCCGGCGCGCGGCGCGCGGGGCCGACGATCTGCGCGGCAGCGTGCTGGGCGTGCGCGCGGCCGTCACCGCGCTGGGCCTCGGGATCGCGTCGCGCGAGTATCTCCGCCTCGCCGACGCCGCGATCCGCACGGAAAGCCAGCTGCGCAACGTCACCGCCTCGGCCGAGGAGCTGACGGCGACGCAGGCCAAGCTCTTCGATCTCGCGCAGGAGACGCGCACCGCCTACGAATCGACGGTCGAGCTCTACGCCCGCGTCGCACGCTCGAGCGAGCGGCTCGGCGTCAGCCAGCGCGAGCTCCTGCTGATCGCGGAGGCGACCAACAAGGCGATCCAGGTGTCGGGGGCGACCGCGGCCGAGGCGACGGCCGGCGTCATCCAGTTCGCCCAGGGCCTCGCCTCCGGCGAGCTGCGCGGCGAGGAGCTGCGGTCCGTCATGGAGCAACTGCCGCGGCTGGCGAAGGCGCTGGTCGACGGCATCGACGGCGTCGATGACCCCAACGGGCTGCGCGAGATGGCCGAGGACGGCCGCCTTACGACCGACGTGGTGCTGCCGGCGCTGCTCTCCCAGCTCGAGGCCGTCCGGGACGAGTTCGACAATATCGACCGGACGTCGAGCCAGGCCTGGACGCAGCTGCGCAACGATCTCCTGCGCTCGATCGGCGTCATCGACGAGGCGGAGGGGACGACGGCCGATCTCGCCGGCGCGCTCGACGACATCCGCGCGACCGTGGCGACGCCGGAGTTCCGCGACGGCGTCGGCGCGATCGTCGGTCTGATGGGCGACATCGTCGCCCTGGGCGGCGACGCGGTCGCGGTTCTGGGGGCCGTCAATCGCGAATTGAAAGAGCTGACAGGCGGCGACCTCGCGCTTTTCGGCGACATCTTCGACCTGCTGGACGCCGCGGGCGGAGACGCCGACGTCGGCAGCCTCCTGAAGGACCGTCTCGAACTGGCGTTCGACTTCTATGCCGGGGTCTATCGCGAGATCAAGGAGGGGCTGCGGGACTTGCGGGACCCGAACCGATCGGACGCCCGGGCGGAGGCGCGCGAGGCGTCGGTCGGCGCGCTTGGCGACCTGCGACGGAATGCGCCCGCCGCCCCGGCGGCCGCATCGACCGGCGCCGGCCGCCCCGCCGTGCGCGACGAGATCCGCGAAGAGGTCGATGCGATCTTCGAGCAGGCGGCCGCGCTCACGCGCCTCACGCTGGCCTATGGCGAGAGCGCGGAGGCGGTGCGCGAGGCCGAGGTCGCGCACGAGGCCCTGGGGATCGTCCGCAAGGCCGGCGCCGACCTGTCGCTGGAAGAGTATCAGGCGGTCTCCCGCGCGGCCTTCGCCTATGCGGAGGCCAAGCGCGCGCTCGACGACGCGAAGGAGGCGCAGCGCGAGCAGGCCCGCGCGGCGGAGGAGGCCGCCCGCGCGCACGTCCAGGCGGTCGCCGAGATCGAGCGCGCCGGCCTGGCGCTGCTGACCCCCTACGAACGGGCGATCGCGGAAGCGAACCGCTGGCGCGACGAGCAGCTCGCGGCTCTCGACGCGACGAAGGCGGGTTATCGGGAGTTCGCCGACGAGGTCGCGCGCATCCACGGCGAGCTGATCGTCAAGGCGCAGGAAGAGCAGCTGGAGCGCTCGCGCGAGTGGTCGGACGGGATGCGGACCGCGCTGCGCGACTACGCCGACGAGGCGACCAACGCGGCGCGCAACGCGGAGCGCGCGACGCTGGGCGCGCTCACCGCGATGGAGGACGCCTTCGTGCGCTGGGCGACCACGGGCAAGCTCTCCGCCCGCGACCTGGTCAATTCGGTGCTGGCAGATCTCGCGCGCCTCACCGTGCGCCAGAACATCACCGGGCCGCTGGCGGAGACGCTCGCCGGCGGCCTCGCCGACGCGTTGGGCGGCGTCGATTGGTTCGGCGGCGGCTGGTCGGCGGGGACGGGCGTGCAGAACGTCACCTCGACCAACACGCCGGCGACGGCGCCGGCCTATCACGCCGGCGGGACGGTCGGCGGCCCGTCGCAGCTCGCGCGGCGCCTCGACGCCGGGCTTGCGGCCGCGGCGATCGCGGCGGCCCCGCGGTTCCACTCCGGCGGCCTGGTGGGCGGCGGCGCCATGGGCGGCGGGCTGGGCCCGCGCGAGCGGCTGATCGTGGCCGAGACGGGCGAGAGGATCTTCACGCCGCAGCAGCTCGACAACGCCGACCGGCTGATGCGCGCGGCGCTGATCGACCGGCGGCGAGGCGGCGAGGCCGGGTCGGTAAGAATCGACAACCACTATGATTTCCGCGGCGCCGACGCCTCCGTCCTCGCGAGGCTGCAGGCGACGGCCGCGCGGATCCGCGACGAGAGCGTGGCGCAGGCGACGGCGGCGGTGCGCGGCATGGCGCGCGAGGGCGGCGGCTACGCCGAGGACCTGGCGAGGATCTCCCGATGACGCTTCCCGTCTTCCCGGCCGATCTGGGGATCGAACAGGTCGGCGACTTCCATCTGCTGCATGCGACGGAGGCCTTCCCCTCCGCCCTGACGCGGGCGGAGCGCCTGCGCGCCGATCTGACGCCGCGCTGGACCGTCGAGCTCGAGCTCGCCGAAATGCTGGAGCCCGAATGGCGGCGCTGGACGGCCTTCGTCTACGCGCTCGCCGGCGCATCCGGGCTCTTCCACTACAGCCCGACCCACGCGCTGCGCCCGCAGCTCGGCCTGCCCGGCGGCGCGCCCGTCGTCGCCGGCGCCGGCCAGACCGGCCGCACACTGGCCACGGGCGGCTGGCCGGCCGGCCAGACGGTCCTGAAGGCCGGCGACCTCTTCCATTTCGACACCGACAAGGGCCGGGAGCTGAAGGCGCTGACCGAGGACGCGGTGAGCGACGGCGCGGGGGCGGCGACGCTCGCCTTCGCACCGCCGATCCGGCGCGCGCCGGCGGACGGCGCGGCGCTGATCCTCGACGCCCCGAGTTGCGCGATGCGCGCGGTCGACGACGCGCAGGGCGCGCTCTCGATCCGCAAGGGACAGCGCGTCGGCCGGGCGCGCTTCCGCATCGTCGAGAGCTTCGTGAGCGCGGGCTGAGAGGAGCTTGAACGATGCGCCCCTTCACGCCCGCCCAAGCCGCCGCGATCAACGCCCGCGTCGCCCGCTGGGCGCATCTCGCGCGCTTCGAGTTCGACGGACAGCCGCTCTATCTCAACGACCAGGACCTCGGCTTCTCAGTCTTCTGGGAGGACGTGGCCGGCTCCGGCGTCGTCAACGAGTTCGAGGGCGTGGGCGCGCTGGGCGGGATCTCCGGCGTCGAGGACTCGGTCGAGCTCAAGGCCCACTCCGTCACCTTCCAGCTCTCCGGCGTTCGCGACGAGGACGTGGCGCTGGTCTTGAACGAGCACGTGCAGGGCCGCCGCGTCATGGTCTGGCGCGCGCTCTTCGACGCGGACCATCGGGTGATCGACGATCCCTGGCTGCGCTTCGTCGGGCGCATGAACACGCTGGCCTTGAGGCGGACCGAGGACGGCGTGCAGACGGCCGAACTGACGGTCGCGAACCGGATGGCGGACTGGGGCCGGGCCGCGCCGGTCCGGTTCAACGCCGGCAACCATCAGGCGCGGCATCCCGGCGACCGCTTTTTCGAGTTCGCCGAGGAGACGGCGGAGAAGCAGATCCTGTGGGGGCGCTCATGACCGCCTCGGCCGCCCCGCCCGCCATCCCGCCGCTTCCGGCGCCGAATTCGGCCGAACCGTTCCGCCGCCAGCCAGCTTGGGAGTTGGCGCTGGCCGTCCAGCAGCTCGCGCTCTGCGCGCAACCCTTCGCCTGGGGCGCCGCCGACTGTCTTACCACGCCGGCCGACGCCGTCCTGGCGATTACCGGCGTCGATCCGCTGGCGCCCTGGCGCGGCCGCTATCGCAGCCGCCAGGAGGCGGAGGCGCTGCTCGCCGCGCTCGCGCCAGACGCCGCGCCGGAGGACCGCCTCTCGGCCGTGGTCGCGGCCGTCATGGCGGCGCACGGCGCGCCGCACATCGCGCCCGCCTTCGCCCAGCATGGGGACGTCGCGCTCTGCCGATGGCCGGAGGCCGGCCGCGGCGAACGCCCGCGCGACCATTGCGGTTTCGTCTCGGCCGCCGCGGTGATGCTGCCGGCGCGGCGCGGGCTCACGCAGGTCCCGCTCGCCCAGGCGACCGCGGCCTGGAGGATCGGCTGATGCCGCAAGCCGCCGTCGCCGCCATCGGCGCCGCCGCCTCCTCGGCCGTCGGCGCGGCCATCGCCGGCCAAACGATCGCGTGGAGCACGGTGCTGGCGCAGGCGGCCATCGCCGGCGCGCTGGCCCAGGCGTCCTCAATGATGTTCAAGCCGGACCCGGCGCCCACCGCCGCCCCCTTCGCGCGCCAGGCGCAGGACCGCAAGTTCGCAATAAGATCGCCGGCCTCCGCGGGCCGGCTGGTCTACGGCCGCACGCGGATCTCCGGCGTCCTGCCGCTGGTCGAATCGACGGGCGCGGCGAACAGGCGTCTGCATATGGTGCTGGCGTTGTCTCACCGGCCGGTGAAACGCGTCGGCCGCGTCTTCTTCAACGAGGAGCCGGCCGACGCGGAACGCTACCGGCCGGTGGCCAAGATAACGGCCTATGACGGCACGCAGACGGCGGCCGATCCGGCGCTGGTCGCCGCTGTAGCGGGCTGGACCTCGGCCCATGTCGGCCGCGGCTGTCCCTATCTCTATCTGGATCTGGAGCATCGGGAGGGCGTCTGGCTGTCCGGCATCCCGAACGTCTCCGCCATCCTCGACGGCCATGAGCTCTACGATCCGCGGGACGCCGGCGTCGCGATTACGGCCTCCTATGCGGGGACGCCGGGCCTGATCGTCACGGCCGTGGCGCACGGTCTGGCCGTCGGCCAGCCGGTCTTCGTGCGCGGCCACGCGGGCGCCGCGACGGGCGACACGAAGCGGCCGCGTCTGGCGAAGGCCTATCGCGTCGGCTCCGTTCCGGCCGCCGACCGGCTGACCCTGATCGACGACGACTTCCAGCCGGTCGCGCTCACCGCCGGCGGCGTCGGCGGCGCGATCGCCGCCATGAAATGGAGCGAGAACGCGGCGCTCTGCATCCTCGACTACATGCTGTCGAGCGACGGCATGGCGTGCGAGGAGGACTGGGAGATCGATTGGCCGAGCTGGGTCGCGGCCGCGAACCGCTGCGATCAACTGGTGGCCACGCCCGGCGCGCCGCGCGCCTGCCAGTTCGCGCGCGGCGCCGCCGCAGTCGTCCCGATCGAGGGGTGGATCAACCAACCCTCGCAGGAGTGGTCGCAGCAACTCGGCGAGTGGCTCCCGACCGTGACGCCGGTCTATACGGTCACGGGCTATCAATACTATTTCGAGACATCGGCCGACATGCCGTTCGAAGCCGGGGACGCCGTGCGGCTCATCTCTTCCGGGGAGGTCCCGCCGCCCTTCGTTCAAGGCCAGACCTACTACGCCATCCGCGTGGGCGAGCGGCGCGTCGCGCTGGCCGCGACCCGCGCCTATGCGCTCGCCGGATGGGCCATCACCCCAACCGGGCCCGGCTCCGGCGGCCTGATCGTCCAAGGGCTCGACCGCTTCGTCCCGACGACGCCGCTGGGCGGCGCGCCGGGCCAGTTCGTGCAGATCGCCGCAACCGGCTCGGCTCCGGCGCCGCTCGTCCTCGGGCCGGACGGCGCGGGCGGCGGCTATCTGATCCCCTCGGACATCGCCGACAGCTTCCAGCTGGCGGCGACATACGGGCACGCAATCGACGGCGAGGCGATGGTCTTCTCGAGCCTCGGCTCCGGCGCGCTTACCGCGCGGCGGGCCTGGCAGCGCCGCTACAGTTGCAACGGCGCGGTCGAGCTCGGGCCGAAGCGGCGGGAGAATCTGGAGCGGCTGCTCTCGACCTGCAACGGCGAGGTCAGCTGGTCGGAAAGCGGCTTCCGCCTGCATGTCGGCGGGCCCGACGCGCCGGCGATGACGATCACCGAAGACATGCTGGCGGCCGGCGCGATCGATCTCGATGCGGCCCCGCCGATCGACCGCCTCTTCAATGTCGCGCGCGGGCTCTACGCCGGGCCCGCCACGCGCTACGAGGCGTCGGACTATCCCGAGGTCGGCGATCCGGCCTGGATCGCGATCGACGGTGAGGCGCTCCAGGCCGACGTCAATCTGCCGCTCACGAACGACGACATGATGGCGCAGCGCATCGTGCGCGTCATGATGGCGGTGCAGCACCAGGGCCTGGCTCTTCGCATGCCCTTCGACCAGTCGGTCTTCGGCGTCGAGCCTGGCGACGTCGTCGCCCTCGACATGCCGCGATACGGCTTCGCGATGAAGCCCTTCCGGGTGCGCCGCGTCCAGGACGGCGCGCCCGGCAAATCCGCGGTTATCCTCGATTTGAAGGAAGAGGCGGCCGAGGCCTGGGAAATCGGACCGGAAGAGCTCGTCGAGAAGGACTACGCACCCAACACCCGCCTGCCGTCGCCGCTGACGTCGGCCCTTCCGCCGGCGCTGGGCCCGCCGGACAGCGGCGACGAGCAGCTGCTCGAACTCTTCGACGGGACGCTCATCAGCCGAATCCGGCTTCCGCTCACGCCGCCGGCCGACGGCTATGTCCGCGACGGCGGGCGCATCGAGATCCGCTACCGCAAGGTGACGGCCGCGAGCGAAGGGCCCTGGACGCTGCACGCGGTCGAGGGCGACGCGAGCGCAGCCTACCTGACCGGCGTCGAGGATCGCGCGACCTACGAGATCCAGGCGCGCAGCGTCAACAGCTTCTCCGTCAAGTCCGCCTGGTCGCCGCATCTCTTCCATCTCGTCATCGGCAAGACGGCGCCGCCGCCCGACGTGCCGCGCCTCTTCCGCGAAGGCGACCGCGCGGTGTGGTCCTATCCCGCCCTGCCGCGCGACTTCGCGGGCTTCCGAATCCGAACGCTGGCGGGCCGCACGCGCAACTGGTCGCAAGGCGCCGATTGGCCGAGCGCCGGCGGCCTCATCGCCGCGCGCGAGATCGATCTGGCGGCGGTCGGCGACGGGGTGCAGACCATCATGGTCAAAGCGGTCGACGCCATCGGCAATCTCTCGCTCAGGCCAGCGGTCCTGACGCTGGGGCTTGGCCACCACGGGCCCGCCAATCTGCTCTTCACCCAGGACGAGAAGGCCGCCGGCTTCCCCGGCGCGATCACCGCTGCCTCCGTCGACCCGTCCGGCGCGCTCGTCGCCGACGATACGGGCGATCTCTATCTGCCGGCCGACGACGCGCTCTATCTGCCGGAGATCGCGGCCGCCTATCTGCCGGTCAACTATGGCGCCGCCGCCTACGAGTTCGCCTTCGCGCCGCACTCGGCCGACGCGCCGGCCGACGTCTTCCTCCTCGCCGACATCGACGGGGAGGGTTGGCGCGTCGAGTACCGCCGCGCCGGCGATCAGGGCGCCTATCTCGGCGCCGACGAAGAGGTCTACCTGGCGGACGACGGCCCCTATCTCGACGGTCCGACCGACTGGCGGCCGGTCGCCGGCGTCGTGCGCGCGAACCGCGAGCGTCTCCACTTCCGGGTCGCGCTCGAGCCCGGCGCGCGCCGCGGCCGCATCGCCGCGCTCAGCGCCAACATCGACGTGCCGGACATTGTCGAGAGCTTCGAGGATCTCGTGATCCCGGCCGGCGGCGCGCGCCTGCCGATCACGAAGAGCTACCGCGCGATCAAGGCGATCGGCGAGATCACGCTGCAGGACGACGGCTTCGGCGCGACCAACGTGGTCGTGGTCGATATGGACGCGAGCCTGGGCCCGCTGCTGAAGGCCGTCGGCGCGAGCCAGGCCACCATCGACATTCACCAGATGAAGGGATACTGACATGCCCGACACCCTCCTGCCGGCGTCCGGCTACTTCACGGACGCGCTGCGCACGAACGGCGAGGCCAAGCAGGCGCAGGACGATCTCCTTGACTATCTTGTCGAACGGTTCGGCAACCTCGACGGCGTAATCGACTTCGGAGCGCGAAGTCTAATCAATCTTGGCGAGCTTGCTGGCGTGCAGTCCCTGAACGGCGGCGCGCTGTCGGCGAACCGCAGCCTTGTCATCAACGCCGGCTGTCGCGTCGCCACGCGGACCGCGCCGCTGCTCACGAACGCTTTCATTTACGGAAAGGTGGATCGCTTCGCCGCAAAGGCGGATGGAACGGTTGGCTCGGGGGCTGTCGATCAGGTGGTTTCCAACTTCCTTGGATCGAGCGGCTATGTCCTGCATTTGCGTAACGTATCGCTGTCCGGGGGCGCCGAGGCGCTCTACGCGCGCTATCGTATGGAGGCGCGGGACGCGGTCTTCTACAAAGACAAGTCGGTCGTCGTGCATTGGAAGGTCTTTCACGACTTCGCCGCGCCGACCGACTTCACGCTCACGGTCTTCAAGGCCAACGCGGCCGACAACTTCTCGGCGCTGACGCAGATCGCGCAGAGCGCCGCGCAGTCTGTGGCTCCTGGCGCGGCCGGCCAGATTGAGCTCACAGTCGCAGACATGGAGGACTGCTCGAACGGCGTCGAGATCGTGATCTCTGCGGCCTGCGGCGCGATCGCCAACAAGAACCTCTACCTGACTGAGCTCGTAATGGAGCCAGGGGACACCAAGACGCCGTTCATCGAGCCGCCGCTCTCTCTCGTTGAAGCCGCGTGCAAGCGATACGCGCGGTGGCTTCCCTACGACCTGATCTTCAATTCGGCGGGCCCGTCAGGGACCTTCATCCTCCCGATGTCTTTTGAAATCCCGTTCCGCGCGGCGCCGACTGTCGGCGCCCTCACCGGCGATCCGGCGCTGTCTCAGACCGCAATCAACAACAGCACCAACGACTTCACCAACCTCCGGCCCGATCGGGCGGCCCTGCGCGCCGTCGCGACGGCCGCCGGCCTCTACCAAGTCACCGGCTTCAGGGCCTTAGCGACTGCGGAGTTGTGAACATGACCATCACCGCCCACTACCTCGACGCCGATCACACGCTCGCCTCCCGCAGCGACATGCCGGGCGCGACGATCCCCGTCAGCGACGACAACCGCCACTGGCGCGAGCTGGTCGATATGGGCGTGACGCCCACGGACTATGCGCCGCCCGCGGCGACGACCGCGGACGTGGATCGGCTGCGCGACGCCAAGATCGCCGCCGGCTTCACCTTCGGCGGGATCGTCTTCCAGACCGACCCGGACAGCGTGAAACGGATCGCCGGCGCGGCCAGCGCGGCCCATGTCGCGATCACGCAGGACGGCGCGCAGGTCGGCGACTTGCGCTGGGCCGATCCGGCGAGCGACTTCGGCTGGATCGCGCAAGACAACAGCGTCGTCGTGATGGACGCGCCGACCGTCATCGCCTTCGGCCAGGCCTACATGGCGCACGAACGCGCGCTCGTCTTCGCGGCGAAGGCGATCAAGGACCGCATCCGCGCCGGCGAGACGGTCGACATCGAGAGCGCGCCGGAGTGGCCGTGAGCTGGGCTGAGAGGACGGCGCGGCGGTGTTAGGACTGCAGGTCGCTCGCCTTCTCAGGCACCTCGATAAAGTGAAACCCATGGCGCCTGAGAACGTCCTGCGCCTCCGGGTGCGGGGGACCGACCACATAGACCCTCTCAAGCAGGTGGAGCGTTTCGGTGGTGCAATACAGTTGAAGCTGCCGCATCAATTCTCCAACGGATCGGATCTCGGTCTTCACCTCGAAACCGAGGCGGACCGTGTTCGAGATAGCACGCCACTCCTGAGAGGCGTCCAGCTCGGTAAAGCGCCACCCGTAACGAGTATCGCCCTTCTGGGCGCTGAACCGCCTTGTGTGTTCGAGCCGCAAAAACTGATCGAGCTCGAAGTGCGCAACGAGATCGAGGAAGCCAACCACCTGACGGCGCCCGCCATAGCCGGTGTTCTGGAGCGGGTACTCCCAGTGGTTCTTGAGCCAGCGATGGCGCTTGGGCGGGGGCAGTTCATCGCCTGCGCGAAGGCTACGATCTTCTTGTTCCTTTACGGGGTGCGCCCGATCGAGCTCCGAGACGATGTAAGCTGGCGGCTTCTCTCCTTCGGCGACCGGTTTGTCGTCAATGGAGACAAGCTCGTTGCGCCAGACCTCGGTAAGACGTCGGAATTTTGGGCCGAAGATGGTTTCTGTGAACGCCGGATCTGCGAGCCTCCGATCGAGCCAATGCATGATCTCGTCATGCTTCGGCCTTCGAAGGTCTTCATCATTGTAGATCAGCTTCAGTTGGTAATTCCGATCGTTTGGACGGCTCACGGGCTCCTCCCTTCGAAACAACCTCGCTCGAAAAGAGCGGGGGCCGGGGCGCGGCAACGCCCCGAGCCGAGGGGCGGCAACCCCTCACTTAGGCCGGGTTTGCACCGCCCGGCGGTCGCCCCGCACGCTGACGCCAGCGCGGGGCCAGTCTGGATTTGCAACCATCATGGAGTCTATCCCTTTCGACCGACGGGCCGTCGAGCCCGTGCGCCCGCTGGCGCCCTGGATCGGCGGTAAACGCAATCTCGCCAAGCGGCTGACCGCAACGATCGATGCGGTCGAGGGCGTTGCCCTCTACGCCGAGCCCTTCCTCGGGATGGGCGGCGTCTTCCTGCGCCGGCGCACCCGGCCGCGGGCGGAGGCGGTGAACGACTGGAACCGCGACGTCGCCACGCTGTTCCGCGTCGTCCAGCGCCATTATCAAGCCTTCGTCGAGATGATCCGCTGGCAGCTCGCCACGCGCGCGGACTTCGACCGCCTGGTCAGGACCGACCCGGAGACGCTGACCGATCTGGAGCGCGCGGCCCGCTTCCTCTACATCGCCAGGACCTGCTTCGGCGGCCGCGCCGCGAAACCGAGCTTCGGGGTGAGCCCGGGCCGGCCGTCGCGCTTCGACGTCACGAAAGTGGTCCCGCTCCTCGAGGACGTGCACGCCCGGCTCGCCGGCGTCACGATCGAGTGCCTGCCCTACGCCGATTTCATCGCGCGCTACGACCGGGCGGATACGCTGTTCTATCTCGACCCGCCCTATATCGAGAGCGAGGGCGACTATGGCCGGGATCTGTTCGGGCGGGAGGACTTCGCGCGCCTGGCGGGACAGCTCGGCGGCCTGCGCGGCCGCTTCATCCTCTCGATCAACGACCATCCGCTGGCGCGCGAGCTCTTCGCCGGGTTCGAGATCGAGGCCGCGCAGACCACCTATTCCATCGGCGTTAAGGGCGGCCGCGCCAGCGGAGCGAGCGAGCTGATCATAAGGAACTTCGCGGCGTGAGGGGCGACGACGAGAGCGGCCGCCCGTGCGGGCGGCCGCGGCGCGCGGGGATGCGCGCAAGGGGCCTCAGTCGATGCCGCGCGCCATGATGAGGGCCGCTGCGTGAAGCGTCTTGATGCGATCGAGCGCTCCGTCAAGACCGTCGAGCGCGCCGGCGACCGCCAGGGACTCGCACCGGCGGGCGTGCGCTTCGGCTTCCATGATCCGGTAGGCGATGTCCTCCAGCCGGACTCGATACTCTTCCAGCACGCCGTTGAGGGCCGACTCAGGGGCCTCTCCGATGGCCGCTTCTTGTCGCGACGGTTCGGTCATGATGCGTCTCCTTGGGTTGCGGCTAGAGGCGCCCCGCGTCGGCGAGGCCCTGGCGGTAGGCGGCGGCGAGCGCGGCCCGCAGGCCGACCACGCCGCAGTCGTGGAAGTCGAGATGGTCGCGGCGCTGCGGCGTCAGTGTGTCGATCATGAGGTGGCGGCGGGCCGCCTCCTCGGCGACGTCGCGGGCGCGGCGCTCCACGGCGCGGTCGCCGGCCGGGGCGTCCGGCTCGAGCGTGAGGTCTTCAAGAAGGTCGGTCATGTCGGCGCTCCGTGGTTCGTTGATGCACCACGGTTGCTCGATAGCGGCCCGCCAGCCAGTCGATTCAGAGCAAGGTCCTTGCGAAGATCGCCCGCGGCCGATCACGCCATGATCGGCGCGCTGTTCACGCGCGCGTTGCGTTTTGACAGTGACGCGCGCCCGCCTCTGAGGCAGGCTTTAGCGAGCGCTGAGGGCCGTCTGAGAGCGGCCTCACGGGCCTTAAGGGAACTCATTGAGCGTGAGGAGGCGGATCATGGTGTTCATGCGAAACGGCGTCGTCGCCCTAAGTGTGGCGGCGATCGTTGTCTTTGGTTGGGCCCTGCTAGGCGAGGCCGGCGCTGAAGAGGCGGCGCCGCCGGCCGATCAGCCGACGTCGCGCTTCACCAAGGCCGATCTGTATCTCGACTCCAGAACGCGCCCGCACGCCGACGTCATCCTTCGCGGCGTCAACAAGCTGGCGGCCGAGGACCCTCGCTGCCGCGACGCGATCGATCCCACGAGCGCCTACCTCTCCAGCCGCTCGCGCCCGGGCGCCCCGGTGTTCTTCGTGACGTGTGGGACCGGCGCCGGGATCGCGAACGTCTTCTTTACGCCGGAGGACGTTACGGATCAGCGCCGCTTCAGCGGCCCAAATCACATCGCCCGCGCAGATGCGATGGAGCTGTGCGAAGCCCGGGCGCGCCAGGCGGCTCAGCGTCCGTCGACCGTTAAATTCTCACGCTTCTGGGACGCCGCTCTTCACGAGCACGGCAACGGTCGAACCCGAATCATCTCCACCTTCACCGCGCAAGACGCGTTCGGCGCCGAAGCCGAGTTCACCATCAACTGCCTACTCGACGCCGACGGCTTGATCGAGGCTACGATCATCGGCGAGTGACCATTCGGTTCTGCTGCCAATTCATGTGTCAGCAACTGCAGGATTATGTGTCGCGCTACACCCTCCTCCTTCATGGCGGAGGGTCGGGGAGGGGGCGCGGCTCAGCCCGTCGCCGCCTCGCTCTTCCAGCGTTTGACGCCGCCGCTGTCGATCCTGAACAGGTCGAGGGCGCGGCCGACGGTGTGGGCGACCATCTCCTCCAGCGTGGCGGGCTCGGCGTAGAAGGCGGGGACGGGGGGCGATATGACGCCGCCCATCTGGGTCACCGTCAGCATGTTCTGCAGATGCACCTGGGTCAGCGGCGTCTCGCGCGTCAGCAGCACGAGGCGCCGGCGCTCCTTCAGCACCACGTCGGCCGAGCGGGAGAGCAGGTTCGAGGTCACGCCCGTCGCGATCTCCGCCAGCGTCTTCATCGAGCAGGGGGCGACGATCATGCCGTCGCTCGGGAAGCTGCCGCTGGAGCAGGGGGCGCCGACGTCGCCGATCGCGTAGGCGCGGTCGGCCAGGTCGCGCACGTCGCGGGCCTTCAGATCGGTCTCGTAGGCGAGCGTCATCTCCGCCGCCTTGCTCATCACCAAGTGGGTCTCCACCCCGGCCGCGCGCAGCGCGCGCAAGGCCTCGATCCCGTAGACGATCCCGGAGGCCCCGGTGATCCCGACGATCAACCGCCGCGGCGCGTGGTCGCTGGAAGTCGCCATATTCTCGCCCTTCACATCCGCTCCCGTTCTTGTATCCTATCCTTTCGCGCCGACCCGCAAAAGGCGGCGCGAACACCGGGCCGGCCGCCCGTTCGGCCCGGCGACGACAGAATAAGGGCTGCGCGCCCTCATCGCACAAAAGAGGGCGCCGCCCGCCGACCCTGGGGCGCGCGAGCCGCGGCCCGGACCGATCGGCGGCCCGAGCATCCGCCGCGACCAGCGGCCCCAAGGACGCCCTGTCTCCGTCGGCTTTCCGACGGTCGACAGGGACATAGGGCGCGCGGCGGAGACGGGAACCGGCGGATCCGGGGAACGGGACGTACGCCCGGTCTAGACAGGCTCGGCGCCGCCGCCGGCTCGACGGGTCGGTCCGCTTGGTCCATCGCAACCAGCGGAGGGTAAACCCCATGAGCAAAACCGATCGCATCGAAAGCCTGAAGGCGAAACATGCGGAGTTGGAGGAAACGCTGCGCCGCGAGGAGCTGCGCCCCCATCCGGACGATGCGGCCTGTCTGCGGCTCAAGCGGGAAAAGCTCGCCCTGAAGGACGAGATATCGCGCATGGCGGCCAGTCCCTGAGGCCAGTCTCTGGGGCCAGTTTCTGGGGCCAGTCTCTGGGGCCCGCCCCTGGGGCCCACCTGCGCGGCGTAAGCCGATCGCGAACGACAAGACCCCGGAGCGCCGCTCCGGGGTCTTTTTGCGTCGAACCGGACGGTGCGGCCGGCCGCCGGCTCAGATCGGCGCGATCTGCGCGCCGCGGGAGATGGCCACCACGCCGGAGCGCGCCACCTCGACGCCGCCGAGCGCGTCCATCAGCTCAATGAAGCTGTCCACCTTCTCCGGCGAGCCGTGGATCAGGAAGACGAAGCTCTCCAGCGTCGTGTCCGCGACCTTGGCGCCGTAGACGTCGGCGATGCGCAGGCTCTCGCGCCGGCTGTGGTCCTTGGCCTTCACCTTGACCAGCGCCAGCTCCTTCTCGACATGCGGGCCTTCGAGCGTCAGATCGTGCACCGTGTGGACCGGCACCAGGCGCTCGAGCTGCGCCTTGATCTGCTCGATCACCATTTCGGTGCCGGTGGTGACGATGTTGATGCGGCTGACCGTCTCGTCCTCCGTGACGGTGGAGACGGTCAGGCTCTCGATGTTGTAACCGCGCCCGGCGAACAGCCCGATGACGCGGGCCAGCACGCCCGGCTCGTTGTCGACGATCACCGCGAAGGTGTGCCGCCGCACCGGATCGTCCTGTTTCTCGAAAGTGTAGGCCGCCCCCGGCTGACCGACCGTCCCGCTCTTCGCCATCATCCGCTTCCCCGCGCCCTTGCCGTCGCCGTTTCCGTGCTTGCGAATGGTTCCGTCCGGCATCGTCTTACACCAGCACCCGGCCTTCGGCCCCGATCGCCTCTTCGCCCTCCGGCACGGGGGCGAGCAGCATGTCGTTGTGCGCCGCGCCCGACGGGATCATGGGGAAGCAGTTCTCCGCCGGATCGACGGCGATGTCGCACAGGACGGGACCGTCATGCGCGATCATCTCGGCGATCACGCCCTCCAGCTCGTCCGGCGTCTCGGCGCGCAGGCCCTTCAGGCCATAGGCCTCGGCCAGCTTCACGAAGTCGGGCAGGGCTTCGGAATAGCTCTCCGAATAGCGCCCGCCATGCAGCAACTCCTGCCACTGGCGCACCATGCCCATGTATTTGTTGTTCAGGATGAAGACCTTGACCGGCAGACGGTACTGCACGGCGGTCGACAGCTCCTGGATGTTCATCAGGATCGAAGCCTCGCCGGCGATGTCGATCACCAGCCCGTTCGGATGGCCGAGCTGCACCCCGATCGCCGCCGGGAGCCCGTAGCCCATGGTGCCGAGCCCGCCCGAGGTCATCCAGCGGTTCGGTTTCTGGAAGTCGAAATGCTGGGCCGCCCACATCTGGTGCTGGCCGACCTCGGTGGTGATGTAGACCTCGTCGCCGCGGTCGCGGGTCATCTCATAGAGCCGCTTGATCGCATGCTGCGGCTTGATGATCTCGCGCGAGTTCTCGAAGGAGAGGCACTGTTTGGCGCGCCACTCGTCGATCTGCGCCCACCAGGCGGCCAGCGCGTCCTCGTCCGGGCGGGTGTGGCGCGCGCGGAAGACCTTGATCAGATCCTCGAGCGCGAAGCCGCAATCGGCGACGATCGGCAGTTCGACGGGCACGTTCTTGTTGATCGAGCTCGGGTCGATGTCGATGTGGATCTTGCGGCTGCCGGGCGAGAACTCGTCCAGCTTGCCGGTGATCCGGTCGTCGAAGCGCGCGCCGACGCACAGCATGACGTCGCAATCGTGCATCGCCCAGTTCGCCTCGTAGGTGCCGTGCATGCCCAGCATGCCGAGGAACTGCGGCTCGCGCGCCGGAAAGGCGCCCAGGCCCATCAGCGTCAGCGTGCAGGGGAAGTTCGTCATCTTCACGAACTCGGTCAGCAGCTGGCTCGCCGCCGGGCCGGAATTCACCACCCCGCCGCCGGCGTAGACGATCGGCCGCTTGGCCTCCAGCAGCATGTCGACCGCGGCCTCGATCCGGTCGCGGTCCGGCTTGACTTGTGGGCGGTAGGTCTTGTGCGCCTGCTTGCCGTTGGGCGCCTGATAGTCGCCTTGGGCGAACTGCACGTCCTTTGGGATGTCGATCACCACCGGGCCCGGCCGGCCGCTGGTCGCGACATAGAAGGCCTCGTGCATCGTCTTGGCCAGACGGTTCACGTCCTTCACCAGGTAGTTGTGCTTGGTGCAGGGGCGCGTGATGCCGGTCGTGTCGCACTCCTGGAACGCGTCGTTGCCGATCAGATGGGTCGGCACCTGCCCGGTCAGGCAGACCAGGGGGATGGAGTCCATCAGCGCATCGGTCAGCCCCGTCACCGCGTTGGTCGCGCCCGGGCCGGAGGTCACCAGAACCACGCCCGGCTTGCCGGTCGCGCGGGCGTAGCCCTCGGCCGCATGCACCGCGCCCTGCTCGTGCCGGACCAGGATGTGGCGGATGCGGTTCTGCTTGAACAGCGCGTCGTAGATCGGCAGCACCGCGCCGCCCGGATAGCCGAAGACGACCTCGACGTCCTGATCCACCAGGCTCTTGATCACCATCTCGGCCCCGGTCATGGACGTCGCACTCATCGTCTCGTTTCCTTCTTCGAAGAACGGGGCGGACGCCGACGCGCCGCCCCTCTCACGCTTTCCTGAACCATAGACCGACTGCGCGCCGGCATGCATCCCTCGAACGTCCCGCCGCCGCCGCGGCGTCCTCAAGCGGCCGGAATCCGGGCGTCTCGCCCGTTTTGCGGCGGCGCACCATAGGCCCGCCCCTTCAGGCGGTCAAGCCGCTTTCGCGAAGAAATGACAATGTGTGGTCGATTAACTTTTCTGAAAATTGCTCTGTAAGCGCAACATCAGCAACAATCTGCCTTCTAAGCCAGGTCGCTTGCCGTTTCGCGTATTGGCGGGTGGCCGTCTTGGCGTCGGCGACCGCGGCCTCCAGCGACCTATCGCCGCGGATCGCCGCCGCCAGGTCGCGCGCGCCCACGGCCTTCCAGACCGGCGCGTCCTCCGGCAGTCCGGCGGCGCGGAGCGCGCGCACCTCCTCCAGCGCGCCGGCGGCCATCATGGCGTCGAAGCGCGCCTCGATCCGCTCGACGAGCGCCGCGCGCGGCGGCGCCAGCATGACGACCGCGAAGCGCATCCCCGCGGGCGGGCCGGCCGGCGGGGCGGTGCGCCAGCGGGTCAGCGTCTCGCCGCTCGCCTCGAACACCTCCAGCGCGCGGGCGATGCGCTGGCGGTCCGCAGGCGCGATGCGCGCCGCGCTCTCGGGATCGACGGCGGCGAGCCGCGCATGCGCTGCGGCGGGTCCTTCCGCCTCGACGCGCGCGCGCACGGCCTCGCGCACGGCGGCTGGGATCTCCGGCATGGGGGACAGCCCCTCCAGCATGGCTTTCAGATAGAAGCCCGTGCCGCCGCACAGGATGGGCAGACGGCCCGCCGCCAGGCTCTCCCGGATCGCCCGCTCCGCCATTTCCCGCCAGCGCTGGGCCGAGCAGACGTCGTCGCCGGCCAGCACGCCGAACAGCCGGTGGGGCGTGCGCGCCTCTTCCTGCGCGCTCGGCCGCGCGGTCAGCAGGCGCAGCTCGCGATAGAGTTGCTGCGAGTCCGCATTTATCACGGTCCCGCCGACGGCCTCAGCGAGCGCGAGCGCGAGCGCCGACTTGCCGGACGCCGTCGGGCCGGCGATCACCAGCACGCCGCCGGCCGTCGGCGATGGGGTTTCAGGAGCGCCCATGACGGGCGCGACGCTAGCACCCGCCCGCCGGATCGTCACTTGCCGGACGCGGGCGGGCGCGCTATGCGAGCCGTCCATGAGCACGCAATCGCTTCCCCACATCCTCACCCTCGTCGCGCCCGCCGACCGCGGGCTGACCGACGCCGATCTGGCCGCCGCCGCGGAGGCCCTCAACGCCGCGGGGGCGGAAGCCATCGGCGCGCCCCGCTGGCTGTGCGAGGGGGTCGCCGCCGATCTGCCGTTCGACGGGCTGGAGCATTCGGCGGCGCACGCCGCGGTCGACGCGACGGACGCGCTGGTGCGGCTCGACCGCGCGGCGCAGCCGGCCGGGGGCCGTCGCAAGCGCATGCTGATCGCCGACATGGATTCGACCATGATCGAGATCGAGACGTTGGACACGATCGCGCTGCTGCTCGGCTTCGGAGAGAAGGTGGCGGAGATCACGCGCCGCTCCATGAACGGCGAGATCGGCTTCGAGGAAAGCCTGGTCGAGCGCGTCGCCCTGCTGGAAGGCCATCCGGCGGACGAGACGCTGGCCCAGGTGATGCAGCGCGTCACCTACACCGAAGGCGGCGAGACGCTGGTCCGAACCATGGCGGCGAACGGCGCGCGCTGCCTGCTGGTCTCCGGCGGCTTCACCTTCACGACGGACGTGGTGCACCGCCGCCTCGGCTTCCACGCCCACAAGGCGAACCGGCTGGAGATCGTCGACGGCCGTTTCACCGGCTGCGTCGTCGGCCCGATCGTCGGGCGCGCGACGAAGCTCGAGACGCTGAAGGCGCTGGCGCATGAGCTGCGCGCGGGGCTGGACGCGGCGCTCGCCGTCGGCGACGGGGCGAACGATCTCGACATGCTGACCGCGGCCGGGCTGGGGGTGGGCTTCCGCGCCAAGCCGATCGTGCGCGAGCAGGCCCCGCACCGCATCGACCACACGGACCTCGCGACCCTGCTCTATTATCAGGGCTATCGCTATGAGGAGTTCGTCGCCGGTTCGTAATCAGGAGGGACGGCCAGGATGCTCGCACCGCTCGACCGCGCCGCGCTGAACTATGAGATCGAGGGGCCGGAGGACGCGCCCGTCGTGCTGTTCAGCCACTCGCTCGCCGCCGACCTCACCATGTGGGAGGCGCAGCAACCCGCGTTCCTGGAGGCCGGCTGGCGGCTCGTGCGCTACGACATGCGCGGGCATGGCAAGAGCCCCGCGCCGACGGCCGCCCAACAGCGCCTCGCGATGGCGGATCTGGCGGACGACGCCGTCGCGCTGATGGATCATCTGGGGATCGAGCGCGTCCATTGGGTCGGCCTGTCGATCGGCGGCATGATCGGCCAGGTGATGGGTCTGCGCCATGCGGAGCGGGTCGTGAGCCTGACGCTCGCCAGCACGACGAGCGCGATCCCCGCGGACCTCGCCCCGAGCTGGGATCAGCGCGTCGCCGCCGCCCGCGCCGAGGGCATGGCGGCGCTGGTCGAGCCGACGATCGAGCGCTGGTTCACCCGGGCCGCACGGGACGCGGGCCTGCCCGAGATCGAGCCCGTGCGCGCCATGATCGCCAACACCTCGGTCGACGGCTACGCCGCCTGCTGCGGGGCGATCCGGGACTTCCGGTTCACCGAGCGCCTGCCGGAACTGCGCGCGCCCGCCCTGGTCGTGCAGGGGTGCGAGGACCCGTCCACCCCCGTCGAGGCCGGCCAGGTGATCGCCGAGCATCTGCCCGGCGCCCGCATCGCGGTGATCGAGGAGGCGGCGCATCTGGCCAATATCGAGCAGGCCGCGCACTGGACGGCGCTGGTGACGGATTTCATCCGGGAGGCCGCGCGCCGCTGAGCATGGCGTGCGGCGTCGCGTCCGGACGTCGCGTCGTCATCCCGGGCGCAGCGCAGCGGAGACCCGGGATTCGGAACCGCGCCGGACGACGGCGCGACCCGAGTTCTCGGGGGCGCCCCGATCTCGCCCTTCGAGACCGGCGCTGGCGCGCCCTCCTCAGGACGAGGCTTCATCCCAAGGAAGCAAGCGGAGAGCCCTCGTCCTGAGGAGCCGCCGTCAGGCGGCGTCTCGGAGGGCGAGGGCGCCGCCGAAGACGCGCTCCGCGGCCCTGGCCCCTTGTCCTTTGCAAAGCGCCGGGCGCGTCGGGCATACTCCCGCTCAACAAATCTGTCGAAACGCGAAGGGGGTTGAAACGTCATGGGGGCGCTGGACGCGGTCTACAGCCGGTCGATGGAGGATCCGGAAGGCTTCTGGGCCGAAGCGGCCGAGGCGATCGATTGGGACCGGCGCTGGGATGCGGTCATAGACCGCTCCGGCGCGCCGCATGTCTATCGCTGGTTCACGGGCGGCAGGCTGAACACCTGCTGGAACTGCGTCGACCGGCATGTGGCGGCCGGCCGCGGCGAGCAGCTCGCCCTGATCCATGACAGCCCGATCACCGGGACGCAGCGCACGCTGACCTACGCCGACCTGCAGGACCAGGTCGCGCGCGCCGCCGGCCTGCTGAAGGAGATGGGCGTCGCGACCGGCGACCGGGTCATCATCTACATGCCGATGATCCCGGAGGCCGCGGTCGCCATGCTGGCCTGCGCGCGCCTCGGCGCGGTGCATTCGGTCGTCTTCGGCGGCTTCGCGCCGAACGAGCTGGCGACCCGCATCAAGGATTCCGGCGCGGTCGCGATCCTGACCGCGTCGTGCGGGATCGAGCCGGGCCGGGTGATCCAGTATCAGCCCATCATCGAGTCGGCGCTGGAGCAGGCGCCGGACCTCGTCAAATCCATCGCCGTCCTGCAGCGCGAGCAGGCGGCGTGGAGCCTGCGCGACGGCCGCGACCGCGACTGGGTCGAGGGTTTGGCGTCCGCGGCGCCGGCCGACTGCGTCCCGGTCGCGGCGACCGATCCGCTCTACGTCCTCTACACCTCCGGCACGACGGGCCAGCCGAAAGGCGTCGTGCGCGACAATGGGGGGCATGCGGTCGCGCTGAAATGGTCGATGAAGGCGATCTACGACATCGATCCGGGCGAGGTGTTCTGGGCCGCCTCCGACGTGGGCTGGGTCGTGGGCCACAGCTACATCGTCTACGCGCCGCTGCTGCACGGCTGCACCACGGTGATGTTCGAGGGCAAGCCGGTCGGCACGCCCGACGCCGGCGTCTTCTGGCGCGTGATCGAGGAGCACGGGGTCGTCACCCTCTTCACCGCGCCGACCGCCTTCCGCGCGATCAAGAAGGAGGATCCGAAGGCCGCCCTCCTGAAAGGCTACGATCTTTCCAAGTTCCGCGCGCTCTACCTGGCGGGGGAGCGCTGCGATCCCGACACGCTGCATTGGGCGGAGGAGATCCTGCAGGTCCCCGTCATCGACCATTGGTGGCAGACGGAGACCGGCTGGCCGATGGCCGCCAATCCGCTCGGGATCGAGAAGCTGCCGGTCAAGGCCGGCTCCCCGACCCGCGCGGTGCCCGGCTACGACGTCCAGGTGCTGGACGACCAGCTCAACGAGGTGCCGCGCGGCGAGATGGGCGCGATCTGCGTCAAGCTGCCGATGCCGCCGGGCTGCCTGCCCACGCTGTGGAACGCGGAGCAGCGCTTCATCGACGCCTATCTCTCGGACTATCCCGGCTACTACAAGACCGGCGACGCCGGCTATATGGACGAGGACGGCTACATCTACGTGATGAGCCGCACCGACGACATCATCAACGTCGCCGGCCACCGCCTCTCCACCGGCGCGATGGAGGAGGTGCTGGCGAGCCACCCGGACGTCGCCGAGTGCGCCGTCGTCGGCGTGGCCGACGCGATGAAGGGCCAGTTGCCGCTCGGCCTCCTGGTCCTGAAGTCGGGCGTCGACCGGCCGGAGGCGGAGATCGTCGCGGAGGTCGTGCGGAAGGTGCGCGAGGAGATCGGCCCCGTCGCCGCCTTCAAGAACGCGGTGGTGGTCAAGCGCCTGCCCAAGACGCGCTCCGGCAAGATCCTGCGCCGCTCGATCTCGGGCCTGGCGGACGGCCAGCAGGTCGCGGCCCCCGCCACCATCGACGATCCCGCCATCCTGGACGAAATCCGCGACGACCTGACCGAGATCGGCTACCCGCAGCGCGGCTGAGGGGACGCACACCCCCGCCAACCCCGCCCGGGAGGCCGGGGCGCTCCGCTGCGCGCGGGCCATCATGCGGGGCGAGGTCGACGCCTTTTCTCGGAACCCAGCGCCGCACCCAAGGGGTCGCGGGACGCGTCGTCCTGGTCCGGGCTCGCTTACAGAGCGGCCGGATCGTCGGCTGGGCGCAAGTGGCCGTGTTTAGCCAGAAGCGGACTACGAACGTTTTTGAGAAGGCTTTGGCTATATGAAATCAACGCTCGGCATTTTTTCACGATCACGCGCTACATCGTAGTGGAAGCTCTTTCTGAAGCGGCCTTCCATTTCCTGGACCTGTGTCGGGCTTTTTAGAACAGCTTTGTAATCAGGTGGATCTTGAGCCTCTACAAATTCTGCTCGTAAGTCCACGCAGTACCGGGATGAGATGGTACGCACAGTCTCCAAGAACTTGGTAAGTTTTTCAGCATTCTTTAATAGCGCCTCTGGGTTGGCCAAAATTGAACGTGCTGCTTCGTCTCCGTCTAGGAGACGAGAAATTGCATAAAGAAGAAAGTAGCGGGTAAGACGATATCTCTGAAGCGGCTCAAATTTGATCGTATTAAGGCTTTCCAGAACTTTTTCCATCATTTTCGTTAGAAGGATTATGCGCCACGCGTTGACAGACGGGCGCCCAAATACCTCTGTATATTTTTCGTCGAAGACTTTGTAAATTTGATGGCATGACCACGGTTCGCCAACGTCATAGGCCATTAGGAGACGGCCTGCCTCATCGTTTATGATTGCGTTCCCGGTCTCATCTTGTCCACGCTTAATAACATACGAATAGCCTTCGAAACCGATCCGCCGAAATTCCGCTTCAAGCCTCGTTTGAAGCAGGTTGGTTGATCGTTGATCGCGCGGTCTAATCGCATTCTGATTGTTGCTCGCTAGCGTTATCTCTCTCGCAAAGGCATCATCTCCTTCGATTTCGATGATTTTTGCGACAAGACGAAGATCATCGGAAACTTTGCTCTTATGGCGATTCAAAACCGTTAGACTTTGTGCGCCATTAACCACGACATAGTCTGTGATTTTGATTTTATCGCCCGGTTCCACCTTCTTGCAGATTATCGTGATCCCATTGTGATACATGGGAAAAAATAAGTGCTTCGATTGATCACTGACGGTTTTTACAATGTCTTTATTGACCTTGGTGTTGCCAAGGCTCAGGCGTACGTTTTGCGCAAAAAGTGAGCCGTCTCCAATTCCCCCTAGTTTGAGAAAATCTTCAGCTTTCGCCGTGATAAGGTACAGTTTCGCCTTGTCGCCTGCAGAAAATTCGACATATCCATTGTCAGATACATCGAACTCAGCCGTACCTTCAACGACGTCGGGGGCATCAATCTCAACGTAGCGGTTAGCGATGTTCTCACGATCAAAAATTGTTACAGTCGTAGCCTCGGCAGCTCGTTTTCCATTCTCGTCCACCGCAGCGTTCGTAACAAACCATGACGCGACGCTGTAGCCTTCGCGTAAGCGCTCTGCGACGTCAGTTCGTTTAAGAAGCTTTGCGATCTCGGAACCCGGTGCCGCAGCTAGGGCTTGTTCAACGAGATCCGGCGTTGAGAACTGCGCCACAGAGCCTGCAAAGTCTCTAATTGGCTGGTCTCCGATCGCCCGGGCGTCGTTTTGGCGCACCTTTGCCTGTAAAAAAATCACTTCACTATTGTCGTGGTCGACATAGACAGCGTCGATACCTCTGTCTGACGGTCCATCACAGATGGAGTCCGCAGCTTCGACATCGTCCAGTCGGAGAATATTTTCTATGAACCAGGCAAGAAACGATGCCGATTCAGTCCTTCCCTCGTACGAATAGGACCCAAGAATACTACCTGACAAATTCGCGTAGTCTAATTCATCTGGGAGCACGGCAGCCTCCTGAAATCACGGAAACCACTTTTAAGCGTAAAAGAGCCGTACGTCATCCATACCAGACAATTCAGGGAGCAGCTACCCAGTTCGCAAATGTCTGCAATGCGTCAGCGCCGGAAGTCCGGGTGGGCGGGGCCGGCCGTCTGGTGACGCTCCGCCGATGGACGGGATGAGGGCATGCGTCTGATGGGCGGGCGCTTCGGGGCCCGGCTTTATGCGCTAGGAATTCCAGGGCTCTTACGTCGCTTGACGGCGCGGCGGGTGAAGGCGCGCCGTTACCCGGCGCCGAAGGAGGCGGGCGCGCGGCCGCCGAGGCGGGCGGTGATCTCGGCGGCGGTCTCGCGGATCGCTTGGCCCAGCGCTTCGAAGCGGTCGTCGCCGATCCGGGCCATCGGGCCGGAGATCGAGACCGCGGCCAGCGGCTCCGCGAACTCGTTGAAGATCGGGGCGGCGACGCAGCGCAGGCCGATCGCGTGCTCCTCGTCGTCGACGGCGTAGCCGCGCGCCCGCGCGGCGGCGATGTCCGCCGCCAGGGCGGTCGGCGCGTCGATCGTGCGCTCGGTGTGGCGGGTGAAGGCGAGCGTTGCGATCAGGCGCTCCGCCGCCTCCGGGGCGAGCCCGGCCAGCAGCGCCTTGCCGACGCCCGAGGCGTGCAGCGGCGCCCGGCCGCCGGGCGGGGCCAGCGCGCGCATCATCTGGCGCGATTCGACCTGCGAGAGGTAGATCGCCTGCCCCTGATCCAGCACGGCCAGGTTCACCGATTCGCCGGAGCGCTCCATGGCGCTCTGCATCGCCGGGCGGGCCGCGGTGACGAAATCCCGGTTGCGCAGGAAGCCCGCGCCGACGATGAAGGCCTGCACGCCCGCGAACCACAGGCCGCGCTCCGGGTCCTGGGCGACGAAGCGGCGCGCCTCCAAGGTCTTCAAAAGCCGGTGCGCGGTCGAGGGGGCCAGCTCCGCCCTGAGCGCGAGGTCGCCCAGCGTCGCGCCGCCCGGCGTCGCCGCGATGTCTTCCAGCAGGTCGAGCGCGCGGGTCAGCGCCCGCACCGTGCCGCCTTCGCCGCCGCCGGCGCGGGCCGGCTCGCCGGCGGCCGGACGGCCCCGCTTCTTGCCGCCCTCGCGGCGCGCCGCCTGGGACGGGGCGGCCGGTTCGTCCTCGCGTGGCATGCGGCTTTTTCCGTCTGATGGAAATGACTGCCGCCGTTCATGGACGGGTCATCGAAAATTTGCAAGCCTATCCGCAGCGGCTTCGCTATGATCCGCCGCCCGAAGACCCCCGCCGCCCGTTTCCCGATCCGGCCCGGAGACCCTCCCGCCATGCGTCGCACCCGCCAGACCAAGATCCTCGCAACGCTGGGACCGGCGACCTCGACGCCGGAGAGGATCGAGGCGCTGTTCATGGCCGGCGTCGACGTCTTTCGCCTGAACTTCAGCCATGGCGGTCCGGAGGAGCATCGCGCCCGGTTCGACGCGATCCGCGCTCTGGAGAACCGGACCGGCCGGCCGATCGCGGCGCTGCTGGACCTGCAGGGGCCGAAGCTGCGCATCGGGACCTTCGCCGACGGGCCGGTCGAGTTGGAGGCGGGCGCGCGCTTCCGCCTCGATCTGGACGAAGCGCCGGGCGATTCCGCGCGCGTGCGCCTGCCGCATCCGGAGATCTTCAAGGCGCTGGCGCCCGGGGCCGATCTGCTGATCGACGACGGCCGGCTGAAGCTGACGGTGGAGCGCTGCGACGAAACCCACGCCGACTGCCGCGTGGCGGTCGGCGGCCCGCTCAGCGAGCGCAAGGGCGTCAACGTGCCGGGCGCGGTGCTGCCGCTCTCCCCTCTGACGGAGAAGGATCGGGCGGACCTCGCCTTCGGGCTGGAGTTGGGCGTCGACTGGGTGGCGCTCAGCTTCGTGCAGCGGCCGGAGGATGTGGCCGAGGCGCGCGAGATCATCGGCGAGCGCGCCTGGATCATGGCCAAGCTTGAGAAGCCGGCGGCGATCGACCGGCTGGACGAGATCGTCGCGCTCTCGGACGGCATCATGGTCGCGCGCGGCGATCTGGGCGTCGAGATGCCGCCCGAGGACGTGCCGGTGCTGCAGCGCGAGATCGTCCGCGCCAGCCGCCTTGCGGGCAAGCCGGTGGTGGTGGCGACCCAGATGCTGGATTCCATGGTCGAGCGCCCGGCGCCGACGCGGGCCGAAGCCTCGGACGTGGCGACCGCGGTCTATGACGGCGCGGACGCCGTGATGCTGTCGGCCGAGACGGCGGTCGGCCGCTACCCGGTCGAGGCCGTTGAGATGATGGACCGCATCATCCACCGGGTGCAGAAGGACCCGCTCTATCGCAAGCAGATCGAGGCGCAGCGCGCGCCGCCGGAGGAGACCACCGCCGACGCCATGTCGGCGGCCGCGCGGCAGGTGGCCGATACGATCTCGGCCGCGGCCATCGTCGCCTACACGACCAGCGGCTCCACCGCGGTGCGCATCGCGCGCGAACGCCCGGATCATCCCATCATCTCCATCACGCCGCGGGTCGAGACCGCGCGCCGCACGGCGCTCGTCTGGGGCGTGCATTCGGCGCGCGCGCCGGACGCCCGCAATCTGGACGACATGGTGGAGACGGCGCTGCACCAATCGAAGATCGACGGCTTCGCGGCCAGCGACGACCGGATCGTCGTCACCGCCGGCGTGCCCTTCGGGACGCCCGGCAAGACGAATCTGCTGCGGATCGCGCGGCTGCCCTGAGGCTCGGCCGACCCGGCCGCTCAGAGATCGCCGACGCCCAGGGCCGTTCGCAGGAAGGCGCGGCCCGCCGGAAGGACGTCGAGGGCGCGGCCGTCGCGGCGCCGCCGAACATAGCCTTCCTTCAGGAAACGTTGCAGCAGCGCCGCGCCGAGCCGCCCGGCCACATGCGGGCGCCGTTCGCTCCAATCCAGGCAGGGCCGGCAGAGCGGTCGGCGCGCGCGCGGCGTCCTCGCGCTCAGCCCCAGATCGACGCCCATGTCGGCCAACAAGCGTTCGCCGGCCGGCGTCACCAGGCCGCCGTCCGCCTCCCACTCGATCGCGCCGCGGGCCGCCAGCGCGTCCGCGACCGCGACCCCCAGCCGGCCCGCCATATGGTCGTAGCACACCCGGGCGCGCCGCAGCGCCTCGTCGCGCGGGCCGACCCGCACCGGACGCGCGGGCGCCGGCCCCGCGGCGGCCAGCGCCGACAGCCCCTCCAGCATTCCGGCGACCTGCGGCGAGGCGAGCCGGTGATAGCGCCAGCGGCCCTGCTTCTCCATCGACAGAAGCCCGGCGTCGGTCAGCCGGGCGAGATGGCTGCTCGCCGTCTGCGGCGTCACGCCCGCGGCGACGGCGAGTTCCTTGGCCGTCAATGCGCGCCCGTCCATCAGGGACAAGAGGATCGCCGCGCGCGCCGGGTCGCCGACCAGGGCGCCGATCTTTGCGATCCCGTTTGTGTTGACCATGGCGCCGCCTCCTCGCCTGACAAGCCTATCCGCGGGGCGGGGGCGATGCTACGACGGCCGCCGAAGCGTCGGCGGCGGTCACTCCGCCAGGCGGGTGCGCACCTTGACCTCGCCGTGCAGCGTGCGGTGGACCGGGCACTTGTCGGCGATCTCCAAGAGCTTCGCGCGCTGCTCTGCGCTCAGATCGCCCTCCAGCACGATTTCCCGGGTGATTTCGTCGATCTTGCCGCCCGCGCTCTCGCAATCGCTGCAATCCTCGGCGTGGATCTTGGCGTGGGAGAGCCGCACCGTGGCGAAGTCGAGCGGCCATTTCTTGCGGTCCGCAACCATCCGGATCGTCATGGCGGTGCAGCTTCCCAGCGCCGTCAGCAGGAAGTCGTAGGGGCTCGGCCCGCTGTCGCGTCCGCCGACGCTCTTCGGCTCGTCGGCGCCCAGCTCATGACGGCCGACGCGCACCCGGTTGCCGAAGGGACCTTTGCGGGTCTCGCGCACCTCCACCAGATTGGCGGGCAGCGGCTCTGGCTTCGGCCGGTCCATCGGGTCCAGATCGACATAGCGCGAGGCCCAGCCGGCCAGCACCTGCGCCACATAGCCCGCGTCGCGCTTGTCGCTCAACAGATGGTCGGCGCGGTCCAGGCTGACGAAGCTCTTGGGATGCTTGGCCGCCTTGTAGATCGTCTCGGCGTTCCCGATCCCGACCGTCGCGTCGAGCGGCGAATGCATCACCAGAAGCGCCTTCCTGAGCGATCCGAGCTTTGCGGTCAGATCGACCTCTCCCAGCGTCTCCAGAAAGTGGCGTTGGATCTTGAAGGGCCGTCCGCCGAGATCGACGATCGCCTCGCCCTCGTTGCAGATCACGTCCTTGTGGTCCTCGAAATGGTGCGCGACGTGGCTGGGGTCGGACGGCGCGCCGATGGTGGCGATCGCCTGCGTCTCCGGCAGCAGCTCCGCCGCCGCCAGCAGCGCCGCCCCGCCGAGGGAGTGGCCGATGGCGATGGCCGGCGCGCGGTGTTCGCGCGCCAGGAAGTGCGCCGCCGCTTCGATGTCCAGCATATTGGTGCGGAAGTTGGTGTTGGCGAAGTCGCCGTCCGACCCGCCGAGCCCGGTGAAGTCGAAGCGCAGCGTAGCGATCCCCCGCTCGGCCAGCGCAGCGGCGATGCGGCTGGCCGCCACCGAATCCTTGCCCAGCGTGAAGCCGTGCACGAACAGCGCATAGGCCCGCGGCTCGTCGCCCTCCGGCAGTTCCAGTCGGGCGGCCAGATCGAAGCCCTGCGAGCCCGGGAACGTGATCTTCTCCGACCGTCGCGCCATCGCGCCTCTCCCCTATCCCTTATTCCCTAACCGTGTGTCAGTCGAACCGATAGCAGTCCATGGCGAGAATTCCATGCCGCATGCTGCGGTGCACGGGCTTTCCCGCAACGCCGGGGCTGCGCGCGCCGTAGGCGGCGAAGAAGGGCAGGAAATGCTCCGGCGTCGGGTGATTGCGGGCGCCTTCGGGCGCGGATCGGTAGGCGGCGAGCGCCGCCTCGTCGTCGGCCGCGACCGCTTCCTCCAGCCAATCGGCGAAGGCGAGCGCCCAATCGGCCGCCGGCGCGTCCGGGGGCTGGCCGCGAAAGGCGCGCAGATTGTGCGTCGCAGCCCCCGATCCGAGGATCAGCACCCCCTCGCGCCGCAGCGGCGCCAGCGCCCGGCCGATCGCGATGTGGCGCCCCGGGCCGGCCGCCGGCTGGATCGAGAGCTGGAGCACTGGGATCGCCGCATCCGGGACCATCAGCAGCAGCGGAGTCCAGGCGCCGTGGTCGAGCCCTCTGTCGGGGTCGATCCGGGCGTCGAAGCCGGCCGCGCGCAGGCGCTCGGCGACGTCCGCCGCCAGATCCGGCGCGCCGGGGGCAGGGTAGGCGAGGCGATAGAGCGGCTCCGGGAAGCCGTGGAAATCATACAGCGTTTCCGGCGCCGCCGCGGCGCTCACGGTCGGCTGCGCGGTCTCCCAGTGGGCGGAAAGGACGAGGATCGCCCGCGGCCGGCCAACCTCCTTCGCAAGCGTCGACCCCAGGCGCTCCAGATGCGCCTTGGCGGGCGCGCCTTCGTCGATCGGCAGGGTCGGGGCTCCGTGGCTGATGAAGAAGGCGGGTAGTGGCGGTGCGGATGTCATGGCGGCTCTCCCGGCGTCTTCTGGCAAGCTAGGCGGCGTCTCCGCGCGGAACAAGCGGGGTCCCGGATACGCAGTGTTTCCCGGAGGCGCCGACCGCCCTTGACCGGGGACCGCCCGCCCCCTTTGCTGCGGGCATGGACAGGAACCTGCGCGAATGGGCGGACGTGTTGGAGGCGGAGGCGGCCGCCGACCGGGCGATCTGGGTGTTCGGATACGGCTCGTTGATGTGGCGGCCCGGCTTTCCGCATCTGGAATCGGCGGGCGCCGTGCTCGCCGGCTATCGCCGCAGCTTCTGCATCTGGTCGGAGCATCATCGCGGCGCGCCGGGGCGGCCCGGGTTGGTGCTCGGCCTCGCGCCGGACGACGGCGGCCGCTGCGAGGGCCGCGCCTTCCGGGTCGATCGGGCCGACTGGCCCGACATCGCCGCCTATCTGGAGGAGCGGGAACTGCGCGGCTACGCCTACCGGCCGGCCTATCTGCCGGTGTCGCTGGCGGACGGGAGGCCGGTGCGTGCGCACTGCTTCGTCGCCGATCCGGAGCATTCGCACTACGCCGGCGCCTTGCCGGAGGCGGAGGCGGCCCAGATCATCCTGTACGCCCGCGGGCGCTCCGGCCTCAACCGCGATTATCTGATCCAGACGGTCGGGGCGCTGGAGGCCCACGGCTATCGCGAGCCGTCGCTGCACGGCCTGTTGGAGCGCGTGCGGCGCCTGACCGGCGAGATGGAGGTCGGAGGCGGGATTTGAACCGCTCTAGGCGCGGAAGCGCCAGGGCTTGGGGCCGCGCACGACGGGAGCGCCGCCCGCGTCCTCGCGGCGCAGGATGTAGAGCCCGGCCCCGATCACCAGCGCCATTCCGGCCAGCGCGCCCGCCCCGGGCGTCTCAGCGAAGAACACGAAGCCCCAGACCAGCGCCCAGGGCAGCATGGTGAACTCGAACGGCGCGACGCTGCTCGATGGGGCGAGCCGATAGGCCTGCGTCAGCGCGTAGAAACCGATCCCGCCGATTACGCCGGTCGCCGCCATCAGGGCTGCGTCCCAGGGGGTTGGCCAAACCCAGGCGCGCAGCAGATAGTCGAAGCTCCCCGCCGCCCCGTCCGCCCCGTCCGCTGCGAAGCGGCCGTCGCCGATTGTCAGGCCGCTGGCGATGCTGCCCAGGAAGAAGACCAGCATCATGTGGAAGGCCATGGTGGAGCCGGCTTCGGTCCGCGACAGGCTGCGGGTGATCAGGATCGAGGCGGCGTAGAAGGCCGCCGCCGCAAGACCGAGCAGCATCGCCGGCTCCAGGCTGCGCGCGCCCGGCTGCAGGATCAGCGCGACGCCGGCGAAGCCGGTCAGCACGGCGCCCCAACGCCGCCAACCGACCCGCTCGCCCAGCACCGGCGCCGCCAGCGCGGTGACGATCAGCGGATTGGCGAAGAAGAGCGTCACCGCCTCCGCCAGCGGCAGCACGGCGAGGGCGATGTAGTAGGCGGTGTAGCAAGCCAGCCCGAGAAGGCCGCGCAGCCACACCCAGCCCGGTCGCTTCGGCCGCAGCCGCCCCCAGCCGCCGTCGAACCGGACGATAACCAGCAGGATCGGCAAGGCGACGAGGCCGCGCGCGAACACCATCTGATGGACGGCGTAGTCCCCCGCCAGCAGTTTCATGATCACGTCCTGGATCGACATGATCGCCAGGCCGAAGACCAGCCAGGCGACGCCGAGGCGCGGATTGTCGGCGTGCTCCTCCCGCGGCTGCTTGGCGGAGGGGTCCGTCGGGGGAGGGGCGGCCAATCCAGGGGCGGCGGCGTCCGCCATGGGGATCTGCTCCATCGGCTCGTGAAGCGTCTCCCCTACGCCCGCCGCACGGGCGCGCGAAGCGAATTAAATCGCTGGATCGCATCGCTTTTTGCGATGCGTACGCGTCTTACTCCTCAGGCGGCGCCCCGTCGCCCTTCCCCAGCGGGCGCTGCATGGTGACGACGTCGATCCAGCGCTCGAACTTCCAGCCGACCGCGCGGGTCGCGCCGGCCTCGACGAAGCCGGCCGCGGCGTGGACGCCGATCGAGGCGGGGTTGCTGATGACCGCGATCATCTGGCGCTTGCCCAGCGCGATGCAGGGCGCGATCAGCGCCTCGATCAGCGCCCGGCCGACGCCTTGTCGGCGCGCCCAGGCCGCGACATAGACCGAATTCTCGACCGTATAGCGATAGGCGGGGCGCGGCCGATAGGGACCGGCATAGGCGTAGCCGGCGACCCGCTCGTCGATCTCGGCGACCAGATAGGGGAAACCGTCGGCGACCAGCGCCGCGCGCCGGCGCGCCATCTCCTCCGCGTCCGGCGGCGTCAGTTCGAAGGTGCCGAGGCCCGTCAGCACCTCGTCGGCGTAGATCGCGGTGATCTCGGGCATATCGCGCGCCTCGGCGGCGCGGATGAGAGGGGCGTCGGGCATCTTTGGGCAATCCGTAAGGCGGGGCGCGTGGACGGCGTCTCGGCCGACGATAACCGGTTCCCGCCGCCCGGCAAAGCGCATCGCCGAGGCGGGCGGCGTCCCGCGCTCAGACCACCGAGAGGACGGCGACCCCGCCGAGCGCCGCCAGAGAGAGGCTCAACGCCCCCGCCAAGAGCGCCAGCGGCGGCAGGCGGTTGAGCGCGGCGAGGGCCGCCGGGCGCGCCCGCCGACGTCGCCGCGGAGCGGGGGCGGCGCCTTGGTCACTCGGATCGTGCGCGCGGGCCGTCATCGTCGTAGTCCTTCCAGAACTGTGCGCCCCTTATCGCTTCGGGGCGGCGGCAGGGCCTGTGACGACCGTCACAAGCCCCAAGGATTAAGCGATTTACTCCGTTGAATGTTTCCCGCGAGTTAACGTGCGCTTAACCCTGCCCGTGCTGTCTTGACCTCGCCTTGGAAGCGCCCTGCGCGTCCGAACGAGACCATGTTTGTTGGGAGAGGAACGATGGCCCGAACCGCTGTCGCGGAGCGACAGCCGGCCATGCCCGGCGCGGACGAGCGCGATCCTTACATCCCCCTGAAGATTCGCTTCAAGGCGTGGTGGGAAGGCGTCGACCCGCTCGAGCTGATGCGCGGCGCCGATCCGGCGCGCGCCGCCGCGGCGGCCAAGATCACCGTCGACCCGCCGGCTGACGAGCCATTGGGCCCGTGGCCGCCGTCGCGCGTGGCGCTGTGTCGCCGGCTTTGGGATGTGGATGAGGACGACGAGGTGGTCGAGCCGGGCGGCGCGGCCTATACGGCCGAACTCTACAAGCCGATGGGCCTCGATTCGACGAAGAGCGGTTTCGACCTGTCCGCGGGCCTCGGCGGCGGAATCCGCAAACTCGCCAAGGAGCGCGACCTCTGGCTCACCGGCTACGAGCTGGAGCCGGACCTGGCGGCGGAGGCGATGCGGCTCTCGACCCAGCACGGGATGGAGCGGCGCTGCCCGATCAAGCCGCTCGACGAAGAGGCGCTCGATCTTGGCGAGAGGCGGTGCGACGGGGTGATGCTGCGCGAACGCCTGCATCGGATCCGCAATAAGCAGAAGCTTCTGGACGACATCTTTACCGCATTGAAGCCGTACGGCCATCTTGTGCTGACGGATCTCGTCCTGGAGTCCGAAAGCGCGGCCGATCATCCGGTCGTCGCCGGCTGGCTGAAACGGGCGGAGGAGCGCGCGGCCGACGGCTCGACGCTGCATCTCTGGACGAAGGCCGACGTGAAGAAGGGGATCCTGTCCAACCGGATGGATCTGCGCATCTTCGAGGACGAGACGGAGAAGTATCTGGGCCTCGTCCAGGGCGGCTGGGCGCGTTTCGTCGGCGGCCTCACGAAGGCCGAGATGACCCGCCCCTTCGTCGACGACATGATGCGCGAGGCCGAATACTGGCTCTATCTCAGCAAGGCGCTGGAGTCGGGGAAACTGCGCTATCTGCGCGCGCACGCGATCCGCGGCGGGGAGACGCTCTAGCCCCCGCGCCGCGGCGTCGCGCCGCCTCGTCGGGTCATTGCCCGACGCGCACCTCCGGGACCGGATAGCCGAGCCCGCCCTGATGCGCGAAGGCCATGTGGCACTCGTTGCAGGCTGTGTAGACGTTTACCGCCGCAGGCGCGCCGTTCGGATTGACCATCATGTAGTACCAGTCGTCGGTCTTCGGCGATGTGCCGGCCTCGACCTTCTGCATGAAGAAGAGCGGGCCCTTGGAGACCTCGCCGGCGTCCGAGATCGAGAAGCTCTCCTTCGCGATCACCGCGCCGGCCGGGATCGCGGCCGTCCCGTCGTCCTTGAACTCGGTGTAGGCGTCGTAGCCCGCGTCGTTCACATAGGTCAGCAGATAGCGCCCGCTGTGAACGCCCGGATCGGCGGGCAGGGTGCTGGCCATGCGCCAGTCCCGGTAGTCCTTCACGAAGGCGGCGGGAATCCAGCGCTTGGGGCCCTTGTTGTAGCCGGCGTAGAGGTCGTCCTTCAGGCATTCCCAGACGTCTTGCGCGTCCTCGTAGGTCATGTCGGCGCGCGGCGTGTCGACGCCGCAGGCGGCGTGGGCGCGCTCTACCCCGGCGACGCCCAGGGCGACGAGGGCGGCTGTTCCGGCGATCGCGGCGGCGCGCAAAAAACGAGTGGTCATCGGTTTGGTCCCCCTTCGTGGTGCGATCGGCGCGGGGTCCGCGCCATACGGCGGGAGAATGGTCGGCGGCGGCGCGCCGCGCCAATCAAGCCCGAACACCAGCGCGTGAGCGGTCGGCTGCGTGGGGGCGGCGACCCCGGATAAGCGTTTGACAAGCCCTGCGGCCGTCCCTATTTTCCGCCGCGGTTTTCGGCCGTCCCCCGCCTTCTTGCAGGGTTCTGCGACGCCGACCGGCTTCCGGTCCGGCGGCGCCAGCTGAGGCGGCTTGGAGAAATGCTGGTTCGGGAGTAAGTCCGATGCGCGTCGCCTCTTCGCTCAAGACGCTTAAGAAGCGCGATAAGAATTGCCGCGTTATCCGCCGTCGCGGACGCGTCTACGTCATCAATTCCAAGAACAAGCGCATGAAGGCCCGCCAGGGCTGACGCGCCGCCGGGCGAGCCGTCGCCCGCGCGATCGACGGGGTCTTGGAGCCGGCCGCAGCCCGATGAGGCGGCGGCCGGCTCGTTTTTTGTTATCCCGCCTGATCGCCGGCGCCCGCGCGTGCGGGAGGCTCGTCATGTCCCTCACCACGCTTCGCGCGACCGTCGTCGGCGCCGGGATCGTCGGCGCCGCGATCGCCTATCGGCTCAGCCGCGCCGGCTGTCGGGTGCGCCTGATCGATCGCGCGTCCGCGCCCGGTGAAGGCGTGACCGCGCACTCCTTCGGCTGGATCGGCCATACGCCCTTCGCGCTCGAGACCACGCGGGCGACCTTCCGGCGCCGGGCCGCGGCCTTGGCGCAGCATCGGGCGCTGGATCGCGAGCTGGGCGGCCGGTTGGGGCTCGCGCCCTGCGGCGCGCTGTTCTGGACGCGCGATCCGGAGCGGGTCGAACGGCTTTTCCGGATCGGCGCCGCCGCGGATGCGCCGCTGCGCCTTCTGTCGGCGGCGGAGACCGCCGAGCGCGCTCCCGTCCTGACCGAGCCGCCGCCGCTCGCGATCGACGCGCCCGAGGACTGCGCGCTCAATCCAATCGGCGCGGCCGGCGCCCTGGTGGCCGCCGCCTGCGAGCTGGGCGCTGAAACGCGGTTCGGCTGTCCGGTGGACGCAATCGAGATCGGTCGGGCCGGCGCCGCCGTCGTCCGCGCCGGCGGCGCGCGCATTGAGAGCGATCTGGCGGTCGTCGCCGCCGGCGCCGACAGCGCGGCGCTGCTGGGCGATCTCGCGCCGCCGCCGCTGACCCGCTCGCCGTCCGTTCTGGTCCGGCTCGACGTCGCGCGCGACGGGCTCAGCCCGATCCTCTCCGGTCCGGAGCTGGAGGTGCGCGCGGCCGGGCCGGGCGCCCTGATCGCCGCGGAGTCCGCGCCCGCAGCGCCGACCGCCGCCGACCTTGAGCGGATTGGGCGCGAAACCCTGGAGGCGGCGCGCCGATTGCTTGCCCCGTTGGGGCCGATGGCGCTTCAATCGGTCGCGGTCGGCGCGCGTCCCATGACCCCGCCGGACGCGCCCTTGGTGGGGCGGCTTCGCGCGGCGCCGGCGGTCATGATCGCGGCGGCGCATCCGGGGGTCATCCTGGCCCCGTCGATCGCGCAGGCGATTGCGGACGAGTTGGCCGGGCGGGAGAACCGGGAGGCGCTCGGTCTGTCGCTGGTCCGGTACTGAGGCGAGGGGGCCGATTCCCCTTGCATCCTGGCGCCGAAAATTGGTACTACCAATTTGATACGTGACCGTTGTGGGCGCTTGGCCGCCTTGCCATACTGGCGCGGGCGAACAGGAAGGGGCGCAGCCGATGCAGATGCCGACGCCGGATGCGGGGGTGATGGCCCGCCGGGGCGAAATCGCGGACGCCTTGCGCGCGATCGTCCCCGGGGAGGGCGTGATCGTCGATGAGGACGCGTTGCGTCCCTATGAGACCGACGGCCTCACCGCCTACAAGACGCTGCCCCTGATCGTCGTCCTGCCGGAAACGGTGGAGCAGGTGGCCGAGGTGCTGCGCTTCTGCAAGCGCGAGGGGGTCAAGGTCGTCCCGCGCGGGGCGGGCACGTCGCTCTCCGGGGGCGCGCTGCCGCTCGCCGACGGGATCATCCTGGGACTGGGCAAGTTCAACCGCATTCTGGAGATCGACAGCGCCAACCGCTGCGCGCGGGTGCAGCCGGGGGTCACGAACCTGGCCATCACCAAGGCGGTGGAGGGGGACGGCTTCTATTACGCCCCCGATCCGTCGAGCCAGATCGCCTGCTCCATCGGCGGGAATGTGGCGGAGAATTCGGGCGGCGTGCACTGTCTGAAGTACGGGCTGACCACCAACAATGTGCTGGGCGTCGAACTGGTCACCATGGACGGCGAGGTGTTGCGCATCGGCGGCAAGCACCTGGACGCGGCCGGCTTCGATCTGCTCGGCCTTCTGACCGGTTCGGAAGGGCTGCTCGGCGTCGTGACCGAGGTCACGGTGCGCCTTCTGCGCAAGCCGGAGACGGCGCGCGCGCTGCTGATCGGCTTCCCGACCAGCGAGGCGGCCGGCGACTGCGTCGCCGGCGTCATCGGCGACGGGATCATCCCCGGCGGGATGGAGATGATGGACGCGCCGGCGATCAAGGCGGCGGAGGAGTTCGTGCAGGCCGGCTATCCGCTCGACGTGGAGGCGCTTTTGATCGTCGAGCTCGACGGGCCGGAGGCCGAGGTCGAGCATCTGATCGAGCGCGTGCGCGCCATCGCGGAGGCGAAGGGCGCGGTGTCCGTGCGCGCCTCCCAGTCGGAGGAGGAGCGCAACAGCTTCTGGGCCGGGCGCAAGGCCGCCTTCCCCGCGGTGGGTCGGCTCTCGCCCGACTATTACTGCATGGACGGCACCATCCCGCGCAACCGCCTGCCGGAGGTGCTGCGCCGGATGCGGGAGCTGTCGGCGCATTACGGCCTCGGCGTCGCAAACGTCTTCCACGCCGGCGACGGCAATCTGCACCCATTGATCATGTACGACGCCAACCAGCCGGGCGAGCTGGAGAAGGCGGAGGAGTTCGGCGCCGACATCCTGAGGCTCTGCGTCGAGGTTGGCGGGGTGCTGACGGGCGAACACGGCGTCGGCGTCGAAAAGCGCGACCTGATGGAGACCATGTTCACCGAGGACGATCTGAAGCAGCAGCAGCGCGTCAAATGCGCCTTCGATCCGGACGGACTCCTCAATCCGGGCAAGATGTTCCCGACGTTGCACCGCTGCGCGGAGCTGGGCCGCATGCATATCCACCGCGGCCAAATGCCGTTCCCCGACATTCCGAGGTTCTGATGGGCGCGCCCTCCGCCTGCCCGACGACGCTCTTATCCGTCAGCGATTTGGCCCACGCATGACCGAAACCCTCAAGCCCGAAACGCCGGACCAGCTCCGCGACGCCGTCGCCTGGGCCAATTCCGACCTGAAGCCTTTGGAGCTGGTCGGCCGCGGCTCCAAGCGCGGGATCGGCCGGCCGGTGCAGACGGCGCATCGCCTCGACCTCTCCGCCTTTTCGGGCATCGCGCTCTACGAGCCGGAGGAGCTGGTGCTCAGCGCCGGCGCGGCGACGCCGATGGCCGAGATCGAGGCGGCGCTGGAGGAGGCCGGCCAGGAGCTTTCCTTCGAGCCGCCCGATTACTCGCGCGTGCTGCGCATGGCGCGCGGCGCAGGCACGCTGGGCGGCGTTCTGGCCGGCAATCTGGCCGGGCCGCGGCGCATCAAGCAGGGGGCGGCGCGCGATCATTTCCTCGGCTTCGAAGGGGTGACGGGCCGCGGCGACGCCTTCAAGTCCGGCGGCCGCGTGGTCAAAAATGTCACCGGCTACGATCTCTGCAAGCTGATGGCGGGAAGCTGGGGCACGCTGGCCGCGCTCCACAAGGTGACGGTGAAGGCGCTGCCGCGCGGGCAGAAGACCCGCACCGTGCTGGTCTACGGCCCGGACGCCGCGGCGGGCGTGGCGGCGCTTTCAGACGGGCTCAACAGCCCGTGCGAGGTCTCGGGCGCCGCCTGGCTGCCGGCCTCGATCGCGGGCCGGTCGGAGGTCGATCTTGTCGCCAAGCCGGGCGAGGCGGTGGCCGCGATCCGGGTCGAGGGTTTCGGCCCCTCGGTCGAGTACCGGTGCCAGGCGCTGCGGAGCCTGCTCGCCCCGTACGGCGCGACGGAGGAATTGCACAGCCAGCGCTCGCGCGCCTTCTGGACGGCGGTGCGCGACGTCCTGCCTTTCGCCGACGGCGCGGACGAGCGCGTGATCTGGAAAATCTCGCTGCCGCCGACGGACGCGCCCGCCTTCCTCCACGCCGTCGCCGAGATCAAGGGGGCGGAGGCCTATTGCGACTGGGGCGGTGGGCTCGTCTGGCTCGCCCTCGACGCGCCCAAGACGGGGGCGGAGGGCGTGGTGCGCGACGCGCTGAAGCGCGCGGAAAGCGGCTGGGCCCAGCTCTTCCGCGCGCCGGAGAGCCTGCGCGCCGCCGTGCCCGTCTTCCAGCCGCAGGGCGCGGGGCTGGACGCGCTCGCGCGCCGCGTGAAGGAGAGTTTCGACCCGAACCGGGTGCTCAATCCCGGCCGGATGAGCGAGGGGGTGTAGGACAGGCCCATGCAGACCAACTTCACCCTGGCGCAACTGGCCGATCCGGATCTGGCGGAGGCCAACCAGATCCTGCGCAATTGCGTGCATTGCGGCTTCTGCACGGCGACCTGCCCGACCTACGTCCTGCTGGGGGACGAGTTGGACAGCCCGCGCGGGCGCATCTACCTGATCAAGGACATGCTGGAGAACGACAAGCCGGCGTCCGAAAAGGTGGTGAAGCATATCGACCGCTGCCTGTCCTGCCTGTCCTGCATGACGACCTGCCCGTCGGGGGTGCACTACATGCACCTCGTCGACCAGGCGCGCGAGCATATCTACGAGACCTATGAGCGGCCGCTGTTCGACCGCGTGCTGCGCAAGACGCTCTCGATCGTGCTGCCGCGCCCGGGGCTGTTCCGGCTGGCGCTGGTCGGGGCGTGGCTGGCCAAGCCCTTCCGGGCGCTGACGACCGGGCGGGTCAAGGCGATGCTCGAGCTCGCGCCGGCCGGCATTCCCAAGGTGAGCCCCGTCGACGCGCCGCAAAGCTTCCCGGCCCAGGGCGTCCACAAGGGGGGCGTCGGCGAGGGGGGCGCGCGCAAGGGCCGTGTCGCCATGCTCTCGGGCTGCGCGCAGCAGGTGCTGGCGCCCTCGATCAACGAGGCGACGGTGCGGCTTCTCACCCGCCAGGGCTACGAGGTGGTGGTGGCGAAGGGGGCCGGCTGCTGCGGCGCGCTGACCCACCATATGGGCGATACGGCGGACAGCCACCGTTGGGCCGCGGCCAACATCGACGCCTGGCTGGCGGAGCACGCGCGCGACCCGCTCGACGCCATCATCATCAATGCGTCCGGTTGCGGCACGACGGTGAAGGACTACGGCTACATGTTCCGCACCGACGAGGCGATGGCGGCGAAGGCCAAGCAAGTCTCCGACCTGACCAAGGACGTGACAGAGTTCCTGGCGGAGAAGGGCCTCGAGCTTCCGGAAGCGGGCGCGCCGGAGGCTCTGACGGTCGCCTACCACTCCGCCTGCTCGATGCAGCACGGTCAGAAGATCACCGCGCCGCCGAAGGACCTCCTGAAGGCCGCGGGCTTCACGGTGGTGGAGCCGGCGGAGGGCCATCTCTGCTGCGGCTCCGCCGGCACCTACAATCTGATGCAGCCGGAGATCGCCGGCCAACTGAAAGAGCGCAAGGTCGCCAATCTGGAGAAGACGGGCGCCGACGTCATCGCGAGCGGCAATATCGGCTGTCTGACCCAGATCGGCGGCGGCACAGAGATTCCGGTCGTCCACACGATCGAGCTGCTTGACTGGGCCGCCGGCGGCCCCCGGCCGGAGGGGCTGCCCGCCCGCTGAACCCGCGTCCCTGGTCCTGACGACAGTCAGGACCCACGCCTGAGCGCTTGCGGCGAGCCGGCGGATTGCGGGACGCGCCGTCCTTCCCCACCCGCTGGGCCCCTGTCCTGACAAAGGTCAGGGCCCATGCCTGAGCGGCTGCGGCTGGCCGGCGGGGAGCTTGATGAGCCGTCCTCGCCCACATCGCCCCAACGGCTCCGCCGCCGCCTCTCAGGCGTGGGCCCTGACTTTCGTCAGGGCGGGGGAGTGGCTTTACCGATTGAGGTCGCGGGCCAGATCGCGCCAGTCCGGATTGTGCGCGTCGATGAGCGCGATCTTCCAGGCGCGGCGCCACGCCTTCACGCGTCGCTCCCGGTCGCGGACAGCGCGCCGCTCTCCCATCGTCCCCTCGTCCTGACGACAGTCAGGACCCGCGCCTGAGCGGCTGCGGTAGGCCGGCGGGCTGCGAAACGCACCGTCCTCGCCGATCTCGCCCCAAGGTCTCCGCTGCACCCTCTCAGGCGTTGGCCCTTATTGTCATCAGGGCGGGGATAAGCGCTCTCAAGTGTCCGCGATGTCCTCCGCCCAGAGATCGGGCTTCTCGGCGATAAAGCGGCGCATGAGGGCGATCGAGGGGGCGTGGGGGACGATTTCCACCGTGACGCCGCGGGATTCCAGGAAGGGGACGTCGCCCTCGAAATTCTCAACGTCCGCGATGACGACGCGGGGGATGCCGAACTGCACGATGGTTCCCGAACACATCATGCAGGGGCTGAGCGTGGTGTAGAGCACGGCGTCGCGGTAGCTCGCCCGGCGGCCGGCGTTCTGCAGGCAGTCCATCTCGCCATGCAGGATCGGGCTGCCCCGCTGGACCCGCTGGTTATGGCCGCGGCCCAGCACCTGACCGGTGGAAGCGACGAGGACGGCCCCGATCGGGAGGCCGCCCTCGTCATAGCTCTTCTTGGCCTGCGCGTAGGCGTCGTCCAGGAAGGGCGTGTGGTCCATCGGCCGGCGCGCCGCGCGAGGGGCCTTAGCGCCCCTCCACCGGCGCGGGATCCTTGCCGCCGGCGCTGGCGCCGCCTTCTTCCGGACCGCCCTTGCGCTTCTTCGCCGCCGCCTTCTTGGCGGCGCTCTTCTTGGCGCCGGCGTCGGGGAAGGCGAATTTGAGCGAGTCGGCCTCCCGGTCGAGATCGACCAGCACCGAGCCGCCGTTGGCGAGCTTGCCGAACAGCAACTCTTCCGCCAGCGGGCGCTTGATCTTCTCCTGGATCACGCGGGCCAGCGGGCGGGCGCCGTAGAGCTCGTCATAGCCCTTCTCGCCGAGCCAGTCGCGGGCCTCGTCGGTCAGCTCAATCGCCACGTCGCGGTCGGCGAGCTGGGTTTCGAGCTGGATGACGAACTTGTCGACGACCCGGCCGATGACCTCCTGCGAAAGCGGCGCGAAGGGGATGATCGCGTCCAGCCGGTTGCGGAACTCCGGCGTGAACATCTTCTCGATCGCCTCCGTGTCGTCGCCCTCGCGCTTGGTGCGGCCGAAGCCGATGGCGGGCTTCGCCAGATCCGCCGCGCCGGCGTTCGTGGTCATGATGAGGACCACGTTGCGGAAATCGACGGTCTTGCCGTTGTTGTCGGTCAGCTTCCCGTAATCCATTACCTGAAGCAGGATGTTGAACAGGTCCGGATGCGCCTTTTCGATCTCGTCCAGGAGCAGGATGCAATGCGGCGTCTGGTCGATCGCGTCGGTCAGCAGGCCGCCCTGGTCGAAGCCGACATAGCCAGGCGGCGCGCCGATCAGGCGGCTGACGGTGTGGCGCTCCATATATTCCGACATGTCGAAGCGCTTCAGCTCGATCCCCATGGAGCGGGCGAGCTGGCGCGCGACCTCGGTCTTGCCGACGCCGGTCGGCCCGGAGAAGAGGTAGGAGCCGATCGGCTTGTCCGGCTCGCGCAGGCCCGCGCGGGAGAGCTTGATGGCCGCGGTCAGGGCGTCGATCGCCTTGTCCTGGCCGTAGACCATGGTCTTCAGCTCGCCCTCGAGATTCTTCAGCGCCGTCTTGTCGTCGCGGCTGACCTGCTTCGGCGGGATGCGGGCGATCTTGGCGACCACGCCCTCCACGTCGCGGGCCCCGATCTGCTTCTTGCGCTTGGATTCGGGCAGCAGCATCTGCGAGGCGCCGACCTCGTCGATCACGTCGATCGCCTTGTCCGGCAGCTTGCGGTCATTGATGTAGCGCGCCGAGAGCTCCACCGCCGTCTTGATGGCGTCCTGGGTGTATCTGACCTTGTGGTGCTCTTCGTAATAGGGCTTCAGGCCGATCAGGATCTTGATCGCGTCGGCGACCGTCGGCTCGTTCACGTCGATCTTCTGGAAGCGCCGCGCCAGCGCGCGATCCTTCTCGAAATGGCCGCGGAACTCCTTGTAGGTGGTGGAGCCGATGCAGCGCAGCGTCCCCGAGGCCAGCGCCGGCTTCAACAGGTTGGAAGCGTCCATCGCCCCGCCGGTCGTCGCGCCCGCGCCGATCACGGTGTGGATCTCGTCGATGAAGAGGATGGCGCCCTCGGTCGCCTCCAACTCCTTCATCACCGCCTTAAGGCGCTCCTCGAAATCGCCGCGATAGCGGGTGCCGGCCAACAGCGCGCCCATGTCGAGGGCGAAGATGGTGCAGTCCTCCAGCACCGCCGGCACGTCCTTTTCGACGATGCGCTTGGCGAGCCCCTCGGCGATGGCCGTCTTGCCGACGCCGGGATCGCCGACCAGCAGCGGGTTGTTCTTGGTGCGCCGGCAGAGGATCTGGATCACCCGCTCGACCTCAGAGGCGCGGCCGATCAGGGGGTCGATCTTGCCGCCCGCGGCCTTCTGATTGAGGTCGATGCAGTAGGCGTCGAGCGCCTCGTGCCCGTCCTTGTTGACCTCCTCGGCCTTGGCGCCCTCGTCGGCGCCCGACGGCGCCTTCTTCTCCGGCGCGTCGTGACCGGGCACCTTGGCGATGCCGTGGCTGATGTAGTTGACCGCGTCGAAGCGGGTCATGTCCTGAAGCTGCAGGAAGTAGACCGCGTGGCTCTCACGCTCGGAGAAGATGGCGATCAGCACGTTGGCGCCGGTCACCTCCTCGCGGCCGGAGCTCTGCACGTGGATCGCCGCGCGCTGCAGCACGCGCTGGAAGCCGGCGGTGGGCTTGGGATCCTCGGTCAGCACCGTGACGAGATTGGACAGGTCGTTGTCGAGATACTCGGTCACGTCGGCCCGAAGCTTCTCCATGTCCACGCCGCAGGCGCGCATCACGGCGACCGAATCCTGATCCTCGGTCAGCGAGAGCAGCAGATGCTCCAGCGTCGCGTATTCGTGATTGCGGGCGCTTGCATAGGCCAGCGCGCGGTGCAGGGTCTCTTCGAGCGTCTTCGACAGCATCAGGCCGCCTCTATCCTTTCTGGCCGGCGGGACAACCGGGGCCGGCCTTAGAACTACGCCCTCAGGATCGAGACCTCTCGGCTCCATCCCTCGGACTTCCAGCCTACGCTTCCGGACTTCCGCCCCGCAAGCGCGGCCGCTCGCTAAATCCCCTCTACCGCTCCCCGTTCGGCCTCTGCATCGCTCAGGCGTCCTTCTCCAGGGTGCATTGCAGCGGATGGCCTTCCTTGCGCGCGGTGTCCATCACCTGGGTGACCTTGGTTTCGGCCACCTCGTAGGTGTAGACCCCGCACACGCCCACCCCGCGGTGATGGACATGCAACATAATCTGAGTCGCCTCGTCGCGGGACTTGCCGAAGAATCGCTCCAGCACATAGACGACGAACTCCATCGGCGTGTAGTCGTCGTTCAGCATCAAGACCTTGTACATCGAAGGCTTTTTCGTCTTCGGCTTGGTCTTGGTGACGACGGCCGCGCCCGGCCCGCCGGGCGTCCCGGTCGTCTGATCGTCGTCCGAGCCGTCGGCGGTGCGCGGCGTCGTCGCGTCGGGACCCATGCGCGGCCTTGCCGCGTCGGGACCCATGCGCGGCCTTGCCGCGTCGGGGGCCGCGTCGGGGGCCACGTCGCGGCGCGGAAGCTCGGTCTGTGCTGTGATGCCTGTCGCGCCAATCATTGAATGCTCGATTGCTCTCCTGCCTTGGGCCTTTGAGCGGCCCCTGAGCGGCCCTTTCGGGGGCCGAGGGGGCCTGGCGATCGCCCCCTCCAGCGTCCGACGCCGACGCCGGTTCCAGACGCCGCCTCGTTTCGCACGCTGGACTGCGCTCTGTCGAGGGCTGCTCCAGCCTAGCGCCTTGAGGTTAATATTGTGCGAAGCGATTGGGAAGGGAAGGGCGGGCGCTCAGCGAATTTCGGTCGCGGCGGCCCCCGCGTCGGGTCCCGCGTCGGCCGCCGCCTGCGGCGCGCCGTGATCGGACGCCTGACAGAGTTCATGGTCGCCCAGCACCTGAATCACCCGGCAGTCGGAGATCGCGCCGCCCCGGCATTGCGCCACCATCCGCTCCAGCTCTTGCTTCAGGGCGGTCAGGCGCGCCAGGCGCTCCTCCACCGCGGAGAGCTGGGCGCGGGCGATCGAATCGGCGGCCTCGCACGACTGCTCGGGCCGGTCGGACAGCGACAGCAAGTCGCGGATCGACTCGAGCGGAAAGCCCAAGGCGCGGGCGTGGCGCACGAAGCGCAGGCGGTCGACGGCGCTGTCATCGTAGACCCGCTGATTGCCGGCCGAGCGCGCAGGCGGCGCGATCAGGCCGATCTGCTCGTAGTAGCGCACGGTCTGGACGGTGCATCCGGCCGCCTGCGCGACGCGCCCGATGGTGAGGCTCGGGGAATTCAGCATGGGGGCTCTTGAACCTATAGCTGCTGTAGACATTAGGTTTGGGGTCAGTACGCTGGTTTCAAGCTGTTTGGAGGAAGTCCATGTCCGCCGGCTGTCGCCATCACGCCCCGAAGTTCGACGGGTTGTCCGACGGCTTCCGGCGCGCGCTTTGGCTCGTGATCGCGATCAACGCGACGATGTTCGTGGTGGAGGCGGCGGCCGGCGCGCTCGCCGGCTCCAAGGCGCTGCAGGCGGACGCGCTCGACTTCCTGGGAGACACGCTCACCTATGCGATGAGCCTCGCGGTCATCGGCATGGCCTTGAAGGTGCGCGCGACGGCGGCGCTGATCAAGGGGGCGAGCCTGGCGGTCATGGGCCTGTGGGTGCTCGCGACCACGGCCTATCAGGTGCTGATCCTGGGCGTGCCCGACGCGCGCGTCATGGGCGTCGTCGGCTTCCTGGCGCTGGCGGCGAATGTGGCCAGCGTGCTGGTGCTGATGCGCTATCGCGACGGCGATTCCAATGTGCGCTCGGTCTGGCTGTGCAGCCGCAACGACGCGATCGGCAACGTCGCGGTGATCGGCGCAGCCGCCGCGGTGGCGCTGACCGGTACGGCCTGGCCGGACCTGATCGTGGCCGCCCTGATGGCGGGGCTGTTCCTCTGGTCGGCGCTGCAGATCATCCGCCAGGCGCTGGAGGAGCGCCGTGACGCGACGCTGCACGAGGCGGCGCCGGCGGCGGAGTGACCACGACGGCGGCGTGGCGTCGGCGCCGGCGTGACGCGGGCGGACGGAAAGCGCGCCGGCGGCGTGTCGGCGCAGAGCGGGGGGAAGATGCGCGCTGCATTGCATGTGGGATGCGTGGCGCTGTTGGCTGCAAGCCTGGCCTACGCGCCGGCCGCGGCTCGGGCCGAAGCTCTCGGTCCCTTGCCGGGCGTCTACAGCGGCGTCCTGGAGTTGAGGGCGGGCGAGTCCGACGCCGACTGCGCCGCGCGGCCCTACAAGCTGACCGCCCAGGCCAAACGCAACGCCGACCTGAAGTCCAGCGCGGTGAAGTTCGTCGCGCTTGAGCGCCTCTCCGAGGACGGGGTGCGTTGGCAGGCGGTTGCGGTCTTCGAACCGGTGAGAAACCAATCGAGGTTTCGGCGGCATCCGGACAGGTGGACTGGGCCGGTCATAAGCGGCGACTATCGGCTGTCTTTTGACTACTACTCGGACGCCGGCTCTCGAATGGCGAACGCCTCGCTGCGCGTCAGGGCTGCGGACGGTCGGCTTGACGGCCGGCTCGCCTTGCCGGTCTTTTCGGTCAACGGGGGCGCGCCGCGCAACTGCGTCTATGGCGCCCGGTTGGCGCGCCGAACGGGTTGAGGACGCCGCGCGGCGGCTGATCGGGACGGGAAGAGATGGTGCTGCAGGGCGGATTCGAACCGCCGACCTCGCCCTTACCAAGGGCGCGCTCTACCGCTGGAGCTACTGCAGCCCGGGCGTCCGGACAGGTCCTGGAGGACGCGGGGAGCGCCCGGTCGACGGCGGGCCGCCGGCGAGCGCGGGGCGGTGTATGCCACAGGGACGCGGGCGCTGCAAGCGCCCGGGAGCGCCCGGGAGCGCCCGGGCGCGCAGGGCGGCGGGGGGCGGCGCAGGGCGCCGCGCCGTTTGACCGGTCCGGCCGCGCCGCGCTAGAGGAAGCGCAGCATCGTCTTGAAGCGAGAGGCCGCATGACCCGGTCCGAGGAGTCCCAGGAGCGTCTCGCCGCCAAGCTGCGCGAGAACCTGAAGCGCCGCAAAGAGCAGGCGCGGGCGCGACGCGCGCCCGGCGAAGACCCCGGCGAAGACCCCGGCGAAGATCCCGGCGACGGCCCCGGCGACGCGTCCGACCGCGATTCGGCGGAAGCGGCCGGCGGCGGCGATGCGGGTGGGGATCAAAAACCGTCCTCTTCCGCGCCATAATGGCGCCCTCTTGTTCGTCGAGCCTCGCCTGGCCTACACAGAGGGGATGCGCATCCCCGTCCGCCCGCCGATCCTGATCGCCGAATGGAGCCCGCCCCATGGCCCCGCACGACTTGTCCGTCCTCACCGCCTCCCGCACCGCGGACTCGCCGAACAGGGGCGCCGGCGGCATGGATAGCCTGCGCATTCGCGGCGGCAAGCCGCTCAGCGGCGAAATTCGCGTCGGCGGGGCGAAGAATGCGGCCTTGCCGCTGATGGCGGCGGCGCTGCTGACCGACGGGACGTTGACCTTGCGCAACATCCCGCGCCTGGCCGACATCGCGACCATGACGTCGCTGCTGGAGCAGCACGGGGTGACTGTCTCCTTCGAAGAGCCGACGAACGGCGCGCCGGGGCGCACGGCCAAGCTCTGCGCCGCCGGCGTCGACAACACGACCGCCCCCTACGACATCGTGCGCAAGATGCGCGCGTCGGTGCTGGTGCTTGGACCGCTTCTGGCCCGCTTCGGGCGGGCGCGGGTCTCGCTCCCCGGCGGCTGCGCCATCGGCACCCGGCCGGTCGACCTGCATCTGAAGGGGCTGGAGCAGCTCGGCGCCGAGATCGACCTGGATCAGGGCTATATCGTCGCCAGCGCGCCCAAGGGCCTGACCGGCGCCGACGTGGTGTTCCCCTTCGTCTCGGTCGGCGCGACGGAGAACCTGCTGACCGCGGCGGCGCTGGCCCGCGGCGTCACGCGCCTGAAGAACGCGGCGCGCGAGCCGGAAGTGGGCGACCTCGCCGAGTGCCTGAAGGCGATGGGCGCCCGGATCGAGGGGATCGGCGCCGACACCCTGACGATCGAGGGGGTCGACGCGCTGTCCGGGGCCGACCATCTGGTCCCGCCGGACCGGATCGAGACCGGCAGCCTCGCCATGGCGGCGGCGGCGACCGGCGGCGACGTGACGCTCGTCGGCGCGCGGCCCGACATGCTGGAGCAGGTGTTCCGGGCCATGGGCCAGGCCGGGGCCGTGATCGACGTTGACGGCGATCGGGTGCGCGTGCGCTGTCCGCGGGTGCTCGGCGTCGACGTGATGACCGAGCCCTATCCCGGGTTTCCGACCGATCTGCAGGCGCAGATGATGGCCATGCTGGCGCGCGCCGAGGGCGCCTCGATGGTCACCGAATCGATCTTCGAAAACCGCTTCATGCACGTGCCGGAACTCAGCCGCATGGGCGCCAACATCAATCTGCACGGGCGCTCGGCCATGGTGCGCGGCGTCAACCGTCTGACCGGGGCGGAGGTGATGGCGACCGATCTGCGCGCGTCGATGTCCCTCGTCATCGCGGCGCTAGCGGCTGAGGGCGAGACGGTCGTCAACCGCGTCTATCATCTCGACCGCGGCTATGAGCGCCTCGAGGACAAGCTCGCTCCCTGCGGCGCCGAGATCGAGCGGATCGCAGGCTGACCCATCGCACCGGCTGCCCCACCGCGCGACCCCGTGCGATCTGGACGCGTCGCCGCGCAGCGCTATAGTGCGGAGCGACGGTTCGCAACCCTCTCCGCCAGTGATTGAGAGCGCATGACGGATACGCCCTCCGGCGCCGGCCCTTCCGACGCCGCCCCTTCCGGCCGCTTGAAGCTGATCGCCCGCGATCTGGAGGACCTGTCGGTCGTCTCCAGCATGGTGCAGGACGCCATCGCGCCGCCCGTGGACATGGTCTATCTCGCCGAGGAGGGCGTCTTCGCCCTCGCCCTCAACCGCTTCAAGTGGGAGAGCGCGGGCGACGCGCCGCCCTATGAGCGCACCCATGCGGGCCTGCGGATCGATCATGTCCAGGCGGTGCGCCGCAAGAACCTCGATCCCGTCGCGGACAAGGAGCGGCTGCTCGACCTTCTCGCCGTCGCCTATGCGGACGGCGAAGCGGGCGGCCCCGGCGCCGTCCATCTTCAATTCGCCGACGACCGCGCGGTGCGGCTGGAGGTCGGCGCCCTGTCGGTCGCCCTCGCCGATCTGGGCGAGCCCTGGCCGACCCAGTGGAAGCCCGGGCACGACCTGGATCGATAGCGCTCGCGCAGCATGCGGTTTTCGCAGCCGCCGTGCGCCGGCTCTTCGTTGATCGCCCCCCCGTCGTCCCGGACGGCTCGTTCTCCCCCCGTCGTCCCGGACGGCTCTTTCTCCTCCCGTCGTCCCGGACGGCCGGCAGGCCGAGCCGGGACCCAGGAGCGGCCGGCGCTGTTGTGAGCGAGTCGCTCTGGCTCCTGGCTCTCCGCTGCGCTGCGGCCGGGATGATGGCGGCCGGGTTTTCCCGTCGTCGCCAACGGCCGGCGGGCCGGGCCCGTCACCCCCGCTCGCGCAGCGCCTCGGCGCGGGTTTGCAGCTTGGCGACGAGGCGGTCGAAACTCTCGCGCTCATCGGGCGTCAGCGCGTCCAGCAGTTCGGCCTCCCAGGCGAGCGCGAGGGGCGCGATCTTGTTGTGGATGCGTCGGCCGCGGGCGGAGAGCTTGAGCACGATCAGGCGGTTGTCGCGGGCGTCGGTCTCCCGCGTGATCAGGCCCGCCTCGACAAGCCGGGCGACGGCGCGGCTGACCTTCGCCTTGTCCATCGAGCCGAGTTCGGCGATTCGATTGGACGACATCGGTTGATGCCGGCCCAGATTGGCGATCACCCGCCATTCCGGGACACTGAGGCCGAACCGGTCGCGATAGATCGACGACAGGGCCCGGCTGACCTCATGCGCCAGCACCGCCAGCCGGTAGGGCAGAAAGCGGTCGAGCTCCAGCGCGCCGGCCGCCGCCGTCTCGTCGGGCTCGCCCTCCGCTTCGTTCGACGCGCGCGCGTTCTCTTCCACCCCGTGGCTCCCCGATCGCTCCCTCAGTCCGAATTGTTGCATTTAAAACGAGGGACGGGCGTCGGGCAACGGGGCAGGCGCCGCGCGCCGGGAGACGGATCGTCGACCGGCGGGCGGACGCGGGTCAGGAGCGCCTGCTGGCCGGCGCCAGCGCGGCGGCTGGATAGCGCGCAACCTCGTCCAGAAGATCGGCGAGGCGGCGCGCCTCGCGGCTCGGTCCGCTGAGTTCCGGAAGGTCGGCGAGCGCGCGGGCCGCATCGGCGGGGTCGACGCCCGCCGGCAAGGCGATCAGCCAGCCGAGGAGCGCGTCCTCGGCCAGCCCCCGCGGCGGATCGTCGAGCGCGACCAGCGCCCGCAGGCTTGCGCTCGGGTCGAGACGGCCGAGAAGCGTCGCGGCGCCGGTGCGCTCGCCCGCGGTCGCGCTCGGGGGCAGGGACTCGGAAATCGTCATATGCGCCTCCTGCCGGGACACCCCGCCCGGCTCGTGACTAGGGGTTGAGGAGGCGGCAGGTCTCCTGGCTCGCGGGTCTGGACGCTCTCGCCGGCCTTCCCGACGCGGCGGCCCGGTGCTCGACCGGACCGCGCACGCCAGTGGCGCACTCGGGCGAAGGCGCTCGCCGCTTACAGTTGCGGGGGCAGCTTCGGCGTTGGATCGGCGCTCCGTCCCGTGCCTCCGGGGGAGCGCGTCGCCGCACCGAATTCCCTCTTCGTCCCCGTCTCCGGGGAACCGCCTCATTGCCCCTCCATCCTACAGGCTTCGCGGCGGCGGGGAAGCGCGAAAACGACGCGCGCGGTCGTCCGGGCGACGCGTCCGGTCGCGTCCGCCGCCAGATGCAGGCGCGCCGTGCGCATTGACCGCGTCCGACGCTTCGGGCGATGATCGGGAGTCCGCTTTCGATCCGCAGTCTCGATCCGCAGTCTCGATCCGCAGTCTACCAGTTCTTCCACGAAGGGCCGACCGGTCGGCGTTCCGCCATGTTCGACGCGTTGAAGCAATCCGTTCACGACCTGTTGGAGCGCCATCGCCAGCAACCCTTCCTGGAGGCGGCGATGGCCGCCTGCGCCCTGGTTGCGATGGCCGACGGCGAGGTGTCTCTGTCGGAGCAGAGCCGCGTGGACGACGTGTTGGAGGCGATCGATCGGCTGAGCCTGTTCGATGTGCATGAGGCGGTGGACCTGTTCAACGGGTACGCCGATGCGATTCGCCGCGCCCCGTCGAAAGGGCGGCGGGACGCGCTGGACGCCGTCGGCCGCATGGCGGACGACCCGCAGGCGGCCGATTTGCTGGTCAAGATGGGCCTCGCCGTCAGCCGCGCGGACGGCGGCTGCACCGCCGGCGAGCGCGACCAGCTCGTCGCGGTCTGCTCCCGGCTCGGCTTGGATCTCGCAGACTACGAGTGAGGACCGCGCCCGCTCTTGGCCCCCTCATGGCCGCCGCCCCGGCCCGCGCCGCCGGGCGGCGGCGCCTCCGGCACGGGCACCGTCCGGTGCACCACGCGCCGCAGCGCGACATTGGATTGAATGCGCTGAACATGCGGCAAGCGGGAGAGGTGGCGCTGGTGGATGCGCTCGTAGTCGCGCATGTCGCGGACCACGACGCGCAGCAGATAGTCCGCCTCGCCGGCCAGCAGGAAGCAGTCGACGACGCCCGGACATTCCGCCGCGCCGGCCTCGAAGGCCTGCAGCGCCGTCTCGGTCTGGGCGTCGAGCGTCACCTTGACGAAGACGCTCGACTGATAGCCGAGGCGCGCCTCGTCGAGGACCGCCGTGTAGCGCTCCACCACGCCGTCCTGTTCGAGGCGCTGCAGCCGGCGCTGGCAACTCGACGCCGACAGGCCGACGCGCTCCGCAAGCTCCATCAGCGTGGCGCGGGCGTTGTCCTGGATCGCCTCCAGGATGAGGATATCGGCGGCGTCGAAGCGCATGTATGCAAAATATCGGCGAAAAGCCGTAAGACAATGCAATAAGTCTTCGGTGCGGGCGTCTTGGGGCCCGCACAACGCAAGGACATTCCCCGATTTGGCGGCGTAGACTGGCGCAACGCCATAAAGGAGCCGCGCCAAGGCGCGGCCGAGACGGAGCGGGGACTGCAAGACCATGTTGATCGGTGTGCCCAAAGAGGTGAAGAACCACGAGTACCGCGTCGGCCTGACGCCGACGAGCGTGCGCGAACTCGTCCATCACGGCCACGAGGTGATGGTGGAGACCAAAGCCGGCGCCGGGATCGGCGCGCCGGACGCGGATTACGAGGCCGCCGGCGCGCGCATCGTCGACGGACAGGACGCCGTTTTCGCCGAGGCGGAGATGGTGGTGAAGGTGAAGGAGCCGCAGGATTTCGAGTGCGCCAAGCTGCGCGCCGGCCAGTTGCTCTTCACCTATCTGCACCTCGCGCCGGATCCGGCTCAGACCAAGGCGCTGGCGGCGAGCGGCTGCATCGCCATCGCCTACGAGACGGTGACCGACGCCCAGGGCGGCCTGCCGCTGCTGGCCCCGATGAGCGAGGTCGCGGGCCGGATGGCGGCGCAGGCCGGCGCCCATTGCCTGGAGAAGGCGCAGGGCGGGCGCGGCGTGCTGCTGGGCGGCGTGCCCGGCGTGTCGCCGGGCAAGGTGCTGGTGATCGGCGGCGGGGTCGCGGGAACCAACGCGGCGCGCATGGCGATCGGCATGGGCGCGGACGTCACCATCCTGGAGCGCCGCCCGAGCCGTCTGGCCGAGCTGGACGATCTTTTCCAGGGCCGGGTGAAGACGCTCTATTCGACCGTCGATGCGATCGAGAAGGGCGTCCGCGAGGCGGATCTCGTGATCGGCGCCGTGCTGGTGCCGGGCGCCGCCGCGCCCAAACTGATCACCCGCGCGATGCTGAAGACCATGCCGGACGGGTCGGTCGCGCTGGACATCGCGATCGATCAGGGCGGGTGTTTCGAGACCTCGCGCCCGACCACCCACGCCGATCCGACCTACATCGAAGAAGGCGTCGTGCACTATTGCGTCGCGAACATGCCGGGCGCGGTGGCGCGCACCTCGACCTTCGCGCTGAACAACGCCACGCTGCCCTTCGCCTTGGCGCTGGCCGACAAGGGCTATCGCCAGGCGCTGGCGGAGGACCGGCATTTGCGCGCCGGCCTCAACGTGCATGAGGGCAAGATCACCTATAAGGCGGTCGCCGACGCGCTGGGCTACGACTTCACCCCGCCCGAGGAGGCGCTGGGCATCTCCTATTGAGGGGACCCGAAGACGGCGTCGCGGCAAGGCCTTCGCGGTCGACGCCGGGACGCCGCCGATCAATCGGAGCCGCTCGTCGCGCCGGCGCCGTCGTGAACAAGGCTTGCGCCTTGATGCTACTTAAAGTGTATTATACCGTCTAAATTGACCATAAAGTTTTGTCGGATGCGGCGGTGAGCGGCGTCGCTTGCGCGCATTGAAAGCTTTTGCGGAGAGGGCCGGTGATCGGAGCGCCGCTTTCGAGCCGTTGCAATGTCTGAGCCTCCGACCCTCCATGTGCCCGGCGGCCGGCTTCAGCGCGGCAGCACGGCGGCGGAGGTCGCGGCCTGCGTCGAAGAGTGGACGCCGCATCTGATCGACCCCGCCTACGCCGGCCGGTTCCGCGCGTGGATCTTGAAGGAGCATCCGCGCCATCCGGTCTGGGTGCGGGGCTTTCGGGCCATGGCCTTCCCGGTCGACAACGCCGCCTATGCCGTCTTCTGCGCGGAGACGGGCGCGCCGCGCCCGGAATCCCTGGCAACCGGCCTGCCGGGCGACCACCCCGTGTGGGGCGTCGCGCGGGAGGACGCTGCGGCCTACGCCCGCTGGCTGGCCGCGCGGACGGGCCGCCCCTGGCGCATGCCGCGCGAGGCGGAGTGGGAGTGGATGGCGCGCGGGCCGGAGGGGCGCGCCTACCCCTTCGGCGCACGTTTCGACACCTCCCGCTGCAACACGGTGGAGAGCGGCCGGGGCGAGACGACGCCGGTCGACGCCTTCGCCGGCTGGCCGTCCTGGTGCGGGGCGGTCGACCTCGCCGGCAATGTCGAGGAATGGACCGCCGACCGCTATGCGCCCTATCCCGGCGGGCGCTTCATCGCCGACGATCTGACGGCGCTGGTCGGGCCCCGCTATCCGATCCTGCGCGGCGGGTCGTTTCTTCTGGGCGGTGATCTATGCCGCGGGGCGCGGCGGCACGGCCCGCATCCCGGTCCGCAGTTCCGCGTGATCGGCTTTCGACTGGTGTATGACGCGCCGGCGGCCGCAGCGTGAGGAGGGGCTTGCGATGGGACGGATCCTGATCGCCTACGCCACCGACAAGGGGGCCACGCGGCGTCTCGCCGACGCGATCGCGGAGGGCGCGCGCGGCGCGCCGGGCGCTGCGGTCACGCTGGACGACGTCGATGCGCTGTCGGCCGCCGACGTCCTGCAGGCGGACGGCGTGCTGTTCGGCGGGCCCGTGCATATGGGCGGCATGCACTGGCGCGCCAAGCGCTTCATCGACCGGGAATGCGGGCCGCTGTGGAAGGAGTCGGACCTGAGCGACCGATACTGCGGCGTGTTCGCCACCGGCGGCGGCTATGGCGGCGCCGGCGGCGGCTGCGATCTGGCGATGCTGGCGATGCTAAGCAACTTCGCGCAGCTCGGCATGGTGATCGTGCCGCTGCCGCGCGCGACGCCGGGCTTCGCCGACGGCGGGTGCCATTGGGGCCCCTACGGTCGCACCAACGCCCCGGACGGCGCGCCGATCCCGCTGTCGGACGGCGCGCTCGCCTGTGCGCGGGCGTATGGCCGCCGCTTCGCGGAATTGGTTGCAGCGCGCCGCCTGCGCCGCGCCGGCTGACGCGCCGCGCCCGCCCGTCCTGCGGGGCGCATTTCCATCAATCCGCCGTCGCACATCGGCAAGCGGGGCGGCCCAGCGCGCTCCATTGTGCCGCCGAGGTCGCGGACGGGAGAAGGCCCGGCCGCGCGGCATCCTTTGCGGCGGACTCCCCGCGGAACATGCGGGGTCGGGAGCGGAAATCCATGAAGAACCAGGCGCGTGTGGTGGTGATCGGCGGCGGCGTGGTCGGGGTCTCGACCCTGTACCATCTGGCCAAGAAGGGCTGGAGCGACGTGGTGCTGGTCGAGCGCAAGGAGCTCACCAGCGGCTCCACCTGGCACGCCGCCGGGCTCCTGCCGCTGTTCAACATGAGCTACTCGGTCGGGCAGATCCACAAATACTCGGTCAAGTTCTACCACGAGCTTCAGCAGGAGACCGGTCAGGACGTCGGCTTCTCGGTGGTCTCCAACATCCGTCTGGCGGAGAACCAGGACCGGATGGACGAGTACCGCCAATACGCCGGCGTGGCCGAGACCATCGGCGTCCAGGTCGATTTCATGACGCCGGAGGAGGTGCAGGAGATCTGGCCCCTGATGTCGACCGAGGGGCTGATCGGCGCCATCCGCCATCCGCAAGACGGCTACATCCAGCCGGCCGACCTGACCCAGGCGCTGGCCAAGGGCGCGCGCACGCTGGGCGCGGAGATCTATCGCAACACCGCGGTCGCCGGGATCGAGCGCACCCGATCCGGCGAGTGGCTGGTGAAGACCGACAAGGGCGACATCGCCTGCGAGCATGTGGTGAGCGCGACCGGCAGCTTTGCGCGCCAGACGGGGCGGATGGTCGGCCTCGACATCCCCGTCATCCCGGTCGAGCACCAATACATCGTCACCGAGCCGCATCCCGAAATCCAGAAGCGCAAGGAGCAGGGCCTGCCCGAGATGGGCGTGCTGCGCGGGTCCGACGGCGGCTGGTACATGCGCGAGGAGCGCGGCGGCCTGATCCTCGGCCCCTACGAGCACGGGGCGCCGGCCTGCTATGTCGACGGACCGTCGCCGGACAGCGAGTACGAGCTGTTCCAGGAGGATCTGGAGCGCCTGGAGCCGCATATCGAGCATGCGATCATGCGCGTCCCCGCCTTCGGCGAGGTGGGCGTGAAGCAGGTCTATAACGGCGCCATCGCCTACACCCCTGACGGCAATCCGATCGTCGGCCCGGCCTGGGACCTGCCGAACTTCTGGCTTTCGGAGGGACACAGCTTCGGGATCACGGCGGCCGGCGGCGCCGGCTGGCAGCTCGCCGAATGGATCGTGGAGGGCGAGCCGTCGATCGACATGCTGGGCGTCGATCCGCGCCGCTTCGGCGACTACGCGACCAAGGGCTACCTCAAGACCAAGAACGAGGAAGCCTACGCCCACGTCTTCATCAACCACTTCCCGGACGAGGAGCGCCCGGCCGCGCGGCCGTTGCGGCGCTCTCCGGTCTATGACCGTCTGAAGGATCTGGGCGCCGTCTTCGGCCAGTCCTTCGGGTGGGAGCGCGCCAACTTCTACGCGACCGGCGGCGAGGCGCAGGAGGACGATTACTCCTTCCGTCGCTCCCGCTATCTGGAAAGCGTGCGCAAGGAATGCTTGAACGTCATGGAGAATGTCGGGATTCTCGACATGACCGGCTTCGCCAAAGCGCGGGTCTCCGGCCCGGGGGCGGAGGCCTTCCTCGACCGGCTCGTCGCCAACAAGCTGCCGCAGAAGGTCGGGCGGGTCGGCCTCGCCCATTCGCTGTCGCCCGGCGGCGGGGTGCATTCGGAGTTCACCATCCTGCGCGAAGGAACGGACCGTTTCGGCGACCCCAGCTTCTATATGGTTTCGGCCGGGGCGTTCCAGCGGCTGGACCACGACTGGCTGTGGAAGCACATGCCGAAGGACGGCTCCGTCCGGTTCGAGAACCTGACCAATGCGATGGGCGTCCTGGTCGTCGCGGGGCCGAAGGCGCGCGAGTTGATGAAGCGCGTCTCGCCGGGGACCGACTTCTCGAACAAGGCCTTCCCGTGGCTTTCCAGCCAGATGATCGACGTCGGCCTTGCCCCCTGCCGCGCCGCGCGGGTCAACTTCGTCGGCGAGTTGGGCTGGGAGTTGCACCACCCGATCGAGTATCAGGTGCACATCTTCGACGCCTTGATGGCGGCCGGCGGAGACCTCGGGATCAAACCCTTCGGCATCCGCGCGATGGACAGCCTGCGCATCGAGAAGAGCTACCGCCTGCCGGGCCGGGAGCTCTCGATCGAGTACGCGGCGCTGGAAAGCGGCCTCGACCGCTTCGTCCATCTGAACAAGGGCGAGTTCCTGGGCCGCGACGCGCTGACCAAATGGCGGGAGAAGGGCTTCGCCTACCAGTTCGTCACGCTGGAGGTTCCCGACCTGCCGCCGATCGGCCCGAACGGCGAGGGGCTGGTGGCGCGCGACGCCGACGGCTATGGCGACGGCGAGAGCCCGGCCGACGCGCTCGGCTCCAACCCGATCTACAAGGACGGGACGCTGGTCGGCCGCGCGACCTCGGGCGGCTACGGCTTCCGGCTGGGCAAGTCGCTGGTGCTCGCCATGGTTCCGCCCGATATGACGGAGCCCGGGACCGCGTTCGAGATCGACATCCTGAGGACGCTGCACAAGGCCGTGGTGATCCCCGAAAGCCCCTACGACCCGGAGAACCAGAAGCTGCGCGCGGACGGTTAGCCGAGCCGCGCAACCTAGACCGCTTCCGGCTGTATCGGGGGTGGAGTTCTACTCCGGCTTGATCCATGCGGGTCGTCTGCGCCATGATCGGCCAGACAATCCAGCAAGAGGGCCGGGCATGACCGCGCGCCGCGAGTATCTCCGCAACGAATTGGTGAAGCTTCTGCGCGAGGCGCAGCCCGCCTCGGACGAGGCCAAGCGCACGGCTATACGCGAGAGCGCGTCCGCCACCCACTGCGAACTTCTGCTGAAATACTGGCTGAAGGAGAATTACGGCGTCGCCGATGTGGAGGCGATCGAGGGCTTCGCGCTCGACCGGGCGATGCGCTACATCAAGACGGTCGCGGGCATGCTGCAGCGCAGCGGCGCCGACAGCGCCGAGAATGCGGGCTAGGCCGATGGCGGTGCGCATCCAGGACATCGCGCGTGAGGACCTTGCGGCGCGCGATCCGGCCTTCGCGCCGGTGCTGCGCTTCGTCGCGGGAGGCGGCGACGCGGCGGCCGATCCGACGCTGTTCGAAAGCCTGCTCGACCGGCTGCAGATCTTCGCCCCCTCGCGCGATGGGGCGCCCTATCTGCATTGCGGGCGGCGCTCTACGACGGGCGAACTGTTCGGCGCCGAGGTCGCCGAAGCCCTGATCGGCGAGCCCGGGCTGGCGCACGACGCGTTCGAACGGGCCGTGCAGCCCGCCTATCGCGCCGTGCACCTGACCGGCAAGCCGGTGAGCCAGCGCGTCTCCGCCGTGCTGGAGGTGCACGGGCAGCGCCGGCTCGTCGCCTATTATCGGCTGGTGTTCCCGCTCGCCATGGGCTCCAACCGGCTGGCCGGCTGCATGACCCGGTTCTGCTGAGCGTCGCGCCGGACCAGCTTGCGCAGATCCGCGCGGCCGGCGTAGACGATCCAGTCGCTCTCCAGCAGGAACGGCGCGCCGCGCCGCCAACCGCTGCCCACCGGCTCAATGTGGAGGTATCCCTCGCGCAGGAAGAAGCCGCGCGCCGCCAAGGGCTGCTCCATGAAGCCGACCAGATAGTCCGGGTCGAATTCCGCCATCGCGGCGCCGACCCCCAGCGCGCCCAGTTTCTCGCCGGCGCCGGTTCCGCGCAGGCGGGCGTCGGTCCACAGCTCGCCGTGATAGACGACGCGGCCGCGGATGTCCGCCAGCGCCTCGGCGATCGGGCCCGCGGCGCCCGGCTCCGGCGGGCCGAAGATCCGCGCGAACTCGCCGCGCAGCGCGTCCTCCAAGGAGGCCTCGCCGGTGTCGATCAGGCGGATCGCCTGGATATGGACGATCTCCCCGTCCATCCAGCCGCAGATCCACCGCGCCCGCTGGTCGAGCAGGTCGTAGTGACGCGGCGCGAACATGGGCGACAGCGTCTTGCCCGGCAGGTCGAGCGCCTGCAGTCGCTCGAAATCCCGCCGCATCTCCAACGCCACCCCCAGATCGGCCAGGGCGCGCCGGCGGCGCCCGATGAAGTCGGCCAGGTCCAAGATATCCAACATGACAACCTCCCGTTCTGATCGCATGACCGGGTGAACACCCGCGAAATCAGCATGTCACGAGAGGTTGCGAAGGGGGTTTACAACAGCTTAGGGCCGCAAAGACGGACGTCCTTGGCCGAATCGCGCGTCGTCTTTCTCCCCTTGATGGGGGAGAGAGGCGCGGTGGGCGTGGATGCGCCGACAGACGAGCCGCCCAACGCTTCCCGGCGCCGTGCGCCGGGGCGATCCTTAGAATTCCTGACCCGCATTCGACCTTCCCCGGTATGGCGGAAGGCTTCTGTCGCGCTCGCTCGCCGCCCTACGCCAAGGCGTCCTTCAGCCGGTACCAGAGCATGCCGAGCGAGAGCAGCGGGGTGCGGAAGCCGCCGCCGGGGAAGATCGGGTGGCGCACCTTGGCCATGACGTCGAAGCGCTCCGCCTGGCCGCGGATCGCCTCCGCCATCAGCTTGCCGCAGAGATTCGACATCGCCAGCCCGTGGCCGGAATAGCCCTGGCTGAAATAGCAGCGCGGGCCCAGCCGGCCGACATGCGGCATGCGGTCGACCGTGATGCCGATATAGCCGCCCCAGACATAATCGATCTTGGCGTCCTCCAATTGCGGGAAGACGGCCAGCATGCGCGGGCGCACGAAGCCGCCGAGGTCCTTCGGCTCGATCCCCGAATAGGTCGCCCGCCCGCCATAGAGCATCCGGTGGTCGGCCGAGAGGCGGTAGTAGTCGACGATGAAGCGCATGTTGGCGATCGCCTCGTTCTCGCGAATCAGGGCGCGCGCGCGGTTTTCCCCCAGCGGTTCGGTCGCGATGATGTAGGAGCCGACCGGCATCAGCCGGCGATAGAGGAAGGGCGCGGTCTCGCGCAGATAGGCGTTGCCGGCGAGCACCAGATAGTCCGCCGTGACCGAGCCGCGGGCCGTCTCGACGCGCGCCTTCGGCCCGGTCTCGCCATAGTCCAGACGCTCGACGCGGCTTTGCTCGAAGATTCGCGCGCCGGCGGCGACGGCGGCGCGGGCCAGCCCCTTGCAGAAATTCAGCGGATGCAGATGGCCCGAGCGCGGATCGTGCAACGCGCCGTGATAGGATTCGGTTCCGATCCGGTCGCGCAGATCCCGGCCCTCGATCAGCGTCATGCCGTCATAGCCCCAGGACGCGGCCTCGTCGCGCATCGCCTTCAGATCGTCGATATGGCCCGGCTTGTCGGCGGCGTGCAGATAGCCCCAGGTCAAATCGCAGTCGATCCCGTATTTCTCGACCCGCTCGCCCACCAGACGCGTCGTCTCGTTGCCCAACTCCCAGGCGGTCGGCGCGGCGTCCGAGCCCAGCTCCTTCTGGAGCTCCTCCATCGACTTGGTGAAGTCGGCGCAGACATGCCCGCCATTGCGCCCGGAGGCGCCCCAGCCCACCGTCTCCGCCTCGACCACGATCACGTCGAGGCCCGCCTCCGCCAGTTCCAGCGCTGCGGACAGGCCGGTGTAGCCGGCCCCGACGACGACCACGTCGGCCGTCAAATCGCCTTCCAGCGCGGGGTGGCGCGTCGCGTCGTTGCAGGTGGCTTGGTAGTAGGAGGGGCGGGTCTGATCGACGGCCATGAACTGTCTCGCATACTGGAGGAACGAAGGGGCGCGGGCGGCGGCGGTTAGACCGTCCGCAGGTACCAGGAATAATCGAGCGCCGGGATGTGAGCCTGGAAATTGTCGTTTTCGAAACTGCGCGCGGCGACATAGCTCTCGCAATAATGCGCGCCCAGATAGGCCGGCAACACCGAACTGTCCGCCATGGTCTTGAGCGCCTGCCACCAGCGCAGCGGCAGGCCCGAGGGCGGCGTGTCGTAGGCGTTGCCCCGCTCGATCCGGCCGGGGTCGAGCCGGTTGGCGAGGCCGTGATGCAGACCGGCCAGCACGGCGGCGACCGCGAGATAGGGATTGGCGTCGGCGCCGGCGACCCGATGCTCGACCCGCATGTCCTGCGCGCCGCCGCGCGGAATGCGCAGGCTGACGGTGCGGTTGTCGACGCCCCACGCGGTGTTGATCGGCGCGTAGCTGTTGGCCTGGAAGCGGCGGTAGGAGTTGGCGTTGGGCGCGAAGATCGCCATTGCGTCCGGCATCGTCGCCTTCAGCCCGGCGATCGCGTGCTTCAGGGCCGGCGCGACCGGCAGGCCGGTCTCCGCATCCTCCGTCTCGGCGCCGAAGATGTTGCGGCCCTGCGCGTCGACGAGGCTCACATGCACATGCAGGCCGCAACCGGCCAGTTCCTCGAACGGCTTCGCCATGAAGCTCGCCGTCATGCCGTGCTTGCGCGCGACGCCCTTGATCAGCCGCTTCAGCATGAGCGCGTCGTCGCACGCGTCGACGGGATCGGCGACGTGGTGCAGGTTGATCTCGTACTGGCCCGGCGCGTACTCGCTGGTCGCCGTGTCGGCGGGCACGTTCTGCGCCTGACAGGCGGTCTCCACATCGACCAGGAAGGCTTCGAAGTCGTACAGCTCCTCGATGCCGTAGACCTGGGTGGTCGACTGGCGCTGCGCCGGGGCGGGGGGACGGGCCGGTTGCGGCCGGCCGGCCGGGTCGAACTCGGCGTCGATCAGATAGAATTCCAGCTCGATCGCCACCACCGGGGTCAGCCCCATGTCGACGAGCGGCTGGGCGGCGAGGCGCAGCACCTGGCGCGGGTCGGCGAAGAAGGGCTCGCCCTCCTTGTCCAGCATGGTGGCGATCACCTGGCCGGTAGGGGAACTGGCCCAGGGCACGGGCTTCAGCGTCTCCGCGATCCCGAAGCAGGGATAGTCCGGATCGCCGTCCGAGGTGCCGTAGACCAGCGTCTCGCAATTCTGCCCCGTGGCGTCGAGCAGATAGGTCGAGCCCGGCATCTGCACGCCCTTCTCGTAGAGCTTGTCCAGGGCCTCCGCGCCGATGCGCTTGCCGCGCAGGATGCCGCACATGTCCGGCAGCAGCATGTCGACGCCCTTGAGGTCCGGATAGGCCGCGAGGAAGGCGTCGACCTCCGCCTTGGAAAGAAGTTCGGGCATGATCGACCTCGTGTCGGACGCGCCTGTCGCGCGCCGCAAAGCTTGCTATTCTGACCGGGCGGGCGCCCGCGCGACGCTTCGCCTGTTGCAGGGCGGGAGTATAGGCAATAGAAATGTGATCACAATTTCAAAATGGCGTTCCCCTCCGACCCGCGTCGGGCGGCGGCGCGCCGGCGAGGGGTTATGACCAACGACGAGCTAGCGGAATGGGTGACCGGTCGGGCGATCGACGAGGTCGAGTGCCTGGTGCCGGACATGGCCGGCATCGCGCGGGGCAAGATCCTGCCCGGCCAGAAATTCGTCAAAAGCCTGGGCGGGCGCGACCTGCGCATGCCGGACAGCGTCTTCGCGCAGACCGTCACCGGCGACTTCGTGCAGGAAAGCGAGGTGACGAGCGAGCAGAGCTACGACGTCTATCTGCAGCCCGATCCGAACACCATCCGGCTCGTGCCCTGGTACCCGACGCCGGTGGCGCAGATCGTCTGCGACGCCTTCTACCTGAACGAACGCGCGGTCGACCATGCGCCGCGCCATGTGCTGCGCCGGGTGCTGGACCTGTTCGCCAAGAAGGGGCTGAAGCCGATCGTCGCGCCGGAGCTCGAATTCTATCTGGTCAAGAAGAACGTCGATCCGGATTACCCGCTCGAGCCGCCGATCGGCCTGTCCGGCCGGCAGGAGTCGGGCCGCCAGGCCTACGGCATCGAGGCCGCGAACGAGTTCGACCCGATCGTCGAGGACATCTACGACTATTGCGAGGCCGCGCAGATCGACATCGACACGCTGGCGCACGAGGCCGGCGCGGCGCAGCTCGAGATCAACTTCAATCACGGCGATCCGATGGACCTGGCCGACCAGGTCTTCCTGTTCAAGCGGCTCGTGCGACAGGCGGCGCTCAAGCACGGCGTGCACGCCACCTTCATGGCCAAGCCGCACCAGAACCAGCCCGGCAGCTCCATGCACATCCACCAGTCGCTGGTGGAGATCGAGACCGGCCGCAACATCTTCGCCACCAAGACGGGCAAGGATTCCAAGCAGTTCCTGCACTATATCGGCGGGCTGCAGCGCTATCTTTCGCCCTCCATGCCGCTGCTCGCGCCGAACGTGAACAGCTACCGGCGCATCGCGCGCTATTCCGACGCGCCGATCAACGTCCATTGGGGCCGCGACAACCGCACGGTGGGCCTGCGCGTGCCGGATTCCGCGCCGGCCGCCCGGCGGGTGGAGAACCGGGTCGCCGGCTCCGACGCCAACCCCTATCTCGCCTTCGCGGCGACGCTCGCCTGCGGCTATCTGGGCCTGCGCGAGAAGATCGACCCCCAGAAGCCGGTCGAGGGCGACGCCTACCGCTTCGCCTTCTCGCTGCCGCGCCACCAGGGCGACGCGCTCTACAAGTTCAACTACGCCAAACCGCTCAAGGAGGTCCTCGGCGAGCGCTTCGCAAAAGCCTATATCGAGGTCAAGAACACCGAATACGACCTCTACCAGCAGGTCATCTCCTCCTGGGAGCGCGAGAATCTGCTGCTGAATGTGTGAGCGGCCGGGCGATCCCTAAGGACGGCCGAGGACTTCCACAGCCAACGCCTCGACCCGGGCGCGGGCGGTCGCCGTGTGACCCGCATCCGGGATCATCGTGATGGAGCCTTGCCCCGTTCGCACGGTTACGGCGCGCCCCCGGTCGAAGCCGTGCGTGGCGCCGTCGAGTACGAGCGTTTCGATGGATTTGCCCAACGCCTCCCCCTGCTTTGTCAACTCAAGGCAGGCCGAGGCGGAGCCGAAGTCGTCTTCCGTGCCGATGATGATCAAGGCCTGCTCGGTCGACGTTCGTCGATCGACGGTGGCGATTCCGCAGGAGGGGTAAAGGGCGATGAAGAGCTTCAACGTGACGCCCGACAGCTCGTACTCCTTCAAGCGCATTGAGGAGAGCGCCATGTTGCCGCCTCTGGAAAACCCGATAAGACCCATTCTGTCGGCGTCGATGCGCGGGTGCGTCTTGAGGAAAGCGATCGCCCCCTGGACGTCTTGAATGGGCGCCGGCAACGCCGCCGGGGTGAAGCGCCGGCCGACCGAGATTCCACGCGGCTTGAAGTAATCGATCCTGAACGTTCCGATCCCACGCTCCAGGAAAAAGCGGCTCCACGAGGAGTCCCGATAGCCCGGCCCGCCGGATCCGTGAAGGATCAGCATGACGGGAACCTTCTCATCCCCCTCCGGCAGGTCGAGCGTGCCGATCGGATCGACCCGCCGCCCCTCCCAATAACTGGTCGGCGACTGATAGGCGAAGACCCCGGTCGCGCCGTCGCTCAAGCTGGCGCGTTTCGCGGCGCACGCCGAGAGAAGAAAGACAACGGTTATCGCAGCGAGTATCCGCGCCATGTCACCCCCAGCGTCGATCCGGGCGCCCTCGTAGCCATTGAAGCACCAATCCGGCCGATTGTGCGCTTTTTGTGGGCTTCGAGTTGGAGATGCGGGGAAATACGGGGATACGGGGACACAAGAAATACGGGAACAAAAATACGGGGACACGAAATACGAAATACGGGAAATACGGGGACACAATATTACGGAAATACGGGGACAAAAATACGGGGACACAATATTAATTTCCACCTCAAATACGGGGACACAATATTAATTTCCACCTCGGCCGCCGCCGTGATACGCTTTCCCCATGGCTAGGATCGCACGCGTCGTCGTCCCCGGAGTGCCGCACCACATCACCCAGCGCGGCAATCGCCGGCAGGAGGTGTTCTTTCGGGCTGAGGATTACACGCGCTATCTCGACCTGATGGCGGAGTGGTGCGAGCGCTGCGGCGTCTCCGTCTGGGCCTATTGCCTGATGCCCAATCACGTCCATCTGATCGCCGTTCCGTCGGACGAGACGGGCCTGGCGCGCGCCGTCGGCGAGGCGCATCGGCGCTACACCCGCCATGTCAACGCGCGCGAGGGCTGGACCGGCTTTCTCTGGCAGGGGCGCTTCGCCTCCTATCCGATGGACGCGGCGCATCTCCTGGCCGCCGCCCGCTATGTCGAGCGCAATCCTGTCGCAGCCGGCCTCGTCCGCCGCGCCCGGGACTATCGCTGGAGCAGCGCGCGGGCGCATCTGGCGGGGCGGGACGACGGATTGGTCGAGGCGGCGCCGCTGTTGGCGCGCACGCCCGACTGGGCGGCGTTCCTGCGCGCCTCGGATGACGCGGAGGCGGAAGCCGAGGCGGCGCAAGCGATCGAGCGGCACCTCGCCACCGGCCGGCCCTGCGGGGATAAGCGTTTCGTCGCCGGCTTGGAGAAGCGCCTCGGGCGACCGCTCGCGCCCTTAAAGCGCGGCCGGAAGCCGACGCCGCCGGAGGCTTGACGCGCGACGAAAAGAGTATTGTGTCCCCGAAATAAAGGCGCGCGGCGCCACATCTAGAGCCCGAGCGCCGTCTTGACCGATCCGGCCTCGCTGAAGGACCAGTCGATCGGAGTGTTCTCGACCAGGAAGACGATCGAGTTCTCCGGCTTGAAGCCGATGGCGCGCAGGCGCCGCCTGACGTCCTTGTAGAGCGCCTCCTTCTGCTCGTCGGTGCGGCCGGCCAGCAGCGCGATCTCGATCACCACGGTTCGCGCCGGATCCCGCTCCCCGAGGAAGGTGGGGTGCAGCATCATGTCGCCCGCGGCGTAGCGGCAGACGAGGGAAAAGTCGTCCTGGGCCGACACGCCGCAGGTTTCCACCAGGCTCTCATGCAGTTGCGCGTTGATCGCGCGGCAGGTCTCGGCCGGGAGGTCGTGCGGGACATGCAATTTGTTGAAGGGCATGCGGGGGCGTCCTTGCGCAAGCGCCCGCCCGGCATGCGCGCCGGGCGGGAGGGGCCATAGGGTCTGTCGAACGGAGGGATGTGCGCGAACCTAACCAGTGTAATTTGTTTCGATGGATTGCTGCAAGCGAAAGCCGGCGCGGCGCCTACGGGACGCGACGCGCGCTTCGAGCGTCCCGCAGGAGGGGCCGGACCGGCGGCCGCCGCGCGGCGTCAGGCGAACTGGGCGAGGCCGTGGCCGACGGACCAATTCTCGGCCGGCGCATCGAGGATCGTCACGAAGACGTCCTCGGGCCGCAGCCCGGGGCTTTCGGCCAGACGGTCGGCGAGCGAGCGGAACAGGGCCTTCTTGTGGGCTGCGGTGCGCGTCGCGAAGACGGTGATCCGGATGTAGACGAGGTCGTCGCTGCGGGCGACCCCGAAGGCGGCGCCGTAGCGGAAGTTCGCCGCCTCATGCTCCGTGATCGTCATGAACTGGTCGTCGTCGGGGACGTCGAGCGCTTCGCGCAAGGCGGCGTAGAGGCTGTCCATGATCGCCTGCCGATAGGCCTCGGACTTGCCGGCGCGCAGCGAGATGGCGGTGATCGGCATCGTTGGTCCTTTCCTGGTAGTCAGGAGGTCACGATAGGCCGCGCCTAGGAATTACGATAGGATATGGTCTGCAATATCAAAGATAACAGAAAACAATGACTGAACGTCCCCTCGACATCGACGCCGTGCGCGCCTTCGTGCGCATCGCCGAGCTCGGCAGCTTCACGCGCGCCGCGGAGGCCGCGGGCGCCACGCAGTCGGCCATGAGCCTTAAGCTGAAGCGCCTCGAAGGGCGGCTCGGGCGCCGCCTGCTCGAGCGGACGCCGCGCTCCGTCGAACTGTCGCCGGGCGGCGCGGCGTTTCTTCCGCACGCCCGCGCCCTGTTGACGGCCCATGACCGCGCCTGCGCCGGCTTGGCGAAGGCGCCGGAGCGCTTGGTCCTCGGGATCAGCGATCATGTGGCGGGGCCGGATCTGCCCGCCCTGATCGCGCGCATGGCGGCGCAGGACCCGCAGGTGCTGATCGAAATCCGCATCGGGTCGTCGGGCGATCTGCTGCAGGCCTATGATCGGCGCGAGTTGGACGCCGCGATCGTGCGCTTTCACGCCGGGCGGAGCGACGGCGACCTGATCGCCGAGGAGCGCTTCGGATGGTTCGCGGCGCCCGGTTGGCGCCCCCACGCGGGCGCGCCGCTGCCGGTGGCGGTCATGCCGGAGCCGTGCGGCGTGCGCGCGCTCGCCTGTCGGTTGCTCGACGAGGCGGGCGTGCCCTGGAGGGAGGCTTTCGTCGGGGGCGGCGTCGCCGCCGTCTCGGCTGCGGTGACGGCGGGGCTCGGCGTCTCCGCGCTGGCGCCGCGCATGCTGCCGCTCGGCGCGGTCGATGTGGGGGCGAAGCTCGGGCTGCCCGAGCTGCCGCGCCTGCCGGTCCTGCTTCACGCGCGGGTCTCGCAGGACAGGCCGCGCGCCGCGCTGCGGGCCCTGGCGGCGGCCTTCGGGAGCGCCGCGCGGGACTGAGAGGGCGGCGCGCGGTCCGGAACGGTCGCTCTATCGCGCGCGCAGCTCGGCTTGCAGCCGCGCGACTTCGCGCTGCAGGCCGTCGACCAGGCGCGCCTTGGGAGTTTCCCCCGCGCCGGCGGCTTCGAGCGCGTCCGGCGTCACCGGTTTGCCGAAATGGACGCGGATCGGACCGGGGCGCGGCAGTCGGCGACCGGTCGGCATGGCCTCGAAGGCGCCCTCGATGACTGCCGGGACCACGGGCGTCGGATGCGTCTGCAACAGGACGGCGATCCCGGGCAGGAAGGGCTGCAGCGCGCCGTCGCGCGAGCGTCGGCCCTCTGGAAACCAGATCAGGCTTTTGCCGCGGCGCAGGGTGACGAGCGCGAGCGCGAGGCTGGAGAAGGCCGCGCGCTCATGCGCCACCGGGAAGGTCCCGCCGAGGCGCGCCACCGCGCGGGTGAGCGGGTTGGCGAAGGCCATGCCGGTCCATCCGGCGAAGGCGCTGCGCTTCAGGATCGGGTAGGGCGCGGCGGCGGCGAGGGCGAAGGGGTCGAGGACGCTCGCATGATTGGGCGTCAGGATGACCTGGGCGTGGGGCGACAGGTTCTCGAGCCCGGTCGCGCGCAGGCGGAACAGAGCGCGCATCGTCAGCCGATTGATATGGTAGAGGCTCCAGGCCGCCGCCGTCGCGACGGGCCCCAGAGGCTCAAGCCAGCGCGTCTGGTCCGGCGTCAGGAAGCGCTCTGGATTTTCCGCCAGGGTGGCGCTTTCCAGCGGCGCGCGGCCGGCCTCGGCGACCGCCTCGCGCATCAGGTCGCGGACGGTCTCGATGCGCCCGGTCGCCGCCTCGCTGAGCTCGACGCCGGCGCGCGCGCGGATCGCCAGCGTTATCGTGATCCATTCCAGCGAATCGATCCCCAGATCAAGCGCCACATGGCTGTCGGGGGCGAGTCGCAGGTCAGGGCGCCGCTCGGCCAGCTCCTCCCACGCCGCGCGGGCCGCCGGGTGGTCGAGCAGCGCCTGATCCTCGCCCGACATGTCCGCGATCGCCATCGGTGCGGCCGGCGCGCCGGCGTCCTGTTCGCCCGCGCCGGCGGCCAGCGCGTCGAAGCGCTGGCGCAGCCTGTCGCGGCGGAGCTTCCCGAGCCGCGTGCGGGCCAGGGCGTCGCGGCTGACGCGCAGGGTGTCGATATGCTTGAAGCGCGGCAGGGTCCGCGCGCGCTCCCGAACGGCCTCGCGCATCGTCCGGGCGAGCGCCTCGGCGTCGGCGTCCGCGTCGGCCGCGCGCACCGCCGGCGGCTCCGGCGCGACGACGGCTTTCAGCGCGCCGTCGCGCTGAAACAGGCCGATTTCGCGGATCGCGGGATGATCTTCATAGGCGCGCTCCAGCTCCTCCAGCGCGATGTTCTCGCCCGCCGGCGTGACGACGAAGGTCGCCGCGCGCCCGGCCACGTGCAGATAGCCCTCCGGGTCGAGCCAGCCCCGATCCTCGGTGCGGAACCAGCCGTCGGCGGTGAAAGCAGCGGCCGTCCGGTCCGGCAGGCCGAGATAGCCCTGGAAGACGTTGGGGCCCTGGACCTGGATCTCGCCGATTCCGTTCGCCGGCGGGGCGTCCCCCTCGTCGCCCGAGGCTGTGAGCGGCGCGATGCGCACGGCGACGCCGTCGAGCGGTTTGCCCGCGCTGTCGAACCGCCCGTTCCCTGGCCGGACGAGCGTCAGAAGCGGCGCGGTCTCGCTCAGGCCGTAGCCCGTCGCCACCGTCCAGCCATGCGCTTCGAGCGCCCAGGCCGTCTCCTCAGCGAGCGCCGCCCCGCCCGAGGCGAGGAGCCGCAAGTCGGGCCCGAGTCGGCGATGCAGCGGCGCGAACAGCACCCGTCCGAGCCGCAGCGACAGCCGCCGGCGGGCGTATAGGCTGACGGCCCTGAGCGCGCGATAGGCGGCGTAGCCGATCCGGCCGCCCGCCCGGGCGCGGGCGTCGACGCTCGACAACAGCGTCTCATAGAGCCGCGGCACGCCCAGCACGGCGGCCGCGCCGCCGCTTCGGATCGCCTGCTGGATGTGCGGCCCGGTCAGCGACTGGGGCAGGAGGAGCCCGACGCCGTAGACGAAGGCGGTCAGCATCCCGACCACGAAGGGATAGACATGGTGCAGAGGCAGCGGCAGCAGAAGCCGCTCCCCGGGCGCCATCAGATCGATCGCGCGCAGGCGGTCCAGTTCGAAGAGCAGGTTCCGGTGACTGAGGGGGACGCCCTTGGGCGGCCCGGTCGTGCCCGAGGTGTAGAAGAGCGCCGCCGGCGCGGCCGGGTCGCGCTCCGGCGGTCCGGGGGGAGGGGCCCCCGGCTCGGCCGTCAAGGTCTCGAGCCCGGACGCCTCCCCGGATGGGGCGTCCAGCGCGATCAGCCGGAACGGAGCCGGCGCGAGCCGCCGCGCGCGCTCGGCCGCGTCGCCGGCGGCGAAGATCAGGCGCGGCGCGCAATCGGCCAGCACGTGGGCCAGCGACTCGTCGTCGAGCTTCGCGTCGACCGGAACCGCGACGCCGCCGGCGTCGATCACCGCCAGGCAGGCGACGATCCAGTCCGGCCCGTTCGGGGCCAGGATCGCGGCGTGCGCGCCGGCGAAGCCCGGCTGCGCGCGCAAGCCCGCGCTCAGCCGCCCGACGCGCTCGGCCAGCTCGGCGAAGGAGAGGCTGGAGACCGTCTCCCCCTCCAGGGTCAGCACGGCAGGGCGCTCGCCGAAGGACGGCAGCGCGGCGACGACGTCGTGCAAGGTTCCGTCCCGCCAGGACAAGGCTCACGCTCCGCCCGAGGGATCGCGGGCGCACGGCCCGACTGTCGGATTATACCCGTGCGGCGGGCGCCGTGGCGAGCCGTTGCGACGCCGCCCGCCCGGCGCGTGACGCGGCGATCGGAGCGGCGCCTTGATCGGCGACGGGGTCGCCGTCAGACGAGGTAGCGACCCGCGCCGGCGATCGCCAGCGTGATCAGGCCCAGCGTCAGATTGACCGTCACGAAGAGGCGGATCTGGTCGAGGTTCTTGCCCGCCTCCGGCCAATCCTGGCCGTCCACCGCGCGGCGCATGCGCTTCCAGGGTGCGAAGAAGAGATGGGCGTAGAGCGCCATCATCACGAGCCCCAACAGGTTCATCACATGGATGTAGATCGCCGCGCCCGCGAAGCCCCCATGCGCCCCGAAGAGCAGCCCGTAGCCGGTGACGAGCAGCGTGATCACCGCCGCCCAGACCCAGGGAAAGAACTTGGCCAGCGTGCCGCGCATCAGCGTCAGACGCTGCGGCGGCTCCAGGGCCGGCAGGTTCGGCCGCAGGCAGACCAGCAGGAGGAACATGCCGCCGACCCAGACGGAGGCGGCGACGACGTGGAGGGCGAGGAAGAGAGCTGCGATCATCATGACAGGCGCGAGCCTAGCGACCCCGCGCGCCCCCGCCAAGCGAAACCGGGCGCTTTGGCGACGGTGCCGTTCAGTTTCGACCGAAGAGCCCGTCAGCCCGGCTTGACGATGCCCCGCATCGCCCGCGCCCCGCTTCCTACCCGACGCGGCCCGAACGCGATCCTCATGGGTCGGAATCACCGAGAATTGGTATAAAGCGTCGGCTCAGGCGGCCTGTCGAGCGCCAAGGCCCCGTGCGGAAGCCAGCCTTCCTCGCCGGCCGCGGTGCGCGCCCAGGCGAAACCGCTTTCGCTCCACAGCAGGGTCAACCGCTCGCCGGCCCGCACGGTGAGTTCGATGGCCATGAAGTCCCGCGTGATCCGCTCCTGCCCGCCGACGGTCTCGATCCAGGCGACCGGCGTCCAGCCGGCGCGCCCGTCCGGCCCGCGCCGCCAGACCCAGCCGACGAGATCGGTCGTCTCGGCGCCGGCCGGGTCCTCGGCCAACGGATCGCCCGCCTTCACCGCGATCGGGTCGGGATAGGGGCGCTCGTAATCGAGCGTCGCGCGGGCTGTGGTCTCGGGTGGAAAGCGCAGGAACACCGCCGTCTCCGTCTTGGCTATCCTGACTTTGAAGGTTAGACCGACGGCGCCCGCTCCGGCAAGCGGCGCGGGCGCTCAGCCGTCGGATCGGCCGCGCCGCGCCGGACGCCCGGCCCCGAGCTCTAGCTTCACGTAAAAGGAATTTTGGTCCCGATTCTCCGATATTCTTGGCGGACGCCGCGCGCTGCCTCTCCCTCTCCCGCCGGGAGAGGGTCGGGGTGAGAGGCGGCTGCGGCAGGCCGGAAAATAGTGTTGTGTCCCCGTTTTTGTCCCCGTTTTGGTGTCCCCGTTTTGTCCCTGAGAGGTAATCCGGCCGGCTCGGCTTCTGGGCGAAAGAGGGGCGTTGGGCGGCCTTGGGCGCCGCGAATTATCCGCTACACGCCGCCCCGACCTGCGCTACTCTGGCGCCGTGGCGAATCCGCTACGCTTTCTGGAGATAATCGTATGAGACAGTTCGTGAAGACGGTCGCCTTTACGGCGGTGGTTGTTCTTGCGTGCTTGAGTTTCGCTGGCCCCCTATCTGCATCGGATGGGCAATTGAGCGCACAAGAGGTTCGGGAGACTTTCATCGATCGGGAATGGACCCAGGGATCGGGCGTGTTCCTTTTCGGCTCGGACGGTCGGTGGCGGTACAGAGACCCGAAGTTCCGAGTCGAAGGCGTCTACGAGTTGAATGAAGAGGGCGTGATCTGCGCCGTGAATGTCGGCGGTCAAGCGCCGGGACGGCGCACCTGCTACAGCTTTTTCCGCAATGGCGCGGAGTATCGCTACTTCCACGATCGCTCGGGGAAGTACTGGCCCGCGATCCTGAAATAGGAGGCGAAGACCACGACGATCCTGTCGAAAGGGAAAGCGCACGGACAAATAGCGGGGACACATAGCGGGGACACAATACGTTTTTCTGACACATAGCGGGGACACAATACGTTTTTCTGGACACATAGCGGGGACACAATACATTTTTCTACATAGCGGGGACACAATACATTTTTCTGAGTGTTCAGGCGCTCGGTGAAATAGCGGGGACACAATACGTTTTTCTGAGTGTTCAGGCGCTCGCTGGGGCGCTGGCGTCGGGGGCGGCGCGGCCGGAACGGCGGGGGCGGGCTGTCGCCTACAGCGCGATCTGCTTCTCGTCCGAGCGGGCGCGCAGGATGGCGTCGCAGACCTTCATCAGCCGCTCCGCCTTGTCATAGCCGAGCCGGCCGCCCGTCGCGGTCTGCATGTAGCGCCGCCAGGTGGTGAGGACCTGGGCCAGCACGCCGTTGCAGCCGCCCAGCGTCCAGTAGTAGCGGTCGGCGCCCATCAGGAACCCCTGGAACTCGCGCGGATTGCTCTCGCCGATGAACGTGTCGTAGGCGCCGTGATAGCGGCTCAGGATGACCGAGATGTTGTTGCTGACATTCAGGACCTTGTTGGTCACCGAGCGCCGGAACATCTCGAACTGTTGCTTCTCGTGGCTGGTCAGCTTGGGGTAGTCGCTGGGCAGCGACAGGTCGCTTTTCAGCCACTTCACCATCTTGCGCGACTCGCCCTGGCGGCGGTTGAACTCGTTGTCGAAATAGGCGACGCCCTTCCAGGCGGAGAAGACCTTGGGCGCGTCCTTCGGCTCGATGCCGAAGGCGGCGATGAAATGCGCGCCCGTCTCGGCCTGGGGGTCCCAGATTTCGTCCAGGAACTGACGCGACGATTTCTCCAGCTTGCCCTCATTGGTGATCCCCAGCGCCTTGGCGACGATCGGCTTCAGCTTGGTCTGGATCAGGTGGCGCACTTCGGCCGCCTCGGATTCGGAGATCTCGAGATAGGCCTGATCGACCTCCAGCCCCTCGAGATCGAACGCCTCCTTCAACAGGAACGGGTCGAAGGAGGGGCAGGAATCCAGCACGGCCAGGTGACGATTGTCCTGCTCGGCGGTCTCGCTGTCATTGTGGAAGCCCAGATAGCGCTCCGACATCTCCTCGAACTTCTCGTCGTCCGTGTAGAGGCCGAACCCGCCGAGCCGCAGGTCGCCCTCGTCCTTCGGCACGAAGATCGCGGTCCGGATCGCCTTGTTCGTGCGCGTCTCCCCGATGAAGTCGTCGAGGCCGGGGATCGAGTCCGCGCCTGCGTCCTGCGCCACGTCGAAATTCGGGTACTTGAAGATGATCGTGTGGTTGAGCGACTGCGTGCCGAACAGTCTGCGCCCATCCGTCACGCTGCGAGAGAGGCGGTTCAGATTGAGGGCGATGGTGGGCGTTGCGAACAGCACCGCTTCCAAGGTGGGGTTCATTGAAAGCCGTCTCCGAGGCGAGAAAAGGGGCGCGAAAGCGCGGCGCAACCGCCGGTTCGCCCTCAGCCTAGTCCGGAAGTGGTTAGGGAACCGTTACCGCCCGGCGTGCAGCCGCAAAAAAACGACGGGCCCCGGTTGCAGGGCCCGTCGCGCGCTTCTTCGGCGTCGGATCGGCGCGTCAGCCGCGCATCCGCTCCGCCTTCGGATCGAACAGGGGCTCGGCGCGCAGCACGGCCGGCAGCCGCTCGCCCAGCAGTTCGACCTCGAAGGTCGCGCCGTCGCCGGCGACCTCGGACGCCACATAGCCCATCGCCACCGACTTGCCCGCGTGGTGCGCGTAACCGCCGGAGGTGACCCAGCCGACGATGTCGCCGTTGCGCCAGATCGGCTCGTCGCCGAAGACGTCGCCGTCCTTGGCCTGGACCTCCAGCGTGACAAGCCGTCGGGCCGGGCCTTCGGCCTTCTCCTTCGCTGCGGCCTCGCGGCCGACGAAATCGTTCTTCGACAGGTCGACGAAGCGGTCCATCGCCGCCTCGAAGGGCCCGTAGATCGGCCGATACTCCGTCGCCCAGGAGCCGAAGCCCTTCTCCAGGCTGAGCGAACGCAACGCCCGCCCGCCGAAGAGCGTAAGCCCCATCGGCTCGCCGGCCGCCATCAGCGCGTCGAACAGCTGCGCCTGATACTCCGGCTTCACCCAGATCTCGTAGCCCAGGTCGCCGGTGAAGGTGACGCGTCCGACCAGGGCCGGGATCAGGCCCAGCTCCATCTCCCGGAAATCCATGAACCGGAACGCCTCTTTGGCGACGTCCTCCTCCGTCACCTTGGCCAGCAGATCGCGCGCCTTGGGTCCGGCGATCGACAGGCCGACCAGATCGAGACCCAGCGGGCGGATCGACACGCCGCTTTCCGGCAGGCGCTGCTGGAACCAGCGCATGTGATAGGTCTCGGCCGCGCCGGTCCCGAACAGGTAGAAGCGCTCCGGTCCCGCCTTGGCGAGCGTGAAGTCGCCGATCAGCTTGCCGCGCTCGTTCAGCATCGGCGACAGCGTCAGCCGCCCCTCGCGCGGGAGCTTGTTGGCGAGCAGGTGCGAGAGCCAAGCCTCCGCGCCCGGGCCCGTGATCTCGTACTTCGCGAAGCTGGAGATGTCGCACAGGCCGACGCCCTCGCGCACGGCCTTGCACTCGGCCTTGACCGGTTCGAAGGCGTTGGAGCGCTTGAAGGTCACGTCCTCCACCGGCTCCACGCCTTCGGGCGCGAACCAGAGCGGAACCTCCAGCCCGAACGCGGCGCCGAACACCGCGCCCCGGGCCTTCAGCCGGTCGTAGATCGGCGTCTTGCGCAGGCCGCGCGCGGCCGGCAGCTCCTCGTTCGGATAGCGGATGCGGAAACGGCGCGAGTAGTTCTCGCGCACCTTGGCGCGCGTGTAGGCCATGGTCGCCCAGTCGCCGAAGCGCGCCACGTCCATGCCCCAGACGTCGTGCCCCGGATCGCCGTCGACCATCCAGTTGGCCAGCGCCAGGCCGACGCCGCCGCCCTGGCTGAGCCCCGCCATCACGCCGCAGGCGACCCAGTAGTTCTTCAGGCCGCGCACCGGGCCGACCAGCGGGTTGCCGTCGGGCGCGAAGGTGAAGGGGCCGTTGATGATCTGTTTGATGCCGGCGTTCTGGAAGGCGGGGAAATGCTCGAAACCGACCTCCAGCGAGGGCGCGATGCGGTCCAGGTCGGGCTGCAGCAGCTCGTGGCCGAACTCCCAGGGCGTCTGCTTGAGCGACCAGGGTTTGCCGGCGCGCTCATAGGTGCCCATCAGCATGCCGCCGCGCTCCTGGCGCATGTAAATCTCGCCCTCGAAATCGACGGCGTGCAGCACCTCCTTGCCGGTCTCCTCGTTGATCGCCTTCACCTCGGGCATGTCCTCGGTCAGGAGGTACATGTGCTCCATCGCAAGCACCGGCAGCTCCAGGCCGACCATGCGTCCGCACTCGCGCGCCCAAAGACCGCCGGCGTTGACCACATGCTCGGCGTGGATCGTCCCCTGCTCGGTCACCACGTCCCAGCTTCCGTCCGGACGGTGCTGCAGGTCGACGACGCGGTTGCGCAAATAGATCTCGGCGCCCTGGACGCGCGCCGCCTTGGCGTAGGCGTGGGTCGTGCCGGACGGGTCGAGATGGCCCTCCAGCGGGCTGTAGAGCGCGCCCTTGAAGTGCGACGGGTCCATCAGCGGGAACAGCTCCGCCGCCTCCTGCGGCGAGATCAGCTCGCAGTCGATGCCGAGCAGCTTCTCCTTGGCCCGCATCATCTTCAAGAAGTTGAGCCGGTCCTCCGTGCCCGCCAGCAGCACCCCGCCGGTCAGATGGAAGCCGCAGGACTGGCCGGAGATCTCCTCGATCTCCTTGTAGAGCCCGATCGTGTATTGCTGCAGCTTGGCGACGTTCGGGTCGCCGTTGATGGTGTGGAAGCCGCCCGCCGCGTGCCAGGTGGAGCCCGAGGTCAGCTCCGAACGCTCGATCAGAACGACGTCGCGCCAGCCCGCCTTGGTCAGATGATAGAGCACGCTGCAGCCGACCACGCCGCCGCCGATCACCGCGACCTGAACCTCGCTCTTCATGCTTCGTCGATCCTCTCGATATGCGTCCGGGCGCGCCGGAAACGCTTGGCGGGCAGATTCGCCGCACCCTCTCACCAAGCGCCGGGCGCAAAGGCTCCGGCTGCGACGCGAATTGCTCAGTTTTCGCCGGGCGTGTCGGCTCCTGAACAATGCGGCGCGCCGCGGCGTCCCGTCCGGTCCCCATGGGCGCCGGGGCGATGCCGCTCCTGGTCTAATGGGGTGTCGCTCATAGGCATTCGCTTTGCCGCGAACGGGAGGATAGTCGCCTCGACAATCAGCCCGTCCGCCCGTCGGAGCGCCCTGGAAAAAGGGCCCCCTGCGGACTGGACGGCGTTCGCCCCTCCTGCAGTCGGGGCGCGGACCGCCCGACCACGCGCGGGCATGGGAGAAGATAGAATGAGCGACATCGACGGCGCGGCGAGCAGCAACCTGAGCGACGGTCTGATCGACCTGGAGGGGGCCGCCGGCGCGGGCGGCGAAGGCCGACGCGGCCGGGAGGGGCGCCGCGGCCGCGGCGAAGGCGGCGGCCGCGCGGCGCGCCAGGCCAAGCGCGCCGGCGCCGCCGGGCGCGCTCCCGCCTACATCACCCGCAAGATCGGATACTTCGAGGTCTTCGACGAGGACGGGCTCGATCTGATCGAGCGCAACGCCGACCTGATCCTCAAGGAGATCGGCGTCGAATTCCGCGGCGATCCGGAGGTGCTGCAGATCTGGAAGGAGGCCGGCGCCGACGTAGACGGGGAGCGGGTGCGCTTCGAGCCCGGCATGCTGAAACAGATCCTCCAGGCGAGCGCGCCCAGCCTGATCACCCAGCACGCCCGCAACCCGGAGCGTACGGTGCAGATCGGCGAGGGGCGCACGGTGCTGGTCCCGGCCTACGGTCCTCCCTTCGTCCGCTCGCTCGACGAGGGGCGGCGCTATGCGACGCTCGCGGACTTCCAGAATTTCGTGAAGCTCGCCTACATGTCGCCGGGCCTGCACCATTCCGGCGGCACGCTGTGCGAGCCGGTGGACCTGCCGGTGAACAAGCGGCATCTGGACATGGTCTACAGCCACATCCGCTATTCCGACAAAGCCTTCATGGGTTCGGTCACCGCGCCGGAGCGCGCCCAGGATACGGTCGACATGGCGAAGATCGTGTTCGGCGACGCGTTCGTCGACCAGAACTGCGTCGTCATCAACCTGATCAACGCGAACTCGCCGATGGTGTGGGACGACACCATGCTGGGGGCGCTCAAGGTCTATGCGCGCAACAATCAGGCCTGCGTCATCTCCCCCTTCATCCTCGCCGGCGCCATGAGCCCGGTTACGGTCCTGGGCACGCTGACGCAGCTCTACGCCGAAGCGCTGTCCGGCATGGCGCTGACGCAGCTCGTCCGCCCGGGCGCGCCGGTCGTCTTCGGGACCTTCGCGAGCTCGATTTCGATGCAGTCCGGCGCCCCGACCTTCGGCACGCCGGAGCCCTCGCTGGTGCTCTACGGCGCGGCGCAGTTGGCGCGGCGCCTCGGCGTTCCGTTCCGCTCGGGCGGCGGGCTGTGCGGCTCCAAGATCGCGGACGCGCAGGCCGCGTTCGAGGCCGCCAACACCCTGCAGACGGCGGCGCTGGGCGGGGTCAATTTCATGCTGCACACGGCCGGCTGGCTCGAGGGCGGTCTGGTGATGGGCTACGAGAAGTTCGTGATGGACGCCGATCAGGCGGCGATGATCACCCGTCTGCTCGCCGGCCCGGACATGAGCGAGAACGGCCAGGCGCTCGACGCCATCCGCGAGGTGGGGCCGGGCGCGCACTATCTCGGCTGCGGCCACACCCAGCGCAATTTCGAGGACGCCTTCTACCGCTCGCCGCTGGCCGACAACAACAGCTTCGAGCAGTGGGATTCCGAGGGCGGCCAGGATATGAACCAGCGCGCCAACGCCTATTGGAAGAAACTCCTGGCCGACTACCAGCCGCCGCCGATTGACCCCGGCGTGCTGGAAGCGCTCGACGCCTTCGTGGCCCGGCGCAAGGAGGCCACGCCCGATTCGAACGTGTGAGGCGGGCGGGGGCGGCGCCTTTTTTTCCCGTCGCGCGCCTCGCCCTTCGAGACGCGGCGTCGCCGCTCCTCAGGGGGAGGCTCGTCCGCCGGCGTTGCGCGCTCGGAGGATTCTTCGGCAGTCGGAACAGCGCCTCATCCTGAGCAGGGCGCGTCAGCGCCCGTCTCGAAGGGTGCGGCCGCCTCCTGAAGCGCCCCCGCCCCGCGCTGCGCTCACCCCCGTCGCAGAAGTCCCGCCGCCGGCGCCACCGTGCGCGCGTCCGGGAAGACGGCGTCGAGCTGCGCGCCGTTGAGGCCCCAATGGCCCGCCAGCACGGCCTTCAGGACGGCGCGGGCGTCCAGGCTCGGCGCGACCCCGCCATTGGGCGCGAGGCGCTCCGCCGCCAGGCCCGGCCAGGCCCCTTTGATCCCGCCCTGCACCGGCCCGCCCAGCAGCAGCAGGGGGCCGGCCAGCCCGTGGTCCGTTCCGCCGGCGGCGTTCGGCGCGGCGGCGCGGCCGAACTCGCTCGCCGCCAGGATCACCGTCTCGGCGAAGGCCTCGCCCAGCCCGTCCGCGAGTGCGGCGAGCCCGCCGGCCAGCGCCGCGATCCGTCGCTCGGTCCGGTGCACGGGGCCGAAATGGGAATCGAAGCCGGCCGCCTCGATCACCGCGACGCGCGGGCCGCCGGGCTCGGCCAATCGCCGTCCGGCGTGATGCGCCGCCGCCGCCAGCTCGAACGGCGAGCGGGCGCCGGCGTCGGCCTCTGCGACATGGGCCGCGCCGAGGCTTTCCGCGGGGCGCGCGCGGCGCCGCGCGGCCTGCGCCAAGGCGGGACCGAGCAGCGCGTCGCCCTGATAGAGCAGCGCCGCCTTCTGCATCAGCCCGCGCACCGGCGCGCCCAGGACGGCGGGCGGGGCGGCCTGCGCCGCCGCCTGGGCCGCGACTGGACCGGCCAGGACCGCCGGGACGCCGGCGCCGGCCAGCGCGAGCGCCGGCGGGCCGCCGCCGGCGCGCGCCAGCGCGCGGTTCAGCCAGCCGCTCTCCGCCCCGGGGCCATCGGGCCGCGCGGTTCCGGTTGCGAAGGCGCGCCGCGCGTCGGCGTGGCGCATCACTCCCTCCGTCCCGCGATAGGGCCCGGCCGCCGCCGGCGCGACCGCCAGCCGGCCGGCGCTCCAGAAGCGCAGCAGCCCCAACGCCGCCGGATGCAGGCCGAAGGTCCCGTCCAGGTCGATGACGCCGCCGACGCCCCCCGGCGCAGGCAGGGCGAGCCGCCCGCGCACCGTCCGATAGGACGGGTCGCCGTGCGGCGGCAGCAGCGCCAACCCGTCGAGACCGCCGCGCAGCAGCACCAGCGCGAGCCGCGCCGGTCCGGCGTCCCCCGGACCGGCGGCCCCCGTCTGCGCGAAGCCGACCCGCACGCCCGCCCAAGGCGCGGCCGCAGCGGCGGCCAGCCCGGCGAGCGCCGATCGGCGCGAGATGCGCGCGCCGCCCGTCATCGCGTCTGGAACTCCGGCGAGAGGACGAGCAGGGCCGCGCTCTCTCCCGCATCCAGCGCGACGGCGAGACGCCGGAAGGTCTGCTCGGACAGCGTCGGGCCCAGCAGCTCGAAGCCCAGGCGCACGCCGGTCTCCGGCCCGGCGGCCGCATCCTGCCGCGCGCGCACCGCGGCCGCCGCCGCCCAATCCAAGCGGTCGGCGAAGCGGGTCGGCTCCAGCCAATGATTGGCCGAGGTTGCGACGGCGTTGGGCGCGGCGTAGTCCTTCGGGCCGAGGCCGAGGGCCGCGATCGCGTCCACAACCTGCGTCCCGTCCCCCGGATCGAGATCGAAGCAGCGATAGATCGAGATCACCAGATCGTCCGGCCGTTTGAGCTTTCGCAGGCCGGGCTCGAAGGCGGGGAGCGAGGTCGCCAGGGCCGTCGCCATCCCGCCCAGGCTGCCGCCGAACTGCGCGTAGCCGTCGACCAGATCCTCGACCACGACGTCCGGCGGATCGTCGGCGACGAACCAACGAGCCATCAGCGTCGCCAGCCGCCGGGCGACGGCGGGCGTGCGGCACAGCGTGTCGAGCGCCGCCTCCGCCTCCAGCACGCCGGCGGCCGGGTAGTTGCGGCCCAGGAAGTACTTGCTTCCCTCCGCGTGAAGCCGCTCGTCGAAGCGGAAGGTTGCGGGCAATCCCGGCGCGCGGCGCACGGTGGCGGCGGTCTCCGGCCCGGCCTCGGCGCCCACCAGGGTCCAGCCGGTAAACATCTGCGCCAGCGCCAGCAGATCCGGCCCGCGCCACGTCGCGCCCGCGACGCCGCCGGGGCCAAGCGTATAGTCCTCCAGCACCAACCGCGCCAGGTCGGTCGCCAGATTCTCCTGTCTGTCGCGGCCGGCGGGGGAGCGCTTGGCGAAGGAGGCGACGTTGTTCGTCTTCAGCAGCATCGCCGGATGCCGAAGCGCCGCCAGCAGCATGTCATAGTAGCGGCGCATCAGATTGGGGCGGATCACCTCGCGCTCGAAGACGTGGGCGTAGGGCGCGGCGACCGGGTCGGCCAGCCCGATCCCGAAGAACTCCGCCCAGAAGCGCACCAGTCGCTCGCGGTAGGGATTGCGGCCCTGGATCGCCGGCAGGATGTGCAGGCCGGCCTCGCGATGCTGGGCTGCCAGCGTCCGCTGGCGATGGCGGCGCAGCGTCTCCCCGCCGGCGGCCTCGGCGCGCGCGCTGTTGGCCAGGATGGTCGGGCTCTGCGGCAGGCCCGCCAGCTCCGTCGGTTCGGAATCGTCCTCCAGTTGGGCGAGCAGCCAGCCGGCCGGATCGCCGGCGACCCTGTCGATTTCGCCCGGCCGCGCGCCATAGCCGAAGCGCGTGAGCGCCACGGCCGCGGCGAGCCGCGCCTGACTGAAGCGTTCCGGATAGACCAGCGTCATGATCGGACGATAGCGCGATTCTGGGCCAGCGAAAGCGGCGGCGCTGGCCCCAGGGAATCCCCGTGACGCGGGCGGGGCGCTCTCTGTATAGTCCGCGCGCAATCGCAATCACCTCCTATGATCCGCTTTCGAGAGGTCCCCGATCATGGACATCCGCAATCCCTATCTCATGTTCCTGGGCGACGCGCCGGACGATCTGGCGGCCAAGGTGGCCGACGGCGTCGCCAAATGGCGCCCCGACTGGTGCAAGGGCCAGTTGCGCCTGGAGGGTTGCAGGGCGGATCTGGGCCTGCCGGACATGACGCTGGAGGAGGGCCTCGCCGCCGGCTGCAAGACGCTGGTCGTGGGCGTGGCGAACCGCGGCGGCGTGATCCCGCAGAACTGGCGCGATTCGCTGGAGACGGCGCTGGTCATGGGCTACGACATCGCGTCCGGCCTGCACAACAAGCTGGCCGACATCGACACGCTGGCGAGCCTCGCGCGCGAGCATGGCCGGCGCCTGTTCGACGTGCGCCACCCGACCCAGGATTTCGAGGTCGCCAAGGGCTCCCGGCGACCGGGCAAGCGGCTCCTCACCGTCGGCACCGACTGCTCGGTCGGCAAGATGTTCACCTCGCTCGCGATCCATAAGACGATGCAGGAGCGCGGCATGAAGGCGAGCTTCCGCGCCACCGGCCAGACCGGCATCTTCATCGCCGGCGGCGGCGTCTCGGTCGACGCCGTGATCGCGGACTTCATCTCCGGCGCGACGGAATGGCTGTGTCCCGCGAACGACGAAGATCACTGGGACGTGGTGGAAGGGCAGGGTTCGCTGTTCCACGCCAGCTTCGCGGGCGTCAGCCTGGGGTTGCTGCACGGCGCGCAGGCGGATGCGCTGGTGCTGTGCCACGAGCCGACGCGGACCCATCTGCGCGGCCTGCCCGACTTCCCGCTGCCGGATCTCGCCCACTGCATCCGCGTCAACGAGGAGATGGCCCGCATGGTCAATCCGGCGGCCCGCGTGATCGGCGTCTCCGTCAACACCTCCAAGCTGTCGGCCGACCGTCAGGACGCGGTGCTGGCTGAGATTGAGAAGGAGACCGGTCTGCCGACGGTCGACGCCTTCCGCCAGGGGGCGGGCCGACTGGTGGACGCACTGTGAGGACGAAGATCCGATGATCGATCTGTCCGTCGAGGCGCAATCCTGGCCGATCGCCGGGACCTTCACCATCTCGCGCGGCTCCAAGACCGCGGCCGATGTGGTGGTGGCGACGCTGACCGACGGCGAGGCGGTCGGACGCGGCGAGTGCGTGCCCTACGCCCATTACGGCGAAAGCGTCGACAGCGTCCGCCTGCAGATCGAAGGCGTGCGCGCCGAGATCGAGGGCGGGCTGGACCGCCTCGACCTGCAGGACCTGATGGCGGCGGGCGCGGCGCGCAACGCGCTCGACTGTGCGCTGGTCGATCTGGAGGCCAAGCGCAGCGGCCGGCCGGCCTGGTCCATCCTGGGGCTGTCCGCGGCGCCGCAGGCGGTGACGACCGCCTACACGCTCAGCCTCGATACGCCGGAGAAGATGGCGGAGAAGGCGCGCGCGCAGGCCGATCGCCCGCTCTTTAAATTAAAGCTGACCGGCGAGGGGGATCTGGAGCGTGTCGCCGCGGTCAAGGAGGCCGCGCCGAGGACCCGCCTGATCGTCGACGCCAACGAGGGCTGGACGCCGGAGATGGTGGAGCCCTATTCGGAGCGGCTGGCCGCCCTTGGCGTCGAGATGATCGAGCAGCCGCTGCCCGCGGCGCACGACAAGGCGTTGGCGGATCTCGCCCATCCGGTCCCGCTCTGCGCCGACGAAAGCGCGCACAGCCGCGAGGGATTCGAGAGCCTGGTGGGCCGCTACGACATGATCAACATCAAGCTGGACAAGACCGGCGGCGTGACCGAGGCGCTGGCGCTCAAGGCCATGGCCGAGGCGGCGGGCATGGAGATCATGGTCGGCTGCATGCTGGCGACCTCGCTCGCCATGGCGCCGGGGCTGCTCGTCGCGCAGGGCGCCAAGGTCGTGGACCTGGACGGCCCGCTGCTGTTGGCGCAGGATCGCGAACCGGGTCTGCGCTTCGAGGGAAGCGCCATCCACCCGCCCGAGCCGGCGCTCTGGGGGTGAAGACCGCAGGGGACGGGAAGGAGAGCGGCCGGTGAAATACCATGTCGGCTGCACGCTGGAATACGCGGTGCCCAGCCCGTCCGTCTTCGTCTTCAACGTCACGGCGGCCCACTTGCCGGGACAGACGGTGTTGTATGAGGATTTCAGCACCGCCCCGGAACTCCCAATCGACCACTACACCGACCCGGCGACCGGCGCGCGCTATCACCGGATCGACACCGGCGCGCCGCATCTCAGCGTGCGCTATCACGCGACCGTCGAGATCGCCCCCCAGGTGTGCGATCCGGCGGGCGTGTTCGCCGATCCGCCGGCCCATCTGTCGCTCGCGGATTTCGCCTATGTGACGCCCAGCCGCTATTGCCAGTCCGATCTGCTGATGCGGCTCGCCTACCGGGAGTTCGGGACCCTGCCGCGCACCCATGCCCAGCCGGCCGCGGTCGCCGACTGGATCCACCGCAATGTCGACTATCTGGTCGGGATGACCACGCCCTTGACCAGCGCCTTCGACATCGCCACCTCCCGTGCGGGCGTCTGTCGGGACTTCGCGCATCTGGGGATCGCCTTCTGCCGGGCGCTGAACATCCCGGCGCGTTTCGTCAGCGCTTACGCCTACGATCTCTGGCCGCGCGATTTCCATGCGGTTTTCGAGGCCCGCCTCGGCGACCGGTGGTATCTCTTCGACCCGACGCGCCAAGCCTCGCCCGGCGGGCTGGTGCGCATCGGAACGGGGCGCGACGCCGCCGACGTCAGCTTCGCGTCGATCTTCGGGCCGGCGATGATGACGCACATGGACGTCTACGCCGACGCGGGCGACGCGGAGAGCGAAAGCGCGCCGAAAGAATGGAGGGACCGGGCCGTCTCCTCCGCCTGAGGGCGGGGGCGCGGCGGGTGGGAAGATGGCGCGTCTGTCGATCACACATGTCACCGAGTACCGCTATCGGGTTCCGGTGCGGTTCGCGGAGCATCGCCTGCTGTTCCGGCCGCGGGACAGCCACGATCTGCGGCTGGTCGCCTCCGGCCTGACCATCACGCCGAAGGCCCGGCTGCGCTGGCTGCACGATCCCTTCGGGAATTCGGTCGCGATCGCCAGCTTCGGGGCCGAAAGCGACAGGCTGCGCTTCGAGAGCGAGATCACCATCGACCATTACGGGCTGGAGAATCCGGAATTCCGGATCGAGGACTACGCCCGCACCACGCCCTTCGTCTATGCGCCGGAGGAGCAGCCGGACCTGCTCGCCGACATGATGCGCCACACCGGCGATCCGCAGAAACGGGTGGCCACCTGGGCGCGCAGCTACCTGGACGAGACCGGCCGGATGGACACGGCCGAAGGGCTGATGGCGATGAACGCCGCCATCAAGCGCGATTTCGACTATATCCGCCGCGAGGAGCATGGCGTCCAGACGGCCGACGAGACGCTGCGCCTGGCCAGCGGCTCCTGCCGCGATTTTGCGCTCCTGATGATGGAGGCGGCGCGCTCGCTCGGCATGGCGGCGCGCTTCGTCACCGGCTATCTCTACGACCCGGCGCTGGACGACCCGCAATGGTCCGGCGGCGAGGCGAACGGGACCGGCGTCGTCGGCGCCGGCACGACCCACGCCTGGTGCCAGATCTATCTGCCCGGCTCCGGCTGGACCGAGTTCGATCCGACCAACGGCCGGCACGGCGGCAGCAACCTGATCCGCATCGGCTCCGGGCGCACGCCCGAGCAGGTGAAGCCGATCGAAGGCAGCTTCTTCGGCCCGCCCGACGCCGGCGCCGGGATGACGGTCGAAGTCAGCGTGCGCCGGGTGAAGCCCGCCTGACCCGGCCAAGCCCGCCCGCGGCCTGGGAGGCCATACCGTCCCTTTCATAAAACGGTCGTAGAATTGACCGAGGCGCCTATCGGAGATTGATGGTAGGATGATCCGCATCGCGGCGCCGTCGGCGGCGCGCCCGAGAAGAGGGGGATCTCGTCATGGCGTCCAGCAAACCCACCCAACTCAAGCTCATTCGCCCGGCTTTCACGCGCTCGCTCAGCGCGCTTCTCGACCAGCTCGCCAAGGACAAGGCAGGGCAGTCCCGCTTCGCGATCGATCCGGCCGGGGTCATCGTGGAGGCGTTTCCCGACCTGATCGGCCCGCAGAACGCTGTGCGCATCAGCGAGGCCAACCGATTGGTGCATTCGATGCTGTCGAACGACCGCTTCCGCGATTGGGCGATCAAGCAGAATGCGGCGCTGATGGAGCGCTATAACGAACTCGGACCGGATGCGCTCGAACCGACCGAGCTGCGCCGGCAGATGGCCCAGGCGATCGTGGAAAGCGGCGATCCCGCTCTCGTCAACGCGCTGCTCGGGGCTCAGACGCGCAGCGACGGCCTCACGACCACCGACATGCAGTCGCGCGTCGACGCCGTCTTCGTGGTCGAGGTCGTCATTGCGGCGATCGCGGTCGCGGTCATTCACATGGTCATCACGGCGATCGACTTCACGCCCTTCGCGCCGGAGGAGATCGAAGGCCGGCTCCAGTTGAAACAGGTGCCCGCCGCCGAACTGCGGGCCGTCGCGGATCAGATCGCGGCGGCCGCCGCGGCGGCGCGCAGCGCGAACCAGCTCTGAGCCGAGACGGGCGCCCGATGTCGGAGCTCCAGCGCGGGCCGGACCGATCGCCCCCGCCCGGCGTGCATCGCGGGGGCAAGACGCTCTCCGTCATGCCGACCTACCGGTGCAACGCGGCGTGCCGCGACTGCGGCACGTTCAGCAATCCCGACCAGCGCATACACCTGGCGGAGGAGACCATCCGCGCCGCCATCGACGAGGCCGTAACGCTGGGTTTCGCAAACGTCGTCTTCACCGGCGGCGAGCCGACGCTGCGCTGGCCCAGCCTGTTGCGCTGTCTGCGATACGCCGCCGGCCGGCTGCCGACGCGGATCGTCACCAACGCGGTCTGGGCGGCGAGCGTCGACAAGGCGGAAGCGCGGCTTCGCGCGCTGCGCGACGCAGGGCTCGACGAGATCAACTTCTCGACCGGGGACGAGCATGTCCGCTTCGTCCCGGTCGAGCGGGTGGTCAATGCGATGATCGCCTGCAACCGGATCGGCATGATCTTCCACACCATGGTCGAGCGTCGACACGGGGCGGGCGTCACCAAGCAGGCGTTGCTGCGCGACCCGCGCCTCGCCGCCGCCTTCGAGCGGCCCGCAGTTCCCCTGCGGATCGAGGAGAGCCCGTGGATGCCGGTCGATCCCGCCGCGGTCGCCGCCTACCCGCCGGGCGACGCCATCACGGAGGCCAACGTCCAAGCGTGCCGCGGCTGCGACAGCGTCTTGCAGACCTATGTCCTGCAGGCGGACGGCGTGATTGGCGCGTGCTGCGGGCTGGGCATGCGCACCACGCCGGAACTGCATGCCGGACAGGCGGAAGGCGAGGGGTTCTTGCGGCGGGCGGTGGCGGAGGCGGAAGCGGATCTGGTGAAGCTCGCGCTGCGCTATATCGGGCCGGAGAAGTTGCTGCGGCTCGCCGCCGAGCGCGATCCCGGGATTCGCTGGGAAGGGCTCTACGCCCACCGCTGTCAAAGCTGCATGCGGCTCTACAAGGACCCCCGCGTCGTCGCGGCGGCGATCGAAGCGGTCGAGGCGGAGCAGGCGAATTTGGTGGCCGCCGCCTGTTTCGACGAGGTCGCTCTGCCCGCCTACATGGCCGCGACCCCGTCCTGACGCGACGCCGTGGCCGGACGGTTCCGGCCGTCAGCCTGGACCCGGTCGGCCTGTCGCAGGGTCGCGCAGCCTGAGCGGCGTCCGCCGCGCGATCGATCGACGAGGCCGCCGCGCCGTCCCGGGCGTGGGGCGTCTCAGCCGCCGCCTTGCGCTCGGGCGCTGTCGGGGGTCGCGCTCTGGCCGCGGTCCTCGCGCCAGGCGGGCTCCGGCGGATCGTCCAGCCACGCCGGGCAGGCGCCGCCGCGATAGACGCCGATCCTGTCCTCCTCCGCCGCGCCGTGGGTGGTGTAGCCGAGCAGCGCCCGCAGCCGCGGACTGAAGCGGGCGGCGACCTCGGGCGGCGTCTCCAGATACTGGTTCGACTCCTGGCGCAGCCAGCCCAGGGAATAGGTGTTGATCAGGCCCGCGCGCGGCGCGTTGCTGCGGTTCGCCCCGCCGCCGTGCCAGGTCGAGCCGAGATAGAACAGCGCCGACCCCTTGGGCATCTCCGCCGAGACCCAGCCGGACACGTCCGGCAGATGCCAGGAGCGCAGGAACCGGTGCGAGCCCGGGACGACCCGCGTCGCGCCGTTCTCGGCGGTGAAGTCGCACAGCGCCCACATGACGCCGATCTGAAGCTCGACCCCGGCGAGCTGCACCGGATAGAGCGAATCGTCGCGATGCAGCGCCTGCTCGCTCTCGCCCGGCATGATCTCGATCGCGGTCAGGCTGCCGATCTGGTAGGTGGCGCAGTAGGGCAGCAGAAGCGCGTCGGCCAGCGCCACCACCATGTCGTGTTCGAGCAGCGGCGCGGCGCTCGGCGCTTCGCGCAGGATGCCGTTGAACCGGTTGGTGAGCGACCCGTTGAAGCCGCTCACCTGCTCCAGGCCCGAGCGGTCGAGCGCCGGGCGCAATTCCCGCAACACCGCGTCGACGACCGCGTCGCTCGCCAGCTCCGTCACCACCGCTGCGCCGTCGCGCCGCATCGCCTCGACGATCTCGTCGACGGGCGCGCCCGCCGAAAAACTCTGTAGGGACATCCGCATCTCCGACCTCATTCTCCGCCGCCCGGGTCCGCCGGGCGGGCGCCTCGCGCTTCCGCATCTTGGACGCCATAGCATAAGGCCCAACCCGCGACTGTCACGCCGCCGGCGCGTCACGGGGCGGCGAAGGCCCTTCTCAGGCCGGGCGACGGACCCGACGGACGGGCGCGTTAAACGGCGTTCCGGGCAACGCATCCCTTTCGGAAGAGCGGACAGATGCTTAGGTCTGAGGGCGGAAAGGAGCCCAACATGAGCGGTAATGCGTCCAAGCTCGCGTCTCTCGACCCGTCGCATGGTGCGACAATCGAAGCCTATGGCGGCCGGATCACGGCGCTGGACCCCATCGGCGCCTCCGTCCGGGGCGTCGATTTGTCCGGCGACGCGCCGCCGCCGGACGTCGTCCGCGCCCTGGAAGCCGTCATGGCGGAGCGCGGGTTCATCGTCTTCAAGAGCGAGATCCCGCTGGACGTGGACGCGTTTCTTCGGGCCAGTTGCTGGTGGGGCGGCCGGGAATTGCACAGCACGCATGGCGTCCACCCTGCGACGCCCGACGGCAATCAGCACATCTTCCGACTGTCGAACGACAACCGTCACGGCATCCCGGGCGTCGGGCCGCAGTGGCACAACGACGGCAGTTTCAACATCAAGACCTTCTCGCATGCGGGCTACCATATCGTCCGCCCGGCCGAGAAGGGGGGCGGGACGTATTTCGCGCACCAAGCCGCGGCTTACGAGGCGTTGACCGCGGATCAGAAGGAGCTCTGGAGCCGATTGTCTTCGGTCAACGCAACGTCGGGCGCGGTCCATCCGCTGGTGCATTCGCATCCCGTTTCCGGTCGCAACTGCATTTGGCTGCATCTCGGGATGACCGGCGCGGTGATCGAGAAAGCGCCCGACAGGAATGAATTCCGGCTTCTGGACGCCGACGAGCTGCGGCGACTTTGTCATGCGTACAACGGCATTCTGAACGCCGGATTTGAGGACGGTTACGCCATTAGGTTTGAGTACGAGGAAAATGACTGCCTCTTCATCGACAATCTGGCCGTCGCCCATCGCGCGGCGCCGGAGGCGCACTTATCCGCCGAGGAACAGGGCTTGCGGATCATGCATCGCAGCACGGTTCGCGGGGTCCACGACCTCGCGCCCGACTTCGGTTTGCCGCCTCAGGTGGACATCTACGGACCCAATCCGCTCGGGCGGGGCGTATGGCAGGGCGGCGCCGTCGGCTTCCGATGGGACGACGGCATTCCCATGCAGAATTGAGCCGGATACGCCTCGGGTCAAACCTCGGAACGCCGGCCGGCTCGTTGCGCGCCCCGGCGGCGCGGCCGATCACGGCGCCTCGGCGACGGTCTCCAAGAGCGCGTCGATCTCGGCTTCCGTGTTGTAGGCGTGGACGGAGGCGCGGACCATTTCCGCAATCCCGGCGTCGGTCAGGTCCGTGCGGGTCAACTGGCTGAAGGAGACCGAGCAGTTGATGCGCCGCGCGGCGAGGCGCGCGCGCGTCTCAGCCGCCGTCTCGCCGGCCTTGGTGAAGGTGACGATGCCGCTCTTGTCGACGCCGGTGTCGTGCAGGGTCACGTCCGGCAGGGCGGAGAGGCCGGCGCGCAGGCGCCCGGAGAGATCCCGAATGCGCGCCCAGATCGCGTCGACGCCCAGGTCCGCCGCGTGCTCAAGCGCAACCGTCAGGCCGATCTTGCCGGCGAGGTGCTGCTCCCAATTCTCGAAGCGCTTGGCGTCGTCCCGGATCGTGAAGCCGTCGATGCGGCTCCAGCGGGCGGCGTGGGTGTCGAGGAACGGCGGCTCCAGCCGGTCGATCCAATCCTCGCGCACCCACAGAAAGCCCGTGCCGCGCGGCCCGCGCAGGTACTTGCGCCCCGTGGTCGACAGCATGGTGCAGCCGATCCGACCGACGTCGATCGGCATCTGGCCGACCGACTGACAGGCGTCCAGCAGGAAGGGGACGCCGGCGTCGCGTGCGACCTGGCCGACCGCTTCGGCCGGGTTGATCAGCCCGTCGTTGGTCGGCAGGTCCGTCAGCGCGATCAGCCGCGTGCGCCCGTCGACGGCCGCCGCCAGCGCGTCGACGTCGATCCGGCCGGCGTCGTCGTTCGGGATCAGGACGATCTCGACGCCGAAGCGGCGTTCGACCTGACGGTAGGCGATCATGTTGGAGTTGTAGTCGGAGCGCGCGGTCAGAATCCGGTCGCCCGGCTTCCAATCGACGGCGTAGAAGGCCATGTCCCAGCCGCGGGTCGCGTTCTCGACGAAGGCGATTTCCGCCGGCGCGCCGCCCACCAAGGCGGCCGCCGCGTCGTAGAAGCGCGCCAGCGTCTCCGCCGCCTCCGCCTGCGCCTCGTAGCCGCCGATCTCCGCTTCGCGCGCGAGGTGTCCCGTCACCGCGTCCAGCACCCGGCGCGTCGTCAGCGCGGAGCCGGCGTTGTTCAGATGGCGGACGTGCTCAACGCCCGGGGTTTCGGCGCGCAGGGCCTGGACGTCAATCGGCATCGGGGGGGCTCCTTCGGTCCGGCGCGCCGGGCGGCGCGGCGTCCGGGAGCGGATAGAGCCGGGCGGCCGGGAAGTAAAGCGTCACCCTGGAGCCTTCGTCCGGGGCGCTGTCGATCTCGAGCCGGCCGCCATGCAACTCGATCAGGCTCTTCACAAGGGGCAGGCCCAGGCCCGTGCCCTGATAGCGGCGCGACAGGTCCGAATCGATCTGCTGGAACGGCTCAAGCGCGATCGGAATCTCCTTCGGCGCCATGCCGATTCCGTTGTCTTCGACGGACAGCGCGAGGCCGCCGGTCTCGGGGCTGCGCCGGACCGAAACGACGACCCGGCCGCCCTTCGGCGTGAACTTTATCGCGTTCGACAGCAGATTGATCAGCATTTGGCGAACCGCCTTGTCCTCGGCCTCGAGGTCGGGGAGATCCGCCGGGATGGTCCGGTGCAGGGTGACGCCCGCCTCCGCCGCGCGCTGCCGGACCATGCGCATCACCGCATCGATCAGCGGCGGCAGCGACAGCCGCTCGCTCGCCAGTTCGCGCCGGCCCGCTTCGATCTTCGAGAGGTCGAGAATGTCGTTGATCATGGCCAGCAGATGCTGGCCGCCCTCATAGATGTCGCCGGCGAAGTCGCGGTACTGCCGCACGCCGAGCGGCCCGTAGAGCTCGTCGCGCAGGACCTCGGAAAAGCCGATGATCGCGTTCAGCGGCGTGCGCAGTTCGTGCGTCATGCTGGCGAGGAACTGCGACTTGGCGCGGTTCGCGATCTCGGCGTCCTCCTTGGCGGAGACCAGGGCCTGCTGGGCCGCCTCGCGCTCGGTCACGTCGGTGTAGGTGGTCAGCACGCCGCCCCGGCCGTCCGGATGGATCTCCACCTCCAACACCCGCCCGTCGGTGGGCCGCAGCCGCTCGCGGTGATACCGCCCGCCGCCATAGACGGCGAGGCGGGCCTGGATCTGCGCCTCCAGATCGCCGCTCTCCGGCGCGAGCCAGCCGCGGGTCAGATTGTGTCGGATGATCTTCGCCAGCGGGACGCCGGGCTGCGACAGCTCCGGCGGCAGATCGAACATCGCGATCAGGCGCTCGTTGACCGCGCGCAGCCGCAGCTCCTCGTCGTACACCGCAACCGCCTGGATCATCGCGTTGAAGGTGGAGAGCAGCAGTTGCGATTGCGCCTCGGCCTGCTGGGCGCTCGCCTGCACGGCGGTGACGTCGGCCTGGATGACCAGCCGCCCGCCGTCCGGCAGCCGGTGGGCGCGCACGTCGAGCCAGGTCGAGCCGACCCGGCGCAGGCTGCGCGTCCCGTCGCCCGCCCGGTGGCGGGCGAGGTCGGCGGCGATCCAGGTCTCCTCGCCGCCTGCGGCCTGCGCGATCAGGCCGGCGGCGACGGCGGCGCGCAGGATCGCCTCATAGCCGGCGCCCTGCGCCATCAGCGCCGCGGCCGGGTGATAGAGCTCGACCATGCGGCTGTTGAACAGGATCAGCCGCCCCTCCGCGTCGTAGAGTTCGATGGCGGCCGTGATCGCCTCGATCGCGGAGGCGAGGCGCTTCTCGGCCTCCAGCGCGGCCTGCGCGTCGGCGGCGTCCGGTCCGCCCGCGCGCGCCGCGCGCCCCCGTCTCGCCAGAAGCAACACGGCCGTCCCGCCGGCAGCGCCGGCGGCGCCCCACGCCAAAGCCGCCGCGATCGCCGGCGCGTCGAGCGCCAGCGCCGTCCCGGCGCCGGCCGCCGCCGCGGCGCCCGCGAGCGCGAGCGCGACGGGCAGCCGCCTGGGGCCGGGAACGACGCTGGTCATGACGGTGTCCCGCTTTCTATCGCGCGGCCTGCGCCCCTTTTGCGCCGGCAGCCCCTTCTCGTCCGGGCGATTGAAGAGGAAAGCCGCACGGCGCGCAACCGTCGCCGGGGCGGCGGCGCGGGATGCGCGAAAGGGACTGGGGATTACGGTTGGGCGGTCAGCACCCGGGCGCGCATCGCGTTCTCCAGGCGCTTCTGCTCGTGGTAGGAGCGCGGCGGCCAGACCACCGCGGCGCCGTCGGCGCGATCGGCGGACGCGGCGAGGCCGCCGGATTGGGCGGGGAGCGCGACGAGCGCGCCGGGCCAGCCGCTGCGCCCATGCTTGAGCGCACGCCATTCGCGCTGCACCCGCGCCTGATAGAGCGCCTGACGCTCCGGCGTGCGGGAATGGTAGCGCTTGATCGCCTTGGTCCAGGAGTTGGCCTCCCGGCGCAGGTCCAGCAGGAAGGCGGTGGCGTAGGCCACGTTGTGGACGGGATCGAAGGCTTCCTCCAGGCTCGCGAAGGCGCGGCCATGGTAATAGAGGTTCACCTGCATGCAGCCGACGTCGATGTTCTCGACCCCGCGATCCTGAAGCGCGCGCACGGCCGCGATGGCCTCGGCCTTGCTGTCGTAGTAGCGCCCGCGCCCCTCCGCCATCACGGTCCAGGGCCAGGCGATGCGGCGGCCGTGCGCGTCGCTCATTCGGCCGGATTCGACGAAGGCGATGGCCTGCATCAGATGCAGGGGCAGCCGCCGCGCCTGCTCGGCCGCCCGGATCGCGATCTCGCACAGCATCGGCGGAGCGTCGCCGCTCGGCGCGGCGGCGGACTCGGCGGCGGCCGGATCGTCGCCGGGGCCGGAGGCGACGGCCGCGCCGCCGCCGAAGGCGAGGCCGAACAGCAGCGCCAGGGCGGCTGCAAGGCCGGCGCGGCGCGCGCGCCGGGGGGCTCGACTGCGGGTCGGCATGGAACCGAATCCTCCTCTCTCTCCGCCCGCGTCGAAGCAAGCGTCATGCCAGGGAGATTGGAGGGCGATGAGAGGGCGCGCGGGTCGCACGCAAGGGCTTGCCTGCCTCGGCGCATGGTGATATCTCCCCGATCCGCCGGCGGGGCCCGCCGGCTCCCGATCGATCAGGGCGCGTAGCTCAGCGGGAGAGCACTGTGTTGACATCGCAGGGGTCGCTGGTTCAATCCCAGCCGCGCCCACCATCGAAACCCCCGGGGAAACCCGGGGGTTTCGTGTTTCTAGGTCCCTTTGAGATCACAACGGAACCGACGCTGTCACACTGGGGTCACAGCAAAGGGAAACGCCGTCATGGCTACGCTCAGCAGACGAGGAGACAAGCGGCAAGTTCAGGTTCGCCCTCAGGGATGCAACGCCGTATCCAGAAGCTTCAACCGGCGATCCGATGCAGAGAGATGGGCACGAGAGATGGAAAGTCGCGCCGATGTTCGTGACCTCGCCTGAGACTATCGCACCCTCGATAGGGTTACGGTTGGCGAACTGCTCATCAAGTACAGGGATACGATCGTTCCGAGGCGCAAAGGCGCAGAAATCGGTACATGGGTGATCAATGCGATGCTTCGCGCACCCTGGGCCGGTCAAACGCTGTCTGCAGTTACATCCGGTACGCTTGAAGCTTATCGCGACAAGCGCCGTCGTGAGGTTGCCCCCGTCACTGTTGCATGTGAACTCCGCTTCCTGCGCAACTGCTTTGACCTAGCCCGATCTGAATGGGACGTACCTGTCCGAACAAACCCGTTGAACGATGTGAAGCGTCGTGCGCCGTCCAATCGCAGAGATCGGCGACTGCTGTACGAAGAGTTTGGTCAATTGACCTGCTCCCAACGTTCGCTGCGAGTGTTTTCGGAAGTGATCCTAGCGCATCCGCATCCATGAACTCGTTTGTCCAATGACATGCTTCCACAAGTGTCCAAGCTGTGTCGATTGCCAAATTGAGCTGCCCCCTTGAAGCGGTAACACGCCATAGATAAAGATCGGGTGAGTTGCTCACGATGTCGGGGTCCCATGATGTTTCGCCGCGTACTATCAGTGTTCGCCTTTGCTCTGCTGTTGATTGGATGCGTAACCACTCCGCCGCCGCCACCCCTAATAGAACAACCGAGGCACATCTCCTACGGACCCTTTGAACCCGCGGAGTTCAGCCTGTTTCAACCGAATATCGATCTCTGGCCTGAGGCGGAGGCCCCTTTGTGGATCGCTTCGGAAGGACTTCGGAGCAGGTATGTCTCTACCGACAATGAAAACGCTGGGATGCAGGTTACTTTTTTAAGGTCAGGAGATAACTTCGTATTCCGGCTGATGATGCGGTTGCCGGAAGCGCGGCTCCAACGGCTTGCGTCCGGTAACGACTTCTACGGGGTTGGGCTGACCCTTGAGGCGGAAAATGGGGATTACGCCTGGGTGACCCTGGGATATGTCAACACGGCGACCATGGAAAGAATGGAGACGCCCGAGGGCTGGGTACTGGATAGTGGTTGGATATGGTCGCCCGGACTAAAGGATAGTTTGGTCGATCATCTGAACAGCGAAGATGGAAAACAGAGAAGAATATTTTACGCTGCTTGGCGGCATTTGAAACAGTACATGCGCCAAGATCGCGCTGTCTTTCTGGGATTGCATCGACAGGGACAACTCTGCACCAGCGGATGCGAGACCCGAATCCGTCTCGACTGGATAGACCCATCGTGGGAAATGGACACTCGTCTGGGAGTTGATCCCATAGGGTGGAGCGCCCCTATCCACGAGATCATTGCCCAACAACGCATTGGCGACGATGCCAAGATTGCACTGAAACAGGGAGACGAAATCTACGCGCAGGATTTCGCCGATGTCGAAACAATGCGGGAAGCCCGCACCCAAGTCATCGAATGGATGAAAACCGAAGTGAGGCCCGTATCCCCGCATGGCTTCTTGGAAGGAAGATGCGGCAGGGCACCGAAGACTTCCAGTGACGATATTGACAAATTAGGCGGGTATCTGTCTTGCGTGGAACGGGCGCGTGGCGATTTTGACCACGCCGCTTACACAGCGATTTATGACGAGGCACGCAGTGTCACGGACGCATGGGAACTGATCAGGGGTCGGTATTGGTCCCATGAATCCATCCCCGCCGATCGGTTCATCATTGGCTTCCCCATCGTTCATCCAGAAGATGTCGAGGTCGCCTTCGACATGACCTATTCGTATTTTGCAGGAAACTTGGCGAACGCTAAGGAAAGTGCAGAAAATGCCCGCATTGCGAGTGAAGCGCGCCAACAACGACGCCGGGAAGCCCTTGCGTCGATGCCGCAAAGCTCTGACTACAATATTCTGCAAAACTTCATGGCGAGCCAGTTGGCGCAGAACCAACAGATTCTGAACCAACTGGAACAAAGTCATAATCAGGCGCAATCTACCTACGTCCAGTCTCAGACAACTCAGACACCATCGACCGGCTCCAGTACGGAAAGTGCATCTGCAGCCCCGCCCCCTCAAACAGCGTCGCTGCCGCCGACAATGAATGAAACCTACTGGGTCGCCTTCGCAGGTGGGTCCGGCGATCCTGCTGGGGGATGCGCTAGAATGATCTCCGCGATCAGCATCGGCGATACATCACGCATTATCTGTAAGTTCGCGGGAACAGGGACGCTTGCGAAGGTCCATCGATATTATTGCGACGCACCGGCAGATCAGCCGAGGGTGGAGGCCTACAGCGCTCAGGGTCCAAACGCGGTTCCGATCCTTACCTATTATTTGCGTGGGTTAACTAAAGCACAAAGTGAACGGCTAATTCGGGCTTATCGCGACGGTAACGCCATGCGGTCCGGCAGACACGTAGATACGACGGAGATTATGACCTATCGCGGTATTGAAGACACTTGGTTGAGGGCAACGGATGCGGATGGGCGCCAACTCTTTTTCCGCAGCGATGCTGAACTCCGTGGAGGCGTAATAAGATATTGCGGCGGTGGCGGGCTTGCGGCCTGGGAAACAGGCGCGGACCGACGCATTGAACAGTACTGAGAGCCTACACCAACAACCACCCGCGGTTTGCGCGCGGTACGTCTCGAAGCGGGAAAATTGACTATAACGACGAATCCCCGGGTTTTCCCCCGGGGGGGGGGCGCATTTCCGGGGCTTTTCCGCGCGATTGACGGCCCTCCGGCGCTCGGTGGACGCATCAGAATATCCTCTGCGGATCGACCGCTGGCGCCTCGGCATCCTTGCGTGCGGCGTCCTTCCCGCCGACACTGCTCCCTCTCTCACTTAACGGGCTGCAACCGCGCAGGCGTTAAGCGATCACGGAGAACGCTCTTGACCCCTCCTTATGACGCAGTGCGGATTCGTGCGGCCCTGCACGACGCGTGGTCGCGGGAGACTGCGGTTCAATGGACGCGTGAGAACCCCGCGCTGGGTCAGTGCAACGTGACCGCCGCCGTGGTCCATGACCTGTTCGGAGGCGACATCCTGAGGACGCGCCTGCCCGGCGTTTGGCACTATTACAACCGCTTGGGCGGTAAGCGGGTGGACTTCACGGACAGCCAGTTCACGTCACCCGGGCCCTTGTTTCCTGCGCCCGAGAGCTACGACGACCACCCCACGACGCGCAATGCGGCGATGACGGGCATTCCCCAGCGTGAATATGACGCCCTCCATTCGGCGGTGCCGCGGAATCCGGCGTCGGAAACGTGACCGAACGGGCGTCAGCGCCTTCCGGCGTCTTCTTGATGCGGCTCCTTCGCGCGGCCGCAGACCGATCATGACCTCCGGCGAAATCCTCATCTTCGGCAAGGCGGCGCTGACCTTCGCGCTGCCGCTTGGGCTGGCGGTCGTCTCGCTGGTGCGGCTGCGGCGCGAGATTCGGGCGGATCGGGCGCGGGCGGCGCGCGCGGGCGGGGCGGAGGCGCTCAGGCCGCAGCCCGGAAATGCTCCCACACCGTCCAAACCCCGATCGCGATGAAGCCGAGGCCGGCGATCAGCTTCAGCGGCAGCATGCCGAGATGCCGCTCGGCCCCGTGGCCGAGCGCGACCGCAAGGCCGGTCGAGGCGACCAGCGCGCCGGCCGCCGCCAGGAAGACGAGCATCGGCGGATGCGCCTTGTCGGCGGCGAACAGCACGGTGGCGAGTTGGGTCTTGTCGCCCAACTCCGCCAGGAACACGGTCAGGAAGATGGTCAGCGCGGTTTCCATAACGGCGGGCTCCTTTCGCGACAGCGCGGGGAAGGGGCGGACGTCCCCCGGCCGCTTAGCCCAGCGGCGCGGCGCCCGCAAGGGACGGGCGCCCCGACGGGCGCTCCGAAGGGCGCCCCGACGGGCGTCCCGACGGGCGCTCTGCCGCAGCGCTGTTCGGTCTTGCACGCGGCGGCGCGTCCGCTACCTTGATCCGTGAGATGAGAAGCGTCCTGCGCCGCCTGCCCGCCCTTCGCCTGTTCACCGTCGGCCTCGCGGCCGGCGCGCTGCTGCTCGGCTGCGGGGTCGGGAGCGGCCCCAGCCCCGAAGCGCGCAGCGCGGCTGAGAAGCTGGAGGAGACGATCGTCGCCATGCGCCGCGACGCCGGCGCGACGGTCGGCGAGACGCCGGACACCGAGCTCTTCGCACAGGCCTTCGAGTATGTCCGCGCCGCCTATGTGCGCCAGACCGAGGAGCAGGCGCTGTTCGAGGCCGCGGCCGACGGCATGCGCACGGAGATCGACGACCCGCGCGCCGCGCGCACCGAGGCCTTCGTCGAGGCCGCGACGCAGGCGATGCTGCATTCGTTGGACGATTATTCCGGCTATCTCGACCGGGAGAGTTTCCGACGCCTGCAAGAGGAGACGCGCGGGCGCTTCGGGGGGCTCGGCGTCGAGATCAAGAAGGACCCGCTGGGGCTCGAAGTGATCTCGCCGATCGACGGCACGCCGGCGGAGGCCGCCGGCCTGCGCCCCGGCGACAAGCTCACGCATGCCGACGGCGATCCGCTCGCCCCTATGACCCTGCGCGAGGCGGTCGACCTGCTGCGTGGCGACGTCGGCACGCGCGTGACCCTGACGGTGGAGCGCGAGGGGCGGCCGCCCTTCCAGGTGGAGATCGTGCGCGCCGTGATCCGCATCCAGCCGGTCAAGGCGCGCCTCGAAGGCGATGTCGGCTATCTTCGGGTCACCCACTTCGTCAGCCGCACCGGCGAGGTCGTGCGCGAGAAGATGGCGCAGCTCGAGGAGGCCGCGGGCCCGGGCGGCGTGCGCGGCTTCGTGGTCGATCTGCGCAACAATCCGGGCGGGCTGCTGGACGAGGCGATCGACGTCTCGGGCGCCTTCCTCGACGGCGGCGGCGTCGTCTCGGTTAAGAGCCGCACCGAGGCCGAGGCGTTCGCCGCCGACGGCGGCGACGAAAGCGCCGGCAAGCCGATCGTGGTGCTGATCAATGAGGGCTCGGCCTCCGCCTCGGAGATCGTGGCCGGCGCGCTGAAGGACCGCAACCGCGCGGTGCTGGTCGGCAAGCGCACCTTCGGCAAGGGATCCGTCCAGACCATCCTGCCGCTGCCGGGTCAGCGCGGCATCAAGCTCACCACGGCGCTCTATTTCACGCCGACGGGCCGCACCGTCGAGGGCGGCATCCCGCCCCACATCGAGGTCGCGCGCGATCCCGACGCAGCCGAGGACGCGCAGCTCGAGCGCGCCCTGACCCTGGTGATCGAGATGGCCGGCGGCCACTCCATCTACTGGAACGCCGGCGCGGTGCAGCGCTAGCAGCCTCCCAGGCGCCCGTCACGCCAGCTTGCGCGAGGCGGGCAGGCGCTCGCACGCCTCCTCGACCTCCTCCAGCGTCGGCATGGAGGCCTGGGTGCCGGTCTTCAGGCAACTGAGTCCCGCGGCGGCGCTGGCGAAGCGCAGGGCGTCCGGCGTCGCGTCGCCCCGGTCGAGGGCGGCGCCCAGGGAGCCGACGAAGACGTCGCCCGCGCCCGTCGTGTCGACCGGCGAGATCGGCAGGCCCGGCGCCGCCCAGCCGCCGTCTGGACCGAAGCTGATCAGGCCGGCGCCGCCCAGCGTGACGATGCAGGTCAGCGCATAGCGCTGCGCCAGCAGGCGGGGCGCGCGGCTGGCCGGGGTCGCGTCGATCCCGACCTCACGCGCGATCAGGCCGCCCTCCACCTCGTTGGCGACCAGCACGTCGATCGATTGCAGCACGTCCTCCGGCACCATGGCGGCGGGGGCGGCGTTCAGGATGATCCGGGCGCCGCGTTTCTTCGCGCGCTCGATCAGCCGCCAGTTCTCGGCCGCCGTCACCTCCATCTGCAAGAGCAGCAGGGTCTCCGGCGTCAGCGCCGAATCGGGAACCTGATCGGCGCGCGCGCGCAGGTTGGCGCCGGCGCCGACGGTGATGCAGTTCTCGCCCGTCGGCTCCACCAGCACGGTGGCGACGCCGGTGTTGGAGTCCTCGGCGGCGGAGACGCCGGTCAGATCGACGCCGGCCGCGCTCAGATTGACGGTCGCGGTCTCGGCGAAACTGTCGTCGCCGACCCGGCCGAAAAAACGCACGGCGGCGCCGGTGCGCGCGGCGGCGCAGGCCTGGTTCGCCCCCTTGCCGCCGGGGATCAGCAGGTAATCGCGGCACAGGATCGTCTCGCCCGGCTGGGGCAGCCGTTCGACCTGCATTTCGATGTCGATGTTGATCGATCCGAAGACGACGATCACGTCGCGCTCCTCCCCGCCCCCGCAGCCTGCGCCTCTTGCGGCCTTCTTTTCCGAAGACCGCCGGCCGGACGCGGCGGCCCCGGCCCGGTCGGCCCCGGTTATAGCACGGCGCGAACGCAGCGCCAGGAGCCCGCGCTCCGGACCCGGTTGGGGCTCTCCTCCGCGTCCCGCCATGCGGCCAAGGGCCGCTTGCCCGGGCCGACGCCGCGGGTGTAGCGTCGCGGGAGGTTTGGGCGCGGACGCCGCCTCGCGCGCGCCGCTGCGAGAAGGAGATCGGAAGCGATGACGGACGCGACGGACGGCCGGGAGGCGCCAGGCAATTCACCGGCCGCGAAGGATGTGCGCTACCTGCTGCACCCCTACACCAACGCCGTGAAGCACGCAGAGCGCGGCCCCGTCATCATGGAGCGCGGCCAGGGCGTCTGGGTCACCGACGATTCGGGCAAGCGCTTCATCGAAGGGATGGCGGGATTGTGGTGCACCTCGCTCGGCTTCGGCGAGGAGCGGCTGATCGAAGCCGCGGTCAAGCAGATGCGCGATCTGCCCTATTACCACCTGTTCGCGCACAAGAGCCACCATCCGGCGATCGAACTGGCCGAGCGGCTGTGCGCCATGGCCCCGGCCTCCGAGGACGGGCCGATGGACAAGGTGTTCTTCGCCAATTCCGGCTCCGAGGCCAACGACACCGCGATCAAGCTGATCTGGTACTACAACAACGCGATCGGCCGGCCCGAGAAGCGAAAGATCATCGCGCGCATCAAGGGCTATCACGGGGTGACGGTCGCGTCGGCCAGCCTGACCGGCCTGCCCGCGAACCATCGCGACTTCAATCTGCCGATCGCGGACATCCTGCACACCGGCAGCCCGCACCATTACTTCGACGCCGAGCCGGGCGAGAGCGAGGAGGACTTCGCGACCCGCCGGGCCGAGGAGCTCGACCGGATGATCGAGGAGGAGGGGCCGGAGACCGTGGCCGCCTTCTTCGCCGAGCCGGTGATGGGCGCGGGCGGCGTCATCACCCCGCCGGCCACCTATTTCGAGAAGATCCAGAAGGTCCTGAAGAAGCACGACGTGCTGTTCGTCGCCGACGAGGTGATCTGCGGCTTCGGCCGGACGGGCGAGATGTTCGGCTGCGAGACCTACGGCATCCGCCCCGACATGGTCTCGGTCGCCAAGGCGCTGTCTTCGGCCTATCTGCCGATCTCGGCGGTGATGATCAACAAGACCGTCGCGGACGCTGTCTCCGCCAACAGCGGCAAGATCGGCACCTTCGGCCACGGCTACACCTATTCCGGCCATCCGGCCGCGGCCGCCGTCGCCGTCGAGACGCTGAAAATCTACGAGGAGCGCGACACTCTCTCGCACGTGAAGCAGGTCGCGCCGCGCCTGCAGAACGGGCTGCGCGAGCGCTTCGCCGACCATCCGCTGGTGGGCGAGGTGCGCGGCGTCGGGCTGATCGGCGCGGTGCAGCTCGTGGCCGACAAGGCGGCGAAGACGCCGTTCGAGGCGGCGCAGGGCGTCGCGCTGAAATGTGCGGACTTTGCGCACGAGCACGGCGTGGTGCTGCGCCCGCTGCCGGGCGACGCCATCGCCTTCTCGCCGCCGCTCGTCATTTCGGAGGCGGAGATCGACGAGATGCTGGAGCGCTTCGGCCGCGCGCTCGACGACACGGCCGCCTGGCTGCGGCGGGAAGCCGCCTGAGCGAGCGGCTGCGCCTGCCGCCGACGGGGCCGTCGCGACAGAACGCCTCACCGGGTGACCGGGCGGGTCCGACGGGCTAAGCTTGCCCGCGGATACGAGAACAATTGCGCCGGCGCCGCGCCGACAGCGGTCCGGGCGGGTGGAGCGAGCCCGGTGTCGGGCGTACGAAGAGGCCGATGGATTTCGAAGCATTTTTCGACGAGCGCCTGCAGGCGCTGAAGCAGAGCGGCGACTACCGCATCTTCGCGGAGCTCGAGCGGTGCGCCGGGGACTTCCCCCGCGCGCGCTATCACGAGGCCGGCGCGGTGGACGACGTCACGGTGTGGTGCTCCAACGACTATATGGGCATGGGTCAGCATCCGGAGGTGCTGGCCGCCATGAAAAACGCGATCGACGAGCATGGCGCGGGCGCCGGCGGCACCCGCAACATCTCCGGCACGAACCATCTGCACATCCAGCTGGAGCGGGCGCTCGCCGACCTGCACGGCAAGCAGGCGGCGTTGATCTTCACCTCCGGCTACGTCGCCAATCTGACGGCGCTGGCGACGTTGGCCTCGCGGCTTCCGGGCTGTGTCGTCTATTCGGACGCGCTCAACCACAATTCGATGATCGAGGGGTTGCGCCAAAGCCGCGCCGAGAAGCGCATCTTCAAGCATAACGATCCGGCGGATCTCGACCGGCTGATTCGGGCCGACGATCCGGCGCGCCCGAAACTCGTGATGTTCGAGAGCGTCTATTCGATGGACGGCGACGTCGCGCCGCTCGACGACTTGCTGTCGGTGTGCGAGGCGCACGGCGCGCTCAGCTATCTCGACGAGGTGCACGCGGTCGGCATGTACGGCGCGCGCGGCGGCGGCGTCGCCGAGCGCGAGGGCGTCATGGACCGGGTCGACGTGATCCAGGGCACGCTCGCCAAGGCCTTCGGCGTGATCGGCGGCTATGTCGCGGCCTCGACCAGGACGATCGATTTCATCCGCAGCTTCGGCAACGGCTTCATCTTCACCACCGCCCTGCCGCCGGCGGTCGCGGCCGGCGCGCTGAAGAGCGTCGAGATCGTGAAGGCCAGCCCCGACCTGCGGGCGCGCCATCAGGAGCGGGCGGCGCGCCTGAAGCAGAAATTGCGCGAGGCCGGCCTGCCGCTGATGCCGTCCGAGTGCCACATCGTGCCGGTTCTCGTAGGCGATCCGGTCGCCTGCCGGCGCGCGTCGGATCTGCTGCTGGACCTTCATCGGATCTACGTGCAGCCGATCAACTACCCCACGGTGCCGCACGGGACGGAACGGCTGCGTCTGACGCCGACGCCGTTCCACACGGACGCGCAGATCGACGCGCTGGTCGCGGCGCTGAAGGACGTTTGGGGCCGGCTTGAACTGTCCGCGGCGGCGTAAGGCGGCCCGAGGTCTCGGCCGCGTCGGCGCCGCATGCGTGCAAGGATGTGACGGTTAGGTTAAAACAGATGGGAGATTCCCCTTCACAGTACGGGTCGGGTCGCGTTAGGCTTCCCGAATGAAAAATTCCGGCGTGTGGGCAAGCAAAGCGGCGGTCAACCGTCGAAAGCCGGAGAACAGGTGAGGGCAGGGCGTTCCAATGCACGGCTCCGAGCTGGCGTCGCGCCATAGGGCGGCGGCGTCGGAGACGGATGTTTGACGTATAGGTCCTGGGCGGCGCGCCGACGGCGCGCGGCCGCTGGATCGGGGCGGCCCGCGGCGGCGCGCCGCGCCGGGGCGGAATTCGGCGCCGATCCGGACGCCTGATGCGTCGCATGCGATTGCGGCCCGCCGGGGGGCGGGCGTGGAACGTGGAAGCGGTTCCGCTGCGGACGCGAGGGTGCGTCGCATGATGCGGGGCGAAAGGGGATCGGTAGGCGGCTCGTAAGGGCCCGGCCGGTCGCGTTAGAGCAGGGGGCGAACGGAACGAATGGCAGACGGCGCTGCGGATGAGTACATCGTCCGGTTCGAGAACGTTCAGAAGAGCTACGACGGGGAGACCCTTGTCGTCAAAAACCTCAACCTGAATGTGGAGGCTGGCGAGTTCCTCACCATGCTGGGTCCGTCCGGTTCCGGAAAGACGACCTGCCTGATGATGCTCGCCGGGTTCGAGCCGGCCACGCACGGCGAAATCTACCTGAAGGAAACGCCGATCAATAAGGTGCCGCCGCATAAGCGCGGCATCGGGATGGTGTTCCAGAATTACGCGCTGTTCCCGCACATGACGGTTGCGGAGAATCTGGCGTTCCCGCTGCAGGTGCGCGGCATGAACAAGGCCGACGCCGAGACGAAGGTGAAGCGCGCCCTCGAAATGGTGCAGTTGCCGCAGATGTCCGGCCGCCGGCCCGCGCAGCTCTCCGGCGGTCAGCAGCAGCGCGTCGCCGTGGCGCGCGCGCTGGTGTTCGAGCCGGACCTCGTGCTGATGGACGAGCCGCTGGGCGCGCTCGACAAGAACCTGCGCGAAGAGATGCAGTTCGAGATCAAGCACATTCACGAGAATCTCGGCGTCTCCGTCGTCTACGTCACGCACGATCAGAGCGAGGCGCTGACCATGTCGAACCGCATCGCGGTGTTCGACGACGGGATCATCCAGCAGCTCGCGGCGCCGGAGGTGCTGTACGAGAAGCCGGACAACGCCTTCGTCGCCCAGTTCATCGGCGAGAACAACAAGCTGCTCGGCACGGTCAAGTCGGTGTCCGACGGCGTCGCCAAGGTCGATCTCGAAGGCGGCGGGACCGTCGAGGCGCTGGCGATCAAATGCGGCGCGGCGGGAGAGCGCACGATGCTCTCGATCCGGCCTGAGCGCGTGTTGATCGCGCAGGAGGACATGCCGAACCGGCTGACCGGCAAGGTGGTCGAGCTGATCTATCTGGGCGATCACATCCGCTGTCGGATGGAGGTCGCGGCCAGCAAGGAGTTCGTCGTCAAGGTGCCCAACAGCCACGCCCACGCCGCGCTGCGCGTCGGCGAGGAGACGGCGATCGGTTGGGTGACCGAAGATTGCAGGGCGCTCGACGTTCGCTAGCGGGCTCCACGCACACGCGGCGCGGCCCAGGCCCGAGGCGGCGCCGAATCAACAAATCATACGGGCGTCACCAAGTGGGACATGCAAGGGAGTATGAGCATGAAATCGATTAAGCTTTTGACGACGACGGCGACGGCGGCCGTGCTGTTCGCCGGCGCGGCGCAGGCCGAGGAGACGATGACCATCGTGTCCTGGGGCGGCGCCTACTCCGCGTCGCAGCAGGCGGCCTACCACGATCCGTACATGGAGATGAACCCGGACGTTAAGATCATCAACGACGAGAGCTCGGCCGAGGCGGTGGCGAAGCTGCGCGCCATGGACGAGGCCGGGAACGTCACCTGGGACGTCGTGGACGTCGTCGCGTCGGACGCGATCCGGCTGTGCGACGAAGGCCTGGCGATGGAGATCGACCCGGACGAGCATCTGGCGCCCGCGCCGGACGGCACGCCCGCCTCGGAGGACTTCGGCGACCTCTTGGTCTCCGACTGCTTCATCCCGCAGATCGTCTACTCCACCACCTTCGGCTATCGCACCGACGTGGCGGCCTGGAACGGCAACGAGCCGAGCTCGGTCTGCGACGTGTTCGATCTGGAGGCCTTCCCCGGCAAGCGCAGCCTGGAGAAGCGTCCGATCAACAATGTCGAGTGGGCGCTGATCTGCGACGGCGTCGACCCGGGCGAGGTCTATGACGTGCTCGGCACCGACGAGGGCGTCGACCGTGCGCTGGCCAAGCTCGACACCATCAAGGACGACGTGATCTGGTGGTCGGCCGGCGCCGAGACGCCGCAGCGGCTCGCCGACGGCGAGGTCGTGATCGGCTCCACCTACAACGGTCGCCTGTTCTCGGTGATCGAGGAGCAGGATCAGCCGGTGAAGATGCTCTGGGATTGGCAGGTCTTCGACCTGGACGGCTGGATCATCCCGGCCGGCCTGTCCGAGGAGCGCAAGGCGCGCGCGCTCGACTACGTCTATTTCGCGACGGACACGCAGCGTCTCGCGGACCAGGCGAAGTACATCTCCTACGGTCCGGCGCGTCAGTCGTCGGCGCCGCTGGTCGGTCAGCACGCCGAGCTCGGCATCGACATGGCGCCGCACATGCCGACCGATCCTGAGAACGCGAAGACGACCCTGCTCTACAATTACGAGTTCTGGGCCGACAATCGCGACGACATCGACGCCAAGTGGCAGGCTTGGCTCGCTCAGTAAGCGGTTGAATTCCGGGGGCGGTCGGGCTTCGGCCGGGCCGCCGTCGGGTTTGTTCCTTTTACGCATCCGGTTTCGGGGGACGGGGCGATGACCGATACGACGGCGAACGGGGCGGCGGGCTCGCAACCCGACTCGGGGCCGATGCTGGCGGCCGACGGCACGCCGCTCAAGGTCAGTCTGGCCCGGGCGTTGCGCCGGCAGAAGCTGCGGGCGTTGATGCTGATCGCCCCGCTCCTGCTCTTCATCGTCATCACCTTCCTGGCGCCGATCGGCGACATGCTGTTCCGGTCGGTGGAGAACAACATCGTGCCGGAGACGCTGCCGCGCACGGTGGTCGCACTGGAGCAGTGGGATCCGGAAAGCGGCGAAGCGCCCGGCGAGGCGGTTTTCGAGGCCTTGCAGGCGGACCTGCTGATCGCGGCTGAGAAGAAGATCCACACCCGCCTCGGCTCGCGTCTCAATTACGAGACGCCCGGCATCTCCAGTCTCTTCCGCAAGTCCGGCCGCCGCGTCGACGACATGGAGCAGGGCCCCTACAAGCCGCAGTTCCTCAAGATCGACGAGGATTGGGGCGACGTCGAGATCTGGCGCACCATCAAGCGCTATTCCGGCGCCTACACCGCGGGCTATTTTCTCGCCTCCGTCGATATGGAGTACGGGGCCGACGGTCCGCAATTGAAGCCAGAGGACGAGCGGATCTATCTCACGCTGCTCTGGCGCACGATCCTGCTGTCGACCGTGATCACGGTCTCCTGCATCCTGCTCGGCTATCCGGTCGCCTTCCTGTTGGCGAACCTGCCGCTCAGGACCTCGAACGTGCTGATGATCCTGGTGCTGCTGCCGTTCTGGACGTCGCTCCTGGTCCGCACCTCCTCCTGGATCGTGTTGTTGCAGCAGCAGGGCGTGATCAACGACACGCTCGTCACGCTCGGCCTCGTCGGGGACGGCGGCCGGTTGGAGTTGATGCATAACGAGGTCGGCACGATCGTCGCCATGACGCACATCCTGCTGCCCTTCATGATCCTGCCGCTCTATTCGGTGATGAAGACGATCTCGCCCTCCTACGTGCGCGCCGCCAAGTCGCTGGGCGCGAACGACTGGACCGCCTTCTGGCGGATCTATTTCCCGAACACGGTGCCCGGCATCGGGGCGGGCGCCGTGCTCGTCTTCATTCTGGCGATCGGCTACTACATCACGCCGGAACTGGTCGGGGGCACCTCGGGCATCTTCATCTCGAACCGCATCGCCTATCACATCTCCTCGTCGCTCAATTGGGGATTGGCGGCGGCGCTGGGCGTGGTGCTGCTGGCGCTGATCCTGGTCTTCTACTGGCTCTACGACCGGATCGTGGGCGTCGACAACGTGAAATTCGGGGGATAGAGCGATGTCCGGACTGCAGCCCTATTCGTCGCCGGCCCAGGTTGCGTGGTATTACGGTTTCCGCCTGATCTGCGCGTTGATCTTCATTTTCCTGATCCTGCCGATCCTGGTGATCATCCCGCTCAGCTTCAATGCGTCGGACTTCTTCACCTTCACGAAGGAGATGTTGGCGCTCGATCCCGACGGCTATTCGCTGAAGCACTACAACGACTTCTTCACCAATTCGGACTGGCAGACGGCGCTCGCCAACTCGGTGCGCATCGCGCCGATGGCGACCCTGCTGTCGACCGCGCTGGGGACCCTGGCGGCGATCGGCCTGTCGCAGAGCCACGTGCCCTTCCGCGGGGCGATCATGGCGGCGCTGATCTCGCCGATGATCGTGCCGCTGATCATCTCGGCCGCGGGCATGTACTTCTTCTACTCGCGCATCGGCCTGCAGGGCACCTATTGGGGCGTCGTGCTGGCCCACGCGGCCTTGGGCACGCCCTTCGTCATCATCACCGTGACGGCGACGCTGGTCGGCTTCGATCGCAGCCTCGTGCGCGCGGCGGCCAGCCTCGGGGCCAATCCGGTGCGCACCTTCGTCAAGGTGCAGATGCCGCTGATCCTGCCCGGTGTGATCTCGGGCGGGCTGTTCGCCTTCGTGACCTCCTTCGACGAGGTGGTGGTCGTGCTCTTCGTCGGCTCCGCCTCGCAGAAGACGCTGCCCTGGCAGATGTTCACCGGCCTGCGCGAACAGATATCGCCCACCATCCTGGCGGTCGCGACGGTGATGGTGACGGTCTCGATCCTGCTGCTGACGACGTTGGAGATCCTCCGAAGACGCAGCGAGCGCATCCGCGGATTGTCGCCCGGCTGACCGGGCGGCCGGACGATCGGTGCAAGAGCGGCGCGCGCGCTTCGGCGGCGCGCCGCTTCGTTGTTCGGGTGGGTTGACAACCGTTCGCAACGCTGGCGTCGCCGGCCCCATCGCCTTACAGTCGGCGCCGGCGGTCCCTAAGCCGCCCCCGCAGCCGCCCCCGCAGCCGCCCGTGCAGAAGAGGCCTGTCATCATGTATCGCGACCGTTCTCTCGTTCCCACCGAAGCCGTTCGGCTCGCCGCGCTCGGCGGGCTGATGGAGGGGCCGCGCGGCTATGGCGATCTGGGGCAGGAGATCCGCTTCTTCACCGCGCGCGTGGTCGGGCCGTCGCTCGACCTGCTCGGCTCCTCGCTGGAGTTGCTGTTGATCGAGGGGTTGGCGGAGACGGTTTCGGGCGCCGAGGGCTCCGACGAGCGCGAGATCGCCGTCACGGACGCCGGCCGGCGCGCCTTCCATCTGTTGATGGGCGCGCTGCTGCGGGCGCCGCTGAACGACGTCAGCCGGCTCGTGCTGCTCTTGAAGCTGCGCTTCCTGCCGCTGCTCGACGCCGAGGCGCAGGAGGATCAGCTCGACATGATCGCCGATCTGGTGCGCACCGAGCGCGCGCGGCTCGACGAACTCGCCGCCGAGTACGCCGGCCGCCCGATGGCCGAATGGGCCGCCTTCGACATCGACCTGGCCGACAAGCGCCTCGCCTGGCTCGAGGCGCGGATGGACGCGCTGGAGCTGTAGCCCCGTCCTGCGCCGCTCAGTAGACGTGCTGGCCGCCGGTCACGAAGACCTCGGTGCCGGTGACGTAGCTGAAATCGCCGTTGCAGAGTTGGAAGACGGCGCCCGCCACCTCCGCCGGCGTCCCCATGCGCTGCATCGGGATGCGCGGGATCAGCGGCTCGTATTCGGGGCCGATCATGCCGGTCTCGATCTCGCCCGGCGCGACCGCGTTGACGCGCACGCCGAGCTGCGCGAACTCCACCGCCAGTTCCCGGGTCAGCGCCGACAGCCCCGCCTTCGAGGTCGAGTAGGCCGAGCCCGCGAAGGGGTGGATGACATGCCCCGCGATCGAGGTGATGTTGACGATCGCCGCCCCGGCGCGCTTGCCGTCCGCGTCCTCCAAGCGCCCGGCGCGGCCCAGCGCGGCGGCGAAGCCGCGACAGAGCGCGAGCGGCGTGAAGAAGTTCAACTCATAGACCTTGCGCCATTGCGCGAGATCGCCGTTGAGGCAGCCGAGCCGCTCCTTCACCGCGCTCTTGGGCGAGACGGCGGCGTTGTTGACCAGCGCGTGCACCGGCTCGTCGCCGAGAATCTCGTTCGCCTGCCGGATGAAGGCCTGCACCGAGTCCGGATCGGCGAGGTCCGTCGGAATATGGTGGGTCCAGTTCGGGTCCGCCTTGCAGTGCGCCGGGATGTCTTCGCGCGAGCAGGTGACGATGCGCCAGTTCTCGTCCGAGAAGCGTTGCACCGTGGCGTGGCCGATGCCGCGGCTGGCCCCGGTCAGCACGATGGTCTTGCGGCCAGGGTCGTGTCCGGCGTCGGGGGCTGGCTGGCTCATTCGGGCTCTCCTTCCGGCGCGGAGGGCGGGGCGCCGGCTGTTTTGCGGACGCTGCGGCGGGGCGGCTCGACGCTGGCGCGGATGCCGACGGCGTCGCCGCCGTCCCGGTCCGTGACGTCGGGCGGCGAATCGGGCGTGACGGGGTCCTGATGGATCAGCACCTCAGCGCCGGGGAAGCGCGCCATCACCTCCTTCTCGACCGCGTCGGCGATGGCGTGGGCGCGGTTCAGCGTCAGCGCCCCGTTCAGGTCCAGATGCATCTGGATGAAGCGGTCGGGCCCGCTCTGGCGCGTGCGCAGATCGTGCACGCCCAAGACCCCGGAATAGCCGAGCGCAATGCGCTGGATCGCCTCGCGATCCTCGTCCGGCAGTTCCCGGTCCATCAGCATCTGATAGGCGTCCCGTCCAATATCCCAAGCCCCTTTGAGGATATAGAAAGCGATGCCGATCCCGAACAGGGGGTCCACCAACGGCAGGGCGAAATAGCCGCTCAACACCAACGCCGCGATGACGCCGGCGTTTGCCAGCAGATCCGCCTGATAATGCACGCTGTCCGCCTTGATGGCGACCGACTGCGATCGCCGGATGACGTAGCTCTGAAAGGCGACGAGCCCCAGCGTGGCGACGATCGACAGGATCATCACCGCAATCCCGATTTCGGTGCGCGCGATCGGCTGCGGCGCGATCAGGCGGTCCACCGCCTCCACCAGCAGCAATACGGCCGAGCCGGCGATGAAGCCGCTCTGCAGCATGGCGGCCAGAGGTTCGGCCTTGCCGTGTCCGAAACGGTGCTCGGCGTCGGCCGGCGTCAGCGCGTGGCGCACGGCGAAGAGCGTGATCAGCGAGGCGAACAGGTCCAGCAGCGAATCGATCAGGCTCGAGAACAGCGCGATCGATTCGGTGGCGTACCACGCCCCCAGCTTGGCGCCGATCAGGATCAGCGCCGTCGCAACCGACGCGTAGGTGGCGAGCCGCGTCAGACGACGCGCCGCATCCTCTCCGCCGCCGAGCGATTTCATCGGATCAGCCATCGCGGCGCAGTGTGGGCCCGGGCGGCCGGAAAGAGAAGGGGGTGCATGCGCCGCCACCCGATGGCCGCGGGCTCACGGATAGAGCCGCGTCACCCGCCAGCCCGATTCGACCTCGGACGAGGGCTCGAACAGAAACCGGTCGTGCAGCCGGAAGGCGCCGTCCTTCCAGAACTCGATGCGCGCGGGCTTGATCCGGAAGCCCGACCAGTGCGGCGGCCGCGCGACCGTGGAGACGCCGAACTTGGCGCCGAACTTGGCGACCTTCTTCTCCAGCGCGTAGCGCGACTCCAGCGGCCGCGACTGGTCGCTGGCCCAGGCGCCGATCTGGCTGCCGCGGGCGCGTGTTGCGAAATACTCGTCGGCCTCCGCCTCGCTCACCGGTTCGACCGGGCCTTCGACGCGCACCTGGCGGCGCAGGCTCTTCCAATGGAACAGCAGGGCGGCGTTGGCGTTCTCCGCCAATTGCGTTCCCTTGCGGCTCTCCAGATTGGTGTAGAAGACGAAGCCGGCCGGATCGAAGCCCTTCAGCAGCACCATGCGCAGCGAGGGCCGGCCCTCGGCGTCGGCGGTCGCGATCGCCATCGCGTTGGGATCGTTCGGTTCGCTCTCGCTCGCCTCGTCCAGCCACTCCTGGAACAGTTCGAACGGATCGCGTCCGCTCAAATCCGTCATCGGTTGCACCCCTCGAACACCGCGCCCGGGCCCCTTACTGAAGCGTCGGGCTCTTCCCGTTCGGCCTTGCAAAGGCCATATTTCCTCATGAGGCTACATATAGCCCGCGCCGGGGGGTGAGAAACCCGAAATCCCGCCCTATGCTGGCGCGCGACTTGCTTGGACGCGCCAGGCGCCCGGGACGGCGCGGCTGGTGGATGGACCAAGAGTGACGGAGTGTGACACGGCGGCGCGACGGGGCGTTCTGGGCCCCTATGATGCGCGTCCCTTTTGCGGTGGAGGTGAGCGATGGCTACGGGTCGACGGACGATTTTCGGCAAGGCGGGCGTGCTCGTGCTGGCGGGCGGCTTGGCGCTTGCGGGCTGCGCGCAGAATCAGGGAGCCAACGAGACCATCGGCGGCGTGGGCGGCGCGGTCCTTGGCGGGCTCCTGGGATCGCAGTTCGGCAGCGGCTCGGGGCGGTTGATCGCGACAGGCACCGGCGTGCTTCTGGGCGCGATCGCGGGATCGGCCATCGGCCGCACCATGGACGACGTGAGCCGCATGAAGATGGAGCGCACCACCCAGGCGACGCTTGAGCATGTCCAGGACGACAGCACTTCGAGCTGGAGCAACCCGAACAGGAACGTCCAGGGCACCGTCACGCCGGTCGAGACCTACCAGCGCGCCGACGGAACCTATTGCCGGGAGTTCCAGCAGACGGTGACGATCGGCGGGCAAACGGAAGAAGCCTACGGGACGGCCTGCCGCCAGCCGGACGGCTCCTGGCAGATTCAGTCCTGAGGGGGGCGGCAGGGCGCGTTAAGTCAGCATGGCCGCCGGTGCGACGATGAAGGATCCCTATGACGTTCTCGGCGTTTTGCGAAACGCGGACGCCGACGCCATCAAGCGCGCCTACCGCACGCTCGCGAAGGAATTGCATCCGGACCTCAATCCGGACGATCCGATCGTCGAGCAGCGCTTCAAGGAGGTGAGCCAAGCCTACCAGTTGCTCGCCGACAAGGAGAAGCGGGCCGCCTACGACCGCGGCGAAATCAACGCCGACGGCACGCCGCGGGGCTACTCGGCCTACGGACCCGGGGCCGGCGCCGGAGCCGGCGCTCGATACGGAGGCGGCGGCTTCGGCGGCGGCGCGGCGGAGGATATCTTCGCCGATCTGTTCGGCGGCGCGCGGGCCCGGGCGCGCACCCGAACCGTGCGGATGAAGGGCAAGGACGTGAACTACTCGGTGCGCGTCTCCTTCCTGGACGCGGCCCGGGGCGCCAAGCGCCGCGTGACCCTCTATGACGGCAAGTCGATCGACGTGGCCATCCCGGCCGGCGCCGAGGACGGCCAGACCCTGCGGCTCAAGGGGCAAGGCATGCCCGGCATGGGCGGCGGCGGGGCCGGCGACGCCTATGTCGAGGTTCAGGTCGACCCGCACCGCTTCTTCGAGCGTGACGGCGACGACGTCTTCGTCGACGTGCCGATCACGCTCTCCGAAGCGGTGCTGGGCGCCAAGATCACCGTTCCGACGATCCACGGCCAGGTGTCCGTGACCGTGCCGACCGGCTCCAACACCGGCTCGACCCTGCGGCTGCGCGGCAAGGGAATCGCCCGGCGCGGCGCGCAGCCGGGCGACCAGTTCATCCGCCTCAAGGTCCTGTTGCCCGACAAGCCGGACAAGGACCTGGTGGATTTCGTCAAGGACTGGTCGAAGGACTACGACTATGACGTGCGCAAGCGGGCCGGCCTCGACAATCCCTGACGAGAGGCGCGCGCGCACTCCGCGCGTTTGATCGGGATCAAGGACGGACCCGCCGCCCGCGCCTACCTTCGCGTCGTACGCTGTTGTTGCGATCAGTATCGAGGATAGACGCTCCGATGAATCACAAGCACCGCAAGGTCCTGCATGCGCTGTTCGCGCATCCGTTCAACGACAACATCGATTTCGGGCAGGTCCAGAACGTCCTGCGCGAACTCGGCGCCGAGATCGAGGAGCGTCACGGCTCCAAGATCGCGGTCACGCTGAACGGCAAGACGGCCGCCTTCAAGCACGCCCGTCACGGGGTCCCGCGGGAGGAGGTGATGCAACTGCGCCATTTCCTGACTGATTGCGGCGTGGATCCGACGCGCGACTATCCGCTCTGACGCGAGCGTAAGGTTTCCCTCCCTGTTGTGATTCCCTGTCCCTATTCCCTCTCGCCGCGCTTCGTTTCGAAGCGCGGCGCTTTCTTTCGGCGGGGGGGGAGACGGGGCGGAGCGCGCGAAGGGGGAGGGGCGGGCTCAGCTCGCCTGGCCCAGCGTGCCGAGGCCGATCAGCGCCAGCACGCGGGCGTTGAAGCCGCGCGCGGCCGGATCGCTCTCGCCGTCCTCCGACTGGGCGGCGGAGAGAGCATGGTCGCGCGCAGGCTCCCCGCCGACCTCCGGCGGGGCGAGAAGGGTCTTCAGTGGCGCGCCCATCGCCTCCTCTCCGGCCGCTTCCAGCGCGTCGACCGATTCCGCGAAGCGCCGGCCCCAGGCGGTGCGAAGCTGCCGGCGCGGGATTCCCGGCCCGAGGTCGAGCCCGAGATCGCGATGCAGGTCGACCAGCCGCGCGGTCTCCAGATCGCGGCTTAGGACCCAGTGATTGCGGGCGGAGCGGGCGATGTAGCGGGTTTGCTCCAGGCGGCGCGTGGCCCAGCCCAGCGCGTCCGGCGCCAATCCGGCGGACCGCGCCAGGCGCCGCTCCGACAGCGTCTCCCCGGTGCGCGCGCTGCGGCTCAGGGCGTGCAGGATCGCGAGCGCGGCCGTCAGCCGTCGAATCGGCGTCAGCGCCTCGCGGCCCACCTTGCGCTGACCGGCGCGCCATTCGGGCAAGGCGGCGGCGAACTCCGCGCCGAACAGGATCACCATCCAGCTCAGATAGACCCAGAGCAGGAAGATCGGGATCGTCGCCATGACGCCGTAGATCGTCTCATAGGTCGGAAAGTGCGTGACGTAGAGGCCGAAGCCCTTCTTCAACGCCTCCAGAAGCACCGAGGCGACGAGCCCGCCCATCACCGCGTCGCGGCGCCGAACCGGCGCGTTGGGCATCACCAGGAACAGGATCGAGAGCGCCGCCGCCTGCAGCAGGAACGGCAGCACGAAGGCGAAGCGCGTCAGACCGCCGGTTACGCTCTCCACCCCGGTCTCGCGCGCGGCGGCGAACAGCACGCTCGACAGCGAGATCGAGGCGCCGAACAACATCGGCGTCAGCGTCAGCACCGACCAGAAGACCATAAGCCGCGTCACCAGCCCGCGGGATTGCCGGGCCCGCCAGATCGTATTCAGGGCCCCGTTCACGTTCAGCAGCAGCAGCACCGCCGTCACGGCCAGGAAGACGACGCCCACCGCGGACAACTTGCCGGTCTGGGCGGTGAAGGTCTCCAGATAGGACTGCACCTCGGCGCCGACCTGCGGCACGAAATTCTCGAAGATGTAATCCTGCACCGCCGCTTGCAGCGAATCATAGGCCGGGAAGGCCGCGAAGATCGCGAAACTCACGGCCAGAAGCGGCACCATGGCGAGCAGCGCGGAGAAGGTCAGGCCCGCCGCGCGCTGGGTGCAGCCGTCATGTTGGAAGCGCTCCCCGACATAGAGCAGGAAGCGCGCGAAGACGCGGGCCGGATTCGGCGCGCGCGCCGGCTCCTCCGGTCCGTCGGCGCCGCGCGCCGCCTCGGTCTCTTCCGACATCGCCGGCCTCCCTTTCGCGGTCGCAGTATAGCGGGGCGCGGCGGCGGGCGGAACCGCGCTGCGGGCGCGGCGAACCACGCCGGCTTTGACGGGTCCGGCCCATGGTGTAGGATGCGCGCGTTCGGCCGCACTGCGCCGGATTTTTCGGGGAAACAGCCGACCCGTCAGCGGGGGTCATCCGGCGCCGCGGTCCTGCGGCGTCGCATCATCAGGGAGAGGTGCGGCATGGACGGTTCCGGGCCCATTCAGCCGGGCGCGCTGATGGCCGGCAAGCGCGGCGTCATTCTGGGCGTCGCGAACGACAAGTCGATCGCCTGGGGCATCGCGCGCGCGATCGCGGCCCAGGGCGCGGAGATCGCCTTCACCTATCAGGGCGACGCGCTGAAGAAGCGGGTCGTCCCGCTGGCCGAGAGCCTTGGGTGCTCGCCCGACATGGTGCTGCCCTGCGACGTCACCGACGAGGAGAGCGTCGAGACCGTCTTTGAGACGCTGGCCGAGCGCTGGGGCTCGATCGATTTCCTGGTGCACGCCATCGCCTATTCCGACAAGGACGAGTTGAAGGGCGAGTACCTCGCCACCACGCGCGCCAACTTCCTGCGCACGATGGACATATCCTGCTACTCGCTGACCGCGCTGTGCCAGCGCGCGGCCCCCTTGATGACGGACGGGGGGTCGGTTCTGACGCTGACCTATTTCGGGGCGGAGCGGGTGATGCCGCACTACAACGTCATGGGCGTGGCCAAGGCGGCGCTGGAGGCGTCGGTGCGCTATCTCGCGGTCGATCTGGGCAAGCGCAACATCCGCGTCAACGCGATCTCCGCCGGGCCGATCAAGACGCTGGCGGCGAGCGGCATCGGCGATTTCCGCTACATCCTGAAATGGAACGAGCTGAATTCGCCGCTGCGCCGAAACGTCACCATCGACGAAGTCGGCGGGGCGGGGCTCTACCTGCTCTCGGACCTCTCCACCGGGGCGACGGGCGAGGTGCATCACGTCGATTGCGGCTATCACACGGTCGGCATGGTGCGCGAGGACGCGGCCGACCAGATCTCCGAACTGCTGCAGGGGCTGCGCCGCAAGGCGTGAGCGTCGGCGGTGCGTTCGCGCCCGCAAGCGAAGGCGATCCCATGTCCTTCAACACCACCGGACAGCTGTTCCGATTCACGAGCTGGGGCGAAAGCCACGGGCCGGCGATCGGCTGCGTGGTCGACGGCTGCCCGCCCGGGATCGCGCTCAGCGAGGCCGACATTCAGCCCTATATGGACCGGCGCCGCCCGGGTCAGTCGAAATACACCACCCAGCGGCGCGAGCCGGACCGGGTCGAGATCCTCTCCGGCGTCTATGAGGGAGAGACGACGGGAACGCCGATCGCGCTCGTCGTCCACAATGTCGATCAGCGCTCCAAGGACTATTCGGAGATCGCGGCCAAGTTCCGCCCCGGCCACGCCGACTACACCTACGATATGAAATACGGCCGGCGCGACCCGCGCGGCGGCGGGCGCTCCTCCGCGCGCGAGACGGCGATGCGGGTTGCGGCCGGCGCGGTGGCTCGCAAGGTGCTGGACGCGCTCGTCCCCGGCGGCGTCTCGGTCCGCGGCGCGCTCGTCCAGATGGGGCCGCATGGGATCGACCGCGACCGCTGGCGGTGGGAGGCCGTCGACGAGAACCCCTTCTTCTGCCCCGACCCGCAGGCGGCCGAACGCTGGGCCGACTATCTGGACGGCGTGCGCAAGGCCGGATCCTCCTGCGGCGCGGTGATCGAGGTGGTCGCCGACGGCGCGCCGCCCGGTCTGGGCGCGCCGATCTATGGCAAGCTCGACGCGGATCTGGCGGCGGCGATGATGTCGATCAACGCGGTCAAGGGCGTCGAGATCGGGGCCGGATTCGCCTCGGCCGCGCTCTCGGGCGAGGAGAACGCGGACGAGATCCGCATCGGCAATGACGGCCGCCCGATCTTCCGCGCCAACAACGCCGGCGGCGTGTTGGGCGGGATTTCCAGCGGCCAGCCGGTGGTGGTGCGCTTCGCGGTGAAGCCGACCAGTTCGATTCTGACGCCGCGCGACACCGTCACCAGCGCCGGCGAGGAAACCGAGATCGTCACCAAGGGCCGGCACGACCCCTGCGTCGGCATCCGCGCCGTCCCGGTGGGGGAGGCGATGGCCGCCCTGGTCCTCGCCGACCATCTGTTGCGCCACCGCGCGCAGTGCGGCCCCCCGCTCGATCCCATCCCCCCGCTCAAGCGGGATTGAGGGGCCCGACAGATGGCTGAGGCGCCCGCCCCGTCATTGGAGCCGGCGCCTCTCGGCTTCGAAGACGCTGAAGGGCTGCTCGCGCTCTGCCGCGCACTCGACTGGCCGCATACGCAGGCCGACTGGCGCACGATCCTGTCGAGCGGCCTGGTCTATGGCCTGCGCCGTGGGGACGACGGGCCGGGCGCGGCGGTCGACGCCTGCGCCGCGCTGTTTCCCTATGGCCCGCGCTGCGCCGCGCTCGGCATGGTGATGACGGCGCCGGACCGACAACGCCGCGGGCTCGGCCGGGCCGTCGTCTCGCGGTGCTTGGCCGCGCGGCCGTCGGACGCGGTCGCGGTCTATCTCGCGACGACGCCGCAGGGGCGCGGGCTCTACGACGCGCTGGGCTTCCGCGCCGTCGGCGCTCTGACCAAGCTCATGGCGCAGGGACCGCTTGCGGAGGGTGAGCAGGCGGCGGCGTGGTCCGTTTCCGATGCAATCGCGACGGCGGACCTCGTCTCCGTCCTGCGGCTCGACCGCGCCGCCTTCGGCGCGCCGCGCGACGGCTTCCTGAAGCATCGTCTCAGCCAGGCGGAGCGGGCGGCCGTCGCGCGCGACGCCGACGGCCGGATCGTCGGCTACGGCCTCGCGGTGCGGCAGGGGCCGCTCCTGATTCTGGGGCCGATCGCGGCGGCGGCGGACGGGGCGGCGCTCGCGCTGGTCCGGCGTTTGGCGGCGGATTTCGCCGGGCCGCTGCGGATCGACGTCCCGGCGGCGCGCGACGGTTTCTGCGACGCGCTGCAGGCGTTAGGCTTCGAGGTGGCGGATCGGCCGCCGATCCTGGCGCTGGGCGCCGACGCGCCGCCGGCCGGCGGCTGGCCCGGCTATGCGGCGATCGCCGCCCAGGCGTTTCTATAGGCGGCCGCAATGAGAAAGGGAGCCCGAGCAATGAACGAGCCGGAGCGGATCAGCGCCTTGCCGGTCCCGGAAGAGGAGAGCCTCGATCCGGACCTGCGCAAGTATTTCACCATCTGCCGGGAAAAGCTCGGGCTCGTGCCCAACGTGCTGCGCGCCTACAGCTTCCGACCCGAGCGGCTGCGGCGCTTCATCGACATGTACAACGAAATCATGCTCTCCGACGGGCCGCTCACCAAGCTGGAGCGGGAGATGATCGCCGTCGTCGTCTCCGCCCGCAATCGCTGCACCTATTGCCTCGTCGCGCACGGCCAGGCGGTGCGCCGGCTCTCCGGCGATCCGGTGCTGGGGGAGATGCTGGTGATGAACTACCGCCAGGCCGCGCTCAGCCCACGCGACCGGGCGATGCTCGATTTCGTCTGGACGCTGACCGACGACCCGATGGCGATCCACGAAGCCGACCGCCAGCGGCTGCGCGACCAGGGCTTCTGCGACGAGGCGATCTGGGACATCGCGGAGACCGCCTCCTTCTTCAACTACACCAACCGCATGGCGCATGCGGTCGAGATGCAGCCGAACCGCGCGTACCACGCGATGGACCGGTCGCTGCCCGCAAGCGGCGGAGCCGACGATGGGGGTTGACCGAGACCGCTGGGGCCAGGAGGTGACGGCCGCGGACCCGGCGGCGGTCGAGCGGCTCGACGGCGCGATCCTGGCCTATTGCGGGATGCGCACGGATATCGGCGAGCGCATGAAGTCGGTCTTCGAGGCGGATCCCGAGATGCCGATGGCGCTGGTCGCCAAGACCGCCTTCCTGAAGCTATTCGCGACCGCCAAGATGGACGCGGCCGCGGCGACGACGCTCGAGGCCCTTCAGGCGCGCCTCGCCGACGGCGAGGCGACGGCGCGCGAGCGCGCGCACGCGGCGTCCATGGCGCGCTGGATCGCCGGCGACATGGAGGCGGCCTGCCGGGGCTGGGAGGCGATCGCGATCGAGTGGCCGCGCGACCTCTTCGCGTTGAAGCTGGCCCAGTATCTTCGCTTCTATCTGGGCGACGCCGACGGCATGCGCGGCGGGATCGCCCGCGCGCTCTACGCCTGGGACGAAGAGACGCCGGGATACGGCTACCTGGCCGGCTCCTACGCCTTCGCGCTGGAGGAGGCGGGCGCCTATGAGGAGGCCGAGCGTTTCGGCCGCCGCGCGGTGGCGCTCGACGCCGCCGACGTCTGGGCCGCCCACGCCGTCGCCCATGTGATGGAGATGCAGGGGCGCGCGGAGGAGGGGCTCGCCTGGTTGGACGGCCTCAGCGGCGGCTGGGACGGCGTGCACAATTTCAAGCATCACGCCCATTGGCACCGGGCGCTTTTCGCGCTCGACCTCGGCCGCCTCGATCAGGCGCTCGCGATCTACGACGCCGACGTGTGGACCGAGGCCGCAGGCGACTATCTCGACCTGTCGAACGCCGCCTCGCTGCTTTGGCGGCTGGAGCAGGAGGGCGTCGACGTCGGCGAGCGCTGGACCCCGATCGCCGATCTCTCGGCGGAGCGCGTGGGCGAGCACGCGCTGGTCTTCGCGACCTGCCATTTCGCGATGGCGCTGGCGGCGGACGACCGGCGCGACGATCTGGACCGGCTGGAGGCCGCGCAGGACGCGCACGTCGGCGGGGCCGCCGATGCGTTCGCGCAGGTCTGGGGCGCGGTCGGGCGCGCGCTCGTAGCTGCGATCGAGGCGGCCCGCGCCGGCGCGCCGGGCGAGGCGGTCGACCTGCTGCTCCCGGTGCGCGAGCGCATCGTCCGCCTCGGCGGCAGTCACGCCCAGCGCGACGTGTTCGAGCGGCTGTTGCTGGAGGCCGCGCTCGCCGACGGGCGCGTCTCGCTCGCCCGCGCGCTGCTGTCCGAACGGCTGCAACGCCGACCCGGGGAGCGCTATGCGGAAAGCCGGCTCGCCGCGCTGCCGGGCGCCTGACGGCGCCTCCGGCGGCGATTGCCCGCTTGTCGCCCGGGACGCGCCCCGATAGCGTACGCGCGCCATGACCGATTGCCTGATCTTCACGCACCCGGCCTGCGCCGGACACGACATGGGACCCGGCCATCCCGAGCAGCCGGCGCGCCTCAAGGCCGTGCTGGACGCGCTCGACGCGCCGGAGTTCGCGGATCTCGAACGCCGGGAAGCGCCGATCGTGGCGCGCGACCGGTTGGCCCTGGTGCATCCCGGCCTCTATCTCGACCGGATCGACGCGATCTTCGCGCGCGCCGAAACGGAAAAGGGGCTGGTCCGGCTCGACGCCGACACCGCGGTCGGACCCGGCTCGCAGGAGGCCGCGCAGCGCGCCGCCGGCGCGGCGGTGGCCGCCGTCGACGCCGTCATGGGCGGCGAGGCCAAGCGCGCCTTCTGCGCCGTGCGCCCGCCCGGCCACCATGCGGAGCCCGACCGCTCCATGGGTTTCTGCGTCTATTCCAACGCGGCCATCGCCGCGATGCATGCTCTGATCGCGCATGGCGCCCACCGGGCGGCGGTGGTGGATTTCGACGTGCATCACGGCAACGGCACCGAGGCCTGCTTCGAGAACGAGCCGGCCCTGTTCTACGCCTCGACCCATCAATGGCCGCTCTATCCCGGGACGGGTCGGCCCGGCGTCTCGGGCGTGGCGGAGAACATCCTGAACGCCGCGCTCCCGCCCGGGGCGGGCTCGGCCGAGTTCCGCCACGCGATGGAGACCCGCGTCCTGCCGATGCTGGAGCGCTTCGCGCCGGACCTGATCGTCATCTCCGCCGGCTTCGACGCGCATAAGGACGATCCGCTGGCGGACTGCGACCTGGAGGACGCCGACTACGGCTGGGCGACCGCGCGAGTGGTGGAGGTCGCGAACCGCACCTGCGCGGGCCGCGTCGTCTCGATTCTGGAGGGCGGCTACGATCTCGGCGCGCTCACCCGCTCGACCGCGCGTCATGTGCGCGCGCTGATGGCGGACGAGGCGGCGCTCGCGAAGATTTGACCCCTCGCGGCGCCCTGGCGCGGCGATTTCCCCTCTCGCCTTGTCATCCGGGAAGGGCCATAAGAGCGTACATCTCAAGGGAACGCGCGTTCTGCGCGTCCCATAAGACGCGGGCGTCCGATCGAGACGCAGGCGGGAGAAGGTTGGATGAGACGATTGCTTGCGGCGGCGGCCGGCGCCGCCGCGCCGCCGTTGGCGGCGCTGTTCCTGGTCAGCGCGACCCTGTTGAGCGCGACCGGACCGGCCGCAGCCCAGGGCGGCGGGCAGCCGGCGCTGGTCGAGGTGGATGCGGTGGTGGTCGAGCCTCTGGCTCAGACCGCGCCGGTCATCGGCCGCGTCGTCGCGCGTCAGCGCGGCGTCGTGGCGGCGCTCGCCCGCGGGCCGGTGGCCGAGGTCGCGGTCGAGGTCGGCGATCGGGTGAAGGAGGGCGACCTGCTGGTCCGCCTGGCGCTCGACCGGCTGCAGGAATCCCTCAACGCCGCCCAGGCCGACCTCAATCGGCAGCGCGCGGCGCTGGCGACCGCGCGCTCGCAACTCGACCTGTCGGAACAGGAGTTGGCGCGGCTCGATCGGCTGCAGGACTCCCCCGCCTTCAGCCAGGCGCGCTACGACGACAAGCTGCGCGAGGTGGCCACGGCCCGGGCCCGCGTCGGGGAGGCCCAGGCCGCGATCGCGGCGGCACAAGCCCAGGTGCGCCTCGCCGAAATCGATCTGTCGCTCGGGGTCATTCGCGCGCCCTTCAACGGCGTCGTCGTCGAGAAGCACATGGTGCGCGGCGGCTACGCCAATATCGGCGAGCCGGCCGTGACGCTGATCAATGACGAGGATCTGGAGATCGAGGCCGACGTGCCCGCCCGCCTGCTCTCCGGGCTGGAGGCCGGCCGCCTCGTCAGTTTCGTCCTGCGCGAGGGGGGCGACCGGCGCGACGCGATCGTGCGCGCCGTGATCCCGGACGAGAACGCGCTGACCCGCACCCGCGCCGTGCGCTTCGTGCCGGCGATGGCGCCAACCGAGCTCGGCCGCGGTCTGGCGCCGGGCGCGACGATCACGGTGCGCGTGCCGGTGGGCGAGGCGCGCGACGTCGTCACCGTGCACAAGGACGCGGTTCTGCCGCAGGGCGGCGACAGCGTCTTCGTGGTGGTCGACGGGACCGCCCAACCGCGTCCCGTGCAGCTTGGCGAGGCGGTCGGTACGCGCTTCGTGGTGCTGGACGGTCTGACGCCGGGCGAGCGCGTGGTCGTCATGGGCAACGAGCGTCTGCGCCCCGGCCAGCCGGTGATGATTCCGGGCGACGCCGGCGGCCCACCCGCGGGCGGCCAAGCGCCCGAGGCCGACGACGGCGCGAGCAACGGTGAGGGCGGCGACGGCGCCGCGGGCGACAAGACGGTGAAGTCCGGCGCGACGGCCGGCTGAGCCTGATCCCGAATCCCAGTCCAGGGCGGCGAGAGCGATGAACCTGATCAAGCTTGCGATCGAGCGGCCGACGGCGGTGATCTCGGCCGTCATCATGGCCGTGCTGTTCGGCTATGTCGCGCTGAAGACGATTCCGATCCAGCTCGCCCCCGACGTCAGCCGACCCGTCATCTCCATCGAGACCAACTGGTTCGGCGCCGCGCCCGAGGAGATCGAGCGCGAGATCGTCAAGGAGCAGGAGGAGGTGCTCAAGGGCCTGGAAGGGCTCGAGCGCATGACGGCCGACGCCCGCGACGGCCAGGCCTCCGTCGAGCTCGAATTCGCGGTCGGCACCGACATGTCCCGCGCGCTGCTGCTGACGGCCAACCGGCTCGACCGCGTGCCGAGCTATCCGCCGGAGGCGGACGAGCCGACCCTGGACACGGCCGGCGCCGAAGACAACGCGATCGCCTGGTTCCGCCTCGTGCGCGCCGGCGGCAACACGACGCCGATCCATAATTACGGCGATTACGCCGAGGACGTGATCAAGGCGCAGCTCGAGCGCGTGCCCGGCGTCGGCGGCGTCAACATCTTCGGCGGCGGCGAGCGCGAGATGCAGGTCGTCATCGACCCCTCGCTGATGGCCGAATACGGACTGACCGTCGCCGATGTGGTGGACGTGCTGCGCGCCGCCAACGCGACCATCAGCGGCGGCGACGTGGACGAGGGCAAGCGCCGCTACATCGTGCGCACCGACAACGAGTTCGAGGGCCTGCAGGCGGTGCGCGACGTTGTGCTGCGCACGGCAAGCGACCCGGCGACCGGCCGCGTGGCGCGCGTCACCGTCGGCGACGTGGCGGACGTGGGCTTCGGCTACAAGGAGGCGACCGCCTATATCCGCGGCAATGGCGAGGAGGCGATCGCCATCAACGCGACGCGCGAGATCGGCGCCAACGTGATCGAGATCATGGAGGGGCTGCGCGCGGCGGTCAGCTCCTTGAACGAGGGCGAACTGGCGCGCGCCGACCTGCGCCTAGAACAGGTCTATGACGAGACGGTCTACATCAATTCCGCGATCGATCTGGTGATCCAGAACATCTGGGTCGGCGGCGCGCTGGCGGTGATGATCCTGCTGATTTTCCTGCGCTCGATCCGCGCGACGCTTGTCGTGGCGTTGGCGATCCCGGTCTCCGTCATCGCCTCCTTCGTCGCCATGGCTTTCATGGGGCGGTCGTTGAACGTGGTCAGCCTCGCCGGCATCGCCTTCGCGGTCGGCATGGTGGTCGACGCCGCCATCGTGGTGCTGGAGAACATCTACCGCCACCGGCAGAACGGCAAGTCGGCCGCGGAGGCCGCCTATCTCGGCGCCAGCCAGGTGTGGGGCGCGATCATGGTCTCGGCGCTGACCACGGTCATGGTCTTCATCCCGATCCTGGTGATGCAGCTCGAGGTGGGTCAGCTCTTCCGAGACATCGCAGTCGCCATCTCGGTGGCGGTGATCCTGTCCCTGCTGGTGTCGGTGACGGTGATCCCGGCCCTGTCGCGTCGGCTGCTGGCGGGCAAGGTCGGCAAGGAGAACAAGCGCCAGCTCGCGCTGCCGGGGATCGACCATTTCGGCCGCGCCTTCGTCAGCGGCGTGACCGCGATGTCGCGCGCGGTGGTGCGAAGCCGCATGCTGTCGGCCGCCATGGTCCTGATGATCACGGCGCTGGCCGGCGGCATGACCTGGAAGATGCTGCCCGATCTGGAGTATCTGCCGGAGGGCAACCGGAACTTCGTCTTCGGCATCATCTTCCCGCCGCCCGGCTACAATCTCGACACCATGCGCGATATGGCCGGGCGCGTGGAGAGCGCGGTGAAGCCCTTGTGGGACTTCGACTATCCCGGCAAACCTGACGAGCCGGAGACCCGGGAGGCGGGCGCGCCCGGCGTCGAGACCTTCTTCTTCGTCGCCACCAACTCGCGCACCTTCATGGGCGCGCGCGCCGCCGACCCCGACCGGGTGGCGGAACTGATCCCGCGGCTGACCGGACCGATCTTCCGGGAGCCGGGCACCTTCGGCTTCTTCACCCAGCCGTCAATCTTCGGGCGCGGGGTGGGCGGCACGCGCTCGATCGACATGGACGTGCGCGGCGGCGACCTGGTGGAGGTCATCCAGACCGCGCAACGCGCCGCCGGCCTGGTCGGTCAGATCTTCCCGCGCAGCGAAGGCAATCAACTCCGGCCGCTGCCCGGTCTGGAACTCGGCGCGCCGGAGGTTCGGGTGAAGCCGGACCCGGTGGCGCTCTCCGACAGCGGGGTCACGGCGCGGGAGCTCGGCCTCACGGTCGACGCCTTCAATGACGGGCTGCGCGTCGAGGAGATCAGCGTCGACGGCCAACTCATGGACCTGACGCTGAAGGGGGCGGAGACCTTCGTCACCGACACGCAGGGCATTGGCCAACTGCCGGTGGTGACCCGGTCCGGGACGATCCTGCCGGCGGAGTCGCTGGCCCGGGTCTCGATCACGGCCGGCCCCACCCAGATCCGCCACACCGAGCGCCAACGCACCGTCACCCTGCAGATCCGACCGAACAATGCGATCCCGCTCGGCCGGGCGGTGGCCATGCTGGAAAGCGAGGTGATCGCGGCGCTGGAGGAGCAGGGCCTGCCCGACGGGGTGACGATCGAACTCAGCGGCACCGCCGACAAGCTGGCGGAGACCTGGTCGGCGATGCAGCTCGACCTGCTGCTGGCGCTGGTGATCGTCTATCTGGTGATGGCGATCCTGTTCGAGAGTTTCGCCTACCCGCTGATCATGGTGCTCTCGGTGCCTTTGGCGACGGCGGGCGGCGTTCTGGGCCTCGCGGTGCTGAACCAGTTCACCTTCCAGGCGCTCGACATGCTGACGCTCCTGGGATTCGTCATCCTGATCGGCATCGTCGTGAACAACGCGATCCTGCTGGTGCACCAGACGCTCTATCTGGTCCGGCAGGAAGGCTACGGGCCGGAGGACGCGATCGTCGAAGCGACCCGGAACCGGGTGCGGCCGATCTTCATGTCGACCCTCACCAGCGTCTTCGGCATGTTGCCGCTGGTGCTGTTCCCAGGCGCGGGCTCCGAGATCTATCGCGGTCTCGGCTCGGTCGTGGTCGGCGGGTTGGCGCTGTCCGCGGTGCTTACCTTGACGATCATCCCGCCGCTGCTCGCGCTGTTCCTGAAGACGCTGGAGGGCGCGCGCACCCGGCGCATCGAGGGTGAGGCGCAGGCCAAGGACGCGGCCGGGCAGGCGGCGGAATAACGCGTCCTGGGTCTGCGGACCCGCGCGATCACTGGGCGGCGCAGATCCGGCAGCCGCGCATCGGCAGGCCGCGGCGCGCCCATCCGGTCCCCTCGCCGCGGCCGAGCACGCCTTCCTGCACGTTGTAGACCGTCTCGAAGCCGTTTTCGGCCAGGAAGCGACCGGCCCAACCCGACCGGCCGCCGGTCGCGCAGATCAAGGCCACGGGCCGGCTGCGGTCGCCGTCGACGGCCGCCAGCATCGCGTCCAGGAAGCCCTGCGCGCCGTCCTCGTGATGGAGCGTGATCTCGCGCGCGGGTTCCGGGACGCCGGTTTCGCGCCATTCGGCCGGCCGGCGGACGTCGACCAGAAGCAGCGCTCCGGCCTCCGCCCGAGCCTGGGCCTCGGCCGGGGCGAGGCTCCGCTCTAGCGGCGCGGCCGCGGCGGGTGCGGCGAACAGGACGCACGCGGCGGCCGCCGTCCCGGCGCCGAGACGGCGCAGCGCGGCGCGTCGGTCCATGGGTTGGGCGACGATTTGCATGGCGTGCTCCCTACGGCGTGCCCTTTGACGCTGACGGTTTGTTAAGAAATGCGCGCTAAGAGGGACCTGGACAAGTCCTGTCGCCCCAACGCGCGATCCAGCCTGTGCGACGGGTCGGCGCTGGTCTTCCGCGCCGGCAGCGCGTATCCTAACCCATGGGACGGGGCGCTGGGAGCCGAGAACCGAAGCCGATGAGCAAGAACCGACTGTCTGCGGAGGATGTGGCCCGTCTGACGACGCAGGCCTCCCCCGACGCCCGCGCGGAGGCGGCGGAGAAGGTGTCGGGCGCGTTCGACGCCGAGACGTTGAGCGATCGGGAGCGCGCCATCGCCGAGGACATCCTGCGCATCCTGGTCAAGGATGCGGAGGATCGGGTCCGGGCCGCACTGTCCCGGACCCTGAAGCAGACGCCGCATCTCCCTCAGGATCTGGCCGGCGCGTTGGCGCGCGACCCGTCGGACGCCGTCGCTTTGCCTATTCTCGAGCACTCGCCCGCGCTGTCGGACGAGGAGTTGGTCGAACTGCTCGAGGCGGCGGCGCCGGCCCGGCAGACCGCGATCGCGGGGCGCGAGAGCGTCTCCGAGACGCTCGCCCAGGCGATCGTCGACACGGGCAACGAGGACGCCGTCGTTAGACTCCTGGAGAATGACGGGGCCGACCTTTCCGACCCCACCTTGGATCAGGTGGTGCGCGACTATGGCGGATCGGAACGGGTGCATGAACCTCTGGTCAGGCGCGAGAGCCTGCCCGTCACGATCGCCGAGAAGCTGGTCGCGCTCGTGTCCGACGCCTTGAAGCAGCATCTGGTGACCCACCACGCCTTGGCGGAGGAGACCGCGAGCGATCTGATCCTGCACAGCCGCGAGCGCGCGACCGTGCAGCTTGCGGCGGAGAATTCCGGCGGCGCCATTCTGCTGGCCGACCAACTCGCGGCGAACGGCCGGCTGTCGCCGTCCTTGGTGCTGCGCGCGGTCTGCCTCGGCGACCTCGCCTTTTTCGAGGCGGCGATGGCCAATCTCGCGGGGGTTCCGCTCAACAATGCGCGCGTTCTGATTCACGACGAAGGGCGGTTGGGCCTGCGCTCGCTCTATGACAAGGCGGGTCTTCCGATGGCCTTGTTCCCCGCGTTCGAGTCCGCGGTGGTGCAGGCGCGCGCGGTCGAAGGCGAGCGCACCGACGACGATCCCGAGGCGCGCATGCGCCGGCTGCTCGAGCATGTTCTGACCGAACATGAGGACGTGTTGGCCGAGTACGGCGTCGACACCGTCGATTATCTCTTAAGCAAGTTCAATCGTTTGGCGTCGGACTCCCGAGCCGCCTGAACCCGCGTTCAGGGGCTGTCCGCTACGGCTTGTGCAGCCTCTGGCCGAATGGTATGATTTGTGCGTGCCAGAAGGCGCGGAGGGCCGCTATAGCGGCGGCCGAAAGACGTGACGGTTCCACGCCTGTCGGGAGTCGTAGAAATGGCTTCGGAAATCGGGGCGGTAAACGCCAGCACCATTCTGGCCGCCTCACAACGCAAGCCCGGCGAATTCAAGATCCGCACCGACGGGTCGGTCAAACTGCGTGCGATGATCGACCAATTGGGCGCGGAGGCCGGCCGCAAGCAGATCACCGCATCGGCGCTGATCCGCCTCCGGGGCATTGCGGAAGGGGTGATCGATCCGTCGTCCGAATGGGAGACGACGGGCGGTTTCCTGCAAATCACCGGACAGGCTTTCAAGCTCTCGCTCGACGCCCAGGGCCAGATACAGGTCGAGGCGCAGGCGGAAAGCGACCTGCTCGACTACACCCCCGGACAGCGCGAACAGATTCGCGCCGCGGTCGATCAGATGAAGGAGCTCGTCGCAGCCGAAGACCTGGAGACGACGAAGGCCGACCTGCGCGCGACGCTCGCCTTCGGCGTCCTGCGCATTGAGGAGATGAAGCGCTTCTCCCCGGCCGAGGAGTTCTGGGAGACGCAGTTCCAGAATCTGGCGGAGGCGGGTCGACCGGTGAAGCTCAGCCTCGATGCGGACGGCAACCTGTTCGCCCTCGATCAATTGACGCACGATTTCTCGGACGTCGCCGACTTTCGGGATCGCCAGACGCTGCTCGATGCGCAGCGCGACCTCAAGGCCATCCTGTCGGGCGCCAAGGCGGCGACCGAGGCTTGGCAGTTCGAGGCGCTGGGCAACAAGAGCGAGGGCGACGACTATTTCCTGGCGTTGGACGCGGACGGCGCCGTGACCGTTGAGCGAAATTCGGTTCCGACCGTCACCCCGGAGTTCCTGGCCGCCGATCCGGACGGACCGGAGACCACGGCCCCCTGGCAGCAGGAGGCGCTGAGCCTCTACCGCGCCAAGAAGGGCTTCCATTTCGATTTCGACCCGAGCGGCCAGACCCTGCGCGTTGTCGAGAACACCCTGCAGAATCTGACGCAGGGCGACGAAATCGCCGCCGGAGAGGAGAAGATCCGCAGCGCGCTGGTCTCGTTGCTGGCCTGAGGGGCAGGCTCCGCCGCGTAAGTCTCAGGCGCCGCCCACGTCCCGGGCGACGCCGAGGATGCAGTCCGGACGATCCAGGCGCGGGTCGCTCTGCAACGGCTCCAGCGTCAGATCGCACAGATAGGGCGACCCATCCTTCCTGTAATTCAGGAAGACGCCCTCGGCCGGCCGGCGGGCGTCGATCGCGCGGCGCAGTTTCGCCCGGACGGTCTGATTGGTGTCCGGTCCCTGAAGCATTTTGGGGGTGCGGCCCAGAATTTCGTCGCGCTGGTAGCCGGTCAGTCGCTCGAAGGCGCAATTGACCGCCAGGATCCGAGGCTGCTCGCCCGGCCCCGGAGCGTCGGTCAGAAGCGCTGCATCCTCAAGGCGCTCAAGCAGCGCCTGGGCGAACGGTTCGGACGCGACCGGCTGGGTGATGGCCTGATCGGGCGCGGCTCCGGGGGCCAAGCGGCTGCGGTAGCTGGTTTCCACCGCCTCGCTCACCTCTTCCATCAGCGCAGCGAAGCGCGGCGTGGGCTCGATCAGACGTTGGCGGCCGTCCTCGGAACTCGCGCGCAGGGAGACGAGGCCGCGCTCCTCAAGCCGCTCCAGCGCGCGGCGCACCGTCGTGCGCGGCAGGCCGACGGACTTGGCGATGGCGGCGATGTCGGGCGCAACGCGGTCGCCCGGCGCGCCGGTCTCGTCGCCGGTCAGATCGGACGGGGACGCGTTCAGTGCGGCGATCGTCAAGGCGACCGGCCACGCGGCGCCGCGGTCCATCTCGAAGCCGGCGCGGCGCAGGGCGTCCGCGGCGTCCGACTCGGCGCGCCAGAGCCGCGCGACGCGCCGGGTCGCCGCCTCGCTCATCCCTCCGCTGACTGGGCGTCCGTCCACTAGAGCCGCTCCATGGTTGTCGGGCCGTCGCAAACACTGAATTTGTGCCGCGCGAAACGCCTATCGGGATTAGCATAGGACGACGGCAGACGGCTTGAAAAGCCCCCGACGAAAGTCCGGTCTTTGCTGGCCCGATCGGCCGGTTAGGCGACGCCGTATCGGAAAAAATGGTGGGCGCGGCTGGGATTGAACCAGCGACCCCTGCCGTGTGAAGACAGTGCTCTCCCGCTGAGCTACGCGCCCCCGGGCGGACGGGTTTTCGCCGCCGCCGAAGCGACCGTCGTTTACGCGCGCGGGCGGGCGCTTGTCAAGCCGGCGAAGGAGGCTTGGACGCGCCTGAGGGCGCCTAGCGATCGCGCAGCACCTCCTTCAGGATATCGACGATGATCCGCGCGCCCTCCTCGATGATCGCCACATCGTCGCCGGCGATGACCCGTTCCAGCCCGTCGCGCAATTCGGGGAGGCGCGCTTCCAGCTCGTCCGGCAAGCCGCGCTCGGCGACGCCCGGGGGCAACGGCTTGCCGCGGGCGACGTTCTTTGCAACGCCAGGGGGCAGGCGCGTCGTCCCTATCCCGCGCGTGCGCGCGTAGTCTTGGATGATCTCGCGCTCGTCCTCGCCGAAGACGCCGTCGAGAACGGCGTCCAGGATCGCGTCCTCATCGTTCTCGCCGGCGTCAGGATCCGCTTGCGCCGCCGATGCGGCGTCCTTGTTCTGCTGTTGGCTGGCCTGCAGTTGGCTGGCCTGCAGTTGGCTGGCCTTCTGTTGGCCGGGGGATACAGCGCGTTCCTGACCGGCCTTTTCGCTCTTGGCCGCGGCCGGCGCCGCCAGCGGAGCCGACGTGAGGCCCATCGCAGCGAGCGCGTTCCAAAGCGCCATCGGTCCGGTCCTCCCCTTCGTCGCACCCCTCGGGAAAAGCGCGGCGTTCTCCGGTCGTCCGCGCAAGGGGCGATGCGGTCTCGCCCCGCGGCGCGGCGCCCTGGCAATTCCCGGCCGCGGCGCTACATCTATCGCTTGGCGCTTACCGGAGGAAACGCCCATGCCGCACAAAGTCCGATCGTCAGGCGGGCCGCGCCGCCTTCGCGCCGGCCCGACGCTTCTGCTTGCCGCCGTCGGGGCGTTGCTGAGCGCGCCGTCGCTCGCCAGTACGGACGAGGCGGCGCGCGCGGATGCGCCGGCGCTCGTCGCGCCGGACGCGATCTCCGTGCCGATGGAGCGCGGCCTTCGGCTTGAGTATGAGGGATATTTCGGCGGTCTGCATATCGGCTCCGCCCGGGCGGTGCTGGAGCGCCGCGGCGGCGAATACCGCGTCAGCGCGGAGGCGCGGGCGCGCGGGTTGCTGGAGTGGTTCTCGCAGTGGCGCGGCCGCGCGGAGACCCGCGGCCGCCTGGTCGATGCGGCCGACGTCCGGGATTTCGCGGAGCCGAAGCCGGATCTGCACCGCAACCGCGGCGAATGGCGCGGCGATCCGCGTTGGTCGATCCTGACCTACGACGCCGACGGACGGGTCAGCGCCCAGGACGGCTCGCCGCCCGACCCGAATGAACTGACGCCGATTCCCGACGGCTCGACCCGGGACACGATCGATCCCATCAGCGCCATCGTGGCGATGGCGGAGGTGATGCAGGACGGCGGCCTGTGCGAGGCGGATCTGCAGCTCTTCGACGGCCGGCGCCGCTACGATCTGACGGTGAGGGACGGCGGGGTGCGGGAGTTCGCGCCGAACGACTACACCATTTTCGAAGGCGAGGCGCGCGGCTGCAAGCTGGAGATCGAACGCATCGGCGGTTTCCGCATCGAGCGGTCGAAATACGCCGAGACGGCGCGCGACCGCACCGTCTGGGTCGGCCGCCCGATCCCAGGCGGCCCGCCCGTGCCGGTCCGGGTGGAGATCGAGACCGCCTACGGGGCCGCGGTCGTGCATCTGGTCGGCGCCTACAGCGCGGACCAGCGCATCGCGCTGGAGCCGGGCCGCGACGTCATGGCCGACAACGACTGAGCCGCCGCGCGCTCAGGCCTTCTCCCACGCGTCCAGCGCCGCCGGCAGATCGTCGAAGCGGGCGATCAAGCGATCGGCCCCCAAGGCTTCGGCCGGACCGCCCGCGTAGCCGTAGCCGACTGCGATCGACCTCAGCCCGGCGGCGCGGGCGGCGCCGACGTCCGCGGCGCTGTCGCCGATCATGACCGCGCCCTCCGGCGGGGCGCCCAGGCGCCGCAGGGCGCCGCGCACGGGCGCTGGGTCCGGCTTCTTGGCCGGGAAGTCGTCGCCGCCGATCACATGCTCCGGCGCGAACCACCGCGCGAGGTCTAGCGCCTCCAGCACCAAGCGCGCAGCGCGCGTCGGCTTGTTCGTCACCACCGCAAGACTCCGCCCGGCGCCGCTCAAGGCGGCAAGGGTCTCCACCACCCCTTCATAGGGGCGCGTGCGTAGGGCGATCTCGCCCATATAGCTCTCCAGAAAGGCGTCGACCGCGCGCTCCAGGTCGTCGGGCGGCCCGCCGGTCGCCGCGAACCCGCGCGTCACCAGACGCCGCGCGCCGCCTCCGACCAGAGTGCGCACCGTCGCTTCGGACAGCCTCGGTCGGCCGCGATCCGCAAGAACGCGGTTCAGCGCCGCCGCCAGATCCGGCGCGCTGTCGATCAGCGTCCCGTCGAGGTCGAACAACAGCGCCGAAAGTCGGACGGGCGGGTCGATCCGATGCGTTTGCGAGCCCATGCCTGGATTTATGCCCGCGCGCCGCCGGTCGGGCAATCGGCCGCGCGGTCGCGGTGCGCGGTGGCGCCCGGGAAAAACGTCGCCCATTCGATGAAGTGTCCTTGCGTGGCGGCGGCGACTCTGTACCATATGAGCGGCCGAGAGATTGCGCTGCCAAGGATGGGTGACGGGCGGTCATGAGCGACGGAGAGAAGCTTCCGCAGCTTGAGGACAAGCTGGCGGCGATCGTCGGAGAAGACCTCGCCGGAAGCCTGATTCGCGCCGCCATGAAACGGGGCGAGTGGGGCCTCGACATGCAGCTCGCCATCAATGACGGGCTGGAGCGGTTGGAGCCGGAACGGCGCGAACGCGCCGTCCGTCTGATCGACGACCTGCTGGCCGAAGGGCGCGACAAGATCGCGCGGTCCGGCCACTGAGATTCTGCGCCCGACCGTCGGCGTTACATTCCGAGAAATTCCGCAACTTGCTGAAACAGCATGTGACTTGGCGGCTCCGGCCCCCTGTGGCAGCTTCCGGCGCGTATTACGGTTCTGCGTCGCCCCGGTTCCGGGGGGCGCATCCCGCGCGGAAGACCAAGGAAAACCGCAGAGCATGAGCGCCGCCGCTTCGCCATCCGATTCCGCTCGCCCCGCCGCCCGTCGCGCGCCGGTCGCCGCCGTGCTCCTCGGCGCCGGTCTGGGCACGCGGATGAAGTCGGACCGTCCGAAGGTGCTGCAGCCGATCGCCGGCCGGCCGATGGTCCAGCACGTGCTGGCCGCCCTCGATCCGTTGGAGCCTGCGCGGCGCGCCGTCGTCGTCGGCCCGGGGATGGAGGAGAGCGTCGGCCGCGCGGTCGCGCCCTACGCGGTCGCCGTGCAGCGCGAGCGTCTCGGCACCGCGCATGCGGTGACGGCGGCGCGCGCCGCGCTGGACGGTTTCACGGACGGGACGGTTCTGATCCTGTTCGGCGACACGCCCTTCGTCAGCGCCGAGACGCTGCAGGCCATGACGGCCGCGCGGGAGGCGGGAGCGGACGTGGTGGTCCTGGGCTTTCAGGCGGCGGATCCGACCAACTACGGCCGGCTGATCGCGGGTCCCGACGGCGCCTTGGAGCGCATCGTCGAGCACCGCGACGCCAGCGAGGCCGAGCGCGCCGTCCGGCTGTGCAATTCCGGCGTCATGGCGGTTTCCGCGGCGGTGCTGTTCAACCTGATCGACCGGGTGGGCGCCGACAACGCGAAGGGCGAATACTACCTCACCGACATCGTCGGCCTCGCCCGCGGCGAGGGGCGGACCTGCGCGGTGATCGAGGCGGATGAGGCCGAACTGCTGGGCGTCGACAGCAAGGCCGATCTCGCGGAGGCGGAGGCGCTCTGGCAGCGCGCGCGCCGTCGCCATGCGATGGAGCAGGAGGGCGCGCTGCTGCTCGATCCGTCGAGCGTCTGGTTCAGTTGGGACACGGTCCTCGGCCGCGACGTCACGGTCGGCCAGAACGTCGTTTTCGGTCCCGGCGTCACGGTCGAGCCCGGCGCGGAGATTCGACCCTTCTGCCATCTGGAAGGCTGCCTCGTGCGCTCGGGCGCGCAGATCGGCCCCTTCGCGCGGCTCCGCCCCGGGGCGGAGATCGGGGAGGCGGCCCGAATCGGCAATTTCGTGGAGGTGAAGAACGCCCGCCTCGCCGACGGCGCGAAGGCCAACCATCTGGCCTATATCGGCGACGCCGAGGTGGGCGCGCACGCCAACATCGGCGCCGGAACCATTACCTGCAACTACGACGGTTATCTGAAGCACCGGACCGTCATTGGGCCGGGCGCCTTCATCGGCTCCAACAGCGCGCTGGTCGCGCCGGTTGAGATCGGGGCGGGCGCGATCGTCGGCGCCGGATCGACGGTGACGGACGACGTGGCGCCGGACGCGCTCGCCGTCGCGCGCGGCGCGCAGACCGAGCTCGAGGGCGCCGCGGCGCGCTTCCGCGAGCGCAAAGCGGCGGAGAAGAAAGCCCGCAAGGGCTGAACGGGCGCAACGCGTTCGATCGTGGGCGCGGCGAAGAACGAGAAAGGTCGAGTTCCTGCCATGTGCGGCATAATCGGGATCCTGGGCAAGGAGGCGGCGGCGCCGCGTCTGATGGACGGGCTGAAGCGGCTTGAGTATCGCGGCTACGATTCGGCCGGGATCGCGACGCTGGTGAACGGCCGGATCGAGCGCCGCCGGGCGGAGGGCAAGCTCGACAACCTCGCCGCCGTGCTCGAGCAGGATCCCTTGTCGGGCGCGGTCGGTCTCGGCCACACGCGCTGGGCGACGCACGGCGTGCCGAACGAGACCAACGCCCACCCGCACGCCACCGACCGGGTGGCCATCGTGCATAACGGCATCATCGAGAATTATCAGGAACTGCGCGACCGGCTGGGCGACCAGTCGACCTACAGCTCCGAGACCGACACCGAGGTCGTGGCCCATCTCGTCTCCGCCTATCTGGCGCAGGGGTTGAGCCCGCAGGAGGCGGTCGCCTGCACGCTGCCGCTGCTGGAGGGCGCCTTCGGCTTCGTCATGATCTTCGCCGGCCGGCACGATCTGATGATCGGCGCGCGCCGCGGCAGCCCGCTCGCCATCGGCTATGGCGAGGGGGAGATGTTCTTCGGCTCCGACGCGCTGGCGCTCGCGCCGCTGACCAAGCGCATCTGTTATCTGGAGGAGGGCGACTGGGCCGTCGTCTCGCACGAGGGGGCGGAGATCTTCAATCTCGGCGCCGACGGGGAAAGCCGCCCGGTCGAGCGCCCGGTGCGCCTCACCGCCGTCTCCGGCGCCATGATCGGCAAGGGCAACTACCGCCATTTCATGGAGAAGGAGATCCATGAGCAGCCGGCGGTGATCGGCGACACGCTGCACAGCTATCTCAATCCGGCGGCGGGCACGATCACGCTGCCGGCCCCGCCCTTCGATCCGGCGGCGTTGACCAAGGTGACGATCGCCGCCTGCGGCACCGCCTCCTACGCGGGCATGGTGGGGAAGTACTGGATCGAGCAGTTGGCCCGTCTGCCGGTCGAGGTCGATATCGGCTCCGAGCTGCGCTACCGCGAGACGCCGCTGCCCGAAGGCGGGCTCGCGCTCTTCATCAGCCAGTCGGGCGAGACGATGGACACCCTCGAAGCCCTGCGCTACGCCAAGAGCCAGGGCCAGACCATCCTCTCCATCGTCAACGTGCCGGAATCGACGATTGCGCGCGAATCCGACGCGGTGCTGCTGACCCAGGCGGGGCCGGAGATCGGCGTCGCCTCGACCAAGGCCTTCACGACGCAATTGACCGTGCTCGCGGCGCTCGCCATGGCGTTCGCGAAGGCGCGCGGGACGCTCGACCGCGCGCGCGAGGCCGCGCTCGCCGCCGCGCTGGCCGAGGTGCCGGGCCGCGCCGCGGAAGTGCTCAACAGCGACGCCCAGATCGCGCAGATCGCGCGGACCATCGCGGAGGCCCGAGACGTCTTCTACATGGGCCGCGGGACCGCCTATCCGATCGCGCTGGAAGGCGCGCTGAAGCTGAAGGAGATCAGCTACATCCATGCCGAGGGCTACGCCGCCGGCGAGATGAAGCACGGCCCCATCGCGCTGATCGAGGAGGATGTGCCCGTCGTGATGATCGCGCCGTCGGGCCCGCTGTTCGACAAGACCGCCTCCAATGTGCAGGAAATGGTGAGCCGCGGCGGCAAGGTGATCTTCCTGTCCGACGCGGAGGGCATCGCGCGCATGCGCCGGATGGCGAAACCCTTCGCGGAGGTCGAACTGCCCAAGGTCGACCCCTTCGTCGCGCCGATCCTCTACGCCATTCCCGTGCAGCTCCTCGCCTACCACGCGGCGGTCCTCAAGGGCACCGACGTCGATCAGCCGCGCAACCTGGCGAAGAGCGTCACGGTGGAGTAGGAGGGCTTATGACCCACGCCGACGCCCTCACCGCCTTGGACGCCGCCGATCCGCTGGCGCGGTTCCGCGACGCCTTTCATCTGCCGGAGGGGCTGATCTATCTCGACGGAAATTCGCTGGGGCCCGCGCCGAAGGCGGCGCTGCGCGCGGTGGAGACGGCGGCGCGCGAGGAATGGGCCGACGGGCTGATCCGAAGCTGGAACGACGCCGACTGGTTCACCCTGACCGACCGGCTGGGGGATAAGGTGGGCGCGGTGATCGGGGCCGCGCCCGGCCAGACGGTCGTGTGCGACACGACCTCGATCAACATCTTCAAGGCCGTGGCGGCCGGTCTCGCGCTCGTCCCGGAGCGCCGCGTCGTCGTCGCGGAGGGCGGGAGCTTTCCGACCGACCTCTACATCCTGGAGGGGCTGCGCGGGATGCGCCCCGACCTGGAAATCCGGCTGGAGGGCGTCGATGCGCCCGCGATCGAGGATCTGCTGGACGCGCGGGTCGCGGTGCTCTTGGTCAATCAGGTGGACTATCGCAGCGGGGCGCGGCGCGACGTGGCGGCCCTGACGGCCGCGGCGCACGCCGTCGGCGCCGTGGTTGTCTGGGACCTGTGCCACAGCGCCGGCGTGATGCCGGTCGAGGTCGACGCGGCCGGCGTCGATCTGGCGGTCGGCTGCGGCTACAAGTATCTGAACGGCGGGCCGGGCGCGCCGGCCTTCGTCTATGCGGCGGCGCGCCATCAGGGAAGCCTGCGCCAGCCGCTTTCCGGCTGGTGGGGCCATGCGGCGCCTTTCGCCTTCGACCCGGCCTATCGCGGCGACCCGGGAATCCGGCGCATGCTCTGCGGCACGCAGCCGATCCTCTCCCGGCGCGCGATGGAGGCGGGGCTGGAGATCGCCGCGGAGGCCGACATCCATGCGGTGCGCGCCAAGAGCGAGGCGCTGACCCGGCTTTTCATCGAGCGGGTGGAGGATCGCTGCGCCGGCTTCGGCCTGACGCTCGCCAGCCCGCGCGACACGGCCGCGCGCGGCTCTCAGGTCGCCTTCCGCCATCCGGACGGCTATCCGATCATGCAGGCGCTGATCGCCGACGGCGTGATCGGCGATTTCCGCGCGCCGGACATCCTGCGCTTCGGCTTCGCGCCGCTGTTTCTCAGCTTCCGCGAGGTCGCGGAGGCCGCCGACCGCCTCGCCGCCATCCTGAAGAGCGACCGCTGGCGCGCGGCGCGCTTTCAGGCGCGCGCGGCGGTCACCTGAGCCGACGCCTCACCACTGAATCGGCGTCACATAGACCTCGCAGTCGCTGGAGCCGTCGAGGTCGAAGAGGTAGCCCTGGTTCGGGCCGCGCAGATTCTTCGGATCGCGCAGGTTGAGGCCGTTCGAGCCGGCGAAGCCATAGCGTTTGGCCGGGCCGTCGGGGGCCTCCACGACGATGAAATAGCGGCCGCGCTTGGCCTGGTTGAACTGGCCGAGCGCACAGGCCGTCGAAAGCCGCTGGGAGAGGCCCTGACGCACCGCCTGCGGGTCGATCCGGTTCAGGATGCGGGTGCCCAGGCTGTCGAAACGCGGGATCTCGTGCGGCTGCGGCGTCTGCAGACGGGGAAGTTCCGCCTGCATCTGACGGCGCACCTGCTGCGCGTCGGCGGGCGCCGCCGCGGCGAGCGCGCCGGCGGCGAGCGCCAGGGCGGCCAAGAGGCGCGCAAGCGGCCGGTCGCGCGTCATCCCGCCTGCTCCTTGGTCGGGTCCGGAAAGGCCTCCAGGAGGGCGTCGAGGTCTCCGGCCTTCAGCTTTTCGATCAGGAAGTCGACGTCCTCCGCCTGCACGCCCTGCAGGAAGGGGCCGGAAGGCGACAGGCGGATCGTCGGGCCGATATGGCAGCGTCCCAGGCAATGCACGCTCTCAAGCCGCATCTCCGGCAGCGCGTCGGGCATCTTCTCCTGCAGGGCCGCGGCCAACTCCTTCGCGCCGCGCGCGCCGCAGGACGGCAGGATGTCGCCGGCGCGGAAATTGACGCACAGGCGCAGGCGGTCATAGCCGCCGCCTGATCCGTCCGTTCGGTCGTTCGCCGCTTCGCTCATCCGTCCGCCGCTTCGCTCATCCGTCCGCCGCTCCAAAGACGCACCAGAATCCCTGCGATTTGTGCCTTAGAGGCGCAAATCCTGGGCTGGCCGCAGGCCCTTGCCCCCGGAGGATATAGGCCCATCTAACGCCTCGTCAGCCTTGACCGAGCAAGTTTCGGGCCGCCCGCGCCTCACGGCGCCTTTCCGGCCCGGGGCGGCTCGCCTAGGCTGCAGTGCGAGTTGTCCGGAGGGAGAGGAACCATGGCCGACACCGGCGCAGGCTACGACTACGATCTGTTCGTCATCGGGGCGGGCTCCGGCGGCGTGCGGGCCGCGCGCATGTCGGCCGCCAACGGCGCCAAGGTCGCCATTGCGGAGGAGCGCCATCTGGGCGGCACCTGCGTCAATGTCGGCTGCGTCCCGAAGAAGCTCTTCACCTACGCCGCCCATGTGCCCGAGGAGATCGAGGACGCCGCCGGCTACGGCTGGACCGTGGGCGCGGGCCGCTTCGACTGGAAGACGCTCGTCGCCAACAAGAACGCGGAGATCGAGCGCCTCAACGGCATCTACGGCAAGCTGCTCTCGAACGCCGGCGTGACGCTCTACGAGGCGCGCGCGACGCTGATCGATCCGCACACGATCGAGGTGGGCGGCGAGCGAGTCACCGCCGAGCGCATCCTGATCGCCGTCGGCGGCCGGCCCAACATGCCGGACGAGCCGGGCGCGGAGCTCGGCGTCACCTCGGACGAGATGTTCTTCCTGGACGAATTGCCGAAGCGCGCGATCGTCGCCGGCGGCGGCTATATCGCGGTGGAGTTCGCGGGCATCCTCAAGGGCCTCGGCGTGGAGGTGGTGCAGCTTTATCGCAGCAGCCTGTTCCTGCGCGGCTTCGACCGCGACGTGCGCCTGCATCTGGCGGCCGAGATGCGCAAGAAGGGGATCGACCTGCGCTTCGACACCATCATCTCCAAGACCGAGAAGCAGGCCGACGGCAGCCTCGCCGCGACGCTCAGCGACGGCTCGGTGCTGGAGACCGACCTGATCCTCTACGCCATCGGCCGCTCCGCCTACACCGAGGGGCTGGGGCTGGAGGCCGCGGGCGTCGAGACGGACAGGTTCGGCGCCATCAAGGTCGACGCCGACTACCGCACCAGCCAGCCGAACATCTACGCGCTGGGCGACGTCATCGACCGCGTGCCGCTGACCCCCGTGGCCATCGGCGAGGGCATGGTCTTCGCCTTCAACACCTATGCCGGCCAGAGCCGCAAGATGGACTATCGCGACATCCCGAGCGCCGTCTTCTCCGCGCCGACGATCGGGACCGTCGGCCTGACGGAGGAGGAAGCGGTCGCCGAATACGGCGAGATCGACGTCTATATGTCCGAATTCCGGCCGATGAAGCACACGCTGAGCGGCAATCAGGAGCGCGCGCTCCTCAAGCTGCTGGTCGACGTGAAGACGGACCGGGTCGTCGGCCTGCACATGGTCGGCCCCGACGCGGCGGAAATCACCCAGGGCTTCGCCGTCGCCTTCCGCGCGGGCGCGACCAAGGCGGATTTCGACGCCACCGTCGGCATCCACCCGACCAGCGCCGAGGAGTTCGTCACCATGCGCGAGGCGACCCGCCGCGCCACGCGCGAGAGCGCCGCGGCGGAGTAGGGCGCGTCGGCGCGCGGAACGCCGTCCCCTTTCCATCCCGGATTTGCTGTGGAAAACTGCCCGGAAGTCGCCTACATAGGCGCTCCGGCCCGGTTTTCGCGGGTCGGATGTGGTGTTCCGAGGCGTGAAGGAAGCAGGGTATGGCGGAGGCGTGGACTCCGAAAAGCTGGCGCGGCAAGCCGATCAAGCAGGTCCCGGACTACGAGGATCCGGGCGAGCTTGCGGCGGTCGAGGAGACGCTTGCGTCCTTTCCCCCGCTGGTCTTCGCCGGCGAGGCGCGCAAGCTGAAGAAGGGCCTGGGCGAGGTCGCCGAGGGGCGCGCCTTCCTGCTGCAGGGCGGCGACTGCGCGGAAAGCTTCGCGGAGTTCAGCGCCAACAACATCCGCGACACCTTTAAGGTGCTGCTCCAGATGGCGGTCGTGCTGACCTTCGGCGCGGCGTGCCCGGTGGTGAAGGTCGGGCGGCTGGCCGGCCAGTTCGCCAAGCCGCGCTCCGCCCCGACGGAAGAGCAGGGCGGGGTCGCGCTTCCCAGCTACCGCGGCGACATCGTCAATGGGATCGAGTTCGACGCCGCGTCGCGCCGTCCGGACCCGCAGCGCATGGTGCGCGCCTACAACCAGGCGTCCGCCACCTTGAACCTGCTGCGCGCCTTCGCGCAGGGCGGCTTCGCCGACCTGCATCAGGTGCATCAGTGGACGCTCGACTTCGTCTCCAACAGCCCGGCGGGCGAGCGCTATCGCGAGCTCGGCGACCGGCTGACCGAGTGCCTGAGCTTCATGGCCGCCTGCGGCCTGACCGCCGACCGGGTGCCGCAGATCCAGGAGACGGAGTTCTACACCAGCCACGAGGCGCTGCTGCTCTGGTACGAGCAGGCGCTGACCCGGCGCGACAGCATCACGAACAAATGGTACGACTGCTCGGCGCACATGCTCTGGATCGGCGACCGCACCCGCGAGCCGGACAGCGCGCATGTCGAGTTCCTGCGCGGCGTCGACAATCCGATCGGCATGAAGTGCGGGCCGAGCCTCGACCCGGACGATCTGATCCGAATGATCGACGTGCTGAACCCGCAGAACGAACCGGGCCGCCTGACGCTGATCGCGCGCATGGGCCACGACAAGGTGGAGAAGCACCTGCCGCCCCTGATCCGCGCCGTCGAGCGCGAGGGTCGGAAGGTCGTCTGGTCGTCCGATCCGATGCACGGCAACACGATCAAGGCGGAAAGCGGCTACAAGACGCGGCCCTTCGACCGGATTCTGGCGGAGGTGCGCGGATTCTTCGACGTCCATGCGGCCGAGGGCACCTACGCCGGCGGCGTGCATTTCGAGATGACCGGACGCGACGTGACCGAGTGTCTGGGCGGCGCCCAGGCGATCACGGACGACGGCCTCTCGGCGCGCTATCACACCCATTGCGACCCGCGGCTGAACGGGCCGCAGGCGCTGGAGCTCGCCTTCCTGATCGCCGAACAGTTGAAGTCCGAGCGCGCTGCGCTGGCCCAGGGCCTGGCGGCGGCTTCCTGACGGGATGAGCGGGGCGCCGGGGGGCGCGCCCGATTTCGCGACCGGGGGGCGAGCTTGAGGGATGCGCCCGATGAGCGACCTGAGCGACCGAGACGGGATCACGCGGCGCGGCCTCGGCGCCGCCTTGACCGGCCGTGACGATTCCGAGATTCGCCGCTGGACCGACGCCTACTTCAACCGCACGAAGGGCGCGATCGAGAAGTTCGGGGATTGCGAGGTCACCTACGCGATCTTCATGCGCCGGCCGGTGATCTGCGCCCCGCGGCTTGCGATCGAGTGGCTCGAGGAGACCGCGGCGCGGCGCGGAACAGGCGTCCGGATCGACCTGAACTACGCCGAAGGGCGTTGGGTCGGGGCCGGCGAGCCGATGATGTACGTCACCGGCTCCTTCCTGCATCTGGTCGATCTGGAGACGCTGCTGCTGCAGAAGATCGGACCGGCTTCGGTCGCCGCCTACAACGCCTTCACCATGTGCCAGGAGCTGCCCCGCACCGCCTTCCTCGCCATGGACGCGCGCCACTGCGCCGGGGCGGAAATGGCGGAGCTGATGGCCTACGCCGCGAGCGTCGGCTCCGACCGGGCCAAGCGCAAGTCCGGGGCTGTCGGCTTCATCGGCAACGCCACCGACGCGACCGCGCACTATTTCGGGCAGAGCGCGGGCCTCGGCACCATGCCGCACGCGCTGATCGGCTACGCCAAATCGACCGTGCGCGCGGCCGAGATGTTCCATGAGGCGCATCCGGACGCCAATCTGGTGGTGCTGGTCGACTATTTCGGGCGCGAGATCACCGACTCCCTGGCGGTGTGCGAGCGCTTCCGGGACCTGGCGGGGCGGGGCGCGCTGTCGATCCGCCTCGACACCCCGGGCGGGCGCTTCTGCGAGGGGCTCGACCCGGCCGGGTCCTACGCGGTGCTCGACCGCAACGCGCCGCAGGCGATCCGCGGCTACCGGACGGAGAACGAACTGCGACATCTGATCGGGCCCGGCGTCTCCGCCGCCGCGGTCTGGCATCTGCGCGAGAAGCTGGACGGCGCCGGGTTCGGCAAGGTGAAGATCGTTGTCTCGTCCGGCTTCAATCCCGAGAAGTGCAAGACCATGGCGCTGGCCGACGCGCCGATCGACGTGATCGGCACCGGCTCCTACCTGCCGGAACGCTGGTCCGAGACCTACGCCACCGCGGACATCGTCGAATATGCCGGCGAGGAGCGGGTGAAGGTCGGGCGCGAGTTCCTGCTGCGGCGCCCGGACGAGGAAGAGGCGGCGGACAGCGCCTCGCATCGTCGTGCGCGCGCGGCGGTGGGCTCGGGATATGGCGGGGCCGCCGTCGGCGCCGTGTCGACCGCCGCAGCCGGCAGCGACGCGCCGGCCGATCCATTGGTTCGGAGGCATGGCGGATAGTCCCCTCAACGGGTCGACGGACGGGGCCGCCGTCCGTCGCCGCGCCTTTCGACAGGCGCTTGGGGACGGCGTGGTCGCCGCGCTCTTCAGCTATTGGGAAGAGAAGGCGGCCGGCGCGGAGATGCCGGCGCGGTCCGCCATCGATCCAATCGAAATCCCGCACCTGTTGTCGACCCTCTACATCCTGGAGCCGTTGGGCGACGGGGCTTTCCGGTTCCGGCTCGCCGGAACCGGCGTGCGCGGTCTCTTCAACGCGGAAGTGACGGGCCGACGCGTCGACGAGGTGCTGACCACGCCCGAATTGCGGGAGAACGCCCAGCGCTCCTACGAGACCCTGATGCGCGAGCGGCGGCCTTGGCTGACCCGCACCGAGTACGAGTTGAAGGGAGGCGAGAGCGTCCATTACCGGCGGCTGGCCCTGCCGCTCGGCGCGGACGGCGTCGTGGAGCGGATCCTCGGCGCCTTCGAGATCGAGGAGGAGGCGCCTGCGGCGAAGCCCTTCCACCTGATCCTGCCGGAGGTGGCGCGGGTGCTCGACCGCCGGGAGATCGCCGGCTAGGCGTTGCTTCAGGTATCGGTGCGAACTTTTTTCGCGATCACGCTACTTTAAGCTTAACAACGCGCGCCAAGGTAGCTATCTTAAGTTTATCCGCAGCGGACGGTTTTCCTCCTGTTTTTCCGTCCGACCCGCACAGGCGGCGGCGCGTGGACGAACGACTTTTCCCAGGGGTCTTCGTCCGTTGTACGCGCCGCCGCCGACTTTTTCGCCCGCATTATCCGCCCCGCATTCCGTGCCCCGCATTCCCTGCCCCGCATTCCCTGCGTCGACCGCCGCTCAGGCTTTGCGCGCGGTCAGCAGGTAGCTCTGCGGCGCCTGTGCGGGTTGATCGTTGTAGATCTCGTAGGCCTCGCTCGAGATGTTGTGCGGATGCTCGCTGAAGGCCTCGATCGTCAGGCCCGCCCGAAGGCACGCGGTCATCACGTCCGCCAGCGTGTGGACGAACCAGTAGTTGACCGGCCCCTCGTCGCTCAGCTGCGCGTCATCCTCATAAAGAATCGGACCGTGCTCTTCGAAGGGCTCGGCGCGGAAATAGCTCTCGCGCAGGCGGGTCGGGTCCGGTTCGGCCCAGGGGTCGAACATGTTCATGACCGGATGCTGCTCGTAGACGAGGAGCGCGCCGCCCGGGCGAAGCAGGCGGGTCGCTCGATCCATGAAGGCGGGCAGATCGGGCATCCAGCCGAACACCCCGATCGTGATCAGGACGATGTCGAACTGACCGTCATAGGCGTCCGGGATGGCGTAGACGTCGGTCTCGACGAAGCGGCAATCCAGCGCGCCGGAGGCTGCAAGCTCCCGCGCCTGCGCCAGGAACGCATCGGACTGATCGAAACCGACGCATCTCTCGGCGCCCAGATTGCGGACGGAGAGCAGTTCGCGCCCATTGTTGCAGCAAAGCTGCGCGACCGACCGCCCCTGGACGCCGAGGGCGCGCAGCCGGTCGGTCAGCAGCGCGTCGAGGCAGCTGTACCCCGGCGTCCGAAAGCCCGCGAGCAGATCGGCGTAGCTCTGCGTCTTCCGATGATGGGGCGCCGACTCGTTCCAGGCGATGCGGTTCGCGGCGACGGCCCCGGTGCGATCGATCGTCATGGTGTGATCCGATTCTAGGCGCCGGCGACCTGACGGCGGTCGTGTTCGAGCGCGGCGAGGGTTTCCTCCACCATCAGGACGGCCTCCTCGCCATAGCGTTTGACGTGCCGGGCGCGGTGGGCCGGATCGGCCAGCTGCGCTTTCAGCGCGGCGTAGAGGCCGCCGATCAGCAGATGGAATTCGGCGTCGCCGAAGCGCCATGCGCGCTCCGCCTCGGTCTTGGTGGACGGCAGGTTCCGATCCATGAATCCGACCATCCACTGGCGGCGCTTGGGCGCGTCGGCGAAGTAGCGGGCGATGTAGACCAGGATGTCGTTGACCAGCGCGTCGGCTTGCGGATGGCGATAGAGCGTCTTCCACGCCGCGCCGTCGCCTTCCACGGTGCGCACGGTTTCAGCGAGGTCGCGCGCGCGGCGCTCGTACTCGTCGAAGAGATCCGGGCCGACCATCTGATGCAAGGCGGCGATGGTCGCCGGGATCACGCGGCGCGACAGGTTTCGGCCCAGGATCGGCGCGGCGTCCCGTGGCGTCAGCCGATCCTCGAAGCGCGAGACGATCAGCCGCTCCAGCGGGAACTTCCGCATGCGCGCCCAGAACGCCTGCTCGGCCTCCGCCTCCAGCCGCGTCCAGCCGCGCGACAACGTCTTGCGCAGGATCGGGTCGTCGGCGCGCGCGAAGTTATCGGCGATCTGCTGCAGCGTGTGGGTGTCGATCGCGGACACGCCGGTGCGGGCGACGCCGTCGGCGATCCGCTGCATGAAGAGCTGCAGCACGTCCTGCGTGAGCTGCACCAGCCCCTCGGGGGGCGGCCGGTCGCCGGGCGTTTCGCCCTGGTGCGGCTTGCGCTTCGCCTGATCCGCCATCGTCAATCCTTCGTTCGTCCCATGGCGCGTCGCGCCTTGCCGTCTCGCCTCCGCGCCCAAGTCTAGTGTCGGGCGCCGCTTGAAGCCAGCGGCGCCGCGCTCGCCCACCCACGCGCCCTCTTCGGCCTTGCCAGCCGGCGCGTGAAGGCTAGGCTCTGGGGCCGTTCCGGCGCGCGCTTCGGCGTCCCGCCGAACCGCCCGCGAGCAGGATAGCCCCGATGACCGATACGCTGACGATCGCCCTGGCCCAGCTCAACCCCACCGTCGGCGACGTCGCCGGCAACGCGGCGCGCGTGCGCGAAGCGCGCCGCGAGGCCGCCGAGGCCGGCTGCGACCTGATCCTCTTCTCCGAACTGTTCCTCAGCGGCTATCAGCCGGAGGATCTGGTCCTCAAACCCTTCTTCCACGACAAGCTGGAGGAGGCGATCGCCGCGCTTGCCGACGAGACGTCGGACGGCGGGCCGGCCGTCCTGTTGCCGACGCCGCGCCGGACGGAGGAGGGGATCTTCAACGCGGTCCTGCTGCTGGACGAAGGGCGCATCGCCGCCGAGCGCTACAAGCACGATCTGCCCAATTACGGCGTCTTCGACGAGAAGCGGGTCTTCACGCCCGGCCCGATGCCGGGCCCGATCAATTTCCGCGGCGTGCGCATCGGCGTCCCGATCTGCGAGGACGTCTGGACGCCCGACGTCGTCGAGTGCCTGGAGGAGAGCGGGGCCGAGCTGTTCCTGGTCCCGAACGGCTCCCCCTACGAGGCGGAGAAGGAGGATTTCCGCCTGCAGCTGGTCCTCAACCGCGTGGCGGAGAGCGGCCTGCCGATGGTCTATCTGAACCAGATCGGCGGCCAGGACGAACTGGTCTATGACGGCGCGTCGGTCGTGGTGAACGGGGACTGCGGTCTGGCGCTGCGCCTGCCCGCCTTCCGGGAGACGATCGCCGTCACCCGCTGGCGGCGCGACGGCGAGGGCTGGGTCTGTGAGGCGGGCTCGCAGGCGAAGCCGCTGGACCGCCATCAGTCGATGTATCACGCGATGGTGCTGGGCTTGCGCGACTATGTCGGCAAGAACGGCTTTCCGGGCGTCGTGCTGGGACTGTCGGGCGGGATCGATTCGGCGGTTTCCGCCGCGGTCGCCGTCGATGCGCTGGGGCCGGACAAGGTGCATTGCGTGATGATGCCCTCGCCCTACACCAGCCGCGAGAGCCTGGAGGACGCGGCCGCAGCGGCGGACCTGCTCGGCGCGCGGCTCGACGAGGTGTCTATCGAACCGGCGATGCAGGCCTTCGAAGGCATGCTGGCGCCCATCTTCGCCGACGCGCCGCCCGACGTGACGGAGGAGAACATCCAGTCCCGCGCCCGGGGGCTCGTCCTCATGGCGATCTCCAACAAGCAGGGCAAGATGCTGCTGACCACCGGCAACAAGTCGGAGATGTCGGTCGGCTACGCAACCCTCTATGGCGACATGTGCGGCGGGTATTCGGTCCTGAAGGACATCTACAAGACCGACGTCTTCGCGATCGCCTTCCTGCGCAACCGCGGCAAACAGGCGCTGGGCGGGGACGGGACGGGCGCCGCGCTGCTCGGTCCCGAAGGGGCGGCCATGCCCGAGCGCAGCATCACCAAGCCGCCCTCGGCGGAGCTCAAGCCCGACCAGAAGGACGAGGATACGCTGCCGCCCTACGAGATGCTGGACGACATCCTGTTCTGCCTGATCGAGCGCGAGATGTCCGTGCCCGAGATCACGGCGCGCGGGCATGACGCCGAAACGGTCCAGAAGGTCTGGCGTCAGCTCGACCTGTCGGAGTACAAGCGCCGTCAGGCGCCGCCGGGCGTCAAGGTGACGCCGCGCGCCTTCGGCCGGGACCGGCGCTACCCGATCACCAACGCCTTCCGGCGCATCCTCTAGCGCGGCCCCCCGCCGCGATCGGCGCCCCCGCCCCGGAGTCCCCATGCGACACGACGTCAAAGTCCGCTTCGCCCCCAGCCCGACCGGGCGGCTGCATGTCGGCAACGCCCGCGTCGCGGCGCTGAACTGGCTGTTCGCCCGGGCGAACAAGGGGACGGTCCTGCTGCGCATGGACGACACGGACCGGGAGCGCTCCACGCAGGAGTTCGAGCGGGCGATCCTGGAGGATCTCCGGTGGCTCGGCCTCGACTGGGACGATTTCGTGCGCCAGTCCGCGCGGCAGACGCGCTACGACGCGGCGGTGGAGCGCCTCAAGGCCTCGGGGCGCCTCTATCCCTGCTTCGAGACGCCGGAGGAGTTGGACCTCAAGCGCAAGATCCAACTCGGCCGCGGCCGGCCGCCGGTCTACGACCGCGCCGCGCTCGATCTTTCGGCGGACGAGCAGACGGCGCTGATGGCGCAGGGCCGCACGCCCCATTGGCGCTTCAAGTTGAATGATGCGCCGATCGAATGGGCCGATCTCGGCCGTGGGCAGGTGCGCTTCGAGGCGGGGCATCTCTCCGACCCCGTCTTGATCCGCGAGGACGGTCGCCCGCTCTACACGCTGAGTTCGGTGGTCGACGACGGCGAGCTGTTCGTCAGCCACGTCATCCGCGGCGAGGATCATGTGGCCAACACGGCGGTCCAGATCGAGCTGTTCGAGGCGCTGGGCTACGACGTCCCGGATTTCGCGCACCTGCCGCTGATGGTGGGCGCGGACGGCAAGCAGCTTTCCAAGCGGCTTGGCTCCCTGTCGCTTGCAGACCTCAGGGAGAAGGGCGTGGAGCCGGCGGCGCTCGTCGCCTATCTCGCGCGGCTCGGGACGTCGACCGCGCCGGAGGGGAGCGACACGCTGGACAGCCTGACGCCCGGCTTCGACCTGCGCGCCTTCGGACGCGCCGCCCCGCGCTATGACGAGGGCGAACTGATGCAGCTCAACGCCAAGGTGCTGCACCGCGCGCCCTTCGAGGCGGTGGCGGAGCGGCTGGAGGCGATGGGGCTGGACGGCGCCGACGCGGCCTTCTGGGAGACCGTGCGCGAGAATTGCGAGCGCCTGTGGGACGCCGGCTGGTGGTGGCGCGTCTGTTTCGGCGAGATCGAGCCGCAGGCCGCTGTGGAAGACGCCGACTATCTGGCCGACGCGGCTCGCCTGTTGCCGGAAGAACCCTGGGACGACGCGGTCTACGACCGCTGGATCGAGATACTGAAGGCGGAGACCGGCCGCAAGGGCAAGGCGCTGTTCCTGCCGCTGCGCCTGGCGTTGACCGGCAAGCCGAAGGGGCCGGAGATCGGCCGCCTGCTGCCGCTGATGGGGCGGGAGCGGGCGCTTAGGCGGCTGGGCGGCTGACGATGGCGGGGCCGGCGGCTGCCGATGACGGGCCGCGGCCCGACCGCGCCGCCCTGGCCGCCGCGAACCGGGCGCTTGGCGAGGCGCGGGCGGCCTTCGCGGAGGGCGACCCGGTCGCGGCCGCGGAGGCCTGCCGCGCCGGCCTCGCCCACCGCCCGCAATCGATCGATCTCGCGGTCGCCCTGGCCGAGGCGCAGGCCGCGCGCGGGGAGCGGGCGGCGGCGCGGCGGACCCTCGAAGACCTGCTGGAGCGCGCGCCCAATCGCTACGAGGGGGTGCGCCTGCTCGCGGCGCTGGAGTTCGACGCCGGGGAGGAGCAGGCCGCCCGGCGGCGCGTGCGCGCCTTCTTTCGCGCGCGCCCCTTCCGCCCGCCGTCCCCCGACGCCGATCCGCGCGCGCCGATCCTGCTGCGGGCGCGCGGGGTCGAGGCGGCGCGGCTCTCCGTCGGACGGATGCGCGGCGACGGTTTGGGCGTGCGGTTCCGCGGCGGGCATTTCTCGCTCAGCCATCTGATCCGCTGGGAGCGATGGCGCGTGATGACGGGCGTATCGGTCGGCGACGGATGGCGGAAGACGCCGCCGCCCGCCGGGGTGCGGCTGCTGGTCAACACGATCGCCGACGCCGATCGGGAGCCGGAAGCTCTGGAGGCGCTGACGGACTTCCTCGCCACGCGTCCGGATCTTCCCGTGATCAATCGGCCGGAGCGCATCGCCGCGACCCGGCGCGACGCCACGGCCGCGCTGGTCGGCGGCCTCGACGGCTTCCTGGCGCCGAAGGCCGCCCGCATCGCGCTGGCCGGCCGCAGCGCCGCCGACGCCGCAGCCGCCGTGGGGGCCGAGATCGGCTTCCCCGCGATCCTGCGCCAGCCCGGCGCCCAGAGCGGGCGGACCGTCGCGCTGGCGCAGGACGCGGCCGAGGCCGAGGGCTATCTCGCCGGCGTGTCGAGCGCCTTCGTCTATGCGACCCGGTTCGTCGAGAACGCCGACGCCGACGGCTGGTACACCAAGCGCCGGCTGTTCTTCATCGACGGCGCGCCCTATCCGGTGGTGACCCACACCGACGGCGTCTGGAACGTGCATGGTGGCAACCGGCGCACCGTGATGGCGTCCCATCCCTGGATGCAGGAGAGGGAGCAGGCCTTCCTCGCCGACCCGAAGGCGGTGTTGGGCGCGGACGCCTTCGCGGCGCTGGAGGGGCTGCCGGCGAAGCTGGGCCTCGATTTCTTCGGGATCGACTTCACGCAGACGCCGGACGGGCGGCTCTTGTTCTTCGAAATGAACGCCGCGATGCGTCACAGCTTCGACCACGCCAACAATTTCCCCTACATGATCCCCTACATGCGCCGCATCTCCGCCGCCTTCGACGCCCTGTGCCGGCGCCGGGCCGGGCTGGGTTGAGCGGGCGCCGCCTCCCTTGCAAGCCGCGAAGCGATGCGGCATAGCATCGGGCCGCCCCCAAGTCGCTCTCGAACCGCCCGCAAGCAGGCCGTCATGACGCTGACGATCCACGACACCGCGACCCGGCGGAAGGTCGCCTTCGAGCCCCGCGATCCGCGTAACGTGCGGATGTATGTCTGCGGGCCGACGGTCTATGACCGCATCCATATCGGCAACGCCCGCCCGCTGGTCGTCTTCGACGTGCTCTATCGGCTCCTCAAGACGCTCTATCCCAAGGTCACCTACGTCCGGAACATCACCGACGTGGACGACAAGATCAATGCGCGCGCCGCCGAGCGCGGGGTCGCCATCCGCGAGCTGACCGAGGAGACGACGCGCCAGTTCCACGCGGACGCCGCCGAACTCGGCTGCCTGCCGCCGGACGTGGAGCCGCGCGCGACCGAGACCATCCCGGAGATCGTCGCCCTGATCGAGCGGCTGATCGCGAACCGGTGCGCCTATGCGCTGGACGACGGCCACGTGCTGTTCAACGTGCCGAGCTGGCCCGACTACGGCCGCTTCGCCCACAAGGACCGGGACGAACAGATCGCCGGCGCGCGGGTCGACGTCGCCAGCTACAAGCGCGACCCGGCCGATTTCGTGCTCTGGAAGCCGTCGGACGAGACCCAGCCCGGCTGGGAGAACCCCTGGGGGCCGCCCGGCCGACCCGGCTGGCACATCGAGTGCAGCGCCATGTCGGAGAAGCATCTCGGCCCCGATTTCGACATCCATGGCGGCGGCCTCGATCTCGTCTTCCCGCACCATCAGAACGAGATCGCGCAGAGCTGCTGCGCCCATCCGCCGGCTGAGCGCGAAGGCCGCTTCGCCAAATACTGGATGCACAACGGCTATCTGATGAGCGAAGGGGAGAAGATGTCCAAGTCCCTGGGCAACTTCTACACCGTGCGCGACTTGCTGGACGAGTTTCCGGGCGAGGCGCTGCGCCTCGTGCTGCTCAAGACGCACTACCGCGCGCCCTTGGATTTTTCCAAGGACAAGCTGCGCGAGGCGAAGGCGCAACTGGACCGTTTCTATCGAGCGCTCGGAATGCTCTCAGAGTTTGGTCAGAAAGAAGTCGGGTTCGACGACCTTCGCGAGTTTGGCCTAGAAGAGTTCCCGAACGGCCTGCTTGATGATCTCAACACACCTAAGGCGCTCGGTGCCTTAGCACGTCGTATCTCAATGGTTTATGAGCGCGATGAGCACGGGAATGAAACAGGGATCGCTTCTCTAAAGGGCGAAGCAGTCCCGATGGACTATGCGAAAATCAAAGGCGAAATCCTGTTCATGGGACGGCTGCTCGGCCTGCTGCAGCAGGACCCGGAGGTCTGGTTCAAGGGCGGGGCGGACGGGCCGTCGGCGGAAGCGGTCGAGGCCTTGATCGCGGAGCGCGCGGCGGCCAAGAAGGCGAAGGACTTCGCGACCGCCGACCGCATCCGCGACGATCTCGCCGCCGAGGGCGTGGTGCTGGAGGACAAGCCCGGCGGCGTCACCGAATGGCGCCGGGCGTAACGCATTGAGCCTCCCCCCATGAAGGGGCAGGGCGGTTGTAGCGAGTGAAGCGGCATGGCCGATCGCGTCTATCTGTTCGACACGACGCTGCGCGACGGGGCGCAGACGCAAGGGGTCGACTTCTCCGTCGCCGACAAGGCGGCGATCGCCGAGGCGTTGGACGACCTCGGCGTCGACTATATCGAGGGCGGCTGGCCCGGCGCCAACCCGACGGACGACGCCTTCTTCCAGGCGCCGCCCACGCTGTCGCACGCCAAGCTGGTCGCCTTCGGCATGACGCGCCGGCCGGGCCGCTCGGCGGAGAACGATCCGGGCCTCGCGCCCATCCTCTCCTCCAAGGCCGACGCCGCCTGCCTCGTCGGCAAGAGTTGGGACTATCAGGTCGACGTGGCGTTGGAGATCCCGCGCGAGGAGAATATCGCCATGGTCCGCGACTCGATCGCGCTGGCGGCCGAACGCAAGGGCGAGGCGCTCTACGACGCGGAGCATTTCTTCGACGGCTGGAAGGCGAACCGCGACTATGCGCTGGCCTGCCTCCGGGCGGCCTACGAAGCCGGCGCCCGCTGGATCGTGCTGTGCGACACAAATGGCGGGACCTTGCCGCACGAGGTGGCGCGCATCGTCGGCGAGGTGACGGCGCACATCCCCGGCGAGCGCCTGGGAATCCACGCCCACAACGACACCGAGAACGCCGTCGCCAACACGCTGGCCGCCGTGCGCGCCGGCGCGCGCCACGTCCAGGGCACGATCAACGGGCTTGGGGAGCGCTGCGGCAACGCCAACATGATGGCGGTGATCCCCTCGTTGGTGCTCAAGATGGGGATGGACTGCGGGATCGACGCGGCGGCGCTGACGCGTCTCACCGCCGTCTCGCGCCTGTTGGACGAGCGGCTCAACCGCGCGCCCAACCGGCATCAGGCCTATGTCGGCGACGCGGCCTTCGCGCATAAGGGGGGCTTGCACGTCTCCGCCGTCGCGAAGGATCCGAAGACCTACGAGCATATCGAGCCCGCGTCCGTCGGGAACCGCCGCCACATCGTCGTCTCCGACCAGGCCGGGCGCTCCAACGTCGTCGCCATGCTGAACGAGATCGGCGTCGAGATGGAGGAGCCGGCGCTGCGCCGCCTGCTGGAGCGGGTCAAGGAGCAGGAGTACAAAGGCTACGCCTATGACGGGGCGGAAGCCTCTTTCGAACTCCTCGCGCGGCGCGCGCTGGGCGAGGCGCCCGACTATTTCGACCTGATCCGCTTCCGCGTGATCGACGAGCGCCGGCGCAACGCCATCGGCGCGCTCGTCACCGAGTCCGAGGCGACCGTGATGATCGAGGTCGCCGGCGAGCAGGTGATGCGCGTCGCCAACGGGAACGGTCCGGTGAACGCCCTCGACACCGCGCTGCGCGATGCGCTGACCGGCGCCTATCCCTGCCTGCGCGCCATGCATCTGGTGGATTACAAGGTGCGCATCATGCCGCCGGCGGCGGACGGCACCGGCACCGACGCCGTCACCCGCGTCACCATCGAAAGCCAGGACCAGGGCGGCGTGCGCTGGTCCACGGTCGGCGTGTCGGCGAACATCATCGACGCCTCCGTGATCGCGCTGTACGACGCCTACGCCTACAAGATCTTCCGGACTGCAGCCGGGGGGGCGGCGTGACGGCCGGCGCCTCCGACGCCGAGCGCGCCCGCCAGGTCCTGGAGACCGCGCGGGCGATGAACGCCGCCGGCATCAACCAGGGAACCTCCGGCAACGTCTCGGTGCGCGATGCGGCCGGAACGGGCTTTCTGATCACGCCGTCGGGGGTTCCCTATGACGACCTCGCGCCCGCCGACATGGTGCGGGTCGCGATCGCGGACGGGGCGAGCGCCGGGCCGCTGAAGCCGTCGAGCGAATGGCGCATGCACCGCGACATCTATGCGGCGCGCCCGGAGGCCGGGGCGGTCGTCCACACCCATTCGATCCATTGCACGGCGCTCGCCTGCCGCCGGGAGGGGATTCCCGCCTTCCACTACATGGTCGCCGTCGCGGGCGGGCCGGACATCCGCTGCGCCGATTACGAGACCTTCGGAACGCAGGCGTTGTCCGACCATATGCTGGCGGCGCTCGACGGCCGGAAGGCCTGCCTGCTCGCCAATCACGGGATGATCTGCTTCGAGGTGACGGCGCGGAAGGCGCTGGCGCTCGCCGTCGAGGTGGAGACGCTGGCGCGGCAATTTTGCGCGGCCCGCCAACTGGGCGAGCCCGTCCTGCTCAGCGAGGCCGAGATGGCCGAGGTGCTGGAGCTCTTCAAGGCCTACGGCGAACAGCCCGCGCGGCGATAGCGTCCGATTGGGGACAATGCTATCATCGTCCCCATGTCAAGGAGGGCTGCGCCATGGCGACGCTGAACGTCCGCAACATCCCCGAGGATCTCTACGCCCGTTTGCGCATCCGCGCGGCCGAAGCCGGCGAGAGCATGGAAGGCTTCGTGCGGGCGCGGCTTGACTTGCTGATTGAGCCGGCGACGGCTGAAGCGCGCCCTTCCCGGCCGCGAACTGTACGTGAAGTGCGGGCCCGTCTGGATCGGCTGTTCGGTGAGGATCGTCCGACCGATCTCATGGAAACCTTGAAGGCGATGCGTGAAGAAGAGCGGCGCGACGCGCACGGGATGTCGAAAGAGTGACGGCGCTGGTCTTGGATACGTCCGTCTTGATTGCGATCATCGAGGATGAAATCGGGGCCGACGCCGCGATCGGCCGAATGCTTCGGGCGTCTGCGCTTTTCCTCTCGGTGGTCAATCTTGCAGAGCTTGCGGGCGTGCTCGCCAGAGCCGGTCGTTCTCCGGCGTCGGCCGTCGCGCTTTGCGCCGAAATGGGGGTGGAGAGCGTTCCCTTCGATGAACGCTTCGCCGAGCGGGTCGGCGCGCTTGCGCGCCTCGCCGTTCGTCCGCCGCTTTCTCTCGCGGATCGGTGTTGTCTCGTTCTCGCAAGCGCCCTGAATGCGCCGGTCCTTACGGGCGACCGCGCGTGGCGGGTCGATCCGGCGCGGTTCGGCGAAGTCGGCCTCACGCCGGCGCCGGTGGTCGAAGCGTTCAGGCCGTAAGGAGAGGGGCCTATGGAAATCGACGGAACTCCCTACCGCACCATCTGGGTCGAGACGCCGGGCCGGTCGGTCGGGATCATCGACCAGACCAAGCTTCCGCATCGGTTCGAGACGGTGACGCTGGCGAGCCTGGAAGACGCGGCGCGCGCGATTTCCGACATGCTGGTGCGCGGCGCGCCGCTGATCGGGGCGACCGCCGCCTACGGCATGGCGTTGGCGGCGAGCGAGGACCCGTCGGACGCCGGTCTGGCGCGGGCCTACGACCGGCTCTACCGGACGCGGCCGACGGCGGTGAATCTCCGCTGGGCGCTCGACCAGATGCGCGCGCTCCTCGACAACCGCGCGGAGGGAGAGCGCGCCGCGCTCGCTTGGGCGCGCGCGGCCGAAATCTGCGACGAGGATGTCGAGATCTCGAAAGCCATCGGCCGCAACGGCCTGCCGCTGATCGAGGCGATCGCGGTGACCAAGCCCGCAGGCGAGCCCGTCAACATCCTGACCCATTGTAACGCCGGCTGGCTCGCCACCGTCGATTGGGGCACGGCGACCGCGCCGATCTACATGGCCTATGAAAAGGGCGTTCCCGTCCATGTCTGGGTCGACGAGACGCGCCCGCGCAACCAGGGCGCCTCGCTCACCGCCTGGGAACTGGGCCGCCACGGCGTGCCGCACACGCTGATCGCCGACAATGTCGGCGGCCATCTGATGCAGCATGGGCTGGTCGATCTCTGCATCACCGGCACCGACCGCACCACGGCGCGCGGCGACGTCTGCAATAAGATCGGCACCTATCTGAAGGCGCTGGCGGCCGAGGACAACGGCGTGCCCTTTTACGTCGCGCTGCCGTCGACCACCATCGACTGGACGGTCGAGGACGGGGTGGCCGAAATCCCGATCGAACAGCGCGGCGGGGAGGAGCTGACCCGCATCGCCGGCCGCGCCGCCGACGGCCAAGTGGTCGAGGTCGACATCGCGCCTGAAGGCGTCGCCGTGCGCAACGACGCCTTCGACGTGACGCCCGCGCGCCTCGTCACCGGCCTGATCACCGAACGCGGCGTGGCCGAGGCCTCCAAGGAGGGGTTGGCGGCGCTCTTCGAGCGGTGAGGCCTGCTCTAGTCAGTCCCGGAGCACGCGGCCGGCGACCGCGTCCAGCTTGGCCAGCATCGCCGGATCGCGCTTGTCCGGGTGGGTGATGAGCGCGTCGTCGAGCGCCGAATCGCAGCCGTCGTCCGGCGCGTTCGGCCGGGCCAGCAGATGGGCCATGCGTTTGACCAGGGCGCGCGCCTTGTCGGCGTTTTCCATCAGGGTCTTGATCACCATGGCGACGTCGACGTGGTCGTGGTCCGGATGCCAGCAGTCATAGTCCGTGACCATGGCGACGGTGGCGTAGCGCAGCTCCGCCTCGCGGGCGAGCTTGGCCTCCGGCATGTTGGTCATGCCGATCACGTCGCAGCCCCAGCTCCTGTAGAGTTCGCTCTCCGCCTGGGTCGAGAATTGCGGCCCTTCCATCACCAGATAGGTCCCGCCGCGCTGGAAGGGGATCTGCAGGCCGTCCAGCGCCTCCTCGCAGCGCTCGCCGAGCCAGCGCGAGACCGGGTGCGCCATCGAGACGTGCGCGACGCAACCGGGTCCGAAGAAGCTCTTCTCGCGCGCGAAGGTGCGGTCGATGAACTGGTCGACGATCACGAAATGGCCGGGCGGCAGGTCTTCCTTGAGCGACCCGCAGGCCGAGACTGACAGGACGTCCGTGCAGCCGAGCCGCTTCAGGGCGTCGATGTTGGCGCGGTAGTTGATGCTGCCGGGCGACTGGACGTGGCCGCGCCCGTGCCGCGGCAGGAAGCGCACCGGCAGCCCCTCCAGCGTCCCGCAGAGGATCGCGTCCGACGGGTCGCCCCAAGGGGTTTCGACCGTCCGCCACTCACCGCCCTCCAGACCGTCGATGTCGTAGACGCCGCTGCCGCCGATCACGCCGAGCACCAAGTCCGCCATCTTTACACCCCCAGGGTCCGCGTCATGTGAAGCCGATTCGGTTCTAGGCGGCGGCGGCGTTGTTGGCAATCGCGCGCGGCCTCGGCTACAACCGCTCGCAGGAAGACCGCACCGCACCGCAAAGGATCGTCCGCGCCGATGACCGATGTTTCGTCCAACCCGACGGCGTCCCCCGACGACGCGCCCGGCCGTCCGCCGGTCGTGGTGCTGGTCGCCCCGCAGATGGGGGAGAATATCGGCATGGCGGCGCGCGCCATGCTGAATTGCGGGCTGAGCGAGATGCGCCTCGTGCGCCCCCGCGACGGCTGGCCGAGCGAGAAGGCGCGCGAGACCTGCTCGGGCGCCTATCAGGTGATCGACGGCGTGCGGGTCTATGAGACCACGGCCGACGCCGTCGCCGACCTGACGCGCGTCTACGCCACGACGGCGCGCCCGCGCGAGATGGTGGCGCGCGTGCTGACGCCGCGCGCGGCGGCGGCGGAGATGCGCCGCGAGGCCGCGGCCGGCGAGCCGCGCACGGGCGTCCTGTTCGGCGGCGAGCGCTCCGGTCTCGCCAACGAGGATGTCAGCCTCGCCGATACGATCATCACCGCGCCGCTCAACCCTGGCTTCACCTCGCTGAACCTGGCCCAGGCGGTGCTGCTGGTCGCCTACGAGTGGTTCGCGGCCGGCGATCCGACGCCGGCGGAGCGGCTGGAGACCAACCTCTCCGACGTCGCGCGCAAGGAGAGCCTGGACAATTTCATCGACCGGCTGGCGGCGCTGCTGGACGAGGGCGGCTTCTTCCGCTCCGCCCCGATGCGCCCGACCGTGCTGCGCAACATCCGCACTCTGTTCCAGCGCGCCCGGCCGACGGAGCAGGAGGTCGCGACCCTGCACGGGATCATGGTCGCCGCCCGCAAGGCCGGCGAGCGCCGGGCCGGCAAGGCGCCGACCGCCAAGGCGGCCCCGGTCAAGACGGTCCCGGTCAAGACGGCCCCGGTCAAGACGGCCCCGGTCAAGACGGCGGAGGAAGGCTGAGCCATGGCGGCGGCGGAGGGGGCGGGCGTCGAACTGGTTCAGAATGCGGCCGTCTTCCTGGGTGCGGCCGTGGTCGCGGTGCCGATCTTCCAGCGCCTCAAGCTCGGCTCCATCCTGGGATACCTCGCCGCGGGCGCGGTGCTGGGGCCGGCCGGCCTCGCGGTCATCGACAATGCGGAGAACGTGCTGAACTTCGCCGAGTTCGGCGTCGTGCTGCTGCTCTTCGTCATCGGGTTGGAACTGAAGCCCTCCCGGCTCTGGTCGCTGAAGCGGGACATCTTCGGGCTCGGGATGCTGCAGGTCATGATCACCGGCGTGCTGCTGGCGGCGATCGGGGTGCATGGGCTGGGGTGGAGCTGGAACGCGGCGCTGGCCGGCGGCTTCGCGGTCGCGCTCTCCTCCACCGCCTTCGGCGTGCAGCTTTTGCGCGAGCGCGGCGATCTGAATACGCCTTATGGAACCCGCGCCTTCTCGATCCTGCTGTTCCAGGATCTGGCGATCGTGCCGCTGCTGGCGCTGGTGCCGTTGCTGGCCGTCGGGTCGGGGGGCGCGGCGCCGGACTGGATCGCCACGCTGGAGGCGCTGGGCGTCATCGTGCTGCTGGTGCTGGCGGGCAAGTTCCTGCTGAACCCGGTCTTCCGGATCATCGCCGCCACCGGATCGGACGAGATCTCGGTCGCCGCCGCCTTGCTGGTCGTCATCGGGGCGGCGCTTCTGATGCATATGGTGGGGATGTCGATGGCGCTCGGCGCCTTCATCGCCGGCGTGATGCTGGCGGAGTCCGAATACCGCCATCAGCTCGAAGCCGACATCGACCCGTTCCGCGGGCTCCTTCTGGGCCTGTTCTTCATCGCGGTCGGCATGTCCGTCGATTGGCGCCTCGTGCTGGCGAATTGGGGCTTCGTGCTGGGCGGCGCGATCGCGCTGATGGCGATCAAGGGCGCCATCCTCTTCGGGCTCTCGCGCGTCTTCGGCTCCGGCCCGAAGGACGCCACCCGCATCGCGGTCACCCTGCCGCAAGGCGGCGAGTTCGGATTCGTCCTCTTCTCCGTCGCGGCCGGCGCCGCGATCCTGAGCCCGGGCGACGCCAACATGATGACGGCGCTCGTCACCGTCTCGATGGCGCTGACCCCGCTGGTGGGCGCGGCGAGCGACCATATCGCGGGCCGGCTCTTCACCTCCGACGAGCGCGGCGAGATGCCGGACGCCGCCGAGGCCGAGCGCAACAGCGTCATCGTCGTCGGCTTCGGCCGGGTGGGGCAGGTGGTGGCGCGCATCTACATGGCGCTGGGGATCCCGGTCACCGCCATCGACGGCGACCCGAAGCGGATCGAGGCCGCCAAGCGCTTCGGCCACAAGGTCTATTTCGGCGACGCGACGCGCACCGACGTGCTGGCCGCCGCCGGCGCGGGCGAGGCCGACATGATCTTCGTCACCATCGACAATCAGAAAGCCAGCCTCCTGGCGATCCAGGAAATCCGCAAGCGCTTCCCGCAGATCAAGATCATGGGCCGCGCCCACGACCGCATCCACGCGATGGAGATGATCGATTCCGACGCCGACTTCTTCGTGCGGGACACCTTCGAGAGCTCGGTGCGCCTCGCCGCGGAGGGGCTGCGCCGGCTGGGCGAGAAGGACGAAACCATTGAGCGCGTGATCGAGGAGTTCCGCCGCGCCGACGACGATTTGCTGCGCCGCCAGAAGGCCGACGGCCTCTACGCCGTCAGCGAAGGCGGCGACAGCCTGCGGCTCGACAAGACGTAGTCGCGCGTCGTCGCGTCTACCCGTGCGGCGGCGGCTGCGGGCGGGCGGCGGGACGCCGGCGCAGCCGCCACAGCGCGTGCAGCCCGACGGCGGAGAGCACGACAGAGCCGCCCATGAGCGTCGCGGCGCCCGGCTGCTCGCCGATGACCAGCCAGACCCAGAACGGCCCCAGCACCGTCTCCAGCAGCATGAGCAGCGCCACCTCCGGCGCCGGCACGCGCCGGGGCCCGAGCGTGATCAGTCCGAAGGCGATCGGCAGGATCACGAGCCCCAGGAACAGCATCATGCCGAGCCGCCCGCCCTCCAGCGAGCCCGGATCGGCCAGCGGCCACACCACAAGCGCCGTCAGGAGCCCGCCGAGCGCGGTTGCGGGCACCATGTTGCGGGCCTTCGACCGGCGGATGATCGTAAAGGTTCCGGCGAGCGACAGCGCCGTCACCAGCGCGAACAGATCGCCCATGCCCGTCCCCGCCGTGATCCCGCCGCCGACGACGATCGCGACGCCGGCGACGCCGGCGGCGATGGCGGCCCAGGTGGGCCCCGCCACCGTTTCGCGCAGGAAGACCACCGACATCAGGCCGGCGAACAGCGGCGCCGCGGCCAGGATCACCAGCACGTTGGAGACCTTGCTGTGCTCGATCGCCATGACGAAGCTGAGCGCGTTGACGCCGTAGATCAGCGCCACCGCCAGGCCCGCCTTGCCGAGCCCGCGGATGTCGGCCAGCGTCGCCCCGCGCCGGATCGCGGCGTAGACCAGCAGCAGCACCGCCGGCATCAGCACCCCGCGCCAGAAGGTCATGGTCCAGGGGTCGGTGTCGATGAGCCGGATCAGCAGCGTGTCGGGCGTCAGCACCAGGACGCCGAACAGCGTCAGCAGGAAGCCCTGCGCGTGCCCCGCCCGATCCGCCGCGCCGCCTGCTGCGCCGCCGCCTGCTGCGCCGCCGTCCTTTTGCCCGCTCACAGATGCGCCCCCTTTGCGCGGCCCCTCGCGGCTTCGATACCCGGTGTGCGCCCGGGTTTGACAGCCGCGTCGAAATCCCTATAGTCCGGCCGCTTTCCGGGAATGTGGATTGCGGCGCGGCGCTGCCGATGACGGCGGCGCATAAGGCGGTCGCGGTCCCGCCGCCCGGTCGGCCCACCCGTCACGCCGCAAGGCTGAGGGGAGCGGTCGGTCGGGGTCGGACTACCGGAACAATGCCAACCGTCGGTCGGTAATCTGATCCCGACCGAGTAAACCGGGAGTAGCGATATGTCAAAGCGTGCGAGCGCCAAGCACAAGATCGACCGCCGTCTCGGCGTCAATCTCTGGGGCCGCCCGAAGAGCCCCTTCAACAAGCGCGAATACGGCCCCGGCCAGCATGGCCAGGCGCGCCGCCGCAAGCCGTCCGACTTCGGCATCCAGCTGATGGCGAAGCAGAAGCTGAAGGGCTATTACGGCAATATCGGCGAGAAGCAGTTCCGCAAGTACTACGACGAGGCGGTCCGCCGCCGCGGCGACACGGGCGAGAACCTGGTCGGCATCCTGGAGCATCGCCTGGACGCGATGATCTATCGCGCCAAATTCGTGCCGACCGTCTTCGCCGCCCGCCAGTTCGTCAATCACGGCCACGTGCTGGTCAACGGCAAGCGCGTCACCGTGCCGTCCTACATGCTGAAGGTCGGCGACGTGGTCGAGGTGCGCCAGAAGTCGAAGGAGCTGCCGCTGGTGCTGGAGGCGATCGCCTCCGTCGAGCGCGAGATCCCCGACTATCTCGAGGTCGACCACAAGAAGCTGGCGGCCTCGATCAACCGCACGCCGAAGCTCGAGGACGTGCCCTATCCGGTCCAGATGGAGCCGAACCTCGTCATCGAGTTCTACTCGCGCTGATCCCGCCCGGGAGCGCGCGATGCGATCGCGAGTGGCCCCGCCGTCCGGCGGGGCCTCTTGCGTTTCGGCTCAGCGCGCGCTTGGGCTGTAGCGGGGCGGCTCGGGGGTTTCGCCCGTCTCTTCCGGATCGAGGCCGAGCGCCTCGTCGACGCTTTCCGCCATGGCGCGCTTGATGCGCGGGTCGAGCTGCGGGGTCGCCGGGCTGGAGGCGGGCAGGTTGACGAAGGGCTCGCGCTCCTCCGGCCGTTTGGCGCGCCGGCGGGTCATACGGTAGAGCACGAAGAGCGCGAGCGCGAGCGCCACCGCGCCGGCGTAGAGGAAGACGCCGCCCGGTCCCAAGGCCTCCATCGCGAAGGAGCCCGCCGTCGGTCCGATCGAGGATCCGACCGCCCAACCCAGGATCAGGCTGGAGCAGACCGGCGCCATCTGCTCCGGGCGCGCGAAGTCGGTGGCGTGCGCAATGCACACCGCATAGATCGACAGGCCGACCCCGCCCCACAGGCCGATCAGCGCGAACAAGGCCCAGCCCTGGCCGACGCGGTGACCGACCAGCCCGACCAACAGCGAGATCGCGGCCACCGCCAGCGCGCCGCCGACGATCACCCGGCGCCGGTCCATCCGGTCGCTGAGCCAGCCGATCGGCCACTGCAGCAGCAGCGAGCCCATCTGGAAGGCGGTCAGGAGCCCGCCCGCAGCCGCCGGCGCCAGCCCCACCTGCGCGCCGTAGAGCGGCGCCAGGTTCAGCAGCGCCGAGTTCATCAGCCCGATCGCGACGCATCCGACGAGCGCCGCCGGCGCTAACCGGTAGACGGCGACGAGGCCCATCCGCTCCGCCGGGGGCGGGCTCGGCAGGGGCGCGTGCGTGAAGGCGACCGGCAGCAGCGAGAGCGAATAGAGCGCCGAGATCAGCATGAAGAAGCCCGGTCCGGCCAATTCCCCGACCGTCAGCAGCAAGGGGCCGCCGGCGAGCGCCAGCTTGTTCATGATCATATAGAGCGACAGCACCCGCCCGCGCTGGTCCGGCGGCGTCTGGGCGGAGACCCAACTGTCGGAGATCGTCATCAGCCCGGCCATGCAGAAGCCCATCACCGCGCGCAGCCCCGTCCACAGCACGGTGTCGGTGGCGAGCGGGAAAGCCAGCGTCAGCGCCGCCAGGACCGCCGCCAAGGCCGCGAAGGCCCGGATATGGCCGATCCAGCGCACGAACCAGGCCGCGAACAGGCAACCGACCATGAAGCCGACCGCATAGCCGGTGGAGACGAAGCCGACATCGCGGGTCGGCAGCCCGGCCGCGTCCATCTGCAGCGGCAGAAGCGGCATCAGGAGCCCCGTGCCGATCTGCATCAGCGTGATCGAGCCGATGATGGCGGCGACGGTCAGATAGGGGCGAAAGGCGGCGGCGGGCGCCATGGGATCGATAGGGTCCGAGCAAGAGGGGCGGGAGATGACGGCTGCAAGCCTAGCCCGCGCCGCCCGTCCGGCTTCGTCCAAACGAGACGCGGACTGTTCCGATTGCGCGCGGGCGCCGCGCCCGCGCGCCGCGGCCGTCTTCGGAATCCGTGGAAAGCGGCGGCCCGCTCGCCGTCCGCGCCTGCCGTTCGGGCCAGGGCTCGCCCTTCGAGACGGGCGCTGCCGCACCCTCCTCAGGGTGAGCCCGCGAGCCTAGACTGAAGCGGATAGCCCTCATCCTGAGGAGCCGCCGTCAGGCGGCGTCTCGAAGGATGGCACCGGCGCGCCGGCGCTAGATCAGCCGCAGCGACTGCGCCAGGCAGATCAGCCCGCCGATCGCGATCACGCCCCAGGCGGTCCCCATGCCGACGGCGCGCAGGGCGGAGGGGCCGGTGGAGCGGCCGAGCCCTTGCGCGTGCGCGATGCGGCCGATCACCAGCGGCGCGCCCAGAAGATGCGTCCAGGGGCCGAGCCCGTTCGCCTCCGCCAGCGCCATCACGATGAGCGCCAGCGGGACATGCTCCGCGAAATTGGCGTGGACGCGCACGGCGCGCGCGAGCGTGGGGTCGCCGCCGTCGCCGATCCCGGCCTTGGCCTTGTAGCGAAGCGGCGGGATGCGCACCGACAGGATCACGAACAGAATCGCCAGCAGCCCGGCGTAGAGCGCGGTCACGGGGAAAGGAATGGCGGCGTCCATAGCGTCCATAGGCGGCCTCCATGATGAGAAATCAGCCGCAGTCTAGCGGAGTCGCGTCGGTGCGGAAGAGGCTTCAGCCCTTCCCGCCGTCCTCCTCCTCGCGCACGATGGTCTCCAACGTCGCGCCTTCCGGCAGGATGCCGAGCCGGCGCGCGACCTCCTGATAGGCCTCCTCGACATGGCCGAGGTCGCGGCGGAAGCGGTCCTTGTCCATCTTCTCGCCCGTCGCCAGATCCCACAGTCGGCAATTGTCCGGGCTGATCTCGTCGGCCAGCACCACGCGGACGTCGCCGTTGTCGTCGTAGATGCGGCCGAACTCCAGCTTGAAGTCGATCAGCTTGATCCCGATGCCCAGGAAGATCCCGGTCAGGAAGTCGTTGATCCGAAGCGTCATCGCCAGGAAATCGTCGATGTCCTGCGGGCTCGCCCAGCCGAAGGCGGTGATGTGCTCCTCGCTCACCATCGGATCGCCGAGCTCGTCGTTCTTGTAATAGTACTCGACGATCGAGCGCGGCAGCGCCGTGCCCTCCGGCACGCCGAGGCGCTGGGTCATGGAGCCGGCGGCGACGTTGCGCACCACCACCTCGACCGGAATCACTTCGACCTCGCGGATCAACTGCTCGCGCATGTTGAGGCGGCGGATGAAGTGGGTCGGGATGCCGATGTCGTGCAGGCGCAGCATCAGGAACTCGCTGATGCGGTTGTTGAGCACGCCCTTGCCGGTGATGGTTCCGCGCTTCTGGTTGTTGAAGGCGGTGGCGTCGTCCTTGAAATGGGCGACGAGCGTCCCCGGCTCGGGTCCTTCGAACAGCACCTTCGCCTTGCCTTCGTAGATCTGTCGCCGTCGCGCCATGGTGTCGCCGCTCCCCAAAAGGATGTCGGACCGGCTTCATCGAGCCAGATCCCGACCGCCCTATAGCAACCGCGGGGAGGCGGCGCAATTTCGCAGGCGCGCCGGCTGCGCACGGCGAAAGCTTCCAGCGCGGGAAGCCGGGCGCTATGCTGCGCCCTCGTATGAGCCGCCGACGCTGAGGAGGACGCGACATGAGCGACCGGCCGGACGCCGGCTTCAGCCTTCCGGTGCGCGAGCGATTGGCGAGCGCGGATTTGCGCGTCTTTCGCTTTCTGCAGGCTTGGCGCGACGCCCGGGCCGGCGGGTCGATCCCGAGGCGACGCGCCTTCGATCCGATGGCGGCGCCCGATCTCCTGCCCTGGATCTGGCTCTACGCGTGGGAGCCGGACCGCGACGATTTCCGCTGCCGCCTGGCCGGCGAGCAGATCAACGCCGCCTGGGGCCGCAGCATCCGCGGGCTCACCCTGCGCGACGTCGTGGGCGCGACGGATCATTCGACGATCCGCGCGCGCTGGCGGCGCGTAATGGACGAGCTTCTGGTCCATTACGGGGCGCGCAACGAACGGCTGTCGGCCCTTGAGACGCGCCGGGCCGAGCGGTTGCTGGCGCCCTTGGCCGACGATGCGGGCGCGCCGGGCTACATTCTCGGCCTCAGCCTCTACGCGATCGAGGCGGCGGACCCGACGCGCCCGGCGTTGAAGCCGGACGACAGCGTGCAGTTCCCCTGCGATGAGATCTAGCGCCGACGCGCCTCGCATGTTGAACGCCCGGGCGCGGGACGCTATCTATCGAGGGCTTTCACGGGACCGGCCGCCCGCGCGGCGCCGAGCTAGGGGATTCGAGACGTCATGGGCACCTTCGACGAGCGCGAGAAGAGCTTCGAGGCCAAGTTCAGCCGCGAGCAGGAGCATGATTTCCGCGCCATCGCGCGCCGGAACAAGCTCTTGGGCCTGTGGGCCGCTGAGCAGATGGGGATGGGCGGCGACGAGGCGGCGGCCTACGCGCTTGAGGTGGTCGACGCCGACTTCCAGCATCCCGGCGACAACGACGTGTTCGAGAAGGTGCATGGCGACCTGAACGCGAAGGGCGTCGAGGCGTCGGAGCACCTCGTTCGCAAACGGATGGAGGAACTGCTGGCGGAGGCGATCCGCCAGATCGATTCCGAGTGATCCGTCTTGCTCAGGCGCCGATACGCCTGACGCGCCCCGGTTCGGTGCGCTAGACTGCCGGGCATGTCGATCCATCTGACGCCGAACCGTCTGCCCTGGCCGCCGATGATCTTCGTCGGCGTCTGCGCCTTCGCCCTGCTGCTCGAGGCGCTCGCGCCGCTGCGCTACGACGGGCCGGCTTGGCTCACCCAGGCGGGATGGGCGCTCGGCGCGGCGGCTTTCGCGCTGATCGGCTGGTCGGCCTGGACCATGCGGCGCTTCAAGACCAACATCCTGCCGCATCGCGCCGCCGACCGGATCGTCCGATCCGGCCCCTTCGCCTTCAGCCGCAATCCGATCTATCTGGGGACCACGACGCTGCTCGTCGCGGCGGCGCTTGTGCGGGCGGAGCCCTGGTTCCTGTTCGCCGCCGCGCTCGACGCCGTGCTGGTGGCGCGCCTCGCCATCCGGCGGGAGGAGGAGCATCTCGCCGCGCGCTTTCCGGAGGAATGGCCCGCCTATCGGTCGGCGGTTCCGCGCTGGATCGGGCCGTTCTGATTCGCGTTGAGCGGGCGGCGGCGCATCGCCGCAGGATTGCGATTTAATCTCACTTTCACTTGATCGGCGACCCGGCTCTGCCAGAATTGCAGGCGGAGGGGGAGCGTTTCCGGCCCCGCAACCAGAGGAGACCTCCAATGCCGCAGACCATGAAAGCCGCCGTCGTCCGCGAATTCGGCCAGCCGCTCGCGATTGAGGAGGCGCCGGTTCCCGAAGTCCCGGATGAGGGCGTTCTGGTGAAGGTGGAGGCCTGCGGCGTCTGTCACACCGACCTGCACGCCGCCGACGGGGATTGGCCGGTCAAGCCCGCGCCGCCTTTCATTCCGGGGCATGAGGGCGTCGGCCATGTCGCGGCGGTCGGCCGCGCCGTGAAGGGCGTGAAGGAGGGCGACCGGGTGGGCGTTCCCTGGCTGCATACGGCCTGCGGCCATTGCCGGTATTGCATCACCGGCTGGGAGACGCTGTGCCACGACCAGCAGAATACGGGCTATTCGGTCAATGGCGGCTTCGCGGAGTACGCGCTGGCCGACCCGGCCTATGTCGGCCATCTGCCCGACGGGCTGGATTTCGCGCCGGCCGCGCCGCTGCTGTGCGCCGGCGTGACGGTCTATAAGGGGCTGAAGGAGACCGATGCGAAGCCGGGCGACGTGGTTGTGATTTCCGGCATCGGCGGGCTCGGCCATCTGGCGGTGCAGTACGCCAAGGCGATGGGCATGCACGTCATCGCCGTCGACGTCGATGAGGCCAAGCTCAAGCTCGCCCGGGATATGGGCGCCGACGCGACGATCAACGCCCGCGAGAGCGATCCGGCCGCCGAGGTTCAGGCCGGCGGCGGCGCCGACGGCGTGCTGGTCACCGCCGTCTCGCGCACCGCCTTCGCGCAGGCGGTCGGCATGCTGCGCCGCGGCGGCACCATGGCGCTCGTGGGCCTGCCGCCGGGGGCGTTCGATCTCGACATTTTCGACACCGTGCTGAACCGCAAGACGATCCGCGGCTCGATCGTCGGCACCCGGATGGACCTGATCGAAGCGTTGCAGTTCGGCGGGGAGGGCAAGGTGGCCGTGCATTACGCGACCGAGGCGCTGGATGACGTCAACGCCGTCTTCGACCGGATGCGCGCCGGCGCCATCGACGGGCGCGTGGTGCTGGAGATCTAACCTCCGACGCACGGCGAAACGAAAAACGCCCGGCCCGCAATCGCTGCGGGCCGGGCGTCTTCAGTTCTGAGCGAGCGTCCGGCGCGTCAGGCCTGGATCTGGACGTCGACGCCCTTGGTCTGCAGCATCTCCATCAGCTCGCCGGTCTCGAACATCTCGCGCACGATGTCGCAGCCGCCGACGAACTCGCCCTTCACATAGAGCTGCGGGATGGTCGGCCAGCTCGAGAAATCCTTGATGCCCTGGCGGACGGCGTCGTCCTCCAGCACATTGACGCCCTTGAAGGGCACGTTCAGGTGATTCAGCACCTGGACCACCGCGGCCGAAAAGCCGCACTGCGGGAACACCGGCGTGCCCTTCATGAAGAGCACGACCTCGTTGGCGTCGACTTCGCCCTGAAGGCGCTCGCGGACCTGTTCGTCCATGATGTTCGCTCCTATCCCATCGTCTTGCGGTCCGACGACCGCTTGGTTGTCGCCTGGAGTTTAGCAGCCGTTGCGGGCGCCGTCAGTCCTCCGGCGTCGCGGTCTGCAGCGCCAGCGCGTGCAATTCGCCGCCCATTCGGCCCTGCAGCGCCTGATAGACCATCTGGTGCTGCTGAACCCGGCTCTTGCCCTTGAAGGCCGCCGATTTCACGAAGGCGGCGTAATGGTCGCCGTCGCCGCGCAGATCGTTGATGACAACCTCGGCGTCCGGCAGCGCCTCTTTAATGAAGCGTTCGATCTCGCTCTGGCTCATCGGCATGACCGATCTCTCCTCTCACCCGAACGCGACGGCGCAGGCCGCCGCGTCACATCTCGCCCTGCATGTAGCCGGGCAGCCACGCTTCATGGGCCGTTTCAAGCGTCGCCAGCGATATGGTGGCGAGGTCGCCCAGCTTCAACGCATCGCCGCCCGTCTCGCCGAGCGGCGTCGCGCGCACGCCGGCCTTCGCCGCCAGCGCCTCAAGTTCGACCGCGCAGCGCGGCGCCGCCGCCAGGCAATAGCGCGCCTGGTCCTCGCCGAACAGGAAGGCGTGCGGCGGGACGTCGCCCGCCGCCGCCTCGACGTCGATCGACGCGCCCACGCCGCCGGCCATCGCCATCTCCGCCAGCGCGACCGCCAGTCCGCCGTCCGACAGATCGTGCGAGGCGGCGACCAGCCGCTTGTCGATCAGCTCGCGCACCAGCGCGCCGGCCAGACGCTCCGCCTCGAGATCGACCGGCGGCGGCGCGCCGTCCTCATGGCCCTGGAGCTCCCGCCGATAGAGCGACTGGCCGAGCCAACCCGTCGTCTCGCCCAGCAGATAGAGTTTCAGGCCCGGGCCCGGCAGCGCCAGCCCGACCGCCTTGTCGGCGTCCTGGATCAGCCCGACCCCGCCGATTACCGGCGTCGGCAGGATCGCCTCGCCGTTGGTTTCGTTGTAGAGCGAGACGTTCCCCGACACGACTGGGAAATCGAGCGCCGAGGCGGCGGCCCCCATCCCCTGCACGCAGCCGACGAACTGGCCCATGATGCGCGGCCGTTCGGGATTGCCGAAATTCATGTTGTTGGTGAGCGCGAGCGGGGTCGCGCCGGTCGCGGTGATGTTGCGCCAGGCTTCCGCCACCGCCTGCCGCCCGCCCGCCTCCGGGTCGGCGAGGCAGTAGCGCGGCGTGCAATCGGTGGTGACCGCCAGCGCCTTCTGCGGGCCGCGCCCGGAGAGCGGCCCGTCGCCGGCCAGGCGCACGATCGCCGAATCGGCGGCGCCCGGCGGCTGCAGCGTCTCGCCCCGGATCAGATGGTCGTACTGCTCCCAGATCCACCGGCGCGAGGCGAGGTCCGGACAGCCGATCAGCCGCACCAGCGCGTCGGCGTAGTCGTCGGGCGCGGCGACCTCGTCCGGCGCGATCGACGGGCGCGGCGGCGTCGCCTCCCAAGGCCGCTCGTACATCGGCGAGGCGTCGACCAGCGGCGCGACCGGGATGCGCGCCGCCTTCTCTCCGTGCCAGAACAGCTCGAGCGCGCCGGTGTCGGTCACCTGGCCGATCACGGCGAAGTCGAGCTCCCACTTCTCGAAGATGGCGCGCGCCTCGTCCTCGCGACCGGGTTTGAGGACCATCAGCATGCGCTCCTGGCTCTCGGAGAGCATCAGCTCATAGGGCGTCATGCCCGCTTCGCGCATCGGCACGCGCTCGAGGTCCAGCCTGACGCCGACGCCGCCCTTGTCCGCCATCTCGACCGAGGAGGAGGTGAGGCCGGCGGCGCCCATGTCCTGGATAGCCACGATGGCGTCGGTCGCCATCAGCTCCAGGCAGGCCTCAAGCAGCAGCTTCTCGGTGAAGGGGTCGCCGACCTGGACGGTGGGGCGCTTCTCCTCGGAATCCTCGGAGAACTCCGCCGACGCCATGGTCGCGCCGTGGATCCCGTCGCGGCCCGTCTTGGAGCCGACATAGACCACCGGATTGCCGATCCCCGCGGCCGCCGAATAGAAGATCTTGTCGGCCTTGGCGATCCCGACGGTCATGGCGTTGACCAGGATGTTGCCGTTATAGGCCTTGTGGAAATTCACCTCGCCGCCGACCGTCGGCACCCCGATGCAGTTGCCGTAGCCGCCGATGCCCGCGACCACGCCGGAGACGAGGTGGCGGGTCTTCGGATGCTCCGGCTCGCCGAAGCGCAGGGCGTTAAGGTTGGCGATCGGGCGCGCGCCCATGGTGAAGACGTCGCGCAGGATGCCGCCGACGCCGGTCGCGGCGCCCTGATAGGGCTCGATGAAGCTCGGATGGTTGTGGCTCTCGATCTTGAAGACGGCGGCCTCGCCGTCGCCGATGTCGATCACGCCGGCGTTCTCGCCCGGACCCTGGATCACCTGCGGGCCGGTGGTGGGCAGGGTCTTCAACCAGACGCGGCTCGATTTGTAGGAGCAATGCTCCGACCACATGACGGAGAAGATGCCGAGCTCCGTCAGGTTCGGCGTCCGGCCCATGATCTCCAGCACGGTGCGGTACTCGCCGGGGGTCAGCCCATGCTCGGCGACCAGCGCGTCGGTGATCTCCACCGCGGGGACGGCCGGCGGCGCGGGCTTGGAGTCGGAGCCGGATGAAGCGGGCGACAGGGGGGGCGAGCTCATGGGCGGCCGATCCGATTCAAATCGGGGAAAACGCCGCTGTCCTACTCCGACTCGACGGGCAGGTCAAAACATCGGGGACGCGCCGCACTTCTTCACGGTTTTTTAAGGCGCGAGCGGTATCACGGGACCATGAACCTTGGATGTCGATCGCTTCTGATGGGATTGGTGCTGGCCGTCGGCCTGCTGGCGCCGCCGCTCGCGGCGAGCGCCGGCGTGGGGACCGAGGATCGGCGGGCGGTTCTGTTGTTCGCTCCGAGCGCTTCGTCGGGGTCGGCGTGGCGCGCGGTGCTGACGGCGGGCGGCCGACCCGTGGCCGAACGGTTTGGCGGCTTGCTGGTGCTCGCCGCCTTCGACGGCCCGCCGCCGCTGGCGGCCTTGAGCGATCGGGGAATGGTCATGGCTTTGGATGCGGCTCTGTTGGAGCGCTGCGGCGCTTTCTGACGGGGAGCGAAACTGGGGGCGCGCGGGCGGACTGGGACCGCCGCACGCCGTCCGCTGCGGAACTGGGGAAGGAACTCCGACCGATGGAAAATATTCGCGCGTTGCAGGCGAAAGCCGAACGATTCTTGCAAGTTTTCCTGTTGTGTCACATCCCGGCGACGGCGGCCTTCGCCTGGATGATGGGCGTCGAGGTCGTCGCCCCGACAGTGATCGCCGCCGTGATCGCCGGCGTCGGCGTGGGCGCGTCCTTCATCCGGCGCGGGACGACGGACGGGCGCATCATGCTCGCGGTCACCCTGATGGCGCTGATTGCGACCCTGGTCTACGCCCTGACGGGACACCCCTGGCAGATCGACATGCACATGTACTTCTTCGCCGGCCTTGCGATCCTGGCGGCGACGATCGACTGGAAGGCGATCGTCGCCGCGACCGCGACGGTGGCGGTGCATCACCTCGGTCTGAACTTCCTGCTTCCGGAGGCGGTGTGGCCGGACGGGGCGGACTTCTTCCGCGTCGTCTTCCATGCGGTGATCGTCCTGTTCGAGGCGGGCGTTCTGATCTGGCTCCTGGCGACCGTCGTCCAGGCCGCCCAGCGCTCGGATGAAGCCTCGCAGGCGGCCCGCGAGGCGCAGGCGGCGCGCGAAGAGGAGGAGCGTCGCCGGATCGCCGAGGAGGCGGAGGCGCGCGAACGCTCCCGCCAGGAGGCCGAGGCGGCGCGCCGCAAGGCGTTGAACGAACTCGCCGACCGCTTCGAAGCCAGCGTCGGCGGCGTCGTCGACGGCGTGGCGCAGGCGGTCGACGAGTTGGAGCAGACCGCGCGCACGCTGGCCGAGACCACGGCGTCGACCAGCCGATCGACCGACGAGGCCTCGACCGGCGTCAGCGAAGCGGCCGACAGCATGACCGCGGTCGCCAGCGCCACGGAGCAGCTCGCCGCCGCGATCCGCGAGATCAGCGCGCAGGTGCAGGACAGCTCCACCGTCGCGCAATCCGCGGTCGACGAATCCGACAGGACCGGCGCCACCGTGATGGGCGTCGCCGAGGCGGCGGACGAGATCGAAACGGTCCTGAAGCTGATCAACGAAATCGCCGAGCAGACCAACCTCCTGGCGCTGAACGCCACCATCGAGGCGGCGCGCGCCGGCGAGGCCGGCAAGGGCTTCGCGGTGGTGGCCAATGAGGTGAAGACGCTGGCCGAACAGACCGGCAAGGCGACCGAGGAGACGTCTGGCAAGATCCAGGCGATGCAGGTGCGCAGCCGTCAGGCGGTGGACGCCATGCAATCCATCGCGGGCACCATCGGCCGGATCAACGAGATCTCCGGCAGCATCTCGGCCGCGGTCGAAGAGCAGTCGGCGGCCACGCAGGAGATTTCCAACAACGTCTCCCGCTCGGAGCGGGGCGCGAACGCCGCCGCGGGCTCGATGCAGACGGTTCGCGAAGGCGCTCGTGAGGCGGGCCAGGCCTCCGACAGCCTGAAGGAGGCGGCGACCACCCTCAGCGAGCGGGCCAACGATCTGCGCCGCGAGGTGGGGGACTTTCTCCACAGCGTCCGGTCCGGCGGCGCCTGACGCCCGCCTGACAGGCCCATGCAGGAAGGCAGCGCGCCGCCGATCAGCTCAGATCGGCGGCATGCTCTTTCAGGTCATCGAGAGCGACGATCTCCAGCGCCCGCTGATGGGTGGCGAGCAGATGCACCCGCGGCGCGGCGCCGGCGAGACGCGCCTCCTCCCAGCGCGCGGCGCACAGGCACCAGCGGTCGCCGGGTTTCAGGCCGGGGAATCCGAACTCCGGCCGCGGGGTGGAGAGGTCGTTGCCGCGCGCGGCGGTGAAGCGCAGGAAGGCTTCCGTCATCTCGGCGCAGACCGTGTGGGAGCCGCCGTCCTCAGGCCCCGTGTTGCAGCAGCCGTCGCGGTAGAAGCCCGTCACCGGATCGGTGGAGCAGGGCAGGATCGGCTCGCCGAACACGTTCGGCTGGGCGTCGTCGTTGGCGATCGGGCCGAAAGCCATGGCGGTCCCTCCCGGTCGGCGGGCTGCTGCAAGCAGGTGAAGACGGATCAGGCCGGGGCGAGCGCTTCGGCGACGCTCTCGAACAGCGGCAGCCCCTCGGTCTTGCCCAGCGCCGCGTCGGTGGCGTCCTCCGGATGCGGCATCATGCCCAGCACGTTGCCGCGCGCATTCACGATCCCGGCGATGTTGCGCTGGGAGCCGTTGAGGTTCGTCGCGTCCGACACCGTCCCGGCGGCGTCGCAATATCGGAAGACGACGCGCCCCTCGCCCTCCAGCCGGTCGAGCGTCTCGGCGTCGGCGAAGTAGTTGCCCTCGTTGTGGGCGACGGCGACCTCCGTCACTTGGCCCGGCGCAAGGCGCTGGGTGAAGGGCGCGGCGCAGCGCTCGGCCTTCAGATGCGCGTATTTGCAGATGAATTTCAGGCCGGCGTTGCGCAGCAGCGCGCCGGGCAGCAGCCCGGTCTCGGTCAGGATCTGGAATCCGTTGCAGACGCCGAGGACGGCGACGCCGCGCTCCGCCTGCTGCTTGACCGCGCGCATGATCGGCGAATTGCCGGCCATCGCCCCGCAGCGCAGATAGTCGCCGTAGGAGAAGCCGCCGGGCGCCACGATCAGGTCGTAGCCGGCGAGATCGGTCTCGCGGTGCCAGACGATGTCGGGACGGCGGCCCGACGCGCGCTCGATCGCGTCGGCCATGTCCTTCTCGCGGTTGGTGCCGGGGAAGAGGATGATCGCGGATTTCATCGCAGGCGCGCTCCCCGGCTCAGCCGTCGATCTCGATGGCGTAGTTCTCGATCACCGTGTTGGCGAGCAGCTTGCGGCACATGGCGTCGACCTGCGCCTCGGCGGCGGCGCGGTCGGCTTCGGCGAGGTCGATCTCGATCACCTTGCCCTGGCGGACCTCGTCCACGCCCTCGAAGCCGAGGCCGCCGAGCGCATGCTCGATCGCCTTGCCTTGGGGGTCGAGGACGCCGGGCTTCAGGGTGACGAAGACTTTGGCTTTCATCGGCGGGGCTCGCTCTTGCGGACAGGGGAGGCTGCGCCGGCTGTAGCCGATTCGCGCCCGATGCGCGCGCTTTTACCAGCGCCGCCGGGCCGCGACAACAACGCTTGCCGGAGGGCCGCGCCAGCCCTTAGCGTCGAGAACCAAGGGGAGACTGCGCGTGATCCGACGCCTGCTGTTCGCCGTCGCCTTATCGGCCGCCGTTCTGCCGCCGGCGGTGGCGCCCGGCCAGGCGTCGGCGTGCGGGGCGGAGAGCGACTGCCGCGTCGGGGACAGGGTCTATCGCATCGCCGCGCCGGCCGCATGGGCGCCGGATCGGCCAAGGGGCGCGCTGGTCTATGCGCATGGCTACAAGGGGTCGGCCGCAGGCGCGCTGCGCGGGCGGGCGCTGCGGGCGGCGGCGGACGCCTTGGGCGTCGCCGTGGTCGCGCTGCAGGCGCGGGGCGACGATTGGTCGCTTCCGGGCGCGCCCGGCGTCTTGCGAAGCGGCGCGGCCGCCGAGCCCGAAGCGGAGATCGCCTATATCGCGGCCGTAATGGCGGATGCGGCGGCGCGGTTCGGGCTGGATCCGCGGCGGATGGCGCTCGGCGGCTTTTCCGCCGGCGGCATGCTGGTCTGGCAGGCGGCCTGCGCGCGCGGCGACGATCTGGCGGCCGGCTTCATTCCAATTGCGGGAACCTACTGGCGTCCGATCCCGGACCGCTGCCCCGGCGCGCCGGCGCCGCTGGTCCACCTGCACGGGAAGTCGGACCGCGTCGTGCCGATCGAAGGACGGGCGATCGGCCCTGCGCGGCAGGGCGACGTGCGCGCGGCGCTCGACCGCTTCCGCCGCGACGGCGGCTATGAGGACCCGATGGCGGAACAGCCGGCGCCGGGGGCCCAGGATCTGACCTGCCGCCGGCGGCGCGCGCCCGGCGGCGCGGTCCTGGCCTTCTGCACGCACGGCGGCGGCCACCGCTATGCGGCGCAACATCTCGTTGCGGCCTGGCGCCTGCTGCAGGATGCGGGAGCCTTCGCCCGGGACTGACCGGCGGCGCCTATTGCGTCGCCGTCGGGGGGCGCGGCGCGCCGGCGCCCTCGGACGGCTGCGGGTCGTCGAGCGCCGGGGCCTGCTCGTCCAGTGCCGGCGCGTCGCCGAGCGCCGGCGCCTCCCCGAAGCGCCCCGGGGGCGCGGCCGCGGCGAGAGCGTCGATCTCGAAGCCGGTGCGTCCGGCCTGACCGACGATTTCCAAGAGGTCCGACTGCGGCGCGGCCATGGCGACCGCGACCGCGGCGAGGCCGGCTGCGCGCGCCGAGGCGTAGTCCATCTGTTGCGCCGCACGGATCGCCAGATCGGTCTCCCCCAGGCGCGCCGAGGCCGCGGCGACGCGGGTCAGCGCGCGGAAACGGGGCTCCAGAAAGCTGCCGTCAGGGGCGCGCGCGGCCTCCGGCGCGCCGGGCGGGACGGGGATCCGGGCCGCGGTGTCGAAGGCGGAGAGCACGTCGCCCGCCGCGATCTGAGCCAGCGCGATATCCTCCAGCGCGCGCTCGAAGCCCGCCGTCGCCTTGTTCTCCCAGGCCGTCCGATAGGCGTCGCTGATCGTCTTCTGGGCGTCGCTGATGCGGCCGCGTTGCGCCTCGGCGATGGCGATCTGGACCAGCGGCTCGACCTTCTCAAGGGCGCCCGGGACGGTGTCGATCAAATCGCGCGCCCGGGCGAAGACCGCGTCGTCGGCGTCCGCCAGACCGACGCGGGTCTGCGCCTGCAGGACGCGGCGCAGCGCCTCGCCGAGCTGCGCGAGGTCGGGCGCGAAGCCGGTCGGCTCCAGCGCCTCGCTGAGAAGCGCGCTCGCCCCCTCCGGATCGCCCTTCATGCCGCGGTCCATCGCGACGGGGCCGAAGATTTGCGCCCGCAACGCGATGAAGGGGATGTAGTCGGTGAGGATCAGCGCCTCCTCGTACTTGCCCTGATCCATCAGCACCTCGGCCATGTCCAGCAGCGCCCGCGCCTGACGGCGGCGGTCGTCGATGCGCCCGGCCAGGGTGAAGGCGTCGGCGAGGCGCCCGACGATCGCCATCTCCACCATCAGATGATGGATCGCGTCGTGCTGCGCGGGCTTGTCGTCGACGCGCTGCGTCTCCTCCATGGCGAGACGGAACAGCGGCACCGCGCTGTCCAGATCGCCGAATTCGCCGCGCGCCCGCGCGACGGAGCCGATGGCCTCCGCCCGCTCCGCGCCTTCGGGGATGAGGCGGACCACCTGCATGGCCTCTTCGGCGTCCTCGCCCTCGATCATCGCGGCGGCGAGTTCGGCGAAGGCGTCGAAGCGCCCGGTCTCCGGGCCGGCGGCGATGCGTGCGCGCGCGTCCGCGAAGCTGCGCCGTGCGGCCGGCGCGTCGCCGGCGCGGATCTGGGCGCGCCCGATCTCGATTATCAGGCGCGCCACGCCGTGCGGCGCGGCGTTCGGCCCTTCCGCGATGTCCCCCGTCTGGGCGAAGGCCTCCAGCAGCAGGCGGGCCGCGGCCGTGCGGGCGGCCGCGTCGCCGTCGCCGGCGTCGAGCGACGCGCTCGCCGTCTCCTGCAGGGCGCGCACGCGGAAGCGCGCGTCGGGGATGCGCCGGGCGGTGGCGATGGCGCCGTCGAGGTCGCCCAGCGCCGCCTGACGCACCGCGATGAGGCGCAGCGCCTCGCCGCCGTCGCGCAGCGGCTCGGCCGCCCCATCCGCAAAGCCGTCGCCGGCCCGGCGCAGCAGCGTCCGTGCGCTGTCCGCCGCGCCGGCCGTGCGCTCGTAGTCGGCGATGGCGACCAGCGACCTCCCGGCCCAGATCGCGTCCTCGATGCGGCTGACCTCGTCCAGCGCCTCGGCGCGCTCGCCCCGGGCGAGGCGCGCGCGCACGATGCCGTTCAGCGCCTGGCCGGTCTCGTCCGGCCCCTCCAGCGAAATCGCCAGGAAGCGAAGCTGCGTGAAGGCGTTGGTCATCACCTCCCGGGTGACCGGGTCGAGGTCCAGCGGGTTGAACAGCTCCTCGATCTGGGCCGGGGCGGGGGAGGGCGCGGCCGCCAGCGCGGCCAGCAGGCCCGCCGCCGCCAGCCCGGACCGGACCGGCGCGTGCAAGCGCTTCCGGCGGGGCTCAGCCCGCCGCGCCGAAGACCCGCGCGAAGATCGTCTCCACATGCTTCATGTGGTAGCCGATATCGAACAGGCCGTCGATTGCCTCGTCGCCCAGCGGCCCGGCGACCTCCGGATCGGCCTTGAGGAGCGCCTGAAAGCTCTGGCCCGTCGACCAGCTCTCCATCGCGTTGCGCTGGACCAGGCGGTAGGCGTCCTCGCGGCTGACGCCCGCCTGGGTCAGGGCCAGCAGCACGCGCTGCGAGTTGTGCAGGCCGCCCAGCGCGTCGAGGGTCGCCTGCATCCGCTCCGGATAGACCACCAGCTTCTCCACCACGCCGGCGAGGCGATGGAGCGCGAAGTCGAGCGTCACCGTCGAATCCGGCCCGATCATCCGCTCGACCGAGCTGTGGGAGATGTCCCGCTCGTGCCAGAGCGCGACATTCTCCAAGGCCGGCAGCGCATAGGCGCGCACCATGCGGGCGAGCCCCGTCAGATTCTCCGTCAGCACCGGATTGCGCTTGTGCGGCATGGCGCTGGAGCCCTTCTGGCCCTTGGAGAAGAACTCCTCCGCCTCGCGCAGTTCGGTGCGCTGCAGATGGCGGATCTCGACCGAGAGATTCTCGATCGAGCCGGCGACGACCGCGAGCGCCGCGAAGAAGGCCGCATGCCGGTCGCGCGGGATCACCTGGGTCGAGACCGGCTCGGGCGCGAGGCCCAGCTTCGCCGCCACATGTTCTTCAACCCGAGGGTCGATGTTGGCGAAGGTGCCGACCGCGCCGGAGATCGCGCAGGTCGCGATCTCCGCCCGCGCCGCTTCGAGCCGCGCCCGGCCGCGCGCGAAGGCGGCGTAATGCCCGGCCAGCTTCACCCCGAAGGTGGTCGGCTCGGCGTGGATGGCGTGGCTGCGCCCGATGCAGGCGGTGAGTTTGTGCTCCTCCGCCCGCGCCCTCAGCGCCGCCAGCAGCCGGTCCAGACCGGCCAGCAGCAGGTCGGCGGCCTGGGTCAGCTGCACGTTCAGGCAGGTGTCCAGCACGTCCGAGGAGGTCATGCCCTGATGCACGAAACGCGCGGGCTCGCCCACATGCTCGGCCAGCTCGGTCAGGAAGGCGATGACGTCGTGTTTGGTCTCGGCCTCGATCGCCTCGATGCGGGCGATGCGCTCGGCCGTATAGGGCTTGTCGCCCTGGGCCCAGACCGCGGCGGCGGCCTGCTTCGGGATCACGCCCAGCTCGGCCAGCGCGTCGCAGGCGTGCGCCTCGATCTCGAACCAGATGCGGAACTTGTTGGCCGGCTCCCAGATGGCGGCCATCTCCGGCCGGCTGTAGCGCGGGATCATGGGCGGGCTCTCCCCTGAAGACGGATGGATCGGCGGACGACGCCCGCTTTCTAGGGCGCGCCGGCCGCTCCGGCAAGGCGGGGGCGGGTCGGCGGTCCTGTCGGGACGTGGCGTGTCGGGCTACTTCGTCGTCCCGGACGGCCGCAAGGCCGAGCCGGGACCCAGGAGCGGCGGGCGCCAAGCCTGTGCGACCCGCCCTGGCTCCCGGCTCTCCGCTGCGGACGGGATGAAGGCGGCCGTGCGTCCGGCCCCATCGTCCCGGACGGCCCTTTCCGGGCCTCGCGGCAATTTGCCCGATGTCATGACATAAAAATAGGGAATAAATCATAGTACAAACAAACATAACATGTTTTTACTGACAATTTGTTCGCAAAGTGTCTCTTTAAAGAGAACAAATTCTTATTTGCCCGGTGAACCAACAGGAAAGGCGGACCCGCCGGCGTCGCCGCGCCGCAGGGTCCGAACGGTAGACGCCCCATGGCCTTGAATCCGCGATTGCTGGAGCCTTTCTCCGGCCCCGCGAGCGCGCTGTTCGACGACCCGGATACGGTCATCGCCCGCAAGCGCCGCTCGCCCAACGAACTGGGCGGCCCCGTCGGCGCCGTCCCCCAGGAATCCCGCCCTGAGCGCCGCACGGAACGCTCCACGGCGCGCCGCCGCAGCGGCTCCGATATCCTCATGGACGGCCTCAAGCCGGCCGCCGCGCCCCGATCCCACGCCCCGCCCCAGCCCGACGCCGAGCCTGACCCCGAACGCCGCAACGCCATCGAGGATCTCTCCCGCATCGGCCGTGCGCTCGGCGAGGCGGGCGAGCCGGAGGACGCGGCGAGCGTCACCACCCCGGCCCGCGCCGCCGACGCGCTCTCCCGCTTCCAGCGCCGGCGCGGGCTGACCGTCGACGGCTGGGCCGCGCCGGGCGGGGAGACCGACCGGGCGCTCGACAACATCGCGCGTCGGCGCAAACGCCTCGCCGCCCGGAACCGCCCGGAACCGGCCGGAGGCGAGCGAGACGCTCGACGACCGGCTCGCCGTCTTTGTCGAGACCCGCGAGGAGCGCGATCGCCTCGCGCGCGACGAGATCGCCGCGCTGCTCTCCACCGTCACCGGCCGGATCTTCGCCCGCGACCACGCCGGAACCACCGACCCCGAGGCCGCCCGCCCGGCGCTCCTCCAGGCCCTGTCCCTGTTGCGCGCCGAGCGCCAAGCCCCGCCCGACGACGGCTCCCGCCCGTCCCCCGACGAACCGCCCGAGGAGGAGCCGCCGGAAGAGGAGGAGCCGCCCGAGGAGGAAGACCCGCCCAAGGAGGGAGACCCGCCGACGGACGAGACCGAATGCGTATCCCTGCAGTACATCAAAAATCTGGAAGCCCAGACGCCCGGGAAACAGGCTCTCATCGACCAAGCGCAGGCGCAGGTCGACGCGGCGCAAGCGGATATGGAACAAGCGGAGAAAGATCTTGCGATTGCGCTGGCCGGGGCCGGGGGCGTTGGCCGCGCGTTGCGCGAGTGTTTGGCGCTTCGTCATCCGGGCCTCGTGACCGCGTGCTTGACGGTTCACGCCGTCGAGGCCCCGTCGCATATCCTTGGAGCGGTTACGCGGCGCAATGATGCGGAGTTCCGATTGGCTGGCGCGAAGGAGATTCTGGCCACGTACGTTCAGAACTACGAGGCCCATGTGGAGAAGATCGAGCGGCTCAAAGCCGAACGCGAGGACTGCCTGAAGCGCAAGCGCAAGCCTTCGGGCGATCCTAGCGTTTAGTCCGCGCCATCGAGAGGCGGGTCGACGCGGACACCCGCGCGGCCCGCCGCTCCGCCTCGCTCAGCGCGCTTTCGGCCTCGGCGATCTCCCGCGCGAGCGCCGGGCCGCCCGATACGGCGGCGACAAGCAGCCAGGCGAGGGCCTCCTCGACCTCGCCTTCCGCCAGGAGATGGCGGCCATAGAGCGCCGCCGCGATCCCGTCGCCGCCCCACGCTGCGCGAACGAGAAGGCCGAGCCCGAACTCCGCGTCGAAGTCGTTCTCGGCGGTCGTCGTCAGCATGAGGCCGGCCAGCCGTCGCTCGGCGGCCGGTCTGTCGGCCACATCGGGATAGCCCGTGAGCGCGGTCGCCAGACCGCGATGCGCCGGTTGGCCGACCCCGAACCGCGCGCGCATGGCGGCCTCGTAGCGGGCGGGCAGGCCGCCCGCCAGGATGCGGGCGATCCAGGGCTCCTGCGCCTGCGCGCCCTCCAGCGCGGCGTCGAACAGCGGAGCCGGGACGTCGGTCAGGACGCGCAGCGCCTCGGACGGGGCCATGGCTGGCTCCCGATCCGCCCCGATCCATCGTCCATGGAAGCGCATCGCGGCGACGAGGTGGCGGAAGGACTGACGCGCGGCGGCTTCGGGGTCGTCCGCCGGCAGCCAGCCCCGCTGAAAGGCGAGGCCCGCCATCATCGGGGCTTCGGCGCAGGCCGGCAGGCTCGGCAGGCGGTGATAGACCCGCGCGGCCAGGGCCAGTGCGTCACGGTCCCGCCGCGTCGCGTCGCCCTCCGCATAGCCCGAGCGCAGCAAGCGCCGCGCGGCGAAGCAGGCCGCGAGCTGATCCTCCACCGCGCCGCGCTCGGCGTCGCCCTCCGTCGCCGCCAGATAGGCCTCGGCGACGGCGCGCGGGTCGTCCGGCGCCGCGCTCTCCGCCGACTCCCCGGCCGCGCCCGCGCAGGCGGCGAGCAGGCCGAGGGTCGATAGAAGGAGAAGAATGCGCGTCATGGGGGCAGACTAGGGTGGTTTCGCCTCTTGTCCAAGCGCGGCTTCCAACCCGCTGAACGACGCCTTCCACGCCGCCGCCGAGGCGGCGGCGCGCGCCAACTGCTACGATCCGCCGAAGAACGGCGACGAAAGCGGATGAGGCGCAGGCTATCGCGGGGGAAGCGGCAAGGGCGGCAGATAGCCCGCGTCGGCCCATAGGATGCTCAAGGCGTCTTGGTCGTCGCGGCTGATGCGGGCGCGCAGGCTGGTCATCAGGGACCCTGACGGGCCGCCCGCCGCCTCCGCCGCCAGAAGCCATTGGTAGGCCGCTTCCAGGCCTTGCTTCGTCCCGGCGTTGGCGTGGCGTTGCGCGCCCAACTCCAGCGCGTTGCGGTTGCCGGATGCGGCTTCTCTTTGGACCAAGCCGTTGGCGAAGAAGACTGCGTTTTCGCCGTGCGCTGCAAACGGGGTTCGGTCTGCAACCTGATAGGCCAACCGCGCGCAGGCGAGCGCTGGGTCTGCTCTTAGTGCGTTGGCGCGCGCAGCCGCCCGAATGCAAAGGCGCAGCGCGGCGCCGGACAAGAGCGTTTCGCCGCCGGTCGAACTGGAGAGCGCTTCCTCCAGACGCTGCTCCGGCGTGCGCTCGGCGAGGCGCCCCAGGACCGCGACGGCGCCCGACGAAGGGTGTGGGTCCCCGATCAGCGTTGCGAGCGCGGCGACCGCGTTCGGCTCGTCGTTGTCGGTAAGCGCGCTGATCGCCAGCACCCAGTACACCGCGTTCAACCGCGCCGCATCCACCGTTGCGCTGGGGGTCTGTGTTAGAAGATCGTGATAGGCGGCGGCGTGGACGCCCCAGCCGTAACTCCGCAGCAGCGCCGAGAGGAGACGGGCGGCTTCCTCTGGTTGGTAGTCGGCGCACGCAGGGTTGGCGTAGTGCTTCGCCGCGAAGAAGTAGGTCGGAGCCGTCGGCGGCTCTTCGGCCTGAAGCGCCTGGATTGCGCCTGGAAAACAGCGTGGCGCTTGGCCGTCTTGCGCGAATGCGCGTGAAGCGCTCTCCCCCCGCATCGGGTCCAAGGGAAGGGCTGCGACCAATGCGGCGAGAAGGAGAGAACATGCGATTCTGCGCGCCATGAGCGCAGATTAAGGTGGTCGCGCCCCTTGGCCAAGACAAAGACGTTCCGCGCCGGGCGGGGAAATTCGCCCGGCGACTAGGAGGCGGTTAGCGGATAAATGATCCGTCGCGCGTCGAGATGCGCGCCGGCGCGAAGCGCGTCGTCTGCGGTGAAACGGGCTTGCAGGCGCCCAAGCCGCGACGCCGCCACCTCCGCGCCGGCGTCACGCGCCAAACTTAACGCGACAAAGGCGCCCGCGGGATCAGGGTCGTAGTATCCCCCTTGTTCCAGGAGCGCCCCGAGCAGCGCCAAGGCGCCGGCGTCGCCGTCGAGAGCCGCGCGCACGAGGAGGGTATCCGCCGCCAATCCGTCGAGAGCGGGGTCCGCCTCCAGGAGAGCCCATTCAGCCGCCTGGACGGCGGCCGGCCAATGCCGCAGATAGCCGCCCTGCAGCGCTGCATCGAACGCGACGCGCCGCATGATCGGATCGTCCCGACCACGCGCCATCACGCGCTGTGCGATTTGCAGATATCGCGTCGAGTCGCGGTCGGCTCTGCGCAGGATGTCGATCCGCTGCAGGGCGGCGATTGGTGGCGGCGCCGGCTGCACGAGGCGCCGAAGGCGCTCGTCAATCTGATCCGGGGGCGTGCCGGCCCTCCCGAAAACGGCGATGTCGAGATAGTCCGTAACCGACCGTCCGGAGAGCGCCGACAGATCGGGGCGCGCCATCAGGGCGAGCGCGCCGAACAGGCCTTCGGGACGATGTCCGCCCGCAATCAAGGCGTCCGCCGCCCGGAGTGCGGCGTGCAGGTCCTGCGTCCGGCAGTAGCCGGCCAGCCCCAAACGCGCAGAGACGAATGTCGCCCGATAGTAAGCTGACGGGTTGTCGAAGGGCCCCCGCTGCAGGTCGGCAAGCTCGACGCAGGTCAGGCCGCGAAGAGCTTCGTAGGAGTCGATTCCGGCGGTCCGTCGCCGCTCCTCGGAAAACTCGAGCGCGTCGTCCTCCGCCCCCAAGGCCGTGTCCGCCGTCGGCGTTTGAGGCGCCTCGGCGGGCTCCGCCGCGCAGGCGGCGAGCAGACCGGCGGCCGAGAGAAGAAGAAGCATGCGCGTCATGGGGGCAAGACTAGGCGGCTTTCGCGTTCTGGCCAAGGCGAAGACCGGCCGCGCCGGACGGGGAGACCGACCGGGCGCTCGACACCATCGCCCGCCGGCGCAAACGCCTCGCCGCCCGGAACCGCCCGGAACCGGCCGGAGGCGAGCGAGACCCTCGACGACCGGCTCGCCGCCTTTGTCGAGACCCGCGAGGAGCGCGATCGCCTCGCGCGCGACGAGATCGCGGCGCTGCTCTCCACCGTCACCGGCCGGATCTTCGCCCGCGACCACGCCGGAACCACCGACCCCGAGGCCGCGGCCGCGGCTCAGGCCTCGGCTTCGACCGCCTCCGTCCCGGCGTCGAGCTTGGCGGCGAGGGCGGCTTCGAGGAAGCGGTCGAGGTCGCCGTCGAGCACGGCGTCGGGATTGCCGGTCTCCACGCCCGTGCGCAGATCCTTCACCATCTGATAGGGCTGCAGCACGTAGGAGCGGATCTGGTGGCCCCAGCCGATCTCCGACTTGGTCTCGTAGTCGGCGGCGGCGGCCTCCTCGCGCTTCTTCAACTCCAACTCGTAGAGGCGCGACTGCAGCATCTTCATCGCAGTCGCCCGGTTCTTGTGCTGCGAGCGGTCGTTCTGACACTGCGCCACGATGCCGGTGGGCAGGTGCGTGATGCGCACGGCCGAATCGGTCCGGTTGACGTGCTGGCCGCCGGCGCCGGAGGCGCGATAGGTGTCGACGCGCAGGTCCTTGTCCTCGATCTCGATCTCGATTTTGTCGTCGATCTCGGGCGAGACGGTGACGGAGGAGAAGCTGGTGTGCCGGCGCGCCTGGCTGTCGAAGGGCGAGATGCGCACGAGGCGATGCACGCCCGTCTCCGTCTTCAGCCAGCCATAGGCGTTGTGGCCGGCGATCTTCAGCGTCGTGGACTTGATGCCGGCCTCCTCGCCGGGGCTCTCCTCGATCAGCTCGACCTTGTAGCCTTTCTTCTCGGCCCAGCGGTAGTACATGCGCAAGAGCATCGCCGCCCAGTCCTGGGATTCGGTGCCGCCGGCGCCGGCGTGGACCTCCAGGAAGCAGTTGTTGGCGTCGGCCTCGCCGGACAGCAGGCTTTCGATCTCGAGCTTCGCGGCGCGCTCCTTCAGCGCCGAGAGCGCCGCCTCGGCCTCGGCGAGCACGTCGTCGTCGCCTTCCGCCTCGGCCAGCTCGATCAGCTCCAGATTGTCGGCCAGGCCCTGTTCGAGCGCGGTGTAGCCGGTGACGCCGCTCTCGAGCGCCGCGCGCTCGCGCATCACCTTCTGGGCCGCGTCGGGATCGTCCCAGAGGGACGGATCCTCGACCCGGGCGTTCAGCTCGGCGAGGCGTTTGTTGGAGGCGTCCCAGTCAAAGATGCCTCCTCAGCAGCGTCAACGACTGCCGCAGCTCGTCGACCACCGCTTGGGTTTCCGCACGCATGGGGATTAAGTCCTCAATTCCTCGACGCCGCGCCCGTCGGCGGGAGGGCGCTTCCGATCCGGGTGGTACGCCAAGCGCCGGGATCAGTAAAGGGGCGGGGAGGCCGAACCCTCTCAGCGGAGCGCCCGTCAGTAGAGCCCCGTCGGCGCGTCGCCGTCGCCGGGGGTTCGCGCAGGCGTCGGGGCGCCGCCGCCGTCCGGATCGCCGCCGTCGAGCACGGCGCTCACCGTCTCGGCGCCGGGTTCGGTCCCGATCTTGAAGGCTTCCGTTATGACGGTGCGGCTCGACGGTTTGGCGAGCCCGCCGGTCGCCGCGTCGATGCGCACCATGCGCACGCCGGGCGGGGTGCGGAAGGGGATCGCCGGCCTGTCGGCCAGCGCCTTTTCCATGAAGTCCTTGAAGATCGGCGCCGCGACGGAGGAGCCGGTCTCCGCCCCGCCCCAGGGCTGCTTGCCGAGCGTCGCGGGCGTGTCGAAGCCGACGAAGACGCCGAACACCAGATCGGGCGAGAAGCCCACGAACCAGGTGTCCTTGTAGTCGTTGGTGGTGCCCGTCTTGCCGGCGAGCGGCTTGCCGATCGCGCTGATGCGCCGGCCGGTGCCGCGCTGCACGACGCCTTCCAGCATGGTGACGATCTGATAGGCGCTGGCGGCGGAGGCCAGGCGCTCCCGGACGTCCGGGATCTCCGGGACCGGTTGTCGGTCCCAGAAGGCTGCGTCGCAGCCGGCGCAGGGCCGCCCGTCATGGCGGAAGACGATGCGGCCGTGCCGGTCCTGAACCCGGTCGACGAGGCTGGGCCGCACCTCCTTGCCGCCGTTGACGAGCGCGGCGTAGGCGCTGGCCATGTCGATCAGCCGCACCGCGCCGGCGCCCAGCGCCATGGAGAGCTGCTCCGGCATGTCCTGCATCAGATCGAAGCGCTCGGCGGTCGCCGAGATCTTGTCCATCCCGACCGCCTGGGCCAGCCGCACGGTCATCAGATTGCGCGACTTCTCGATGCCGACGCGCATCGGGCTCGGCCCGTAGAACTTGCGGGAGAAGTTGGCGGGCTTCCATTTGCCGAGCCCCTCGCCCTGATCGATCACGAAGGGCGCGTCCAGGATGATGGTGGCGGGCGTGAAGCCGTTCTCCAGCGCCGAGAGATAGACGAAGGGCTTGAAGCTGGAGCCCGGCTGCCGCGCGGCCTGCGTCGCCCGGTTGAACTGGCTGGTCTCGAAGCTCCAACCGCCGGACATGGCCAGCACGCGCCCGGTATGCGGGTCCATCGCGACGACGGCGCCGTTGGCCTCCGGGATCTGGCGCAGCACGAAGGTGCCGGGCGGGTACGCGACCGGCGCGCCGCCTTCCTCGCGCGGGCGGCCTTGCGCGATCTCCTCGACCAGCACGATGTCGCCGCGCGCGAGCGCCTGGTCCGCGGCGCCGACGCTCGGCCCCATGGGCTCGTCATAGCCGTTGTGCGCGCGCGCCCAGGTCATCTCGCGCAGCGGGATGGTTCCGGTCTCGACCCCGCTCTCGCCGCGCTTCAGCAGACCGATGGTCGCCGCCTCCGCCTCCGCCTTCAGCACCACGGCCAGCCGCCAGCCCGGATTGCCCAGCGGCCTCGGCGCGTCGGCCAGGGCCTGGCCCCAGATTTCGGGGGGCGCGTCCGCCGCCAGATCGATCTTCGCCACCGGCCCGCGCCAGCCGTGCCGCCGGTCGTAGGCGACGAGCCCGTCGCGCAGCGCGTCGCGCGCGTAGCGCTGCAGCGTGGCGTCGAGCGTCGTATGGATGAAGAGGCCGCCCTCATAGAGCCCGCGCTCGCCGAAGCGGTCGAGCATTTCGCGCCGGACCTCTTCCAGGAAATAGTCCGCCTCGACCGTCTCGACGCCGCTGCGCGGGCGCACCGCGAGCGGGCGCGCGGCGGCTTCGGCCTCGGTCGCCGCGTCGATGAAGCCTTCCTCGTGCATGCGGCCGAGCACCCAGTTGCGCCGGGCGATCGCGGCGTCGGTCTTGCGAATCGGATGGTAGTTGTTGGGCGCCTTGGGCAGGGCGGCGAGATAGGCGATCTCCTCGACCGCCAGGTCGTCCAGGCTCTTGTCGAAATAGTTCAGCGCCGCCGCCGCCACGCCATAGGAGCCGGAGCCGAGATAGATCTCGTTCAGATAGAGCTCCAGGATGCGGTCCTTCGACAGCGCGCGTTCGATGCGAAAGGCCAGGATCGCCTCGCGGATCTTGCGCTCGATCGAGACCTCGTTGGTCAGCAGGAAATTCTTCGCCACCTGCTGGGTGATGGTGGAGGCGCCGATCAGCCGCCGGTTATCGAGCACGTTCTGGATGTTGACGAAGACCGCGCGGGCCAGCGCGACGAAATCGACGCCGGCGTGGCGGTAGAAGTTCTGGTCCTCCGCCGCGATGAAGCCGTGCAGCACGCGCCGCGGCATCGCCTCGATGGGCACGAAGACCCGGCGCTCGGTCGCGAATTCGGCCAGCAGGCGCCCGTCGCCGGCGTGCACCCGGGTCGCCGTCGGCGGCTGGTAGTCCGCGAGTTGTCGATAGTCCGGCAGGTCCTTGCCGTAGTGCCACAGGCCATAGACGGCCGCCCCCACGCCGGCGGCGCCGACCAGGATGAACAGTCCGACCAGGACCCCTAAGAGTTTCAGCGCTCGCATCTCTGGTTCGCCGCGCGCCTTTTCCGGGCCCCTCGCGGAGGCCGCCCCTCGCAGAAGGCGGAGACGGGACGAGCGCCGCCGCACCGCGGCGCCTCGCCGTCGAGCCCCCACCCCGATGGCCGCGGGCCTGCCGCCCGCACCTCTCTCTGTATAGCCAAGACGCCGCAAAAAAGCGACAGCGCGATGGCGATTTCTGGGCGGCGTCGCCCGGGGCGCGACGGGCCAGGCGAGGGGGTCACGAGCGGCTGAGCCGGTCCTGGCGCTCGAAATAGCGGTCGACGGCGCGGGTCAGCGCGCGCGAGACGCGCTCGCGGTAGGCGTCGGTGCGCAGGAGCTTCTCGTCGTCCCGGTTGGAGAGATAGCCGAGTTCGACCAGCACCGAGGGCACGTTCGGCGACTTCAGCACCGCGAAGCCGGCGAAGCGGTGGGTGTTGTTCAGGACCCGCACCTCGCGCGCCAGATCGTCGACCAGCATCTCGGCGAAATGCCAGCTGTTTTCGTTGACGCTCTGCTGGGCGAGATCGATCAGGATCGAGGAGACCTCGGCCGTGTAGCCGCTCAGATCCGCGCCCGCGATGACGTCCGACTTGTTCTCCTTGGCCGCCAGCGCCGCGGCCTCCGCGTCGGAGGCGGTGTCGGACAGGGTGTAGACCGAGGCCCCGCGCAGGCTGCGGCTGGGATGCGAATCGGCGTGCAGCGAGACGAACAGCTCCGCATTCACGTCATGCGCCACCTGATAGCGTTCGCGCAGCGGCAGATAGACGTCGCGGTCGCGGGTCAGCACCACCTCGTAGCGGCCGGTCGCCTCCAGCTCGCGCTTCAGCGTGCCGGCGATGGCCATCACGATGTCTTTTTCGTAGACGCCGGATACGCCGATGGCGCCCGGATCGACGCCGCCGTGCCCGGGGTCGAGGACCACGATCCGCCGGTCCCCCGCCGCGGACGCCGGCGGCGCCAGACTGGCGACGGCGGAGGAGGATCTCTCGAGCCGCTCGGCGTAGGCCGCCCATTGCGGCGACTGCACGGGCTCCTCTGCGGCGGCGACGTCGGGGGCCGCCGGCTCAAGGTCGACGACGATGCGCGGGCCCGACCCGCCGCCGGCGTCCAAGGTGAAGTGGCTGGCGATGCGCGCCGGCCCTTTGAGGTCGATCACCACGCGCGACACGCCCGGCCGGAACAGCCCGTAGCGCAGATTGCCGACCAGCCCGACCATCGGCTTGGTGTGCGGCGCGGCCGCCCGCCACTCGACGTCGGGCAGATCGATCACCGCGCGGTTCGGGCCGGTCAGGACGAAGGCGCGATAGGGCTGCGCCCGGTCGAACTCCAGCACGAAGCGCGTGCGCTCCTCGTGCACGCCCATGCGGGCGTCGACGATCGTTTGCGCGGCCGCGTCCTGCGCCCCCATGCCGACGGCGAGCGCGGCGACGAGCGCCAACGCGCACGCTTTCATGCGGCCCGCGGAATCGCGGGCCGCCGTCCGAACTCGACCGGCGCCATTTCGCAAGAACATGTTGCGCCCCACCGCGACGATAACCGCTAGATGTATGGCAGATTTGCGTGCGTACTTCAAAGCCGTTTCGCCCCGCGCCTGCCGGATTCCGGCTCTTCTAGCGCCGCTTTGGGGCGAAAATCCGGCGCCGCGCCGCACGCTCGCGCGGCGCATGGCGATCGATTAAAGGTTTGTCTCCGCAGGGGTGATGCGTCTAGAGTGACGCGCGAAGGAGTCCCGGTCCCGAGGCGCGCACTCGCCGACGCCGCATCACAGACTTGCGGCGGGTCGAGACCGCAGGCCATCGGGGGACGACCCGACGCAGCGCCGCGCCGCAGCGCCGCCGACGCCCCCTTGCGGGCCTGTGCGGTCTTTGTCGGATGCGGGCGCTAGGGACGGTCGGGGCTTCTTCCTTGGACCGACGGATTGGCGGGCTGGAGACATATCCGGCCGGTGACGTCGGACTGGTTTTCGCGGACCGCCGCGAAAGCGAGGCGCCAAAAGCGCGTCGCGGGCGGCCTGCGGATAGGTGACGAACGACCATCGGACCGTTCAGCCGGGATGGCGGGCGGTCGCGGATCGAGCTTCCTGCGGGGGGGCGCGCGATGAGCCGCCGACCCGAGGGCCGCAACTCGGCGCCGTGGGTCGGCGCCCCGGGCAGACGCCCTGGGCCGACGCACCGGTCTCGGTTTGTGTGCGCCGGCGCCTCGACGCCGGCTCGCCGCCTCGCCCTGGTTTGATGCGAGGCGACGGCTCGATCCCGGCTGAGCCCGACTCGACGAGCGGCCCGATCGAAGCAAAGGCTGACCCTTTTCATCATGGCGCCTGCAAGCCGAACGCCGACCCTATCCGCCGACGCGCATCCGCGCGCCGGGCGGCCGGGTGCGTTTTCGCTCGACCGTCGTCCCCGCTTCCCCGGCGCATCTTCGGTGCGTCCGGCGGAGTTCCGGGGGACGGGGACGGGCTCCGGCTGCGCCCAGCAGAGAGACCCGGCGGCGTTGCGGCGGCGACGCGCCCGCTTCCGGGCAGAGGACGGAGTTAATGACGCGCAGAATGTTGATCGACGCGACCCACCCGGAGGAGACCCGGGTTACGGTCGTCAGCGGAAACAAGCTTGAGGAATTCGATTACGAGACCACCACCAAGGTCCAGCTCAAGGGCAACATCTACCTCGCCAAGGTGACGCGGGTCGAACCGTCGCTCCAGGCGGCCTTCGTGGAGTACGGCGGAAACCGTCACGGTTTCCTGGCCTTCAGCGAAATCCATCCCGACTATTATCGCATCCCCGTCTCGGACCGGGAGGATCTGGTCGAAGAGCCCGGCGCCGGCGACGACGAGGGCGAGGAGGATCGCCGCGGCCCCGACGGCGAGCCGGTCGAGGACATGGGCGGCGCCGAGGCGGTCGACGAGGCCGTCGAGGAGGCGCAGCGCCGTCGCCCGCGCCTGAAGCGGCAATACAAGATCCAGGAGGTGATCAAGCGCCGGCAGGTGATGCTGGTGCAGGTGGTCAAGGAGGAGCGCGGCACCAAGGGCGCGGCGCTGACGACCTATCTCAGCCTCGCCGGCCGCTATTGCGTGCTGATGCCGAACACCTCGCGCGGCGGCGGCGTCAGCCGCAAGATCGCCAACGCCCAGGACCGCAAGCGCCTGAAGAGCGTGATCTCGGAGTTGGAGACGCCCGACGGCATGGCCGTGATCCTGCGCACCGCCGGCGCGGAACGCTCGAAAGCCGAGATCAAGCGCGACTTCGACTATATCCTCAAGCTCTGGGACGAGATCCGGCAGCGCACGCTGCAATCGACCGCTCCGGCGCTGATCCATGAGGAGGCGAACCTCATCAAGCGCTCGATCCGCGACCTCTATTCGAAGGATATCGAGGAGGTTCTGGTCGCCGGGGAGGAGGCCTACAAGACCGCCAAGGACTTCATGAAGGCGCTGGTGCCGAGCCACGCCAAGAAGGTCCAGCGCTACAAGGACGAGCAGGGCGTCCCGCTGTTCCACCGCTATCAGGTGGAGCAGCAGTTGGCGCAGATCCACGAGCCGCAGGTGCAGCTGCGCTCGGGCGGAACGATCGTGATCCACCAGACCGAGGCGCTGGTGGCGATCGACGTCAACTCGGGCCGCGCCACGCGCGAACGCCATATCGAGGAGACGGCGCTCAAGACCAACCTGGAGGCCGCGGAGGAGGTGGCCCGCCAGCTGCGCCTGCGCGATCTGGCCGGGCTGATCGTCATCGACTTCATCGACATGGACGACAACCGCAATGTCGCCCAGGTCGAACGCAAGCTGAAGGAATCGCTGCGCCGCGACCGGGCGCGCATCCAGGTCGGCCGGATCAGCGCCTTCGGGCTGATGGAGATGTCGCGGCAGCGGCTGCGGCCCAGCCTGTTGGAGGCGATGAGCCAACCCTGTTCGACCTGCGGCGGCGTCGGCTACATCGCCTCGACCGAGACGGCCGCCCTGATCTGCCTGCGCGCGATCGAGGAGGAGGGGTTGCGCAAGCGCTCGGCCGTGGTCAAGGCGCGGGTGCCGGTGGAGGTCGCGCTCTACATCCTCAACCACAAGCGCAACTCGATCGGCGAGATGGAAGAGCAATACGGCTTCCGCGTCACGATCGAGGCGGATCCGGCGCTGATCCCGCCGAAGTTCGAGCTGACCCGCACCGCCAGCGACGAAGAGGGCGCCGCCGAACAGGTGGTGGAGCCGACCCGCGCGGACAGCCGCGGCGACGGACGGGCCGAGGAGAACGGCCGCTCCAAACGCTCCCGCCGCGGCGGCCGCCGCCGCAGCGGGCGCGACGAGGACGGCGCGCGCGAGGAGCAGGAACCGGACCGCGCCGCCGAGGCGGCCGAGGCCGAAGAGGCCGAGGACGAGGCGCGCGAGAGCGCCGACGCGGACGCCGGTGAAAGCGACAGCGACCGCTCCCGCAAGCGCCGCAAGCGCGGCCGCCGCGGCGGCCGCCGGCGCAACCGGCGCCCCGAGGACGGCGCCGACGAGACGGCCGACGAGGGCGCCGATGAGGCGGCGGCGTCCGGGAGCGCTGCGCCGGAGGAGGGGGGCGACGCCCCCGCCGACGCCCCCGCTGACGCCCCCGCCGACGCCCCGAGCGGGTCCGTCGACGAGGCGGAGGCCGCGCCGGCGAAGAAGGCCAAGGCCAAGCGCCCTTCGCGCCGCCGCAAGGCCGCCGAGCCTGTTGCCGAGGCGGCTTCCGAGACGACGCCCGCTTCCGACGGCGAGGAGATGGCGGCCCCGGCCGCCGCGGCCGAAGAAGCCGCGCCCAAACCGAAACGCCGGCGCAGCGCCAAGACCGCGCCGGAGCCGGAAGCGGCCGATGGAGAAGCCGGCGGGGAAGCCGCTGGAGAAACCGCCGGGGAAGCAGCCGGAGAAGCGGGCGAGGCGCCCGCGCCCGCCAAGAAGGCCCGGGCCAAGCGCCCCGCGCGCCGTCGCAAGACGGAAGAGCCTGCGGGGCCCGAGGCGGCGCCGCCGAGCGCCGAACCCGCGCCCCCGACCGCCGCCGAGCCTGCCCCGGAGTCTGCCGCCGAGCCTGCGGCCCCGCAGGCGGCGAACAACGGCGCCCCGGCGGAGGCTGGAGCCGGAGAGCCCGCGCCTGCGCCGCCGGAGTCGGCCGAAGCGGCCGCGGACCCGCTGGACCAGTACATCGTCAGCGACGGAACCGAGAAGAAGGCCGACAAGCCCAAGCGCAAGGGCTGGTGGAACCGCATGCTCGGCTGAGCCGACGCGTCCTGAACGGAGAAAACCCCGCCTCGTCGCCGATGCGGGGTTTTCTTTTGCCTGCGAAGGCGAGGAAAGCGCGCGGCGCTCTACAGCCCGGCCTCGATCTCCGGCCAGTTCGCGTCGCCCTTTGCGATGTTCCCGGGAACGTCCTGCTCCCAGCGCTGCTGGATGGATTTGTTGTAATTGAGGTAGAGCCGCCCATCGACGATCTTCCACGCGTCGGGGTCGATGCTGGCCGTATAGCCTTGGCTGACCGCCCAGGCGCAGTAGCCGCCGTAGGCGGGGGCGTAAGTCTCCGGCGCGGCGGAGAAGGCGTCGCGGTTCTCCGCGCTGGCGAAGCGCCAGACGGCGCCGTTCCACTGCGTCGTGAAGTCGGACGAGCCTTCGACCGGCCGCCCCTGCTTGAGATAGGCGACGGGGTCGTAGCCTTCGATCGCCACGCCGCCGAGGAAGCTCTGGTTCACCTTCTCGGCGCGGGCCGGGGCGGCGGAAAGCGCGATCGGGGCGGCGACGGCTGCGGCGAGCGCGGCGACAAGCGCTGCACGGCGGGAGAGGGGACGCGGTGCCATCCTTTCAATCCTCCATCTGGACGCCGGACCGGCGTTGGTCTGTCGGAGGTCGATATTTGCCCGGCCGCCCGCGCGCGCAAGCGTCGGCCGCCGCAGATCACGCGATTGTCAGCGCCGGTGAAAGGCGCCTACTGCGCTTGCGCGCCTTGCTGGGCGGCGTCCTGGGCGGCCTCCAGGGCCTCGTGGGCGGTAAGCCAGGCCTGCTCGGCGCTCTCGATCGCGCGGGCCAGATCGCTAGAAAGCCGCGTCAGCTCCGCGATCCGCTCGGCCCCGGCGTCGTAGGTCGCGGGGTCGGCGAGACGGGCGTCGATCTTCGCCTTCTCGGCGGTCAGCGTCTCGATGCGGGCCTCCATGTCGGCGGCCGCCTTGCGCAGCGGCGCGAGGCGCTCGCGCTGCTGGGCGCGCGCGCGGCGGTCCGGTCGGGCTTCCGCCGCAGGCGCGGTCGGGGCGGGCGCGCTCGCGGCCTTCTCTTCCGCCCGCGCGGCGCGGCGCTCCCGCTCCAGCATTCGGCGATAGTCCGCCATGTCGCCCTCGAACGGCGCGCAGCCGCCGTCCTTGACGAGCCAAAGCCGGTCCGCCGTCGCCTCCACCAGATAGGGATCGTGAGTCACCAGAACGACCGCGCCCTCATAGTCCGCCAGCGCCTCGATCAGAGCCTGACGGCTGTCAATGTCGAGATGGTTGGTGGGCTCGTCCAGCAGCAGCAGATGGGGGTTCTTGCGGCAGATGACGGCGAGCGCGAGCCGCGCCTTCTCGCCGCCCGAGAGTTTGGCGATCTGGGTGTCCGCCATCTGCTGCGGGAAGCCGAACCGGCCGAGATGCGCGCGCAGCTTGGTCTCCGTCGCCATCGGCTCCAGCGCCTGCAGATGCTCCAGGCCCGTCAGTTCCGGCCTCAGCTCCTCCAGCGAGTTCTGGGCGAAATAGCCGACTTCCAGCTTGGACGGCCGGCGCAGCTTCCCGTCGAGCGGCTTCAGCTTGCCGGCGAACAGCTTCAACAGCGTCGTCTTGCCGTTGCCGTTGGCGCCCAAGAGCGCGATCCGGTCGTCCATGTCGAGCCGCAGGTCGAGGCGCTTCAGCACCGGCCGCGCCGCATCGTAGCCGACCGAGACCTCCTCCATCGTCACGATCGGCGGCGGCAGGATGTCCGGTTTCGGCAGCTCGAAGGCGATGGTCGGATCCTCGGCGGCCATCGCGATCGGCTCCATCCGCTCCAGCATCTTCAAGCGAGACTGCGCCTGGCGCGCCTTGGACGCCTTGTAGCGGAACCGGTCGACGAAGCTCATGATGTGGCGGCGCTGGGCTTCCTGCTTGGCCTGCAGCGCGCGGTTCTGGGCCTGCTGTTCGCGCCGGCGGTCCTCGAAGGCGTCGTAGCCGCCCTTGTAGAGCGTCAGGCGCTTGTCCCCCAGATGCAGGATCTCCGTCGGGATGCGGTTCAGCAGCCCGCGGTCGTGGCTGACCAGGATCAGCGTGCGCGGATAGCTGGCGAGATAGCCTTCCAGCCAGAGCGCGCTTTCCAGGTCCAGATGGTTGGTCGGCTCGTCGAGCAACAGGATGTCGGGCTCCGCGAACAGCGCGCCGGCGAGCGCGACCCGCATCCGCCAACCGCCCGAGAACTCCCGCACCGGCCGGGCCTGAGCCGCCTCGTCGAAGCCGAGGCCCGCCAGGATGCGCGCGGCGCGCGCCTCCGCGCGATGGGCGCCGAGGTCGGCGAGCCGCGCGTGCAGCTCCCCGATGCGGTGCGGATCGCGCTCCTCCTCGACGGCGGCGGTCAGCTCGGCCAGCCGCCGGTCGGCGGCCAGCACATGGGCCAGCGGCGGCCGGTCGTCCATCGGCGCCTCCTGCGCGACCGCGCCGATGGTCTCGCGCGCGCCTGTGCGCACCGCGCCGCCGTCCGGCGCGATCTCGCCCAGGATCAGGCGCAGCAACGTCGTCTTGCCGGTCCCGTTGCGCCCGACAAGACCGATGCGCCGGCCGTCGGGGATCTGCGCGGAGGCCCCGTCCAGCAGCACGCGCCCGCCGGCGCGCAGCGTGATGTCGTTCAGGATCAGCATCGCCGCTCGCATAGCAGCTTGGCCGGGCTTTGCAAGCCGTCCGGCAAGGCTTGCCCCGTTGTTCGGGGGCGTCTATAAGGCGCGCGGTTCGCGGCCGGGGGCTGCGCGAAGCCGCGGAATTCCCCGGCGAAGACGCGATATGCTGAATCGAAAATGGGCTTAAGGACCGAAACGCAATGGCCGACGAACGGACCCTCTCGATCATCAAGCCGGACGCCACCCGGCGCAATCTGACCGGCAAGATCAACGCGATGCTGGAAGACGCCGGGCTGCGCATCGTCGCCCAGAAGCGTCTGCAGCTCACCAAGGAGCAGGCGGAGACCTTCTACGCCGTCCACAAGGAGCGCGCCTTCTACAATGATCTGGTGGCCTTCATGACGTCCGGTCCGGTCGTCGTGCAGGTTCTGGAAGGTGAGAACGCCGTGGCCAAGAACCGCGAGGTGATGGGCGCGACCAACCCGGCGAACGCCGACGACGGCACGATCCGCAAGCTCTACGGCGAGTCGGTCGAGGCCAACTCGGTGCATGGCTCGGACTCGCAGGAGAATGCGGCGATCGAGATCGCCTACTTCTTCGCCGGCGTCGAAATCGTCGGCTGACGCCCGCGCGCCCCGGCAGGGCGCCGTGCGCGGAATTCTGAGGGCCGCCGCCCCCATGCGGGGACGGCGGCCCTTTCTCGTCCGACGCCCCTTGGCGTCGATGCGGGAGTCGCCTGTGTGCGACGCCTGCGCGCCGTGCGGCGCGCCGTCGCCCAGGACAGGCTTTATGTTGGAGCTTGGCAGCCGCCGCTGACCGCTTCGCCCCGCAGCGAAGCCCAGCCCCTCCCGAAGCCCAGCCCTGCCCGAAGCCCAGCCCTGCCCGAAGCCCAGCCCCCGCCCCGACAGTCGGCAACGCAAGGACCGACGCGAAACGCAAGACGCCGCCCCGGCATCGCCGGGGCGGCGTCGCGTGCGCGCGGCCGGAGCCGCGCTTCCGATCAGTCGGCGCCGATCAGACCAGGAAGAAGGCCATCAACGCCAGGACGATGACCGTCAGGACCGTCGCGACGGTCATCAGCCGGCCGAAGTTGCCGTAGGTCTGCAGGTGCTCGCGCGGTGCGCGGTTGAACTCCAGCTCGTCGTCATGCGCCATGGTCATCTTCCTCAATACCCCTGAAGGCGTTCTCGCCGCGCCGCCCATGCAGACGGACGGACGCGTTCGTGAAATCGGCGGTGATTTTACCCAAGCCGGCTGGGGGCTCAAGCGAACTCGGCGCCCCGGGCGTCGGATTCGCGCGCTTTCGCGGCGCAACCATTTGTTAAGGGGCGCGGCCGATACTGACGCTCTGTCACAAGCAAAGAGGGCCTTCGCATGGACACGGTTCTGGATCGGTTCGACCTGTCTTGGTCCCTGGCGGCGCCGGACGCCGAGGATTGGCTCGCGCATTGGACGCGCGGCTGCGTCTTGGACGGGGCCGCGCCGGCGGCCGCTCTGGACGGATTGTCCGGCTGCGACGTGCTTGGCCCCTTTGGCGCCTGGCTGCAGGTCGAGCCTTACGGCCGCTTCGTCGTGCGCCGCTGCGGCGCGTCGATCGAACCGGCGCTCGGCGTGCGTCTGCTTGGCCGCCGGCTCGGTCCCGATCCCGCGCTCATGGCGTTGTGCGAGGCCGTTATCGACGGCCGGCCGCGCCTGCTGCCGACCGAGGCCTGGCCGGGCGCCGCCTGCGAGCCCGGCTTCAGCCTATGCATCCTTCCGATGGCCGGCGGGCCGGACGATCCGACGGTCAGCGAGTTGCTTCTGGGGTTGGGGCGCAGCCCGGCGTCAATCGCGGCCTAACGTCGACGCGCCGTGCGCCTCCGACTCCGGTCTCTCAGAGAAGACAGGCGCGCCGGGCGCGTCAGTCGGCGCCCTGAGACGCGTCCGCCTCCCAGGCGAGGCGCAGCGGTCCGGAGGCGCCGTCGATCTCGACGCCGTCGTCGACGACTCGGACCCGACCCTCGCCCAAGAGGCGCAGCGCAAGCGGATAGATCACATGCTCGCGGGCGAGAACGCGGGCCGCCAGCGTCTCCTCGTCGTCGTCCGGCAGAACCGGGACCTCCGCCTGGACGATCAGCGGGCCGTCGTCCAGCGCGGGGCGCACGACATGCACCGTGCAGCCGTGCAATCGCGCCCCGTCCGCCAAGGCCCGGCGGTGGGTGTGCAGCCCCTTGTAGGCGGGCAAGAGCGAGGGGTGGATGTTCAGCATCCGGTCGCGCCAGGCTTCCACGAACCCGGCGGTCAGCACGCGCAGGAAGCCGGCGAGGCAGACCACCTCGACCCCGGCCGCGTCGAGCGCCCGTTGGATGTCGGCCTCGAACGCCTCGCGGGTCGCATAGGGGCGATGGTCGACGACCGCGGTCGCCACCCCGGCGCGCCGCGCGCGCTCCAGACCGAAAGCGTCGGCGTTGTTGGACAGCGCCAACACGATCTCGGCCGGGAAGTCCGGGTCGGCGCAGGCGTCCAGCAGCGCCTGGAAATTGGTGCCGCCGCCGGAGAGCAGCACCCCGACCCGAAGCCGCCGTCGCGCCTCGGCCATCAGGCGTCGACGCCTGCGATGCGCACCGCGGACCCGTCGCCGCGCGGCGTCAGCGCGCCGATCTCGTAGACCGTCTCCCCGGCCGCTTCCAGCGCGGCGCGCACCGGGGCCGCCGCGTCGGGCGCGACGGCCAGCACCATGCCGATCCCGCAATTGAAGGTGCGGTGCATCTCGTGCGCCGTGACCCGGCCGACCTCGGCCAGCCAGTCGAAGACGGCCGGCGGGGTCCAGCTTCGCTCCACCGCGCAGGCGAGATCGGGCCCCGTCACCCGCGGCAGGTTCTCATAGAAGCCGCCGCCGGTGATGTGGCAGAGCGCGTGCACGCCGCCGCCGCCGGCCGCGATCGCGTCGAGGCAGGCGCGCACATAGAGCCGCGTCGGCGTCAGCAGCGCCGCGCCCAGGCTCCGCTCGGGATCGAAGGGCGCGGCGTCGTCGAGCGCGAGCCCGCTGCGCTCCACGATCCTGCGGATCAGGCTGTAGCCGTTGGAGTGCGGGCCGCTGGAGGCGAGGCCGAGCAGCACGTCGCCGGTCGCCGTCCTGGTCCCGTCGATCAGCTGCGCGCGCTCCACCGCGCCGACCGCGAAGCCGGCAAGATCGTAATGCCCGTCGGCGTACATGCCCGGCATTTCCGCCGTCTCGCCCCCGATCAGCGCGCAGCCCGATTGTTTGCAGCCCGCCGCGATCCCCTCGACGACCGCCGCGGCCGTCTCGACCGACAACCGGCCGGTCGCGAAATAGTCGAGGAAGAACAGCGGCTCCGCCCCCTGCACGACCAGATCGTTGACGCACATGGCGACCAGGTCGACGCCGACGCCCTCATGCCGATCCGCCTCGATGGCGAGCTTCAGCTTAGTGCCGACGCCGTCGGTTCCCGACACCAGGATCGGGTCCTCGTAGCCGGCGGCCTTCAGGTCGAACAGCGCGCCGAACCCGCCGAGGGCTCCGTCCGCGCCGGGACGCCGCGTCGCCTTGGCGAGCGGCTTGATGCGGTCGACCAACGCATTGCCCGCGTCGATGTCGACGCCGGCGTCGGCGTAGGTGAGGCGGCCGGCGGCCGGGTCGTTCGGTCGGTCCGGGGAGGCGGGGTCTGTCGGGCTCACGGGTCCGGGTCGCTTTCCGGTCGGCTATGGCCTCCGTGCGACGCGACGCGCTATATAGGTCAGCGCGGGTCGGCGGTTCGCAAACGGGGCCGCGGAAGATGTCGCCGGGACCATAGTGAAAAGGGAGCGTTTTGCAATGCTGCTGCGGCGTCTGGCGGGTCACCGGACGGTCTTCGGACCGGCCGCGCTCTGTGGGCTCCTCGCTGCGGCGGGGTTGGCGCTCTCGGCCAAGCCGGCGGCCGCGGTCACGGGCGACGTCTATACCGTCTCCCGGGTGGCGGTCGACGCGACCGGTGCGGACGAGGTGAGCGCCAAACGGGCGGGCGTCGCGGGGGCCAAGCAGGAAGCCTTCGCCACGCTGTTCGAGCGCTTGACGGTCGCCCGCGACGCCGAGCGGTTGCCGCTGCTTTCCCCCGATCGGCTGGAGTTCCTGATCCGCGACGTCTCCTTCGAGTCCGAGAAGTTCGGCGGCGGCCGGTATCTGGCGGAATTGACCATCCGCTTCCAGCCGGACGCCGTGCGGGCGCTGTTGCGGCGCGAGGGCGTCGCCTACGCCGAAACCGAGGCGCGCCCGCTCGTGGTCGTCCCGGTCTGGCGGGCGCCCGGCGGCGCGGCGGTGCTGTGGAGCGGCCCCAACCCCTGGCTCGACGCCTGGATGGCTGCGCCGCCGCCGGAAGGGCTGGCGCCGCTGATCGCGCCCTTGGGCGACCTCGGCGACATCGCGGCGATCGACGCCGAGACGGCGCTGGCCCGGGATGAGGAGGCGCTCGCAGCCCTCGCCGCGCAGCACGGCGCCGGCGGCGCGGTGGTCGCCGTCGCCGAGCCGGCGGCCGACGGCGCCAGCCTGACGGTCGCGATCGACGTTGCGGCGCCCGGCTGGTCGCCCGTCTCCATCGTTGCGGCCTTCCCGCCCGAACCGCCCGCGTCGGCCCCGGACGTTGCGGCGGACCCGGCGGCGGCCGGGACGTCTGCGGAGGCCGGGGCCCTTGAGGAGGCCGCGGATCCGATGGCCGGGCGCGAGGAAGACCCGGAAACGGCGCTCTATCGCGCCGCGGTCGACGGCGTCGCCGACTTGCTGGAGGAGGCCTGGACCCGGGACAATCTGTTGCGCTTCGATCTGGGGGCCACGGTCCTGATCTTGAGCGCGCCGCTCACCGGGATCGACGATCTGGTGGCGGTCCGCCGGGGGCTGGAGGCCTCGGCGCCGGTCAAGCGGGTGGCGCTCGCCCGGACGACCATCCGGGAGGCGGCCTTCGAGGTCGAATATGTCGGCGACATCTACCAGTTCCAGAATGCGCTGCTGCAGAACGGCCTCACGCTCGCCTTGACCGAGGACGCCTCAGGTTGGAGCCTGCGCAGGGCCGGCGCGCAATAGCGCCCGGCGCCCGGTCGCCCCAACAACCCTGCGGTCAACGCATGACGCCTTCCGCCGCAAAGCCGGTTCAACTGCCGCTCGCGCTGCCGCACCGCCCGGCGCGGGGGCGCGTGGATTTCCTGGTCGCGCCCTGCAACGAGGAGGCCGTCGCCTGGATCGACCGGTGGCCGGACTGGCCGGGGTCTGCGCTGCTGATCCACGGCCCGCCCGGCGCCGGCAAGACGCACCTGCTGCATGTGTGGGCCGCCGCCGCCGGGGCGCCGGTGTGGCCGGCGGCGGAGCTTGCGGTCGCGGGGCTCGACGCGCGCCTCGGGGATCGGCGGGCGGTCGCCGTGGACGACGTGGAGGCGGCGCGGGAGCCGGAGGCGCTGTTTCATCTCTACAATCTGATGCGCGAGCGCGGCGGGACGCTGCTGATCGCGGCGCGCGCGGCGCCGGCGGCGTGGCGCATCGGCCCGCCGGATCTGATCACGCGGCTCAAGGCGGCGCCGGCGGCGGCGCTCGGCGCGCCGGACGACCGGCTGCTGGCGGCGGTGCTGGGCAAGCTGTTCTCGGATCGGCAGTTGCCGGTCGATCCGGCGGTGATCGATTACCTGACGCTAAGGATGCCGCGCAGCTTCGAGGCGGCGGGGCGGCTGGTCGAGCGGCTCGACCGGCTGGCCCTGGCGGAGCGCAAGGCGATCACCCAGCCGCTGGCCCGGCGGGCGCTTGAGGATCTGGAGGACGCGGCAGACGGCTGAACGGACGCCGACCTTATAGACAAGGAGCAAGTGGGATGGATCTGGGACTGACGGGCCGCAAGGCCATCGTGTGCGCGGCGTCCAAGGGGCTTGGCCGCGCCTGTGCGGAGGCGCTGGCGGCCGAAGGCGTCGATCTGGTGATCAATGCGCGCGGCGCCGACGCGCTGGAGGCGACGGCTGAAACGATCGCCGCGGCCCACGGCGTGTCCGTCACACCGGTCGCCTGCGACGTGACGACCGAGGCCGGACGCAACGCCGTCCTCGCCGCCTGTCCGGACCCGGACATCCTGGTCAACAACGCCGGCGGCCCGCCGCCGGGCGACTTCCGCGACTGGGAGCGGGACGATTGGATCAAGGCGGTGGACGCCAACATGCTGACCCCGATCCTGCTGATCAAGGCGGTCGTCGACGGCATGATGGATCGGCGCTTCGGGCGCATCGTCAACATCACCTCGGCGGCGGTGAAGGCGCCGATCCCGATCCTGGGTCTGTCGAACGGCGCGCGGGCCGGGTTGACCGGGTTCGTCGCCGGTCTGGCGCGCGAAACGGTGCGGCGCAACGTCACCATAAACGGCCTGCTGCCGGGGCCCTTCGACACCGATCGCTTGCGCAGCACGGCGGCGGCGCGCGCGGAGAAGGAAGGGCGTCCCGTCGAGGAGGTGCTGCGCGAGATGGGCGAGACGAACCCCGCCGGGCGCGTCGGATCGCCGGACGAGTTCGGCCGCACCTGCGCCTATTTGTGCAGCGTCCATGCCGGTTTCGTGACAGGCCAGAACCTGTTGATGGACGGCGGCGCTTATCCCGGCACGCTATGAGGGTTTCCTGTTACGGTTGAATGAAAGTTATATGACGGCTCGCTTTCCGTTTGATTACTACGCCTGCACCTCTCTTATAAAAGAGCGATGTCGGAGCGGGAGATCGAACTCAAGCTGACCTTGGAGGGCCGGGCCGCGGCGCGGCTCCGGCGCGATGCCCTGTTGCAGCGGCGCAAGATGGCTCGGGCCCGCAACGAGCGTCTGATCGCCGTCTATTTCGATACGGCGGACCTGGATCTGAAGCGCGCCGGCGCGGCCCTGCGGGTGCGTCAGGAAGGGCGCCGCCGCGTGCAGACGCTGAAGGCGGCCGTCGGCCCCGCGGGCGGCCTTCAGACCCGCGTCGAGGTCACGGCGCCGATCCGCGGGACGACGCCCGATCTGGCGCTGATCGATGATCCAGCCGCCGCAGAGAGCGTGCGCGCCGCCATCGGCGACAAGGCGCTGACGGCCGTCTTCTCCACCGATGTGAAGCGCACGCTGTGGCTGGTCGAGGCGGGCGGGTCGCTGATCGAGGTCGCGCTCGACGTCGGCGAGATTCGCAGCGTCGGCTGCGGCGCCCCGGACGCCGGCGGCGTTCGGCCGATCCTCGAGGCGGAGCTTGAATTGAAGCGGGGCGAGCCGACGGCGCTGCTCGACTTCGCCCGGGAATTGCGGGCGCGCATTCCGTTCCGCATCGGCGGCGAGAGCAAGGCCGCGCGCGGCTACGCCCTGTTCCTCGGTCGGGAGCCGGCGCCGAAGAAGGCGGAGGAGCCGGCGTTCGAACCGGAGATGAGCGTGCGCGCCGCGCTGGCCCAGATCCTGCGGCTCGGCGTCGCGCAGGTGCTGGCGAACGATTCGGTGATCCGCGCCGGCGCAGACCCGGAAGGCGTCCATCAGGCGCGGGTCGCGGTGCGCCGCATGCGCGCCGCGCTTTCGGCCTTCAGGCCGGTGATCGAGGAGGGACCGCGCAAGCGGCTCGCCAAACCGCTTCGTTGGATGCAGCAGCAGACCAATCCCGCGCGCGATTGGGATGTCTTTCTGGACGAGACGCTGGCCCCTGTGTTGGCCGAGCGTCCGGAGCATCCCGGCCTCAAGGCGCTGGCCAAGCGCGCCGGCAAGAAGCGCAAGCGCGGCTACAAGCGCGCCGTCGCCGCGCTAGACCGCAAGCGCTTCCAGCATCTCCTGCTGGACCTGGAAAGCTGGGGCGACACCGCGAATCCCGCGGCCGAAGCCCTGCCGGTGGGAAGCTTCGCGCACGACCTGTTGGCGGCCCGCTATAAGGTGGTTCTGGACGATGCGGGCGCGGACCCGACGGCGCTGGAGACCGAGGCGCTGCATGAATTGCGCATCGAGATCAAGAAGCTGCGCTACGCCGTCGAGTTCTTCCGCAGCCTCTACCCGAAGAAGCGGGTGGGCCCCTTCCTACAGGCGACGAAGAAGCTGCAGGATTGCCTGGGCGGGCTCAACGACGCGGCGGTGGCGCATCGGTTGCTGCAGGAACTGGCCGACGGCGCCGAGGACCCGGCGCAGGTGCTCAATCCGGAGGCGGTCGCGTTGGTCGAAGGCCATCAGGCGCGCAAGATCGAGGCGGGGCTCGCCAATCTGGCCGAGAGCTGGGCGCGGTTCCGGGCGTTGCCGGTCTATTGGGAGACGGGCGCTGTGGCGACGGAGGATGCGAAGGACGCGATCATTCAAGCTCCCTCGGGCGCACGAAGTGGGTGAGCAGGCCCGCGCCGGGCGCGAGTCCGGCCCAGCCGTCCGCCCCGTCGAAGGTCAGGACCGCCAATCCGGCCGTCGGGTATTTCTGCGCCAGCGCCGCGCGGTCGTCCGGCGCGCCCGCGCCGGCGAGCGCGACGGCCAGGTCTTGCATCGCGGGATTGTGGCCGATCAGCATCACCCGGGCCGACTCGTCCGGCGCCAGCTCTGCAAGGACGGCGAGCAGATCTTCCTCCCCGTCGGCTTCATAGATCGCGCGGGTGATTCGGATGGTCGGCTCTTCCTTCAGGAATGGCAGCACGAGCGCCAGGGTCTCCCGCGCGCGCTGGGCGGACGAGCACAGGATCAGGTCCGGTGCGAAACCCGCCTCGGCCATATAGGATCCGATCTTCGGCGCCGCCTTGACCCCGCGCGAGGCGAGCGGCCGGTCGAAGTCGGCCATGCCCGCGTCGGACCAGCTCGATTTCGCGTGGCGCAGCAGGAAGAGCGTGAGCATCGGGCCTCCGGTCATCGTGTCCGCCGCAATGCATTCCGCGGTCCCGCGCTCACTATCACGGCGAAGGCGTGGTAATCTAGTCGCCGGCTTGCCGGCGGCTCGCGTCTCCATGAAGCTGTCACAGTTCGTCTTTACGGAAGGGCCAGCGCCTTCTAAGCATAGCCGGGTCGGGAGAAGATCGCGTGACAGACAGCCGAGACAGCAGCACCGCGCTCGATGAGGAGGCCGCCCACCAGGCCGCCTTGTCGCCGTCGCCGAGCGGATCGAGCGGGGGGCCGGTTCCCGCGCCGGGCGAGGTCGCCAAGCTTATCGAGGACGAGCGCAAGCAGGCCAAGTCGGTTCGGGATTTCGGGCCCAAGCGCTTCATGAACCGGGAGCTCTCCTGGCTCGCCTTCAACACGCGCGTGCTGGAGGAGGCGATGAATCCCCAGCATCCGCTGCTGGAGCGGCTGCGCTTCCTGTCTATCTCCGCCAGCAATCTGGACGAGTTCTACATGGTGCGTGTGGCCGGCCTGAAAGGGCAGGTCTCCGCCGGCATCTCCTCGCCCAGCCAGGACGGGCTGACGCCCGCGCAGCAGCTCGCCGCCATCGCCGAGGAGGCGGGGCGGCTGATGGCCCAGCAGCAGGACATATGGCGCGTCGTCACCGACGAACTGCGCAAGGCGGATCTCTTCGTGCTGGAGCCGGAGGAGTTGACGCAGCGCGAGCGGACCTGGCTAGACGGCTGGTTCCTGGAGCAGATCTTTCCCGCGCTGACGCCGCTCGCCGTCGATCCGGCGCACCCGTTCCCCTTCATCCCGAACAAGGGGCTGGTGCTGGCGCTGGAGTTGCTGCGTCCGCAGGACGAGAAGCATATGAACGGTCTGCTTCCGATCCCCAGCAACATCGATCGCTTCGTCCGGCTGCCTGGTCAGAAGATCCGCTTCATCGCGTTGGAGCGGGTGATCGGCCTCTATCTCGACCGGCTGTTCCCGGGCTTCGAGGTCACCGGCAAGGGCATGTTCCGGATCATCCGGGACAGCGACATGGAGATCGACGAGGAGGCGGAGGACCTGGTCCGCACCTTCGAGAGCATGCTGCGCCGCCGCCGCCGCGGCCACGTGATTCGCCTGAAGATTGAGGCGACGACGCCCGAAGACCTCCGGGACTTCGTGATCGATCAGCTCAATGCGGACGCCGAGGACGTGTTCGCGGTCGAGGGCATACTCGGCCTCGCCGACGCCAGCCAACTGATCGTGGACCAGCGGCGCGATCTGCTGTTCGAACCCTTCAACGCCCGTTTTCCCGAGCGCATCCGGGACTATGGCGGCGACTGCTTCGCGGCCATCCGCGCCAAGGACATCATCGTCCACCACCCCTATGAGAGCTTCGACGTGGTGGTCCAGTTTCTGCGGCAGGCGGCGCAGGATCCGGCCGTCATCGCGATCAAGCAGACGCTCTACCGCACCTCCAAGGATTCGCCGATCATCGCCGCTCTCAGCGAGGCGGCGGAGGCCGGAAAATCCGTGACCGCGCTGGTCGAGCTGAAGGCGCGCTTCGACGAGGCCGCGAACATCCGCTGGGCGCGCGACCTGGAGCGCGCGGGCGTGCAGGTGGTCTACGGCTTCGTGGACCTGAAGACCCACGCCAAGGTGTCGATGGTGGTGCGGCGCGAGGGGTCGGGACTGCGCACCTATGTGCATTACGGGACCGGCAACTACCACCCGATCACGGCGAAGATCTACACCGATCTCAGCTATTTCACCTGCGAGCCTGGGCTGGCCCGCGACGCGGCGCGCGCCTTCAACTACATGACCGGCTACGCCACGCCGGAGGAGATGGAGCGTCTGTCGCTTGCGCCGCTGGCCCTGCGCAAGCGGCTCCTCGACGGGATCAAGGGCGAAATCGAGCACGCCAAGGCCGGCCGGCCGGCGCAGATCTGGGTGAAGGTCAACAACCTGGTCGACGGCGAATTGATCGACGCCCTCTACGAGGCGAGCCGCGCCGGCGTGCAGATCGACCTCGTGATCCGCGGCATTTGCTGCCTGCGCGCCGGCATCGAGGGGTTGAGCGAGAACATCCGGGTGAAGAGCATCGTCGGCCGCTTCCTCGAGCACAGCCGCGTGGTCTGCTTCGGCTCAGGTCATGGGCTGCCCTCGCTCGACGCGGAGGTGTTCATCTCCTCCGCCGATTGGATGCCGCGCAATCTGGACCGGCGCGTCGAATCGTTGGTTCCGATCCAGAATCAGACCGTTAAGCGACAGATTCTGGAGCAGGTGATGTACGCCAACCTCAACGACGAGGCGCAGACCTGGGACCTGGAGCCGGACGGCTCTTTCGTGCGCGACGAACCGGTCGGCAAGGGCTTCAACTGCCACGTCTTCTTCATGACCAATCCCAGTCTCTCCGGCCGCGGAAAGGCGATCCGCCGGGCGCGCAAGGCGAGCCTCGCCGGCTCCAAGGCCGGGGCGGGCAAGACGGCGTCCCGCGGCCGCGGCAAGACCGGCGCGGCCAAGCGCGGCTAGCCGCGCACGGTTCGCAGCGCAGCAAGCGAGTTCGTTCCTTACCCATGACGATTACGGCCCCGACGCCCCGTGACGCGCAGTCGGCCTCCGGCGCGGCCAAGCCGCCGCCGGCGGCCGTTGTGGACATCGGCTCGAATTCCATCCGGCTGGTGGTCTACGAATCCTCGGACCGCGCGCCCTTGCCGGTCTTCAACGAGAAGCTGCTGTGCGGGCTGGGGCGGGATCTGGACGCCACCGGGATGCTGTCCCCCGACGGGGTCGAGCAGGCCTTGCAGGCCCTGCCGCGCTTCATGGACGTGACGCAGGCGATGGGCGTCGGGCGGGTCGATCTGCTGGCGACAGCGGCGGTGCGCGAGGCGTCGAACGGCCGCGACTTCGTGGAGCGGGCGCGCGACCTCTGCGGCCGCGACATCGAGATCCTGTCGGGCGAGGAGGAGGCGCGGCTCTCCGGTCTCGGGGTCTTGGCCGGCACGCCGGAGGCGGATGGCGTGATGGGCGACCTCGGCGGCGGCAGTCTGGAGCTCGTCGCCCTCGCCGCGGGCGAGACGGGCGAGCAGGCGACCTTGCCGCTCGGCCCGTTGCGCCTCGATTCGAAGCTTGTGGCGAAGCCCGCCAAGGCGAAAGAGCTGATCGACGAGAAGCTCGCGGCCGTTCCCTGGCTCGACCGCGCCAAGGGCAAGAGCTTCTACGTCGTCGGCGGCGCCTGGCGCAGCTTCGCGCGCCTGCACATGATCCAGACCGACTATCCGCTGCGCATCATCCACCATTACGCCGTCAGCGCCGACAAGGCGGCGGATTTCGCCGGCTTCGTCGCCAAGCTCTCGCCGGGGACGCTGCAGAAGGTGCACGGCGTCAGCAAGCGCCGCCTCGAGACGCTCCCCTACGCGTCGATGCTGCTGCATCGGGTGATCGACCGGCTGCAGCCGAAAGAGATCGTCTTCTCCGCGAACGGGTTGCGCGAGGGCTGCCTGTTCGACCGGTTGAGCCCGGAGCAGCGCGCCGAAGACCCGCTGTTCAGCGCCTGCTCGCACGTCGTCGCGCACGAGCGCGCGCTCGCCGTCGGCGGTTCGGAGCTGTTCGACTGGATCGGCCCGCTGTTTCCCGACGAGACGGCGGAGGAGCGGCGTTTGCGCCGCGCCGCCTGCATGCTCTCCGACATCGCGCGGTGGGAGCATCCGGACTATCGGGCCGAGCACGCCCTGATGCGGGTGATGCGCCTGCCGGTGGTCGGGATCGACCACCCGGGGCGCGCCTTCGTCGGCGCGGCCGTCGCGGCGCGCTACAGCATGCCCGACGGCGAGACGGACGCCTTCAAGGCCCTGCGCGCGCTGCTGCCGCCGGAGCGGATCGAGCACGCCCGCGCGATCGGCCTCGCCATGCGGCTCGCCTTCACGCTGTCCGGCGGCATGACGGCCGAACTCGGGCGTTTCGGCGTGATGCGGGACGACGCCGTCCTGCGGCTGACGGCGCCGAGCGGCGGCGAGCATCTGGTCGGCGAGGTCGTCGAGCGCCGTCTGGGCAGCCTCGCCAAGGCGCTCAACCGTACGGCGGAGGTCGTCCGGGCCTGACCCGGGCCAGCGTCGACCGGGGCCGTCGAACGGGCGCGCGCTACTCGACCGCGACCGTCTCGCTCGCCTCGAAGAGCTGAACCGGGCCGTCCTCGCCGGCGCGGAAATAGCGCAGTTCGCCGCGATAGAGGCCGGGCGCCGGCGGCGCCGCCAGATCGCGCTTGCCGACGCGCAGAATGCGGGACTGCACCGCTTGGTCGATGTCGACGCCGGCCTGCGCGAAGATCGAGCCGTCGGGCGCGAAGATGCGCACTTCGGCCCGATCGCCTTCCAACAGCCCGGTCAGGTGCGCGTGCAGGATGAGCGCCCGATTGGCCGCCGGCACGCCGTCGCGCTTGAACAGCATGTATTCGACCGCCGGCTTGTTCAGCACCATGTCCGAAAAGCCGAGGCGCAGCAGCAGCGTGCGCGGGTACTTCAGCGCCTGAGCCGCCGCCGGGGCCCACAGGCTTTCGCCCTCCAGGCCGCAGCCGCCCTCGAAGTCCAGCCCCGTGTAGGGGTCGACGGGGGTCTCGTCCCGCATGATCTGGAAATGCAGGTGCGGGAACTCCGTCAGCCCGGACAGGCCGATCTGGCCGATGGGCTGGCCGGCCTCCACCTGCTGCCCCTCGCGAACCGTCAGGCTGCCGCGCTTCATATGGCCGTAGAAGGTTCGCCAGCCGCCGCCGTGGTCGATGCCGACGACGTTGCCCAGGCCGCGGTCGGTCACCGCCTCGCGACCGAACAGATTGAAGTTCGCGTCCGGCATGCCGTCGCGCACGGCGATCACCCGGCCCGGCGCGGCGGCGACGACGGTGTAGCCGCGCTCCAACTCCACATGGCTCGGCAGGCGGATGTCCGTGCCCTTGTGATCGTCGTAGGTCAGGGCTCCGCAGGTGAAATCCCGGAAGGCGTCGCCGGGCGCGGCGTCGACGAAGCTCTGCACCAGGCAGTCGACGCCGGGCCGGCAGACCACCGGCATCGCGAAGAGGGGCGCGGCGCCCTCTCCCCCGGCGGCCCGGGCCGCGTCGCGCCCCGGTACGTCGAACAGCCGGCTGGCGTCGCCGCCGGCCCCTCCCGGACCGGCCGCGGGCGAGACCTCGGGCGGCGCCTCCCCGCCGGCGGCGCCCGCCGCGGGCTCGGCGGCCAGCGCGCGTCCCGCCACCGCGGCGGACGCCGGCGATGATGCGTTCGCCGCAGCGGTCGGAGAGGCCTTGGGCGGCGTCGTCTCCTCGATCCAGCCGAACTCGAGGGCGACGTCCTCCAGCCCGGGGATCATCGTCAGTCCGACCTTGCCGCCGCCCGCCAGATAGGTGGCGAGCCCGGCGCCGGCTACGAAGAGCGCGAGAGCGATGGCTGCGACCGTGCGCATGCGATCTCCCTGAGGGGTGCGACGACCCGATATCTGCGTTCGCGCCGGAGTGTACCATGCGTCGGGCGACCCGCCAGTCCCTGCGGTGGGGTGGGCGAGGGGGCCGCGACGCGCGAGCCGGTCAGTCCCGCTGGATCAACTCGACCCCGTCCGGTCCGGCGGTCAATGCGATCTGGCCGTGTTTCAGGGCCAGCGCCTGATCGCCGAAGAGCTTGCGCCGCCAGCCCTTCAGCGCCGGCACGTCGGCGGCGTCGTCGGCGGCGATCCGCTCCAGATCGTCGGCGTTCGCGACGAGCCTGCTGGCGACGCCGGCCTGCGCGGCGTTCGCCTTCAACAGCACCTTCAGGAGGTCGACCAACGGCTGCAGCGTGCTCGGCAGCGGCTCCGAGCGTTCGACCACCGGACGCGCCTCTTTCGGCAGGGCGAGACCGCGCTCGACGGCGGCCAGCACGGCGGCCCCGAACTTGCCGTCGGCGAAACCGCCGGGCAGGCCGCGGATGCGCTTCAACGCCTTGCCGTCGGTCGGGGCGCTCGCCGCGACGTCGAGCAGCGAATCGTCGCGCAGGATGCGGTTGCGCGGCACGTCGCGGCTCTGCGCCTCGCGCTCGCGCCAGGCGGCGACCTCCTTCAGCACCGCCAGCATCCGCGGCTTGGCGTTGCGGTGCTTGAGCCGCCGCCAGGCCTCGTCCGGATCGGTGCGGTAGGTCTCGGGATTGGTCAGGACGCCCATCTCCTCGGTCAGCCAGTCCGCGCGGCCGCTCTTCTCAAGCTGGCCGGCGAGGCTCTCATAGATGCGGCGCAGATGCGTCACGTCCGCCTGGGCGTAGCGCAATTGCTTCGCCTCGAGCGGGCGCGCCGCCCAATCGGTGAAGCGCGAGCTCTTGTCGAGCTCGCTGCGGCAGATCTTGCGCACCAGCGCCTCGTAGCCGACCTGGTCGCCATAGCCGCAGACCATCGCCGCGACTTGGGTGTCGAAGATCGGGGCCGGCACGCGGCCGGTGCGGATGAAGAAGATCTCCAAATCCTGCCGTGCGGCGTGGAACACCTTCAGCACGCGCTCGTCCGCCAACAGATCGTAGACCGGCTGCAGGTCGAGCCCCTCGGCCAGCACGTCGACGCAGGCGGCCGGTCCGTCGTCCGGATCGCCGTCGGCGGCGGCCGACAACTGGATCAGGCAGAGCTGTGGCCAATAGGTCTTGTCGCGGATGAACTCGGTGTCGACGCAGACATAGGCGTGGCGGCGCAGGTCCGCGCAGAAGTCGGCCAATTCGTCGCTGTCGGCGATGGGATGGTCTGGAGATGCAGCGCTCATGGCCTGGGGTTTAGCGGCTTTTCGTCGGCTTGGGAAGGCGGCGTCAGGCGGCGCGCCCGCAGAAGCCGATGCGCTCCGCCGCGCTGAAGGCGACGCCCGGGCGCTCGTAGAAAGACAGGACGGCGACGATGCGCGCGCGCGGGGCCCTGCACCGGCGTCGCCCGGTGCGCGGTGTTCCGCCCAAGGAAGATGTTCAGCGCGCCCGGGGCGAGCGTCAGGCGCCCCACGGCGGGATCGGCGCCGGCGAGCAGGCGCGCCACGCCGTCGAAATTCGGGTCGCTCGCGCTGCGCAGATCGCGTCGATACTCGAAGACGCCGCCGTCCTCCGGCGCCTGCAGCATCAGGGTCACGGTGAACTCCGACCGGTCGAAGCGCCAGTTCAGCGCCTCGTCCACGTCGTAGCGCATGACGTTCACCCGGGCCAGGGGATCCCTCATCGGATAAAGGGCCGGCTTGCCGAGCGCGTCGGCCAGGAAGGCGGCCAGATCCGGCGAGCCATAGAGCCGCAGAAGCGGCGCGCCCGCCATCTGGTCGGCGCACAGCGTGCGGTTGACGGTCTCGACCTCGAGCCGAACCGGGTGTCCGGGCGGCGCGCCCGAGGCCTCGGGGTCGAAATAGACGGTGTGACGCCGGGCGTGGCGGAAGGCGTCCGTCTTCCAGCGCGGCCGCAACAGGCCGAGAGTCTCGTCACGCGCGCCAGGGGTCATGAAGCCCGGCAAGGTGACCATGCCGTCGTCCGCCAGGGCGGCGCGCGCGGCGTCGATCAGCCGGCGCCAGCCCGGCCCGCCCGGCCGGTCGAGCGGATAACGGTCGAGATCGATCAGGCCCTGCATCGCGGCTCCTCAAGCGTGTCGGAAGTCTGCGGGATAGGCGCTGGCTTCGGCAACAATCTTCGCCGGGCCGACCCTAGGCAAGGGGATGGATGTCGAACGCGACCAGATCGTCCCACGCGGCGGTCCAGGCGGCGAACAGGGCGGGGTCCTCGGTCTCCATCAGTTGAAAACAGACCGCGGCCTCGGGGTCGAGCCAGGAGTCGACGTAGCGGAGCCCGTCGGGCAGCAGGCGGCCCTGCGTGCGGAAGCGCTCATACGCCGCCGCCATCTTGCCGGGCCGAAAGCGCTCGACCACCATGTAGCGACGGGCCCCCGATGCTTGGGCGGGCATCGTCCCGGGCCCTCAGAAATGCTCCGGCCGCAGAACCTGGACGTCGCCAACGGTGACGATGCCCATCTGGCGGTCGAGCACCCGTTTGATCTCGCGCAGCAGGTCGGAGACCTTGCTCTCGTCGATCACCACGACGACGCTGATCATGCGGCCGGCGTCCGACGAGAGCGCGTCGCGCCGCCAACTGCCGTCCTGGCCGCGTCCCGCCAGGATCGGCATGGCGGAGTAGCCGGGAACCTCCAGCCGGTCGAGCAGGTCGAGCAGGCGGTTCAGGAACGGCGCCTCGATGATGATCGAGACCCGCTTCTTGGCGTAGGTGGGCAGGTCTTCCATGACGCGGCGGTCTCCTCCCGGCGCCGGCTCAGCCGCCGGCCAGCACGGATCCCAGCTTGATGTAGAGCGGGATGCCGATGGTCAGGTTGAAAGGAAAGGTAATCGCAAGCGACAGCGTAAGATAGAGGGAGGGCTTGGCCTCCGGCAGCGCGAGCCGCATCGCCGCCGGCACCGCGATATAGGAGGCGCTGGCCGACAGCGTCGCAAGCAGCGCAATTCCCCCGGCGTCTAGGCCGATCAGCCAGCCCGCCGCGGCTCCGATCGTCCCGCCGATCGGCGGCATGTAGAGGCCGAATCCCAACAGCGCTGGGGTCAGCCGCTTGCGCACCTGGCGCAATTCGCGCCCCGCCACCAGGCCCATATCCAGCAGGAACAGGCACAGCACGCCCTTGAAGGGGTCGACGATGAAGGGCGCGACGCTCTCGAAGCCCTTCTCGCCGGTCGCGACGCCGATGATGAAGGCGCCCACCAGCAGCACCACGGAGCCGTTCAGCAGCACCTCGCGCCAGGGCGTCTCGCCCTCCACCCGCTCTCCCGCCGACGCGCCGCTGCGCGCCAGAAGCAGGGCGGTCGCGATCGCCGGCACCTCCATCGCGGCGGCGGCGGCCACCATGATGCCCGGATAGTCGACGCCGGCCGCGGTCAGCGCCGTGGTTGCGGCGATGAAGGTGACGATGGAGATCGAGCCGTAATGGGCGGCGATCGCCGCCGCGTCGATGCGCCCGATCCCGGTCGTCGTCCGCAGGAAACCGAAGGCGAGGAAGGGGATCGTGAAGCTGAGCGCCGCAGCCGCCGCGATGACGAGCGCCAGGTCCGCGCCCAGCCCGTGTTCCGACGCCGCGGCCCCGCCCTTGAAGCCGATCGCCAGCATGAGATAGAGCGACAGCGCTTTCGCCACGGCCTCCGGCACGCTCAAATCCGAGCGGACGAGCGCCGCCGCCACGCCGAGCGCGAAGAACAGAACCGGCGGCGAGAGCAGATTTCCGGCGGCGAGCGACAGATCCATGGCGCGGCGACTTCCCCCTCTGGTCTGGGCGCGACAAGCGTGCGTCGCGCCCGTCCCCCGCTTCATAGCGATTGAGGGGCGAGCGTCAACGGGCGCTGGCGGCCGCGCGGTCGTCGCGATACTGTCACGGACGCCTGCTACAGGCCGCGGTTTCCATCTTCCCCGCACGGGAGCGTCGCAGCGCCATGATGAAGCTGATCCATCTGACCGACCCTCATCTGGTGCCGCCGGGCAAGACGCTCTACGGCGGCGATCCGCAGGCCGTCCTGGCCGAGGCGGCGGCCGACATCAACCGGCGGCACGCCGATGCGGACCTCGTGGTCATGACCGGCGACCTGACCCACTGGGGCGAGCCGGAAACCTTCGAAAGCCTGAAGCAGACTCTGGCGCCGTTGACCCCGCCGCTGCAGCTTCTGATCGGCAATCACGATCACCGGGAGACCTTCGCCGCCTGCTTCCCAAACCATCCGCGCGACGCCAACGGCTTCATCCAGGCGCGACGCAAGACGCCGGCCGGGCACATGATCTTCCTCGATACGGTGCTGGAAGGCACGCACGCCGGCTGGTACTGCACGATGCGCCGCACCTGGCTCGCCGAGCGGCTCGAGGAGGCCGAGGAGGAGGGCGCGGACGTTTTTCTGTTCATGCACCACCCGCCCTTCGATATCGGACTCAAGCACCTGGACCAGATGGGATTGAACGAGCGCTCGGCTTTCTGGTCGGTGCTCGCGCCGCATCGCGCGCGCATCCGCCATCTCTTCTTCGGCCATGTGCATCGGCCGGTCATGGGGAGCTGGCGGGGGATTCCGGTCTCCTCGATTCGCGGGCTGAACCATCAGTGCTGGCTCGACTTCGACGATCCGGACACCGCTTGGGGCAGCTTCGAGCCGCCGGCCTACGCCGTCGTGCTGATCGACGCCGAGCGGGTGATGGTCCATCCGCACGATTTCAAGGACGACAGCGCGAAGTTTCGCCTGGACGACAGCCCGGTGGACGATTGGGCCAACGCCTACGCCGAGGCGTGAGGGCGCGCCCGCGGGCTCGACTTCGCCGCGCTTTCGCGCTAAAGAACCGCGGTTGTTGGAGATTTGGGGAATGAGGGGGATGGCCTCGATGGGGAGCCGTCGTTTCTTGGTGAAGGGCTGCGCGGCCGCAGTCCTGGCGGTGATCGGCGTCGCCGGGGTCGGCGAGGCCTCGGCCCAGCAGGCGCGCGAGGGCGCCTATGTCGGGCTGCGCCTGATCGGCGGGCAGTCGTCGGTCGAGGACATCAGCACCACCGGCTTCGTCGGCGCCCGTCTGGACAACAACACCGAGGATCCGACGGCGGCGGCCGGCGGGGTGGTGGGCTACCGCTTCGGCGAGACGCCGCTCCGGCTGGAGGCGGAGCTCGCCTACCGCTTCCGCATGGATTTCGACGTGCGCGACAACGGCGGCACGCGGGTGGGGTACGAGAACAACCTCGCCTCGACCATGGCGTTGGTCAGCGCCGCCTGGGAAATCCGCACCGACAGCGCCTGGACCCCCTTCATCGGGGCCAGCATCGGCTGGTCGCGCAACACCTCGGACATCGAGCGCACCCCGATCTCGGGCGCCGCCCAGACCACGACCGAGAACTCGACCGACAATCTCGCGCTCGGCGCCATGGTCGGCGTCGATTACGAGATTTCGCGCCATTGGGGGACCGAGCTCAGCTACCGCTATCTCGACATGGGCGAGGTGGAGAGCGGCGTTATGGCCGGCGGCGAGACGCTCGACGCCGACACCTACGTCTCGCACGATCTGGTCTTCTCGGTCCTTTACCGGTTCTGAACCGATTGCGCGCCGCGCGCGAGCGGCGCACACTCCTCCCCGGTCCGGGCCGGCGAGTGGGACGCCGCGGCGGGCCGGAGGGCCCATCCGATGGCGCCGCTTCAGGAAACGCTGGCCGAAATCGCGGCCTTGGCCGACGCCCCCGCGGACCGCGCGCGCATCATGCCGCGTGCGGCCTATATCGACCCGGATTTCCTCGCGATGGAGCGGGAGCGGATCTTCGCCACCGAGTGGCTCTGCCTCGGCCGGGCCGACGCGCTCCGCGAGCCGGGCGCCTATCTGACCTATCAGATCAACGACCAGCCGATCGTCGCGATCCGGCAAGCGGACGGCTCGATCCGCTGTTTCGCCAATGTCTGCCTTCATCGCATGATGCTGCTGCTGCCGGAAGGGCCGCAGTCCGGGCGCTGCGGCAAGCGCTTCTCCTGCCCCTATCACGGCTGGACCTACGGGATCGACGGCCGGCTCGTCGGCGCGCCGCAGATGAAGGGGCTCGACAAATCGGCCTATCGCCTGCCGGAGATCGCCTGCGTCGAATGGGCCGGCTGGATCTTCGCGACGCTGGCGGACGATCCGCCGGATCTGGCCGCCCGCCTCGCGCCGCTGAGCGAGGCCGTCGCCCCCTATCGGCCGGAAGGCTATGTCCAGGTCGCAACCCAGGACCATCTCTGGCGCACCAACTGGAAGCTCTTGGCCGAGAATTTCATGGAGAGCTATCACCTCCCCGTGGCGCACCGCCGCACCGTCGGAGCCTGGTGCCCGATCGAGGACGTCCGCTTCCCGCATCCGCCGCACCCGGCCTACACCTGCCAGACCTTCCCGAAAGACCCGGACGCCGTCTACGGCGTCGCCGCGCCGGACAATCGTCATCTTCACGGCGATCTGCGCTTCACCTCCCTCATGCCGACGGTCTTTCCCGCCTTCATGTTCGTGCTCGCGCCCGACCATCTCTGGTGGCTTTCCCTGATGCCGCGGACGGTGGATCAGGTGCATGTGCGCTTCGGCGCCTCGATCGCGCCGGAGCGGCTGGCGGCGCTGCCCGACATGGAGGCCTATCTGAGCGAGACCGTGGCCTTCTTCGATCAGGTGAACGACGAGGACCGCGGGCTGGTGGAGAGCATCCACCGCGGCGTCGCCGCGCCCTTGTCACGGCCCGGCCCGCTCAGTTGGATGGAGCGGAGCCTGCGGGAGTTCCAGGGCTATATTGCGGCGCGGCTCGGGGGAGAGGGGGACCGCTGAGGTCCAGCCTGTCCGCGCCGCGTCCCGATGCCGCCCCTTGACAAACGGGGGCCGACAAGGCCCTTTCCCGCCCGGTTTTCCGACGCTTTCCCGATCACCCGGTTTTCTCGGAGCGCGCTTCGATGCATCCCTATCGCACGCACGACTGTGGCGCCCTGCGCCTTTCCCACGCGGATGCGGAGGTTCGGCTCGCCGGCTGGATCCATCGCAAGCGCGACCACGGCAATCTGCTCTTCGTCGATCTGCGCGACGATCACGGGATCACCCAGTGCGTGGTCGACAGCTCGAGCCCGCTGTTCGCGGAGTTGGAGGCGTTGAGCCTGGAATCGGTCGTCTCCCTCTACGGCCGCGTCGTGCAGCGCTCGCCCGAGACGGTGAACCCGAAGGTCCCGACCGGCGAGGTGGAGTTGAAGGTTGAGAGCGCGGACGTGCTCAGCCGCGCCGCGCCCCTGCCCATGCCGGTCAACCAGGACGCCGGCTATCCGGAGGAGATCCGCCTCAAGAACCGGTTCCTCGACCTGCGGCGCGAGGACATGCACGCCAACATCAAGCTGCGCGCCGACATCATCTCGTCGATCCGCCGGCGCATGGTGGAGCAGGGCTTCCGCGAGTTCCAGACGCCGATCCTGACCGCCTCCAGCCCGGAGGGCGCGCGCGACTTCCTGGTGCCCTCGCGGCTGCATCCGGGGCAGTTCTACGCGCTGCCCCAGGCGCCGCAGCAGTTCAAGCAGCTCCTGATGATGGCGGGTTTCGACCGCTACTTCCAGATCGCGCCCTGCTTCCGCGACGAGGACGCGCGCGCCGACCGCAGCCCGGGCGAGTTCTATCAGCTCGACTTCGAGATGAGCTTCGTGACGCAAGAGGACGTCTTCGCCGCGATCGAGCCGATCCTGCACGGCGTGTTCGAGGAGTTCGCGGACGGCCGGCAGGTGACGGCGCCGCCGTTCCCGCGCATCGCCTATGACGAGGCGATGCTGAAATACGGCTCCGACAAGCCCGACCTGCGCAACCCGCTGGTGATCGCCGACGTGTCGGAGGCCTTCGCCGGCTCCGACTTCAAGATCTTCGCGCGGCTGGTGTCGGAGGGCGCGGTCGTGCGCGCGATCCCCGCGCCGGGAACCGCCGGCCAGCCGCGCAGCTTCTTCGACAAGCTGAACAGCTGGGCCCAGAAGGAGGGGCAGCCGGGCCTCGGCTACATCGTCTGGAAGGAGGACGGCCCCGCCGGCCCGATCGCCAAGAACCTGGATGAAGGGCGCATCGCGAAGATCGCGGAAGCCGCCAGGCTCGGCCCCGGCGACGCCTGCTTCTTCGTCTGCGGCAAACCGGGCGCGGCCGCCGCCTTCGCCGGCCAGGCCCGCACCAGGATCGCCGAGGAGCTGGACTTGATCCCCGAGGGGGAGTTCAAGTTCTGTTGGATCGTCGATTTCCCGATGTTCGAGTTCGACGAGGCGCAGGGCAAGATCGACTTCTCGCACAACCCCTTCTCGATGCCCCAGGGCGGCATGGAGGCGTTGGAGAGCAAGGACCCGCTCGACATCAAGGCCTATCAGTACGACATCGTCTGCAACGGGGTGGAGCTCTCCTCCGGCGCGATCCGGAACCATCTGCCGGAGGTGATGTACAAGGCCTTCGAGATCGCCGGCCACGGGCCGGAGGTCGTCGACGAGCGCTTCGGCGGCATGATCAACGCGATGAAGCTGGGCGCGCCGCCGCACGGCGGCTCGGCCCCGGGCATCGACCGGATCGTCATGCTGCTGGCGGGCGCCGACAACATCCGCGAGGTCATCGCCTTCCCGATGAACCAGATGGCGCAGGATCTGATGATGGGCGCGCCCTCGCCGGTCTCCGACCAGCAACTCCGCGACGTCCACGTCAAGCTGCACCTGCCGCCCGAGGTGAAGCAGGGCTGAGACGCGGTCAGCCGCCGGGCGTCTGCTGGACGCTCGGGATGAGGGCTCTTGGCCCGTCATGCGGCTCCTCGGTCATCCCGGCCTCAGCGCAGCGGAGAGCCGAATTCCAGAGCCACTTCCGCCGTCGGCGCCGGCCGCTCCTGGACCCCGGATCGCCCTGACGGCCGTCCGGGACGACGACAGGACGGCGGGGCGCCCAGTTCCGATGCGTCGCCTCGAAAGACGGGGCCGTTGGCGGCGAAGCGCGTCTAATGGTTCCTCAGGATCAGGGCTCGCTGCTTTGGCCGGACGCTCAAGGCCTCACCCTGAGGGGCGCGCGCGAGCGCCCGTCTCGAAGGGCGAGGCCGCGGCCACCGCCTTGCGGTGCGCCTCGGCCTGCGCCCGAAGCCAGTCGACGACGCGGCGCACGGGCGGCGCCGTGGGGCGGTTGTCGGGGGTGAGGAGGTAGTGCCGCTCCCGGCTCTTCAGGGTCGGCGCGGCGAGGCGCAGGAGGCGTCCCGCCTTCAGCGACTCCCAATAGGTCATGTCGTCGCCGATCGCCACGCCCAGCCCGCGCTCGGCCGCGTCCAGGCAGAGATAGGAGCGGTTCAGGAACACATGGTCGCGCGCCTCTTCCGCGCGCATCCCCAAAGCCGTGCAGGCGCGCCGCCACCAGTAGAGCCCGCGGTCGTGAAGCAGACGTTGGTCACGCAAGAAGGCCGCGAGGGTTTCGGCGTCCTCGCCGCGCGGCGGGTCGAGCGCTGGAGCGGCGACCGGGAAGGCGGCGTAGTCCAGGAACAACTCGCTCTTGAAGCCATTGCTGGTCTGGGCGCCCCAGGTGATCGCGAGGTCGGCCTCCCCCAGCGCGAGCCGCGGCGGGTCGGGGCGGGCGCGCAGGTCGAGCTGAACGCCCATGTCCTTCAGCGCCGCCTCGTCGAGCCGCGGCGCCAGCCAGGTCAGCATCACCTCCGAATCGACGTCCACCACCACGCGCTCCCCGCCGCGCGCGCCGCGTAGCCCTCGGCTCGCCAGCGCGAGCGAGGAGAGCGCCTCCGAGGCGGTGACGGCGAAGCGGCCGCCCTCCGCCGTCAGCGTGACGTGACGGGCGTGCCGCTCGAACAGCGCGACGCCCAACGTACGCTCCAGATTGCGGATGTGCCGGCTGACGGCCGCCGGCGTGACTCCCAACTCCTCGGCCGCGGCCTTGAAGCCGCCATGGCGGGCCGCCGCTTCGAAGGCCCGCACGCCGTTCAGGTTGGGGATGTCGCGCATGCTCTGAGGGTAACGAAAAGTATCTCTTGAACGCAAACACATCGTTTGTGGGGTGCCTGATGTGAATGGTTAATCGGACGGCTTCACCCGCTTAAGGAGGGTCCGCCCCATGCGTCCGATTCTGCTTGGTCTGATCGTCGGCATCCTGATCTACGGCCTGGCCATCGGCACGACCTATCCGCTCTTAGGCGTGGTGCTGGCCGATCAGGTCGACAGCTTCCGCAACGGGCTCAATGCGGCCGGCACCGGCGTGGGCCTGATGCTCGGGGTGCTGCTGACGGGGCCGTGCGTGCGGCGCGTCGGCGCGGGTCGCACGATCCTTCTGGGCGTCGTCGTCATGGCGGGATCGCTCGTCGCCATGGCGTTGACGCAGGACTACTGGCCGGTGCTGGCGGCGCGCATGGCGCTCGGGATCGGCGCGAACTTCATGTTCGTGGTGTGCGAAACCGCGCTCAACAGCCTGTGCCGGCCGGAGCAGCGCGGGCGCGTGCTTGGTTGGTATACGGCGGCGAACGCGGTCGGATTCGCGCTCGGACCCGCGGCGGTGGCGCTGTTCGCGGACCGGCCGGTCCTGCTTCTGGGGGGCTGTGCGGCGGCGACGCTGCTGGCCCTGATCCCCTTCGGCCCCGCGGCGCCGGAGATCGACCGGCGGGTGTCCCCGCCGACGCTCGGCGGTTGGCGCGCCTTGCTGGTTGCGGCGCCGGGCGCCTTCCTGCTGGTCGCCGTGGCGTCGATGGTGGATGCGATCATGATCAGCCTGCTGCCGGTGATCGCGATCGAACGGGGGGAGGGCGCGGCGCGCGGGGCGCTGCTGGCCTCCGTGTTCCACATCGGGTTGATCGCCGCCCAGCCGGTGGTGGGCTGGGCGCTCGACCGCCATGGCCGCCGCGTCACGCTCGCGCTGTGCGTCGCCCTGTCGGCGCTGGGCGCGGTTGCGATGGCGGCGCCCTGGGGCGCGCACCCGATCGCCGCGCTGGCGCTGATGGCCGTCTGGGGCGGGACCAACTACGCGCTCTACACCGGGGCGCTGACGCTGATCGGCGACCGCTTCGACGGCGCTTCGCTCACGGGCGCAGTGGCGCTCTTCGCCGGCGTTTATGCGCTCGCCTCCACCGTCGCGCCGGGGCTCGCCGGGGGCGCGCTCGCGCTGCTCGGGGCGGAGGGGCTCTATCTCGCCCTGGCGTTCTTCTATCTCGTCGCCGGCGCCGTCGCGCTGCCGCGCATCGCCGCGCGGCGGACTCAAACCGTCGGATCGAAGCCCAGCGGATAGCGCGACAGGGTCTCGACCCCGTCCTCGGTGATCAAGACCTGCTCCTCGAGCTTCACGCCCTCCTTGCCGCCCTCGCGGCCGATATAGCTCTCGACGCAGAGCGTCATGCCGGGGACCAGCACCCCGTCATAGCCCTTGGCGTCGAAATCCTGGGCGTGCTTGATGGAGGGCCATTCGTCGGCCAGCCCGACCCCGTGGATCAGGCTGGGATAGCGGTTGGAGAGGAACGCCTCGCCGACGTCGAAGGCCTCCATCGAGACCTCGCGGAAGCTCTTGCCCGGCTTCAGAATGGCCGTGTTGTGGGCGATCTGATCGCGCGCCCGGGCCATCAGGTCGGCCTGGTCCGGGCTCGGCGCGCCGCCGCCGCACAGCCAGGCGCGCGAGATGTCGGCGCAATAGCCGTAGGGGCCGATCAGGTCGGTGTCGAAGCTGACGACCTCGCCCGCCTCGATCGGCCGCATGGAGCATTCCCGGAACCAGGGGTTGGTGCGCGGGCCGGCGGAGAGGAGGCGCGTCTCGATCCACTCCCCGCCGAGGCGGATGTTCGCCTCGTGCAGCTTGGCCCAGAGCGCGTTTTCGGTGACGCCGGGCTCGAGCGCCTCCCACATCGCCTGGCAGCCCTCCTCACAGGCGGCGATGGCGGCGCGCATCAGCGCGACCTCGTCGGCCGACTTGACCGCGCGGGCCTGCTCCGCCACCGCCTCGCCGTCGACGACCTCGATCCCCTGATGCGCCAGCGCCGCGACGCCGAGCGCGCCCAGACGGTCGACGGCGAGCCGCCGGTCGCCCTGCCCATGGGCGCGCATCAGGTCTGCGATCTGGCGGGCGAACTCGCCGGCGCGCTCCTCCGCCCGCGCGCCGGCGGTGAAATAGTAGAAGGTGGACATCGCCCGGTACTCGTCGAGGGTCGGCAGCTCCTCGGCCAGATGCGGCAGGTTCGCGTAGTCGAACAGGATGCACGGTCCCTCGGCCGCCACGAAGACAGAGCGCGCCTCGTAGTGCGAGCACCAGATCTGCATGTTGGTGGCGTCGGTCGCGTAGCGGCAGTTGATCTGGTCGAGGAACAGGGCGGCGGGCAGCCCACGGCGCTTCAGCTCCGCCCGAATGCGGCCCAGCCGCTCGAGCCGCACCGCGTCGAGATCGACGGGCGGGGTGGTGTACTCCATCGCGCCGTGCTGGCGCGCGGCGCGGGTGCTTTCGCCTTCCAACGGCATCGGAACGCCTCCCAGCATCGACCGTTTCGCCGATGCTGGGCCCGCCGGCGCGCCGCCGTCCGCTCCAATCGCGACGCGATTGCGACCGGTTCGACCGGCGCGAGAGCGCTCCCCCGTGAACAGGAAGTTTGAAGGGGGAAGCCGCCCGCACCTGTGCTGGAACGGAGCGCCTTGGCGGTCTTTGCGCCGTTACTGCCGGTACTCCGGCTCCTCCGCGTCGAGGATGCCTTTGAGCGCCTGGAAGTGCTTGTCGCTGAAGCCGGGATAGTCGGCCCATTGCTGGGCCGTCTTGGCGGCCACCGCATGCGGGGCGACGCGCAGTTCCTTGCCGGTCATGTAGGCGGTGACCACGGTCTCGCAGGCGCGTTCGAGATAGACCATCTCGTCGAAGGCGCGGGCGACCGTGTCGGCGACCGTCATGACGCCGTGATTGCCCATCATCAGCACCGACTTGTTGCCGAGCGTGCGCGACAGCCGCTCCGCCTCCTCGCCGAGCCCCATGCCGTCATAGCCGTCGTCGATCGCGACCCGCTCGTAGAAGCGCATGCTGTTCTGGTCGATCGGCGGGATCGCGCTGTCGGCCAGCGAGGCCAGCACGGTGCCGTACTTCGGGTGCAGATGCAGGATGCAGCGCGCCTGGGGGACGTTGCGGTGCAAGGCCCCGTGGATCGCGAAAGCCGTCGGGTCCACCCGGTCGTCATCCGGGTCCGGCTCCGCACTCGCGTCCATCAGCATCAGGTCGCTGGCCTTCATGCGGCTGAAATGCACGCCGTAAGGGTTGAGCAGGAACTTCGAGCCGTCTTCGGAGACGGCGAGGCTGAAATGGTTCGCGATCCCCTCATGCATGCCGTGGCGCGCCGTCCATCGGAAGGCGGCGGCGAGGTCCTCGCGCTCCTGCTGGTAAGCGTCGTCGGCCATGGCGGCGATCCTTTCGATTCGCTGAGGCGCGGCTAGTCGTCGGTGCGGCGGACGCTTTGGCGGCGATCGCCGTCTCTGCGGTCGCCCTGGCGGCGCTCTGCGCCGGTCCAGCCCACGGCGTCGGCTTTGCGCCGATCGCCCGTGCGGCGCTCCTGGCCGCGCCGTTCGGCGCTGCGGCGCTCCTGATCGCTGTCGTCGGACATGCTCACCCCGTGTTTTTTTCGTCGGTTTCGAAGAAATCGAGGAACGCCTCCAGCGTCTCGCGCGGGGCCTCCTCGACCAGGAAGTGGCCGGCCTCGACGGCGCGGCCGGAGACGTGGTCGGCTTTCCGCTCCCAGGTTGCCAATACGTCGTAGAGGCGGTCAACCACGCCGTTCGACCCCCAGAGCGCGAGCAGCGGGCATTGGATGCGCCGGTCCGCGTCGGCGGCGTCGTGGGCGAGGTCGATGGCGGCGGCCGCGCGATAGTCCTCGCAGGTCGCGCGGATCGTCTCCGGATCGCTGAACGCCGCCTCGTATTCCGCGAGGGCTTCCGGCGCGAAGGCGTCCAGGCCCGAGCCCCAACCGCCCAACGTGTGATGTAGGAAATAGATCGGGTCGGCCCCGATCAGCCGCTCCGGGAAGGGCGCCGGCTGGATCAGGAAGAACCAGTGGTAATAGGCGGTGGCCAAGCGTTTGTCCGTGGTCTGGAAGACGTGCGCGGTCGGCGCGATGTCCAGGACCGCGGCGCGCGCCACCCGCTCCGGCGCGTCGAGGCACAGCCGATGCAGCACCCGGCCGCCGCGGTCGTGGCCGGCGGCCTGGAAGCGCTCATGACCGAGCGCGCTCATCAGGCGCAGCATGTCGCCCGCCATGGCGCGCTTGGAATAGGCGGCGTGGTCCGCGTCCGACGCCGGCTTGTCGGAGCGGCCGTAGCCGCGCAGGTCCGGGATCACCAGCCGGAAGCGCTTGGCCAGCTCGGCCGCGACGGGCGCCCACATGGCGCCGGTCTGCGGATAGCCGTGCAGCAGCAGGAGCGGCGGGCCCTCGCCGCCCTGACGGACGTGCAGCGAGAGCGCGTTCGCGCCCTCTTCCTGGCCCATCTCCGGGCCCGGGCCCACCTCGATCCGCGCGCTCTCGAAGCCGTCGAGCATCAGGGGCGATCCTTTCCGGAAAGACTAGCGGCCGGCCGCGGGCGGCCGGGGATTGCGCGTGGCCAGATAGATGCCGGGCAACACCAGCGCCGCGCCGACCAGATGGTACGCCGCCAACTGCTCCCCGAGCAACGCCCAGGCGAGCGCCGAATTGTAGACCGGGATCAGATACATGAGCAGGCTGGTCCGCCCGGCGCCGAGCGAGCGCTGCACGAAGGCGTAGATCTGATAGGCCAGGAAGGAGGCGAAGACCGCCAGGAACAGCACGACGCCGACCGTCTTCGCCGTCAGCGTCGGCGGGCCGACCGCCAGCGCCTCCCATACGGCGAAGGGGGCGAGGACGAGGCACCCCCCGCCGACGATTGCTGCGAAGCGGGTGGTGATGCCGAGCGCGCTCCGGCGGTGGCGCAGCAACACCGAATAGACCGCCCAGCCGATCATGGCGGCGACGATCCACAAATCCCCCGTCGTGAAGTCGAGCGTCAGGAAGACGCCCGGATCGCCGCGCGCGATGATCCAGAGCACGCCGGCGAGGCTGGCCGTAACGCCCGCGATCTGCCGGCCGGACAGCGTCTCCCCATAGATCAGGCCGGAGAGCAGGATGATCAGCACCGGGGCCGCGGAATAGATCAGGCCGATGTTGGTGGCGCTGGTCGTGTCGGCGGCGATGTAGACGAAGGCGCCGCAGACCCCCATGCCCAAGGCGCCGAGCAGCAGCACATCCTTCCACTCGCGCGCGATGTCGGCGCGCCGCGCCCACAGCCGCGGACCCACCAGGACCGCGAGGATCGCGAAGGTCAGCGCCCAGCGCCAGAAGGCCAGCGCCACCGGCGGAACCAGATCCGCGACCGCCTTGGCGACCAGGATGTTGGCGCTGAAGAACAGCGGGGTTGCGAACAACAGAAGGCCGGCCAGCCGTTCTTCGGGCAGACCGAGATAGCGCGGCGTCGCCTCGGCGGCGCTGTCGGGGGATCCGTCTCGCATGGTGCGGCGGACCTTACCTGCCGGTCCGGGCGCACGAAAGCCCGGTTCGGGACAAATAGATGCGCCGCCGGGGATCAACCCTGAGACCACGCCGCGCCTGCGCCTGCGGCGTTGACCGGCCGGCTCGATGCGGTACTTATCATACGCGCGTTGCGATTGAAGGGCCTTACGCGATGACCACCGTAAAAAGAGGACGGGAGCTGCTGATGGTTCCGGGCCCGACCCCGGTGCCGGAACGCATCCTGGCCGCCATGCACCGCCAGCCGATCGATTTTTCGGGGCCGGAGTTCGTCGCGCTGAGCGACCGTCTGTTCCAGGACGTGCGCGCGCTCTTCGAGACGACGCATCCGGTCTTCCTCTACGCCGCCAACGGGCACGGCGCCTGGGAGGCGGCGCTGGCGAACACGCTGTCGCCCGGCGATGCGGTCCTGATCCCGGAGGTGGGGCAGTTCTCCGAAGGCTGGCGCGTCTTGGCCGAAGCGCTGGGCGTCCGATGCCGCACGATCCCGAACGATTGGCGCACGCCGATCGACCCCGCCGCCGTGGAGGCCGCGTTGAAGGCCGACGCCATGGGCGAGATCAAGGCGGTGCTGATGGTGCATACGGACACCGCCGCCTCCGTCACCAGCGACGTGCAGGCCGTCCGCGCGGCGATCGACGCGGCCGGACACGACGCGCTCTTCATGGTCGACGTGATCGCTTCGCTGGGCACGACCGAGTACCGCATGGACGCCTGGGGCGTCGACGTGACGGTCGCGGCCTCGCAGAAGGGGCTGATGACGCCGCCGGGCCTCGCACTCGTCGCCGCCAACGACAAGGCGCAGGCCGCCGCCGCCGCCGCGTCGACGCCGCGGCGCTATTGGGACTGGGCGGAGCGGCTGTCGGGCCCGCACTACAAGCGCTTCTGCGGCACCGCGCCGGAGCATCTGATCTTCGCGCTCGACGAGGCGGTGCGGATGCTGGCCGAGGAGACGCTGGCCGGCGCCGTCGCCCGCCATCGACGGCTTGCTGAAGCGGTCCGCGCCGCGGTCGCCGTTTGGGCCGAGGGCGGCGCGCTCGCCTTCAATGCGCTCCGGCCGGAAAGCCGCGCGGACAGCGTGACCACCGTGCTGGTCCCCGACGGATTCGATCCCGAAAGCCTCCGCGGCCTGGCGCGCGAGCGCTACGGCGTCTCGGTCTCCGGCGGGCTCGGGCGGATGGAGGGCAAGGCCTTCCGCATCGGTCATATGGGCGACATCAACGAGCCGATGGTGCTGGGCGGCCTTGCGGTGATCGATCTTGGGCTCAAGCGCCTCGGCGTCCCGATCGGCGCCGGCGCGCTCGAGGCCGCGGTCGCCAGCCTCGCCGCGGCGCCGGAAACGCTCGCCCGCGCGGCGGAGTAGCGCGCGCCGTGCAACGCGTCCAGGGCGCGTTGCGCTGGATCAACGCATCGGCGGCCGAAAGCGGGTAGCCGTCCCCTCCGCTCGGTCACGACGGGAAAAGGGGATTGGATATGCGCTCTATCGGACGCCGCGTCGCCGTCGCGGCGCTGCTGGTCTTGACGGTCACGTCCTCGGGGTGCGTGACGGCGACGCCCGAAGGGCCGCCGCCAATGACCGTGCGCCCCGGTCCGGCGCCGACCGCGGCGCTGCTGCCCTGGTACACCAAGGATTATGCGACCGCCCGCTTCGCCTACGATCAACTGGTCGAGTGCCTGGCGGCGCGCAACGTCTTCCGGTTCGTTCCGCGCGAGCGGGCGCTTCAGGCGGTCGCCGGCGCCGGCTACGAGATGGAGCGCGTGTTCGGCTTGGAGGACGCGGAATATGTCGATCTGGCCGAGCGGCTGGAGGCGGATTTCGTGATGCACGGCGCCTTCACGATCCTGCGCGACCTGACGGTCTTCGGCTGGCGCGGCGACGTGACCGCGGACCTGCGCCTCGTCGATGCGGCGGCCGGCGAACGGGTCGGGTATTGGCGGGAGACGACGGCCGCGACCTTCGCCCTTCCGGACAGTTTCACGGACGAGGAAAGGATGGCGGCGTCGGCCATGAACCATCTGTGCGCCCGGATCATCGAGGCGACGGCGGCGCGGGCGCCCTCCGGCTGATCCCGTCAGGCGGGGGGCGCCAACCATTCGACGCGTCCGCCCGCGCCGGGACCTGAGGCGAGTCGCTCCGCCAGCGCCGGAAGGTCGGCCTCGACCTGCGCCGTCACCCCGAAGGGCGGATTGAGCAGCGTCAGGCCGCAGGCGGTCATCGGCCCGTCGCGCCGCGGCGCGGCGACCGCGAGATCGACCGCGGCCAACCCTCCCGCCGGGCGGGGCAGGGCGGCGCGGAAGGCGTCGACGGCCGCCGGGTCCTTGATCGGATGCCACAGCAGCGTCGCGCCCTGTGGGAAGCGCTTGTGCGCCCGAGCCGCGGCCTTCGCCACGGCCTCGAACTCGGTGCGGCTCTCGAACGGCGGGTCGATCAACAGCAGCCCGCGCCGCTCCGGCGGCGGCAGCATGGAGGGCGCGGCCGCATAGCCGTCGCCGTTCAGGGCCTTGGCGCGCGGGAAGGGGGCCAGCGTCTCCCGCAGCGCCCGGTGCTCGTCGGGCTGCAGGTCGCAGGCGATCAGACGATCCTGCGGGCGGAGCCGCTCGGCGATCAGATAGGGCGAGCCCGGATACCAGCGCAGCGCCGGCTCGCCGGCGTTCAGGCGCGCCACGGCGTCGAGATAGGGGTCGAGGCTCTGCGGCGCGCTGGCGCGGTCGGCCAACAGCCGGCCGATCCCCTGCGCCGCCTCGCCGGTGCGCCCCGCAGCTTCGCGCGCCAGATCGTAGAAGCCGGCGCCGGCGTGCGTGTCCAGCACGAAGAAGGGCTTCGGCTTGGCGGCGAGCCGCTCCAGGATCAGCAGCAGAACCCAGTGCTTCAGGACGTCGGCGAAATTGCCGGCGTGAAAGGCGTGGCGGTAATTCATCGAGGGCGCTTATAGCGGCTCGGCCGCCGCGCCGTCATCCGCTTTGGGCGCCGGCGCGCTCCGCCGGCGGGCCGTCGCCGACGCCGCGGCGCAACTGGCCGTACTGAACCCGCGCCTGGCTGAGTTGCCGATAGAAATTCAAGAGCTCCCGCGCGGGGTCCGAAACCTTCTCCAGTCCCGACAGGAAGGCGACGATGACGCCGACTTCCGTCTCGCCCTGGATCACGAACCAGCCGCCGACGAACAGCACCACGAGGCGACCGAATTCGCTCATCAGATTGTTGAGGGCCTTGAAGCCGAACTTGTAGAGGAAGATCCAAAGCCGCGCCTTCAGCACATCGAGGGTCAAGAGCTCCGGCCGGTTCGCCTGGCGGGATCTGGGCGGGGCGTCCTCGGCCTGCCGGGCCGGGTCGGTTTTCGCGCCGCCGTCGCCGCCCGTCATGACGTCGCCGAGCGTGCGCATCAAGTCCGTCTTGCGGGCCACATGGCCGTTGATCCGCCGCTGCACCAACGGGGCGAGCAGCGCCGCCGGGATGTAGACGCCGAGCGCGGCCAACGCCATGCGCCAGTCGACCCAGATCATATAGCCGAGCACCGAGACCATGACCCCGCCCTGAAGCAGCGGCTGGGACAGGGCGTCGCCGGCGAAGCCGCCCACCTTCTCCGCCTCTCCGGCGGTCAGCGAGACGGCCGCGCCTTCGTGGCCGGACGGCCGGTTCGCGTCGTCGGACAGTTGGTCGTCGTTCGGCGCTAGAGGGTCGACCCAATGGATGATCCGCAGCCTGAGATTGCGCGTCACCTGTTCGGAGATCACGCCGACGGCCATGTTCCGTGCGAATTTCACCAGCGCATGGGCGATCGCCGCGCCGAGATAGATGACGCAGAGCGTGATCAGAAGCTCGACATTCGGGTCTTTGATGGCGTTGTTGACGATCCGCCGCTGAAGCTCCAGTGGGGCCAGCGACAGGGGAAAGACCACGACCGTCAACAGCGCCAGAAGGACCTGGCGTCGGCCGCTTTCGCGCCAGACGAAGCGATAGAGCGAGGCGGGAAGAGGCCGCGGCGCCTGATCCGCTGCCGCTCGACCGTCCTGGTTCGGGCGCATGGCGGGCTAGGAAGCGCCGCCTTCACCGGCCTCCGGCGGCGGCGTGTAGTAGGCTTCCGCGAAGCCGGCGAGCGACCGGCTCTCGCTGTTGAAGGGCGGCTTCAGACCGCCGCGGAAGCGCTCCGCCACGATGGCGCGCCAGGTCGCGACGGGCTCCAGCCCGCGGACTTCGCAAAGATGCTCGAACCATCGGCGTCCTGCGGCGACATGGCCGATCTCCTCGTCATGGATGATCGTCAGGACGGCGGCGCTCTCCGAATCGCCGGCGGCGCTTAGTTTCGCGATCATCCCGGGCGTCACGTCCAGGCCGCGGGCCTCCAACACCATGGGCACGACGGCGAGGCGGTTGAGCAGATCGTCCGCCGTCTCCATCGCGGCCCGCCAGAGCCCGTCATGCGCCGGCAGGTCGCCGTAGCGCGCCCCGAGGGCCGCCAACCGGTTGTCGAGAAGCTGGAAATGACGCGCCTCGTCGTCGCCGATCGTCACCCAATCGTCGAAGAAGCCGGTCGGCATGCCGACGCCGGCGAAGCGCGCGACCATGTCGAAGGCGAGGTCGATGGCGTTGAGTTCGATATGGGCGACGGCGTGCAGCAGCGCGATCCGCCCCTCCGGCGCGGCGCCGATCTTGCGCCGCGGCATCTTGGCCGGCGGCAGAAGCTCCGGCCTCTCGGGGCGGGCGGGGCGGTCGGGCGGCGCAGCCGCGCCGATCCCGTCGATGTCGCGCCGCAGCCACCGGGCGGCGGCGTAGCGCGCCATTTCGGCCTTGCGCCGCGGCTCCGGCTCCCGCAGCACCAGGACCGCGAGGTCGCTGAGGCCCGCCGCGCCGCGCGCCGCCTCCAGCCCGGGCGGCGGCGCGTCGCCCGCTCCCTCGGGGCCAAGTCCGATGTCCGCGCTTCGCATCCGCCCTCCGCGCCGTCGTGCAATCGATCCCACATCCGCGGCCGGCGGCCGCCCGTTTCAGATGGGGAGCGGTCGGGCCGACGCAAGGTCCCGGCCGGGTCCGCCCGTCGCCGCCTCAGGCGGCCTGCAGCGACTCGCGCACGGCGTCGACGTGGCCGGGAACCTTCACCTTGCGCCAGAGCTTGGCGATCTTGCCGGTCGGGTCGATCAGGAAGGTGGAGCGTTCGATCCCCATCGACTTCTTACCGTACATGGTCTTCTCCACCCAGACGCCGTACGCCTCGCAGACGGCGCCGTCCTCGTCCGCCGCCAGCGTGAAGGGCAGATCGTATTTGGCCTTGAACTTGTCGTGCTTGGCGACGCTGTCGCGGGAGACGCCGATCACCTTGGCGTTCAGCCCCTCGAACTCGGCGATCGAATCGCGGAAGCCGCAGGCCTCCTTGGTGCAGCCTGGCGTGTCGTCGCGCGGGTAGAAGTAAAGAACCACCCATTGCCCCTTCAGATCGGCCAGGCTCACCGAGCCGCCGCCGTCCGTCGCCATGGTGAAATCCGGAGCCGCATCGCCTTCGCTGATCGCCATCGTCTGAAGTCCCTCTCGTTGGTTGCCGGTTGCGGGTCGAAAGACCCCCAGATCGCGGTCGGGCCCGACCGCCAGACTGTGAGATAGGCGACGCGCCCCGCGGCGCAAGTCCGCTCAGCCGTCCGGATCGAGTGCGTCGGCAGGCCCCGTCACCAACGCGGCGAAGCGCGTGGCGACGGCGTCCGCGGCGGCCTCCATGCGCCGGGTCAGGGCGTCGAAATCCTCAGCTTCGGCGATCCGCACCAAGACCCGGCGCTGTCCCTCGGGCGCGCTCTCGGCATCGAAGACGCCTTCCGCGGCGGTGAGGCGCAGCGCGATCTGCAGCCGGCGCCACAAGGCGAGGCCCGCCTGAAGATCCGCGGTAGCGTCGGCGTCCAGGCAGCCGGCCTCGCGAAGGCGCTCCAGCGCCTCCGCCGTGCTGGGCGAGAACACCGGGGCGCCGCTCCCGCCGGAGCGAAGCTGCAGATATTGCGCGGCGAACTCCACATCGACCAACCCGCCCGGCCGGTACTTCACGTCCCAGGGGGATTTGCCCGGGAACTCCTTTGCGATGCGCCGGCGCATGGCCGCGATGTCGCGCAGCAGCGTCTCGGGATCGCGCGCCTGATCCAGATTGGCGGCGATCGAGGCGTCGATCTTCTCGCACAGCCAGTCCGGGCCCACGGCTGCCCGGGCCCGGGTCAGCGCCATATGCTCCCAGGTCCAGGCGTCGCCGCCCGGCTTTTCCGGGGTCCCGCGGTAATAGGCGTCGAAGGTGGCGAATTGCGTGGCGAGCGGCCCGGACTTGCCGTCCGGGCGCAGGCGGGAGTCGACTTCGAACAGTTTGCCCTCGCCGGTCTCGCTGGCGATCGCGGTGACGAGCCGCTGGCAGAGCCGGAGATAGTAGACGGCCGGTCCGAGCGGCTTCGGCCCGTCCGACCCCTCGGCGTCGGGCGCATGGTCGTAGACGAAGACGAGATCCAGGTCGGAGCGCGGCATCAGCTCCCGTCCCCCGAACTTGCCCATCGCCACGACGGCGAGGCCGCCGCCCGGAACGCGTCCGTGGCTTTGGGTGAACTCCTCCTCGACCGCCTGCAGGAGGGCGCCCAGCGAGACCTCCGCGATCGCGCTGAGATGGCGGGCGGCGTCGCGCGGCCGCGCCGCCCCGCGCAGAAGCTGCAGGCCGTTCTGGAACTTCCGGTCGTTCGCCCAGCGCCGCGTCAGGTCCATGACGTCCTGGAAGTCGCGCGCCTGGCCGAGCGCGTCGGCCAACTGCGTTTCCAGCGCCTCGACATCCTCCAGCGGATCGAAGAAGTCCGGCGACAGGACGGCGTCCAGCAGGATCGGCTTGCGCGCCAGCCACTCCGCCAGGCGCGGCGCGCTGCCCAGGATGTCCGCCACCAGATCGAGCAGGTCCGGGTTGGCGTAGAACAGGGAGAAGAGCTGCACGCCCGCCGGCAGCCCGCCGAGGAAGGCGTCGAACCGGCTGAAGGCCTCGTCCGGGTCGGCGGTGTCGGCCAAGGCCTGCAGCAGGCGCGGCGTCAGCTCGGTCAGGATCTGACGCGAGCGTTCGCTGCGCGTGGCGCGATAGCGCCCGTGATGCCACACCCGGATGCGGCCGGCGACGCGGCTCGGCTCCTTGAAGCCCATGTCGGCGATGGTGCGGATCGTGTCCGGATCGTCGTCCGTCCCGGTGAAGGAGAGCGCGCCGCCGCCGCCCAGCTCCGGCGCCTCCTCGAACAGGCGCGCGTAATGGCCTTCGACCGTCTCCATGGTCGCGCGCGCCGCAGCCCGGAAGCGGTCGAGCGTCTCGAAGCCCATGAAGGCGGCGATCTCGACGAGCTTCTCCGGCGCCTCCGGCAGAGTCTGGGTCTGCTCGTCGTTCACCATCTGGAGGCGGTGCTCCAGCGTGCGCAGGAACCGATAGCAGCGGGCCATATCCTCCGCCGCCGCCGGGGCGGCGTGCCCTTCCGCGGCCAGCGCTTGCAGCCCCTCCAGCGTGCGCCGGGTGCGCAAGGCGGGCTCCCGGCCGCCCCAGATGAGTTGCTGGGTCTGGACGAAAAACTCGATCTCGCGGATTCCGCCGCGGCCGATTTTCACGTCGTGGCCTTCCATTGCGATGCGCCCGCCGCCTCGGAAGGCGTTGATCTGGCGTTTGATCGACTGGATGTCGCTGATCGCCGCGAAGTCCAGATGCTTGCGCCAGACGAAGGGCCGGATATGACCCAGGAATTCCGCCCCCAGCGCCTTGTCCCCGGCGACCGGGCGCGCCTTGATCATGGCCGCGCGCTCCCAGTTCTGGCCGAGGCTCTCGTAGTAGGTCTCGGCCGCCCGGACGGTGACGGCGAGCGGCGTCACGCTCGGGTCCGGCCGAAGGCGCAGGTCGGTTCGGAAGACGTAGCCGTCGGCCGTGCGCTCATCCATGATCCGCATCAGCGTGCGCGCGGCGCGCACCATGTCCTGGCGCAGGCGGTCGGGCGCGATCCCGGCCACGCGCTCCGGCTCGTACAGCAGGATGATGTCGATGTCGGAGGAGTAGTTGAGCTCCCGCGCCCCCAGCTTGCCCATGCCGAGCGCGACCAGCCCGCAGCCGTCGCCGCCGCACGGCGCGGCCGTCAGCTCGCTCAGGACATGGGCGATGGCGCTGTCCAGCGCGGCGTCCGCCAGATCGCTCAGGGCTTCGGTCACGCGTTCCAGCGGCCAAGCGCCGGCGAGGTCTGCGATCGCAATCCCCAGGGCGACGCGGCGCTTGGCGACGCGCAGTCGGCGCATCAGGTCCTTGAGGCCTTCGGGCCCGGTCTCCTGCGTGTCGGGAAGGCGTCCGTCCGGCCCTGCGAGGGCCAGCGCCTGGGCGACGGCCGCGTCGGGCCCTTCCGCGCACAGGCGGGCGAGAAACCCCGCCTCGCGCGCCGCCAACGCCGTGAGATACGGGCTGAGCGCCAGCGCATTGGCGAAGAGCGTCGCGACGGGGCCTTCCGCGTCCTCGAGGAGCGCGGCCCTCAGGCGTGTCGCCGCCGGGCCGTCGCTTTCGTCGTCTCCCAGGCGCTCCAGGGCGTCGGTCAAGCGTTCCAGGGCGGCGCGCCCGGCCCCGCCGTTCACCGGGACGGGCTGCGCGGCCGTGTCGATCGATAGGGCGAAGTCGGACATCGGGAGAGGGCTCTCGGCGCGGAGGCTTAGGGCGGGACGACCGGATCGCGTCGCGCCGGTGGGCGCCGGGTCCGGCGATGCGATCCTGTCAAAGCTGCGCGAAGCGGTTATGATGGTCAAGCGCCCCTCGACCGGCGGATGAATTCGGGGGGGCTGGACAGACGGCGTGCGCGCCGTGGTCGCAGCCCAGCCCCTTGACCGGCGCCGCCCCCGCCCGCCACCTCTAGGACGTGATGCGAATACGCCTGCGCCGCCTGTTGCTCGAAATCGCCGCCTTCCTGATCGTGGGCGCGGTTCTGCTTGCCGGGGCGGCGGTGTGGCGGCTGTCCAGCGGTCCGGTCTCCCTGACCTTCCTGACCTCGACCATCGAGGATGCGCTGAACCCGCCGGGCTCGGCGCTGCGCGTCGCGATCGGCGATACGGAACTGACCTGGGGCGGCTGGGAGCGCGCGGTCGATCTGGTCGCCCGCGATGTGATCCTGAGCGACGCCGAGGGCCGCGAGATCGCGGCGCTGCCGCGGCTCGCCGTCGGGCTCTCGATCGTCGACGTCGCCGAAGGAACGGTGCGTCCGACCAGCGTCGACCTGCTGGACGCGCAACTCGTTCTCATTCAGCGTCAGGACGGCCGACTGGCGTTTGCGGTCAATCCGGCGACGGAGCCGACCGAAGGGCCGGAGGGGACGGGCGCCGCGCCCGCGGTTCAAGGGGCGCTGCTGCCCCGTTCGGTGATCGATCAGTTGGGTCGCCCGCCGGACGGCGAGGGGCTGTTGGGCGGCCTGACCCGGATCGTGCTGACGAACAGCCGGATCTGGTTCATCAACCGCGTCACGAACCGGGTCTGGCGCGGGCGCGACATCAACGCCGTGATGGTGCGCGACCAAGAGGGCCTGGACGGCAAGCTCTCCGGCCGCCTGCTTCTGACGGAGGGGGAAAGCAGCGTCTCCGCGTCGCTGACCCACGTTTATGGCGAGGACCTCTTCTCGGTGACCGCGACGGTGCGCGAGGCGCCGCTCGGCGCGATCGGCCGCATCGCGCCGCCGCTCGCCGATTGGCTGCCGGCCGAGCAGCGGGCCGACCTCGAGGCGACGCTCGACCTCGACGGGGCGGCCCGGCCGCTCGCGGCGACCGCCCGCATGGAGACGCCCTTCGCAACGCTTCAGCTCGCTGCAACCCATCTCGGCTATTCGGAAGGCGAGCCGGAGGAAGTCGCCGGCGAACTCGTCATCGACCGGCTGGAGCCGGCCCGGCTCGCCGATGCTGCGCCGGCCCTGGCGGCGATCGGGGCGCTCGATGCGCCGCTGACCGGTGCGGCGGCCTTTCGATACCGGACCTCGGACGGCCGCTTCAGCCTGGACGCCGACCTCGCGGCGCGCCAGGGCGTGGTGCTCGCGCCGGCGTTCTTTCCGGACGGGCTCGTGATCTTCGGCGCGGAGGCGCAGGCGACGCTGGCGCGCGGGGCCGACGGCGCGCTCTCGGCGGAGATCGGCGCGCTCACCGTCGATCTCGGCGGACCGCGCCTTTCGCTCGCCGGATCGGCCGCGATGGATTCCGCGAACGGCCTGTCGGGCCGTCTCGACGCGCGGCTCACGGACCTGCCGATGCAGCAGCTCGACGCCTTCTGGCCGCCGAGCGTCGCGATCGACGCGCGCGACTGGGTCGTCCCGAACATCCCGCGCGCGTCGGTGGATGAAGCCCGACTTGACCTGGCGGTGACGGCGCCGGAGATCACCGACGCGGCGGCGCTGGCCGCGGCCCTGAGCGCGCCGGAGCCGCCTATCGCGTTCGAGCGTCTCGGCGGTGAGATCGCCTTTCGTGACGCCGTGGTCGACTACCTCGCGCCCTTGACCCCGGCGGAGGGCGTTTCGGGCCGCGCGACCTTCGATCTGGAGCGCTTCGACATCGATCTCGTCTCTGGCGCGGTCGGCGCCATTGCGGTTGAGGAGGGGCGGATCGAGATCACGGGCTTCCAGAATCCGGATCAAGTGATCGCCATAGATTTGGCCCTCGACGCGCCGGTCCCGGATGCGCTGGCGCTGCTGGATGCGGAGCCCTTCCGGTTCGTGTCGGAGCTCGGCCTCGACGCCTCGCAGATCGCGGGAACGTCCAAGACCCGCACCCGTTTCTCGTTCCCGCTGATCGACGAGTTGCAGGGGAGCGACGTGCGTTTCGAGGCCACGGCGGAGCTGGCTGGCGTTCGAGTGCAGGAGCCGACCCTGGACCTGACGGTCACCGCGGACGCCGTGGATCTCTTCATCGACAATGCAGGTCTGGACGTCTCCGGCGCGGTTGCGCTCGACGGCGTCGAGACGGCGCTCGTCTGGCGCGAGAATTTCGAGGATGAGGCGCCGTTCGCCCGCAGCATGTCCCTGGAAGGGCGTCCCAGCGCGGCCGAACTCGCCTCGTTCGGCCTCGCCGTCTCCGACGTGCTGACCGGGCCGGTCGGCGCGGCGCTCGACTATCGCGTCGCGCGGTCGGGGGAAGAGCGCTTGACCCTCGCGGCCGACCTGACGGAGACGGCCGTCGACCTCGATCGATTGAACTGGGCGAAGCCGCCGGGCCGGGCGGCGCAGCTGGAGGCCGAGTTGACGATCCCCGTCGCCGGCGACTACCAGCTCACCCGGCTGCGTCTGGAGGCGGCCCCGGGCTCTGAGGGGGGCGTCCCCTGGGCGGGTCTGGAGGCGGAGCTTTCGCTCGCCGCGCCGCGGGACTTTTCCGGGCTTACGCGCCTCGATCTCAATCGGTTGACCTACGGGCCGCATGCGATGCGCGGAACCGTGCGGCGCGGATCCGACGGCGTCTATGCGGTCGAGCTCTCCGGGACGTCGATCGACGTCTCCGGCCTGATCGGCGACGAGGACGAAGCGGAGGCCGAGGCGGCGGCGCCTCACCCGGATGCGGAGGAGGCCCCCGGCCCGCCGATCGCCCTTGCCGCGCGTTTCGACGCCGTGACCGACGATGCGGGCCGGCGCTTCGAGGCGGTGGCGCTGGATCTCGAGCATGACGGAGAGCATCTGCGCGCGCTTCAACTCGACGCGCGGATTCCGGACGGCGGCGCCGTAGCGGTCGATTTCGCACCGGACGGCGGGGGCGTGCAGCGCTTGCGGGTTGCGTCGGACAACGCCGGCGGCGCGCTCTCGGCGCTCGATTGGACGGCGCGGATCGCCGGCGGCGCGCTTCTGATCGAGGGCGAGCAGGCGGCGCCGGGCGCGCCACTCTCGGGCCGCGCGACGATCGAGCGTTTCACGCTGGAGCGCGCGCCGGTTCTGGCCAAGCTCCTGGAGTTCATGTCGCTGACCGGCGTCCTCTCGTCGCTCACCCAGTCCGGGTTGGATTTCGACAAGGCGGAAACCGACTTCGTCTACGATGAGGGCGTGCTGACCCTGAGCGACGCGCGCGCCTATGGCGGGGCGATCGGCATCACGGTCGACGGAACGGTCGATCTGGAAACGGACGCGCTCGCGCTCAAAGGCACGGTCGCGCCGATGTACTCGATCAACCAGGTGCTGAAGGCGATCCCGATCCTGGGCCAGATCCTGACCGGCGGAGAGGGGCTGTTCGCCGCCAACTATGCGATCGAGGGGCCGATTGAGGAGCCGCGCGTCGCGGTCAATCCGCTGTCGGTGCTGGCCCCCGGGTTCCTGCGCGACCTGTTCGGCGCGCCGACGCCGCGCGACCCGGACGCGCCGCCCGAGCCGGGGCCGCGCGACTCGCAGGGAAACTGAGCCGGGGTCAGACCGGGGCCGCCAGCGCGTGGCGTTTCTTGCCGATCGACAGCTTGATCACGCCGTCGGTCCCGACGTCGGCGGCCGTGAGCGTGCGCGCGGGGTCCGCGACCTTTTCGTCGTTGATGCGCACGGCGCCGCCCTGGACCTGCCGGCGCGCGTCGCCGTTCGACGCGGCGAGCCCGGCCTGCACCAGCGCCTGCAGCAGGCCCACGCGTCCGGCGTCGATGTCGGCGCGCGAAATCTCGATGCGCGGCAGGGCCTCGCCGACCCCGCCCTCCTCGAAGGTGCGCCGCGCGGTCTCGGCGGCCTCCAGGGCGGCCGCCTCGCCGTGGCACATCGCGGTCGCCTCGTGCGCCAGCACCTTCTTGGCCTCGTTGATCTCCGCGCCGTCGAGCGCGGCCAAGCGATCGATCTCGTCCAGCGGCAACTCGGTGAAGAGCTTCAGGAAGCGGCCGACATCCGCGTCCTCCGTATTGCGCCAGAACTGCCAATAGGCGTAGGGGCTGAGCTTGTCGGCGTTGAGCCAGACGGCGCCGTCGGCGGTCTTGCCCATCTTCTCGCCGCTGGACTTGGTCAGCAACGGCGTGGTCAGTCCGAACAGGGCGGCCTCGTCGACGCGCCGGCCCAGCTCCACGCCGTTGACGATATTGCCCCACTGGTCCGAGCCGCCCATCTGGAGGCGCACCGAGAAGCGGCGATTCAGCTCCAGGAAGTCATAGGCCTGGAGGATCATGTAGTTGAACTCCAGGAAGCTCATCGGCTGCTCGCGCTCGAGCCGCAGCTTCACCGAGTCGAAGCTCAGCATCCGATTGACCGAGAAATGCCGCCCGTAATCGCGCAGGAAGGTCAGATAGTTCAGCCCGTCGAGCCAGTCCGCGTTGTTCACCATCACCGCGTCCGTCGGCCCGTCGCCGAAGGCGAGGTACTTCTGGAAGACGGTCTTGATGCCGGCGATGTTGGCCGCGATCTCATCCTCGCTCAGAAGTTTGCGCGCCGAATCCCGGCCCGTGGGGTCGCCCACCTTGGTGGTGCCGCCGCCCATCAGGACCACCGGCTTGTGCCCGGTCTTCTGAAGCCAGCGCAGCATCATGATCTGGACGAGGCTGCCGGCGTGCAGCGAGGTCGCGGTCGCGTCGAAGCCGATATAGGCGGCGACGGGCGCCGGCGCGCACAGAAGCGCGTCCAGCTCTTCCGGATGTGTTACGTCCTGGATGAAGCCGCGCGCGTCCATCGCGCGCAGGAAGTCGGATCGAAAGCCGCCAGCCATGATGCCCTGAGCCCGTCTTGCCTGATCTGATCGCCCGCCTTGTCGCGCGCCGTGGTCGCCCGCATGATGCAGGCGTCGTCCTCTGTGCGCCGCGCCGCGGCGGCAGCGGGCTTTAGCATGGCTTCTCCGGCGGCTCAACGCGCTGGCCGGGTCTGGTTGAGAGAGGACGCTACATGACGATCCGACGCGCGATCGGCCTGATGAGCGGGACGTCGATGGACGGCGTCGACGCCGCGATCCTGGAGACGGACGGCGCGGGGCGCCTGACGCGCGGCCGCTCCGCGAGCGCCGCCTACGACGCGGCGTTGCGCGAGACGCTTGCGCGCTGTCTGTCCGCGCGCGCGCCGGACGCACTGACGGCGGAGGCCGAGACCGGCGTGACCCAGGCGCACATCGCCGCCGTCGAGGCGCTGATGGCGGAGGCCGGACTGACGGTGGCGGACGTGGACGTGGTCGGCTTCCACGGTCAGACGATCTTCCATCAGCCGCCGGAGGGCGGCCGGTCGGGTTGGACCTGGCAACTGGGCGACGGGCAGGCGATGGCCGACCGGCTGGGTCTGCCGGTCGTGTTCGACTTCCGCGCGGCGGACATGGCGGCCGGCGGCCACGGCGCGCCCTTCGCGCCGGTCTACCACCGCGCGCTCGCCGCCGCCGGCGGGGCGGAGCCGCCGATCGGCTTCCTGAATGTCGGCGGGGTTTCGAACCTGACCGTGGTCGAGGCGCTGGACGCCGCGCCGATCGGCTTCGACACTGGACCGGGCAACGCGCCGATCGACGATCTGGTTGCGCGGCGCCTCGGCGCGCGGATGGATGCGAACGGGCGCCTCGCCGCAGCCGGCCGGGTCGACGACGCGGCGCTGGCGGCGATGCTGGACCATCCCTATTTCGCCGCGCCCTATCCGAAGTCGCTGGATCGCAACGCCTTCGACACGACGCCGGTGGAGCGGCTGTCGACCGAGGATGCGGCGGCGACCCTCGTGGCGTTTCTGGTGGAGGCGGTTGCGCGCGGCGCGGCGCTGGTGACACGGCCGCCAGCGCGCTGGTTCGTGACCGGCGGCGGGCGCCGCAATCCGGAGATCATGCGCGCTTTGAGGCAACGGCTGGCCGCGCCGGTCGAACCGGTGGAGGCGCTCGGCGCCGACGGCGACGTGCTGGAAGCGGAAGCCTTCGCCTACATGGCGGTGCGCCGCCTCGCCGGTCTGCCGATCAGCTTTCCGGAGACGACGGGCGTCGCCGCGCCCACCGTCGGCGGCCGGCTCGTCCATCCGCGCCGCGCCGATCCGCCGGCGGCTGCGGTGGGCTGACGCTCCGCGTCGGGCGTCCGCTCAGCCGGTCTTGCGCTTGCTCGCGCCGTCGCCCTGTCGGTCGTCGACATAGCCGCCGACCACGTCGCCCAGTTCGCTCACCTTGTCGCTGAAGAAGTGGTTCGCGCCCTGGATCACTTCATGCGAGATGGTGATGCCCTTCTGCTGCCGCAGCTTGTCGACCAGCTTCGTCGTCTGCTCCGGCGCATAGAGCTGGTCCTCGGAGCCGTTGACGATCAGGCCCGAGGAGGGGCAGGGCGCGAGGAAGCTGAAATCCTCCTTCCCGGCGGGCGGGGCGACGGCGACGAAGCCCACGATCTCCGGCCGGCGCATCAGAAGCTGCATCGCGATCCAGGCGCCGAAGGAAAAACCGGCGATCCAGCAGCCGGACGCGTTCTCGTTGTAGGTCTGCAGCCAGTCGAGCGCGGAGGCCGCGTCGGACAGTTCGCCCTCGCCGCGGGCGAACTCGCCTTGGCTGCGGCCGACGCCGCGGAAATTGAAGCGCAGGCAGGAAAAGCCCCGTTTCGCGAAGGTGTGGTAGAGTTCGTAGACGACCTTGTTGTTCATCGTGCCGCCATGCACCGGGTGCGGATGCAGGAACAGCGCGATCGGCGCGTTCGGCGCCTCCCCATGGGTGTAGCGCCCTTCGAGCCGGCCCTCCGGGCCGTTGATGATGACTTCAGGCATCGGGTTCCCTTCGCGACGCGCAAAGGCGCCGCAGCGTGGCGCCCGTCCAACAGCTTGAGATACTTGAGCTTTCATGGCGGCCGCCTTGACCGCAGCCGCCGCCCGCGTATATGTAGTGAAGTTGACGGCAATTTGGAACCTTGTCGAAGAGGGGGCGTTTCGGCAAGCCGGTCCTGACGGCGACGGCGCGAAGATGCGCGCCGGCTGGGCGGCGGGATCGAACGGCAAACGCACGGTTGCGACGGCGCGCGCCGTCCGGATCCGACCCGGAAAGCGGGGTCGGGGGGCGTCCGGAGGCAGGGCGCGCCAGCGGAGGCAAGGATCCGATGTTCGACAGGCTTCGTGACGAAATCGACGGCATGATCGCGCGCGACCCTGCGGCGCGCTCGCGGCTTGAAGTCGTGCTGTTCTACCCCGCCTTTCACGCGGTGCAGGCCTATCGGCTGGCCAATCGGCTCTATCGCGCGGACTGGCATCTGCTGGCGCGCGGGATTTCGCAATTGGCCCGCTGGCTGACCGGGGTGGAGATCCATCCGGGCGCCACCATCGGCGAGCGCTTCTTCATCGACCACGGCATGGGCGTTGTGATCGGCGAGACGGCGGAAATCGGCGACGACGTGACGCTCTATCACGACGTCACGCTCGGCGGCGTTTCGCCGGCGGAGGCGTCCGACGAGCAGCGCTGCCAGAAGCGTCACCCGACGCTGGAGGACGGCGTCATCGTCGGCTCCGGCGCGCAAATTCTGGGGCCGATCACGGTCGGCAAGGGCGCCCGCGTCGGCGCCAATGCGGTGGTCGTGAAGGCCGTCCCGGAAGGCGCGACCGTCGCCGGCATTCCGGCCAAGGTCGTGATCAGCCGGGCCGCGCGCAAATCGGACGGCTTCGCCCCCTACGGCACGCCGCTTCAGGATCTTCCCGATCCGGCGGCGCGCGCCATCGAAGGGCTGATGCGACAGGTCGCCACGCTCGAAGCGCAGGTCAAGGACCTCGAAAGCCGTCTGAGCGAATCCGGGGGCGCGGCGCCGCCTCCCGCAGGCTCCTACGGCGACGAGACGGGCGGCGAGGCCGCTTCGCCGGGCCGCCGATAGCCGACGCACGTCCGGGCGCGTTTGCGCGCGCCCCCTTGCGCGCGCTTCCTTCCCGGTCTCCCCAGCATTTTTCCGGCTTCGGGCTGGACAGGCATTTTCCGCGCGCTACCTCGCTGGCGGGTGACGGTCGGAGTGCGCGCGGCGCGCCCGCCGTTTCTTTCAACCGCAACAGGGCGGGCGACCGCAACGAGGCGGGGTGCGCCGACGCGGAGGCGACGCGAGATCGCCCGGGCGTCGGAAGGCTGTGGAGGTTCGATGAAGCTGACGACCAAAGGCCGCTATGCGGTGATGGCGTTGGCGGAACTGGCGGCGCGCCAATCGGCGCGTCCGGTGCCGCTCGCGGACATCGCCGAGCGTCAGGACATCTCGCTGTCCTATTTGGAGCAGCTGTTCGCCCGGATGCGGCGCGCCGGCTTGGTGAAGAGCGTGCGGGGGCCCGGAGGCGGCTATCTGCTGGCGCGCGATCACGACGCCATTCCGATCGCCGACATCGTCCGGGCGGTCGAGGAGTCGGGAGCCTCCTCTCGATGCGCGCCCGGCGATCCGCGCTCTTGCCGCTGCGCCGCCAACGCGAGCGGCGCGATGGCCGAGCCGTGCGTCACGCACGATCTCTGGCGCGCCCTGGGAGAGGAGGTCGAGGCCTTCCTGACCCGGGTTTCGCTCGACGACGTGCTGTCGGGCGCGCTGGCGTCGCGCTCGGACGACGCGCCCGACATGCTCGCCGCCGGCGAATAGACCGGGCAGCCGCGCCCGAGCGACCCGCGCCGCGCGCTTGCGTGGGCGCCGTCGGCTAAGCTACCTCCTGACGCGACGGGGCCCGCGCAGGGCTCGCGTCCGAACGGAAGGAGCGACGACCATGGGCGCGGCCGGCAAGGCGACCGCCTATCTCGACTACAATGCGACGGCCCCGTGCCGCCCGGCGGCCGCCCAGGCGGCCGCCCAGGCGCTGGGAGCCCCCGGCAACCCGTCGTCGATCCATGCGGCGGGACGCGCGGCCCACGCGATCCTGGAGCGCGCGCGCCGCGCGGTCGCGGCGCTGGCCGGGGCGGATCCGGCCGAAGTGGTCTTCACCTCCGGGGCGACGGAAGCGGACAATCTGGCGCTGCGCGCAACCGGGGCCGAGCGGGTGCTGGTCAGCGCGGTGGAGCATGACGCGGTGCTGGCGGCCCGGTCCGACCGGGAAATCCTGCCGGTCGATGAGGCGGGGTTGATTGATCTGGAGGCGCTGGACGCCGCGCTCGGGCCGGTCGAGGCTGCGGCGGACGCGCGGCCCGGCCCGACGACGTTGGTCTCGGTGATGGCCGTCAACAACGAGACCGGGGTGATCCAGCCCATAGACGCGGTCGCGCAGCGGGTGCGCGCCGCCGGCGCCCGCCTGCATGTCGATGCGGTTCAGGCGGCCGGACGCGTCGATCTGCGGCCGATCTGGGCGGCGGCGGATTATCTCAGCCTTTCCGGGCACAAGATGGGCGGGCCGCCGGGCGTCGGCGCGCTGCTGGTCCGCGACGGCGCGCCCTTGCAGGCCGAAGCGCTGGGCGGCGGGCAGGAGCGCCGCCGCCGCGCCGGCACGGAGAATCTGCCAGGAATCGCCGGCTTCGGCGCGGCGGCTGCGGAACTGGCCGAGCGCTGGCCGGAGGAGATCGCGCGGGTCGCGGCATTGCGCGACCGGCTGGAGGCGGGCGCGAAGCGGATCGCCCCGGCCGTTCGCATCGCCGGCGAGCGGGCGCCCCGCGTCGGCAGTACGAGTTGCCTCGCGCTCGCGGGGCTCGCGGCGGAGAAGCAGGTGATGGCGCTCGATCTCGCCGGCGTCGCCGTCAGCGCGGGCGCAGCCTGCTCGTCGGGCAAGGTGACGCGCAGCCATGTGCTGCACGCGATGGGGTGGCCGGACGCTTGGGCGGGCGCGGCGATCCGCGTCAGCCTGGGATGGGCCAGCAGCGCCGCCGACGTCGATCGCTTCCTCGCCGCCTACGAAAAGCTGGCGGCGAAGGCGCAGGCCGCCTAAATCAGTCGGATCATGAGCCAAGAGACGACCAACCGCCCGGCGCAGCCGATCTATCTCGACTATCAGGCGACCACGCCGACCGACCCGCGCGTCGTCGACGCCATGACGCCCTGGTTCTTCGAGCGTTTCGGCAACCCCCACTCGGCGGAGCACAAGTACGGCTGGGACGCCGCCGAAGCGGTCGACGCCGCCCGCGAGGCGGTGGCCGCCGAGATCGGCGCCAAAGGGCGCGAGATCCTGTTCACCTCCGGCGCGACGGAAAGCAATAATCTGGCGATCAAAGGCGTCGGGCGCTGGCGGCGCGAGGCGGAAGGCCGCGACCGCATCGTGACCGTCGCGAGCGAGCACAAATGCGTGCTGGAAAGCGCCGCCCGACTGGAGCGAGAAGGCTTCGAGGTCGTGCGCCTCGGGATCGGCCGCGACGGGCTGATCGATCCGGACGCGCTGGAAGCGGCGCTGGACGAGCGCACGGCCCTGGTCTCAATCATGGCGGTCAACAACGAGATCGGCGTGATTCAGCCGCTGGCGGAGATCTCCAAGCGCGCCCGCGCCGTCGGGGCCTGGCTGCATACGGATGCGGCGCAGGCCTTCGGCAAGATCCCGCTCGACGTCGAGGCGCTGGGGATCGATCTGATGAGCGTCTCCGGCCATAAGATCTACGGGCCGAAGGGCGTCGGCGCGCTCTATATCCGCCGACGCAGGCCCAAGGTCCAGCTTGAGCCGCTGATGGACGGCGGCGGGCAGGAGAAGGGGCTGCGCGCCGGCACGCTGCCGACGCCGCTCTGCGTCGGCCTCGGCAAGGCCGCGGAGATCGCGCGGCGTGAGCGCGATGCGGAGGCGGCGCGTCTTACCGCACTGCGCGACCGCCTGCTGGCGAGGCTCGAGGCGGAGATCGACGGCCTCTTCCTCAACGGCTCGCGCGCACAGCGCATCCCCGGCAATCTGAACGTCACCATCCCGGGCCTCGAGGGGCAGGAGCTGTTGGCGGCGCTCGACGGGCTGTCGGTCAGTTCGGGGTCCGCCTGTTCGTCGGGCGCGCCGGGGGCGAGCCATGTGCTGCAGGCGCTGGGGCTCGAAGCCGGCAAGGTGGCGGCGTCCGTGCGGCTCGGGCTCGGCCGCTTCACCACGGAGGAGGAGGTTGAGGTCGCGGCCGACCGGCTGGTCGCCGCGGTCAACCGCCTGCGCGCCCGGCGCGGCGCAGCCTGAGCCGGCGCGCAACCGCGGGCGCGTTTCCGGTAAATTCCCCTTTGACAGACCGGGCCGCTGCAACCATGTAAGGCGCGTTTTTTGCGCGGGCGGTGGGCTGGACCGGCGGCGCGCGGGTCGGACGACGAACGCAACGGACAGGAACAAGAGGGTCGAGCGCGATGGCCAAGATCACCTTCATCAACCGCGACGGCAGTGAAACCGAGGTCGAGGCGCAGCCCGGCCTGTCGGTGATGGAGGTGGCGACCGCCAACGACATCGACATCGAGGCGGCCTGCGAGGGCTCGCTCGCCTGTGCGACCTGCCACATGGTGGTCGAGGACCAGAGCTGGTACGACAAACTCGACGCCCCCAGCGAGGACGAGGAGGACATGCTCGACCTCGCCTTCGGCCTGACCAAGACCTCGCGTCTGACCTGCCAGATCCGCGTCAGCGACGCGATCGACGGCATCCGCTTCCGGGTGCCGGAAGACAGCTGAGAACGCAGTCGATAGAACGCAGTCGATCGGCGCAGGGCGGGACGGCGCAGACCCGGCTGTCTTGCAGTCCAGGAAGCCGTTCCCGTCATTCCCGCGAAGGCGGGAATCCAGGGACGGACGCGCCGATAAGGCCGTCCGCTCTGGCTCCCGGGTCTCCGCTGCGCGTCGCCCGGGATGACGGCCCGCAACTCGGGAGCTATCTGCTTTCGCAGGCTTTGGAGACGCGGCGGGGCGACTTGCGGGCTGCGCCCGCCGTTCGCGCCTCGCGCCCCCCGACGCTCGGTGCTAGCATACCGGTATGGCCCGCCCCCCGATCGACCCGCTGAACCGGCCGCCCCCGCCTGCGCCGCGGGCGTTGGACGCCCGCGCGATCGAGCAGGCCTATCGGCGCGGCGCCGCGAAGAACCGGCGCGTCGCGGCGGCGCTCGACGTCATCGCCCGCGAGATGGAGCGCGATCCCGAAAGCCTCGCCCGCGTGCTGCGGCGCTGGATTCACGAGAACTGATCCGATTTCCGCTTGCCTTTCGGCGCGCGCTTGCTACATATCCCGAAACAGGACGATTGCGGTCCTGATTTGAGAACCCCTCGCAAAGCGAGGCGGGAAGAGCCGAGAGGCGCGCATGTTCAAGCTGAGCCGGATGGCGGATTACGGGGTCGTGGTGCTGAGCCGCATGGCGCGCCAGCCGGGCGAACTCGTGACCGCGGTCGAGATGGCCCAGCGCACCGGCCTGCCGCAGCCGACGGTCGCCAAGACCCTGAAACTGTTGACGCGCGGGGGACTGATCGCTTCGCACCGCGGCGTGCAGGGCGGCTACAGCCTGGAGCGCGCGCCCGAGCAGGTGACGGTGACGGAGATCATCACCGCGCTCGACGGGCCGGTGGCCCTGACCGCCTGCGTGGAGGGTTCGGACGATAACTGCGCGGTTGAGAGCCTGTGCCCGATCCGCGGCCATTGGGAGCGGGTCAACGAGGCGGTGAAGGGCGCGCTAGACGCGGTGACCTTGGCCGATCTGACGTCGGCGCAAGAAGATGCGGCGATCAATTTCGGCCGACCGCGTGCGGCGAAGGCCGCCGCGCCGGCGGACGCTTGAGACTCGGGACGCGAACGACAGACCCTTAGCGGAGTGGTGACGAAGCATGGCGGCGACGACTGAAACCATCGAGAAGGTCCAGAAGCTCGGCCAGAAGTACGAGGCCGGCTTCTCCACCGACATCGAGATGGACCGTCTGCCCAAAGGGGTGGACGAGGAGATCGTGCGCATGATCTCCGCCAAGAAAGGCGAGCCGGAGTGGCTGACCGAATGGCGCCTGAAGGCCTTCGCCATGTGGAAAGAGATGCCGGAGCCGGCTTGGCAGAAGGTCGACGTGCCGCCGATCGACTATCAGGACATCTACTACTACGCCGCGCCGAAGCAGGACGGGCCAAAGAGCCTGGACGAGGTCGATCCCAAGATCCTCGAGACCTACGAGAAGCTGGGCATTCCGCTGCGCGAGCAGGAGGTGCTGGCCGGCGTCGAAGGCGCGCCCAGAGTGGCGGTCGACGCGGTGTTCGACAGCGTCTCGGTCGCGACCACCTACAAGAAGACGCTGGAGGAGCAGGGCATCGTCTTCTGCTCGATCTCCGAGGCCGTGCAGACCCATCCGGAGCTGGTGAAGAAGTATCTCGGCTCCGTCGTCCCCTATTCGGACAACAAGCACGCCTGTCTGAACTCCGCCGTCTTCACCGACGGCAGCTTCGTCTACATTCCGCCGGGTGTGACCTGCCCGATGGAGCTCTCCACCTATTTCCGCATCAATGCGGAGGAGACGGGCCAGTTCGAGCGCACGCTGATCGTCGCCGACAAGGGCTCCTATGTCAGCTACCTGGAAGGCTGCACCGCCCCGCAGCGCGACCAGAACCAGCTCCATGCAGCGGTCGTCGAACTGATCGCGCTCGACGATGCGGAGATCAAATACTCCACCGTCCAGAACTGGTATCCGGGCGACGAGGAGGGTCGCGGCGGCATCTACAACTTCGTCACCAAGCGCGGCGCCTGCCGCGGGCGGAACTCGAAGATTTCCTGGACCCAGGTGGAGACCGGCTCGGCCATCACCTGGAAGTATCCGAGCTGCATCCTGCAGGGCGACAATTCGGTCGGCGAGTTCTATTCGGTCGCCATCACCAACAACCGTCAGCAGGCCGACACCGGCACTAAGATGATCCATATCGGGAAGAACACCCGCTCGCGGATCATCTCCAAGGGCATCTCGGCGGGCCGGGCGGACCAGACCTATCGCGGGCTGGTGCGGGTGCTGCCGAACGCCGACGGGGCGCGCAACTTCACGCAGTGCGACAGCCTGCTGATCGGCGCGCGATGCGGGGCGCACACCATCCCCTACATCGAAAGCCGCAATCGCACCGCCAAGCTTGAGCATGAGGCGACGACCAGCCGCATCAGCGAAGACCAGCTCTTCTACTGCCTGTCCCGCGGGATCGGCGAGGAGGAGGCGATCGCCCTGATCGTGAACGGCTTCTGCAAGGAGGTCATGCAGACCCTGCCGATGGAGTTCGCGGTCGAGGCGCAGAAGCTGATCGGCATTTCGCTGGAGGGCAGCGTCGGCTGAGGCGAATGCGCCCGCATCCTTCGAGACGCGGCCTGGCGGCCGCTCCTCAGGATGAGGAGCCGGGCGACGCCGGGCCGAGAGAGGCAAGGAGCCGAACGACGCCGGGGCCGAGAGAGGCAAGGGGCCGAACGACGCCGGGGCCGAGAGAGGCGAGGGGTCGAACGACGCCGGGGCCGAGAGAGGCGAGGGGCCGAGCGGCGCCGGGACCGGGAGAGGCAAGCGGCCGAGCGGCGCCGGGAGCCGAGAGAGGCAAGGGGCCGAGCGACGCGGGGGCCGGGAGAGGCAAGGGGCCGAACGACGCCGGGGCCGAGAGAGGCTAGGGGCCGAGCGACGCGGGGGCCGGGAGAGGCAAGCGGCCGGGCGACGCCGGGGCCGTGAGAGGCAAGCGGCCGAGCGACGCGGGGGCCGTGAGAGGCAAGGGGGCGAGCGACGCGGGGGCCGGGAGAGGCAAGCGGCCGGGCGACGCCGGGGCCGTGAGAGGCAAGCAGCCGAGCGACGCCGGGGCCGTGAGAGGCAAGCGGCCGGGCGACGCCGGGGCCGGGAGACGCAAGCGGCCGGGCGACGCCGGGGGCCGTGAGCGGCAAGCGGCCGAGCGGCGCCGGGAGCCGAGAGAGGCAAGGGGCCGAGCGGCGCCGGGCCGAAGAGAGGTAAGGGGCCAAGAGCCTCATCCTGAGGAGGCGCGCTAGCGCCGTCTCGAAGGATGAGCGGCGCCCGCGGACAAGAGCAAGAGAGAGCGAAGAGATGGCGCTTCTGGAGATCAAGAACCTGCATGTCGCGGTCGACGGGACCGAGATCCTGCACGGCGTGGACCTGACCGTGAATCCGGGCGAGGTGCACGCCATCATGGGGCCGAACGGGTCCGGCAAGTCGACGCTGAGCTACGCGCTCGCCGGCCGCGAAGGCTATGAGCCGAGCGAGGGCGAGGTCGCCTACGACGGTCAGGACCTCCTGGAGATGGCGCCGGAGGAGCGCGCCTGCGAGGGCCTGTTCCTCGCCTTCCAGTACCCGGTCGAGCTGCCGGGCGTCGGCGGCACGACCTTCCTGAAGCACGCGCTCAACGCCCGCCGCAAGCATCGCGGGGAGGACGAGCTTGACGCCATGGAGTTCGTCAAGGCGCTGCGCGCCAAGGCGAAGGAGCTCAACATGTCCGACGACATGCTGAAGCGCCCCGTGAATGTCGGCTTCTCCGGCGGCGAGAAGAAGCGCAACGAGACGCTGCAGATGGCGGTGCTCGAACCGCGGCTCGCGATCCTGGACGAGACGGATTCCGGTCTCGATATCGACGCGCTGAAGATCGTCGCGGACGGGGTCAACCGGCTGCGCAGCCCCGAGCGCGCCTTCGTCGTCATCACGCACTATCAGCGGCTGCTCGATTACATCGTGCCGGACCATGTGCACGTGCTGTCCAAGGGTCGGATCGTCAAATCCGGCGGCAAGGAACTGGCGCACGAGCTCGAGGCCAAGGGCTACGCGGACTACGTGGACGCGGCCTGAGCGCCGGACCGTCTTTGACAGGTGATATGGATTTCCCGATGAGCCACAGCGACGCCCCCACCGATCCCTTTCTGGAGGCCGCCCGATCCGGCGGCGCCAAGGCGGACGCGATCGCCCCGCTTCGCGCCCGCGCGGCCGATGCGTACGCCGCCGCCGGCCTGCCGACGCGCCGGGTTGAGCGGTGGAAGTTCACCGACCTCAACCGCTTGCGGAAGCTTGGATTTTCAGGTTCCCCCGTGGTCGAGCCGGCGGTCGTGCCCGAGAACGCTCTGGCGGTTGAGGGCGTACGGCTGACGTTGGTCAACGGCCGCGTTTGCGCCGCCCTGTCCGATCTCGACACCCTGCCGGAGGGCGTACGCGTACGCTCGCTCGCGGCCGCGCTGGCTGACGGGGACGCGGCGCTGGCGGATCGGCTCAGCGTCGATGCGGGCGTCACCGACGCGCCGCTCGCCGCGCTCAATACGGCGGCGCTGGAAGACGGCTGGCTGATCGATGTGGCCGAGGGCGCGATGGTGGAGACGCCGCTGCACCTGATCTTCATCGCGGCGAACGAGGGCGCGGAGCAGGCCGCCGCGTGCCATCCCCGGCTCGCGCTGACGCTGGGCGCGAACGCGTCGGCGACGGTGATCGAGAGCCATGTGGGCCTCGGCGCCGGCCCGACCTTCTCGAACAGCGTCAGCGAGATCGCGCTGTCCCGCGGCGCGCGCCTCGGCCATTACGTCCTGCAGGACGAGACGGATGCGGCCTTCCATATCGCATCCAGCGCGCTGCGGCTCGACGAGAGCGCGGTCTATGACGGCTTCGTGCTGCAACTCGGCGCCGCGCTGGCGCGGCGCGAACTGCGCGTGGAGCTGGCGGGCCCGCGCGCCGATTGCCGGCTCGACGGCGCCTATCTCGGCCACGATGCGCAGGTGTTGGACAATACGCTCTTCGTCGACCATGCGGCGCCGGAGACGGTCAGCCGCGAGACCTTCAAAGGGGTGCTCGACGACAAGGCGCGCGGCGTGTTCCAGGCCAAAACCCTGGTCCGGCCGGAGGCCCAGCGCACCGACGGTCGCCAGCTGCACAAGGCGCTCCTGCTGTCCGACGGCGCCGAGGTCGACGCCAAGCCGGAGCTCGAGATCTACGCCGACGACGTGGCCTGCAGCCACGGCGCGACGGCGGGCGATCTGGATCATGATCAACTCTTCTATCTGCGCGCCCGCGGGATCCCGGAGGCGACGGCGCGCGGCCTGTTGATTGAGGCGTTCCTGACGGAGCATGTTCAGGCGGTAGCCCACGCCGGCGCGCGCGCGGCGCTGGCGGCGGCGCTGGCGGCCAAATTGAAGGCGGTCGAAGGAGTGGGCGCATGAGCGAGGCGGCCGAAGCGATGAGGACGGGCGCGGCGGAAGCCGCCTACGACGTCGAGGCGATCCGCGCCGAGTTCCCGATCCTGTCCGAGACGGTGCACGGCAAGCCGCTCTGCTTCCTGGACAACGGCGCGTCGGCGCAGAAGCCGCGCGCGGTGATCGACGCCATGCGCTGGAGCTTCGAGCACTGTTACGCGAACGTCCATCGCGGGGCCTACGACTTCTCCGAGCGTACGACCGCCGCCTATGAGGGCGCGCGCGCGACGGTCCGGCGCTTCCTCAACGCCCGCTCGGACGCGGAGATCGTGTTCGCCAAGAACGCGACCGAGGCGATCAATCTGGTCGCCCACAGCCTGGGCCGCGGCCTGCTGAAGGCCGGCGACAAGGTGCTGATCTCCGAGATGGAGCATCACTCCAACATCGTGCCGTGGCAGATGCTGCGCGACGCGACGGGGGTGGAGCTGGTCGTGACGCCGGTCTCCGACGAGGGCGAGTTCCTGATGGACGCCTATCGCGAGCGGCTGGCCGAAGGCGGCGTGAAGCTGGTGGCGGTGACCCACGTCTCCAACGTCATGGGCACGATCACGCCGGCCAAGCGCATCGTCGAGGCGGCGCACGACGCCGGCGCGTGGGTGCTGTTCGACGCCAGCCAGGCGGTCATGCATATGAGCGTCGACATGCAGGACCTGGATTGCGACTTCTACATCTTCACCGGCCACAAGCTCTACGGGCCGAGCGGGATCGGCGTGCTCTATGGCCGCGAGGACCTGCTGGAGCGCATGCCGCCCTTCCTCGGCGGCGGCGACATGATCTCCTCCGTCAGCTTCGAGACGTCGGAGTGGGCCGACCTGCCCGCCAAATTCGAGGCCGGCACCCCGCCGATCGTCGAGGCGATCGGGTTGGCCGCCGCGATCGACTACGTCTCGGGCGTCGGGCTGCCGGCGATCGCGGCGCACGAGCAGGACCTGCTGCGCTACGCCATGCAGCGCTTGGCGGCGGTGGAGGGGCTCAAGGTGATCGGCACGGCGCCGGACAAGACGGCCGTGCTGTCCTTCACCCTGGCCGGCGCGCACCCGCATGATGTGGCGACCATTCTGGACCAGCAGGGCGTCGCGGTGCGCGCCGGGCATCACTGCGCGGAGCCGCTGATGCACCGGATGGGCGTCACGGGGACGACCCGGGCGTCCATGGGGATGTACAATACGCGCGCCGAGATCGACCAGCTCGGCGTCGCGCTGGAGAAGGTCGTGAAGATCTTCGGCTGAGGCGGCGCTTGAGGCGTCGGAACACAGGGCGAATGATGATGGATACGACGGACGACAAGACCCGCGACGTCATGCGGCCCGAGGGGTCGGACGCGGCTTCAGAGGAGTCCGCGCCGCAGACCGGCGCCGACCTCGTGCATCCCTATCTGGGGTTCATGGGCGGCGGCGACGGCGCGGAAGAGGGGACCCAGGCGCTGTCCGGAGAGCCGCTGGCCGAGGGTCAGCCGGTCGCCGAACCGGCGGCGGTCGAGGCGGCGCTGCGCAGCGTCTATGACCCCGAGATTCCGGTGAACATCTACGATCTCGGCCTGATCTACCGCTGCGATGTGGACGACAACGGCGACGCGGACATCGAGATGACCCTCACCGCGCCCGCCTGCCCGGTCGCGGGCGAGATGCCGCAGCAGGTCGCGGACGCGGTCGCCGGGGTCGACGGGATCGGCGTGGTCACGGTGACCCTGACCTGGAACCCGCCCTGGCGGCCGGACATGATGAGCGAAGACGCGAAGCTCGCCCTGGATTTGTTCTAGGCGGCTTCCGATATAGACTGGAGCGGCCGACGGTCAGCCGCGAAAAGGACGGTGCAGCGATGTTCGATCCCAACAAACCCATGGTGAACCTGACCGAGCGGGCGGCCGACCGGGTGCGCCGGCTGGTGGAGAAGGGCGGCGCGGGCGTGATCGGCCTGCGCGTCGGCGTCTCCAGCAAGGGCTGCTCGGGCCTGTCCTACGTCGTCGAATACGCGACCGACAAGAAGCAGTTCGAGGAAGAGGTGGATTGCGGCGGGGCCAAGGTCTTCATCGACCCGGCGGCCACCATGTTCCTCGTCGGCGCCGAGATCGACTACGCCGAGGACAAGTTGAAGAGCGGCTTCACCTTCTCCAATCCGAACGAGACGGCGCGCTGCGGCTGCGGCGAGAGCTTTTCCGTTAGCTGAGGACCACCCCGGGCCGACGGCCTGTCGACGCGGCGTCACGCCAGCCGTTTCTCGAAGAACAGGCTGACCTCTGCCGGCGGATAGTCGCCGAACGGGCCGCGCTCGACGTATCCGGCCGCGCGGTAGAGGCCGAGCGCTTCCGGTTGAAGCGTGCCGGTTTCGAGCCGCAGCAGGGAAAGCCCCTGGCTCTGCGCCGCCTCTTCCAGGGCGTCGACCAGCATCCGCCCGACGCCCATGCCCCGCATGGCCGCGGGCACATAGATCCGCTTCAATTCCCCATAGGGTCCGTCCTGCGCATCCTCGCAGCGCACCAGGGCGCCGAAGCCGGCGATCACGCCGTCGCAGCGCGCCACCAGGAACGTGACTTCGGGCCGCTCCAACTCGCCCAGATCGAGCAGGTGGTTCTCGTCATCCGCGTAGAGCGACGCGAAGTAGCGGTCGCTTTCCCGCATCATGCAGTTGACGGCGCCCTGATCCGGGCTTTCCGCGGCGATGACGACGCCGCCCTTGGACTGGGTCATGGGGTCAATCCTCCACCAATTGGCGCCCGCGGGTCTCGCGCATCGTCAGACAGGCCGCGACGCCCACCGCATAGGATGCGATCAGCACGCTGAACGCCGCGCGATAGGCCGCCTCCGAATAGACGCGCACCCCGTCCACGATGGCGCCGTCCCAGCCGACGTCGAGCAGGAAGCCGATCAGCGGCTGGAAAATCGCGCCCGAGGCCACGACGCACATATTCACGAAGCCGAGCGCCGCGCCGGCGTCGCCCGGCCGGTTGGTCTCGCGCACCAGCGTGAAGTTCAGCACCATCGAACAGCCGCCGATCCCGACGAGCAGGGTCAGCCCGGAAATCAGCCCGGGCGACAGATCCGGCAGATAGACGAGCCCGCCCAGTCCCGTCGCCGCCAAGCCGTAGCCGAGCAGGAGCAGGGGCTTGCGCCGCCCGATCCGATCGGTGAGCCAGCCATAGACCGGCGCGGTCGCGCCCCAGCCGATGAAGACCAGCGAGGCGGTCGCCGCCGCCTCCGCCTGGCTGTAGCCGTGCACCTGCACGAGCCACGGCACGGCCCACAGACCCGCGAAGGCCAGCATCGGCGCGCTCAGCGCCAGCCCCGCCACGGCGTTGGCCCAGGTGTCCCGCCGCCGCAACACATGCGCGACGCCCGCCAGCACGCCGTCGCCCTTGGCCTTGCGCCGCTCGGTCCTGTCGCGCAGCACGACGAAGAGCGCAAGGGCGAGCAGCGCGGCCAAACCGCCGATCAGCATCATCGTCTCGCGCCAGCCGGCCGCGTCCACGACCAGACGCAGCGGCGCCTGGCCGGCCACCGCGCCGGCCATGCCGACGGCCTGCAGGACCCCCACCAACAGCGTAAAGCGGCCCGGCGGGAACCAGTGCGCCGCGACCGTCATCGCGCCGACATAGCCGAAGGCGACCGCGCCGCCGATCATCGCCCGGCCGATGGAGGCGAGCGCCACCGTGTCGCTGAGCGCGAAAAACAGGCTTCCCAGCGTGCAAAGCGCCATCGCGCCCGCCATCAGCCGGCGCGGGCCGTACCGGTCGATCAGCAGGCCGACCGGCAGTTGCATGCCGGCATAGGCGTAGAAATAGAAGGCCGAAAGCGAGCCCAGCGCCGCGCCGCCGACCGAATAGGCGCGCATCAACTCGTCGGTCATGACGCTGGGGGCGACCCGCTGCAGAAAGGCGTAGCCGAAGAACAGGCAGGCCAGCCCGAACGCGACATAGGCGCGCGCCGACGGCCGGTAGCCCGGATCGGCGGGGCTGAGGGTGAAGCCTGTGGAGCGCGGCGTCATGATGGGGCGATAGTGTAGGGGGTGGAGGGATGCAAAGAAGTGGGCAAAATCGGCGAATACCTGTGCCGCACAATCATGAATGGCGCGAACGAGCGGCCAATCCCATCGCATAGGCCAGGATGGCGAAGGAGGCGACCTGCTCGAACAACTCGTCATAGAGATGCGCTGGGATCAGCAGAAGCGGCAGCCAGAAGAAGCGGCCCGGCGCCGGCTTCAGCCCGTCGAGCCGTCCCCGGAGGCCGGGAATCGCGTCCGTCTCGTTCAACAGGATCAGCGCGGAGAGCGCGCAGGCGACCGCCATGCGGAACACCTCGTTCCAGCCGACGGTCAGGTTGTGCAGATTGATCTCGCCTTGGACGTTCTTCTCTTTCAGCGCGGCCGGGGTTTCGATGTCGAGCAGGCGCTGACCCCAACTGATCTCCTCCGCCGCCAGCACCAGCAGGCCGACTGCGAAGATCAACAGCAGCGCGCGCTCGGCCCCATCGAAGCGGTCTGCGCCGCGCCGCCGGGCGATCAGGGCGAAGCCGGCGGAGGCTGCGAGGAGCGCAACGGTCAGGTACTCCATCGGACCGTCTTCCGCCCAGATCCACTCCGGGACGCCGAGCAGTTCGTGATGACCGATCCAGAAGACGGGAAAGATCGCCAAGCCGGCGACGAACTCCGGCCGCCAGATGAAGCGCGGCGGACGGGCGGGCGGCGGGAAGCTGCGCTGGAGCGCGAAACCCGCCCAGATCAGGAAAAGGCCCAACGCCACCAGCGACAGCTCGATCCGCAGCGCGTCGTAATAGGCGTTCGTGGGCCGAATCCAGGCGACGAGAGCCGCCATCGCGGCGTCTTCGATCGGCGACAGCAGGCCGACGATCGCCGCCGCCGTCAGCACCGCGCCTGTCGCGCTCAACGCCGCGTAACCGGTCCGCATGCGCCCTTCCGTCGTCGCCCGTCCGTCCCGCTCGTCAGCCGGACTTCGCCAGGATCTTCTGCGTGGTTTCGTTCAGAACCTCGATCAACCCGTCATAGCCCTTCGACTGCAGGACCGACGAGAACTCCGCCCGCCGGAGCTGGAGCTGGCTGACCGATCCGTCGACCACGAGGTCGACGATGCGAAAGGCGCCCGATCCATCCTTGTGCAGCATGAAATCGACGGTGGAGGTTCCGCCGTCCCCCTCCTGATACTGCGTGCGCACCATGACGAGCCCGGCCGGACCGTCCACGGCCTCGCCGATGGTGAGCCGGTCCTGCTCGTAGCGTGTCAGCGATCCGGTCTGGGTCGCCAGCGTGTAGCGGGTGAAGGCCTCGACATAGGTGGCCCGCTGCTCGGGCGTCCAGGATTCGTAGCGCGTCCGGCCGACCGTCGCGGCGGCGATCCGGTCCAGGTCGAAACTGGACGTCAGCAGCGACGCGGAGGCGTCGACCGCGTCGGCGCGAGACATGCCGGCGGTGCGCTCGGCGAGATCGCCGAGATCCCGCGCCAATTCCTCGACGACGGTGCGCGCGGCGGCGCCGTCGGCGTCGGTCAGCGCAAAGCTCGGACCCGCACTCAGCCAAGCGGCGGCGCACAGCGCCAAAGCGGCGAAACGCCGCCGGGGCAAAAGGGTCTTCAGCATAACGGCCGCTACTCCCCACCCGTCGCACCGGCCGTCTGCCGGGCGCATGCAATGCCATCTCGCCGGGCCGCCGCCGCATGCGACGGTCCGTCTCCTTCTCTCTCCCCGCTTTTGGGCGATTCTGCGGCCGCGCCTTGGCGTTTCGACAGCGTCGGGCTTTAACCCATACGGCCGGAGACATAAAGTCCATTCGTCGTCCTTTCGTGACGAGTCCCCTGGAAAAATCGGGAACCGCCTGCCTGTGATCGATCGTTTGAGCCCTCGCCTGAAGCGGATCGCCGCCGCCTGCGCGCGCGGCGCGGCGCGTCGGCCGCTGCTCGTGCTCGGCGCATCGGCTTTGTTGGCCGCTCTCAGCGTCGCGGCGGCGTTCGCGAGCCTTGAGGTCGAGCCGGACGCGACGGCCCTGATCCCGCAGGACGCCCCCTTCCTGCAGGACTATGAGCGCTACAAGCGCGCGTTCACCTATGACCGCCGCACCAACATCGTCGTGATCGACGCGCCGGGGGCCGATCAGGCCGCGGCGGCCCAGCGGGCCTTGCGCGACGCGTTGCGGGCGCACGGGTCCCTGTTCAATGCGGTCCGCGCGCCGGAAGAGACGCCCTTCATGCGCCGAAACGGCCTGCTCTTTCTGGCTCCGGATCGGTTGGAGAGCCTCGCCGATCGATTGGCGCCGGCGCAGCCGGCGGTCGCCGCGCTCGCCCGGGACCCCAGCCTGCGCGGCGTCGCCGACCTGCTGGAGGGGGCGGCGGCGCGCGATCCGGAGGCGGCGGCGCGGCTTGCCGAATTTCTGGCGGAGGCGGCGGCCCGGACGCTTGAAGGCGCGCCGGCGGCGACGTCCTGGTCCCGTCTGCTGCTTGGCGAGGACCTGGCGACGTCACGCCGCTTGCTGCTGGTTCAGGGGCGCTTGGACGGGGCGGAACAGGAGGTCGGCGGCGACACCAGCCGCGTCATCCGCGCCGAGGCGCAGGCCCTGGGGCTGGACGCGGAGGCGGGCTATCAGGTGCGGCTGACCGGGCGCGGTCCGCTTTCGGCGGAGGAGGTCGACGGCATGGTCGCCGACATCCAGCGCGCCGGGCTGATCTCGCTGGCCTTGGTGGCGGCGGTGATGTGGGTCGGCTTCCGGTCCTGGCGAATGATCGCGGCCGGGGTTGCGACCTTGTTGGTCGGGCTCGCCTGGACGGCGGGCTACGCATCGGTCGTGGTGGACGACCTTAACCTGCTGTCCGTCGTCTTCTCGGTTCTCTTCATCGGCTTGGGCATCGATTTCGCGATCCACTTCGGCTTGCGCTTCCGCGAGGAGGCGGCCTTCGCCGACGGGGCGGAACGCGCGGCGGCCCGCACCGGCGCGCAGACGGCGGCGGCGCTGGCGCTGTGCGGGGTGACCTCGGCGGTGGGCTTCCTGGCTTTCACGCCGACGGAGTTCAGGGGCTTGGCCGAACTCGGCCTCATCTCCGCCGGCGGCATGCTGTTCGCCCTGCTTGCGAGTTTCACGGTCCTGCCGGCGCTGCTGGCCGTCATGAAGGCCGAGGATCTGCCGGAGGAAGCCGGCAGGGTGCTGCCGTTCGGCGGCGAGGCGGCGCGGTGGCTCACGCGCCGCGCCGGCGCCGTGCGGGTCTGGGCGCTTGGGGTCGGGCTCGTCGCCGCGGCCTTGTCCATCCAGATCTCCTTCGATTTCAACACGCTGTCTTTGAAAGATCCGGAGGCGGAGTCGATCGCCGCGTTGCGCGACCTGCAGGAGGACGGGGTGCTGACCGCCTATTCCCTGTCGATCGTGAAGGAGACGCCTGCGCAGGCGAATGCGGCTGCAAGCCGCCTGTCGACCTTGTCGGAGGTCGCCGACGCCAAAGGCCCGCAGAGCCTGGTCCCGACCGATCAGACGGTGAAGCGTGCGATCATCGCCGACTTGGCGGCCAGTCTCTGGCCGGCGCTGAACCCGATAGAGACGGCGGCGCCGCTCGACGCGGAAGGTCGGCTGGACGCGCTTCGTCGGCTCCGCGACGCCGCGCGCGGGATCGAAGACCCCGCCGGCGGGGCGCTTGCCGGGCGGGTCGACGCGCTGACCGCGGCGGGGCCCGAGGCGATCGAGGACTTCGCCGACCGGGTCACGCGCCACATCCCGATGCTGCTGGATCGCCTGCGCGAGGCGCTGCAGGCCGAGCCGGTCTCGCTCGAGACGCTGCCGGCGGAGATGCGCGCGCGCTACGTCTCCGAGGACGGGCGCGGCCGGGCCGTGGCGCTGCCGGCGGAGGATCTGACCGACTTTCGGGCGCTCCGCCGCTTCGTCGAGGCGGTGACCACGCTCTATCCCCAGGCGACCGGCCGACCGACGCTGGAGGCCGGCGTCGGCGCGATCGTCACCGGATCCTTCCTGCAGGCGATCGCGAGTGCGGCGGTCGCGGTCTTTCTCCTGGTTTGGGCGATTCTGGGCACTGCGCGCACGGCCGCCGCCGTCATGGCGCCGCTGGTGCTGGCCGCGGTCGTGCTCGGCGGCTACTCGGTGCTGTTCGACCGGCCGTTCAACAGCACCAACGTGATCGTGATCCCGCTGATCCTCGGGTTGGGGGTCGACAACGGGCTGCATGTGGTCATGCGTTGGCGCGACGAGACGTCCTTGGCCTTGTTGATGCGCTCCTCCACGCCGCGGGCGACATTGCTGAGCGGCGCCACGACGATCGCCTCCTTCGCGACGCTCATGCTGTCGGACAATCGGGGCGTTGCGGGCATGGGCGAGTTCCTGGCGCTCGGCGTCACCGCCGTTCTGTTGGCCAGCATCGTCGTGCTGCCGGCCATCCTGTTGCGTTTCGGCGACGATGGCCGGGAAACGGGCTGAGGACGCCCGAAGTTTCTTGAAACAGACTTCATTCGGTAACACATAAAGATGGCCGGCTGGACGCGCGGCCGCGAACGCTGATTTTGGCAGGGGCCGATCGGCGGTTGTGTTATTTTTGTGTTCGGTGCGATTTCCGGATCGGTTCTATCGAGCCGATCGGCGTCGCGCGGCGCGATCGCGGTCTTTTGCGCCGCGGCACGCGCGTCTCAGGGCTAGGCGTGAGCGGATTGTGGCGAGCATGCGCGAGGCATTGACGACGTTTCGGCAGATTGCGCTTTGGCCTGCTCTGCTCACCACCGTGCTGTCGATCACCTATGTCGGGATGGTGAACGGCTACGCCTTCCTTGCCTTCAATCTCGCGTATCTCGGACTGGCGGTGACGCTGTTCTGCGCTGAGCGTCTGTGGCCCTATGAGCGCGCGTGGCTTGCGAATGACGGTCAGATCGGCGTCGATCTTGCCCACACGGTCCTGAACAAGGGGGCCGTGCAGGTCCTCATCGCCGTGGGCGCCGTCTTCGGGATCGCGGAGGCGGCGGTCGACCGGGGCCTGCATCAGCTCTGGCCGACGCATTGGCCGATGGGCCTGCAGGTCGCGCTCGGCTTGGTGCTGGTCGAGGCGGGGCTATACGCCGCCCATCGCCTGGCGCATGAATGGCCGCTGCTGTGGCGCTTCCATGCGGTCCACCACAGTTCGACCCGGCTGACCTTCATCAACACCGGCCGCTTCCATGTCGTGGACACCGCGGTCAGCATCGTCCTCAGCCAGCCCATCCTGTTCCTGGCCGGCGCGCCGACCGAGGTCTTCAAATGGGTCAGCGCCACCACCGCCTTCATCGGGATGTTGACCCATTGCAATGTCGACATGCGCTTCGGATGGCTGAACTATTTATTCAACACGCCGGTCCTCCATCGCTTCCATCATTCCCGGAATCTCGAGGAGGGGAACAAGAACTACGGCGAGAATCTGATGATTTACGATCTTCTCCTCCGCACCCACTATTACAGACCCTATCGGCCGTCGAGCCGGATCGGCGTTGACGAGCCGATGCCTGCGAGTTTCCTCGGCCAGCTTGCGCACCCCTTTCGACGCGGACGCGACGCGGCCCCGGCAGGGCGCGAAGCGCCCGGCGCCGACGCCTCGTCGGGCCCGATCGGGGTCTGACGCGGCGGCTTCCGCCGGTCGTCACGCCGGATTGACGTTTTGGGCTTGAAATCGAGAGACTGCAAATGATATTGATTTGCAGTTGCAGATTTTCGCAGCCGGGACGTCCGTCTCTCTGGGACGCTATCGGCCGCGGCGGGAAGAAGAGGCGCGCACGATGTACATTTGCCTGTGCAACGCCCTGTGCGATCAGTCCATCGGTCGCGCGATCGACTCGGGCGTCGACGAACCGGAGGGGGTCTACGCGGCGCTCGGCTGCGCGCCCGTCTGCGGTCGCTGCAAGCCGATGATCGGCGACATGATCCGCGAGCGCAGCGAGGGCAACGACCTGATCGGACGCGGCGCCCCCGGCTCTGTCGGTCTCGAGGCCGCGCCGGCGCCCGCAGAGTGAGCGCTCAACGTCGTCTCCGGCGCGCGATTTGACGACCGAGGCGTTCGATGTTCAGCGTCCGCCGCATGCCGACCTGGATCCGTCTTGCCGAAACCCTCGCGCGCGGGGGTGAGGCCCCCTCGACAGCAAGAGCCGACGCGCGATATTCTCATACCTGCAATCGCCAGCCTGACAGCAAGCCAAACGGGAGACCATCGCGTGAAGGGCGACAAGACCGTCATCCAGCATCTGAATAAGGTGCTCTACAACGAGCTCACCGCCATCAATCAGTACTTTTTGCATTCCCGGATGCTCAAGGACTGGGGGTTTGAGGACCTCGGCGCGAAAGAATACGAGGAATCCATCGATGAGATGAAGCACGCCGACATGCTGATCGAGCGGATCCTGTTCCTGGAAGGGCTGCCGAACCTGCAGGATCTCGGGAAACTGATGATCGGGCAGAGCGTGCGCGAAATCCTCGAATGCGATCTCAAACTCGAGCACATCGCGCATCCGGATCTGGCGAAGGCGATCGAGTATTGCGAGTCGACCGGCGATTATGTGAGCCGCGCCCTGTTCCTCGACATCCTGAAGTCCGAGGAGGAGCATATCGACTGGCTCGAGACGCAGCTCGGCCTGATGGACAAGATGGGCGAGCAGAACTACCTGCAGTCCGCCAACAAAGGCCTCGCCTGAGGGAGCCGGCCGCGCCCGGGGCGACGGAGGGCGTCAGCGCACCCGCATGGGGCGCAGATCCTCGGGCGCGACCCGTGGGTCGGCTGCGTCGTAATCCTCGAGCGCGATGCATTGTGCGACCGTCCGGCCGTCCAGGCTGAGCGGGAAAATGCCGAACTCCTCGGTCACGCGGCGGTCGGACGTCCCCTCGGCTGGCGGAATGTCGATACGCCCGTAGACGGGCTCGGCGCTCTCCGCGATGAGGTCGTACGCGCGTCGCCAGACGCCCGGATCCTCCGCCTGAAAGTCGCAGTCGGCGAGCCGTTTGCCGGTGAAGTCGACTCGCGACATCTCGACGATCTTGGTGCCGATCAGTCGATACCGCACCTCAAGCGGGTCGGCCTGGAAGTCCGCGATCAGGATGTGGGGCAGCAACGCCCGCAACTCCGCCGGCTCGATATCGGACCGGCGCGGCAGGCCGCCGTCCGGCGGGCGACGGGCGCGCCAGTAGGCGTCGAAGGCGTGAACCTTCGGGGAGACGATCTGTTCCGGCGTTCGCCAAATCGGCATCAGAGGGTCCGCTTCCCAGTCACCCGCACGTGCGCCGGCGAGCCGCCAAGCCCAACGAGGCGCAGAAACCCTCACGAAGCCCTCCCGATTGAAGCGTACCGTCAGGCGCTCCCGCCGTAAACAGCGTCCGTCGCATGGACAAGCGAAGGCGGATGACTTAGCTAGGGTCTGACCGGCGGCCTCATGGGCCCGATCCCCACGAGACCTGCGCGCCCCTTTGTTTCTCGAGCCGATGGAGCCCCGTGCATGATCGCCGATCGTCCCGGCCTGATGGAGGCGGTCCGCAGCCGCTTCGCCCATGTCGACTCCTGCCCCTTCGACGGTCCGCGCGTCTATTTCGAGAACGCCGGCGGCGCGCTCCGCCTCCGCTCCGTCATCGAGACCTCGGCCGCCTACGCCGGCTACCCGGACAATCAGGGCCGCGACAACCCGGCGTCTGAGGCCCTGATGGCGGCGATCGAGCGCGGACGGTCCGACATGCGGACCTTTCTGAACGCGCCCGACGGGCGGGTCTTCGTCGGGGAAAGCGGCACGGAAGTCCTCTTTCGTCTGATCCGCACGGCCGCGCTCGGCGCGGCGCCCGGCGGGGCGATGCTCGGCTCGACGTTGGAGCATCCGGCCACCGCCAGCGCCATGGCGCGCTGGGCCGGGGTAACGGGCCGCCCGCATCGGCGCGTCGCCCACGACGACGCGACCGGGACGGTGGATCTCGCCGCCTATCGGGAACGGATCGGGCCGGACCTGCGGGTGGCGACCATCGTTCACACCTCGCCCGTCACGGGCATGGCCGTGGACGTCGCGGCGATCGCCGCGGCGATCCGGGAGGCCGCGCCCGACTGTTTCATCATCGTCGACGGCATCCAGCATGCGAGCCACGGCGCGGTGGACGTCGTCGCCTGCGGCGCCGACGGGTATGCGGTCTCGCCCTACAAGATGTTCTCGCGCCACGGCTACGGGGTCGGCTGGGCGTCGGAGCGTCTGACGGCGCTGGCGAAAGAACAGATCGTCGACGGGCCGGCCGACAATTGGGAGCTTGGAACCCGCGACGCCGGCGCCTATGCGACGTTTTCGGACGTGATCGACTATCTCGATTGGCTGGGCGCCCAGTTCACGGCCGACGCGGCGCGCCGCGCACGGATCGAGGCCGCCGCCGACGCGATCCAGGCGCATGAGCAGCGCCTTGTGGGCGCCCTCTTGCGGGGGACCGGCAACCTCCGCGGCCTCGCCGATGCGCCCCGGGTGCGGCTGGTCGGCGGCGACGGCTTGAGTGGGCGGGAGGGCGTCGTGTCCTTCTGGCTGGAGGGCGCGCCCTCGGCGGATCTCGTCCGCTTCCTGCGGGAGCGGGGCGTGCGCGTCCACATCCGCAAGAACGACCATTATTGCGGCAATGTCCTGGGGCCGCTGGGCCTCGAGGACTGCGTGCGGGTCTCCGTGTGCCATTACAACACGGAGGCGGAGGTCGCGGTGTTCCTGGAGGCGATGCGCGAGGCGGCGGCGACGCTCTCGATGGGCTGAGGCCGGCGCGCGGCGAGGCGACGGGACGCCGACGGGTCTCCGATTTCGCCTAGCTTAGCCTCGCCGTCGTGAGCGGCGCCCTGGGCCCGGTTTTCACGCTTGACCGCGGATCTGCCTCAGGACCGTTGCGATCGCCGTGTCCAGCGCGCCGGCGTTCTCCGCGACTCCTTCGGCGGCCTGGAGCACCTGGGACGAGGTCCCGCTGGTCTCGCGGGCCGCTTCGCTGACGCCCGTGATGGAGCGCGAGACCTGCTGGGCCCCTGCGGCCGCTTCGTCCATGTTGCGCGCGATTTCTCCCGTGGCGGCGTTCTGTTCCTCCACGGCCGACGCGATCGCCTGACTGATGTCGGTCACTTGACGGACCACCGTTCCGATCTCCTGAACTGCTTCGACCGCCCCTGACGCCTCGTCCTGGACCGAGCGCACCTGGTTCGCGATCCGCTCCGTCGCCTGCTGCGTCTGGGTGGCGAGCGCCTTGACTTCGCTCGCCACCACGGCGAAGCCCTTACCGGCGTCGCCCGCGCGCGCCGCCTCGATCGTGGCGTTCAGGGCGAGCAGATTCGTCTGATCCGCGATCTCGTGGATGAGGTTGACGACGTCCCCGATCGACTGGGCGGTCTTCGACAGGCCCGAGATGCAGCTGTCGGTTCGGGAGACCGTTGCGGCGGCCGCGTTGGCGATGTCGGCGGCCTGCGCCACCTGGCGGCTGATTTCCTGAATGCTGGAGGTCAGTTGTTCGGCGCCGGACGAGGCGTTCTGGACGCTGGTCGAGGCCTCCTCCGCAGCGGCGGCGACCGTTGCGGATTCGCTCTCAGCCTGCGCCGACGTCGACGCCATCGCCTGGGCCGCAGTCTGCAACTCCGAGGCGGACCCGCTTAGAGAGCGAATGACGTCGCCGACCGCTTTCTCCAACTCCTGGGCCATCTGCTCGCGGGCGGCCACGCGTTCTGCGCGCTCTTCACGCTCCCGCTCCATCGTGCGCTGCTGCTCCGCCGCCTGCTCACGCTCCAAGCGGTGCTTTTCGATCAATCCCTGCTTGAAGCCGTCGAGCGCGCGGGCCATGTCGCCGATCTCGTCGCGCCGGTCGGTGTAGGGAACCTCGACCGTCAGATCGGCGCCGTCGGCCATACGATCCATGACCGCGCTCACCGCCACGACGGGACGGCTGATCCCGCGGGCTATGAGAAGGCTGGCCGCAGCCCCCAGAAGGATCGCGACGGCGCCGAAGGCCACGATGCCCGTTTCCGTCGCTGCGATGCTGGCCCTGGCTTCCGGGCCGATCCTGTTCTGCAGGGCTTGCAGGCCGTCCTGAACGGAATCCAGCGCCTCGGACGCCCGCGGGCCGATGACGTCCAACTGCTCTGTGAAGACGCGCTCGCGGCTCGCCCCATCGGCGGAGAGGGCCGTATCGAAGGCCGCGGCGTACCGTCGGATGTCCTCAAGCGCCGCGTCGATCCGCCGGCGTCGGTCGGCGTCGCGCACCAAGTTGGAGACATCGGCGCGCAGCGCTTCGATCTCGGCCAGGTTGTCGTGCACCTCGCGCGCGAAGGCCCCGTCGTCGTCGATCCGAAGCTTCAGGGCGGCTTGCCGGGCCTGCATCAGGTCTTCCGCCATGTCCGCGACCAGCATCTGGGCGCGCGCTGTCTGGCGGTACTCGGCGAAAATCTTGCCCGTGGACTCGGCGCCGATGAAGCCGACCGCTCCAAGCGCCACCATCGATGCGACCGAAACGGCCACAAGGATCCCGAACTTGTAAGCCATTCTCAGTTTGGACATTTCGGCTTTTCCCTTTTTTGCCTGCGTCTTGAGTCGCTCGGTACCCACGTATCGCGCGAAATCGTTAAAGCATCTTTAAGTGGCGCAAAAAAAGAAAGGCGCCTCATGGGAGTGCTTGAGGCGTCGCCGGTCGGGTTGCGACGCCGCCGCGCGCGGTGCGCGGACCCGATCTCGGGGATGCGCAAGAACCGGGTGGCGGGCGCCGTCGGCGCCGCGCAGACTTGGGCCTTCAGCAAGGAGGCCGCCCATGTCCATTCGCTTCGAAGCCCTGCCGACCGATCCGGTTCGCCGTCTCCAGCGCGGCGCCCCCGACGCCTACGGCGCGCCGGCCGAGCAGGCGGTCTCTGACGGCGACGGCGTCCCATGCCGGCATTGTCTGCGCCAGGTCGAGAAGGGGGCGAGCTTTCTGATCCTGGCCTATCGACCCTTCGAGACGACGCAGCCCTATGCGGAGACGGGGCCGATCTTCCTGCACGCGGACCCGTGCAAACGCGCCGCCGCGTCGCCGACGCCGCCGGAGATACTGGCCGGACCGGCCTACATCCTGCGCGGCTACGACGCGAACGAGCGCATTGTCTACGGAACCGGCGACGTGATTCCGACCGCCGATATCGCAACGCGCGCGGAAGCGCTTTTGGCGCGTCCCTCCGTCAGCTTCGTCGATGTCCGCTCGGCGCGGAACAATTGCTTCCAATGCCGCATTCGCGCAGCCGCGCCATGAGCGAGCGCGCAGCGAGCGGCGCCCAAGCTCCGCTCAATCGGCTGTGATCGGCAGCGCCTGGGTGTTCTTCACCTCTTTCACCATGATGCTCGATTCGAACTCCCGGACGCCGGGCAGGCCGAGCAGCTTGTTGTGGAAAAGGGTCTCATACTCGGCCATCGAGCGCACGACGACGCGCAGGCGATAGTCGATCTCGCCGATCAGCAGCTGCACGACCTGCACTTCCGGGATGGCGGACACCGCCTCCTCGAAGGCCTTGAAGGTCTCCTTGTCGTGCACGCCCATCTTGACCCGCACGAAGAGCACGAGCTCGAACCCCAGCTTCTTCGGATCGAAGGACCAGAAGCGCCCTTTGATCACCCCCGCCTCCTGCAGTCTGGCCAGCCGTCGCCAGCAAGGCGACTGCGAGACGCCGACCCGCTCCGCAAGCTCCTTGGTGGACAGTTCGGGATCCTTCTGGAGTTCGATCAGAATTCGACGATCCGTTCGGTCGAGGGTTGCATAACTCATCAGGCGCGCTCCCTGCGATATGAATTGATTATGCAAAAATAAACTCTATCGCGCATAAGTTAGCAAAGAAATTCCTCTAACTCCGCATTAACGTTTCGAAAAACACGGGTTGGGAGGAAGCGATGCCGAGACCGGTGATTTCCGGTTGGGCGCATGGTCGGTTCGGGAAGGCCGACGCGCCGGACAGTGAGGCGCTGATCGCGCCGGTCGTCGAAGCGGCGCTGGCGCATGCGGAGATCGAGCCGCAGGACGTCGACGCCCTGGTGTTGGGCGTCCTCAACAACGGCTTCTCGAAACAGGATTTCCAGGCGGCGCTGGTGGGCGTCGTGGACGACCGGTTCCGCAGTACGCCCGCGCTGCGGGTCGAGAACGCCTGCGCCACCGGGTCTGCCGCGCTCTTTACCGCGCTTGAGAAGATCGAGGCCGGCGCCGCCCGCCACGTGCTGGTCGTCGGCGTCGAGAAGATGACGGCGACGGCGACGGCCGATGTCGGCGACATCCTGCTGGGCGCCAGCTATCGCAAGGAGGAGGCCGGCGAGCCCGGCGGCTTCGCCGGAGTCTTCGGGCGGATCGCGCAGTCCTATTTCCAACGCTACGGCGACCGGAGCGAGTCGCTCGCCCGCATCGCCGCGAAGAACCACCGCAACGGCGTCGACAATCCCTACGCCCATCTGCGCAAGGATCTCGGCTTCGCCTTCTGCAACGCGCCCTCGGAGAAGAACCCGCGCGTCGCAGGCCCGCTGAGGCGCACGGATTGCTCGCTGATCTCGGACGGCGCGGCGGCGCTGGTGGTCAGTTCGGAGGATGAGATCGAGGCCCTGCCGCGCGCCGTCGGCTTCGCCGGCCGCGCGCACGTCAACGATGCGCTGCCGCTCAGCCGCCGCGACCCGACGCGGTTCGCCGGGGCGGAGGCGGCCTGGGCGGCGGCGCTCGATCGGGCGGAAGCGACGCTGGGCGATCTCGATCTGGTCGAGACGCATGACTGCTTCACCATTGCCGAGCTTCTGGAATACGAGGCCATGGGGCTGTGTCGCCCGGGTGACGGCGCGCGCGCCATCGACGAAGGCTGGACGCTCAAAGGGGGCCGCCTGCCGGTCAATCCGTCGGGCGGCTTGAAGGCCAAGGGGCACCCGATCGGCGCGACCGGCGTTTCCATGCACGTCATGGCCTGCCTGCAGCTCATGGGCGAGGCCGAGGGCATGCAGATCGGGGGGGCGGCGACCGCCGGCGTCTTCAATATGGGAGGCGCGGCGGTCGCCAACTATGTCAGCATCCTGAGGCGGCTGAAATGAGCCGCGATCCCGCGCTTCCGATCACGCGGCGGGTGATGAACCTGAGCGGGATCCTCACCCAGGCCGCGACCCGCTTCCCGGACCGGCGCGGCCTGTCGCAAGGCGATCTGGGCTGGACCTGGCGGGAGATCGAAGCCCGCGTCGGGCGCGCCGCCGAGGGCTTGCGCCGGCTCGGCGTCGGCAAGGGCGATCCGGTCATCGTCCAATCCAAGAACTGCCTCGAGATGTTCGAGAGCATGTTCGCCTGCTTCCGCATCGGGGCGGTCTGGGCGCCGACGAATTTCCGCCTGACCCCGCCGGAGGTCGCGGAGATCGCGGCGCGCTGCGAGGCCAAGGCGATTCTCTGCCACGCGGCCTTCCCGGAGCATGCGGCCGCGCTGGCCGATGCGCTGCCGGAGGCGCCGACGGTCTGGATCGGCGGCGCGCCGGACGGGTGCCTCGCCTATGACGCGCTGTTGACCTCCGCCGAGGGCCGGACCGCCAAGCCTGAGCCCGTGGAGTACGACGATCCCTGCTGGTTCTTCTTCACCTCCGGCTCGACGGCGGCCCCGAAGGCGGCGGTGCTGACGCACGGCCAGATGGCCTTCGTCATCGCCAACCATCTGGCGGATCTGTTTCCTGGAACCGACGAGACCGACGTCTCGCTGGTGGTTGCGCCGCTCTCTCACGGGGCGGGGGTGCACCAGCTCGTGATGGCGGCGCGCGGCGCGGAATCCGTCCTGCTGCCCGGCGACGGGCTCGATCCCGAGGGCGCCTGGGAGCTGGTCGAGGCGCGGCGGGTGACCAACATCTTCACCGTGCCGACCATCGTGAACGCGCTGGTCGCGTCCGACGCGGTCGATCGGGTCTACCATGGCTCGCTCAAATACGTGGTCTACGCCGGAGCGCCCATGTACCGCGCCGATCAGGTGCGCGCGCTGGAGAAGCTGGGGCCGGTGCTGGTCCAGTATTTCGGTCTGGGCGAGGTCACCGGGAACATCACCGTTCTGCCGCCCGCTTACCATACGATCGACGATGCGGCGATGCGGGTCGGCTCCTGCGGCTTTGCGCGCACCGGCATGCAGATCGCGGTGATGGACGAGGCGGGGCGCGCCCTCGAGCCGTTCGAGACCGGCGAGATCTGCGTCTGCGGCCCCGCGGTCTTCGCCGGCTATCATCGGAACGAGGCGGCGAACCGGAAGGCCTTCCGCGACGGCTGGTTCCGCACCGGCGATCTCGGCCATCTCGATGCGGAGGGGTTCCTCTACATCACCGGGCGCGCGTCGGACATGTACATTTCCGGCGGCTCCAACATCTATCCGCGCGAGATCGAAGAGAAGCTGCTGACGCATCCTGCCGTCGCCGAATGCGCGGTGGTCGGCGTACCCGACCCGAAGTGGGGCGAGGTGGGCGCCGCCGCGATCGTCCTCGAACCCGGAACGGGGCTGCAGGCGGACGAGCTGCTCGGCTGGCTCGACGGACGGATCGCCCGCTACAAGCGCCCCCGCTACGTCGCCTTCTGGGAGGCGCTGCCGAAGTCCGGCTACGGCAAGGTGACCAAGAAGGCGGTGCGCGAGGCCTTGATCGCGCGCGGGGAGGCGCCGCAATGAGCCCCGCCCCGACGCCGGCGCCCCACGCCTCGTCCCACGACGGCGCCGGACCGGCGGCCGCGCGCCGGATGACGCATCCCGGGCCGGCGGACGGACCGCGCCGCCAGCATCTCGCCCAGCCGTCGCGGCCCGCCCTGCGCTTCTCGCTGCGGCCCGGCGTCGCCTTGCAGGACGGGCTGCTGCAGGCGGCCCGGCGCACGCAGGCGCCTTGCGCCGCCTTCTCCCTGCTGGCGGGCGGGTTCGCGCGGGTGCGCTACTGGACCGCCGGGCCTGACGCCGAAGGCGGGCGCGTCGCCACCTATGTCGGCGAAACGACGCTGGCTGCGCCGCAGCGCCTGGTGTGCGGGGCCGGAACCATCGGGACGGGCCTGGACGGCGCGCCCCTGATCCATTGCCACGCCGCCTTCGCCGACGCGAACGGGGCGCTCGCCGGCGGGCACCTCGTCCCGATCGACGCGGTCATCGGGTGGGAGGGGTTGCAGGGCCTGCTGTGGGGCTTCGATGCGATCGCGCTCAGCCAGCGCGACGACGCGGAGACGGGGCACAGCATCTTCAAGCCCGAAGAGAGGACCGCGCCATGATCGACGCCCTGTCCGTCACGCCCGCCGAACTCGTCTATCTGCGCATCGCCCCGAACGAAGATCTTGTCGGAGCCGTCGAGGCGGCCTGCGTTGAGCGGGGGATCGAGCGCGCCGTCGTGCGCGGATCGCTCGGCAGCCTGACCGACGCGGTGCTCGAGGTCGCGGACGGCGGCGCGGTGGAGATTCGCGGGCCGGCGGCCGAGGTGCTGTCGCTCGCGGGGGAGATCGCCCCGGGCCGCGACGGCGCCCCCTGCGCCCAGTTGTCCGGCGTCGTCTGCGGGCCGGACGGCGCGGTGTATGGGGGGCGCTTCGCCCGCGGGCTCAATCCGGTCTGCATCACCTTCGAGGTGACGATCGAGGCCCTGGAGGCGCGCGTATGAGCGGGCCCCTCTCCGTCGTGACGGGCGGCGCGTCCGGCATCGGCCGGGCCGTCGTCGACAGCCTGCTGCGCGCGGGGCGTCCGGCGCTGATCCTGGACCGCGACGCGGCCGCGCTGGACGCCGCGCTGGCCGCGGCGCCGCCTGACGCCGACCTCGCCGGCGCCGCGGTCGACATCTCCGACGCCGCGCAGGTGGCGCGCGCGCTGGAGGAGGCGCTGGACGGGCGGCCGGTCTGCGCGCTCGTCAACAATGCGGGCGTGGCGATCGAGCGACCGTTTCGCGAGACCTCGGTGGAGCTCTTCCGCGCGATGCTCGACGTCAATGTGCTGGGCGCGGTCATCACCGCGCAGACCTGTCTGCCGCTTCTGGAGCGCAATGGCGGCGGGGCGATCGTGAACGTCGCCTCGGTTTCCGGTCTGCGCGGCAATTACGGGCGCGCCGCCTACGGCGCCTCCAAGGGCGCGCTTCTGACCCTGACCCAGGTGATGGCGACCGAATTGGCGGCCGAGAACATCCGGGTCAATGCGGTCTGTCCCGGCCCGGTCGAGACGCCGCTGGTGAAGAGCGTGCACACGGCCTCCGCAACCGACCAGTGGCGCCGCCTGACCCCGCAGGGCCGCTACGCCGCGCCGCAGGAGATTGCGGACGCGATCCTCTGGCTGCTGTCCGAGCAGGCCAGTTTCGTCACCGGCGCCGCCTTGGCGGTGGACGGTGGATTCCTGTCGGCCGGCCTGCGCGGCGCGGTCGACGCCGCATAAAGAACCGAAGAGGGAGGTTAAGAATGTTTCGAATGAAAGCAGCGCTTTGCGCCGGCGCGATGGCGGCCGGCCTTGCGCTGGCGGGCGCCCCCGCCGGCGCCAAGACCCTGGAAATGCAGTCGGTCTATCCGAGCTCGTTCCTGATCATCGGCGACATCGGCAAGGAGATTACGGAGCGGATCGCGATCCTGAGCGACGGCGAGGTGGAGCTGCACTTCAACGAGCCGGGCGCGCTGGTCCCGGCGCCGGAGGCTTGGGACGCCGTTTCGATCGGCGGGGTCGACGCCGTCTGGTACTCGCCGGGCTTCGCCCAGGGGATCATCCCGTCCGCGGCGATGTTCACCTCCGTGCCCTTCGGGCCCGAGGCGCCGGAGTATCTGGCCTGGTACTATCACGGCGGCGGCCAGGAGCTGTGGACGGAGATCGCCGCGCGCAGCGACGTGAAGCCGATCCTGTGCTCGACGATCCCGCCCGAGGCCTCCGGCTGGTTCCGGGAGGAGATCACCTCGCTCGATCAGCTTCAGGGCAAGAAGATGCGCGTCTTCGGGCTCGGCGCGAAGGTGATGGAGAAGCTGGGCGTCCAGGCCCTGACGCTGCCGGTGGGCGACACGGCGCCCGCGCTGGAGCTCGGCGCCATCGACGCGGCCGAGATCTCCATGCCCGCGCTCGATCTCAAGCTCGGCATGAACCAGTACGCCAGCCATTACTACTTCCCCGGCTGGCATCAGCAGACGAGCCTGTTCAACCTGCTGTTCAACACGGCGGTCTGGGACGGCTTCTCCGACAAGGCGAAGCTCGCGATCCAGGAGGTCTGCCGCTCCAGCGTGGCGCAGAGCATCGCCTGGGGCGAAGCGATCCAGTTCGAGGCGATGCAGGAATTGGAGGCCTCCGGCGTGACGCTGCATAGCTGGTCGGAGCCGATCCTGGAGGCCATGAAGGCCGCCTGGGATGAGGTGGCGGCCGAGATGGCGGCCGACGACGAGGATTTCGCGCGGGTCTGGGCGTCCTACAGCGAGTTCCGGGCGAACTACGCCATCTGGCGCGATCTCGGCTACCTCCGGTAGGCCTCACCGGCAGGCCCCACTGGCGGGGCGGCGGGCCGACGCGCGCGCCGCCCCGTCCTTCTCTTTGCGGATTGCGGGGACGTCCATGCGACTCTTGCTTCGCCTATCGGCGGCGATCGACCGGATCGTCACCGCCATCGGCATGGCCGGCGGCTGGATCGCCGTGCCGCTGATGGCGGTCATCCTTTACGATGTGGTCGGCCGGCGCTTCTTCAACACGGGCTCGATGATGATCCAGGATCTGGAGTGGCACCTGCACGGCGTGCTGTTCCTGAGCGCCTTCGGCTTCGCCTATCTGAAAGACGCCCATGTGCGGATCGAGCTGTTGCGCGACGGCTGGAAGGTGCGCCGGCGCGCGGCGATCGAGATCGCGGGCGTCGTCTTCTTCATCATCCCGCTGTGCCTCCTGATGATCCTGCACGGCTACGACTTCGCGGAGCGCGCCTTCCTGCGCAACGAAGGCGCGCCCGGCGGCGTGGGCCTGCCCAATCGCTGGGTGATCAAGTCTTTCCTGGCGTTCGGCTTTTCCGTACTGCTGCTCGCCGCCTGTTCGGTGCTGATCAAGTGCGTCGCCGTTCTGACCCATCCCGCCAGCTTGGGCCGCGAGGGCGCGGCCTGGCTGATGGGCGAGGGCGCCGATCCCGACCAGATCGAGCGGACCTGAAAGGGCCTTCCATGGAAACGTTCATTCATTACCTGCCGGTCTTCATGTTCCTGACCTTGGCGCTGGGTCTGTTCACCGGGCTGCCGGTCGCCGTGGTGATCGGCGGGGTGGGGCTCAGCTTCGGCGGGCTCGGAATCGCGCTCGACGTCTTTCGCGAGGCGCAGTTCGCGCTGCTGGTCAACCGCATCTACGGCGGCATCGTCGAGAACCTCGTCCTCGTGGCCGTACCGATGTTCGTCTTCATGGGGGCGATGCTCGAAGCCAGCGGGGTCGCCAAGGACCTCTTGAAGGCGCTGCAGGTCCTGTTGCGCCGGGTGCCGGGCGGCTTGGCGCTGTCGGTCGCGCTGTTGGGCACGATCCTGGCGGCGGCCACCGGCATCATCGGCGCCTCGGTCGTGCTGCTGACCATCCTGGCGCTGCCCGTCATGCTGCAGCGCGGCTACTCGCCCAGCCTGGCGAGCGGCACCATCGCGGCCTCCGGCACGTTGGGCATCCTGATCCCGCCGTCGATCATGCTCGTGATCATGGGGGACCTGTTGTCGATCTCGGTCGGCACGCTGTTCATCGCGGCGCTCGCCCCGGGGCTCGTGCTCGCCGTGTTGTACATGCTCTACATCGTCACCGTCGCCGGGGTGCGCCCGCATCTCGCCCCGCCGCTCGCCGACGACGAGGGGCCGTCGGACGCGCTCGGCCTGATCGTGATGGTCGTGCGCAGCTTCCTGCCCGTCGTCTTCCTGATCGCGCTCGTGCTCGGCTCCATCGTGGGCGGGTGGGCCACCCCGACCGAGGCGAGCGGCGTCGGCGCGGCGGGCGCGACGCTTCTCGCGCTGCTCAAGGGCCGGCTTTCCTGGAAGACCATGAACGACGTGGTGCGCAAGGCGGTGCTGACCAGCGCCATGCTGTTCTTCATCTTCGTCGGCGCGACCGCCTTCTCCTACGTCTTCCGCGTGCTCGGCGGCGAGGCGCTGGTGATCGAGACGATCCAGGCCTACGACCTGAGCGCCTGGGGAATCCTGATGCTGGTGATGGTCACCGTGTTCCTGCTCGGCTTCTTTTTCGATTGGATCGAGATCACGCTCATCGTGCTGCCGATCTTCGCCCCGATCGTGGCCCTGTTGGACTTCGGGACGCATGTGCCGAAGCCGGAGCTGATCTATTGGTTCACCATCCTGATCGCCGTCAATCTGCAGTCCAGCTTCCTGACGCCGCCCTTCGGGCTCGCCCTCTTCTTCATGAAGGGCGCGGCCGGCCGGGCCGTGCGGACCCGCGCGATCTATCGGGGCACGATCCCGTTCCTTGTGATCCAGCTCGCCACATTGGCGTTGCTTCTGGCCGTTCCGAACGTCGCGCTTTGGCTGCCGCGGACCCTTGGCGGCTGACGGGGGGCGCTCCCATGGCGTAACCGCCGAAATTGTTTATGATGGCGGCGTTCGGAAACGTGGAGTGAGGGCCTTGCGGTGATGCTGAGCGAAGCGATCGCGCTGCCATGCGGCGTCGTGCTGAAGAATCGTCTGGTGAAGGCGGCGATGTCGGACGAGCTCGGCGACGGCGTCGGCGGGGCCACGGAACCGCAGATCGCGCTTTATCGGCGCTGGGCCGAAGGCGGCGCGGCGCTGCTGGTCGTGGGCGAATGCCAGATCGGGCCGGAGCATCCGGAGAACTGCGGCAACCTGGTGCTGCAGCCGCCCGTCGCGATCGACCGGTTGACGCGGTTGACGGGGGCGGCCCGGGCGGCCGGGGCGGAGATCTGGGCGCAACTCGGCCATGCGGGCGCGCTCGCGCCGCCGGTGACGGGGCCGCCCAAGGGCCCGTCCGCGCTGCGCGTCGGCGCGCTTGAGGCGGAGGCCTTGTCTGACGCGGAGATCGAGGCGCTGCCGGAGACGTTTGCGCGCGCCGCCCTGGCGGCGCGGCAAGTCGGCTTCACCGGGGTGCAGGTTCATGCGGCGCACGGCTTCTTGCTGAATCAATTCCTCTCCCCCTTTTTCAACCGTCGAACCGACCGCTGGGGCGGCGGGGTGGAGAATCGCAGCCGCCTGCTGCTCGCCGTGATCGAGCGGGTGCGCGCGGCCGTGGGCCCCGCTTTCCCCGTCGCGGTGCGGCTCAATGTCGAGGACGGGCTTGAGGGCGGGCTCGACCTGCCGGACGCCCTCGCCGTCGTGGAGCGGCTCGACGGGGCGGGCGTCGACCTCCTCGACCTCAGCGGCGGGGTCTATTTTCCCGGCGCGCCGTCAGCCAGCGATCGCACCAGTTCGGGTCCCTACTTCCTGGAGGCCGCCCGGGAGGTTCGGCGCCGGACCGCGGTTCCCCTTGCGAGCGCCGGCGGTTTCAAGCGTCGCGCGGACGTCGATGCGGCGCTCGCGTCCGGCGCGGTCAATTGCGTGGGCTTGGCGCGTCTTCTCGTGCTCGACCCGGATCTACCGACCCGCTGGCTGGCGGGCGGCGAGGAGGCCCCGGCCTTTCCGCGCTTCAAGGACCCGCCGGAAGGCGCCGTCACCGCCTGGTACACGCAGCGCATCCGCGCGATCGGCGAAGGCGCCGAGGCGCAGGGCGGAGAGGACGCCGCGGACGCGTTGGCGGCGGTGAGCGCGCGCCGGGAGGCGAACGCCGCACGCTGGCGCGCGCGCTACGGTTGATTGGCCGCCGCCTGTCGGCCGGATCCGGTCACCGGTCGAGCATCGCCGCCACCACGGCTTCCGGCGCGTCCTCCTGGACCAGGTGGCCGGCGTTCGGCACCGGCGTCAGGGCGCCGCCGGTCAACTTAGCCGCCAAGGTTCGGCCGCGCTCGATCGGAATCCACTGGTCCTGCTCGCCCCACAGAAGGCGCACGGGGCCCTCCATGGGCCCGTAGGCGGCCTCGACCTCGTCGGTGTAGCGCTGGTCCATCTGGGCGATCTGGCGGTAGAAGGCGGGCTGCCCGACGGGGCCGGTCCACGGGGCGGCGTAGATCGACTGGGCCTCCTCCGACAGCGGGCGGTGAGCCGCCGATTGGAGATAGGCCGCGAGCATCGCCGCATGGGCGTAGGCGGGCAGCCCGGCGAAGGCCGCTTCGTGCCGCCGGACATGGCTTACGAAAGGCGAGCCCCACGGCGCCACCGCAACCGGGTCGATCAGCGTCAATCGGCTGTAGCGCAGCCCGTCCAGATAATAGGCGCGCAGCGCCGTCGCGCCGCCGAAATCGTGACACAGCACCTCCGGGCGCGTCAGGCCCCACTCCTGAAACAGGGCCGCCAGCAGCCCGTTCTGGACGCCGAGCGAAACGTCCTCTCCGGCGCTCATGTCCGACGCGCCGTAGCCCAGCAGATCGAAGAAGTAGAGCCGATGCCGCGCGGCCAGCCATGGCGCGATGCGCCGCCAGACCTGCGAGGAGAAGGGAGTGCCGTGCACGAGCGCCAGGGGCGCGCCGTCCCCCAGCGTTCCCCAGGCCACGGACCGGCCCTGATGATTGAAGCGGTTGGGAAGGGTCAGCATGGAGGGGCCTGCCGGTTGAAGCGTTGCAGACGTCATCTTACAGCCGCTCGACGAAGCGCTGTCAACCGGTGAAAATAGTAATGATGGTTATTTTTGAGGGTGCGGGATGCGTGCGGGGCGCCTAGACTTCCGTGCCGATCGGCTGGGTGAAATATTGTTCAAGACTTTCCCGGTCCGGCCGGACAGAAGTCCGGCGCCGGTATCGACCTGGCCCGACGTCCGCGGAACGCGCCGTCACTTCCACCCCCGGCGAAGCGACGGCGGTCGCGGACGGCGGGCGCGGCGTGCGAGAGTTGATGATCGGCGCCGGCTCGAACGAGAGCGCGCGGGTGCGAAGAGGCGGTTTGTGCGATGTTGCAGTGCGATGTGTTGGAGGACGGTGATCTGCTGCGGCGGGCGCCCTCTCTTGACGACCCGTATCCCGTCTACGCGGCGATTCGTCGGCGCGCGGAGTGGCTCGTTCGCGACGAAGCCTCGGATTGTCTCGTCGTCGCGCGGGCGGCCGCGGTGGACGCCGTGCTGCAGGACCCGGCCTTCGCCACGCCGCCGGCCGCCGATGTCCTCGCCGCGCCGGTCGGCGCCGATCTTTTGGACGGCTTCTATGCGAAGCTGGTGCGGTGGCGGGAGGATCCGCGGGCGCAGGCCGTGCGTCGCCGGCTCGTCTTCCCGCTGCGCGAGGCGACGGGCCTGCGCGGCCGGCAGCGCATCGCCGCCGTCGCCGACCGGCTGGGCGAGCCGCTGTCGGCGCAGCCGTCGGCCGAGGCCGTCGAGACCTTCTGCCGGCGGCTGCCGACGGCGGCGCTCACCCACCTGATGGGCGTTCCCGGGGCCGAGGCGGCGGCGTTGGCGGAGCCGATTGCGCGCCTGTGCGCGCCGCTGTCGCCGCATGCGCCGGCCCAGCCGATCGAGGCGTTGGAGCGCAGCTACGAGACGCTGACCGGCGTGCTGTCGCATCACATCGGATTCCTGGACGACGACGTGGGCGCCGCTGCACCGGGCGTCGGGGCCGATGACCTGCTGGCCAATCTGGTCGGGTTGTGTCTGCAGGCGCAGGAGGCGACCGAGGGCCTCACGCTCAACTGCTTGGCGCATCATCTGGCGGGCCGCGCCGATGGCGTCGATCTGCTGCAATTCGATGCGCGGAGCGCCTTCGTCGAAGAGACCGACCGCTTCGATCCGGCGATCCAGCTCACCCGGCGGATCGCCCGCGACGGGGCGGCCCTTCGGGGAGTCCCGGTCCCCGAGGGCGCGACGGTGATCGTCGCCCTCGCGGCGGCGAATCGCGACCCGGAGGCCAATCCCGAGCCGGACCGCTTCGATCTCTATCGCACGGCGCGGCGCAGTTTCGCCTTCTCGGGCGGCCGACACGCCTGTCCCGGGCGGCGGCTCGCCGCGGCCATCGCGGAGATCGGATTCATGACGATCCTCACCCGTTGTCCCGGGGTGGCGGAGCGTATCGCGCTCGGCGGCTACCGCCCGTCGCACAACGCCCGGCTTCCATCCTTCGAGGACTTCGCGTGACTTGCGGTTCGCTCAGCCGGCGCGGCGCTTCTGCCGTCTGGTGAAGCGGCGGACCTTCGCGCGATTGCCGCAGGTGGCCATCTGGCACCAGACCCGCGAATTGTTCTTCGAGTGGTCGTAGAAGGCGAAATGGCAATCCTCCGCCGGGCACGCCTTCATGCGCCGCCAATCGCCCACGGCGGTGAGATCGAAGAAGGACCGGATCACCGGCCCGAGCAGGAAGGCGGCGGGGGCCGTTTCAGGCCGCCAGATGCGATGGAACCCGGCCGCGTCATAGACCAGCGCGCCGTCGGCGATGAACTCCTGCCAATAGCCGTCGAGCGCGGCGACGTCTTCCGCGGCGGGCGCCTGGTCCTGCCGCAGGCAGAAAAAGAGGGCGGCCAGGATTTCGCGAATCTCGACCGCCCGCTTATAGAGCCGGGTATAGCCGCCCTTGCGGCCGGCGAGTTGGTGGTGCAGCGCTTCCGCCGTTGGCAAGTCGATCGCGCCGGCGTGCCGCATGAAATCGACCACATCCTCGCCGCCCGTCAAGAAATCGCTTTCAAAGGCGGTGTCGCGGCCGTTCAGGCTGTTCAGGAAGTTCAAGCACAGCTCGTCGGTGACGAGCGACGGCATCGGTTTCGGCGCGCGCCCCGGGCGCACCCGTGCATATACGCTGTTGCTCACGATCAGCCCCCGAAGCTGGTCACGATTACCCCGACGGGCAGGGTATGGTTCCGGGGTGCGAACTGTCAAACTTGTCGTCATACGGTTGGCGGTTTGCCGACAGTTTTCGGGGTGGACAAAAAAAGGCGGCCGGATCGTCGATCCGGCCGCATCAGGTGCGCGAACCGTTGCCTGGTCCGCAGAACACAAGGCGCAGCGTCGGGGGAAAGAAATCCGACGTCGCGCAAAGACTGTACGCGATCATCGGGGTGACACCAACAAAAACTAATTTAATGGTGTTTTTTGGGTCGGCGCAACCCTGACATGAAAAAGCCCGGAGGCCGATCGGTCTCCGGGCTTTCCCGAACTGGTAGCGGAGGAGGGATTCGAACCCCCGACACAAGGATTATGATTCCTCTGCTCTAACCAACTGAGCTACTCCGCCGCAGGCCGCCCCGAGGGGCGGAGGCGGCCGTTAGATATTGCGCGCGCGGCGGGGTGTCAAGCAGGCGCGCCGGGGGCGGCGAGGCCCTCCTCACGGATGGCGGCGGGCGACAGGGCGTAGACCGTCATCGGCTCCCGCCGCCCGCGCAGGACGACGCCGTCGCGGCGCTCCAGCCGGGCGGCGTTCAGCGCGGCCTCGCCGTTCGGCGCGGCGCGCGCGGCCTGGACCACGGCGTCGCTGACGATGGTCTGCGATCCGAACTCCTTGTTAAGGGATTCGAGACGGGCGGCGACGTTCACGCTGTCGCCGTAGACCGTGTAGTGCAGCCGGTCGTCGCAGCCGACGGAGCCCGCGACCACCGGTCCGGTGTGGACCCCGATCCGGGTGCGCAACCGCACCTGGCGCGGCCCGAACCGCGCGTCGGCCAAGAGGCGCTGGATCGCGAGCGCGGCCGCGACGGCGTCTGCGGCGTGGTGCGGCCGCGCCGTCGGCGCGTTGAAGACGGCGTGCAGCCCGTCGCCGGTCAGGTTGACGATCGCGCCGCCATGGTCGGTGATCGGACGGGCGATGCAGTCGAAGTAGGCGTTCAGCGTGTCCAGCGCCTCGTCGGGCGTCAGCGCCTCGCTCAGCGCCGTGAAGCCTTCGATGTCTGCGAACAGGCTGGTGGCCGTGCGGGCCGCGCCGCGCAGGCGTCCGTCGGCGCTTTCCGCCAGGATCGAGCGTGCGACCGAGGGCGCGACGTATTTCGCGAAGACGCCTTCGACCCGCCGCCGCTCCGCGAGGCCCCGCACCATGCGGTTGAAGCGCCGGGCGAGGTCGCCGAGTTCGTCGTCCGAGGCCGGCGCGAGCCGCACGTCCAGCCGCCCGCCGGCGACCGCGTCGAAGCCCTCGACGAGGCTGACCACGGGGCGTATCAGCGCGCGCCCGACAAAAAAGAGCGACAGCGCCGCCGCCAGCATCAGCGCCATGAGGTCGAGGACGACCGCGTCCGTCGGCGACAGACCCTGCGCGGCGCGCACCGGCGCGAGCCAGGTGAGGTCCTGCAGGATCAACGCCGGCGGCATCACCGCAAGCGCGACCGCGACCAGCGCGAGTTTCAGCGCAAACGGCTGTTTGACGACGGCGGCCTGCTCCTCCGGATGGCGCTGCCTGTAGCCCGCCAGCGCGTCGCCCATTGCGAAGGACATGTAGAAGGCGAAATGGAAGCCGTAGACGAAGGCGAACCACAGATAGGCGCCCACGCCCAGCGCCGGCGATACGCCGGTTTCCCCGCCGGGGCCGCCGGTGTAGGCGCCGGCGAGGAAGATCGCCGCGCAGTAGCCGGCGCCCAACAGGAAGGCCCAACCCGGCGCCAGCGCGCCCAGCCGGCCGAGCCGGCGCCGCGCCCGGCGCCGGCGTTCCCCGTCGCCCGATCCGAGATGGCGCAGCGGGCGCACCAGGAGCGTCACGACGAGCGCATTGAGACCGATCAGGATCGCGAGATTGAGCAGCACCGCGAGCGGCGCCGCCTCCCACCGCCCGGACACCGCGATGTAGGCGCCGGTGAATCCGAGATCGAGCGGCGCCACGCCCAAGGCCGTCATGACCAGGCGACGGCGCATCCAAGGCTCCCCGCCGCGCGCGACGGCGCGCCGGCCGGAAGCGGCGGCGGGGAGGGGCTGACTGATCGCGCGCACGGCGTTTTCCCTTCGGCCGACAGCGGGCCGGCGTTGCAAGGATTTACGCAGAAGTCCGATCTTCGGATCGCTCGGATCGAGCCCACACGGTCGGGAAATCGGGACCGGCGACGCGATCGCCCGGGGCGAGGCCGGCCGCCTCCAGCGTCGGCCGGTCGTCGAGCGTCCAGGGACCGCGCGGACGATAGGTCACGGGGTCTGCGCCGAGGCGCAGCGAGACGCGGCGGATCGTCCGGTCCGGCGGCGGCCCGGCGCGCCCCGCGTGCAGCGTGCGCATGTCGAAGATCAGGCAATCGCCGCGCCGCATGTCGAAACCCACCAGGCGATGCGCGCCCGCCGGCGCCGCGTCGATGTCGGGGATCGGACGGTAGGTTTCGCCGCCGGCCGCCATCGCATCGGTCTTCGGCAAGTGCGTCTGGAAGTGGGTCGGCGCGTAGAGGCCCGTTCTGTGGCTGCCGGCGGCGAAAACCAGCCCCTGATCGCGCGGCGCGTCCTCCAACGGCGTCCAGATCACGGCCATGCGGCCGTGGAAGTCGAAATAGGGCTCGTCCTGATGCCAGGGGGCCCGGGCGGGCGCGCCCGCCTCGCGCAGGAACCAATTGTCCATCAGGAGCGTGATGCGCTCCGCCTGCAGAAGCGCGCCGACAGTCGCCGCGGCCGGGCTCTCGAAGGCGTAGCGCCGGAAGCCGTCGATGCGCCGCCAGACCCAGTAGTCCTCGACGAACCGCGCCGGATCGCCGGGCTTGCTGCGGTCCAGAAACCGCGGGGAGGGGTGGGCGAGGTTTTCCGCGATCGCATCCGCCAGGAGGTCGGTCCAGACCGGGTCGAACGCGGCGCGCAGGCAGACCACCCCGTCGCGGGCGTAAAGCGCGCGCGCCGCGTCGTCGATCCGCTCGACCGATCCGTCGTCCCGCATGGGCGGTCTCCAAAAAGGCGCGCGCCGGCGGTCGGCGCTGCTCCTTCCGTCCGGACCGCGCGCCGAGCGCCCGGCGCGGCGCCGGTCAGGCGGCCCCGTTAGGCGACCCCGTCAGGCGGCGCGGGCGGCGTTCTTGCGCGCGATCCAGCCGCCGCCCAGCATGCGGCGGCCGTCCTCCGCGTCGTAGAATACGCAGGCCTGGCCGGGCGAGACGCCGTGCTGCGCCGCCTCGAAGCGCACCGCGACGTCGCCGAGCGGCGTCGCCTCCACCAGCGCCGGAACCGGCGCCATGGTGTTGCGGATCTTCACCAGCACCCGGTGCGGCCCGTCGGACAGCCGGGCCGCGCCCAGCCAGTTGACGTCGGCGAGCTCGACGTCGGGCGTCGCCAGCGCCGCGCGCGGGCCGACCACGACGCGCGCCGCCTCCGGCTCCAGACGCACGACGTAAAGCGGCTCGGACGAGGCGTCGCGCCCGCCGATTCCAAGACCGCGACGTTGGCCGATCGTGAAGTTCACGACGCCGGCGTGCCGGCCCAGCACCCGACCGCTCAGATCGACGATCTCCCCCGGACGGTCCGCGTCCGGCCGCAGGCGCCGCACGATCTTGGCGTAGTCCCCGTCCGGCACGAAGCAGATGTCCTGGCTGTCCGGCTTGTCGGCGGTCACGAGGCCCAGGCGCTCGGCCTCCGCCCGGGTCTCGGCCTTGCTCAGGCCGCCCAGCGGGAAGCGCAGATAGTCCAACTGCTCGGCCGTGGTGGCGAACAGGAAATAGCTCTGATCCTTGCCCTCGTCGGCCGCGCGGTAGAGGGCGGGGCGGCCCTGCGGGTCCAGCGCGCGGCGCACGTAATGTCCAGTCGCCAGCGCGTCGGCGTCGAGATCGCGCGCGGTCTCCAACAGGTCGGTGAACTTGACCGTCTGATTGCAGCGCACGCAGGGGATCGGGGTTTCGCCGCGCGCATAGGCGTCCGCGAAATCATGCATCACCTGCTCGCGGAACCGGCTCTCGTAATCCAGCACGTAGTGGGCGAAGCCCATGCGCTCGGCGACCTGGCGGGCGTCGTAGATGTCCTGCCCGGCGCAGCAGGCGCCCTTCTTGCCGAGCGCCATCCCGTGGTCGTAGAGCTGCAGCGTCATCCCGACCACCTCGTAGCCGGCCTCGTGCAGCAGGGCGGCCACGACGGACGAATCGACCCCGCCCGACATCGCGGCGACGATGCGGGTCTCACGCCTCGGCTTGTCGAAGCCGAGATCGATGGCGAGGCGCGGGCTCATGCGCCCCCTATATAGGCAATGCCCAGGGGCGGGCAATCATCGGGCGGGCAATCATCGCGCGTCGGGCGGCTGCGAGCCGCTCAATCCGGCGCGGCGCGATAGGCCGGGTGCGCCGAGAGCGCCGCGTCATGGGCGGCGATGACCCGGGGCAGGTCGTTGGGCGAGAGCAGGCACAGGTCGCACTCGGGACCCTCGACCACCAGGTCGTCGAACGACGGGTCGAAGCTCCGGTCTGCGGCCGCTTGTTGGAAGGACGCGATCATGTCGTCGGCCGTCGTCTGGCCGTCGATCCGCGTCGCCAACGATCGGTCGGCCGGGTGGATCGTGATGCGGTGTGCAATCGGCGGAAGGCCGCCAGTCGTTCCGGACCGGCCGATGCAAGGCGGTTGATCGGGTCGGCCGCGGTCATGAAACTGTCATGGTTGATCGGCTAGGAGGCGCCGCATGGACGATCCCGCACCCGGGCGCACCGCGCCGCTTCATCTTCTGCGCCTTTTCTTCCTGCTCGGTTGCACCTCCTTCGGGGGGCCGGTCGCCCATATCGGCTATTTTCGGGAGGCCTTCGTCGCACGGCGCAAATGGTTCAGCGAGGCGGCCTACGCCGATATCGTCGCGCTGGCCCAGTTCCTGCCAGGCCCGGCCTCGAGCCAGGTCGGGATGGCGATCGGTCTGGCGCGCGGCGGGTTGCTGGGAATGGTGGCGGCGTGGGTCGGGTTCACGGCGCCGTCGGCGCTGCTGATGGGACTGTTCGCCTATGGCGTCGTCGAATATGGCGACCTGATGGGCGGCGGCTGGCTGGTCGGTCTGAAGGCGGCGGCCGCCGCGGTGGTGGCGCAGGCGCTCATCGGCATGGCCAAGACGCTGGCCCCGGACGGGCCGCGCGCAGGGATCGCCGTGGCCGGCCTCGCCGCCGTCGCGGGGGTCAGTCACTATCTGGGCGCCCCGGTCTGGGCGCAGGTGGGCGCGATCCTGCTGGGCGGCGTGCTGGGCTTGATCCTTTGCCGCCCCGGCGGCGCGTCGGACGAGGGCGACGGCGGCCTGACGATCCGCGTTTCGCGGGGCGGCGCCCTCACGGCGTTGGCGCTGTTCGCCCTTCTGCTGGCCGCGCCGCCTTTGCTGGCGCTCGGCCCGGCCCTGGACCTGGCCGATCGCTTCTACCGCGCGGGCGCGCTGGTCTTCGGCGGCGGACATGTGGTGCTGCCGCTGTTGGAGGCGGAAATGGTGCAGGGCGGGCTGGTGGCCCGCGACGCCTTCCTAGCGGGCTACGGGGCGGCGCAGGCCGTGCCGGGGCCGCTTTTCACCTTCGCGACCTATCTCGGCGGCGCGGCCGAGGGCTGGTCGGGCGCGCTCATCGCCACGGCGGCGATCTTCCTGCCCTCCATGCTGCTGACCTACGGCGCCTTGCCCTTCTGGGCGGATCTGCGACGGTTTCCGGCGATGCGCCGGGCGCTAACGGGCGTCAACGCGGCTGTGGTCGGCCTGCTGGCGGCGGCCTTCGCGGATCCGGTGCTGACCAGCATCATCGACCGGCCGCTGGCCGTGCCGCTGGCGGCCGTGTGCTTCGTCGCGGTCGCGATCTGGCGCGCGCCGCCTTGGGCGGTGGTGATCGCCGCGGCCCTGACCGGGGCGGCGCTGCTGTGAGCGCGCCCGTGCGGGGCAATCGCGACTGGAAAGCGCCGGCCGGCTGTGCCACATAGAGCCCCGTTTTCCGAGACGCGATCCGTCCGAACCGCCGGAACCCGAGATGACGACCGCCCACGACGCCGCCCGCAGGGGCGCGGCCCCAGAGTCCGCGGCTCCAGAGCCCGTAGCGGGAGAGGCCGCGGCGAATGAGCCGCTGGTGCTCGCCGTGCCGAAGGGACGCATCCTGAAGGAGTTGCGCCCGTTGCTCGACCATGTCGGCGTCGAGCCGGAGCCCGCCTTCGACGACCCGTCGAGCCGCCAACTGCGCTTCGCCACCAACCGGCCGGAGGTGGAGATCGTGCGGGTGCGCAGCTTCGACGTCGCGACCTTCGTCGCCTTCGGCGCGGCCCATCTGGGCGTCGCCGGCAATGACGTGCTGATGGAGTTCGACTATCCGGAGCTCTACGCCCCGGTCGATCTGGGGATCGGGGCGTGCCGTCTGTCGGTCGCAGAGCCGGCGAGCCTCCGCAAGACCGACGATCCCAGCCGCTGGAGCCACATCCGCATCGCCACCAAATACCCGACCATCACGCGCCGCCACTTCGCCGAGCGCGGCGTGCAGGCCGAGTGCATCAAGCTGAACGGCGCGATGGAGCTCGCCCCCGGCATGGGATTGTGCCGGCGCATCGTCGATCTGGTCTCGACCGGCGGAACCTTGAAGGCGAACGGGCTGGTCGAGGTCGAGGTGATCGCCGAGATCACGTCGCGCCTGATCGTGAACCGCACCGCGCTGAAGACCCGGCCGCGCCAGATCGGCGGCTGGATCGACCGCTTCGCGGAGGCCGCCCATGCCGCATAGGCTGAACGACGCGGAGCCCGGCTTCGCGGCGGCGTTCGAGCGGTTCCTCGGCGCCCGCCGCGACGTGGAGGACAGCGCCGACCGCGCGGCGGCCGAGATTCTGGAGGATGTGCGCGCGCGCGGCGACGCCGCGGTGCTCGGGTTGACGGCGAAGTTCGACCGGCTGGAGCTGACCGCCGAGACCATGCGCATCCCGGCCGAAGAGATCGACGCCGCGGCCGCCGCCGTCGAGCCCGAGACCCTGGCCGCGCTCAACCTCGCCGCCGAGCGCATCCGCAGCTTCCACGAGAAGACCCTGCCGCAGGGGCTCGATTATCGCGATGCGGACGGGGTGCGTCTCGGCGCGCGCTGGCGGCCGGTGTCGGCGGCCGGGCTCTACGTCCCGGGCGGCACCGCGGCGCTGCCCAGCTCGGTCCTGATGAATGCTATTCCCGCCAAGGTCGCGGGCGTCGAGCGGCTGGTGATGGTTCATCCGACGCCGGCGGGCAAGACCAACCCGCTCTCGCTGGCCGCGGCCAAGCTCGCCGGGGTGGACGAGGTCTACCGCATCGGCGGAGCCCAGGCGGTCGGCGCCTTGGCCTACGGCACCGAGACCATTCGGCCGGTCGACAAGATCGTCGGTCCCGGCAACGCCTATGTCGCCGCGGCCAAGCGCCGGGTCTTCGGGACCGTGGGAATCGACATGATCGCGGGTCCGTCGGAAATCCTGGTCGTGGCCGACAGGGCCAACGATCCGGATTGGATCGCCATCGACCTGTTGAGCCAGGCGGAGCACGACGTCTCCGCCCAGTCCGTGCTGATCACGGACGACGCCGCCTTCGCCGAGGCGGTGGAGCGCGCGCTGGCGGCGCAGCTCGCCCGCCTGCCGCGGCGCGAGATCGCGGCGGCGAGCTGGGAGGCGCACGGGGCCGTGATCCTGGTGCGATCGCTGGACGACGCGCCTGCGCTGGTCGACCGGATCGCGCCGGAGCATCTCGAACTCGCGGTCGCCGAGCCCGAGGCGCTGGCCGAGCGGATCAGTCATGCGGGCGCGATCTTCCTTGGCCGCTACACGCCGGAAGCGGTCGGAGACTACATCGCCGGGCCGAACCACGTGCTGCCGACGTCGGGCAGCGCGCGCTTCTCCAGCGGGCTCGGCGTGCTCGACTTCATGAAGCGCACCTCGCTTGTCGCCTGCGATTCCGATAGTCTACGCGCCATCGGGCCGGCGGCGGTCCTGCTGGCCGAGGCGGAGGGGCTGGGCGCGCATGCGCGCTCGGTCGCGGTGCGCCTCAACCTGCCGGTCCGGGACTGACGAGACCGGCCGCCGCGCCGCGAAACGAGGATGCGTTGGAGCCCCGCCGCCGTCGGCGCGGCGTTCGGCGAGAGGACGAGAGGCGACGCCATGGCCGATCATGAGAAGACCAAGAGCCCGAGCGAGACGCCGGAGCGGATCGTCGACATCGCGCTCGACGAACACTCGGTCGTGCGCCGCGCGCCCGAGATCGAGCATGAGCGGGCGGTCGCGATCTACGACCTCCTGGACATGAATCGCTTCAGCCCGGTCGGCGATTTCGAGGGCCCCTACAAGGTCACACTCTCGATCGAGGACGGCAAGCGGCTCCTCTTCAGCATCCGCGACGAGGCGGATCGCGACCTCACCTCGGTGATGCTGCCGCTCAGCCCCTTTCGGTCGCTGATCCGCGACTACTTTCAGATCTGCGAGAGCTATTTCGACGCCATCAAGAAGCTGTCCCCCAGCCAGATCGAGACCATCGACATGGCCCGGCGGGGCTTGCACAACGAGGGGTCGGATCTGCTGATGGAGCGGCTCAAGGACAAGATCGCGGTCGACAAGGCGACCGCGCGTCGGCTCTTCACCCTGATCTGCGTTCTGCACATTCGCGGATGACCCGGTCGATGCGGAGGCGGTGCGGATAGGGGCCGGGCATGGACGCGGATCTGCCGGATGCGGTGATGTTCTGCTGCACCATGAACTCGGTGCGCTCTCCCATGGCGGAAGGGATTCTGAAGCAGCTGAAAGGCGCGCGGATCTATGTCGATTCCGTCGGCGCGCGCGAAGGCCACGCCGATCCCATGATGATCGAAGTGATGCAGGAAATCGGCGTCGACATGTCGCGGCACAGATCGAAGACCTTCGAGGAGCTGGAGGACACCTCCTTCGATCTGATCATCGCGCTGTCGCCGGAGGCGCAGCACCATGCGGTGGAACTCACCCGCACGATGGCCTGCGAGGTGGAGTTCTGGAACACCTTCGACCCGACGATCATCGAGGGCTCGCGCGAGCAGCGGCTCGACGCCTATCGGCAGGTTCGCGACCAGTTGCGCCAGCGCCTGACGCAGCGCTTCGGAGCCGATCCGTGAGCGCGCCGCGGCTCATCCTGGCCTCGGCCAGCCCCCGGCGGCTCGACCTGCTGCGACAGATCGGCGTGGAGCCCGACGGGGTCGCGCCGGCGGAGATCGACGAGACGCCCCGGAGCCGGGAGCTCCCGCGCGACCTGGCCCGCCGTCTGGCGGAAGCGAAGGCGGCGGCGGTCAAGGCGGCGCACGCCGACGCCGTCGTGCTGGCGGCGGACACCGTCGTCGCCTTGGGCCGGCGCGCCCTCCCGAAGGCGGAGGACGAGGCGACGGCGCGCCGGTGCCTGGAGCGTTTGAGCGGCCGCCGCCATACGGTCTATGGCGGGATCGCGGTCATCGGCGCGGACGGGGCGCTGCGGCGGCGCCTCTCCGCCACGGCGGTCGGCTTCAAGCGCCTGACCCCGGGGGAGATCGACCGCTACATCGAAAGCGGCGAATGGCGCGGCAAGGCGGGCGGATACGCGATCCAGGGCCGCGCGGCGGCCTTCGTCCGGCTTTTGAATGGGAGTTACAGCAACGTGGTCGGCCTCGACCTCTACGAGACGGCGAACCTGTTGGAAAGCGTCGGGAGGCCGGTGCGGTGAGCGGGGGATCCTACGAACTCTATCTCGACGCGATCCCGGGCGAGCGGCGCGCGGCGTTGGTCGGGCCCGACGGGCGGCTCGAGAGCCTGCGCATCGACCGCGACGGGCGGCCCCGCGCGGCGGAAGCGATCTTCCGCGCGCGCGTCGTGCGGATCGACAAGCAGACGGGCGCCGCCTTCCTCGATCTCGGTCCGGCGGGGGAGGCGATGCTGCCCAAGGCCGGCGGCCTGACAGAGGGGGCGGCCGTGACGGTTCAGGCGACGCGCGAGGCGTTCGGCGGCAAGGGCGCGGGTGTCACCCGCGGCTGGAGCCTGAGCGAGCGCTATCTCTCCTGGACGGCGGGCCGCAAGGGGATCCAGTGGTCGCCCGCGCTGGGGCAGGGCAAGCGCCGGGCGGACCTGGAGGAGGCGCTCGAGCGCTCGCTCGCCGCGGCGCCCGATAGGGCCGGCCTGCGCGACGGGCTGTCCGTCAGGGCGCAGGCGCTGGGCGCCGACGGCGACGCGTTGGCCGGGGATCTGACGCGCCTCGCGCAGCGTCGCACGGCGATCCTGGCGGCCGAAGGCGCGGCCAAGCCGCCGGCGGCGCTGGAGCCGGCGCTGGACTTCGCACAGGCCGCCGTGCGGGACGCCCCGGCCCAAGCGCGGGTCGCGACCGACGACCGGGCGCTGCACCAGCGTCTGAAGAGCCTGACCGCCGAGACCTGGCCCGATCTGGCGGAGGGGCTCGCCTTCTCCGACCCTGCCCGCGGCGCCTTGTTCGACGAGGCGGGGATCGCCGACTCGCTCGAGCAAGCCCTGGCGCGTCGGGTTCCCTTGCCGGGCGGCGGGCGCATTACGATCGACCGGACGGAGGCGATGGTGGTGATCGACGTCGACAGCGGCGGATCGGCCGACGGCGGCGGCAAGAAGGAGGAGGCGCTGTTTCGCCTCAACAAGCGCGCCTTGGAGGAGGCGGCGCGTCAGATCCGACTGCGCAACCTCTCCGGGCTGATCGTGATCGACTGCGTGACCCTGCGCGGCAAGGGGCGCATGAAGGCGCTGGTGGAGAGCCTGCGCGCCCGGGTGCGGAGCGATCCGGTGAAGACGGACGTGCTGGGCTTCACCGCGGCCGGCTTGATCGAGGCGACGCGCCAGCGCTTCGGGCCCTCGCTGGACGAGGTGATGAACGCGCCTGCGGCCTCGCCGGCGCCGGCCCCGGACGCGCAGGCCGCCGCGATCCTGCGCGCCGCGTTGCGGTTGCGCGGGGCGGGGCGCCCGGTCGCGTGGGCGTCGGAGGCGGTGGAGCGCGCCTTCGCCGGCCCGCTGGCCGCCGCCAAGGCGGAGGTCGATCGCCGGTTGGGCCGGCCGCTTGAAATCCGGCGCGGAGAGGACCGCACGCCGCCGGTCGTCGAGATGGAGCGCTGAGCCCGCCATGCTGGACCCCGACCGCAAGCCCTTGAAGGCCGCCCGCAAGGCGCGTTGTCCGATCTGCCGCAAGCCGGCGGTCGCCGCGCACAAGCCGTTCTGTTCCGAGCGCTGCCGTCAGGTCGATCTCAACCGCTGGCTCGGCGAGCAGTACCGCATCCCGACCGACGAGCCGGGCGCGCCGGACGACGAGGAGGGCGGCGGCCGCTGGTGACGCGGCCGACCGACGCCCGATGCGTCATGGCGCGCCGGGGACGCGATAGGCCATCCCGATCGTCGCGGGCGCCGTGTCGCGGAATCCGATCGAACGGTAGACCCGTCCGCATCAGCGCCTCCACGATCCGCCGGCCCAGCCCGCGGCCCTGATGCGCCGGCAGGACCGCGATGTCGACGATCTGAAAGACGCAGCCGCCGTCGCCGGCCGTGCGGCCCACGCCGACCGTCGGGACACCGCGCGTCATGGCGTAGACGCGCACGCTCGATCCCCTGATTGCCCGTTATCCCGCGCCCGACGGTTCCCACCTCGGGCGCGGGATGACGCAAGCGCACGGCGTCCGGCGGCGCGGAACGGGATCAGGCGGCGCGCACCTCGCTCAGGAAACCGTCGACCGAGGCGCGCAGGCTGTCGGCCCGGGCGGTCAGGTCGGTCGCGACGGTCTTCACCTGACCGGCCGCCTGGCCCGTCTCGGAGGCCGCCTGGCTGACGCCCGCAATGGTCTCGTTCACCTCATGGGCGCCGGCGGCGGCCTGTTCGACGTTGCGGGCGATCTCCTGGGTGGCGGAGCTCTGCTCCTCCACCGCGGAGGCGATGCCGCCGGCGATCTCCTCGATCCGGTCGATCGTCTCGGCCACGCCCTCCATGGCGCCCGCGGCCTTCTTCGTCGCGCCCTGCATATCGCCGATCTGCTGGGCGATCTCCTCCGTCGCCTTGGCGGTCTGTTCGGCCAGCGACTTCACCTCCTGGGCGACCACGGCGAAGCCCTTGCCGGCCTCCCCGGCGCGGGCCGCCTCGATCGTGGCGTTGAGCGCCAGCAGGTTGGTCTGCTCCGCGATCTCCGAGATCAGCTGGATCACCGCCCCGATCCGGTCCGCGGCCTCGTTGAGGGCGCGAACGTCCTGGTTGGTTTCGCGCGCGGCGCCGACGGCCTCGCGGGCGGCGTCGTTGGCGGAGGAGACTTGCGTGGTGATTTCCGAAATGGCGTTCGACAGCTCCTCGGCCGCGACCGACACTGTCTGGACATTCGCAGAGGCCTGCTCCGACGCGGCGGCGACGGTCGCCGCCTGACTGCTCGTCTCCTCCGCCACCTGGGCCATGCTGTCGGACGTGGTCAGCATCTGCGCCGACCCCGCGGTGACCGCCTCCAGAACCTCGCGGACCTCCTCCTCGAAGCGTTCGGTCAGGCGCTGGATGGTCTGGGCGCGCTCGGTCTGGCGGCGCTCCTCTTCGCGCCGGCGCTCCTCTTCGCGCTTCTGCTGCTCGGCCATCTCGTTCGCCGCGATCGTCTTCTCCCGGAAGACCTCGATCGCGCGCGCCAGCATCCCGACCTCGTCCTTGGACTGGACCGAGATTGCGACGGAGGTGTCGCCCTCCGACAGCGCCTGCATCGTCTTGATCGCCCGCGTCAAAGGCTTGGTGATGACCCCAGAGAGGAAGGTCGAGACGCCGGCCCCGACAACAAGGGCCGCGCCCGTCAGGACGGCGATCAGCAGCAACGCGCGTTGCTCGGTGCTGTAGGCGTAAGCCAGCGCTTGCTCCGATGCGCTGATCGCAGCGCTGCGGATCTGTTCGATCTGATCGCGGATGGCCGTCTGCATGTCCTGCGCCGCCGCCATCTTCGGACCGAGCATGAAAATGGGCGTCGAACCCATTTCGGCCAGCACCTGGTCGGCCTGCTCTTTGTATGCGGCGAGGCTCTCGGACAGCGCCGCGAGTTTCGCCTGAACAGCCTGCGCGGCGTCGCGTCGCTGGGGGCCGGCCGCAGTCGCTGCGACGCGCTCCTGGACGGCGGCCAGTTCGTTGTAAAGCGCCTCGATCCGCTCGCCGCTTTGTGCGTAGGACGTACGCAGATTATCCTCAAGAACCTCGTTCTGCTGACTTTCGCCGGCCAACGCGATCAGCCGGTTGAACACGATGGTGCGCTCGAGCTGCGCGATCGCGAGGTCGGAGGCGAGGGAACGCGTCGGCGCATCCTCGTCCGTGATTTGCGTCAGCGTCGCGCCGATCAGGGTGAGTTTATAGAGCCCGACGCCGGACACCGCCGCCAGGAGCACCATGATGGCTCCGGCCATTACAAACAGCTTGGTCCGAATCTGCGCGTCCTGAAACCAAGCGATCGAAAAGCTGGTGCGCATGCGAGTCTCCTTTCCTTCCCAAACGCGGCCAAGGGCGCAGGCGTCGCTCAGTGCGACCTCCCCTGGGAGGCGGAGCGAGACGGCGATCACCCACACGGCCTCTTGTCCGCGCGCTGCGGCCGACTGTGCGTCGAGACGCGACGGGCGGTTCCTTTGTTGCGTCAGGGGTAGTTCGGTACTGGTTAAGAAAGGTTTAGCGACTGCAAAGCAGTCTCACGAGCGCCTCGGGTCCGGCCGCTCAAGCAAGCGGTCGCGCACTTTGCCGAAAATCGGTCTGGACAGGGCGGGCGCGATTTTCTATGGATAGCGCGCTCCGAACGGGGCCGGGCGACAGCGCCCGGTCCGACGGGCGCGCCCAGGTAGCTCAGTTGGTAGAGCATGCGACTGAAAATCGCAGTGTCGGTGGTTCGATTCCTCCCCTGGGCACCATTTTTCCCCCGCAAAAACAAAGCGTTGTCCTTATCGTCAGATCGGGCCGCGAGCGCGTTAGCCACTTTCATGCGCCTCCGTTAGCCACTTCTCGGTTGCTGAGCCGCCGCATCGCGCTTTGCGCTAGCAGCTTCTGACGGGCCGATCGGGTGTAGAGCGAGACCATCGCGTCGGTCTTGTGGCCGGTGATCGACTTGATTTCCTCGGTCGTGCAGCCGGCTTCCGCCAGCGCCGCCGTCGCGTTCTTTCGCAGCCCGTGGAGCTGGACGCCCGCCAAAACCCGCATCCTTGATGAAGCGCCACCAAAGGCTTTTAAAGCCGTCGAGGCTGTAGGCCCGCCCGGCCTGCGTCGAGACGATATGGAAGCCGCGCCGATCGGCCGCGTCCAATTCCTCCCGCAACGTGGCGTGCACCGGGATCCAGACGGTCGCGCCGGTCTTGGACTGCGTGACCTCGATCATGCCGTCTTCAATCGAACGCCAAGTCATCGCCAACACGTCGGCCTCGCGCTGGCCGGTGTAGAGCGCCAGGCGGTGGAGCGGGTGGCGGAGAGCTTCTCCGGCGGGGCCGCGGCGTCGAAGACGGCGCGCGAGGCCGAATTCGCGAAGTCGCATGCGAAGATCGGCGAATTGGTCGTGGAACGGGATTTCTTGCCGAAAGCCGTCGGTCGATGAGCGTCGAGCGGAGCCGGGAGATGATCGAGCCGTCGCACCCGGCGCTGTCGCAGCCAAGCCAATGCCGGTTGGCGTCGATCAGCCGGTCTGCGATCTACTACCGACCCACGGGCGAGCCGCCGCTGAGTCTGACGCTGATGCGGCTGATCGATGAGGCGGCCCGAGGAGCACCCTTACTACGGCTCGCGCCAGATGGCGCGCCATTTGCGGCGCTGCGGCCATATGGCGCTCGGCGACGTAGGAGTGCGTCTACCTCCACGCCTTCGAGACCGGCTCCGAGCTGCGGGCGGGGCTCGCACCATGGATCGCGCACTACAACGCCGATCGGCCGCACTCGGCTCTCGGTGGACGAACGCCCGACGAGGCGCCCTCATGGGTCGGAATCATCGGGAGTTGGTATTAAGACTGCCGCCAAACTGTTCAATCAATGGGGCCACCTCTGAGAACTTCCTCGCCGCCGTCAAACTCGCCTCAATCAGGCTATGGCCGCGCGGTTGACGAATTCGCAGCCTAACATCTTACGAGGACCAAAGCGCAACAGCTGGAAGGCGGTCCAAAATGTCCTTGGGTGTCAGAACCTCGCCGCCTTCTATGGGCGGGTGCAGGGGCGGGGGGACGACCGAGGCCGCCGGACCCAAGCGATTGGCGCGCGCGTCGATAAGGGTCGCCTGGGCGGTGGCCATGAACTCCGCCTCGAATTGGGCGTTGACCTCTCGGAAGCGTTCTAGCACGGCCTTGGGTTCGCAGTCGGGGTCGTCTACTATCAGGGCGAGGCGAAATCCCTCTTGTTCCTCCAGCACGAGAACATCTGGGCCGCAGGTGTGGCCTAGAGTTAAGACGCCCAACTCGCCATAGGCCTTCTCAAGGCCCCGCGTAAGCGAACGACCGGTCGCGCCCACGAGCGCGCGTCGGCGTCGCAATGTGGATGCGCGCTCTTCAAGTTCGCTCACCGCGTCCGCCGCGCGTTTCAACTCGGCCCGCGCGGCGTCGATGTCTTCGGCTATGGACGCCTCCAAGGGAAGGCGATAATCGCGCGCCCACGGTTCGAAGCCGATCCAATCCCCGCCTTGCATAAGCGTTTCCATCAGCTCGATGAGCGCCAACAGGCCCTGTGAGGGAAGCGGCGTGCGCGCTGTGGCGGCGGGCAACAGCAACAGATGCCCAAGCGCACTGTATGAATAGGACGCGATCACGCCGTCTCCCGCCTTGGCGAGCGGCGTTCCAAAACCGCCGGATAGGCTGGTGTGAACCTGTCCCAGTTCGAGCGCGGAGGTGAGCGCTCGGGCGAACGGCTCGCCAGAAACCATTCTGGCGACGCCGGAGGCGGGTTCTGTTGCGATCCGGCACATGTCGGCGAGCGGATCCATCCGGTCCACCACCATGATGTCTTCGAAGGTGTGATAGGCAAGCTGCCGTTCGGGGCCCACCAACAGGCATACCGCCTTGCCCATGTTGAGCGCGGCGCGCAGCTCCGCGCGCCAAATGCGGGCGCACGCGAGCAAACGCTGCGACCCGCGTGAGGACAGGACGGGCAGGGCGCCGGGCCTTTCTATATCACCGGCGAACGCGTCGAACGGCGCGTCCGTATGCCAGAAGATCGCGTCGTAGCGGTCGAGCTCTTGAGGCGCGGAATAGTCCAGCGTCTCGACTCCTGCGACTGATCCATGAAACCCGACGCTCGCACAGCGCATGTATCTTGCCCACTTTCTCAGAAAACCGTCATATTTGAAAAAGTATGGTTTACCGTACAAGCGTTTTACCGTACTATCTAGCAATTGCGCAACCCGGCCCGTGCTTTGAGCGGGCCTGCTCGATTGGGAAGATGAAATGGCGCATTGGCCGTCGCCGAAGCCGCAGGAGTTTTCTGATTGGCCGACTATCGATCGGGCCTCGCCGTTGCCGCTGTATGTTCAGCTCAAGCGCCGGCTGATGAGCGCCATCCTTTCCTGGTCCGATCCGGAACGGCGGTTCCCCACAGACGACGATTTGGTTCGCCAGTACGGGCTAAGCCGCCACACCGTCCGTCAAGCTGTGCAGGAGTTGGTGCGGGAAGGGCATTTGCGCCGAGTGCAAGGGCTGGGGACGTTCGTCTCCGTACAGAAGGTCTCTGAGCAGTTTACGCCGCGCATGGACTTCATCGACCAGTGGGCGCAAAGCGGCCGGCCCCTTTCGCTGGAGATCGACCGTTTCGAACGCTGCGGGGCTGATCGCGAGGTCGCCGCCGCCTTCGGCGTGCCCGCGGGCGAAGAGGTTTTGTACATCAAACGTGTTCGGCTAAGCGCGGGGATTCCGGTGTCGATCGACCATCGTTACATCCCCGCTTGGCTGGCCGACGGCTTCTCCCGCGAGGCCGCCGCGCGGGTTTCGCTGCTCGATCTGTTGAAGCGCCAGACCGACCTCGATCACGGGGAGATCGAGATTGAATCGGCCTTGGCCGACCCGAGCGTCGCCGAGAAGTTGGAGATCATGGAAGGCGACGCGGTGTTGGTGCGCTGGCTGCGCTACCGCGATACGCGCGGACAATACGTCTTGGTCGGATGGTCTACGTATCGCGCTGACCAGGTCCGGTACTCAATGCGCGTCCCGTTGGGCCGTCAGTCCGACAGGCCCGACCTCGGCGGAGACTCGGCTGTCGAGGCGAAGCCGGGTCTTTCTCTCTCTCTTCGCGCGCGGCCTACAACCCCAAGGACGGAGCCGGCAAACGAGATTGACTAGACGCGCCGATCCGATCGGCGAGACGACAGAGCTGAACAAGAACTAAAGAGCAGGGGAATCAACATGCGAACGAAGTTCACGATAAATCGCTGGGCTGCGGCGGCGGTCATGGCCCTTGGGCTTGCCGCCCCGGCGCAGGCCGCCGAGCCACTCAAGATCGGTTCAATCCTCTCCGTGACCGGCCCCGCCGCCTTTCTGGGCGAAGATATGAAAGCTGGAATGGAGATCGCACTCGATGAGATCAATGAGGCGGGCGGAATCGGCGGGCGCCCGGTTGAGTGGGTCTTCTACGACGCGGAAAGCCAGACCGCCAAGGGAATCACCGCCACGCGCCGTCTGATCTCCCAAGACGAGGTCGATATCCTCGTTGGAGGCGGCAATATGAGCGGAATTGCGCTGGCGATGGTGCCGCTGACCGAAAGCGCAGGGCTTCCGTTCATTTCCACGGAAGGCTCCATGAAGATCGTCAATCCGGTGGAGGAGCGTCGCTGGACCTTCAAGAGCACGGTTGACGACGATCAGGTTATCCATCGCCTGGCCGATTACTTCGAGAAGCAGGGCATAACGAAGGTCGCGTTGCTGTCCGACACGTCCGGCTTCGGGCAAAGTGCGGTGGAGCAGATGGAGAAGGTTGGCCCTGAGCGCGGTCTGGACGTGGTCTACGAAGCGTTCAACCCGGCCGATACCGACATGACCGGGCAACTGACCCGGATCAAGAGCTCGGGCGCCCAGGCGATCATTTGCTGGACCGTTACCCCAGCCGGCGTTGTGTTTCTGAAGCAGGCCCAACAGCTCGGCATGGACGATCTGACGCTGGTCCATAGCTACGGCTTCGTCAGCCAGCGCTATATGGAGCTGGCGGGCGACGCAGCCTCCAAGCTTCTGTTGGTTAGCGTCAAGTTTCCGGTGGGAGATCAGTTGCCCGCCGACGACCCCACGCGCGAGCAGATCCTGTCTTTGCAGCAAAAGTTTCAGGAGAAGTTCGGCCGTGCGCCGAGCCAGTTCGCCGCCCAGACCTATGATGCGATCCATCTGGCGGCCAAGGCGCTGGAGGCCGGCGGCGATGACGCGGAGGCTGTGCGCGCAGCCATACCCGCCGTTCAGGGCTGGGGCGGCGTCGGCGGCACGTTCACGTTCTCCGAAAAGCGCCATTCTGGTCTGTCGAAAGAAGATCTCGTGCTGGTCAATTGGAAGGACGGTCGTTTTCACCTCGCCGACTACAAGTGAAGACGCGGGGGGGCGACGGCCGCCTGCCGTCGCCCCCTCCTTTTCCTTCGAACCGTGAATGAGGAGTGAATCGCCATGAACGCGCACGCCACCGTCGCGGAGCCGACGATTCTGGATGGGCCAGAACAGCGCTTCCCCCTGTCTATGGCTCCGAAGCTACCGCGCGTCCGTGACCTGTTCGCTGCGGCCACCAAGAACCAGTGGGACCCACAGACCGATATCGATTGGGATCTTCTGGATCCGGCGCAGTTTTCGGAGGCGCAGCTTTGGGGCGCGCGCCACTATTGGAGTCGGCGCGCTTGGGGCGAATACGGCGCCATTTCCGAAAGTCCGGCGCTACAGATCCGATATTGCCTGCAGGACTACCCGGCCGACATGCGCCTGTTCTTCACCATCCGATCGCAAGAGGAATCCCGCCACGCGGAAGTTTGCTATCTGATCGCGGAAAAGCTCGGCGGGTATATCGAGAAACCCGAAGCCCAGGGCTACGAGGGCTCGGTCGCGACCCATGGGGTGCGCAAGATGGCGCTCGACCCGGATGTGTCTCTCGAAGCGATCATCGCCGCCTTGGTCTGCGCGGCCGAGGAGATCGCTTTCGACGTCTTCAAGCATCTCATCGAGATCACGCCCAATCCGGTCGCTCGCCAGGTTTGTCAGGCAATCATGCGCGACGAGGTGCGGCATTGCGCGTTCGGCTGGCAGTTCATGAACCAGCGCACCAAAGAGATGAGCCCCGCCGAGCTCGAGGTGATCCGAGACGCGGTGGTGACGATGATCGAGAAGGTTGAATGCAACGGCTACCATTCATCTTGGTTGGCGCCCGACTCGCCGGGCGCACGCTTCGAGATCGAGTGCGACCGCCACACTTGGGAAGCCGGCCTTGGGGCCACCGTCGAGGAACTGGAGAAGCCGATCTTCGTGGAGTCGGTGAAGCGCATTCGCAGGCAAATGCGCCCTTGGGGAATTGAGTTGCCTCTGTTCCACCATCCCAAGATCGGAGAGTTCTAAGATCATGACGACTGCCGATACCGCCGCTTCGGGAGCGACCCGGATCCTGATCGAGAAGCGCTTTCCGCTGTCCCTCTCCCGGTCGATCCTCTCGATCCGCGAGCTGTATGAGCAAGGCAAGCGTCAGTGTTGGAACCCAGCCGGCGATGTTCCTTGGGCGGATCTTGATCCCGCACGGCACGACAAGGCGACGCGCGACGCTGCACGCCTGACATGGAGCCGACGCCTGTGGGTTGAATACACGGGACTTAGCGAGACCCCCGCCCTTTTGATCCGCTTCTGCTTGGAGCCGGGGCGTGAGGCCGACCCGAAGTACTTTCTAACCGTTCGCAACACGGAGGAGGCCTGGCATATCGAATGCTTCGACCGGCTGGCGGAAGCGTTCGGCGGTAGGGTCGAACAGCCGGCCGACCCAGTTTACGCGGCCGCCTTCAACCGTACGCAGGCCCGCGAGGCCCTGGACGCGGGCACGCCCTTGGATGGCTATGTCGCCGTGCATTGCGCGCTGGAGGGGGGAATCGATCTGGCGCTCTACCAGGGCTATCTCGAAAACGCGGCGGACCCCGTTGTGAAGCGCGTCCTAGAGATGGTTGTGGCCGCCAAGACGCGCCACGCCGCATTCGGGTGGCTTTATCTAGAAGAACGCGCGCCGAGCTGGGATTCGGCGCTGAAGGCCGATATCGGCGCGGCGCTGGTTCGGCACATCGAAACCGTCGAGCAGGCGGGCTATCACTGCCCGTGGGCCAATCCGGCCGCGGCGAAGGAAGCCGAAGCGGACCGCATCGTCGCCGCCGCCGGACTGGGCGCTTGCGCGGCCGAGCGGGAGCGCGAGATCGTGAACGGCTACCTCGATCGGTCCTGGGAGCGTTTCGCCGAGTTGGGCGTCGCGGCGCCCACGCGCCCGTCGCTATAGACCCCCGACGCAGGACAGAATGGCCCCATGGATCCGCAGACGCAACTGCTGCAACTGTTGTTCGCCGGCGTCAGTACCGGCAGCATTTACGGCATCATCGCCGTCGGCTTCAATGTGATCTTTAAGAGCACCGGGGCCATCAATTTCACCCAAGGCGAATGGGTGATGATTGGCGGCATGCTTTCGGCGTTCTTCTTCGTCTCCTTTGACTCTCCCATCTGGGTGGCCTGCGCAGCCGCCGTGCTCTGCATCGGCGTGTTGGGCGTACTGTCCGAACGTTTCGTGATAGAACCGTTGCGGAATCCTTCGCCGGTCACCCTGACTTTGGTCACCATCGGGCTCGCTATCGTTACCAAGAGCGGTGTGATGTTGACCCTGGGGAAGAACCCTGCCGGCTATCCAGGTTTCTCCGGCGAGACTCCGATAATGATCGCCGGCGCAAGTCTTCATCCACAGACCGTGTGGATCATTGTCGTCGCCGCTTTGTTCATGTTGGCCGTACATTTCTTCTTCGAGCGGACACTGACCGGTAAAGCGATGCGGGCGGCGGCCGCCGACCGAGAGGTCGCCGTCTTGATGGGCGTCAGAGTGCGCCACGCAACCATGATGGCCTTCGCGATCGCGGCTCTGGCGGGGGGCGTGGCCGGGGCGATCATCACACCCTTGACCTTCACCTCCTACGATCACGGCACGGTGCTGGGTTTCAAAGGCTTCAGCGCCGCGATGTTGGGAGGGGTCGGAAACCTCTATGGGGCGATGGTCGGAGGGCTCTTGCTGGGCATTTTGGAATCGCTGGCGGGCGGCTACATATCCAGCCAGTTCAAGGACGCCGTAGCCTTTATGGTCCTTTTGGGCATCCTGTTCTTTCGCCCGACCGGCCTGTTCGGCCACAAGGAAATCGAAAAGGTATGAACGCGCCTGTGAAGCACGCGAGCGTGCAAGATCGGTCCGCATTGAAACGCGAACGGCGCCGTTCGCTCATGCTCCTCGCCGCGATCTGGCTTGGTTTCCTGGTCTGGCCGGCGATTGCGCCCAACAATTACATCCTCGCGCTGGGTTCTTTCTTTGGGATCTACCTTATCCTGATCGCCAGCTTGAACCTGCTTATGGGGTTCGCGGGGCAAATATCCCTGGCGCATGGCGCCTTTTTTGGGCTCGGCGCCTACACAAGCGGCGTCCTGGCGGTGAAAGCCGACGTCAGTCCATGGATCGGCCTTCCAAGCGCCTTCTTGGTCTGCGCCGTGGTGGCGACGCTCGTCGGCGTACCGGCGTTGCGCTTGAAGGGGCATTATCTCGCCATGGCCACCCTCGGCCTGAACGCTATCATGACGGTCCTTTTCAACGAATTGGTGTTCCTCACCGGCGGCCCAAACGGCCTCATCGGGGTCCCAGGGTTCACCCTTTTCGGCGTTTCGCTCGCCAATGAGACGGCGTTTTTCTACTTCGCCTGGACTATTGCCGGCTTGGTGATGCTGGCGATTCTCAACTTGATCCAGTCACGCCCTGGTCGGGCGCTGCGCAGCCTGGCGGGCAATGAAATCGGTGCGGCGTGCCTCGGGATCAACGTGACCGCCTACAAGGTGGTCGTCTTTGCGATTTCCGCCGGCTTTGCGGGTGTCGCAGGCTCGCTTTACGTTCACAAGAACAACTTCGCGTCCCCTGAAACCTTTAGTTTCTTCATCTCGGTTCTCTTGGTGGTGATGGTCGCGCTGGGCGGTTGGGGCCGCTATTGGGGCGCATTCATCGGGGCGGCGATCTATGTCGCCGCGCCAGAGGTCTTTCGGACCTTGGAGGACATGGAGTTGTTCATGTTCGGCCTGATCATGATCTTGGTCATGCTTTTCTTTCCCAGCGGCCTTGTCAGCCTCTTTGAGCGCGCGGGCGGCGCTCTCCGCCGGCGAGAGCGAGCGCGATGAGCCCCCTTATGGAAGTGCGCGGCCTGTCGCGCCGATTCGGCGGTCTGGAGGCGCTGCGGGACGTGTCCTTCGTCCTCAAGGAAGGTGAGATCAAGGCCATCATCGGCCCCAATGGCGCCGGTAAAACCACACTGTTCAACGTCTTGAGCGGAGTCACCCCGCCGAGTAGTGGGGATGTGTTCTACCGCGATGGGCGGATCGACGCTATTCCCGTCGATCGCCGTGTCGCTGCGGGCATGGTGCGTACTTTTCAGAACCTGCAAATCTTCAAGGAACTCACGGTCTTAGAGAACGCGATGGTGGGCGCGCATGTGGCCAGTACGGGAGGTTTTCTCGCTAGCATGCTGCGGCTTCCCGGTATCGCACGAGAGGAAGCGCGCCTCGAAGCGCTGGCGTACGATCAACTCGACCGCCTGGGACTCGCTGAACGCGCCTACCACAAGGCGGGAGATTTGAGCTTTGGAGAGTGCAAGGTCCTGGAAATCGCCCGAGCGCTGTTAAGCGAGCCTTCGCTTCTGATGCTCGACGAGCCCATCGCCGGATTGCCCCAGGACGAAATCGGGCGGGTCGCTGAGACCATCCGCAAAGTCAACGCCCAGGGGATCACGGTAGTCCTGGTTGAACACAATATGCGCATGGTCATGGCTCTGGCTCATTCCATTCTGGTGCTGAACCATGGGCGTCCGATCGCTGAAGGCACACCAGCGGAAGTACAACAGGATCCGGCGGTGCTGGAAGCTTATCTTGGCCGAGACGACGACGATGCTTGAGGTGAAGGCGCTTTGCGCAGGCTATGATCAAGGCGATGTGCTGCATGCGCTCGATCTATCGGTGCGCGCCGGCGAAATCGTCTGCCTGATCGGCGCCAACGGCGCGGGGAAGAGTTCGACCATGCGCGCGATCGTGGGGCTTCTTCGCCCGCTGCGCGGGGAGATCTTGCTCAACGGCGTGCGCGTTGAGGCCGCCACGCCGGATCGCATCGTAGCGGCAGGCTGCGCTCTCGTGCCGGAAGGCCGACGGGTTTTTGCGCCGATGAGCGTCGCAGAGAATCTCGAGATGGGAGCCTATCAGCGCTTGAAACGCGGCGAGCGCGACGAGGTCGCACGAGATCGAGAATTCGTACTGAATCTCTTTCCACGTTTGGAAGAACGTCTGGAGCAGCCGGCTGGCACGCTGTCGGGCGGTGAGCAGCAGATGCTGGCGATTGGTCGCGCCCTGATGGCGCGACCGAGCCTGCTCCTGCTCGACGAGCCCTCGATGGGCCTAGCGCCGCTGGTGGTCAAGGATATCTTTCGTACGATCGCGGACTTGAACCAGGCCGGCGCCACTGTGCTTCTGGCCGAACAGAACGCCAGCGCCGCCTTGAAGATCGCGGAGCGCGCCTATGTGCTGGCCGAGGGCCGGATCGCGCGATCCGGCTCGGCCGCCGACTTGAAGCACGATCCGACTGTCCGGGAGACCTATCTGGGTGTCTGAGGTGTCCAACCCGCATTTCGAGGCACAGTTCAATATGCGTCTTCGCCATCCGGAGCGCATGGAGGTCTACAAAGGCCATCTGGCCCGGGGGCGGACTGTGAAAGCGCGCACACCCTCGCGCGAGATTTGCTATGGCCCCCACTCATTGAACCGCATCGAGCTTTTCGAGCGCCCGGACGCGACGGCTCACTTGGTGTTCTTCCACGGCGGCTATTGGCGGACGTTGGACAAAGATCACTGCGTGTTTCTGGCTCGGCCCTTCCTTGAAGCCGGCGTGGAGGTGAGCTTAGCGAACTATGGGTTGGCCCCCGAGTTCCCGCTCTCCGGCATTGTCGATCACGCCCAAGCGGCCTGCCGGGCGTTACGCCGCGAACGGCCGAACACACCTTTGGTGATAGCGGGCCATTCGGCCGGCGCCCATCTCGCGGCTTGGGGGGCTTTGGCCGTGGCGCAGGACGGCGCGCCGCCAGCAGGTCTTATCGGCTTGAGCGGATTGTATGATCTTTTGCCGCTCTTGCAGACCAATGTGAATGTCGAGCTCGATCTAGATGCAATGGAGGCCTTCGCGTTCAGCCCGGCGCGACGCCCTTGGCCCAAGACCTTGGGCGACGCGGCCGTGTTGCTGGCCACGGGCGGGCGGGAAACGCTCGGGTTCAAACGTCAGACCTTGGATTTCGCCCATCGCCTCCGCGCCGCAGGGGTCTCTGTGCACGAGATGGAAGTCGCCGATCGTAATCACTTCACGATCCTGGATAGCCTGGCCGATCCGGCAGATCCCCTGTTCAAAGCGGCGCTGGCCGTCTTACGCCCCGGCAATGTCGCCTAGAGCAGAGCTTGATTCTGAGTTTGCGGCCGCCCGCAATCGTCTTTCCGATTTGACCCGAGGGTGGCCTGATCGCTATGGCGTTTCCTTCCAAGACGCCCGAACCCTCCTAGATCGCGAAAGGGCGATCCTTGAGCCCGATCCGCCTGCTTTGGCTTGGGTCGAGAACCTTCGTGTTGGCGACATGGCGGCCAGGCTATACGGCGGCGCGGCCGCGCACGGCCTGATCATCTACCTTCATGGCGGGGGAGGGTGTGTCGGCAGCCTGGACAGCCATGACACAATTTGCCGTCGCTTGGCCTTGGCCAGCGGGCGATGGCTGCTCGCTTTAGACTATCCGCTGGCCCCGGAGCACCCTTATCCGACGGCGTTGAGGACTATACAGGCAACGCTGCGCGGACCGTTGCCTGTTCCAAAAACTGCGAAAGAAGCCCGGCCGTGTCTTGCGGGGGATTCGGCCGGGGCGTCGTTGGTGCTCGAACTTGCGCTTAATGACAGATGCATTGCAACTTGGGCCGAAGCGCTGATTCTGCTCTACGGAAACTTCGTTTACGAGTGCGCAGCTGAGAGCCATCGGCTGTTCGGCGGCGGTGCGTACGGCTTGTCAGATCACGCGCTCAAGCGCTATTGGGCGGCGTATTTCGCAGCGCCTCCCTCGACCTATCGCCACCGCAACCTGATCCAACGGGTGACGGACGTCTCTTTACCTCGAACGCTCGTCCTGGCCGCTGGCCTGGATCCTCTGCGCGACGACAGCGTTTATCTCGCCGAGAGGATGGCGGCCAACGGTCAGTCCATCAGGCTTGATCACGCGCCGGCGCTGCCCCACGGCTTCCTTAGCTATGCAGCGAGCGTAGCGGCCGTGCGCGAGGTCTTCACCGAAATTGCTGCTTGGTTGAACGCACCCTGAGGCGCTTGCGACGTTGACGACGGTCCGCTTGTGGCTATGAGTGCGCATTTTCCGCCGGACGCCGGATGGATCGGAACTGATCCAAAAGCGTGCAAAATAAGTGTTTGCGGCGTCAAATTGGCGTGCGTCGCTCTATTCGACGGATGTATACAAAATCATTCTTCAATTGCTCCCAGTAGAAATGCCCTGCCACGGCTCCTCTACGACACCATTCCTCGTTGAGAGGACCAGCCCATTTGCAATCACATGCGATATACTTCCTGCGGGTGGGCGCGGGCGCCATTTTTCCGAAGCTGGAAATGCCGCCCCGGATCTCGTTCGACCTCCCTCCGGGATGGGGCGTCGCTTTCTTTCTCCCCCCGCATCGCGTCAAACGGCGCGCGCCCGCCGCGTCGCGCTGCAACGAAACCGTCATTGTCGAACCGGTGACGGCGCCTTCGCGTTCGGTTATTGTGTTGCACCGCACAAGATTTTTGTGCGATGCGGAAGACGCAGACTCTGACGCGGAGGGATGCGGATGGACGGGTTTTCGCCGGCGGCCTTCAGCCTCGCGGGCAAGAAGGGCGCCGTGCTCGGCGTCGCCAACGACCAGTCGATCGCCTATGGCTGCGCGCGGGCTTTCCGCCGCGCGGGAGCGGATCTCGCGCTTTCCTATCTGAACGAGAAGGCGCGACCCTATGTCGAGCCGCTGGCCGAGGATCTCGGCGCGGAGATCTTCCTGCCCGTCGACGTGCGCGCGCAGGGCGAGATGCGCGCCTTCTTCGACGCCATTCGCGAGCGCTGGGGGCGGCTCGACTTCGTGCTGCATTCGATCGCCTTCGCCCCGCGCGAGGATCTGCACGGGCGCGTCACCGACTGCTCGCGCGAAGGCTTCGCGCTGGCGATGGATGTGAGCTGCCACAGCTTCATCCGCATGGCGCGCTACGCAGAGCCGCTGATGACCGAGGGCGGCGCGCTCTTCACCATGAGCTATTACGGCGCGGAGAAGGTGGTCGAGCACTACAATCTGATGGGCCCGGTCAAGGCGGCGCTGGAGAGCGCGGCGCGCTACATGGCGCACGAGTTGGGGCCGCAGGGCATTCGCGTGCACGCCGTCTCGCCCGGTCCGATGCGCACGCGCGCCGCCTCGGGCATCGAGCGCTTCGACGAGCTGATCGAGCGCGCCAGCCGCGGGGCGCCGGCGCACAGCCTCGCCGACATCGACGACGTCGGCGCGGCCGTCGCCTTCCTGGCCAGCGACGCCGCCCGGCGCATCACCGGCGAGACCCTGCATATCGACGGCGGCTGCCACATCATGGCGTGAGGCGGCTGCGGTGAGCCGTCCACCGAAAAGACTATCCAATTAATCGAGTATCAATCCCAGTATTTTTAGTACTGTGATACATTAGGATTCTGTTAAGAAATAGATATAGTAAGGTTTACTTTTCGTTAGGTAAGCTCGTCTACCTTTCCTCATGCAACCAGCGTGAGGATCACGGAAATGACGAAGCTCATTGCCCAAATTCGCGAACACTCCGTCACGGCGCTTCTGGCGGCGACCGTTTTCGTGATTCTGGCCTCGGCCTCCTGGGTCGGGTGGCGTTTGACGGATCGCTACGAGGCGTTCATCGCGGATTTCCAGAAGGAGCAGGCGGAAGAGCTGGTGGCGGTCGCCACCGACGATCTGCTCTGGAACCGCTATGAATCCCTGGGGATCGAGTTGGCCCAGGCGGTTTCCCGCAACAAGGCGTTGCCGAACGCTATTCGGTCCGCCGACACGGCCGCGATTGGGGACGCGTTTCGCGACGAGTTCAACCAAGGGCTCGTCAGCGAGGGGCGCGTGAACCTCCGCGGGCTCTCCGCCTACGCCGTCGATGGGACGTTGTTGGGCGATCAGTGGGCGCCGGGCGCCGACGCCGGCGCGATGCCCGCGCAGTACATGGCCCGGGTGACGGAGCGGGAAGGGGCGGAGCGTCTAGAGAGCCTCTCGATCGCCTGGTCGACGCCGGACGGCCCGGTCCTTTCAGTGTTCGCCCCGGTCGGCGGCTTGCGGTTGCGCGGCTATGTCGCCGCTCATCTTGATGTCGTGCACGCCTTGACCACCCTGGACGGGCGCATCGGCATGGCGGTCACGCTGCGCCAGCCAAACGCCGGACCGGACCTTAAGGCGCTTGAGAACGTGACGATCGAGCCGGACGCCGCGACGAACGATTTCGTGGTCCCTGTGACGATGCGCAGCGGCGAACCGCTTCTCGACGTGAAGCTCAAGGCGGACGTTACGGATCTGGCCTCGCAGCTCGCGGACACCCGGATTGAGTTTTTCCTTCTGTTCCTCGCGGTGGCGGGGACCGTGGGCGCCGCAGGCGTCGTGGTCGTCAGCGTCGCGATGCACCGCAGCCGCAAGCGCGAGGCCGCAATGAACGCCGAGGCCGAGGCGAATCGGGAGGCGGCCCGCGAAGTCGAAGAGCGCGAACGCATGGAGGCCGCCGCCCGTCAGGCCCGGTTGGAGGAGGAGAAGGCGGATGAACTGCGGCAGAGCATCCTGATGCTGTGCGATCAGCTGGAGCAGGATCTGGAAACCGTGGTCGGCTCCGTCTCCGAGCGGACCGGCGCCATGCGCGGCGATGCGGGCTCCTTGAACGAGACGGTCCAGCGGATCAGCAGCATGATTTCGTCCGTCAGCGACGCTGCGGGCGAAGCGTCGCGCAACATCCAGACCGTCGCCTCGGCGACGGAGGAACTGGCCGTCTCAAGCCGCGAAATCGGCGACCGCGTCTCTGAATCCGCGACCATCGCGGCCCAGGCGGTCGAAAGCGCGGACACCACCAGCGGCACCGTTCGCAATCTGGTCAATGCGGTCCAGAAGATCGGCCAGGTGGCCACGCTGATCCAGGACATCGCGGAGCAGACAAACCTGCTGGCGCTTAACGCCACGATCGAGGCGGCGCGCGCCGGAGAGGCCGGCAAGGGCTTCGCGGTCGTCGCAGCCGAGGTCAAGAGCCTGGCGAACGAGACCTCTCGGGCGACCGAGGAGATCGGCAGCCAGATCAGCGCCATCCAGGGTGCGGCGGACGAAACCGTGGACGCCATCGGGACGATCAGCGGCGAGATCGCGAACATCAACGAAATCGTGTCCGCCATTTCCGCGGCGGCGGAGCAGCAGTCCGCTGCGACCCAGGAGATCGCCCGGAACGCCCAGGAAGCCTCGAACGGCATCAAGGACGTGAACGACACCGCGGTCGGAACGTCCACAGAGACCCAGTCTGTGGCCGGAATCGCCAACGAGTTCACGGGCACGACCGCCGATATCGGCGACCAGATTGAAGAGATGCTCGGCCGCATCAAGACGGTGCTTGCCTCTGTCCGGCGGGACAACGGCGCGGCCGACAAAACGGAGGCCGCCTAGCGCCTTCGCACACGTAATGACGTTAAACCCAAACCACCTTAGACATGGAGACGTGAGATGATCAAGTTCCCGAAGTTCGCGGTTATGGCCCTGGCGGCCCTGGCTTTCTTCGCCACCCCGGCGGTGGCCGAAGACGCCCCCATGGAGATTGCCGGCGCCATGACGGTCGACGCCGACGGCGTGATCGCCCTGTTCGACGAGCATCCCGACCTGGTCGTGCTCGACAACCGCAAGGAGACGGACTTCAACGCCGGCCACATCGAAGGCGCCGTCCGTCTCATCGACACCGAGATCACGGCGGACAGCCTGTCGGCCGTCATTCCGAGCAAGGACACGGCCGTTCTTATGTACTGCAACGGCATCAAGTGCGGTCGCGCCGCCAACGCGGTAGAGATCGCCCGCGACCTCGGCTACAGCAAGATCTACTACTACGCCCTCGGTATGGCGGAGTGGAAGGATCGCGCGCTGCCGGTCATGACCAACTGATCGACCGTCGGGGCTGGTCGGCAAGGCCGGCCCCCACAGCCTGCACAGCGGCCCGACCCACCGGTCGGGCCGTTCGTCGTCTGGGCGCCGGCGTCAGCGCAGCGCGAAGAGCAGCAGGGCGAGCAGGATCGCGCCGTTGATCGTCCAGAGGCCGAGCGACAGGCGCCGGCGGCTCGACAGTTTCGAGAGCCCGTCAGTCATATTGGAAGCGCTCCGAGAGGATCTGGCGCGAGGGGACGCCGAGATCGATCAGCGCCTGTTCGGCGCCCTCGATCATCGCCGGCGGGCCGCAGATGATGTAGAGCCAGTCCGTGTGCGCCGGATCGTCGAAGAGCGCGCGGATCAGCGCGGCGTCGACCACGCCCGTGCGGCCGCTCCAGCCCGCGGGCGGCTCGGCCAGGACATGCGTCACCTGCACCGATTGGGCCTCGGCGGCCATCGCGTCCAGTTCCGCGCGATAGACGATCTGCGCCTCGGTCCGGTTGCCGTAGACCAGATGGATCGGCCGCGGGTCGCCTTCGGCGCGCAGTTGGCGCAGGATCGACAGCGCCGGCGCGACGCCGACGCCGCCGGCGATCAGGGCGACGCCGGGCTCCTTTCGGCCGGCGACGACGAGGCTCCCGAACGGACCGTCCAGATGGGCGCGGGTTCCGGGCGCTATGGCGCCCACGGTGCGCGTGAAGTCGCCGAGCTCCTTGATGACGAAGCGCAGGCCCGGCCCCTCCGCCGGCGCCGAACTGATCGAAAAGGGGTTCTCGGACAGGGAGTACGGGCTCCTCCCGACATTGAGCCAGACGAATTGCCCCGCCTCGAATCGTAGGCCGTCATGCCCTTCGGGCTCGATCGCAAGCTCCCAGGCGCGCTCCGCCAACCTGCGGACGCCCGCGACGCGCCAGGGCCGCCGCGTCTGCAGGAACGGTTTGATCGCATAGACCCAGGCGAGCGAGAAGGCGGCCGCCGCGGTGAGCCCGCTCCACAAGGCGACCAGCGCCGCATCCTGGCTGTAGCGCCCGGCGATCAGCGTGTGGTCGAGCGCCAGGCCCGCGACCGCGAGCGCGCCGAGCCCGTGCGTCAGCCGCCAGCTTTCGTAGCGCAGCGCAAGCTGCCGCCGGCCGATCCCGAAGACGACCAGCGCGATCAGCAGCACCCAGGCCAGAACCCCCGTCGCGAGGCCGCGGCTGCCGGAATAGAGCGTCAGCTCCCGCGTCGTGTCCCATGGGTAGGGCGCGGCGAAGGGCGCGGCGTAGAGGATCGGATGCAGCAGCACCAGCGCCAGCGCCGTGCGCGCGATCACCTGGTGGAAGCGCATGGTGACGTCCATGCCGATGCGCGCCGACACCGTCCGGAAGCGCCCGGACAGCACGAACTCCACCAACAGGATCGTGAAGGCCAACATGCCGGCACCCGACGCCAGCTCGTCCCAGACGGAGCGCGGCGGTCTGCCGCCGAGCGCCGCCAGCGCGAGCGGGGCCAGCAGGACGGCCAGATAGAGCGGGATCAGGAGTTTAGGGGTCATCAGCCAGTCGGGACGGCGCGCCGGAGGAGGGAACGGCGGCCCATGCGATGGCGGGCGCCGGGAACGGGAGCGTCAGGATGCGCGCGGTTCATGACGCCAGCATGGCACCCGCCGGCCGGAGGGGCAATCGCGTCGCGCGTCCGCTGCGGCGGCAAGGGCGCCGAACCCGTCGTTTTCCGGCGGCCCCACGGGCGCGCTCCTTGCATGCATGAGAGAGAACCGCCGCTCCGGAGGCCCCATGCTCGACCCGACCCTGCCCGACCGTTTCACCGGCCCCGCCGCCTGGGCCGGCGCGGAGATGGCGGCGCGGCCGGAGGCCTGGCTGGTCGCGCTTTCGGCCGACGAGATCGCGGACCTGGAGCAGGCGGCGCGCCGTTACCTCGCGCTCGGCCGCGATGTGGGGGAGATCGCGAAGGAGACCTTCCCCCTCGGCCCCTTCGCCGGGCGTCTGGCGGCGCTGCGGGAGAAACTGCTGCACGGGATCGGCTTCGAGGTGCTGCGCGGCCTGCCGGTGGAGCGCTACGCGCCGGAGATGACGGCCGCGATCTTCTGCGGGGTGGGGGCGCATCTGGGCGCCGCGCGCTCGCAGAACGCGGCGGGCCACATCCTGGGCCATGTGCGCAATGTCGGCGCCGATCCGGACGATCCGGACGTGCGCATCTATCAGACAAACGCCCGCCAGACCTTCCACACCGACAGCGCCGACGTGGTGGGGCTCTTATGCCTGCGCGAGGCGCGGGAAGGGGGTGAATCGCTCCTCGTCAGCGCGGAGACGCTCTATAACCGAATGCGCGCGGAGCGGCCGGATCTGCTGGCGCGGCTGTTCGACCCCATCGCGACCGACCGGCGCGGCGAGATTCCCGACGGCATGGCCCCCTTCATGACCATCCCGCCGCTTTCCTGGCATGCGGGCAAGCTCACCGTCTTCTACCAGCGCCAATACATCGACAGCGCACAGCGATTTGCGGACGCGCCGCGCCTGACGCCGGCGCATAGGGAGGCGCTCGACCTGTTCGACGCGCTCGCGGACGACCCGGGCCTGCATCTGCGCATGCGGCTCCGGCCCGGCGACATGCAGTTCGTCTACAACCATTCCCAACTGCACGACCGCACCGGCTTCACCGACTGGCCGGAGCCGGAGCGCCGCCGCCACCTGCTCCGCCTCTGGCTCTCGATCCCGGGCGACCGCGCGTTGCCCGACTGCTTCGCCCAACGCTACGGCTGCCTGGAGCCCGGCAACCGGGGCGGCGTCATGACAAGCCGCACGCAGCTGCACGCGCCGCTGGGGTGACAGCCGGACTGGCGGGAGGCGCCCGCGCCGCCTTGCTCTCTATCCCGCCACAAGGCCGTCTCCCCGCGCTGACGAAAGTCAGCGCCCATGCCTGAGAGCCGGCGGCGGGATGCGACGTCAAGTTCGCGGTGGCGCCGAAATAGTATTATGTCCCCGTTTTTGAAATAGTATTATGTCCCCGTTTTTCGCGTTTTTCTGCGAAATTGTATTATGTCCCCGTTTTGAAATTGTATTATGTCCCCGTTTTTCTGTATGTCCCCGTTTTTCGTGTCCCCGTTTTTCAGAGCGCGTCGAGGCCGCTTGACGATGAACCACATCGCCTGCACGGCCTCTCCTAGCCGGAAACCCGGAAACCCGGAAACCCGGAAACCCGGAAACCCGGAAACCCGGAAACCCGGAAACCCGGAAACCCGGAAACCCGGAAACCCGGAAACCCGGAAACCCGGAAACCCGGAAACCCGGAAACCCGGAAAACCGATCTCAGGTGGGTCCGAATGATATCATCAGGCTCTAGGCCTTGGTCTTTCGCACCAGACGTTGCCAACGCCCCGGCGAAATCCCGTAGTTTGCCTTGAACTGGCGCGTCATGTGGGGCTGATCGCTGAATCCGGCGGCTATCGCGGCGTTCGCCAAGCTCGATCCGATAGCGATTTCAGCGCGGACTTGATCCAGGCGGCGCATTGTCAGGTAGCGATAGGGGCTTGTGCCATAGGCTTTGCGGAACTGCCGGGCGAGCGCATAGCGATCTTGCCCCGTCAACGCCTCGAGTTCATCCGAAGAAACGGTCCGCCCAAGGTTGGCGTCAAGGAATTCCCGCGCCAAGCGGGTGGCGTTGGCGTCGATCAACGAGCGCGTGGATCGATCCGCAGAAGGGTCGTTCGCCAACAGCCCGTCGGCCAGAAGCGCGGTGATTTCATCAAGCGCGACGGGCTCCAACGTCTCCTCGATGTCGGCAAAGGCGGCTTGGATCGCCCAAAACAGCCTTTGATCGCTCAAGACCGCGTCTTTCACGAAGGGAAGCGCCGTTGCAGGCCGACCAAGAGCCTCTCTGACCATCGACGGCTCAATGTAGAGCATCCGGTAATGAAACCCTTCCTCGTCGCCCGCCTCTCCGTTGTGGATCTCATCCGGGTGCAGGACGATCACGCGGCCCGCCGTGCTGTCCGAACGCGCCCCGCGGTAGTCGAAGCTTTGGACGCCTTTGATCGTGTAGCCGATGGAGTATGTGTCGTGCCGATGGGGTGCGTAGGCTTCGCCTGAAAAGAAGGCTTCGATGCGTTGGATGCCCCTTTGCCATGGGGCGGTTCGAACCCAATCGCGCACGCACGATCGTTCAAGACCCGGCGTCGGGTCTTGTGCTCTACCACTAGAAAGTCCCGGCCCAGTTGAAATCCGTTCTCTCCTTACCTTGGCGGATGGCCGAAAGATTACTCTATAGATACAGGAGGGTTGAGGTGAAAACAATAAATCTATTTGATAAACTAAGTAGAGTTTCAAGTCATTGGGACCCGAATGTGGTCGCCGATTATAATGAAAACGACGTGATGGTGGTCAAGTTCATCGGTGAATACCCGTTCCATAAACATGATGCGACAGATGACTTCTTCTACGTCTTGGAGGGTGAGATGGAGATGGACATCGAGGGCGAGCCCTCGCGCACCGTCAAAGCCGGCGAGCTGTTCATCGTTCCCAAAGGCGTCGTTCACCGCCCTCGGGCGGAAAAGGAGGTCAAAGTTCTTCTGATCGAGCCCAAGGGCGAACCGAACTCCGGCGACTCCGACCGCGAGCCAGCCGCGAAGCCGCGCCTCTGATTTTCAAGAAACGGGGACATAATACTTGGGGCTGAAGTAGCTAAGAGTTAGTGTTTGGCGTGTTTATACCAGGATTTTAGCTGCTTTAGGAGGTCTGCGTGGAAAAACGGGGACATGAAAAACGGGGACATAATACTTTTTTGTGAAAAACGGGGACATAATACTTTTTTGAAAGGCGGCGGCGGCAAGGGGGCAGTCCTGTTCCACGCGCGGCGCCACGGCGTCGGCATGGGTTTGCGTCAGCGGCAAGCCCTCGGTATCCAGTGAGGGGCGGGGCCGAAACGGGCGGCGGGAGGCGATCCGGCAAGGAGGTGAGGCGTGGCGGCGGACGAGTCCAACGGCTACGAAGCGGCGGCCGCCGACTTCATGAAGACCCGATCGGCCGTCGGGCTGCCGATCGTTCGGCGATGGGCGGACTCGCTGCCACGCGGCGCCGCCGTGGTCGATGTAGGCTGCGGCTCCGGCGAGCCGATGACGCGCGCGCTCCTGGAGCGTGGATTGGCCGTCTCCGCGATCGACGCCTCGCCAACACTGGCGGCGGCGTTTCGGAGGAGCTTCCCGGATGTGCCGCTTGCGTGCGAGCCGGCCGAGCGCAGCGCGTTCTTCGATCGCCGCTTCGCCGGCGCCTTGGCGGTCGGCCTTCTCTTCCTTCTGCCCGAGGAGGGGCAACGCCGTCTTCTGCGCCGGATCGGCGGCGCGCTTGAGCCGGAGGGATCGCTGCTCTTCTCGGCGCCGCGCCAGATTTGTTCCTGGGAAGACCGGTTGACGGATCGCGCGTCCCGCTCGCTCGGCGCCGAGGCCTACGCCCGCATCCTCGCCGAGGGCGGCCTCGACCTTGTGGGCGAGCATTCGGACGAGGGCGGGAATCACTACTTCGAAGCTCGCAAACGTCGCGCCGCCGGGTGACGCCGAGGGCCGCCGTCGTCGCATCGCGCCGCCCATAGACGAGACCCCGGCGCCCGCGGCGGACGTCGGGTTAGCGTCCCGTCCCGACCTCGACGCGCCACCATTTGGGGCGGGCGGAGCGGTAGCTGTGGCCCTGGTCCGGCTTGATCAGGTTGGGGCGGTCGAGGCTGCCGATCACGAGCGAGATGTTCTCGTAGCCGTCGTCGAGGGCGCAGAGCGCGCCGCCGCACTCGGGGCAGTTCCCGCGCTGCGTCTTGGCGGAGGAGCGGTGGAGGCGCGGCGGGCCGGCCGGGCCGGTCCACTCGAAGGCGGAAAGCGGGAACTCGACCCAGGCCAGCGTCGGCGCCCCGCTCCATTTCCGGCACTGGCTGCAGGAGCAGAGATGCGGAAAGACCGGCTCCGCGGCGACGCGATAGCGCACCGCGCCGCACAGGCAACCGCCTTCATAGGTCTTTGGTTTCGCCATCGCCTCACTGCTTTCCCCTGGGGTGAGGACGATACTATAGCGATGCGGGCGCCGCGACGGTCAAGCGTCCCATTGCGGGAGGGCTCGTTTCAGCCGCGTGCGCCGGAGTGCATTGCGGGTCACGCCGCGATGAAGGGCCGACCGGTCCCGTCGCGCATCCATCACGTCCACCCGAAGGCCCGCTCCTGGCGCCGAGGCAAGTCAGCGCCCCTGCCTGAGACTCCGCCGCGGGCGAGGGCGGACGTTCGGCGTCCAGCCGCCGAAAAGAGCGCTGTTCGCATTCTTGCTCGGAAAAAAGTATTGTGTCCCCGCTTTCAAAAAAGTATTGTGTCCCCGCTTTTCGCCGCTTTCGAAACGAGCGCTGTTCGCATTCTTGCTCGGAAAAAAGTATTGTGTCCCCGCTTTTTTTGTTTGTCCCCGCTTTTTGCGGCTTCGCCAGCCCGTCGTCCCCGACGACAGTCAGGCCGATCCGGCAACTGTGTCTTCAGGCTGGGCTGTAGTGGAAGTCTGCGTCGTTTTTGAGCATGGCGTTGAGGATGGTGACGAGCTTGCGGGCGACCCAGGGGGCGCGCGCACAGACCGGCGCGCCGCTCTGGACCCCGGCTCGCCGCTGTCGCGTCGGCCGGGGTGACGCTGCGGGCGAAGCGGAAGACCGGGAACGCAGCGCTTCAGCGGAGGCCGAGCGCGTCTGTCCTTGCGGCCCTGCCGCCGCCTCTCGGCCGGGGGCGCTGCATCCGGCGGTTTGTCAGCGCGCCGCGCGCTCGAGCCCGCCGAAGCGGCGGAAGAAGCCGGGGTCGGCCGGGGGCAGGGGGCCGTCGCGGGTTGCGACCGTCGCGGCGAGCCAGCGTTCGGCGGCCGGCGCGAGGCGGTGGTAAAGGTCGGCGGCGAGCAGGGTCGCGCGGGTTCCCGCCCAGTCGGTCGGCAGGAGCTCCGGCGGCAGGCCGGGATCGCGCAGCAGGATGCGGCGGTAGTCGTGGATCAGCAGCACGCGCAGCAGGAAGGCGGCCTCCGCATCCGGCGGACCGGCGGCGCGCAGGCGCTCCCCCAGCGGGCGGAAGGCCTCCAGGAAGGCGCGGTACTGCGCGTCCATGGCGTCGAGCGCCCAGCCGCCGGCGACGATGCGGCGCAGGGGGCGCAAGGGCGCGGCGTCCCCGGCGGCGGCTTCGAGGGTCAGCGCATGCTCTTCGAGCCCGTGGGCGGCGACGGCCCGGCGCGCCGTTCCGGCGTCGGCGGCCGGATGGGCGAAGAGGGCGGGGGAAAGGGCCGAGAAACCCTGGAAGGCGAGCTCTTTGCGGAGCGCCTCGCGCGCGGGGGCCGGCGCGTCGTCGGTCAGCAGCACGAAAAGCCAGCGCCCGTCCCAATCCCGCTCCGGCAGGGCGTAGATGCGGGTCTGGGCCGATTCGAACTGGCGCCGTCCGTCGGCGGTGAGCGCGTAGTAGCTGCGCCGCCCCGCCTGTTCGGAGGTCAGCAGCCCATCCTGCGAGAGGCGGTAGACGGCGGTGCGCACCATGCGCTCCCCCAGCCCGAGCGGCGCGACCAGCCGGATCAGCGAGCCGAGCCAGCAGCTTCCCCCATGCGGCTGCAGCGCGTCGCCGTAAACGGTGACGATCAGCGACTTGGCGCGCGGGGCGAGGCGCGCGACCAGCGCGTCCACGTCGGCCCGGCCCGGCGGCCCGTCGGGAGGGCGGGAAGGGGTGGGGGCGGCGGCCTCGTCCATCGTCGGGCTCCGGCTAGCCCGTGCGTCGGTCGACGACGCGCTTGGCCTTGCCGATGGAGCGTTCGACGGCGCCGACCGCCTGCACCCGCACGGCCGCGCTGACGCCGATATAGGATTTGATGTGGTGGGCGAGGTCCATCGCCGCCTCGGCCTTGAGGTCCTCCGAGGCGGCCGGATCGCGCGCCTCCACATCGACGGCGATCCTGTCCATCGCGCCCTCGCGCCAGACCTCGATCTGATAGTGCGGGGCGAGGCGCGGGTCCTTCAGGATCAGCTCCTCGATCTGGCTGGGGAACAGGTTCACGCCGCGGATGATCAGCATGTCGTCGGTGCGCCCGGTGATCTTCTCCATCCGCCGCATGGAGCGCGCGGTCCCCGGCAGCAGACGCGTGAGGTCCCGCGTGCGGTAGCGCAGGATCGGCAGCGCCTCCTTGGTGAGCGAGGTGAAAACCAGCTCCCCGAACTCTCCGTCCGGGACGGGTTGTCCGGTCTCCGGATCGACGATCTCCGGATAGAAGTGATCCTCCCAGACATAGAGGCCGTCCTTGGCCTCGCGCACCTCATTGGCGACGCCGGGGCCGATCACTTCGGAGAGGCCGTAGATGTCGACGGCGCTCAAGCCCACGCGCTCCTCGATGGAGCGGCGCATCTCGTCGGTCCAGGGCTCCGCGCCGAAGATTCCGATCTCGAGCGAGCAGTCCGCGCGCGACAGGCCCTGCGCCTCCATCTCGTCGGCCAGCGCCAGCATGTAGCTGGGGGTGACCATGATGACCTCGGGTCGGAAGTCGCGGATCAACTGCACCTGCCGCTCGGTCTGCCCGCCGGAGACGGGAACCGCCATGCAGCCCAGCCGCTCCACCCCGTAATGCGCGCCCAGCCCCCCGGTGAACAGCCCGTAGCCATAGGCGATATGCACCGTCATGCCCGGCCGGGCGCCGGCGGCGTAGATCGAGCGGGCGACCATGTCCGCCCACATCGAGATGTCGCGGTCGGTGTAGCCGACGACGGTCGGCTTGCCCGTGGTGCCGGACGAGGCGTGGACGCGCCGCAGCCGCTCCTTCGGCGCGGCGAACATGCCGAAGGGATAGGTCTCGCGCAGGTCTTCCTTGGTGGTGAAGGGCAGCTTGGCGAGGTCCGCGAGCTCTTGCACGTCGTCCGGATGGACGCCGGCGGCGTCCAGCTTGGCGCGGTAATGGGGGACGTTGTCGTAGGCGTGCTTCACAGACCATTTCAGGCGGGAGAGCTGCAGCGCCTCGATCTCGTCGCGGCTCGCGGTCTCGATCGGATGCAGGCCGGGGATCAGCGCATTCATGACTCTTCGCCTCCCGTTCCTCAGACGCGTTCGATGACGGTCGCGATCCCCTGGCCGACGCCGATGCACATGGTGCAGAGCGCGTAGCGGCCCTTGCGCCGCTCCAGCTCGTTGAGCGCGGTGGCGATCAATCGCGCTCCGGACATGCCGAGCGGATGGCCCAGCGCGATCGCGCCGCCGTTCGGGTTCACATGCTCGGCGTCGTCGGGCAGGCCCAGGTCGCGCAGCACGGCCAGCGCCTGGCTCGCGAAGGCCTCGTTCAGCTCGACGACGTCCATCTGGTGCAGCGTCAGGCCGAGCCGGCGCAGGAGCTTCTCGCTCGCCGGGGCGGGGCCGATCCCCATGATGCGCGGCGGCACGCCGGCGGTCGCCATGCCCAGAAGGCGCGCGCGCGGCGTCAGCCCGTGCTTCTTCGCAGCCTCCTCAGAGGCGACGATCAGCGCCGCCGCCCCGTCATTGACGCCGGACGCGTTGCCGGCGGTGACGCTGCCGCCCTCTCGGAAGGGCGTCGGCAGTTTGGCCAGCGCCTCCGCCGTGGTCTCCGGCCGGAGGTGTTCGTCGGCGTCGACGATCACGGGGTCGCCCTTGCGCTGAGGGATCTCGACCGGCGTGATCTCGGCGGCGAAGCGGCCGGCGGCCTGGGCCTCCGCCGCGCGTTGCTGGCTCGCCAGCGCGAAGGCGTCCTGGTCGGCGCGGCTGACGCCATAGTCCTCGGCCACGTTCTCCGCCGTCTCCGGCATGGAATCGATCCCGTACTGCGCCTTCATCAGCCTGTTGACGAAGCGCCAGCCGATGGTGGTGTCGAAGATCTCCGCCTTGCGGGAGAAGGCGCTCTCCGCCTTGCCCATGACGAAGGGGGCGCGGCTCATGCTCTCCACCCCGCCGGCGAGGTAGAGGCCGCCGTCGCCGGCCCGGATCGCGCGCGCGGCCGAGCCGACCGCGTCCATGCCCGAGCCGCACAGCCGGTTGATCGTCGACCCCGGCACGGTCGTCGGCAGGCCGGCCAGCAAGGTCGCCATGCGGGCGACGTTGCGGTTGTCCTCGCCGGCCTGGTTGGCGCAGCCGAACAGCGCGTCGTCCACGGCCTCCCAATCGACCGAGGGGTTGCGCGCCATCAGCGCCTTGATCGGAACGGCGCACAGATCGTCGGCCCGCACCGGGGCCAGGGCCCCGCCGTAGCGGCCGACGGGCGTTCGGATGGCGTCGCAGAGGAAGGCGTCGGTCATGGATCGGATCCTGTTCGTCTCAAAAGCAAGGGGGCGGGCGTCGTCAGCCCACGGCCGTCAGGCCGGGGACGATCTCGCCCTTGATCTGGCGCGACTTGCCGCGGAAGAAGGCGATGGTCTCGCCGTCCTGGTTGGTCACGTCGATGTCGTAGACGCCGGACCGGCCGCGCAGCACGCGCTCCCGGCACTCCGCCGTCAGCCTGTCGCCCAGCTTCGCCGGCGCGACGAAGGCGATCTCGCAGCCGGACGCCACGGTCGCCTTGTTGTAGCTGTTGCAGCCGAAGGCGAAGGCGCTGTCGGCCAGCGTGAAGATCAGCCCGCCATGGCAGATCGCATGGCCGTTCACCATGTCCTCGCGCACGGTCATGGTGAGCCGCGCGTAGCCGGGACGCACCTCTTCGATCGCCATGCCCAGCGCCCGGCTGGCGTTGTCCTTCTCGAACATCGCGTCGGCGGCGGCCTCGGCGATCGTCTGCGGGTCGGTCTCGGTCATTGCGTCGTCTCTTTCATCGCGCCCATCCGCACGCCCTTCGAGACGCGGCCTGCCGGCCGCTCCTCAGGACGAGGGTCAGGCGGCAATCCTAGTCCCCGGCCGCTCCTGAGGACGAGGGTCGGGCGGCAATCCTACTCCCCGGCCCTCATCCTGAGGAGGGCGCGCCAGCGCCCGTCTCGAAGGATGAAGCGGCTTGCGCATTCGCGTCTCAGCGCCCGACGAAGCGCGGCGCGCGCTTCTCCATGAAGGCGCGCACGCCCTCGCGATAGTCCTCGGTGCGGCCGGCCTCGCGCTGCAGGTCCCGCTCCAGGTCGAGCTGCGCGTCGAGATCGTTGTCGAAGCTCTGGTTCAGCGCCTGCTTGATCAGGCCGAGCCCCTTGGTCGGTCCGGCGGCGAGTTGGGCGGCGATGCGGCCCGCCTCGTCGGCCAGCGCCTCGTCCGCCACCGCCTTCCAGATCAGGCCCCAGGCCTCCGCCTGCTCCGCCGGCAGCTTGTCGCCGAGCAGCGCCAGCCCCTTGGCGCGGGCCAGCCCCACCCGCCGCGGCAGCGACCAGGTGCCGCCCGAATCCGGGATCAGCCCGATCTTGCAGAAGGCCTGGATGAAGCTGGCGGAGCGCGCGGCGATCACGATGTCGCAGGCCAAGGCGAGGTTGGCGCCGGCGCCGGCTGCGACGCCGTTGACGGCGCAGACCGCCGGTTTGTCCAGCCCGGCGATCCGGCGCACGAGCGGGTTGTAGCGCTGCTCCAGCGACTCTCCCAAATCCGGCGCGGCGGCGTCCGGGTCGTTCGGGTCGACGGCGCGGTCGCTCAAATCCTGGCCGGCGCAGAAGCCGCGGCCGGCGCCGGTCAGCAAGAGGCAGCGCGCGCTCTCGTCGGCCGCCGTGCGGTCGAGCGCGTCGCGCACCTCCTCATGCATCTGCACCGTGAAGCTGTTCAGCTTGTCCGGTCGGTTCAGGGTCAGGCGGGCGATCCCGCCCTCGACCGCATAGAGGATCGTGTCATAGGCCGTCACGGCGTCTCTCCCAGGCGATCGCTCGGCAAAAGCGATACAATTGTTAGACAGAATGACCCTATTTTGGTATCAGGTTTTGCACCCGATCCGCAAGCCGACCCGGACGCGCCGCCAGAAGCGCATCCCCGGAAGAGGAACCCAACCATGGCCGCCGCCGACTTCTTCGCCAAGCATAAAGACACGCTGGAGACCGCCCTCGCGACGATCGCGAGCCGCGGCTACTGGTCGCCCTATTCGGAGCGTCCGTCGCCCAGGATCTATGGCGAGACCGCGGCCGAGGACGGCGAGGCCGCCTTCAAGGCACGGCTCGGCAAGCCCTTCGGGATGGCGGGCCATCCCGGCGTGGAATATCACGCGACGGGGGAGCAATCGCCCTATGGGATCGCGCTCGGCGTGACCTATCCGAAGCTTTCGGTGGATCAGGCGTTGGCCGCCGTCCAGGCCGGAATGAAAGCCTGGCGCGACGCGGGCGTGGAGGCGCGCACGGGCGTCTGTCTGGAGGCGCTGGCGCGCATCAACGCCAACAGCTTCGAGATGGCGCACGCCGTCCAGCACACCACCGGCCAGGGCTTCATGATGGCCTTCCAGGCCGGCGGTCCGCACGCGCAGGACCGGGGGCTGGAAGCCGTAACCTACGCCTATCGCGAGATGGCCTCCGTCCCGGCGGTCGCGCGCTGGGAGAAGCCCCAGGGCAAGAACCCGCCCCTGGTGATGGACAAGCATTTCAAGACCGTGCCGCGCGGCGTGGCGGTGATGATCGGGGTCTCCACCTTCCCCACCTGGAACGGCTATCCGGGCCTCTTCGCCTCGCTGGCGACGGGCAATCCGGTCATCGTGAAGCCGCACCCGGGGGCTGTTCTGCCGCTCGCCGTCTCGGTCGAGATCGTGCGCGGGGTCCTGGCGGAGGCGGGGTTCGACCCGAATCTGGTCACGCTCCTGACCGACAGCCGCGCGGCGCCGGTCGCGCAGGATCTGTGCCTGAGGCCCGAGGTGAAGGTGATCGACTTCACGGGCTCGAACCAGTTCGGGGAATGGCTGGAGCTGAATTGCCGTCAGGCCCAGGTCTATACGGAAAAGGCGGGCGTCAACGCGGTCGTGATCGACGATTTCGCCGACGTGAAGGGCATGGCGCGGAATCTGAGCTTCACGCTCTCGCTCTATTCCGGGCAGATGTGCACCACGCCGCAGAACTTCTTCGTCCCGCGCGACGGGATCCGGGTCGGCGACAATCATCTCTCCTTCGACGAGGTGGCCGGCCTGATCGCCGGCGCGGTCGACAAGTTCCTCTCGGACGAGGAGCGCGCGGCCGCCGTCCTCGGCGCGATCCAGGCGCCGGCGACGGCGGAGCGGATCGAGGCGGCGGCCTCGCTTGGCGAGGTCGCGCTCGCCAGCCGCGCCATCGCGCCGGCGGACTATCCCGACGCCCGCATCCGCACGCCGCTGATCCTGAAGATCGACGCGGCGCAGCGCGACACATACGAAAGCGAGCTGTTCGGCCCGATCTCCTTCATCGTCGCCTGCGACGGGATCGACGGCGCGCTCGCCGCCTGGCGGGAAACGGTGGCCAGCAAGGGCGCGATCACGGCCGGGCTCTATTCCGACAACGCTGAGACGTTGCACAAGGCGGAGGAGATCGCGCAGGATGTGGGCGTGGCGCTCAGCGTCAATCTGACGGGCGGGGTCTTCGTCAACCAGACCGCGGCCTTCAGCGATTTCCATGCGACCGGCGCGAACCCGGCCGCCAATTCCGCGCTGGTCGACGCGGCCTTCGTCGCCAACCGCTTCCGGGTGGTGGAGATCCGCTATCCCGTGGAGGCGGAGGCGGGAGCGGCGGCCGCCGAATAGAAGGTCCTCCCGAGCATGCGTCCCAAGGTCTACGCCATCGACGGGGTGACGCCCGTCATCCACCCGAGCGCCTTCGTCCACCCGACGGCCGTGCTGATCGGCGACGCGCTCGTCGGGCCGAACTGCTATGTCGGACCCTTCGCCGCGATGCGCGGGGATTTCGGCCGGGTGATGCTGCGCAAGGGCGCGAATTTGCAGGACAACTGCACCATGCACGCCTTCCCTGGGATGGACTGCGTGGTGGAGGAGGACGGCCATGTCGGCCACGGCGCCATCCTGCACGGCTGCATCGTGGGCAAGGACGCGCTGGTCGGCATGAACTCGGTCGTGATGGACGGCGCGGTGCTGGGCGAGAGCTCGATGGTCGCGGCCATGGCCTTCGTGAAGGCGGGGTTCGAGCTGCCGGCGCGCATGCTGTGCGTCGGCTCGCCCGCCAAGGTCCTGCGCGAGCTGAGCGAGCAGGAGATCGCCTGGAAGCGGGAAGGGACCGCCGACTATCAGCGCCTGGCCGAGCGTTCGCTCGCCACCATGGCGCTGGTCGATCCGCTGGAGGAGGAGGAGCCCGACCGTCCCCAGGTCGACGCCGGGGAGAGCGTGCCCCTGTTCCAGAGCAAGACGCGGGGCTGATCCGTCCGCGGCCTGCAGCCGCGCCTCAATGGATCAACGCGTCCGGCTGCGCCCGGCGCGGGTCGAGCGCGGCGGCCTCCAGCCCCAGCGCCGCGAGGCGCTCCGGGATCGGCGCGCCCTGGACGAGCGCGGCGCCGGTCCAGGCCATGCCGGCCGAGGTCTGCACGCCGTAGCCGCCCTGGCCCGCGAACCAGAAGAAGCCGTCGCCGCCGTCGGCCGCATCGAAGCCGACCAGCGGGACGCGGTCGTTTGCGAAGGTCCGCAGGCCCGCCCAACTCGTCTCCAGTCGGGAAAGCCTGTAGGTCGTCGCTCGCTCGAAGCGGTCGAGACCCTCCGCCAGCGCCATGTCATCGACCTGGGCGTCCATCGGCGCGCATGGGATTTCGTCGGCGGGGGAGACGAGGAGCTTGCCCGCTTCCGGCTTGAAATAGAAGCGCTCTCCGATGTCGCCGATCAGCGGCCAATCGGCAAAGTCCGTCGCCTCCGGCGCGGGCAGCAAGGCGGCCGACCGGCGCATCGGGTTGAGCCGTATCGGCGGCAGGCCCGCCATCGCCCCGATCTCGCCCGCCCAGGCGCCGGCGGCGTTGACCAGCACCGGCGCGGCGTAGCTGGCAGGGGCTGTCTCGACGGTCCACAGACCGTCGCGCTTCTCGATCCGCGCCGCCCGGGCCGAGGAGATCAGACGCCCGCCCCGACGCTTCAGCGCGGCGAGATAGGCCTGATGCAGCGCGCCGACGTCGATGTCGGCCGCCGTCTCCTCCACCGCCGCGCGCACGATCCCGTCGGGCCGCAGGATCGGCGCGCGCCGCACCGCCTCCGCGACCGGCAGGAGGGCGAGGCAGCTTTCCGCCGCGACCAGCCGGTCCAGCGTCGGGGCGTCCGCCTCCGTCGCGATCCAGACCAGCGGCCGGTCTTTCAGGAAGCCGCGCTCGGCGAAATCCGCTGGCGGGTCCTCCAGGAAGGGCCGGGTCGCCTTGTTGAAGGCGCGCACCGGCGGCGGCCCGTAGCACTCGATGAAATGCGCCGCCGACCGGCCGGTCGCGTGATAGCCCGGCTGATCCTCCGCCTCCAAGACGGTGACGACCGCGCCCGCCGCCGCCAGTTCCGCCCCCAAAGAGGCCCCGGCGATCCCGCCGCCGATAATCAACACGTCCGGATGGTCGCTCATCGCGTCCCTCTCCCTCGTCCAAGCGCGCGACCGCCAGAGCCTACCGCCGCCGCTCCCTCCCCCCAACCCCTCTCCGCCGGAAACCGCTCCCTCGGGAGCGGTCGGCTGCGCCCCTTGGGCCGTGTGAGGGGCCGAGCGCCTGCGGGCGGCGCGCGATGGGACGAGAAGCAGGGAGCCGCGCCCTTGGCTCCCGCCGTGCAAGACGCGTAGGGTGTGGCCGCGCGCCCGCAAGAACGCGCGCGCTCCTCCGACCTCCAGAGTCCTGTAAAGCCCATGCCGCCGCCCTCGCGATCCCGCAGACGTCTGCCGCCCTTGAAGGCGCTGGAGGCCTTCGACGCGGCCGCCCGAAGCTGCAGCTTCCAGCGGGCGGCGGAAGAGCTTCACATCACGCCCACGGCCGTCAGCCACCGGATCCGCAGCCTTGAAGAGCATGTCGGCGCCCCGCTCTTCGTCCGGCTGACCCGCGCTCTGAAGCTGACGCCGCTCGGCAAGCGCTATGCGGAGGCCGTCTGGCGCGGCTTCGATCATTTGAGAGAGGCCCAGGAGCTTCTCGGCGAAGAGGAGGCGGCGGCGCCGTTGACCGTTACGGCGACCATGTCCTTCGCGACCAACTGGCTGGGCCCGCGTCTGGCGACCTTCCGGGAGGCGCATCCGGATATCCCGCTCCGCCTGCTGGCGACGGACGATCGCTTGATCCCGGGTCGCGATCGGATCGACGTCGCCATACGCTATGCGCACCGCGGGTCGGAACCGCCGGGCGCCCGATTTCTGATCGAGGACCGGATCGCGCCAGTGTGCGCGCCGGGCCTGCTCGATCCGGCGGAGACGGCGGCGGATCGGCTGTCGGCGCTGCGGCGGACGCCGCTTCTGCAGTATGAGTGGCGGAACTTCGGCGCCGGCGATCCGGATTGGACGGGCTGGTGGCGCCGGGCGGAGGCCCCGGGGTCGCCGCCGGCCGTCCAGGCGACCTATAGCGACGAGCATCTGTGCCTGGAGGATGCGGCCGCCGGCCGCGGGGCGGCGCTCGTCAGCCTTGTCGCGGCGGATCGTCTGCTGCGCGCCGGTCGCCTGATCGCGCCCTTCGCCGCCGAGCTGCCGCACAAGAGCTATTGGCTGGTCGTGACCGAGCCCTCGGACGCGCAGGGTGCGCAGCGCGCCTTCGCGGACTGGATTCTCGCGGAAGCGGTCGGAGGAGGTGCGCGTCCCGACGGATGAAGCGACCTCACCCGTCGGCTGCAGACTCCTCGTTTGTCCCGGACGCCGTCCTGGTCGATCTAAGTCCCGAACGCATCCTCGCGGCCGGGAAGTAGGGAGATTGATCATGACCGTTCTGTTGCACATCGACGCAAGCGCCCGGGCCGTCCGGTCGATATCGCGGTCGCTGTCCGGCGCCTTCGTCGACGCCTGGCGCCGGCATGACCCCGGCGTCGAGGTGCTGCGCCGCGACGTCGGCGGCGCGCCGCCGCCCTTCGTCTCGGAGGCCTGGATCGCCGCCGCCTTCACGCCGGAGGGGGAGCGCACCGAGGCGCAGCGCTGCGAGCTCGCCGCCTCCGATCGGTTGATCGACGAACTCGCGCGCGCGGACGTGATCGCGATGGGGGCGCCGATGTACAATTACGGCATGCCGGCGGCCCTGAAGGCTTGGGTCGATCAGGTCGTCCGCGTGAACCGAACCTTCTCGTTCGATCTGGCGCGCGGCGACTTCCCGCTGCGGCCGATCCTCGGGGGCAAGACGCTCGCGCTCTTCACGTCGAGCGGCGAGTTCGGCTTCGAGCCGGGCGGCGTTCGCGCGTCGATGAACCACCTCGCGGCTCATGTCGACACGGTCCGGCACTATCTCGGGGCCGAGCGGATGCATCACATCGCCGCCGAATATCAGGAGTTCGGGGACGAGCGGCACCGCGCGTCGGTCGCGGAGGCGATGCAGCAAGCCGCAGCGCTCGCCGACGCCCTGGCGCGCGACGGCGCCCGCCCGGCCCCCGCACTCACGAAAGGCGAGCGGAGCCCTGAGCGCAGGCGGTAGGTACGAAATGAGTATTGTGTCCCCGTTATTCTGTCCCCGTTATTCGAGTATTGTGTCCCCACTATTCGTGTATCTGTTATTCCCGTTTTTTGTAATTTGTCTCTGTTATTTCAATTATTGTATATGCGTTATTTAATTTTTATAAGTAAGTATTTTGCCCATTGTTGTCCACAATTATTATTCTCTTATTGGAAATAAATGGTTTCTCCGTTACTGATTATTGATTGACCCCATATTTGTCTGCGAAGATGTTTTTTTGTGTCCTAACCGCCAGCGCCAAATCTTAAAACATCTTTCTCGATGAGCCAGGTAAGAGTCCCGATAATAGCTAATACTGGTGTGAATGCTGCAACAAAAATTTTCCAACCCAATTTCAATTCATCACGGCGAACGAATTTTTCATCGGCTGTTTTGCAGAAATCCACATAATCTGTAGTCTTTGTTTCCATCACGGCGATCCGCTCCAACAATTTTCCCACGTAGTGTTCTTCTTGTGACGGGCCCAAGGCAATTGAACGACTAGCGTCATCTATGTTCCGGGTCTCTGTCGGGCCTTTGGAGAGGCTTTTCTCAGTGTTGGGCGTGCTCTCATGGGCAAGGCGTTCGGCTTCGGTCGCGGTTCGAGTGTCAGGTTGCGACGGGCCCGTTCCTTTCGCCTCGCTCAACAAAGCAGAGAGAATTTGGGCCTTCGTTTGATCGTAACTTTCATGACGTTTACTCGACCATCCCATGCCAACCAATGCCTCCCTCAACACTATATAATTGCACGGGTAACAAAACTAATGATTTGGGTTAAATAACTTGAAACGTTTTCTATCGTAAAAGTACATTAAAAGTTCGCCGTCCGAGTCTAATACTGCTAACTTTAAGTCTAATGGTTCGTTGAAATATGGACTTCCCGAGTCATCTCCTTGATTCAAAAGGCGAGACGCTTCATCAGCACTAATCTCGACAACTATTGCCGGCTCTCCATATTTTGGCTTTCTCTTGTTCTTCAAGCCCTCTTTCCATATCGCAAGGGTGCCGGGCTTTAATTCGCTTTCGTCTCCGCTTGTGTATTCTTCATAGAGTTTGTACAACAACTGGACATGGTCTGGCAGCCTTTCAGTGTCGAAAGGCTGGCTATCATCAATTTCCTTCTGGAGGCGTTCCAGCATCTCGTTTGGTGATGGCATGTGATCTCCTCCCCCAATCAAGCCGTGCAGACTGTAACCCAACAATAGTCAAAACTGTGCAAGAAGCCGGTGAAGCGTCGCAAGGGTCGTGATACGTCGCCAATGGCTTCAAGAACGACAAATTGTTCTGAGGTATTCGCCGTTTGTTCTTTTATACGGCCTTCTAAAAGAGGTAGAGACAGAAAAAACGGGTATAAAATTAGATGTTCTAATGAAACGGGGACACAATGAAGCGGGGACACAATACTATTTTCAGTGTTCAGGGAAGCAGATCGTTCCGGTTGGCCGCGGGGGCGGCCGGCCTCTCCCGTGCGCAGAGGGCCTACCGCAGCGCCGCCGCGAGCGCCGGGGCGAGGGCGCCTTTGGGGGCGATCTGGACGGCTTCGAGGCCGAGCCAGCGGGCCATCTCCTGGAGCGTTGGCGCGAGGCGCTCGGCCAGCGGGCCGTGCGGCTCGCCGGGTTCGGCGAAGGCGGCGAGTACCTGCAGGCGGCGCCCCGCGCGGTCGGCCTTGAGGTCGAGGCGGCCGGCCAAGCGGTCGTCGAGCGCGACGGGCAGCACGTAATAGCCGAAGCGCCGCTTCGGCGCGGGCGTGTAGATCTCCAGCCGATAGTGGAAGCCAAAGAGCCGCACCGCGCGCTCGCGCAGCCAGCAGACCGGATCGAAGGGGGCGAGCAGCGTGCAGCCGGAGAGCCGCCGGCGCGTCGCGTCCGGCGCGATGTAGGCCGGGTCCTTCCAGCCCTTGACGGTGACGGGGACGAGCGAGCCGTCCTCCGCCAGTTCGGCGACGCGGGCTTTGCTCTCCGCCGTCGGCAGGCGGTAGAAGTCGCGCAGATCGGGCTCCGTCGCGACGCCGAGCGTTCGGATGGCGCGGGCGAGGAGGGTGCGCTGCGCCTCCGCCCGGTCGGGCGTCGGCGTCTCCAGGACGGCGCGCGGCAGCACCCGCTCCGTCAGATCGTAGAGGCGGGTGAAGCCGGCGGCGCGGCGGGAGGCGGTGGTCAGCTCCCCGGTCCAGAACAGGTATTCGAGCGCCTGCTTGGTCGCGCCCCAGCCCCACCAGCCGCCGCCGCCCCGCTCCGCGCCCTCGAGCTCCGAGGCGGCGAGCGGCCCGCGCTCCGCGATCTCGTCGCGCACACGGGTCAGCGCGGCGCGGTTCTCGCGCGCGAAGCGGGCGAGGCCGCGATAAATCCCCTGTCCCGCGGCGGCGTCCGCCATGCGCCAGCGGAAGGCGGGCTGCAGCTCCACCGGCAGCAGCGAGGCCTCGTGCCCCCAATATTCGAACAGGCTGCGCCGGCGCCCGCCATAGGCCTCGCGCTCCAACAGCGCCTCGTCATAGGGGCCAAGTCGCGAGAAGAGCGGCAGGAAATGCGCGCGCTGCAGCACGTTGACGCTGTCGATCTGGAGGACGCCCAGCGCGCGCGCGGCCTTGCGGATCTGCGCCGCCGTCACCGGGCCGTCCGGTCGGCGGCGGTGCAGGCCCAGATGGCTGAGCGCGATGCGCCGCGCCTCCAGCGCGGAGAGCGCATCGCCGGGGTGGCGTCTGGCCATGGGGGCGCCCCCGGCCTAACCGCCGATGGTCACGCCGTCGGACTCCCACGCGCCGGGCCAGACCTCCGCCCGGCCGCCCGCGCGGATCGCGCGGATCAGGCCGACGGGCACGTCCTTGGCGATCAACATCGGGCCGTCGCCCTCCGCCTCCGCGGCGCCGGGGACGGCGGCGAAGCGGCCGTCGAAGCCCAGCTCCGCCTCGCAGGGCGTGAAGACGGCGGCGCCGGAATAGTTCCCGCGCGAGCCGTCCGGCGCGACCGAGCCGATGCATCCGACGGCGCACACGGCCGTCTGCAGCTCCACCGCGCGCGCCTTGGCGCAGTCGAAGACGCGGGAATAGCCGGACTGTTTCTCCGTCATGGAGGGGACGAGCAGCAGGTCGAGATCCGGCTCCGCGCGGGCGATCTTGGCGGCGAGCGCCGGCAGCTCGACATCGAGGCAGATGAGCGTTGCGAGCCTGAGGCCGTTCCACTCCACCAGTTCGACCGTGCTCCCGGTGTTGAGGTTCCAGGCCGCAGGGTCCTTCTCGCCGGGCGTCAGGCAGAGCTTGTCCTGCGCGACGATACGGCCGTCCGGCAGCGCCAGATGCGCGCGGTTGACGTGCGCCGGCCCGTCCGGCTCACGCCCTTGCGCCGCGACGGGCTGGGTGCCGGCCAGGAGCGCGATCCCGTGGCGCGCGGCCAACGCCGGCAGTTCGGCCAGCGCCTTCTCGCCCTCCGCCGCCATCCAGGCGATCTCCTCCGCCGGCTTCAGGCCGGACGGGGCGAAGCTCAGCCACTGCTCGCTCATGTATTCCGGCAGCACCAGGAGGTCGGCGCCGCCGGCCGCGGCCTCCGCCATCTTGTCGTCGAGCTTGGCGAGCCAGGCGCCGATCCCGTTCAGCGGCTGGGCCATGTTGACGGCCCAAAGGGCGACGGTGGCGAATTCCTTGCGGGCGGACATGATCGAACGTCTCCTGAGGGATCGTGGGACCGGGGCGCACCGGCGCCCGCGGCCGGGCGGCGCGCGCGGCCGTTACGGCTTGCGCGGCGCCGGCCGCTTGCGTACTCAAAGGCGCTTAGGCGGTTTTTGCAAGGCGGGCGGCGACAAGCGATGGGCGATTTCGAGTTCACGACGGCGGGCGGCGTCGCGATCCGGCGCAGCGAGGAGTCGGCGGATTACGCGACCGCGATCGACGAGGTGATCGAGCGGTTCGACAGCCGGCCGGGCGTGCTGCTCTCCTCCAGCTACGAGTATCCGGGCCGCTACACCCGCTGGGACAGCGCCATCGTCGATCCGCCCCTGATGATTTCGGCGCGCGGGCGCGCGATGCGCTTCGAGCCGCTGAACGCCCGGGGCGCGCTGCTCGCCCGCGCGATCGCGCGGGCGCTGGAAGGCCATGCGGACGTCGCCGATCTGACGGCCGACGGCGAGGCCTGGGACCTCGCCGTTCGCGCGCCGCAACGCATCTATACCGAGGAGGAGCGCTCCAAGGCGCCGACCGTCTTCTCCGTCCTGCGCGCGGTGATCGATCTGTTCCGGACCGAGGCGGACGGCAATCTCGGCCTCTACGGCGCCTTCGGCTACGATCTGTGCTTCCAGTTCGATCCGATCGACCTCTCGCTCGACCGACCGGAGAACCAGCGCGACCTGGTGCTGTTCCTGCCGGACCAGCTCGTCCTGGTCGACCATTACGCGGTCGAGGCGAAGCGCCTCCATTACGCCTTCGAGATCGAGGGCGAGAGCACCGCCGATCTGGACGGGACGATCCCGGAGGCGCCCTTCGTCGCGGCGGAGACGACGCCCGGCGCGGGCGACCACGCGCCGGGCGAGTACGCAGCGCTGGTCGAGGTCGCGAAGGAGCGCTTCCGCTGCGGCGACCTGTTCGAGGTGGTGCCGGGCCAGGTCTTCTATGAGCGCTGCCTCCAGCCGCCGTCCGCCACCTTCCGGCGGCTCAGGACGATCAATCCCGCGCCGTACGGCTTCCTGATGAATCTGGGCCGCGGCGAGTATCTGGTGGGCGCCAGCCCGGAGATGTTCGTGCGCGTCACCGGCCGGCGGGTCGAGACCTGCCCGATCAGCGGCACGATCCGGCGCGGCGAGGACCCGATCGAGGATTCGGAGCAGATCCTGAAACTCCTGAACTCCAAGAAGGACGAGGCGGAGCTCACCATGTGCTCCGACGTCGACCGCAACGACAAGAGCCGGGTGTGCGAGCCGGGCTCAGTGCGCCTGTTGGGCCGGCGGCAGATCGAGATGTACTCCCGCCTGATCCACACGGTCGACCATATCGAGGGCCGGCTGCGGGAGGGCATGGACGGCTTCGACGCCTTCCTGAGCCACGCTTGGGCCGTCACGGTGACGGGCGCGCCGAAGCTCTGGGCCATGCGCTTCATCGAGGCGCACGAGAAGAGCGCGCGCGCCTGGTATGGGGGCGCGGTGGGGATGGCCGGCTTCGACGGCGACATGAACACGGGCCTCACGCTACGCACCATCCACATCAAGGACGGCTACGCCCGGGTGCGGGCCGGGGCGACGCTGCTCTACGATTCGATTCCCGAGGAGGAGGAGAAGGAGACGGAGCTGAAGGCCTCCGCGCTCCGCGCCGCTCTGCGCGCGCCGGGCAATGCGGAGGGCGGCGAGCTTGCGCCCGAGGTGCGCAAGGTGGGCGCCGGCAAGCGCATCCTGCTGGTCGACCACGAGGACAGCTTCGTCCATACGCTCGCCAATTACTTCCGCCAGACGGGGGCGGAGGTGACGACGGTCCGCACGCCGCTCGACGACGCCGTGTTCGAGCGTGTGAAGCCCGACCTCGTCGTTCTTTCCCCCGGCCCGGGCTCGCCCCGGGACTTCGCCTGCGCGGCGACGATCGAGGCGGCTTCCGCGCGCGATCTGCCGATCTTCGGCGTGTGCCTCGGCCTGCAGGCGATCGCGGAGCAGGCGGGGGCGACGCTCGGCCAGCTCGACACGCCCATGCACGGCAAGCCGTCGCGCATCAAGGTGACCAAGGCGGGGCGCGTCTTCCCGCGGCTCTCCAACGAGCTCACCATCGGGCGCTACCATTCGCTGCATGTGCTGCCGCAGACGCTGCCGGCCCCCTACGAGGTGACGGCGGTGACGGACGACGGCGTCGTGATGGCGATCGAGCACGCCGAGCGCCCCATCGCCGCCGTCCAGTTCCACCCGGAGAGCATCATGTCGCTCGGCAAGTCCGCCGGCATGACGATCATCGAGAACGTGGTGGAAAGCCTGACGCGCTAGGCGCGCCGCCGCTGCTCCTTTAGCGCCTTCCCCCGCGCCGTCGATCGGCTACCATGCGAGCCGGGGAAGCGGCGCCAACGGGAGGGGGCGGGCGGATGGTTCGGATTTCGGGCAAGGTCGCGCTGACGCAGATCGTCATTGTGGGCATTTTCCTGGCGCTGGTGATCCTGGCGCATGCGCTTGGCCGCACGCTGCACAAGGAAGTCGACCGCATTGCGCAGGTCGAAATTCCCATCGTCATCCTGGCCGGTTCGATGTTGGACGAGGTCGACGACCTGACCGCCAACCTGTTGGAGTACGTCGCGGGCGAGCCGGCGGACCGTGCGGCGTTCGAAGAGAATCGCGCGGAATTCCTCGCCTCCTATGAGGCGCTCAAGGCGCTCGAGGCGGGCCAGGCGGTCGAGGCCGGGGAGGTGGCGATCCTCGGCCGCCTGTTCGCGCTCTACGAAGCGGAGGCCCGCGCCCGCGTGTTCGAGCGCTACGACCCGACGCTCGAGCTCTGGGCGGCGGAGCGGGTCGACGCCGTTGAGGCCGCCTTCGCCGCGCCGCTCGAGCGTCTGTTGGACGAGCGCAAGGCGGGCCGCGCCGACGGGCCGGCCCCGAACAACCTGATCTACGCCGAACTGATCGACGAGGTCGGCGACATGATGGAGGCGCTGCAGGCCCATCTGCGCGGCGTTCAGGACGGCGCCCGGCGCTTCGAGGTGAACGCCCAGGCCTTCTCGACCTATTTCGAGGCGCTGGGGGACCCGTCCGCGGACGAGCGCGCGCAGATGCGCGCCCTGTTCGACGGCTTCGCGAGCGGCGGCCGCGAGGTGCTGACGCGCTACGACCCCGGCGCGCGCCGGGCCGCGCTGCTGGGCGTCGAATCGCTGGAGCGCGGCGTGATGGCCGAGATCGAGGCGGTGCTCGAGCGGATCATCGCCGACGCCCGGGACGAGGCCGGGGCGGGGTTGGCCCGGATCCTCGCCGAGACCGAGGAAAGCCGCCGCATCCAGGAGGCGGCGCTGGTCGTCATGCTGCTGGTGGCGGGGCTGATTATCCTGATCTCGCTTGCGACCATCACCCGGCCGATCGAGCGGCTGCAGGGCGTCATGCGCAAGATCACCGCCGGGGAGCCGCCGCCCGCGATCCCGCATGTCGAGCGCGGCGACGAGATCGGCGAAATGGCCCGCGCCGTCGACGTCTTCAAGCAGAACCGCGCCGCGCTGGAGGAGAAGACCCAGACCCTGGAGGCGTTGCCGCGCAAGCTCGGGAAGTACCTCTCGCCGCAGGTCTTCGGCCGGATCTTCGCCGGCGCGGCGCAGGTGGAGGTGCGCGCCGAGCGCAAGAAACTCACCATCTTCTTCTGCGACGTCGTCAACTTCACCGAGACCGTCGGCGATATGGAGCCGGAGGAGGTGGCGAGCCTGCTGAACGAGTTCCTGTCGGAGATGTCGACGATCGCGCTCGCCCACGGCGCCACCATCGACAAGTACATCGGGGACGCGATCCTGGCCTTCTTCGGAGACCCGGAAAGCCGCGGCGCGAAGGAGGACGCCCGGGCCTGCGTCGCCATGGCGATCGCCATGCAGGCGCGCATGCGCGAGCTTGCGGTCGACTGGCGCGAACGCGGCTATGAGCGCCCGTTCGAGATCCGCGTCGGGATCAACACCGGCTATTGCGACGTCGGGAACTTCGGCAGCGCCGACCGGATGGACTACACCATCATCGGCGGCGCGGTGAATCTGGCGGCGCGCCTGCAGTCGCTGGCCGCGCCGGGCGGCGTCGTGCTGGCCTACGAAACCTGGGCGCACGTCCAGGACGACGTCAAGGCCGAACCCGCCGAGCCGGTGACGGTCAAAGGGATCCGCCGCCCGATCACGCCGTATCATGTGGTCGCCGAATGGGACGACCTCGCGGCGCGCGGGGCGGTGCTGCGCGCGCATCGCCGCGGCCTCGACCTGCGCCTCGATCTCGAAGCGCTGAGCGGCGGCGCCAGCGATGCGACGCAGGACGCGCTGGCGGAGGCCGCCCGCGACCTGGAAGCGGCGCTCGACGCTGTGGCGCGCCTGGCGCCGGATAGGCCGCGGCGGCGATCCTGAGGCGTTAACCTATCATCAAACACACCGGCTTTATCCTCAAAGGCGGATGGGGTTCAAGGCGTCGCGCCCGCTCGTCGTTGCCGCGCGCGCCGCCGGATCGGGGTCGGTGGATGAGGGATGTCAGCGCCGCGGAGTTGACCGCGATCGTTCAGGCGCATGGTCGTTTCCTGGACCGTCGGCCGGGCGGCCAGCGCGCCCTCTTGAAGGATGCGGATCTGGTTCGCGCCAATCTAAACCGGGCCGTCCTGGATGAGGCGGACCTGACCGGCTCGCGTCTGATCAGCGCCCGTCTCTACAAGGCCAGCCTGAAGTCGGCGATCCTGTTCGGCGCAGACCTGACACACGCCATTCTGGACGGCGCGGATTTGACCCGCGCCGATCTGCGCGGCGCCTGCTTTCGCGGCGCGTCCTTGGACGGCGCCGACATGACCGGCGTCGATCTGCGCGAAGCGATCCTCGCGCGGGCCAGCAGGAGCGAGGGGCTCGACGGGCTGGCGGAGCGCCCCGTGGAAGCGGACATCTCCGGGGCCTCCGTGCAAGGGGCCAATCTGTCGGACGCCAAGATCGGCGAGACATTCGCGGTGGCGGCCAACTTCACCGGCGCCAATCTAAAGAAGGTCGAGTTCCGCAAGGCGGATCTGCGCAGCGCGGTCTTCGTGAACGCCAATCTGGAAGGGGCGGCGTTCTCGGGATGCCGGGTGGACGAAACCGACTTCACCGGCGCCATCCTGACCAATGTGTCGGTGAGCGACAGCAGCTTTGTCGGAGCCGACCTGACCGGCGCCATCGCGGACGACGGGTTTCTGTCCGATCCGGTGCTGGCCGGCGCGAAAAAGCCGAAGGCGACCGGCCAAGCGGGCGGGGATCGCGATGTCGACCTCGCCGAGCATCAGGCCTGGATCGAAAGCGACGCAATCCGGGGGCGACGCTTCGAAGGGGAGGGACTGGACCTGCGCGAGGTGGATTGGTCGGGGAAGGTGCTTGCCGCGGCCGTGCTGACCAACTGCAATCTGTTTCGCGCCGATCTGACGGGCGCCTCGATGGCGCTGATCGCGGCGCCCGGATGCGATCTGCGCTGCGCCCGCCTGCACGACGGCGACTTGCGCGGCGCCAATCTAGAAGGCGCGCACTGCAACGAAGCCAGTTTCCGCGGCGTCGACCTGGCGCCCCTGCGTATGGGAGGCGGCGGCAAATGGCTGCACGCCAGGGCGGCGCGCGCGGTCTTCACCGGGTGCGACTTCACGGACGCCAAACTGATGGGTGCCGATTTCACCGGCGCGGATTTCCGGCGCGCGCGGCTCTGCAACGCGGACTTTCGCGGCGCGACGCTGCGCGGGGCCAGCTTCGACGGGGCCGATGTGACCGGCGCGGATTTCCTCAACTGCGACCTGACGGATTCGACCGGTCTCGCCCGGACGGATCGGCGTTTAGAGACGTGACGCGATGGACATGAGCCTCTTCGATCCGCCGAGCCTGCATGTCGTCCAGAGCCGAATCCGGTCGCTGAACGAAAGTGCGCGCGCCCTTTTCGAGGTCGAGGAGGACCGCCGGGTGATCGGCGCGCCGGTCGCGGAACTCGTCACGATCCGTTACGATCGCCCGCTCGCCTTTGCGCCGTCGGCCGCCCGGTCGGGAACGCGCGTCCCGGAGGCCTGGCGGCTGGCGGAATGGCGCGACGCCCTTGGCGAACGCCGGTCCGCGGCCGTGTGGCTGGGCCCCGAGGGCGCGGCGCACGGGGCGAAGGCGCAGTCCTTCACCGCGCTGTTCGCGCCGCTTCCTCAGATCGAGGCGCCGCAAAGGGACCCCGCCGCCAGCGAACAGATCGTCCGCCTGTTCGCCAATCTGGCGCATGAGATGCGCACGCCGCTGAACGCCATCATCGGCTTCGGGGAAATCTTGGCCAACGAGCATTTCGGGGAGTTGAGCCCGCGCTACAAGGACTACAGCCGCGACATCACCACCGCCGGTCGCTATCTGCTGGCGATCGTCAATGGCGCGCTTGAGATCGGCCGGTTGACCGGCGCCGACACGATCGAGGAAAGCACTTTCGAACTGCAGGCCGCGCTGCGCTCGAGCCTGAGCATCCTGGAAAGCCGACTGGCGGAAAAGGCCATTACCTGCCGCATGGAGCCGGGCCCGCCCGGCGTCATGCTGGTCGCCGACCAGACGAAGATGGTCCAAGTCTTCACGAACGTCCTGTCCAACGCGGTGAAGTACAGCAAGAGCCTGACGACGATCACCGTCTCCTATGCGCTCTCGGATCGGGGCGAGATGACGATCCAGTTCGAGGACGCGGGCGTCGGCATGAGCGAAGCGGACATCCGCACCGCCCTTCTGCCGTTCGGGCGCGCCGACTTCGCGATGGAGCGGGCGGAGTCCGGAACGGGTCTCGGCCTGCCGATCGCCAAGGCCATCATCGACGCGCATGGTGGGAGGCTGGAGATCGACAGCAAGCCGCTCAGCGGCACGACGGTTCGCGTCGTCGTGCCGGCGGACCGCGTTATCGCGCCGGGGGCCGGCTTTCTGTCCGGGCTCGCCTGACGCGCGCGTGCGGGAAGGGGCGTCTCAGCGCTGGTCGTAATCGACCACCACCCGATCCGTCAGCGGATGCGCCTGGCAGGTGAGGACGAATCCGGCCTCGACCTCCTCGGGCCGCAGCGCGTAGTTCACGTCCATCGCGACCTCGCCCTCGACCACCTTGGCCCGGCAGGTGCAGCACATGCCGCCCTTGCAGGAAAACGGCATGTCGCCGCGCTTCTCCAGCGCCGCATCCAGAATCGAGGGGCCGTCGGGGGCGAGTTCCAGGTCGGTGTCGACGCCGTCGAAGACGACCGTGACCCGTTTCGTCGCGCCGGCGGCGGGGCCCATCTCCTCGGCGCGCTTGGCGCGCGCGGCCTCAATCTCGCCCGCCGCCTCGGTCAGGAACAGCTCGACATGGATGCGCTCTTCGGGAACGCCCTTCTCGGCCAGCACGGTCTTCACCGTCTCCGTCATCCGCATCGGGCCGCACAGGAAGATCTCGTCCTGCGCGAGCGGGTCGATCAGCGCTTCGAAAAGCTGCTCGCACTTCTCCCGATCGATACGGCCGTTGAAGAGCGGGACCTCCTGCGGCTGGCGCGAGAGAATATGGATCAGGTTGAACCGGCTGGGGTAACGGTCCTTTAGCGCCTCAAGCGCCTCCTTGAACATGATCGCGCCGACGCTGCGGTTGCCGTAGATCAGGGTCACCGCGCTCTTCGGCTCGGTCGTCAGCACGGAGCGCGCGATCGACAGGATCGGCGTAACGCCGCTGCCCGCGGCGACCAGCAGATAGCGCTTCTTCTGGTCGGCCGCGATGGGGCTGGTGAACTGGCCGTCCGGCGGCATGACCTCGATGACGTCGCCGGCGGCGAGCGCGTCATTGGCGTAGCCGGAGAAGCGCCCGTCCGGAATCCGCTTCACGGCGACGCGCAACTCGTCCTCGTCCAGGCCCGAACAGACGGAGTAGGTGCGGCGCACCTCCTCGCCGTCGATCACGGCCTTGAGCGTCAGATACTGCCCTGGCGCGAAGCGATAGGCGGGCTTCAGGGCGTCAGGGACCTCGAAGCCGATCGAGACGGCGTCGTCGGTCTCGCGCCGCACGTCGGCGACCGTCAGGGGGTGGAAGCTCTGCGCCATGGGTCTTCGTCCTCGTTTGTCGGCGGTCGCATCGGGAGCCGGCCCCGCCCTTCGAGACGGGCGCTGACGCGCCCTCCTCAGGGTGAGGCTTTCAGCGCCAGGCCGAGGCCGGAAGCCCTCATCCTGAGGAGCCGCCGTGGGGCGGCGTCTCGAAGGATGTGGGCGGGTCGGATGCGGACAGCGCCTCCCTTTCAGATGCACTTGAAATAGTCGAACGGCTCCGCGCAGGCGCGGCAGCGATAGAGCGCCTTGCAGGCGGTCGAGCCGAATTCCGAGACCTTCTCCGTCTCCTGCGAGCCGCAGTGCGGGCAGCGCACCGTCGGATCGGCGGCGAACAGCGCGCCGCGCCCTTCGCCCGCGCCGTCCGCCGGCGGCGCAATGCCGTAGGCTTCGAGCTTGCGCCGCCCCTCCGCGCTCATCCAATCGGTGGTCCAGGCGGGGGACAACACCGTCTCGACCCGCACCGCCTCGCAGCCGGCCTCCAACAGCCGATCGCGGATCGCCAGTTCGATCGCCGACATGGCGGGGCAGCCGGTGTAGGTGGGCGTGATGACCACGGTGACGGCGCCCGCGTCGTCGACCCGCACGTCGCGCAGAATCCCGAGGTCCCCGATGGTCAGCACCGGGATTTCCGGATCGGTCACCGCGTCCAGAAGCGCGCGGACGTCGGCCGCGTCCTTCGGCGTCGATGTCGCGGCCAGCGTCACCACTGGGCCCCCGGATAGGCGCGCTGCAGGAACTGCAGCTCCGACAGGATATGGCCGAGATACTCCGAATGTCGGCCGGTCCGGCCGCCTTCGCGCCGGAAACCGGGATCGGGGCGGGTCAGCGTCGCCTCGGCCAGGACGCGCTCGACCATCGCCTCCCAGTCGGGGCGCAGGCTGGAAGGCTCCGGGATCAACCCGGCCGCGGCCAGCGCCGCGTCGCCCGGCTGGGCCTCGAACATCTCGTCGGTGAAGATCCAGAGATCGTCGAGCGCGTCCTGCGCGCGGCGCTTGCTCTCCGCCGTCCCGTCGCCGAGGCGGATCAGCCACTCGCCCGAATGGCGGCGGTGATAGGCGGCCTCCTTCACCGCCTTGGCGGCGATGGCGGCGAGGCCCGGATCGGTCGAGGCCGTGAGGCGCCGATACAGCTCGTAGGACCAGGCGCTGAACAGGAACTGACGGACCATCGTCAGGGCGAAGTCGCCGTTCGGCTGCTCGACCAGCAGGAGATTGCGGAAGGCGAGCGCGTCGCGCGTATAGGCGAGCGCGTCCTCGTCCCGGCCCGCGCCCTCGATCTCGCCGGCGCGGGTCAGCAGCATCCGGGCCTGCCCGATCAGGTCCAGCGCGATGTTGGTCATCGCGATGTCCTCTTCCAGCACCGGGCCGTGGCCGCACCACTCCCCAAGGCGCTGGCCCAGGATCAGCCCGTTGTCGCCCAGATGCAGCAGGTAGTCGACGAAGATGGCCTGCGTCCCCGCGTCGAGCGCGGGCGCGTTCGCCGCCGGCTGGTCCATAAGCTCGGTCTCGTTCATCGCCGGCCTCACATGTTCTCGACCGCGTCGGGGACGCTGTAGAAGGTCGGGTGGCGATAGACCTTGTCGTTGGCCGGATCGAACAGCTCGCCCTTGTCGTCGGGGGAGGAGGCGACGATCTCCGCCGACGGGACGACCCAGATGCTCTGGCCCTCCTGCCGGCGGGTGTAGACGTCGCGGGCGTTCTGGATCGCCATCTCGGCGTCCGGCGCGTGCAGCGAGCCGACATGCTTGTGGCTCAGGCCCTGGCGGCTGCGCACGAAGACTTCCCAGAGCGGCCATTCGGTGCGGGGCCCTTCACTGCGGGGCCCTTCACTGCGGGGCCCTTCACTGCGGGATTGGGACATGGGGGCGTTCCTCCTCAAGCAGGTCCGTCGGTTACTCGGCCGCGGCCTGCATCTTTCGTTGACGGCGCTTCTCGGCGTGGGCCAGCGCGGCCTCGCGCACCCAGGCGCCCTCTTCCCAGGCGCGGCGGCGGTCGCGGATCCGCTCGCGGCCCACGGGGCCGCCGCCTTTGACCACGCGCTCGAACTCGTCCCAATCGATCGGGCCGACCTCGTAATGGCCGGTCTCCTCGTTCCATGTCAGGTCGGGATCGGGGATCGAAAGGTCCAGATACTCCGCCTGCGGGACGGTCATGTCGATGAACTGCTGGCGCAAATCGTCGTTGCTGCGCCGCTTGATCTTCCAGGCCATGTTGCGGCTGGAGTGGACCGAGTTCGAATCGTGCGGACCGAACATCATCAGGGCGGGGCCCCACCAGCGGTTCAGCGCATCCTGCGCCATCTCCTTCTGCTCGGGCGTCCCCTGGGCCAGCACCATCATGATCTCGTAGCCCTGGCGCTGGTGGAAGCTCTCCTCCTTGCAGATGCGCTCCATCGCGCGGGCGTAGGGCCCGTAGGAGCAGCGGCAGAGCGCCACCTGATTGACGATCGCCGCGCCGTCGACCAGCCAGCCGATGGCCCCGATGTCGGCCCAACTCAGCGTCGGATAGTTGAAGATGGAGGAGTATTTGGCGCGCCCGTCATGCAGCGCCTCCGTCATCTCGTCGCGGCTGGCGTCCAGCGTCTCGGCCGCGCTGTAGAGATAGAGGCCATGCCCGGCCTCGTCCTGGATCTTGGCCAGCAGCACCGCCTTGCGCTTCAGGCTCGGCGCGCGGGTCACCCAGTTCCCCTCCGGCAGCATGCCGACGATCTCGGAATGCGCGTGCTGTGAGATCTGCCGCACCAGCGTCTTGCGATAGCCCTCGGGCATCCAGTCCTTCGGCTCGATCCGCTCCTCGCGGTCGATCTTCGCCTGGAACGCTTGCTCCTCCGCGCTCTCGCCCGCCTGCAGCCCGGTCACGTTCGTCATGGTCTCACCGTCTCCCTGCTCGGAACCGCCATCATGATACACATTTTTTCATCATACGCAATGAAAGTGTATCACGTTTGGGCGCGCAACGCCGAGGCCGCGCTTGACGCAGTCGGCTCGGCAATGCGGGTTAAGCGGTCTCGGCGCGGTTCCGCGCAGGAGGCGGCGGATCAGCCCTCCGCGCCGCCGTAGCGTTCGGTGAGGGCGGCGATGCGGTCCTCGTCCAGCACCTTGAACAGCGGCGGGGGGGCGGTGAAGGGGCGGCCGGGCTCCAGCACGGTCAGTTCGCCCTCGACGTCCTGGCCGGGCCAGGTCGGGACCTCGCCGTCGGCCGGCTTTTCGCCCACGGCGTCGAGCATCCGCGCCGCGCTGTCCGGGATCACCGACCAGGCCAGCACGGCGAAGAGCCGCGTCAGATTGAGGCCCATGCGGATGATGCAGGCCGCGCGCTCGCGATCCTGCTTGATCGCGGTCCAGGGCGCGGCGTCCGCCAGATAGGTGTTCCCCAGCGACCAGATCGCGCGCAGGCTCGCCAGCGCCTTGCGGAACTCGATCGCCGTCATGTGGCGCGTGTAGTCCGCGATCAGGCCCTCGAGCTCGGCCTGCATCGCGCGCTCGGCCTCGGTCCACTCCCCGCCGGCGGGGACCTCCGCGCCGAAATTCTTCTCGCAGAACTTCATGGTGCGGTTCACGAAGTTGCCGAGCGTGTGGGCCAGGTCCTTGTTGCACTGCTCCGCGAAGCGGTCGACGGTGAAGACGCTGTCGCCCGATTCCGGCGCGTTCGCGATCAGCCAGTAGCGCCAATAGTCGGCCGGCTCCTCCGCCAGCGCCTGGTCGGTGAAGATGCCGCGCTTGCTGCTGGTGGAGAATTTGCCGCCGTAATAGGTCAGCCAGTTGAAGCCCTTGAGCCGATCCACCTTCTTCCAGGGCTCCCGGCTGCCGATCAGGGTGGCGGGGAAACTGATGGTGTGGAAGGGGATGTTGTCCTTGGCCATGAACTGGACGTAGGAGACGTCCTCGCTCTCCGTCCACCAGGCCTTCCAGTCGCGGGTCGCCGGATCCTCCTCGCCCCAGGTCTTGGTGGTCGAGATGTAGGCGATCGGCGCGTCGAACCAGACGTAGAAGACCTTGCCCTCGAAGCCCGGCCGGTCGACCGGCACGCCCCAGGAAAGGTCGCGGGTGATGCAGCGGTCGCGCACCCCTTCCTTGATCCATTTCTTGGCGATCGAGGTGACGAGCGGCGGCCAGTCGGCGTGCCGGTCGATCCATTCCTCCACCTCGCCGATCAACGCCGACTGCTTGAGGAACAGGTGCCGGGTCGCGCGGATCTCGATATTCACGCTTCCCGAGACGGCGGAGCGCGGATCGATCAGGTCGGTCGGGTCCAGGAGCTTGGTGCAGTTCTCGCACTGGTCGCCGCGCGCCTTCTCGTAGCCGCAGTTGGGGCAGGTCCCCTCGACATAGCGGTCGGGCAGGAAGCGGCCGTCGTCGATGGAGTAGACCTGATTGATCTCGCGCTCTTCGATGAAGCCGTTCTCGTCCAGCTTCTGGGCGAAATGCTGGGTGATCTCGTGATTGTCCGGCGAGGAGCTGCGGCCGAAATAGTCGAAGGAGATGGCGAAGCGCTCATAGATGTCGCGCTGCACCTCGTACTGCTCGCGGCAATAGTCGGCGACGTCCTGGCCGGCCTCCAGCGCCGCCAGCTCGGCCGGCGTGCCGTGCTCGTCGGTCGCGCAGATATAGAGAACCTCGTCGCCCATCTGCCGGCGGAAGCGCGCATAGACGTCGGCCGGCAGGATGCTGCCGACCAGATTGCCCAGATGCTTCACCCCGTTGATATAGGGAAGCGCGCTGGTGATGAGGATCTTCATGGGCCTCGTCCGTCCTTCGAGATGCCGGGCGACAGGGAGCGCGGGCCGCGGTCGCGGCGCCGACCGGCGCAAGAGCGCGTGCTTTAGCAGATGGGCGCCGGAGCGCAAAGAGGCCAGGGGGCGAGAACCGCCTGCCTGTGCAGCGACGCCCGGCGCTGATACGCTCGAACGGAGATTCAGATCGCAGCGGACGCAGGCGATGCTTCCGGACGAGTTGCCCGATGCGGACGAGGACGCCGGCCTGACGCGCGAGGACGTCGAACGACGCGTTGACGACTGGTTGAACCGTCTGCGCGATCTGCTCCGCATCGTCGAGCGCTGGGCGATGGACAACGGGTGGGCGATCGAGAGCCGTGACGCCGTTCCAATGCATGAGGAACTGATGGAGCGTTTCGGCTTGGCGCAGCGCGAGCAACCCGGCCTGACCTTGCGGGATCGGGCGGGCGACAAGCTCTTAGTGCGCCCCAAGGGCCTTTGGGTGATCGGGGCCAACGGCCGGGTTGACCTGTTTACCAAGCGGGGGGCTTTCGTCCTGATCGACGCGGCGGAGCCGTTCTCCGCGCCGAATTGGCGCCTGTTCAAGGTCGGCGGCGGCCACGAGAACGGGCGGGACTTTGACCCGAGCATGCTCTCCGACATGGTGTAGGCGTGCGCAACTGGAGCGCGGCGTGTTCGTAACCCTGTTTGCGGAGTTCGAACGCGAGGTGGGCGAGGTCTTCAAGGATGCGCGCGACGCGCGCCGGTCAAACCCCGATTGGACGCAGCGCCGGCGCTGGACGACAGACGTTCGTCCTTCGAGACCCGGCTCAGTATGGTTATGGATCGAGACAGGCCCGCCCATCGCGCGGTGATCGCCGCCTACGCCCAGCGCAACGCGTGCGCGCACGGCACAACGACGGTGTCGGTGAGCTCGATCGACGCCTTGATCCAAAATCTCTACTTGTGGCAGTCGCAACTGCGCGGGTAGGCCGGTGACCCCAAAGCCACCGCCGCGCCGTCACACCCCGACCGCCGCGCCGTCGCTGCGCGGGTCGTTGGCGCCTTCGAGGACGCCGTCCGCGCGGGCTGCGACCGCGCCCGCATGGCCCATCATGCTCGTGAAGGGCGCGACCAGTTCGACCTCGTGACCCGCCGCCTTCAGCGCGTCGATCAGCGCGGGCTCGAAGCGGCTTTCCAGCTTCAGGCTCGTCGTCTCCTCGCCCCAGGTCTTGCCCAGGAGCCAGCGCGGCGCGGTGATCGCCTCCTGCATCGGCTGGCCGAACAGCACGTGACGGGTGAAGACGGCCGCCTGGCTCTGCGGCTGGCCCTCGCCGCCCATATTGCCGTAGGCCAGCGTGCGCCCGTCCTTGAGCCGCGCCAGCGCCGGGATCAGCGTGTGGAAGGGCCGCTTGCCCGGCGCCAGCGCGTTGGCGTGCGCGGGGTCGAGAGTGAAGCTCGCCCCGCGGTTCTGGAACACGACGCCGGTTCCGGCGGGGACGACGCCCGAGCCGAACTCCCAGAAGGTGCTCTGGATGAAGCTGACGACCCGGCCCTCGCCGTCGGCCGCGCCCATCCAGATCGTGTCGCCGGGTTTCGCCGGCTGCGGCCAGGGCGCGGCGCGCGCCGGGTCGATCGCAGCCGCGCGCGCGTCCAGGAAGTCGGCGGCGAGCCAGTCGGCCGCATCGCGGTCCATATGCGCGGGATCGGTCACATGCGCGTTGCGCAGCAGGAAGGCCTGCTTGGTGGCCTCCACCAGCCCGTGGACATGGGCGAAGCCTTCGGCCTCCCGGACCTCCAGCCGCTCGAACAGGGCCAGGATCATCAAGGCCGAGACGCCCTGCGTCGGCGGCGGGAAATTGTAGGCGCGCCCGACCGACAGATCGACCGACAGCGGGTCGGTGCGAAAGGCCCGGTAGCCCTCCAGATCCGCGAGCGCGAGCGGGCTGCCCGCGGCCCCCAGCCCGGCGGCGAGCGTACGCGCGAGGTCGCCGCGGTAAAAATCCTCGAGGCCCGCCTCCGCCAGGCGCTCGAGCGTCGCGGCGAGGCCCGGCTGGCGCAGCAGCGAGCCCTCGGCCGGGACCGCGCCGCCCTCGGCCAGGAAGCTGTCCGCGAAGCCCGGCGCGTCCTTGAGCTGATCCAGTTTCTCCGTGGTCAGCGCTTCCTGCCCGGCGGTGACGGGGACGCCCTCGCGCGCGTGGCGGATCGCGCCCTCCAAGAGCCGGGGCAGGGGCAGGGCGGGGCCCCACGGGGCCGCGACGTCAAGCGCCGCGCGCCAGCCGTCGACCGTGCCCGGGACCGTCAGCGCGGCCAGCGGTCCGCGCGCCGGGATCGCCGCGTGGCCCTGGCCCTTGTAGAAATCCGGCGTCGCCTCGGCGGCCGCGGGGCCGGCGGCGTCGATCGCGACCGGGTCCTTGCCCGGCTCCGCGATGATCCAGAAGCCGTCGCCGCCGATGGCGTTCATGTGCGGATAGACGACGGCGATCGCGGCCGCGGCGGCGACCATCGCCTCCACCGCGTTGCCGCCGGCGCGCAGCACGTCGGCCCCGGCTTCGGCTGCCATATGATGCGGCGCGCTCACCATGCCGTGCAGGCTGCGTCGCGTGTAGATCATGGGTCCCCTCCGGCGAAGCGGCGCCCGGTTCTGCGAGGGGCGCGGTTGATTCGGCGGCGGGACTCATGCACATAACCGCGCATCTGAAAAGCCAGGGGGAGGGCGACGAGGCCATGGCCGCCGACAAGCCGATCTACAAGCGGGTGCTCCTCAAACTCAGCGGTCAGGCGCTGGCCGGCAAGACCCAGAACGCGCTGAACCCGGAGGCCATCACCCATATCGTCGAGGAAATCCTCTCGGTCCGGGCGCTCGGGATCGAAATCGCCATCGTCGTCGGCGGCGGCAACATCTTCCGCGGCGCCGTCTCCAAGGATTGGCAGATCGAGCGCGCGGAAGCCGACAATATGGGCATGCTGGCGACCGTGATTAACGGCATCATGCTGCGCGCGGCGCTGACCGGCTCCTCCGATTGCGAGGTGCGGGTCATGTCCGCCCTGCATACGCCGGAGGTGGCGGAGCCCTTCATCCGTCTGCGCGCCGACCGGCATCTGACAAAGGGCGCGATCGTGGTTCTGACGGCCGGCATCGGCCAGCCCTACCTGACCACCGACTATGCGGCCGTGCAGCGCGCGATCGAACTGCGCTGCGACGCGGTCCTCGCCGCCAAGAATGGCGTCAGCGGCGTCTTCAACGCCGACCCCAAGCAGGACCCGGAGGCGAAGCTCTACCGCTCCATCGGGCTCGGCGACGCGATCCGCCAGCAGCTCGCCTTCATGGACCTGCCGGCCCTCGTCATGGCGCGCGACTTCAACAAGCCGATCCACGTCTTCGACTTCGACGCGCCCGGCTCGATGCGCGGCATCTGCCTCGGCGAAGCGCCCGGCACCTACCTCGCCAAGGGCGCCAAGACCAAGATCTACGACGGCGACGCCGCGGCCTGAGGCGGCGCGGTTTCTTTCCGGCGTCCGTTTCGTTCGCGCCGCTATCCCGACGTCGCCCGCCGTCGCCGGGTCGGCAGGGCCAGAAGGCCCGCGCCGGCGATCACGGCTATGCCGCTCAAGGCGACGACGCCCGGCAGTTCGCCGAAGAACAGGCCGCCCCATATCAGGCTGAAGGCGAGATAGCTGTAGTCGAAGGCCGCGACCGTGGCGGGCGGGCCCTGCTGATAGGCGATTGCGGCGCCGACGCTCCCGATCAGGATCAGGGCCGCGAGGGCCGCGACGGTCGCGACCAGGCGCAGATCGACGGGCCGCCAGGGGCCGAGAAGGAACGAGCCCTCCCGCCCTGAGAAAAGGCCGAGGGCCGCGCCTGCGAGGATGAACGCGACGTTCAGCGCCAGCGCCAAGACGAACGGGTCGTCTTCCCGACACCGCGCCGCCGTCAGCACCATCGCGCAGGCGTAAAGGAAGGCGGCCATGACCGGCAGCAGGGCCGCCGTCCCGAAGCCCGACGCGTCGGGTCGGATGATCATCAGGACGCCGATGAACCCGCACCCGATGGCGAAGAGCGCGCGACCTGGCGGCCATTGCCTGGCGACGAGAGCGGCCATCGCTACGATGAAGAGAGGCCCGGTGTAGTAGGCCGCCGCCGCCAGAGACAACGGATTGAGCGGCAGGGACGCATAGTAGCTCAGCCACATGACGACCAGCAGCGCGCTGCGCGCCGCGACCCAGAACGGGGCGGCCAGCCTTATCGGCCCGCGCCGTCGGGCCAGCCCCCAGAGGACGGGCGCGACGATTGCGGAGCGCAGGATGTACATCTGCCACAAGGGCAGCGAAAGGCTCGTCGCCTTGATGACGGCGTCGCCGAGGGAAAGCGCCGCGACGGACGCGACGATCGCCAGAACGGCGGTTCGCGTCCGATGGGCTTCTGCGGCGCGCGCCATGACGTCTCCAATCTCGTATTGAGTCCTGCGCGGCAAAAAAATCATGTATGGTCGCTGAAGAAAAAGGAGTTTTCATCTCAGTTGCATGAGCTAAACTCATGGAAAATCCCACACGTCATCTTCCGCCCCTGTCGCGTCTGAAGCCTTTCGAGGCGGCGGCCCGGCATGAGAGCTTCTCCTTGGCCGCCGCCGAACTCGGCATGACCCAGACGGCGGTCAGCAAACAGATCGGGCTCTTGGAGAAGGAGCTGGGGACGCCCCTCTTCGAGCGTCGCAACCGGGCGGTGTTCCTGACCGACGCGGGCAGGCGGCTGGGGCGGGTGGTCGGCGCCGCGTTGTCCGATGTCGCCGCCGAAGTCGCGAGACTGCGGGGCCACAGGCGATCAGGCGAACTGGTCCTGCACTGTCAGCTCTGCGAGGCCTTCTACTGGCTGATGCCGCGGCTCTCGCGGTTTCACGAGCGGCGCCCGGGCGTCGAGTTGCGCGTCGTCAGCTCCCTCAATCCCCTGACGGAGACCGCGGAGGCCTTCGATGTCGCCATCCAGACGTCGGGCCGCGCGTCCGGCTCGGCGCGGTTGGCCTTCACGGCGGCGGACGACGTCTTCCCGGTCTGTTCGCCGGCGCTCCTTTCCGGGCGGACCCGTCCCTTGACGCCCGAGGATCTCGCCGCGTTCCCCCTGCTGTCGCATTCCGTCGTCCCGCAGGACTGGATCGACTGGCGGGACTGGTTCGAGGGCGTCGGCGCCGCGCGGCCAAGACGTCTGCGCACGGTCCCGTTCGACAGCTACCCGCTGGTCTTGCAGGCTGCGGTCGCCGGGCAGGGCCTTGCGCTCGGCTGGCGACGCACCACCGAAGGCATGATCGCCGAGGGCAAGCTGATCAAACCGTGCGCGCGCGACGTTCACCGGCCTGCCGAACTCTCGGTGTTTCGCGGCGTCGCGCGCGATCCGCACCCGTACGCGGAACAGCTTCTCGCGTGGTTGGCGGATGAGTTGGCGGATTAGCGGATCCTGAAAGAGCGCGGCGACTGAAACAGGACGCGACGCCAGGACGCGCCTGACGCGCGCCGAGGAGATCCGCCCTGTCGGCCAAGGCCGGCTCCACGGCCTCCCGGTCGGGCGCGTCCGTTCCCGGTCGGCGCCCTACGGCGCGGCGCGAAGCGCCAGCCCGCAGAGCGCGTTCCCGTCGAACTGCGCGGCCAGAAGGACGGCCAACGGAACGGGTGCGACGGCGATCGCCGTGCTGGCGAGGAAGGTCCTGAAGGGGAAGAGACGGCTCATCCCGGCCGCCATCGCGATCCCGCCGCCGCCGCCCAGAATCGCGTTCCCCGGCGTATTGAACAGCACGATGAGCGCCGCCGCGCGCCGCTTAAGAAGCGTCCGCAGCCAGAAAGGAGGGCTGCGGTCCGTCCCAACTCGGCCCGGCTCGTCGGGCCAGGCGCCGGGCCAGGCGTCGGGCCAGGCATTAAGCCGAGCGGCGAGGCGGGCCGGATGGAAGCGTCCGGGCGTCCTGGACAGCACGGGGCCCGACGCGGTGCGGCCGATCGAAAAGGCGAGCGTCAGGCCGGCGACGGTCGCCAGATAGACGGGAAGCGCCATCTCCGCCCCGAACCCCATCAGCAGGAGCAGGCCGATCTCGGCGCCCGGCACGAAGGGGCAGGCGAGCAATACGGCGTAGAGCAGCAGGATCGCCGTCAGCATCGGCGCCCCAAGCCTCTCGCCCCCGACGAGCGCGCGGACGTCAGACAGCAGCTCCGCCTGCGCGGCGAGCGCCGCGCCGGCAACCAGCAGGAGGGCGTAGAGTCCGGCGCAAAGCAGCGGGCGCCGGCGCGGGTCGCAGGGTCGCGGGGACATGGCGGGCGCTCGCGCTCAGACGGCCGGGCGGCGGGCGACGATGAAGGGGCTTAGGCGGTTCGCGCCGAGATAGGCGGTGTCTTCGATCTCGAAGCCGGCGGCCTCGATCCGATCCGTGAGCGCGCCTGCGCTGAGGGCGGACACGGGCGGCGCAACGCCGATGGCGACGAGGGCGGGAACGGCCGCGCGGATCAGGAAATTGGCGTCCTTCACGCAGACCGTCTTCGAGAGGAACAGGCCGCCCGGCTTCACCTGTCGGCGGATCGCATCGAGCGCGCCCGGCAGGTCGTCCACGAGATGCAACAGGCTGAAGGCGCACACGGCGTCGAACGGGCCGCCGGCGACGCCGTCCGTCGCCTCGGCCTGGTGGAAGGCGACGTTTGTCGGCGCGTCGGGGCCAAGCTTCGCCTGCGCGATGGCGATCATGGCGCTGGACGCGTCGGTCGCGACGAGCTGCGCGACCGAGGGGGCAAGGCGCAGCGCCGTGCCGCCGGTGCCGCAGCCGATCTCGAGCAGGCGGTCGCTTGGGCGCAGCAGGGCGCGCACGCGCGACAGCTTCTCTTCGTAGGCGGCGGGGTCGGCGATGGGCTTGCGGGCGTATTTCGGGGCGGTGCGGTCCCAGAAGGCGTGGGCGGTCATGCTGCGGGCCTTTGCGAAGAGATCGAAGGTGGCGCGGACGCCGGCGCGTAGCCGGCGGGAGACGGTTTAGCCATGCGCAGGCGTATGAACGATTGCCTAAATCCGCATCGCTGCTATACGTCCATGCATGAACTGGCAGGCGATGTCCTTCGACTGGAATCAGGTGCGCGCCTTCCTCGCCACCGCTGAGGAGGGCTCCTTCAGCGCCGCGGCGCGCGCGCTGAAAACCACCCAGCCGACCATCGGACGGCAGATCGCGGCGCTGGAGGGCGCGCTCGGCGTCACGCTGTTCGAGCGCAGCGCGCGCGGGCTCACGCTCACCCGGACGGGCCGCGAACTGCTCGATCACGTCCGCGCGATGGGCGAGGCCGCGACGCTGGTCTCGATGACGGCCTTCGGGCGCGCGCAGGAGATGACGGGCGAGGTGACGGTCACGGCGACCGACCTGCTGTCCGCCGCCTTCCTGCCGGGGCTCCTACAGCCGCTGCGCCGCACGGCGCCCGGTCTGCGCCTGCGCGTCAACGCGGTGAACGACATCCAAAATCTGCTGCGGCGGGAGGCCGACATCGCGATCCGGCATGTCCGTCCCGACCAGCCGGAGCTGATCGCCCGGCATGTCGCGAATTTCCGCGCCAATCTCTACGCCGCCGGCGCCTATCTCGACCGGGCCGGCCGGCCGCGCACGCCGCGCGAAGCGGCCGAGCACGCCTTCGTTGGCAATCCGGACCCGGAGCGCCTGCTGCCCTATCTGCGCGACCGGGGAATTCCCGTGCGGGCCGAGAGCTTCGCCGTCTCCAGCGACAGCGGCGTGGTCGTGTGGGAGCTGACGAAGGCCGGCTACGGCCTGTCGATGCAGCCCGAAGTCCTGGGCGACGCCGAGCCGGGCGTGGAGAAGGCGCTCCCCGACTTCCCCGCGCTCGAGTTCCCGATCTGGCTGGTCACGCACCGCGAACTCCGGACCAACCCCCGGATCCGCCTGGTCTTCGACAGGCTGGCGCAGGGCCTGGCGGAGGCCGCCGGCGCGCCGGGCGGTGCGGAGGCGCCATCGGCCCTGTGACCTACATCAGAACGGAGGCGGCCGGGAATGGCAGAGTGGGCTTAAATAGTATTGTGTCCCCGTTTTTTTACTAAATAGTATTGTGTCCCCGTTTTTTTGCATCAGAACGGAGGCGGCCGGGAATGGCAGAGTGCGCTTAAATAGTATTGTGTCCCCGTTTTAAGAATCAGGAAATCGAAAAATCGGGGACACGAAATCGGGGACAGAAATCGAGAAATCGGGGACACAATACTATTTTCGAAATCGGGGACACAATCCTATTTTCCGACCTGCCGCAGATGCTCAGGCGTGGGCGCTGGCTGTCGTCGGCGCGGCGGACTCGCCCCGCGCGCCGTGGCCGTCGCGTCCGGCGCAGCGTCGGCGCGGACCGTCGGGTCAAGAAGCCGTGCCGCGCGCGCCTCACGCCACCCGGCTCGGATAGGGGGCGCCGGTTGCGTGGGCGGCGAGGTTGTCCAGTGCGCGGTTGCCCATGGCGTTGCGGGTTTCGACCGTCGCCGAGCCGATATGGGGGAGCAGGAAGGCGGTCTCCAAGTCCAGATAGCGGGGGTCGAGGGCCGGCTCCCCGGTGAAGACGTCGAGGCCGGCGGCGGCGATCTTGCCGGATTGCAGCGCGGCGATCAGCGCATCGTCCTCGACCACGGGCCCGCGGGCGGTGTTGGCGACGACGGCGCCGTCGGGGAGCAGCGCGATGCGCGCCGCGTCGAGCCAGTGGTGCGTCTCAGGCGTCAGCGGGCAGGTCAGCGCCAGGAAGTCGCACTGCGGCAGCAGGCTCGCCGGGTCGGCGTGGAACGCCGCGCCCTCGGCCTGCTCCGGCGGCAGTTCGCGGCGGTTGTGATACATCACCCTCATGCCGAAGCCCTTGGCCCGGCGCGCGACCGCCTGGCCGATGCGGCCCATGCCGACGATCCCGAGCCGCTTGCCCGACATGTGGACGCCCAGCATCTCGCGCGGCGACCAGCGGCCCCAGCGGCCCTGGCGCAGCACGGCCTCCGACTGCTGCGCCATGCGCGCGGCGCCGAGCAGGCAGAGCATGGTCGCATCGGCGGTCGCGTCGGTCAGCACGTCGGGCGTGTTGGCGACGATAAGGCCGCGGGCGCGCGCCGCCTCCAGATCGATATGGTCGCAGCCGACGGAGAAGGTGGCGAGGATCTCCACGCTCTCCGGCAGGCGGGCGATCAGCTCCCCGTCGAACGGCTCCGTGGGCGAGCAGACGATCCCGCGGCAGCCCTCGGCCCGGGCGAGGATCGCCGGCGCGTCGAGGGCCGCGTCGTCGTCGTTCGGCACGGCGTCGAAGTCGGCGCGGAAGCGGGCCTCCACCGCGTCCGGCATCAGCCGGGTCGCCATCGCGCGGAAGCTCTTGGTCGCGGGGTCGGTCATCGCTCGCACTCTCCTTCGAGGCTCTTGTCCCGTCACGGCTCCGGCGTCCAGCCGCGGCCCTTCTTGAGCGCGTCCGCGCCCAGCTTTTCGCGCACCGCGTCGATGGCGCGCTCGACCTCCCGGCGCTTGGCCGAATCCGGATCGGCCAGATCATAGGGGTCGGCGTCGGCGCTGTCCGTCAAGTCCGAGACGCCGACGCCGATCAGCCTGAAGCGCGCGCCGTCGGCCTCCTTGTCCAGAAGCGGCGCGGCCGTGCGATAGAGCGTCTCCGCGAGCTGGGTCGGCGCCGGCAGGCCGTGCGAGCGGGTGCGCAGCTTGAAGTCCGCCGTCTTCAGCTTCAGCGTCACCGTGCGCCCGGCGATGTCGGCCTTCTTCAGGCGTGCCGAGACCTTCTCGCAGAGCCGCCAGAGGATGCGCTTCAGGGCGTCGGCGTCGCTCACGTCCCGGTCCAGCGTCGTCTCGTTGGAGACGCTCTTGGCGCCGCCGCCGGGATCGACCGTGCGCGCGTCGACGCCGCGCGCGAAATCGTGCAGGCGCTTGCCCATGGCGCCGTAGCGCGCCATCAGCGCCTCCCGGTCGAAACGGCGCAGATCGCCGATCGTGCGCACCCCGTCGGCGGCGAGCTTCCCGCCCAGCGCCTTGCCGACCCCGAAGATCGCGGTGACGGGCCGCGGGGCGAGAAAATCCGCCGCCTCGGCCTGGCCGATCACCGCGAAGCCCCGCGGCTTGTCGAGGTCGGAGGCGAGCTTGGCGAGGAACTTGTTCGGCGCGAGGCCGATCGAGGCGGTAACGCCCGCCTCCGTCTCGATCCGGCTGACCAGCCGGGCGAGGGTCTTGGCGGGAAAGCCGCCATGCACGCGCTCGGTCCCGGCGAGGTCTAGGAACGCCTCGTCGATCGACAGGGGCTCCACCGCCGGCGTCACGTCCAGCATCATCCGGCGGATCTGGCCGCCGACGGCGGCGTATTTCTCCATGTCCGGGCGGATCACCACCGCTTCGGGGCAGGCGGCCAGCGCCTTGAACATCGGCATCGCCGAGCGGCAGCCGTAGAGCCGGGCCACGTAGCAGGCGGCCGAGACCACGCCGCGCCGCCCGCCGCCGATCAGCACCGGCTTGTCGACGAGGGCGGGGTCGTCGCGCTTCTCGACCGAGGCGTAAAAGGCGTCGCAGTCGATATGCGCGACGTTCAGCCGGTCCAACTCCGCATGCGCGATCGTCCGGCGCGAGCCGCAGGCCGGGCAGGCGGCCGATCCGGACCCCTCGCCGATCGGCGCGCGCCAGTCGGCGAAGCAGTCCCGGCACAGATGCGCGGCCGGCGCAGCCCGCGCCTCCTCCGCCGCATCCGAGGGGGGCGCTGCGTTCACGGCGCGGCCGCACGGTCCGGCGGCTCGTAGACCAGGCCGGCCGCGATCTCGTCGTCGCTCCAAAGCCAGGCGGCGCCGCGCACGCCGGCGCTGTCGCCGTGCATCGGGGGCAGCAGCGCCGTCAGCACGCTGTCGGAGAAGACGGTGCGGCCCCACAGCCGGGGAACCGCCTCATAGAGCCGGGCGAGGTTCGACAGGCCGCCGCCGAGCACGATCGCCTCGGGATCGAGGATGTTGATGACATGCGACAGGGCGCGCGCCAAACGGTCCTCATAGAGGGCGAGGCTCGCCTCCGCCGCCGGATCGCCGGTCTCGGCCGCGGCGACGATTTCCGGCGGGGTCATCTCGGCGCCGGCGCGCGCGGCGTGGTGGGCGGCGAGGCCCGGTCCGGAGAGATAGGTTTCGATGCAGCCGCGCTTGCCGCAATAGCAGGCGAGCGCCGGGTCCGCCTGCGCATCCGCCCAGGGCAGGGGGTTGTGGCCCCATTCGCCGGCGATCCCGTTCGGACCGGAGATCGGTCGGCCTTCGATCACCAGCCCGCCGCCGACCCCGGTGCCCAGGATCGCGCCGAAGACGTTTCGCCGGCCGGCGGCGGCCCCGTCCGTCGCCTCGGCCAAGGCGAAGCAGTCGGCGTCGTTCGCAATCCGCACCGGCCGGCCGAGCCGCCGGGCGAGGTCCCGGTCCAGCGGCTTGCCGATCAACCAGGTCGAATTCGCGTTCTTCACCAGACCCGTCGCGCGCGAGAGCGTGCCCGGCATGCCGAGGCCGACGCTGATCGGGCGCTCCGACGCAGGCGCCGCCGATTCCAGCCGCGCGACCAGGGCGCTCACGGCCTCGAGGCTTTCGTCATAGAGGCCGCGCGGCGTCGCCGCCCGTTCGCGGGCGAGCGCCGCTCCGTCGGGGGCAAGCAGGACCGCTTCGATCTTGGTGCCGCCCAAATCGACGCCGATGCGATGGGGCATGGGATGTCTCGCGAGGCCTTCCGGGGTCGGATTTCCTTAGTATCTCGGCTGACTATGTTATAAGGAAACGGTGCGCCGCTCACGCGAAAGCGCATGATGAAATTCGACGTCGCGCATAGCGCGCGGCGGGGCGTTTCTTCGAGCGTCGTGCAGGATGAAAGAGGGGTAGGGGCCGATGGCGAAGACCGTTCTGATCGTCGAGGACAACGAGCTGAACATGAAGCTGTTTCATGATCTGCTCGAGGCGCGGAACTACAATATCCTTCAGACGAAGGACGGGATGGAGGCTCTCAAGATCGCGCGGGCGGAGCGCCCCGATCTGATCCTGATGGACATCCAACTGCCGGAGGTTTCGGGCCTCGAGGTCACCAAATGGCTGAAGGAGGACGATGAGTTGAAGGCGATCCCCGTGATCGCCGTGACCGCCTTCGCCATGAAGGGCGATGAGGAGAAGATCCGTGAAGGCGGATGCGAGGCCTACATCGCGAAACCCATTTCCGTATCGAGTTTCCTCGCGACGGTAGAGAAGTTCCTGAACTGACCGGCGACGACGAGGACGGCGCCATGTTGCCGGCGCCGCAGAGGTCATGACTGCACGCATCCTGGTCGTCGATGATCTGCGCCCGAACGTAAAGCTTCTCGAAGCGAAGCTGACGGCGGAGTATTTCGACGTCGTCACCGCGACGGACGGGCCCGAGGCGTTGGAGAAGATCCGCGTCCTGCAGCCCGATCTGGTGCTGCTCGACGTCATGATGCCGGGGATGGACGGCTTCGAGGTCTGCCGCACCGTGAAGGCGGATCCGGAGATGATGCACATCCCGGTCATCATGATCACGGCCTTGTCCGACGCCGCCGACAGGGTGCGCGGGCTGGAGGCCGGCGCCGACGACTTCCTGACCAAGCCGGTCAACGACGTGGCGATGTTCGCCCGGGTGCGCTCGCTCATTCGCCTCAAGATGCTGACCGACGAATGGCGGCTGCGCGAGCAGACCTCCGGGCAGCTCGGCGTGCTGCGCGGCGAAACGCCGCTTTACGAGGTCAATGCGCGGCGCGCGCGCATTCTGGTGCTGGACGACAACGAGGTCGACGCGGCCAAGATCCAAGCCACCCTGCAGCAGGACGACGACGAGATCGTCGTCGCGTCCTCTGTCGAGCAGGCGCAGTCCTTGCTGCGCGCCGAACGGTTCGATCTCGTGATCGTCAACCTTCGCCTGAGGGAGCAGGACGCCCTGCGCTTCTGCGGCCAGATGCGCGCCAACGAGGCGACGCGGCACACGCCGATCCTGGTGGTGGCGGAGGAGGACGACACTGATCGCCTCGCCAAGGGCCTGGATCTCGGGATCAACGACTATCTGATCAAACCGATGGACCGGCAGGAGCTGCTGGCGCGCACGCGCACGCAAATCCGCCGTCAGCGCTTCCAGGAGCGGCTGCGCGACAATTACGAACGCAGCCTGGCGATGGCGCTGACCGACAGCCTGACCGGGCTCTACAACCGGCGCTATCTGACCACGCATATGGCGGCGCTGATCGAGCGGCTGACGGAGAACGGCAAACCGCTGGCCGTCCTGATGTTCGATATCGACTTCTTCAAGCAGATCAACGACAGCTTCGGCCACGCCGTGGGGGACGAGGTGCTCGTCGAGCTAAGCCGACGGGTGGTGCAGAACGTCCGCTCGGTCGACACGGTCGCGCGACTGGGCGGCGAGGAGTTCATCGTGCTCATGCCGGACACCGACGAGACGGTGGCGAGCACCGTGGCGGAGCGCCTGCGCGCCAATGTCGCGAAGGATCCGTTCCGTGTGCGCGGCGCGGACGGCGAGGCGCTGCAGATCACGATTTCGGTCGGCGCCGCCATGTTCGACCCCGACGCGGACGACGTCGACAGCGTCATCAAGAAGGCCGACGACGCGCTCTACGAGGCGAAGCGGACCGGTCGGAACAAGACGGTCGGCTGGGAGCCGGACGGCTACACCACCCTCGGCGCGGGCGCGGCGCGCGCCTGAGGCCCCTAGGCGCGCCCTGTGGCAAGAAAAAAGCCGCCCCGGAGGGCGGCTCTTCACGCGGTCTTCAAGAATCCGCAAGGCGGGCGCGCCGCCTCACTTCATCTTCTGTTCCTTGAAGGTCACGTGCTTGCGCGCCTTCGGATCGTACTTCCGCAGCTCGAGCTTCTCGGTCTGGGTGCGCGGGTTCTTCTTCGCGACGTAGAAGTATCCCGTGCCGGCGGTGCTCACCAGCTTGATCTGAAGGGTGGCGGGCTTGGCCATGACGCTCGTCCTCGACGCTCTCGCAGCTACGGCTGCAGCAACTGTGTGAAGTGCAAACGGGGGCGCGATCGCAGCCGCGCTCCGCTCAATCCGGCGCGCAAGATACGCGGGGGCCCGGCCAAGTCAAGAAGGAACTCGCGCCACGCGGCGCAGCGTCACTCCATCGTGACGACGCGTTCCTCGCCCTCGTAGGTGAAGCGGGGGACGGCGCGGTCGGCGTCGCTCAGACGCTGCGGCGCCGCCAGGAGCTCCAGCACGTGGCGCAACACGAACTTGCTGACCCCGCGCACCTTGGGCGAGGCGAGGGCGTCCGCGACCGGCATCCACAGCACCTCGGGCAGTTCGCCCGTCGCCGCCGGCTCGCCGTGCGCGGCCGCGGCGTCCACCAGGAAGAAGCGGGTGTCGAAGCGGATCGGGCTGATCGGCGGGGTGATCGCCCGCGCCACATAGTGCAGACCGCCGTCCGCCGGCCTCAGCGACGCGGCGCGATAGGCGTCGGCCGCCAGGCAGGCCGGGGCGTCCGGCGCGGGCGTCGGCGCGCCGCCGTCGTCCGCCGGCGCGCCGATCAGCAAGCCGGTCTCCTCCCAGGTTTCCCGCAGGGCCGTCCAGATCAGGCCGCCGGCCTCATCGGCCGCGGCGGTGCGGAGCAGGTGCGGGGGCGCCGCGTCGGCGGGCAGCAGCCCGCTCGCGCGGCCCGCGTCCTCGCGGTCGAGCGCGCCGCCCGGAAAGACGTAAATCCCAGGCATGAAGCGCGCGTTGTCCGGCCGCCGACCCATCAACACTTCCAGGGTCGCGCCGCGGTCCGCCTCACGCACCAGCAGCAGGCTCGCCGCCGGCCGCGGCGCGACGGGAACGTCGGGCGCGTTGGCCCCGGGCACGGGTTGGTCGACCATGGTCTCGTCTCAGAGTCTACCCATCGGCCCGGAAGCGGCCGATCTCGATCGCGCGCTCGTACAGAGCGGGAGAGTCCAGCAGCAGTCTGGCGACGGCGAGATCGATGTCGCCGCCCTCATGCGGGCGCCACGGACAGGTGTCGAGCACATCGGCAATTTCGTCCTCCGGAGCGTCCGGCGCAAGCCTTCTGCGCAGCGCGGGCGGGTTGTCCGCGTGCGCGCCCGGCGCCAGCGCCCCGTCCAGCGCGCGGACCGCGTCGCGCACGCCGGTCGTGCAGATGGTCGGACCGACGCCCAGCCGGTGCAATGCATAGCCGCTGGGGGCCACGAACCGCGCCCAGGTGAGGTAGAGCTCGCCCTGGTTCGGCAGCGTCGCGACGGTCTGGATCGTGCCCTTGCCGAAACTGCTCATCCCGATCAGCGCGGCGCGTCCCTGGTCCTGCAAGGCGGCGGCCAGGATCTCTGCCGCGGAGGCCGAGGCGCCGTCGATCAGGATCACCATCGGCAACCCCTGCGCGAGATCGCCCGGCTCCGCCAGGAAGCGCTGACGGCTTGTCGGATGTCGGCCGTCCGCCAGGCTGATCAGGCCGGTCTCCAGGAAGAGGTCCGCGCTGTAGATCGCCTGGTCGAGCAGGCCGCCCGGATTGCCGCGCAAATCCAGGATGACGCCCGCGGGTGGCCCCGGGCCGTCGTGTCGGGAGCTCGCCAGCGCCTCCGCGAGCCGTTTGGCCGTGCGTTGGTTGAAGCTGGAGACGCGGATCAACGCGTGCGGTCCCTCGCGCGACAGGCGGACCGTATCGGGCACGATGCGGGTGCGGCCGACGGTCAGCGTCAGGGGCTCCGGCAGGCCGGCGCGCCGCACGGTGAGCCGGACCGGCTGGTCCACCGGGCCGCGCAGGCGCTCCGCGACCCGGCTGACGCCCAGTCCGCCGACCGGCGCCCCGTCGATCGCGACGATCACGTCGCCGACCACCAAGCCGGCGCCGGCGGCCGGTCGACCCGGGGTCACGCCGACGATGCGCGCCCCGTCGGGGTGACTGTCCAGGGCCGCGCCGACGCCGCCGAAGCCTTCGCGTTCGGCGCGCGCCTGACGGGCGGCCTCGCGCCCGGCGTAGCGCGAATAGGGGTCGAGTTCGCGCAGCAGGCCATCGAAGAAGGCGTCGTACAGCGCCTCTTCCTCGGCCGCGCCGAAGGCGGGCGAACGCGCGCGGACGGCGCTCAGGAAGGCGGCGGCGGTCTCGGCCCAGGCGGCCGGGGATCGCTCGGCGGGCAGGCCGACGGAGGCGAGTTCGGCCCCATCGGCCGTTCGGCCGTAGAGCGTCCCGTTGCTGGGGCCGATCTTGAGGCCGGGCGCGAAGCGGTCCGCAACGCCCCGCAGGCCGGAGAAGGTGAGACGGTAGCTCGGGCGCGGTTCGATGTAGTAGGCGTCGATTTCCTGCAAGGCCGTCCGGGTCATCGCCTCGAACCGGGCGGCCAGCGCGGCCTCCTCGGGGTCGGGGCCGCGGGCGCAAGCAGCGATCGCGACGAGGGCCGCCAGCGCGAAAAGCGGCGCGCGAGGCCGTCGGGACGGCGCGGGCGCCGCGGCGGGCCGTTGCGGTGCGGAATGCTGGCGAGGTCGGCTCATAGGGCTCCGGCGTCGCGTGAGGGGCAGGGCGCGGATCGGACTCTATCGACCCTTCGATGGGCTGGCCAGGGCGGCCGCGCAGGCGATCCGCCGCCGGCCAGGCGTCAACCGCGCCGGCCCCGTTTGCCCGGAGGCGGTCCGCCGCGGCGCGGACCGCCCCGCCCCGGTCCGGCACGTCCGGGCCCGCTCCGCCCGGAGCCGGGCGCCTTCGCGACGCGCCGATCCTTCTTGGGAAGGATCGCCCCGCCGTCGATGATTTCCAGCACGAGGCCGCCGGTCACCGGCGTCGCTTCTACCAGGCGACAGGTCACGGGATCGCCCAGGCGGAAGCTCAACCCGTCGAACTCCCCGACGAGGCGCTGGTGCACCTCGTCATGCAGATAGCGGTCGCGCGGCAGGGAGCGGACCGGGACCAGCCCGTCGGCGCCGGTCTCCTCCAACCGGACGAACAGGCCGAAGCGCTGCACCCCGGTGATGCGGCCGGCGAACTCGGCGCCGACCCGGTCCGCCATAAAGGCGGAGAGATAGCGGTCGGTGGCCCCGCGCTCGGCGACGATCGCGCGGCGCTCGGTGGAGGAGATGTGCTCGCCGATCTCGTCGAAGCGCTCCGCCTGCTCCGCCGGCAATCCGCCCTCGCCCAGCCCGTAGGCCGAAGTCAGCGCCCGGTGAACGAGCAGGTCCGCATAGCGCCGGATCGGCGAGGTGAAATGGCAGTAGCGGGCCAGCGCCAGGCCGAAATGCCCCAGATTCTCCGGGCTGTAGACCGCCTGAGCCTGGGAGCGCAGCACGAGATCGGAGACGATCTGTGCGGCCTCAGTGCCCTCCGCCTGCTTGAGGATGCCAGTGAACAGCGCGGGTTTCGGCGTCTGACCCTTGGCCAGCTTGAAGCCGAGCGCGCCGAGCGATTCGCGCAGCATCTCCAGCCGGTCGAGCGGCGGCGAATCATGCACCCGATACATCGCCGGCGCGCGCTTGGCTTCGAGCGCTTCCGCGGCCGCGACATTGGCGCAGATCATGAACTCCTCGATCAGCTTGTGGCTGTCGAAGCGCAGGCGGCGTTCGATCGCGGCGACCCGCCCGTCCTCGCCGATGCGGACCTGCAGTTCCGGCAGATCCAACTCCAGCGTCCCGCGGGCCTCGCGGTTGCGCTTGAGGGCGGCGTAGGCGGCGTAGAGCGGCGCGATCACCGGCTCGAGCAGCGGCGCGGCCTTCTCGTCCGGCTGGCCGTCGACGGCGTTCTGGACCTGGGTGTAGGTCAACCGCGCATGGGAGCGCATCAGGCCGCGTTTGAAGCGGTGGCGCAGCAGGCGGCCGTCTCGGTCGATGATCATGCGCACGAAGAGGCAGGCGCGGTCCTCGTCCGGTCTGAGCGAACAGAGGTCGTTGGACAGCGCCTCGGGCAGCATCGGCACCACCCGGTCGGGGAAATACACCGAGTTGCCGCGCTCGCGCGCCGACCGGTCGAGCGCGCCCTCGGGTCGGACGTACCAGCTCACGTCCGCGATCGCGACGGTCAGCTCGAACCCGCCCGCGTTCTTCGCGTCGGGATCGGGGCGGGCGTGCACGGCGTCGTCGAAATCGCGCGCGTCCTCCCCGTCGATGGTGACCAAGGGCAGGGCGCGCAGATCCTCGCGCTTGTCGAGCGGCGGCACGGACGCGCCCTCCGCCTCCTGCACGGCCTCCTCCGGGAACTCGACCGGGATGCCCTGCCCGTGAATCGCGATCAGGCTGAAGGCCTTCGGTTCGTCGAGCGCGCCGATGCGCTCGACCACCCGCGCCATATGGCCCGTGCCGCGTCCGCCGGGCAGGGGCTCGGCGAGCACCAGATCGCCCAGCTTGGCTTCGCCCATATCGCGCTTTTCGACGAACCAGCTCTTGGTGGAGCGCTTGTCGGTCGGGACCAGCGTCGCCCCGCCGCGCGCGGACTCCAGCAGGCCGAGCAGCTTCAGCGGCCCGGCTTTGAGGGTGCGGATGACGGCGGCCTCGTAGCGGGCCTTGCCCACCCGGCGCAACTTCGCCAGCACCCGGTCCCCTTCGCGCGGGGCGGAGCCGGTGCGGGGCGCGCCGACCACCAGGATATGCGGCGGCGGCCCCTCCTCCGCCGGCCAGTTGGTGGGCTTGGCGTAGGCTTCGCCGTCGGCGTCGATCTCGTCGACCAGCAGGACCGCCACCTCCGGCAGGGCGCCGCGCGGGGCGAGACGGCGCTTCGAACCGCGGTCGATGCGGCCCTCCGCCTCGATTTCCTTCAACATCTCGCGCAGTTCGGCGCGCTGCGCGCCCTTCAGATTGAAGGCGCGAGCGATCTCGCGCTTGCCGACGGGCGTCTCGCTTCCCTCGATGAACTCGACGATCTGCTGCTTGCTGGGCAGGGGGATGGGACCGCGGCTGTCGCGCTGCTTCGCCAAACCGGATCAGCCCGCCTTGCGCGCCGCGGCCTTCTTGGCCCCGGCTTTCTTGGTTCCGCTTTTCTGGGCCCCACTTTTCTGGGCCCCGCTTTTTTGGGCCCCGCTTTTTTGGGCGGGCGCCTTCTTGGCCTTGCCCTTCTTCGCGGCCGACTTCTTTGCAGGGGTCTTCTTTGCCGCGGCCTTCTTGCCGGCGCCTTTCTTGGCGGCTTTCGCGTCGATCAGCGCGATCGCCTGCTCCAGCGTCACCGCGTCCGGTTCGGTTCCGCGCGGGAGCGACGCATAGATCTTGCCGTGCTTCACATAGGGGCCGAAGCGCCCGCTTCCGAGCGCGATCGGCTTGCCGTCCGAGGGATGCGGGCCGAGTTCCTTGCCGGCGCGGGGTTTGCCCTTCTCGCCGGCCTCGGCGATCACGGCGACGGCGCGGTTAATCCCGATCGTCAGCACGTCGTCCTCCGCCGGCAGCGAGAGGAAGCGGTCGCCGTGCTTCAGATAGGGGCCGTAGCGTCCGAGACCGGCCTGGATCTTCTGGCCCGTCTCCGGGTGTTCGCCCAGGTCGCGCGGCAGGGCGAGCAGGCGCAGCGCCGTCTGCAGGTCGACCGACGCCGGCTCCATCCCTTTCAGGAGCGAACTGCGCTTGGGCTTCTTGCCCTTCTCCGCCTCGCCGCGCTGAACGTAGACGCCGTAGGGCCCCTTTCGCAGCGTGATCGGCTCGCCGGTTTCCGGATCGAAGCCCAGATCGCGCGGGAATTCGCCCTCGATCGCGCCGTTCCCGTCGGGATCGTTCGCCGGTGCGTTCAGGTCGCGGGTGTACTTGCAGTTCGGGTAGTTGGAGCAGGCGATGAAGGCGCCGAACTTCCCGAAATTGAGGCTGAGCCGACCGTCCGCGCAGGCCGGGCAGCGCCGCGCGGCTTCGGTGCCGCCGGTCTCGTCCGCCTCGAAGAAGTGGGGGCCGAGCTCGCGGTCGATCGTCTCGCGCACCTCGATGGGCGAGAGCTCCAGCGTCTCCTCGCAGATCTTGGAGAAGGCGGTCCAGAAGTCCCGCAGCACCTGCTTCCAATCGACCCGGCCGTCGGAGACGTCGTCGAGCTTCTCTTCCAGCGCGGCGGTGAAGTCGTAGGAGAAATAGCGCTCGAAGAAGCTGGTCAGGAAGGCGGTGACGAGCCGTCCGCGGTCCTCCGGCTCGAAGCGCCGCTTCTCGAGCCGCACATACTCGCGATCCTGCAGCACCTTGAGTATCGAAGCGTAGGTGGAGGGGCGGCCGATGCCCAACTCCTCCATCTTCTTGACCAGACTCGCCTCCGAATAGCGCGGCGGCGGCTGGGTGAAATGCTGGTTCGGCGTCGCTTCCTTGAGGCGCGCATCCTCGCCTTCGGCGAGCGGCGGCAGCATGCGGCCCTCGTCGCTCTCGTCGCTGGGGTCGTCGACATCCTCGCGATAGAGCGTCAGGAAGCCGTCGAAGCGCACGACGGAGCCTGTGGCGCGCAGGGTCACGCTTGCGCCCGCGTCGCTCAGGTCGACCGCCACATTGTCGAGGACGGCGCTCTCCATCTGGCTCGCCAGCGTACGCTTCCAGATCAGCTCGTAGAGCTTCAGCATGTCGCCGTCGATATAGCGGCGGACCTGATCGGGGCGGCGGAACAGATCGGTCGGGCGCACCGCCTCGTGCGCCTCCTGGGCGTTCTTGGCCTTGGTGCGGTACTGGCGCGGGCCCGCGGGCAGATAGTCCGGCCCGTAGTCGTCGCTGATCAGGTTGCGCGCGGCGGTCAGCGCGTCGTTCGACAGCACCGTGCTGTCGGTGCGCATGTAGGTGATGAGGCCGACCGTCTCGCCGCCGATGTCGACGCCTTCATAGAGCTTCTGGGCGAGCGTCATCGTCTTGGTCGCCCCGAAATAGAGCTTCCGGCTCGCCTCCTGCTGCAGGGTGGAGGTGGTGAAGGGCGGCGCGGGGTTGCGCTTGGTCTGCTTGCGCTCGACCTTGGCGACGCGGAAGGCGGCGGCGCGCACGGCCTCGACCGCCCGGGTCGCCGCGGCCTCGTTCCCGAGCGCGAACTTGTCCAGCTTCCGGCCGTCGAGATGGGTCAGCCGCGCCGGGAAGGGGCGGCCCTCCGCATTCTCCATCTGCGCGTCGATCGACCAGTATTCCTGGGCGCGGAAGGCTTCGATCTCCGCCTCGCGCTCGCAGATCAGGCGCAGCGCGACCGACTGCACGCGGCCCGCCGACTTGGCGCCCGGCAGCTTGCGCCACAGCACGGGCGAGAGGGTGAAGCCCACGAGATAATCGAGCGCGCGGCGCGCCAGATAGGCCTCGATCAGCTCGTCATTGAGCGTGCGCGGCTTCGCCATCGCGTCGAGCACCGCGTTCTTGGTGATCTCGTTGAAGACCACGCGGCTGACCTCGACGCCGTTCAGCGCCTTGCGGCGCGCCAGCTCCTCCTGGATGTGCCAGCTGATCGCCTCGCCCTCGCGGTCCGGGTCGGTCGCGAGATAGAGCCGCTTCGCCCCTTTCAGGCGCTGGGCCACGTCGTCGATGCGCTTCTTCGACTGGGCGTCGACATCCCAGCGCATCGCGAAATCCTCGTCCGGCTGGACCGAGCCGTCCTTCGGCGGCAGATCGCGCACATGACCGTAGGACGCCACGACGTCGAAATCCGCGCCCAGATACTTGTTGATGGTCTTCGCCTTCGCCGGACTTTCGACGACGACGAGATTTTCTGCGCTCATACGCTAGACCCAGCCCTCAAAATCGCCCCCTCGCTCGGGTAGGGACAATTGGCGCCGGAAGGCGTCCGCGTCAACTGACGCGCGCCGCGCCGTCGCGCTTGAAAGCCGAAACGGGCTGTTCGAAGGGTGGCGACCGGTGCGATTTTTATCATTTTTCCCAGTGTGTTAAAGAGGAGAGGGTATCGAGTTCAGCGCATCTGGCGTCGATTTTCGCCCGCGTCGCCGAGCGGGGTCGCCGGTGTTCCGTCGCGCTGCGACCCGCTGACGGCGCGCTCGATTCAAGGCGTGCGGCGCCGCGGCGCCGACCGTGCGGCGTCGCAAGGCGACCGGTGGAGTATGCTGTGAGAGATGCGGCGGCCGCTTGCGGCGACGTCCCGTCCCGGGTCTCAGGGGGTCCCGGGCGCGCGGCAGGCTCAATGCGGGCGGGCCCCGCCGTCCGGCGGGCTGCGCCGCCAACGTCGCAGCACGCTGGCCGCGCCGACCCGGTCGATCCGTTCGAAATAGGCGCAGACCCGATCCAGACCGCCGCCGGCGACGAAATCCGACCAGTCGTCCGGTTCGCGAAACGCCTCCAACACCGCGATGAACTGGTTCGCCGTCATGCCCAGCGCTTTGCAGGCGATCGCGGTGGTCTGCGGGTTCGCAGGCGCGAACAGTCGCTCCGTCGTCTCTTCCGGTAAGCCGGCCTCCACCGCGATTCCGGCGATGAAGACGCCGCGGCCGTCGCGCTCGAGCGTGCGCAGCAGGCGGCCCATGCGCTGCAGATCGCGCCGCGCCGAGGCGAGCGCCTCCTCCGCGCTCCATCCGCCGGACGCGGCGGAGGCGGGTCGGTCCTGCGTGGCGTCCGCGTCATCGAGCGCCCGCCAGACGGCCTCGTCGACCGACTCGTCCAGGACGGCGCCGTCGATGTCGAAGTGCTGCGCGATATGCTGGCGCAGGGCGTCTCCGACCCAGATGTACATGCGCCTGGCCAGATCGTCCGGCAGATCCCGGCGTTTGACGATCAGATCGCGATAGTCCTCGGCTTCGATCGAGCGCTCGACCAGCGTCTCCAGCGACGCGCGGCCGATCCGGGCCGTCTCGTTGCGCAGCAGCGTGCGGTCGACCTCCGCTTCGCCGACGTCCACCAGGCGCGCCGCGACCGCCTCGCTGAGCTCGGGCCGGCTTGCGACGGCGACCGCGTGACCGGGACTGCCGCGGGTCACGACGCCGAGGAGATCGGCCTCCGTCACCTGCCGGCTTCGCACGATGATCGGATAGGCCACATGAACCGCGTCGTTCAAAAGGAACCCCAGCAGATCCTGCGGCACGTCCACCCGCTCCGCCAGAATGTCCGCGATGTTGCGGCGGATCTGGACCTCCACCTTGTCGATCAGTTGGCGCAGGATCTGATAGGTGAGGTCGAGTTCCGACTCGGTGAGCTCCGCCTGCTGATCCAGGCACATCTTGGCGATCGAGGCGGCGAGGCCGCCCTTGCCGTCGATCGCGCGCTGATGCGCGAGACGCAGCAATTTGCCGTATGAGACCTGCCGAGACATCGCTTGGAACCGGACCTCTTGGATCATCCTCTGGATGCAGCCTCCGCCGCACGCTACGGACCTTAGCCCGGCTGTCGCAAAGGCGCTGTGACCTGTATCACAATTGGCGAAGGAAATTCAGAGTGCAAGCCTGTAAAGAATTCACGAAGTAAAACCCGTCGCCAATATTTCTGGAGATTTCGCCTAAAATCCCATCCATCCTGATCCCCGGGGCGATGCAAGGGGCTTGCGGCGCGCCGGCGTCCCGGGCAAGAGGCGGGGCATGGACTCGGCGTTGGTCGAAGCGGTGGCGTTGGCGCTCGCAGCCGGCGCGGCGATTTTCCTGGGCGCCGGGCTGGGCGCGGTGGAGCGCTTGGCCCCAGAGTGGCTGCGCATGGAGCTCCGCCACGCGCTCGCCGCTTTCGGCGGCGGCATTTTGCTGGCGGCGGTGGCCTTCGTGTTGGTTCCGCACGGGACCGAGGCCCTGCCGATCGCTCCGGCGCTGAGCGCGCTGCTCGCCGGCGGCGGGCTCTTCCTGCTGATCGACAAACGCTTGCAGGAAAGCGGCGCCCGCCTCGCCCAGTTCTCGGCCATGCTGTTGGACTTCATCCCGGAAGCGTTGGCCTTGGGCGCCTTGCTGGCGTCGGGGGCTCCGAGCGCGGCTCTGCTGGCGGCGATCATCGGCCTTCAGAATCTGCCCGAAGGATTCAACGCCTATCGCGAATTGCGCGGTCCGGGGCTCAAGCTCGGTCGGACGGCGGCGCTGGCGGCGCTCGCGGGCTGCGCCTTGCTCGGACCCGTGGCCGCCTCCGTCGGCTACCTGGCGCTAAGCGACGCGCCGCAGGCGATGGCCGCGCTCATGCTGACGGCGGCGGGCGGCGTGCTGTATCTGACCTTCCAGGACATCGCGCCGCAGGTTCCCCTGGAAAACGCGTGGGCCCCGCCGCTCGGGGCGGTGGCGGGCTTCGCGCTCGGCCTCGGCGCACATGCGGCTCTGAGCTGAGGGCCGACCGACGCCGGGGCCGCCTACGCCTCCGGCGCAAGGGCGGCCACGCGGCCGCCCGGCAAGCGCACCACGGTTCCGGCCAGTTCCATCTCGAGGAGGACGGTCAGGACCGCCGCCGGCGCCAAATCGAGCTCGCGGATCAGGTCGTCGATGCGGACCGGCGTCGGGCTCAGCGCCTGCCGGATTTCGGCGCGCGCGGCCTCCAGAGCGGCGGCGTCGGGCGGCGCCTGCGGCCCGGCGCCGAAGGGGTCGCTCGGCGCCTCCACCGCGGCCGGCCCGGGCAGATCGCGCAGGGCGGCGATCATCTCCTCCGGGCTCTCGACCAGCATGGCCCCCTTGCGGATCAGATCGTTCGGACCGCGCGCGCGGGGGTCGAGCGGCGAGCCGGGAAGGGCGAACACCTCGCGCCCGTGCTCGCCCGCGAGCCGCGCGGTGATCAGCGAGCCGGAGCGTTGCCGCGCCTCGACGATCAGGACGCCGAGCGACAGCCCGGAGATCAGCCGGTTGCGGCGCGGGAAATGGCGCGCCTGGCCGACAAGGCCGAAGGGCATTTCGCTGACCAGCGCGCCGCGCTGCTTGATCTCGTGATAGAGGTCGCGGTTCTCGCGCGGATAGATCACGTCGACCCCGCCGGCGAGCGCGGCGACCGTTCCATGCTCCAACGCGCCGCGATGGGCGGCCGCGTCGATCCCCTTCGCCATGCCGGAGACGGTGACGAAGCCGGCCTCGCCCAGTTCGCGCCCGAAGCGCTCCGCCAGACGGCGGCCGTTCAGCGAGCATTCGCGCGCGCCGACGATGGCCGCCGCCGGCCGCTCCAGCAGATGCGCGTGGCCGAAGCCGGACAGCAGCGGCGGCCCGTCCTCGACCGCCGCCAGCAGCCGCGGAAAGGCGCGCTCGCCCCGATGGACCATCCAACCGCCTGCGGCGTCGAGGGCGTCGAGCTCGCGCTCCGCCTCGGCCTTCGGGCAGACCTTCAGGGCGCGGCGCCGGCCGCCGCGGCGGGCCAGCGCCGGCAGCGCCTCCAGCGCCGCTTCCCCGGTGCGGAAACGCGCGATCAATTGGCGGAAAGCGACCGGTCCCACATTCTCGCTGCGATAGAGCCGCAGGCGGGCGAGCCGCTCCGCGGCGTCGAGGCGATCAGGGGTGGTGTTCATAGAGGAAAGGACACCCTGCCTTGCAGGGCGGGTCAACCGGGAAATTCCCTTCGGAGGCCTTCCCCAATCGGGAGCCGCGCCCTACCGGACGGGCTTCTTGGCGCCGATCTTGGTCTCCTCGCCTTTGAGCAGGCGGGCGATGTTCTGATGATGCCGGATCCAGGCGAGGATCGCGAGCAGCCCGGCCCCGTAGGCGACCTGGGACAGGCCGAACAGCGCCGCATAGCCTGGCGCGGCGGCGAGCGCGACGAGCGCCGCCAGCGACGAATAGCGAAACAGCGCCGCGACGACGAGCCAGGTGGCGCAGGCCGCCAGCCCGACCGGCCAGGCGATCGCCATCAGCACGCCCAACGTGGTCGCCACGCCCTTGCCGCCCTTGAAGCGCAGCCAGACCGGGAAGTTGTGACCGAAGACCGCGGCCACGCCGGCGACGATCCCGGCCAACGCGCCGTCCTCCGGCCCGGCGAGCCAGAGGGCCGCGAGCGCGGCGGCCGCGCCCTTGCCGGCGTCGAGGATCAGAACCGCCGCCGCCAGTCCCTTGCGCCCCGTGCGCAGCACGTTGGTCGCCCCGATATTGCCGGAGCCGATCTTGCGCACGTCCCCCAGCCCGGCGAGGCGCGTCAGCACCAGCCCGAACGGAACCGACCCCAGCAGGTACCCGCCAGCGAGCGCCAAGAGGAGGGGAGGAGTGAGGCCGTCCATCATTCCTGGGGTCAAAACCCGTCCGCCCGATAGAGCGGGCGGCCGTCGACGACGGTGCGCAGCACCTTGCCCTGGACCGGGCGGTCGCCGAAGGCGGTGTTCTTGGATTTGGAGAGCATGTCCTCCTCGCTGACCGTCCAGGGCTTGTCCGGGTCGAACAGCACCAGGTCGGCCGCCGCGCCGCGCATGAGGCGCCCGCCGGGGAGGCCGAAGCGGGCGGCCGGGCGGGCGGTCAGAAGCGCCGCCGCGTCGAGCAGCGAGAGATGGCCGTTGTGATAGAGCTCCAAGGTCATCGGCAGCAGGGTCTGCAGCCCGATCACGCCGAACTCCGCCTGCTCGAAGGGCAGGCGCTTGGAATCCTGATCGTGCGGGCAGTGGTCGCTGGCGACGATGTCGACGACGCCGTCGGCGATCGCCTCGACGAGCGCCTGCCGGTCGGCCTCCGCGCGCAAGGGCGGCATCACCTTGGCGAAGCTGCGGTAGTCGCCGACGGCGTTCTCGTTGAGCGCGAAGTAATGCGGGGCCGTGTCGCAGGTGACGTCGAGACCGTCCGCCTTGGCGCGGCGGATCGCCTCGAGCGCGGCCGGCGCGGTCACGTGGGCGAAATGCAGCCGGCCGCCGGTCGATTCCAGGAGCCGCAGATCGCGCTCCACCTGGATGGTCTCCGCCACCTTCGGGACGCCGGCGAGGCCGAGGCGGGTGGACAGCTCGCCCTGGTTCATCACCCCGCCGGCGCTCAGGCTCGCTTCCAGCGGGTGCTGCACGATCAAGGCGTCGAAGGTCTGGCCGTAGGCCAGCGCGCGCTTCATCACCTTGGCGTCGGCCAACGCGCGCTCGCCGTCTGTGAAGGCGACGGCGCCGGCGGCGCGCAGCAGGCCGATCTCGGTGATCTCCTTGCCCTCGAGCCCCTTGGTGAGGGCCGCGTAGCCGAACACCTTGCTGCGCTTCAGTTCGCGCGAGCGCCGGGCGATGAACTCCAGGACCGAGACGTCGTCCACCGGCGGGTCCGTGTTCGGTAGGCACACCATGGTGGTGACGCCGCCGGCCGCGGCGGCCGCGCAGCCGGTCTCGATCGTCTCCTTGTGCTCGGCGCCGGGCTCGCGCAGTTGCACGCGCACGTCGATCAGCCCGGGGGCCAGGACCATGCCCTTGCAGTCCACCACCTCGTTGACCGACGGGGCCCCGGTGCGGAATAGGTGCGCGCCGAAGTCCGCGATGCGCCCGTCCTCGATCAAGAGCGCGCCCGTCGCGTCGAGCCCGCTCGCCGGGTCGAGCAGCCGCGCGTTCAGATAGGCGATGCGGCCTTCCCCCCTCACGCGGCGCCTCCCGGTTCGAGTCCGCCGGCGGCGCCGGCGGCGCGCAGCGGGCGGGTCAGCACGTCGAGCGCCGCCATGCGCACGGCGACGCCCATCTCCACCTGGTCCCGGATCAGCGAGCGGTCGATGTCGTCGGCCAGTTCGCTGTCGATCTCCACGCCCCGGTTCATCGGCCCGGGATGCATGATGAGCGCGTCCGGCTTGGCGCAGGCCAGCATCTCGCGGTCGAGACCGAAGAACCGGAAATACTCCCGCACCGACGGGACGAACGAGCCCTGCATGCGCTCGAGCTGCAGGCGCAGCATCATGACGATGTCGACGCCGGCGAGGCCCTTGCGCATGTCGGTGAAGACCTCGACCCCCATGCGGTCGATGGCGCTGGGCAGCAGCGTCGGCGGCGCGATCACCCGCACCCGCGCGCCCATGATCTGCAGCAGGTGGATGTTCGAGCGCGCGACCCGGCTGTGCGCGATGTCGCCGCAGATCGCCACCGTCAGATTGTCCAGGCGCCCGATCCGGCGACGGATGGTCAGGGCGTCGAGCAGCGCCTGGGTCGGGTGTTCGTGCCGGCCGTCGCCGGCGTTGATGACGGCGCCGTCGACCTTGTCGGCGAGCAGTTGGACGGCGCCGGAGTCCCCGTGCCGCACCACGAGCACATCCGGATGCATCGCGTTCAATGTCATCGCGGTGTCGATCAGCGTCTCGCCCTTTTTGATCGAACTGGTCGAGACCGCCATGTTGATCACGTCTGCGTCGAGCCGCTTCGCCGCCGCTTCGAAGGAGGTGCGGGTGCGGGTCGAGTTCTCGAAGAACAGGTTGATGACGGTCAGGCCCGAGAGCAGCGTCGACTTCTTGTCGACGCGTCGGGACTGCTCGACATAACTGTCCGCGAGATCGAGGATGAGGTTGATGTCCGCGGGCGAAAGCCCGTCGATGCCCAAGAGATGGCGGTGCGAGAAATCTATGCCGCGGTCCGGTGACATCGGGGCCGCACTATACGCCGAACCGTCGCGCCGGCAACCGATTAAATCCGGCTCGGAGGGCCTGCGGCGCCGTTAACCAACTGGAAAGCCGCGGCGCGTTAGTCTCTCTCCGCCTAGGGAGGGTTCGGCCGCGCGGTGCGGGCGGGCGAGGAGGGCGAGGGCTACGGGATCGGCGATGACCAAGCGGATCTTCACGCGCGAGAGAGTACGGAGAAAGAAGCGGCGCGTTCGGCGCGTCGCGTTGGCGAGCCTTGCGGCGCTGGCGAACGGGGCCGGGTTGGTCTGGTGGCGCGCGGCGCATGCGGCGGGCGAGGCGTCTTCGGCCTCCCCGGCGCCGGACATGGGCGCGGCGTGGGCGGCGTGGGCCGTCGCGGCGGCGGCGATCGCGCTCGCCGGCGCGGCGACGGCGGCCCTGGTGCGCAACCGGCGGAGGGTGCGGGGCCTGGAGGCCGAGGTCGCGCGGCTGACGCGACGCGCGGCCGCGCACAGTCTGCAGACCCGGCCGCTGCAGGCGATTCTCGATAACGCGCCCTTCGCCATCTATCTGAAGGATGCGGCCGGCCGATACCAGGTGGTGAATCGGTGCTTTGCCGAGCATTACGACGCCGACCCCGCGGACATCGTCGGAAAGACGGCGGTCGAGGCCTTCGGCGAGGACGTCCCCGAGTCGATGCTGCGCACGGACGCGGTGGTGTTGCAGCAGCGACGCGCGGTGACGCTCGAAGCCACGGACACCAAGCGATCCAGCCGCCGCCGTTACGCGGTGACCAAGTTTCCGGTTCTCGACGACGCCGGCGCGGTGATCGGTCTCGGCGGCGTCGACGTCGACATCACCGAACGCAGCGAGGTGGAGCGCGCGCTGAAGCTCGCCAAGGAGGAGGCGGAACTCGCCAACCGCGCGAAGTCGGACTTCCTGGCCAATATGAGCCACGAGATCCGCACGCCGCTCAACGCGATCCTCGGCTTCGCGGAACTGATGCGCGAGCAGGTCTTCGGACCCCTCGGTGCGCCGCGCTACGAGGAGTATGCGGACGACATCTACCGCAGCGGCAAGCACCTGCTCGAAGTTATCGGCGACATCCTCGACCTGTCCAAGATCGAGGCTGGGAAGTACGAGGTGGAGCGCGAAGTGGTCTTCCTGCGCGCGGTCGCCGAATCGGCTCTCGGGTTGGTGCGGCCGGCCGCGCAGGAGCGGCGCATCGCGCTCGCCTGCGAGATACCGGAGGGGATGCGGATCGAGGCGGACCGGCGGGCGGTGAAGCAAATTCTGCTGAATCTCCTCTCGAACGCCGTCAAGTTCACGCCCGAGGGCGGCCGCGTCGCACTCGGCGCCGAGCGCGCGCCCGACGGCGCCGTGCGGCTGAGCGTCTCCGACAGCGGCGTCGGCGTCGCGGAGGCCGACATCGCGCGGATCATGGAGCCCTTCACGCAGGTCGGCGCGCCGATGGTGCGGCGCGGCGGCCGGTCCGGCTCCGGCATCGGCCTCACCATCTGCAAGCGCTTGGCGACGCTGATGGGCGCGCGGCTTGCGATCGACAGCAGGGTGGGCGAGGGCACGACGATCGCGCTGGTGTTCCCGCCCGAAGCGTCCCGGGCCGAGCGCTCCGGGGGCGAGCCGCCCCCCGAGCACACCGGCGGCGTCGTCAATGCGCCGTCAGAATCGCCAGCGGCAGCGTCGCTGCGGCAAGCAGCGTCTGCGCAGAGATAAGCCCCGCCAACAGCGGCGCGTCGCCGCCCATCTGACGGGCCATGTGATAGCCGCTGGCGCTCGACGGCAGGGCGGCGAAGATCATCGCAACCAGCAAGGTCGGCCCGTCGACGCCGAGCAGCGCGGCGAGCCCATAGGCCGCCGCAGGGCACAGCGCGAGCTTGACGGCGAGCCCGGCGGCCAACGGCCCGCGCCCGGCGGCGAGCGCGCCGAGCTTCAATCCCGCGCCGACCGTCAGCAGGGCCAGCGGCAGGGCCGCCTCCGCCAGGATTTCCGTGGCGCCGTCCAACACCGGCGGGATCGGCAGACCCGCCAGATTGAGCGCCAGACCGAGCAGGATCGCCAGGATCAGCTGATGGGTGACGAGCCCGCGGAGGACCTGCAGCCACATGGCCGGCCCGCGGGCCGCCGCGCCCGCAGCCCCGCCATGCAGCGTCAGCAGCACGATGATCGAGAGCGCGTTGACGGTCGGCACCATGACGGCCGCCGCGACCGCGGCGAGCGCCGCCCCGACCTCGCCGGCGAGCGCGGCGGCGACCGCGAAGCCGACATAGGTGTTCATCCGGATCGAACCCTGGAACAGGCTGCCGAAGCTCTGCGGCGCCATGCGCAGCGCCGGCCGCAGCGCGAAGACCGCCGCGCCGGCGGCCGCGATGGCGCCCAGCAGCACGACCATCAGCGGGCCGACCGCCAACTCGTCCAAGGGCGCGGTCGCCGCCTTGCGGAACAGCAGACACGGGAACAGGCCCCAATAGACCAGCTTCTCCGCCCCGCTCCAGAAGTCCTCCGGCAGCAGCGCCCAGCGCCGCAACGCCGCGCCCAGCGCGATCAGCAGGAAGATGGGGGCGAGCGCGAGCAGGATCTCGATCATGACGGCGCTAGCTTCGCCAGATGGCGCGGGCGCGCAAGAGCTTCTTCCCCGGCGCGCCGGCCTTGCGCCGGTCAATGCGCCCGGAGACTATGGGGCGGGAGGATCGCATGGATCACGAGACGCCGAACTTGTCGACAGGGGACGCGGTTGAGGCGGCCTGGCTGGTCTTCGCGCTGCGCCTGGACGGCAAGGGGGGCGCGTCCGTCATCGCGCCGGACCAGCTGGACGCCGCCTGGGACGCGCCGGATGGCGGGACGCTCTGGGTGCACCTCAGGCGTGACGCGCCGGGCGCTCAGTCTTGGTTGCGCCAACGCTCGGGTTTCGACGAAATCTTGTGCGACCGCCTGCTGGCCGAGGAGACCCGGCCGGGGGCCGAAGCGGTGGAGGGGCGGCTGACCGCCAACCTGCGCGGCGTCAATCTCAACCCCGGCGCGGCGCCGGAAGACATGGTGTCGTTGCGATGCGTCGTCTCCGAGCGTCGCATCGTGACCTTGCGCGGCAAGCCGCTTCGCGCCGTTCAGGATGTTCGCGACGCTCTGCAGGCGGGGCGCGGACCTAAGAGCGCGATCGCCGTTTTCCACGGCGTGGCGGGCCGCTTGGCCGAGCGGATGCACGGCGTCATCGTCGCATTGGAGGAGGAGGTCGACGCGCTGGAGGCGTCGTTGTCGGAGCATGAGCCGATCTCGCTCGCCGCCCATCGCCAACGCTTGTCGACCGTGCGGCGGCGCACCGCAGACCTGCGACGCTTCATCGGCCCGCAGCGCGAGGCCCTGGCGGGCGCGGCGGAATGCAGCCTGCCCTGGCTCAAGGAGCCGATGCGCAGGCGCCTTCGCGACGCGCGCGAGCGCTTCGCGCGCATCCTCGACGACCTCGACGGCGTGCGCGAGCGCGCCTCCGTCGCCTTCGACGAGGCCGTGGCGCTGCAGGGCGAGCGGATGAACCGCACCCTGTACACGCTCGCCGTCGTGGCCGCAGTCTTCTTGCCGCTCGGCTTCGTCACCGGGCTCCTGGGCGTCAATGTCGGCGGCATGCCGGGCGTGGACAGCGCCTGGGCCTTCTGGGCCGTCGTCGCGCTGCTGGCGGCGCTCGGCCTCGGCGTTTGGGGGTGGTTCAAACGCAAGGGCTGGATGTAGCCGACGGGTCAGCCCCCGGCGCGCCGCGCCGCGCGCACCGCGGTCTCCAGGCGGTCCAGAAAGCGCGCGCGGTCGGCCTTGGAGAAGGGGGCGGGGCCGCGGGTCTGCTCGCCGATGGAGCGGCGATGCTCCGCGATCGCACGGCCGGCGAGGGCTTGGCCGATCCCGTCCTGCGTGAAGGGCTCGCCGGTGGGCTTCAGCGCCTGACCGCCGTGCTTCAGGCAGCGCGCGGCGAGCGGGATGTCGCTGGTCACGCAGACGTCGCCGGGACCGATCCGGTCGGCGATCCAATCGTCGGCCGCGTCGGCGCCCTGGGCGACGACGACCGTCTCCACCAGCGGATGCGGATCGGGCCGCAGGCCGCCGTCGCTCACCATCACGACGCGCAGCCCGTGGCGCTCGGCCACGCGCACCGTCTCCTGCTTCACCGGACAGGCGTCCGCATCGACATAGATCGAGACCATCCGTCCCCCGCGCGTTGAGGAGGGCATTTTATGCGGGTCGGTGCGGCGGGGAAACGGTGGGCTGCGGGGCCTCGCCCCGCACGGCTCTTCTTAACCGTCGTTCCGGACGGCGCGACCGCGCCGATCCGGCAACTGTGTCTTCAGGCTGGGCTGTAGTGGAAGTCTGCGTCGTTTTTGAGCATGGCGTTGAGGATGGTGACGAGCTTGCGGGCGACGGCGATAATGATTTGCTTTGGGGCCTTGCCGGCGTCTGTCATGCG
>JANSXE010000007.1 GCA_024743195.1 Alphaproteobacteria bacterium | reverse complement strand
GCCGATCCGGCAACTGTGTCTTCAGGCTGGGCTGTAGTGGAAGTCTGCGTCGTTTTTGAGCATGGCGTTGAGGATGGTGACGAGCTTGCGGGCGACGGCGATAATGATTTGCTTTGGGGCCTTGCCGGCGTCTGTCATGCGTTCGACGAAGGCGGTGAAGGCGGGATGGCGTCTTGCTTGCTGGGCGGCGATGTAGAGCATTGATCGCACGAGGGGCCTTCCGCCCTGGATGCGTCGCTTCGGGGTTCGTCGTCCGCTGTCGCGGGCGACGGGGGCGAGGCCGGCCAGGGCGGCGATCTGGCGGCGGTCGGGTTGGCCGAGTTCCGGCATCTCCGCCAGCAGCGTCAGGGCGACGACGGGGCCGACGCCGGGGGCGGTCCTCAGCCTGGCTTCCGCACGGGCGCTTTCGGGATCGTCGGCGACGGCGCGGGCCAGTTCGCGCTCGAGGGCGGCGATCTCGCGGTCGAGGAAGCGGATGTGGCGCTCGATGGAGCGGCGCATACGGGGGCCGTCGGCTTGGTGGATGCGGGTCTTCTCGCGCTTTCGGTCCTCGACGAGCTGCCGGCGCCGCGCCGCCAGCCTCTGGAGGGCGCGCCGCGCCGGCGCCGGCGGCGTTGCCGGCCGGAGTTTCAGGGCTTCGCCCATGACGGCGAGAATGCGGGCGTCGACGCGGTCGGTTTTGCCGAGCGCGCCGCTGGCCTGTGCGAAGCGCCGGGCCTGGGTGGGATTGACGCGGGCATGGGCGGCGCCGGCCCGTTCCAGGACGTCGCGGAGCGGGCGGTCGTAGCCGCCGGTGCTCTCGAAGACGACGAGGCGTCCGGTGCGGGCGGCTTCCCGGGCGAAGGCGGCGAGGCGCCTGTGGTCTGCGAAGTCAATGCGGCGGTGGCCGGTGCGGGGGTGGAAGATGTCGATCCAGTCCCGGGCGACATCGACGCCGATGCAGTTCTCGTACATGATCCCTCCTGTCCCTGTCAGTGCGGGCTCCGTTCGAGGCGGTCCCATGCAACTGTTCAGGATGACGATCTGACAGGCGGGCGGCTCCCGTGCCGGACACACGGGCTCGCAAGGCCCAGGGACCCATCGGGACGCCGTCCGCCGATCCGAGAAAACCACAAATCCGTCAGACAGGGACCCAGGAGCCGCCCGCGCCGGCGGGAAGACCGTCGGCGCGCCCCCTCCAAAGCTCCGCCCCGCTCTGACGAAAGTCAGAGCCCACGCCTGAGCGCCGGCGGCGGGCGAGAAAAAAGTATTGTGTCCCCGTGTTGTGTCCCCGTGTTTAAGTATTGTGTCCCGGTGTTTCCGCCTTGAGCCGGGGCGGCTATGACGCTCGTGCAGCCGCTCTGTTCTGCTGCTATTTCAAGTGTCAACGACTGCAAAAACAAGCGTCCGGCTACAGTGGGGCCCCAGGTGAGGTCGCGGACGGGGTCCGGCAGCTGCTGGTCCATCGTGGCGAGCGCGGCTCGTGACCCGCCTTCTGCGGCGAGCGACGGCGGCCGGCGCCGCCGCGATTCTCATCACTGTGGGGATCGGCGCCGCTGCGCCCCGCGGAGCGTTGAGCGATCCGGACATCGCGAACGGGCTGTTGGTCACGCTGTGGCTCGGACTCCTGGGTCTAGGGGTTGTGTTCCGTCGAGCATCGTCGTTTAAAGTGCGTCTCGGCCGTCGCCTGCACGGCCGCTCCGACCCGCGCGTCAAGGATCGCTAGGAGGCCCAGGACATGACCGCAAACCGCCTGTTACCGGTAACCGCCGCCCTGCTTGCGGCCGCGCTCCTCGCCTTGCCGACCTTCCCCGCCCAGGCGCTCGGCGAGGGATGGATGGAGGCCTATGAATGGCGGGAGGACTGGCCCCTGCGCTCGCTCGAAGGGTGGACCTACGTCGTCGCGGGCCGGAAGACGAGCGGGAAGAACACCGGCATCGTGGTCCGGGCCGCCGAGTGCGAGAAGACGCGCTGCGTGATCCCGAAGCCGGCGGACGCCGTCGAGCCGATCTATCGCCTCGGCTGGAACTCGAAGATCCCGATGATCCCGGACGCCCCGCCGCAGGTCTGGGCGCGGCTGGAACTCGCACGCCCGGGGTCCGAGGGCGTTTCGCCGCTGCTCGGGGGAGAGATAACGCTCTGGGCCGCCGCCGAAGCAGGGTTCGAAACCCTTGAGACGACAACGAATCCTCAGCACGAGGCCTTCGTACTCGGCTACTTCAAGCGGATGCTGACCGACGGCGGTCATTTCTGGGCGAGAGCCGAGGAAAATTTCGACGGCAAACGGTGGGAGTTCTCAATCCAAGTGATGGAGTTCCTCGTGCCAACCGACCGGTTCGAAGAATCCGGCGGCCTGGAGGCGCTGAGGGGCGACGTCCTGGCCCCGGCCTTCGACAGTCACAAGGAAGATTAAACACGACTGCGCGACGCCGGCGGCGAGACGAAAGGCACTAGAGGAGGCCAGCCATGCATCGGTTATTCACAACCGCCATTGCGGCGTTGATACTGGGCCTCTTCTTCGCAGCCGGATCCGCTTGGGCGCAAGACCGCAGCACGATGCAGGACCGGCCGGAAACGGTCGAAGTCGGCTACTGGGCGCTGGACGAGACCGATTGCGAGGTCTGCAAGGTCGTCGAGATCGTGGTGCTCCCCTCGGAGCGCATCGGCCTCTCGATCGCCGGACATCTGCAGCCGATCATCGTGTCGCTCTGGCACGCGCTCTTCGCCGCCTGGCTCGTCGCCTCGGTCATGAAAAACGGGGACACAGTACTCTTTTCTCGCTAATGAAAAACGGGGACGCAGTACTCTTTTCTTGCTGGCCGCAGACGCTCAGGCGTGGGCTCTGACTTTCGTCAGAGCGGGGGAGAGGCCGGCAGGGTGCGTGCGGTTGCGTGCCGAGCGGCGTGGGCGCGCTCTCGGCCGGACGGCGGCGTGGCGCGCGCTGCGGCGGTTCGGTCCGAGCTGGGTGCGTGACGACCAATCGCGTCCATTCGGCCGCCGGTTTGCCGGGAGGCCGGGGCGGTCCCATCGCCCGATCACCCCCGCTCACCACAGCGCGGCTACGATCGCGTCGAGGCCGTCGGTCAGCGCGGCGGGGCCGGGTTGCAGGATCAGGGGCGACTTGATTTCGACGAGGCGGCCGGCGCGCACGGCCGGGATCGCGTCCCAGCCCGGGCGCGCGGCGATCCGCTCGGTGCGGACCTTCTTGCCGCACCAGGACGCCAGAATGACGTCGGGGGCGGCCGCGATTACCGCGTCCGAGGTCACCACGCGGTCCAGCGCCCGCTCGCAGCCGGCGCGGTCCGGGAAGACCTCGCGCCCGCCCGCGATCTCGATCAGCTCCGAGACCCATTTGACGCCTGAGATCATCGGGTCGTCCCACTCCTCGAAATAGACGGCGGGCGCGGGCGTCCGACGCGAGCGCTCGCGGACGTCGTCCAAGCGCCGCGCGAGATCGCCGGCGAGCCGCTCCGCGCGCTCGGCGACGCCGACGGTCGCGCCGAGGTGGCGGATCATCGACAGGATCCCCGCAATGTCGCGCTGGTTGTAGGCCATGACGGTGAGGCCGGCGCGCATCAGCGCCGCCGTGACGTCGGCCTGGATGTCGGAGAAGGTGAGGACCAGATCGGGCTCCAGCGCGACGATCTTGGGCACGTCCGCGGAGATGAAGGCCGAGACCCGAGGCTTCTCGCGCCGCACGCGCTTCGGGCGGACCGCATAGCCGGACACGCCGACGATGCGCCGATCCTCGCCCAGGAGATAGAGCGTCTCGACCGTCTCCTCGGTTAGGCAGACGATCCGTTCGGGGGGAAACCGTCGCATCGCTCAGGGCGCTCCCAGGTTACCGGCCTGCGTCGGGATCAATCCGACAATCGGCGCCGCCGACTGGCCCGGCGCCCGGTATGGCGGATAGCTCTAGACCAAGTCCGCCCATGGCGCCAGACGCCCACGTCGGGCCGAAACCCGGGGACAGGGTTGCGGTCACGCCGGGCGCGGACTCTCAGGCGCGGACTCTCAGGCGCGGGCTCTGACTTTCGTCAGAGCCGGGAAGGCGCGTGGTTGGATTGCGCGCGGCGCGCTATTCCGTCACCGCCACCAGATCGACCTCGACCTTCAGCTCCGGCTTCACCAGCGCGGAGACGAAGACGAGGGTGGAGGCGGGGCGGCAGTCGCCCAGATGGCGGCTGCGCACCGCGCCGTAGGCGGCGAGGTCGGCCGGGTCGGTGAGGTAGGCGGTCACCTTCACCACGTCCGCCATCGTCATGTCGGCGGCGGCGAGGATCGCTTGCAGGTTGCGCCAGACGAGCTCCGACTGCTCGCCCGCGTCGGCGGGGATCGACCCGTCGGAGGCGATCCCGACCTGGCCGGAGACCTGCAGCGTGCGGCCGCCGCCATCGCTGACCACGGCGTGGGAGTAGAGGCCGAGCGGCGGGGCGATGGTCTCGGGATTGAGGGCGCGCGGCATGGGCGGGCTCCTTCCTGTCGGGTGTCAGAGGTTGAGGTGCGGGCGCGCGCCGCCGGTGGGGGTGCGCATATGCTCCAGGATCACGCGGATCTGGGCGGCGTCGGCGGGGCGCGGGTTCATCTTGATCTGGCCGGATTTCGCCGCGCCGTCCGCGATGCGGTCGAGCGCGTCGGCGCCCTCCGCCTCCCGGTCGAGGCTGAGGTCGAGGGCGATCGCATGCCGCAGGCGCGACAGGCCGTGGCCCGCCGTTTCGCCGCCGAAGATCTCCGCCAGAAGCGGGCCCTTGGGGCCCAGCGCCGGCTCGTTGAAGGTCATGGTCCAGGGCAGCCCCAGCGCGTTGGCGAGCCCGTGCGGCGTGTGGTGCAGCGCGCCGAGCGCGCCGGCGATGGCGTGCGCCAGGCCCAGATTGGCGCTGTTGAAGGCGATCCCGGCCTGCATCGCGCCGACCAGGCAGGCGCCGCGCGCCTCCAGGTTCTCCGGCTCCGTCACCGCCGTCTCCAGATGGCGGGCGAGCAGGCGCATGGCGCTTTCCGCGAACGGGTCGGTCATGGCGCTGGCGAAGTTGGAGGTGAAGGCCTCCACCGCATGGGTCACCGCGTCATAGCCGGCCGACGCGGTCACCATCGCGGGCGCGGAGACGGAAAGCTCTGGGTCCAGGATGGCGAGCCGCGCGCCCATGTTCGGATTGCGCAGCACCATCTTGTAGTCGGTGCCGGCCTTGGCGACGATCGCGGATTCCGAAACCTCGCTGCCCGTGCCCGCGGTCGTCGGAACGCAGGCGAAGAGCGAGGGGTGCGGGCGCATCGGCCGGCCCATCGGGCCCACGATGTCCTCGATCGGGCCCGGGTTGCTGACCAGCATGCGCGCGGCCTTGGCGGTGTCGAGGGCGGAGCCGCCGCCGATCGCGACCACCAGGTCCGCGCCGCTCTCCCGCAGCGCCTCGGCGGCGGCGCCGACGGTGTCGGTGTCCGGCTCGTGCTGCGGGACGGCGTGGAAGACGGGCGCGAGCGGCTTGAGCAGCGTCGCGACGCGCTCCTCCAGCGGCCCGCCGATGAAGAAGCCGTCCATCAGCACGAAGGCCTTGGCGGCGCCGGCGCCCTCCGCCTCCTCGGCCAGCCGGTCGAGCGCGCCCGGCGCATAGAGGATGCGGTGGGTCGAATGCATGAAGGTGAAGGGGGCGAGGTCGGTCATGCTCATGTGCTTCCCGTTGCGTTTGCCGGGCGTCAGCCGAGATCGAGGATAACGGATTTCGGCCGCAGATAGGGCTCCAGCCCCTCCGCGCCGAGTTCGCGGCCGTAGCCGCTCTGCTTGAAGCCGCCGAAGGGCGTTTCGATCCCGACGACGGCCGGCGTGTTGACGCTGACGGTCCCGGCTTCGATCCGGGCGGCGACGCGGTGCGCCTTGCCGACGTCCCGGGTCCAGAGCGTCGCGGCGAGCCCGTAGTCGCTGTCGTTGGCGACGGCGACCGCCTCTTCTTCGTCGGCGACGCGCAGGATCGCGAGCACCGGGCCGAACAGCTCCGCGCGCGCCAGCGCCTGGTCGGGCCGCACCCGGTCGAAGAGCGTGGGGCGGATATAGGGGCCGGTCGGGCCGTCGGGCGCCGCGCCGCCGGCAAGCAACTCCGCCCCCGCCGCTTCGCCGTCGCGGCAGGCGGAGAGGATGCGCTGCTGGTCGGCCCGGGTGATGACCGGGCCGATCTGGGTTTCGGGATCCAGCACATCGCCGAGCCGCAGGCCGTCGGCGAAGACGGCGAGGCGTTCGGCGACTTCGTCCGCGCGGCTCTCGGTCACGATCAGGCGGGTGCGCGCCGCGCATTTCTGGCCCGCATGGCCGAAGCACCCCATGGCGGAGGCGGGAAGGGCGCGGTCGAGATCGGCGTCGTCCAGGATCACCGTCGGCGACTTGCCGCCGAGTTCCAGGGTCACCGGCTTCGGCGTCTCCGCGGCGGCGCGCGCGACCGTGCGGCCGACGGCGGTGGAGCCGGTGAAGGAGACCTTGGCGACCAGCGGATGGCGGATCAGCGCCTCGCCCACGGCGCCGCCGCCGCCCGGGACGATTTGGAGGACGCCCGGCGGCAGGCCCGCCTTGACGGCGAGATCGGCGAACAGCAGCGCGGTCACGGGCGTCAGGCTCGCCGGCTTGACGACGACCGCATTGCCGGCGGCGAGCGCCGGCGCGACCTTCCACAGCATCAGCAGCAGCGGAAAGTTCCAGGGGACGATCGCCGCGCAGACGCCCAGCGGCTCGCGCCGGACATAGCGGTGCTGGGCGGGGGCCGAGGCGACGACGCGGCCGTCGATGCGGTCCGCGAAGCCCGCATACCAGCGCAGCGTCGCGACCGAGGCCATCAGGTCGATCCGCGTCTCCGCGATCGGCTTGCCCGCTTGATGGGATTCGAGCGCGATCCAGGCGTCGCTTTCCGCCTCCAGCGCATCGGCGATGGCGTGCAAGGTGCGCGCGCGCTGCGCCGGCGGCGCGTCCCGCCAGGCGGGGAAGGCGGCGGCCGCGCCCCGGACGGCGGCGTCGACCGCGTCTGCGTCGCCGGCGCCGACCTCGATCAGCGGGTCCTCGAACTGCTTGCCGAGGACGGCGATGCGGCCGGCGCCCGGCTGAAAGGCGCCGTCGAGATAGAGCGCGCCGCCGGGCAGACGCTCCAGAAGCGGGACGAAGGCGGCGGGCGCGTTCGGCGCGGGGTCGGTCATGGTCGGGGCTCCAAGAACAGGCGTCGGGGGCGGGGACCGAGGGGCGGGGAAGGGTTCAGGGGCCGTCGCGCTCCGCCTCGATCTCGGCGATCAGGGCGAGCACGACGGGCATCGGCCGGCAGTCGCGCAGCATGTCGAGCGCCGCCTCCCGGTGCGCCGGATTGCGCCGGACGCTCTCGGCCGTCAGGTCCGGCTGGCCCTGGCGGTTCAGCGCCTCGACCACCATGGTCAGGATCTCGTCGCGCATCGGGCCGTCGCGCACGCGATCCTCCTCCGGAAACTCCGTGAAGTCGGGGGGAACGGCGTCCCGGCCGCCTGTTGGCGTCATGATAAGGTCTCCGGTGCTGGGGGACTTGCGGGACGGGACCGGCGGGCCAGGGGATGGACGGGGACGCCAAGGGAGCGCGCGTCCCCGGGTCCGCCCCTTGGCCCGCCGCAGCGCCCGTCACTCCACGGCGACGATGCGCTCGATCCGCTCGATGCCGCCGACATTCGGCGCATAGCTCTCCCAGAAGGGCGCCATGGCCTCCCGCCAGACCGCGCCGTCGACCTCGACGACGGTCACGCCGGCCTCGACGGTCTTGGCGAGCGAGGCTTCCTGCTCGGCCGCCGCCAACTCGTTGAAATAGGGGATCGCCTCGTCGGCGGCCTCCTGGAACAGCGCCTGCTGCTCGGCGTTCAGGCTCTCCCAGAAAGGCATGCCGACATACATCACGCCGAGTGCGTAGATGTGCGCGGTCTTGCTGAAATAGGGGACCACCTCGTTGAGCTTCAGCGCGTGATAGCCGGACATGGTCATGTCCATGTAGTCGACCACGCCGGTCTCAAGCGCGTTGTAGGCTTCGGTGATCGGCACCGGCGTCGGATTGGCGCCGAGCGAGCTCCAGAGCTCGATATGCAGCGGGCTCTGCAGCACCCGCATCTTCTTGCCCTCGACGTCGGCCGGCGTCTCGATCGGCTCCTTGGCGATGACGTGCCGGGCGCCGTAGGTGATGAAGCCCAGCACCTTGAAGCCGGCGTCGGCGTAGAGCGCCTTGAATTCGTCGCCGATCGGCCCGGTCAGCACCTTGTCGATATGGGCTTGGTCGCGGAACATGAACGGCATGTCGAAGACCGCCCCGTCCGGCACCCAGGTGGTCAGGTTGGCGACCGTCGACAGCGCGCCGTGGATCGAGCCCAGGCGGATGCCCTCGGTCGTCTCCTTCTCGCCGCCGAGCGCGCCGTCGGTGACGATATTGAAATCGAAGGCGTCGGGGTCCTTTTCGTTCACGATCTCCGCAAAACGGCTCCAGATCAGCGCCTGCGGCTTGTCCGGCCCGTAGATCACCGACACGGTGAAGGGCTTGCCCTGGGCGGCGGCGTCGCCGGCGGCGAGGCCCGCGACCATTCCCGCCGCCGGCAGGGCGGCGGCCGCCAGCGCCGCGGCGAGCGCGGTGCGGCGGGTCATCCTCTCAAACCATTTCTTCACGACAAAGCCTCCTCTTTCTGCTCTCTCTTTTTGCGTTTCTCGCCTTTGCGGCTGTTATTTTCCGGACAGCATCCAGCCGAGCCCGAGCGACACGGCCGGAACGTAAGCGACGACCAGGAGCGCCGCGATCAGCGCCCCCAGCATCGGGGTCATGGCGCGGAACACTTCATGCACCGGCGTGCGCGAGATCGTGCCCGTGATGAAGGCCAGCATGCCGACCGGCGGGGTCAGCCCGCCCAGCATCAGATTGACCACGATCACCACGCCGAAATGGATCGGGTCGACGCCGAGCGCGACCATCAGCGGCATCAGGAGCGGCGTCAGGATCAGGATCGCCGCCCCGATGTCGAGGATCATGCCGAACAGGAACAGCAGCAGATTGACCAACAGCATGACCACGATCGGGTCCTGCGACAGTCCGCCGAGCGCCGCGATCACCGTCTGCGGCGCCTGCTCGGTCACCAGGATGAAGGCGAAGGGCGCGGCCGAGCCGATCAGCAGGCCGACCAGCGCCGCCTCCACCGCGGCCGTGCGCAGCGTCTCCCACAGCGACCCGCCGCCATAGGCGCGATAGACGATCATGCCCAGCACCCAGGCGTAGACGACGGCCAGCACGCCGGCCTCGGTCGGCGTGACGACGCCGAAGCGGATGCCGCCGATGATCAGGACCGCAAGGCCGAGCACCGGGACGGCGCGCAGGAAGGCGCGGCCGCGCTCCCCGTAGCTGGCGCGCTGGGTCGCTGTGCCGTAGCCGCGGCGCCGGGCGATCAGATAGATGCAGACCATCAGCGCCCCGGCCATCAGCAGCCCCGGCCCGATCCCGGCCAGCCACAGGCTGCCGACCGACAGGTTCGCCGCCGCCGCCAGGATCAGAAGCGCGATCGAAGGCGGGATCACGTTCGGCAAGGTCGCTGACGCCGCCGTCACCGCGCAGGAGAAGCCGGGCGCATAGCCGTGTCGCACCATCTGCGGCACCAGGAGCTTAGTCCCCAGCGCGGCTTCGGAGTAGCTGGAGCCCGAAATGCCGGCGTAGAGCCCGCTGGAGACCACGTTCACCTGTGCGAAGCCGCCGCGGAAATGGCCGACGAGCGTGAAGGCGAAGTCCATCAGTCGTCGGGTCAGTCCGCCCGCGTTCATCAGCGCGCCGGCGGCGATGAAGAAGGGGATGGCGAGCAGCAGGAACTTGCTCGACCCGTTCACCATGTTCTGCACCACGGCCGCCGGGGGCAGCATCCCGCCGGCCTCGTTCGCCATGAAGGCGGAGAAGACGATGGCGAAAGAGACCGGCGCCCCCAGCGCCATGGCGAGCGCGAAGGCGGCGCCCATCACAGTCGTCGGGTCGAGGCCGCGCAGGCTGACGAGATCCCCCGGATTGAGCGCCCAATAGAACGCGAAGGCGGCCAGGATCGCCAGCGGCGGCCGCCAGGGCGCGCGGCCCTCGTCGACGCCGCGCAGGGCCAGATAGACCAACCCCAGCACACAGCTCGCCGGAATGGCCGCGAACTTCACCCAGACCGGCATGTTGAGGACGTGGTTCACCCCGCCCAGCGCCTCGATCAGGAAGGCGCCGCCGGTCAGCATCATGATGGTGGCGTAGGCGACGATGACATCGGCGAGGAACTCCGCGCCGGTGCGGGCGGGCGGCGGCAGTCGGTCGACCAGGAAGCCGATCGACAGATGCATCCGCGCGCGATGGGCCAGCGGCACGGCGAGGAAGATCATGCCGATGAACAGCCACTGCGCCGCCTCCGCCGCCCAGGTCAGCGAGTTGTTGAACACGTAGCGCCCGACGACGTTGGCGAAGATGATCAGGATCAGCGCGATCAGCGCGAGCGTGGCCAGCCCGCCCACCGCCTGGTCGAGCAGCCCGAGCAGGCGCTGAACCGCCGCGCGCGCCGGGCCCATCGGCGCGGCCTGCGCGTCCGCCGGACTGTCCTGCGTCGCCGTCGGCGACCAGTCGCGCGGCGATCCGGTCGGGCTGTCGCGCCTATCGTCCGACGGCATAGCCCAGTCCTCCGCGCGGGTTGGCCGCCGCGTGCAGGCGCCCCTCGGGCGTACGCGCGGCCGCCGTCAGCCGTCCTTCCGACCAGTCGCCGCCGACCGCCACATCATGACCGCGCGCCTGCAGCCCCTCGATCACGGCCGCGTCGAAGCGCCCCTCCAGCACCAGACGGCCGGGGCTGGCGGCGCGCGGATAGAAGCTGTTGGGCCAGTGTTCCGAATGGAAGCCCGGCGCCTCGATCGCCTCCTGCAGCCCCATGCCGTGCACCAGATGGCGGATCAGCATCGCCGTCTGCCACTGGTCCTGCTGGTCGCCGCCGGGCGTGCCGCAGGCCAATCGCGCCGCCCCGTCGGCGTCGAGCGCCAGGGTCGGGCTCAAGGTCGAGCGCGGCCGACGGCCGGGACCGAAGCCCGAGGGCGCGTCCGCGTCGAGCCACATCATCTGCGCGCGCGTGCCCAGCGGAAAGCCGAGCGCCGGGATCGCCGGCGAGGATTGCAGCCAGCCGCCGGACGGCGTGGCGGACACCATGTTGCCCTCGCAATCCACCACGTCGAGATGGCAGGTGTCGCCCACGGCGCGGCGGCCGTATTCAGGCGCCGCGAATTCCGCGACCGTCGGCTCGCCCCCGCCATAGGCGGCGAGCAGGCCGCCCTCGCGCCGCCGCGCCGCCGCCGATGCATAGTCGATCGCCGCGCCGAAGCCCGGAATCGCGCCGGGCCGCCAGCCGTTTTCCGCCTGCGGGCCGATCATCTGCGCCCGCTCGGCCGCATAGTCGGGGGCCAGCAGCCGGTCGAGCGGCGTCGGCGCGGCGGGATTGTCGCCGTAGAAGACCTCCCGGTCCGCGAAGGCGAGCTTCATCGCCTCCGTCACCCGATGCACGAAGGCCTCGCCCAGCGGGTCGAGCTCCGCCATCTCCTCCGCCGGCAGGAGCAGCAGCGTCTGCAGGAGCGCCGGTCCCTGCGTCCAGGGCCCGCATTTCAGGAGGCGCCGGCCGGCGTAGTCGATCCCCACCGGCGCCTCGATCTGCGCGCGCCAACCGGCCAGATCGTCGCCGCGCAGCAGCGCGCCGTGCGCCCGGCCGGAGACGTCCATCGCCTCCGTCCCGCGGCAGAAGCCGTCGACGGCCTCCGCGACGAAGCCGTCGGACCAGGCGGCGCGCACGGCCTCGATCTGCGCCAGACGGTCCGCTCCGGCGGCCTGCGCCTCCGACAGGAGCCGGCGCCAGACGCCGGCCAGCGTCGGGTTGGCCAGCACGCCGCCGACCGGCGGCGGCGCCCCGCGTTGAAGGAAGAGGGCGGCCGAACTCGGCCAGTAGCGCTCGAACACCGGCGCCGCGGCGGCGAGCGTCGCGTGCAGCCGCTCGTCGACCGGCGCGCCGCGCTCCGCATAGTCGATCGCCGGCGACAGCACCTCTTCGAGCGGCAGCCGGCCCTTCTCCGCCAGCAGCAGCATCCAGGCGTCGAAGGCGCCCGGCACCGTCGCGGGCAGCAGACCCGTTCCGGGAAGCTGGTCGAGGCCGAGGGCGCGGATGCGCGCGATCTCCGCCGCCGCGGGCGTCGGGCCCTGGCCGCAGAGCGCACGCGCCTCGCCAGTTTGCGCGTCGTAGAATAGGATCGCGGCGTCGCCCGCCGGGCCGTTCAGATGCGGACAGACAACCTGCAGCGTCAACCCGGCCGCGACGGCGCCGTCGAAGGCGTTGCCGCCGCGCTCCAGCATGCGCAACGCGACCGCGCTTGCGATCCAGTGGCTGCTGGCGGCGGCGCCGAACCAGCCCACGATCTCCGGCCGCGTCAGGAGCATGAGGGGTCCGCATCCCTGCTTACCGAACCAATTTTTATATTGGTTCATCATTAACTGAGCCAATTGTGGGTGAAAAGCGGACGCGAGTCAAAGCGCATCGCACGGCGCGCGTCCGGCGGACCGCGCCGCGCGGCTCAGATCAGCAGAAGGTTGCGGCGCACATTCTGCAGATGCTCGACGATGGCGCTTTCGGCGGCCTCGCCGTCGCGCGCGCTCAGCGCGGCGACGATGCGCTCGTGGTCGCGTTGATAGAGGCGGCGGCGATCCTCGGTCAGGCCGCGCCGGCGCAGGGCGCTCCAGGCGGCGGATTGTCGGGTCTGGTGGATGCCCTCGACGATCTGGATCAGGTACTTGTTCTTGGAGGCGGCGGCCAGCGCCCGGTGCAGCCGATTGTCCCACTGCTCGAACTCCGTCATGGAGCCCGCGGCGCCGCCGCGTCGGACCAACTCCTCGAGCTGCTCCAGCTCGCGCTCGGTCGCGCGGCTGACGATAAGCCGGGCGAGCAGGGGTTCGATCAGGAGACGGGCCTCCATCACCTCCTCGGGATTGACGCTGCGGCTGTCGATCCGGAACAGGCCCTCGGTCTCGACCGGCTCGCCGCCGGCGGTCTGGCGCAGGAAGGTGCCGCGGCCGACATGGCGCTCGATCCAGCCCTCGTCCTCCAACGTGCGCAGCACCCGGCGCACGGTGTTGCGGCTGATCCCGTGCGCCTCGCTGAGCGCGCGTTCGGTCGGCAGCTTGGCGCCGGGCGCGATCCGGCCGTCCGTGAACCGCGCCTCCAGATCGCGCTTCAGCGTCTCCGCCGCGCCGCCTCGGATCTCGGCCATTGCGCCCCCGCTCGTGAAGCCGTCACTGAACCAATTAGGAACCAATTTGCGCGAAAAGGGAGACCGGCGCAAGACCGCCGGTTGATCGCCGCGCGGCGATGGTGCTAGGAGACGCCGTCCGCCGGGGCGCGACGGGCTGGGCGCGCGCGCCGTAGGGTCTGGATGGGTGGCCGAGTGGTTGAAGGCAGCGGTCTTGAAAACCGCCAGGGGTTTACGCCCCTCGTGGGTTCGAATCCCACCCCATCCGCCACCGCGACCCGGATCGAACTCTTTGACCTCTGATACTAGCTTGTTGCGAATCCGGCACCGGCCGTACGGTACGCGTCGCGCGGCGGGGCGAAGACGTCAAGAACCCTAGCGCCGTCAGGACCCGCGATGAAGCCATGCTCAACCCCGCCCGGTGTACGCCAGAAGTCTCCGGCGCCGACGGGCACGTGCACGCCGTCCTGAATGCGGGTGCCGCTGCCCTCCAAGAGCACGCCCCATTGCTCCTCAGGGTGGCTGTGGATCGACCCGGCGCTGCCCGGCGCGAAATCCACCACCGAGAACATGGCCTGTTCACCGGGGAAAACGGCGGTCGTGATGCCGGGCGCCAGCGTGCGCGCGATGCCCTGGCTCAGGTCGGCGAAGTTGAAGAAGCTGTCTGGACGGGTCACTCGGGTGATCTCCTTCGGGGCATGGTCATGGGGTGAGGCCGAAGATGTCCAGAGTGGACTCTCCGGCAAGGATTCGGGCGCGGATGTGGGTTTCGCGGTCGGCAACCTGGATGGCGGATGCGAGGATCTCCTCGGCCGCCCGGGCCGGAAAGACAACAACCCCGTCGTCGTCACCTACCACGATATCTCCGGGCGCGATCTCGATTCCGCCGATTGTCACCGGTAGGTCCACGTCACCGCGTTCGGACTTGCCGGTTGCTTCCGGATGTGTGCCGCGCCCGAACACTTGGAAACCGAGGGCAGCGATGTCAGCGCTGTCCCGGTAGGTGCAGTCGAGAACCGCCCCGATCATACCCCGGACCTTGCAGGCATCGGCGAGAAGGTCGCCGAAGGGGCCAAAACGCAGGGACGCACCGCCCGCGACCACCAGAACCTCGCCCGGTGTCGCGCGGTGCACGGCACGATGGATCGCCCCGTTCTGGCCCGGGCTGATGCTGGCGGTCCGGGCTGTGCCGACGATCCTGCGGCCCGGAAGAAGCGGGCGCAGGGCAGATGGCAAGGCCCGGACGCGCGGATTGGCGTTGCACAGATTGCCAGTTGGGAAGGCCGCGAAATCGCCGGGTGTCATGCCTGTGCCTCCGCACGTTCGATAAAGTCATGCAGCGCGTTCCAAAGCGCCACGGGGTTGCTGTACATCGGAAAATGGCCGGAGGAGGGGATCTCGATCACCTCGACGCCCGTAGCCTTCAGCCGCGGAAGATAACTCAGGTGACGGTTTTCCGCGCCGTGGACAAAGGCCCGGGGCGTGGCGAGACCAATGAACTGGTCGGCCAGCGGCTGGCTGTCCGACAGGGCCACCATCGATTCAAAGATTGGGCGCGGCGACGATGCGCGCACTTTGACCGGCAGGGATGCGGCATAGAGCGCCGATCCGCTTTCGCGACGGGATCTGACGCGCTGGGCGAAGGCGGCCAGGAATTCGGCATCGTTGCCACCGCCATGGGTCACGATCTGGCGAGACAGGAAGCAATCCTCGGGCGCCAGATTGCCCTCGATGTTCAGAAAGCTTGCCACGCGGTCAGGGTGGCGAAGCGCAAACAGGAGCCCCGTGAGCCCGCCCATGGAATGGCCGGTCAGATGAACCGGGTCCAGACCCAGGGCGCGGCAAACCGCCTCGGCGACCTCCACCAGAAACGGAATCGACAGGGCAGAGGGATCGTCCACCCCTGAGGCCCCAAAGCCGGGCGCATCATAGGCGATCAGGTCGCGCCCGTCGAATGCCGCCCTAAGCGCCAGGTCGGCGTAATCTTCCTTGGTCGAGCCGAAGCCGTGCAGGTGCAGGATAGGGATCCCCTGCCCAGCGCGTCGCTGAACGGCAATCTCGGCCTTGCGGCCGGCCACCTGCAAGGACATGGTTGTGAAGGTTATGTCGTGCACTTGCGAATCCGATGATTGATCGCCTAAATTGATCATGGAGCGCCTAATGGATGTCTATATATGGATTTTGCCGAATGATTGACGGAACAGACAGAAAAATCCTGTCGATCCTGCTCCGCGCCGCAGGCAGATCGCGGGCTGAAGTGGCACGGCAACTCGACCTCGCGCCTTCGGTTGTGTCCGAGCGGGTGCGGCGGCTGGAAGCCGAGGGCATCATCGAAGGCTACGACCTGCGGGTTTCGGCACTGGCCCTTGGCAAGCCGCTTCTTGCCTTCGTCTTCGTCACCGATGCCAAGCCCAGTAAGGGCTTTGACACGGCAGGCGCCCTAGCAGGGGTGACGGGCCTTGAAGAGTTGCACAAGATCGCCGGAGACGACTGCTATCTGCTCAAGATCCGCGCCTCAGGCACCGACGAACTGAACGGCATCATCGAGCAGGAGATCAACCCGGTGCCCTCGGTGACGCGCGTCCGCACAACGATTGTCCTCAAGGCCTGCGTCGAAGGTCCGCCAATGGCGGGTCACCCCTTGGGGTGACGTTACCTGAAGTTAATTTATATATATAAAACAATGAATTGTGAAATTTCCACTGTGGAGAAGGTTCGACGCGAGGCCCATCCCCTCCAAGATTTACGAAGCAATTCGCCACGATTCTCCTGGATTCACTCGTGAGCGCTATTCTTTGCACAAACCAGTCAGATTGTTGCGCAATGGTGAGCAGGGCTACGTGAAATGTCCGCATGAGCGCGGCTGGCTACTCGCGTTTGCGAACTGCGTAAAGCTGCGCATGCGAGGAAATGCTTGGGAGTGGGCGGGAGTTTTGGGCGATTCGCCACGGCTTATCAGAGAGTTAGAGGATGAGTCCTTTCCCTCCGCCATGCTTTTGATCTCACGGCCAGTCGCTGCGTCCGCGCCTCCGATGGGGCGGCCTGACCGGCCGTCGCGCCGTCACGCTGAGGGCTCCCGCGCCGGATCTAGCGGCTGATCTTGAGCAGCGCCGTTCCGGCGACGGTGAGAAAGATCGAGACCGTCTTTCTAAGGTCGAGGCGCTCCTTCAGGAAGAAGACCCCGAACAGCAGGGCGAAAACGATGCTGGATTCCCGGACGGCGGAAACCAACGCCAGAGGCGCCTGCGTCATCGCCCACAGAACGATCCAGTAGGCGGCCAGCGAAACCACCCCGGATAGCGCGCCCATCCGCCAGGCCGAGCCGTCCAGCCGCCGCTGTGCGCCCCTCCGAAGCGCCAGCGCGAGTGCGATGATCGGGAGCCCGTTGAACAGGTTGAGCCAGAGTATGTAACTGGCGGCGCCGCCGGCTTCCCGCGCGCCGAGCCCGTCGACCAGCGTATAGCCGGCGATGCAAAGCCCGGTCCCCAACGCATAGATCAGGGCCAGGCGGTCCTCCAGAACCGGCTTGCCGCGCGCGACCGCCACGCTTGCGATCCCCGCGACGATGAGCATCAGCGCGATCGTCGCCTGGGGGCCGAGCGTCTCACCCGCTGCAAGGGCTGCGCCCGCTGCGACCACGAGCGGCGCCACCCCGCGCGACACCGGATAGACATGGGACAGGTCGCCGACCCGATAGGCGGCGGTCAGCAGCAGGAAATAGCCCGTGTGAAAGACCGTCGAGAAAAGGATGAAAGGCCAGACGGACCATGGCGGAACCGGGACGAACGCCAGCGCCGCCAAGGCGAAGACCGCCTGAGCGGCCATCATGACGGCGAGCACCACCACCCGGTCGCCGCTGACTTTGATCATCGCATTCCACGCCGCATGCAGCACGGCGGCGCAAAGCACCATCGCAAACACCCCGGCCGTCATATCGATCTCCGCGCTTCATGGCGCCCGTCGCTCGACGCCGTGGCGGGCGCCGGCGCTGTCGCCGCTCCATGGCGACGGTATAGCGCCTTTTCCCGTCGCGCGGGACCCGTCGAATCTTTACATTTTTTGGGTGATCGCCCAGCGCGCGCGGCCGATTGGGCGGTCTGACCGGCCCGCGCGCGGGGGGTGTGAAAGGGCGCGCTGCATCGGTCCGCTCGCCGCGTAGCCGCCGACAAAACGCCTAGGATGGAGGATTGAGGATGTCGCCTTCGGAGTTGATCGCGCTCGCCGGGTTCGCCGTCGCCGCCGTCGCCATGCTGCTCGTCACCCAGACGAAGAACCGGATGTCCGCGCCGGGCTGGCTGATACCGGCCGCGGTCGCGGTTCCTTTCGCGCTGCTGACCGGGCTCGCCATCGTCGAGGAGGGGCTTTTCGGGTTTGCGCCGATCCTGCAGGAGTCCCGGTGGGGCTTGCAGATGTGGTTCGACCGCCTCTTGTGCGTGGCGGCGGCCTTCTTCCTGCTGCAGAACCGCGCGCGGGCGGTCGGCATGAAGTCGGAGGTCTGGGTGCTCGCCGTCATCTTCACCGGCGCGATCGGGCTTTTCGGGATGCTGGCGCGCACGGTCTATCTCGAGCGCAAGACGCCCGTCTGAATCCGCGCGCTGGGCCGCCGCGGATGGGCGGCGGCCGGCGCACCCGCCGCCCGCCGCCCCTCCTGTTTCCGGCCCGCCCTGCGGCCCGGGCCGCGGCCCGTCACGCCACCGCTTCGAGCTTGCGCGCCTTGGGCGGCTGGGCGACCGGCTCCCACGCCAGGTCCCCGACATAGCGGTGCGCGAGCCGTCCGGCCTCGTCCATGGCGAACAGGTGAAGCCAGCGATTGTCGAACAGCGCCCGCACGCCCTCGTGACGGCTCAGGATGTCGGTCATCGCCTCGCGCGGCGCCTCGATGCAGACTGACAGGCGCAACGGTTCGTGGACGTAATCTTCTCCGTCATGCACCGACTGCCAAGGCAGTCCGGCGCGCAACTGGCCGCCATTGCCCTCCAGCACGCCGACCCCGCCGACGACATTGTGCAGCAGCTTGTTGCCCGAACCGAAATGCCGCGGCGCCACGGTCGAGCCGTAATATTGCAGGCTGATCCAGCTCGCCACCACGACCGGCGCGGTCATGATGAGCTCCAAGACGCCGAAGCCTTTCTCGGAGTCCTGCCGCCAGTCGTAATCGTGCAGGAAGGCCCGGCCCTCGAGGCTCCGTCCGGACGTGCGCGCGCGCGGCGCCGCGATGAAGGCCTTGCAGCCGGCCAACGCCCATTCCGGCCGCACCTCTGCCCAGTCGCGGGCGCGGGCGGGGATGTCGCTCTCGCTCTCGGCGCGCGGCAGCCGCAAGGCGCGCTCGCCGCGCGTCACCGCGCCGGCGGCCTTCAGCCAGCCGCGCACCGTCTTGAGGTCGCCGGCGTGGCTTTGGCTGGGCGCGTCGGCGTCATAGAGGGTCACCGCGTCGGTCGTGGTGTCGTGCAGCGCGCCGACGAACAGCGTGTCGTCGGGCACGGCGATCCCGCGCTCGACGAGGCCGCGGCGCACCGCCCGGTCGTTCAGCAGGGAGGCGAGCAGGCGCGCGTTGACCTCGCCGGAGAAGCCGCCGCAGGCGCCGCAATGCAGGCCGCTGGCGTGCGGGTTGTTGACGACGTTCGCGCCGTGCCCGGCCAGGAGGACGATCCGCGCGAAGCCGGCGGTGAGCGACATCGCCCGCAGCACGGTCTCCGCCGCGCCGATCCGGGTCTCCAGGTCCAGCTCCGGGGCGAAGCGCGGCTTCGGATCGTTCGGGATCGGCGTCGGGTTGAGGCCGAGCGCGTCGCGCACCAGCTTGCCGACATAGACCGGCCCCATCGCTTCCACGAAGGCGAAGGAGGAGACGGCGGCCAGCTTGAAGCGGCCCCAGGCCCGCTTCGCCCGGGCGGTGTAGCGCGCGGCGAGATCGTCGCCCTGGGAGTCCGCTGCGCCGGAGCAGGAGGTCACGGTCGGATTGAGCAGCACCGGCAGCCGAAGCTCCTCGACGTCGGAGGCGAAGCGCCGGTGCTTGGCGAAGACCCCGAAGAAGCCGGCGAAGCCGAGCGTCCGGATCGCCGGATCGACGTCTTCGAGCGCGCGGCGGAAGACCTCCGAGCGCACGTCGATGCAGAAGGCCGCCTGCAGCACAGGCCGCGAGTCGCCCGCAGAGGCCGCCGGCAGGGCCAGCGTGTCGGCCAGCCCGCGTTGGGCGGCGCGTTCGGCCGCTTCCTGAAGAATGGCGTCGACGATCTCGGGCTCGGCGGCGGCGACCGGCGCTTCGTGCGCGGTCCGGGCCGCGGTCCAATCGCTCGCCACGGCGGCCTCATGCTGGATGAACAGCGCCTCCTCCCAAAGCAGCCGGATGGCCAGGAAGTCCGTGACGGTGGAGTCCGCGCCGCCGGCCAGTTCCGCCCGCCACAGCTCGTAGCGGGCGTACTGCGCCCAGCCGCCAAGCGAGAGCAGGAGCTGATGGAAGTAGGTTTCCAGCGCCGCTTCGCCGAGGCCCAGCCGCTGGACGGCGCGCGCGATCGCCTCGGCGGGATTGTCCGGCGCCTCCGCCGCGAAGGCCCCGAAGCCCTTCAGCCCCATGATCTCCGGCGCCAGATCGTGGGTCGCATGGGCGCAGTAGGCCGCCCAGGCGCGCTTGCCGCGCGGCGCGGCCCACAGCGCCTGACCCCGGTCGAAATAGCCGCCGGCCCAGGCCCCGAAGCGCTCGCCAATCAGGGCCGGCCAATCGGTCCCGTCGGCCTTCGCCGCCAGATCGGCGACGGTCGGCACGGCGCTCGGGCGGGGCCGCCTCTGCGCCGCCGCGGTCTTCAGGGCCGCCACGTCGGCGGGCTTGCCCGCCTCCGGCGCGGCGTCGAGGGCGGCGCGGAGGTCGTCCTGCGAAATCTCCCCGGACGCGATCCGGTCGAGATACCAGGCGCGCGGCATCGTCACCGGCGCGCCGCCGACGCGCGCGAGCCGGGCGCCGACCGCGGCCAGGCTCTCCGACGTCTGGCCGAGATAGGGGTTCACCGCCACATAGGAGGCGAGCGGCCAGAGCGGCGGGATCTGCCGGGCGGCGGCGTCGGCGGCGGCCTCCAGCGCCGAGAGGGCGAGGGGCGCGGACTTGGCGTCGACGGTCATGGGATCATCTCCTCTCGGATGTCAGGACGGGGTCCGGGCGGACCAATTACCGACCAGCCGGTCGAACACGGCGTTGGCGTAGAGCCCGTTGGCCAGATGGACCCTCAGCCCCGCGGCCGCCGGGTGATAGGCCCAAAGCGGGAACATCGCCTGGGCGATCGCCACCAGCCCGAAACTGAACAGGGCGAGCGCCAGCAGGGCCCATTCCAACGGACCCGGCGCCGGGGTCGCGGGCAGGGCCCCGGCCGTCAGCCACTCGGCCCCGGTCTGCAGCGCGAAATAGCTGACCGAGGCCGCGACCGAGTAGAGCGCCGTGCGCTGGGTCAGGACGCCCGGCGCGGCGTCGGCCAGGCCCTGGGCGAGCAGATAGGCGACCCCGAAGATCAGGATGGCGCCGAGCGCGATCGCCTGCGGCGACTTGGCGTCGAACCCGAAGGCGAAACCGATCACCGCATAGATGACGAGCGCCAACGCGAAGGCGCGGGCGACGGCCCCGCCGTCGGGGATGGCGATCGGCCCCGGCCGCCGGATCGCCGCCACCATGTCCACCGCGGTGCCGGAGGCGAGGAAGGCGTGGGCCTTGTAGAGCGAATGCGCGACGATGTGCAGCAGCGCCAGCGGGAACAGCGCCAGCCCGCATTGCATGATCATGAAGCCCATCTGGGCGATGGTCGACCAGGCGAGCGAAGTCTTGACCGCGGGCTGCGCAAGCATCGCGAGGCCGCCGAGCAGGGCGGTGAAGCCGCCGATCATGACAAGCACGGCCAGCACCCCGGGCGCCAACAGCATGACGTCGGCGAAGCGGATCAAGAGGAAACCGCCCGCGTTGATGACGCCGGCGTGCAGCAGCGCCGACACCGGGGTCGGCGTTTCCATCACCTCGGTCAGCCACCCGTGCGTCGGGAACTGCGCGGATTTCAGGATCGCCGCGAGCGCGAGCAACCCGGTCGCCCAGAGCGCGGCCGCGGGCGCGTCGCCTTCGCGCGCGGCCGCAAGGATCGTCGCGATGTCCCATGCGCCATAGCCGATGACCAGAAGACCGGCGGCGGCGATCAGCGCCGCGTCGCCGAGGCGCGCGACGACGTACTTCTTGCGCGCGGCGCGGATCGCTTCGATGCGCTCGGGATAGAACAGCAGGAGCCGGTGCAGACAAACGCTCGTGGCGACCCAGGCCAGTGCGAACAGCGCCAGATTGCCCGCCTGCACCAGCAACAGCACCGCGGCCAAGGTCGCCGACATCCAGCCGAGAAAGGCGCCGTGCCGCGCCTCCCCGTCGAGGTAGGAGGCCGAATAGCGCAGCACGACCCAACCCACGAAGGCGACCAGGATCAGCATGATCGCGCTCACCACGTCGAGCCGCGCCGAGATCCCGACGCCGGCGAGGCCTAGGAGCGGGCTCGTCGCGGGGCCGAACCACGCAAGCGCGACGGCGGAGAGGATCGCGGCCGCAAGCGCGGTCAGCGCCGCCGCTTCGGTGAGCCTGGCCGCCGCGGCCGGGCGTCGGCCGGGGCGTTGGAAGGCGGCGCCCGCCGCGAGCAGCAGGATCAAGGGCGCAAGCAGGGGGATCAGACCGTACAGCATGACGAGGGCGTCTCCGGTGTCGTTCAAACCGGCCCGAGTGATAGAGCGATCGAGAAATCAATAAAAATACATTGTTTTTGATAATTCGTTCTGTTCAAGTGAACGGTATGGCCGATCTGAACTACAATCATCTGCGCTATTTTCACACCGTGGCGCATGAGGGGAACCTGACCCGCGCCGCGCAGTTGTTGAACGTGTCGCAATCGGCGGTGTCGACGCAGATCAAGCGACTCGAAGAGCGGCTGGGCCAGCCGCTGTTCGCGCGGCGGGGGCGGGCGCTGCACCTCACCGAGGCCGGGCGCATCGCGCTCGACCACGCGGACGCGATCTTCGCGACGGGGCGGGAACTGGTCGCGACGCTGCAACAGAGCGGCGGCCAGCGTCAGGCGCTGCGCGTCGGCGCGCTCTCGACGCTCTCGCGGAACTTCCAGCTCGCCTTCCTGCGCCCAATTCTGGGTCGGGAGGACGTGGAGGTGATTCTGCGCTCGGGCGGCGCAGGCGAACTGTTCAGCGCGCTTGCGGCGCTGCATCTCGACCTCGTGCTGACCAACCAGCCGCCGCCTGCGGACGCGTTGACTTCATTCGTGGTCCAGCGGCTCGACGAACAGGCGGTCAGCCTGATCGGCGCGCCCCGGCTCAGTCCGCCCGATCTGTCGCTGTCCGACCGGTTGGCGGCGGCGCCGCTGATTCTGCCGACGGCCGCCAGCGGGCTGCGCATGGCGTTCGACGCGCTGACGGATCGGCTGGGCGTGCGCCCCCAGATTGCGGCGGAAGTCGACGATATGGCGATGATGCGTCTTCTCGCGCGCGAGGGCGTCGGGCTCGCCGTGTTGCCGCCCATCGTCGTGCGCGACGAGATCGTCAGCGGCGCCCTGATCGAGCACGCGCAGCTTCCCAACCTCACCGAAACCTTCTACGGCGTAACGGTGGAGCGCCGCTTCCCGAACCCGCTCCTGGCGGATCTGCTGCATCGGGCCGACTGACGCTGCATCCGCTTAAGGACCCGCCGGGCCGGACCCGCCGGGCCGGACCCGTCGGGACCAGGCCGACCGGGCCGGGGACGGTCAGGCGGACAGGGCGCGGACGACCTTGGCCGCCGTCTCGGCGCCGGAGAGATCCGCCCCGCCGACGGTCGCCCACATATCCTCGTGACAGGCTTCGCCGGCGAAGAAGAGCCGCTCCGCGACGGGGGCGCGCAGCACGTCTCGCATCGGATAGCCGCCGGGCCTGGCCGAGGCGTAGCAGCCGCGGACCAGCGGGTCGCTGGTCCAGGCGGTGACGGCGGCGCCCTGGAAGTGGCGGTCGACGTCGCCTCCGATCAGGCGGCGCAGCGTGCTCAGGACGAAGTCGACGGCGGCGGCCTCTCCGGCCGCTTCGAGATCGCGTGCGAAGGACCCGCCGACATCGCAATAGGCGAGGCCCGTGCCGCTTGCGTTGGTCAGCGCCCCGAAGGCCTCGTCGCTCGCGTCCACCTGATGGAGCACGTAGCCGTCCGCGCCGAGGCCGAAAACATCCTCGGCGAACTTGAGGGTGATGTGATTGTAGTCGCCCATTGCAATGGCGTGGAACGACTCCTCCTTCTCCGCCGGCAGGGCCGGGTCGAAAGCGAGGCCGCCGCCCGCCAGCACCCCGGTCGAGACCGTCACGATCGCCGCGCGGGCGCGGATCGTCCCACGGGGCGTCTCGACCGCGACGCCCGATCCGCCCCAGCGGATGCGCGTCGCGGGCGTGTTCAGCTCAATGGGCAGACCGCGCGCATGGTCCGCGACCAGCGCGCCATAGCCCTCCGCCGCGTACCAGTCGACGCTGTCCGCGGAGTTCCACCAATCGACGCAGGAGAAATCCTCCATGTCCTTGCCCATCTCCCACGGCCCGATGCCGAACCAAGCGGTCCTGGCCCAGGGGTGGTCCGCAGGCGCGACGGCGGCCGGCGCCACATCGCGGCCCCGCCGCCCTGCTTGGCCGATCGCCTCGGCGACCTCCTCCCAGACGGTCCAGAGCGCCTCGGCCTCCTGCTCCGTGGCGTCGCGGTCCTGCGCGAAGATGCGGTAGGTCTCGGGCGCTTGGTAGAAGCGGTAGGGGCCGGCCTCGGCGCGGCGGAAATAGGGATTGCGGCGGCCGTTCTGCACCCAATGGGCGCCGCGGTCGTGCGGGACGCCGAAACTCGCGGTCTCGGTGTGGACGCGGCCGCCCACATGGCCGGCCGCCTCGAGGTGGACATAGTCCACGCCCGCGTCGCGCAAGACGTGGGCGGCGGCTATGCCCGCCGCCCCGGCGCCGATGACGACCACATCGGGGTTGGAGGGCAGGCGCGACTGCGTGCATGCTGCGGCCGGAAGCGCCAGCGCGCCGCCGCAGAGCGAGACGAACCGGCGGCGGTTCAGGCCGGCTTTCTGTCGGGTGGGCGTGCGGGACGGCATCGGGGCGCTCCCTTGCTGGAATTCTACAGTGTAGAGGGAAGTCTATCTCTACGCCGTAGAGGAAGTCAATTGAGGAGTTCTTCAAGCATGGCGGGACGGGGGCGGCTATCGCGGGAACGCATCGTGGAGGCGGCCTTGGCGTTATTGGACAGGGACGGCGAAAAGGGCTTCAGCATGCGCAAGCTCGCCGCCGAGCTCGGCGTCGACCCGATGGCGCTCTATCACTATCACGCCAGTCGCAAGGCCTTGATGCAGGACGTGCTCTCGACCCTCATGGCCCAATGCGACCTGCCGGAGCCAGGTGCGGATTGGCGGCAGGAGCTGCGCGGGTTGTGCAACAGCCTGCGCCGTCTGGCCCGTCGACACCCCGGCGCCTTTCGCGTGTACGAATTGTACGAGGAGTGGATCCCGGCCGAGCACAGGCTGCACGAGGCCTTCCACGCGACGTTGAGGCGCGCCGGCCTGTCCGGCCCGGACGTGGTGCGGGCCGTCCGGCTGCTGCTGACCTACACCGAGGCCTTCGCCGTCGACGAGATCTCCGGTTGGCTGGAGCCGTTCGATCCGAGCGACCGGGAGGCCTTCGTGCAAAGCCTGTCGGACGGCGACTATCCGGTGATGAACAGCCTGCTCGACGAGATCGGCCGGTCGGACACGGACGCCGATTTCGAGTTCGGCCTGGACGTGCTGATTCGGGGGATCGAGGCCAGGATCGGATGACGCATCCGCGTCCGCCCCATGCGGCGCGAAACCGATTGGCGCCGGTAGGCGCCCGGTCTATGGATGCGCGATGACCGCCGAAGCGAACCGTCCCGTGATCATTCGCCGCGCCGAGGCGACGGATGTCGAGCGCCTGACGCCGCTCTACGTCGCCTTCTTCGAAGAGGACGGCATCCCGGCTTGCGCCGCCACGATCCGACGGAACCTGGCTCGCATGGTCGGCGACGCGCGCGCCTGCGTGTTCGTCGCCGAAGCGGGCGACGCCTTGGTGGGCGTTTCGTCGGGCGCGCTTACCGTCGGGGTCGAGTTCGGGTGCGCGGCGGAAGTCGACGACCTCTACGTGGCGCCGGGGATGCGGGGCCGGGGCCTGGCGAAGCGTCTCGCGTCGGCCGTACTCGACTGGGCCGAGAGCCGGGGGGCGTCCGAGATCCTGCTGGTGATCACGCCGGAGGCCGAGGAGGCCCAAGCGCTGACCCGGTTCTACGAGAAGCTCGGGTTCAAGGACTCGCGGCGCATCCTCATGTATCGGAACGCGCCCGGGCTTGCCGGCGGCGGCGGTCAGCCGGCGTGACGCTCTCGGCGCAGACGGCGCGCCGCGCGCTGAAGATCGCGGCGGTGCAGGATTTGGTGATCGTGGAGGAAGACATTCTCGCGGCGTTCGAGCCCGAGCCGTCGCCGCGCTACGCCGCCTTCGACGGCCTGGAGGGCGTCGTGCGCATAGGGAGTTTTTCGAAGACCCTGTCGGCCTCGATCCGCTGCGGCTACATCGCCGCGCGTGCGGAGTGGATCGAGGCCCTCGTCGATCTGCAGGTGGCGACCAGCTTCGGCGGCCCCAGTCCGGTCGCGGCGGAGGCGCTCTTCGCGACGCTCAGCGACGGCGGCTACCGCAAGCATAGGGACAGCCTGCGCCGTCGGCTCGTGTGCGCGCGCCGCGAGGTCGGCGAGCGTCTTGAGGCGTTGGGCGTTCGGCCTTGGGTGACGCCGCGCGGCGGCTTCTATCTCTGGCGCCGCCTGCCCGAAGGGCGCGACGCGGGCGCGGTCGCGCGGGCGGCCTTGCGGGACGGGGTCCTCCTGGCGCCCGGAGACGTCTTCAGCCCCACGCGCAGCAAATCCGGCTTCATGCGCTTCACTATCCGCCAGATGTCGGACCCCCGTATCTACCGGGTCCTGGCCCGGGCCCTGGAGGCGTCCCGCGCGTAACGGGCGGAAGTCGTGGCGTCGCGGCTACGCCGCCGGCTCCTGCTGGGTGATGCAATGGATTCCGCCGCCGCCGATCGCGATTGCGCCGATCGGGACCTGGACGATCCGGCGGCCGGGCAGGTGCTCCTCGAACACCTCCTGCACCAGCCCGTCGGCGCGCACGCCGTACTGCGGCATGATCACCCCGCCGTTGCACAGATAGGAATTCACATAGGATCGGCAGAAGCGGTCGTGCGGGTCCTCCGCCTCGACCGCGTCGGGGATCTCGACCAGGCGGATCGGGCGGCCGGCCGCGTCGCTCCGGCCTTCGAGTGCGGCGATGTTGGCGCGGTTGACCGCGTGGAAGGGGTGATCGGCGGGCCCCGCCCCCTCGATCAGAACCAAGCCGGGGGCGAGGAAGGCGGCGACGCCGTCGACATGGCCGTCCGTTTCCGTCTCGAATTCGTTGCCCGGCAGCCAGATGACCTTGTCGCCGCCGAGCATCTGCATGAGCTCGTCTTCGATCGCCGCCCGGCTCCAGTGCGGATTGCGGTTGGCGTTGGGAAAGCAGCTTTCCGTCGTCAGGATGGTCCCGTCGCCGTCGACCGCGATCCCGCCGCCCTCGGCGACCAGGTCGGAGCGGAAGACGGGGACGCCGGCCTCGCCCAGGATCGCCTCCGCGGCGGCGTCGTCGCCGTCATAGGGATGGTACTTGCCGCCCCAGGCGTTGAAGCGGAAGGAGACGCCGGCGCGCCGGCCGTCGCCGTCGGTCAGGAAGCAGGGCCCGGCGTCCCGCGCCCAGCTGTCGTCGATCCCGTGCTCGACCAGATCGACGTCCGCGCCCAGCAGGTCGGCCGCGCCGGCGCGATCCTCCGGCCGGACCAGCATCGCGACCGGCTCGAACTGCCGGATGGCGTGGGCGACGGCGGCGTAGGCGCGCCGCGTCTCCGCCATGTCGTCCCAGACCTCCGCCCGGCAGGGCCACATCATCCAGGTCCGTTCGTGCGGCGTCCATTCGGCCGGCATGCGAAAGCCGGCCCGTTTCGGGGTCTGGTCGGTCATCGGGGACGGAGGCCTCCTGATCGGGTCTGGAGACCGCAGTGTTCCACCCCCGGGCTGGGGAGAAAAGGACGATCGGCGGCGCGCGGCGGCGCGGGGCTGGGTCCGCGGCCGCCGCCGCGTCAGGAAACCGCCGCGCCGGCGCGGGACAGGGCGTAGACCTGGGTCCGGATATGGTCGAGCAAGACAGTCCGGTCTTGGATATGCGCGAGCTCCGCCGGCGTCATTGGATCCCCGACCCGGGCGCTGATGGAGCCACCGACCCGCTTGGCGACTTCACGCAGGATCAGCGCTTCGCGCAGCGTTCCCGAGACCTTGCTGACGAGGTGGAACAGGCGTCCGTTCTGCCCGTGGAAGAAGATGGGCAGCACGGGCGCGCCGGAGGTCTGGACGAGCTTCGCCGTGAAGAGCTTCCAGGGGTCGTCGACGGCGGCGCCGAACATCTTCGGCGCGGTCGAGACCCGCCCGGCCGGAAAGATGATGAGGGAGCCGCCGGCCGCCAGATGCGCGATCGCGGTCTGCTTCGACCGGACGTTCGAGCGCAGCGCGGACGACTCGCCGTCGAACTCGATCGGGATCAGATAGGGGCGGAACACCCGGGCGCGGCCGAGCGCGGCGTGCGCGATGACCTTGAAGTCGCGCCGCACCGCGGCGAGGATGTGCCCGGCCGCCACCCCGTCCAGCACGCCGAAGGGATGGTTGGCGATGACGATCAGCGGACCGGTCCTCGGCACGCGGTCCAAGGCGCTGCGGTTGAACCGCACGTCTAGGCGCAGATGCTCCACGGCGGAGTCCCAGAAGACGTCCTCCGCCGTGCGCGCGGCCATGTAGCGGTCGTAGAGCCGCTGCAGCTTGGGCTGGCCCGTCATCAGTTCGACCGCCTTGATCAACAGGCGCCGCCCGGCCGGATCGTCGGGGACGCTGTAGGTCACCCGATCGGACAGGCGCTCGTCATGCGGCCAGATCGCGTCGTCGGCGGACGGCGGGAAGGCGTCGGATGTGAGATAGGACACTTGGGCGGGACCGCCTCACTCGGCGTTGTTGCGACGCATCCCGCTTGGCTACGCTTCGACTGTTACCGCCGTATGGCGATCGGGTTGCAAGCGTGCGGCGCCTCGGGCGCCGGACGCTGCGTCACGGCGTCGGGCCGTAGTGCGCGTCGCCACGCCGGCCTTGGAAAGAAAGCGGGCGCGCCGCGCGCCGCGTCGCCGCGCCCCGGGCCGTCTCGAGTCAGCGATCGGCGAGGCGGAGATCCACGAAAGTCTCGTTGTACGCGGCCCCCTCCTCGATGTCGGCGCGTATCTCGACGCCGATCAGCGCATTCACCGTCTGGCGTGTGTCGCTCGAGTCCAGCCAGGCGCCTTTCGGGCTGTAGAGGACGCCCGGCTGCATGCGGTCGCTGACCGCCGCGATCAGGACGACCCGGCCGCGGTCGTTGAAGAGTTCGACCCTGTCCCCGTCTGCGACCCCGACCCGCGCCGCGTCGTCGGGATGAATCTCGACCCGCTCCGGGCCTTCCGACAAGGCGCAGCCGCCGAAGGTCGCGTTGGTGCGCTTGTCGGAGGAGGGCGTGATCAGGGTGAAGGCGCGGTCCTTCTCGACCGTGCGATAGGTCGGGACGCCGGCGCCCCATCTGTCCTCGAGATCCTGACTGAACAGTTCGATCCTGCCGCTCGGCGTGGCCGGCGCCGCGGTCTTGCACAGGATCAGCGGTCCGCGCTCCGTCTCGGCCATGTCGATGGCGCCGTCGAGCGGGATTTCGGACGGCTTGCGCCCGCCCAACCTCGGGTCGTCGGGATCGATCGCGGCGTTCATCAGCGCCTCGTCGCTCTCCGTGAACAAGGGGTCGTCATAGCCGAAGCGCGCGGCGAGACGCCGGAAGATCTCCGTGTTGGGCGCGCTCTCGCCGACGCAGGGGATCGCCGGTTCGGCGCGCTGCAGATAGCTGGCGCCGTAGGCGCCGTAGATGTCGGCGTATTCGAAATGACTGGCCGCGGGCAGCACCACGTCGCACATCGCCATGCTGTCGGTCATCGCGACGTCCGCGCCGCACACGAACAGGTCCTCCCGCGCCAGACCGCGCCGCATGGTGGCCTGATCCGGATGCGTCGCGACCGGGTTGTGGTTGTAGATGAAGACCGCCTGGATCGGCGGGTCCAACGCATCGTCCAGCAGCGCCTTTCCGACGTCGACGATGTTGAAGGTGCGCACGCCCTCCGGGATGAGGTCCGGCCGCTGCAGCCGATCTGGCGTCTTCGGAACCGCCAGGCCCGGCTTGGCGAAGACCCCGGCGCCCAGTCGTCCGTGGTTTCCGGTCAGCGCCTGAAGCGCCATCGCGGCGCGAATCCCGGCGCCGCCGCTCGCCCCGCGCTCGACGCCGTTGCCGACCGAGACGGCGACGGTCGTGGCCGCCTGATACCAGTCGGCGAAGGTTGCGAAGTCCTGCTCCGAGACGCCCGTGATCGCCGCCATGCGCGCCACGTCGTACTTTCGCGCCTCGGCCATGTAGGCGTCGGCCCCCAGGACCCATCGCTCGATGAAGGCGTCGTCGAAGGCGCCGCGCCGCTCGAGCTCCGCGGCGAGGGCCAGCCCCAGGACGACGTCGGCGCCCGGTCGGATCTGAAGATGCAGGTCCGCCTGTTCGGCGATCTTGGTGCGCTTCGGGTCGATCACCACCAGCTTCGCGCCCTTCGCGCGCGCCGACTTGATGACACGCGCCAGATGCAGGTTCGAGACCGTGACATTGTTGCCCCAGACCGCGATCAGGTCGGCGTGCGCGAGCTGTTGCGGGGCCATGCCCGGGGCCGGGCCGTACAGGCTCGTATAGGCCGCGCCGCGCACGCCGCCGCAGAGCGGCCCGCGATTCAACAGGCTCGCCCCCATCTTGTAGAAGAAGCGCCGGTCCATGGAGGCCATCGCCAACTCGCCGTGCGGGCCCGCGTAGTTGAGCGGCAGGACGGATTGCGCCCCGCAGGACTCGATGGCCGTCTGCAGGCCGTCATGTATCAAGTCGAGCGCCTCGTCCCAACCGATCCGCTCGAACCGACCGGCGCCGCGCGGGCCGATGCGCCGCAGCGGATGCGTCAGTCGCCTGGGGCCGTGCACGAAGTCCGGATAGGCCTGCATGACCTTCGAACAGATCGCGCCGCCCGTATAGGGATTGGCCTCGGAGCCCCGGACGCCCAGAATTCGCTGACCGTCGGTTTCGACGCTCAGGCTGCAGGTGTCGGGGCAATCCAGCGGGCAGACGCTGGGCTTGAGAAGCGTCGGCGCATCATATGGCATCGTCATTCTCCCAACGGCGCGGCGCTGCGACACTAGCCTGCGCGGCGGTCGGAATGCAGGGCCATTTACTCGGGGCGGCAGGCGCCGCAAAGGAGCGGGCTCCGGACGCTCGCCGCACGGCCCCGTCGCCCTCGGCGGCGACGTTCCGGGTCCGCTTAGACGGGGTCGGCCGCGAAAGCCCTCAACTCACGAGGCGAACGGATGTGAATGAGGCGCAGTCGGGGCCGCCGCTCCTCGATCGCCTCCTCGATCGCCTGGAGCAGCTTGGGGCGCATCTCGCGATGCAGCCACCACATCATTTTGAAAAGGCGGATCGTCACCGGGAACATCGGGCAGCCTTTCGGGCCGTCCGGCCGGCCGACGAAGAGCGACTTCACTTGGCGCTTCGCAGCCCACCAGAAGTGAATCCAGATCGGGTGATCCACGAGGATGACCGTATCGGCGACGTCCAGGCGCCGCAGGACCGACTCCCACGAGCCGTAGCCGTCGATCAACCAGCGCTCCTTGGACAGAAGCCGTTCGTGCTGTGCGGTGTACTCGGCCTCGGGGGTGGGAACCCAGTTCGGGCGCCATTGGATCTGATCGATCGCATGGTAGGGCAGGGCGTGAACGCGTGAAACCGTTCGACAGAGGGTCGATTTTCCGCCGCCGGCGTTTCCGATGACCATCACGCGCGTCATGCGGGCACCCTATCAAAAGGGCGCAGTAAGCCCAATCCCGCTCCGGCGCGATCCGCCCCGGAACTCGCGCTCAGCGCCAGGCTTGCAGCACGCGGCCGGCGCCCTGGGCGTCGATGCGGTCGAAATAGGCGATGGTCTTGCGGAAGGCCGGGGTGCGGGCGGCCTCCTCCGGGCTGTCCTGGTCCATGACCCGGGCCAGCACTTCGCCGAAGCTCTGCTTGTCCATGCCTCCGGCCTTGCAGGCGATGGCCAGCGCTTCCGGTCCGGCGCGGTGCAGGATGCGCTCGACGCCGGCCGCGCCCAGTTCGGCGAACTCGCCGAACAGCTTTTCGAACTCCTCGTGCCGCCCTTCGGCCAGCGCCTTGACCAGCAGGCGCGGATGCGGCCGGGCGCCGCCGAGCCCGCCGGCGAAGCGGGAGGGGTCGGCGAGGTCGTCCGGCTCGGCGCCGGGCGGCGCGCCGGACGCGGCGCCCTGGTCGGCTTCGTCTGCGGCGAAGCGTTTGCTCGCCTCCGCCATCGCCTGCGTCAGCGGGTCCGGCGCCGCGCCCCGGCCGCTCGATGAAGGCGCGTCCGTCCCCGTCTCCGCGAGCCGCGCCTCGATCGCCGCTTTCAACTCGGGTCCGACCACGCCGTAGAGTCGGCGCGCCGCGCGCATCGGCAGGTCGCGACGGCCCGCCAGCGGCCCGTGCAGGGCGGGGCGCTCGGCCGCGCTCTCCGCGATGCGCAGCATCACCTCCTCATGCAGGGCGGCGCCCTCGTTCTCCAGCAGTGCGATCAGCACGGTCTCGCTGGCGCGCCTGGCGATCGCCTCGCTCAGCGTCTCGGAAAGCCGCTCGCGGCGGGTGACGGCGAGCTGGTGGCCCTCCGCCTGCGCCTCGACGATCTCGACCAGATCGCTCTCCTCCAGCACCAGGGAGCGGGCCAGCACCGGCTCGGCCACCTCGATCGCGTCGCGGGCGAGGCGCAGCACGAGGTCGCGCGGCGCATCCGGACGGTCCGCCAGATGGTCGGAAAGCGAGACGCGCACATTCGTCTGCACGCTGTCCAGCAGCGCCTGGAAGATCTCGTAGACCAGCGCGCGCTCGCGCTCGCTCAAAGAGACGCCGGACTTCAGGCACAACTCGTTGAGGCCCTGGATCAGCAGCCCGCGGGCTTCGGGCGAGCGCTCGCGGGCGGCCGCCAGCAGCGCCGACGCCGCGCCGCCCTGCTTCAGCGCCGCCTTGGCCGACCCCGCCTTGCGCGCGGCCTCGAACGGATCGGCGGCCGCGCCCGCGCGGCGCACAGGGCGCGTCTCCTCGTCCGCCAGAGCGGCGGCCAGGAACTCCTCGGGATCGAAATCGTCGCTCATCGCCCCTGTCGGCAAAGCCCGGCGGACCGCCGGCTCCCCCAAAGCGCCCCCGACGCGCATGAAACTATGGGCCGCGGGGCCTGTCAGCAAGAATCGCGGCGGCGCGCGCGAGACTGGCGCGCAAGGCGCGGAAATCCCAGAAGGGATCGTCCCCGGAGGCGCTCGGCGGCGCCTCGATCGCGCCGCCGTCGGCGTCGAAGACCGCGCCCGCCAGCATCAGATTGTCGGCCATCGCGAAATCCTCGATCGCATAGCCTTCCGCATCGCGGGTCGGATCGTCGGCGCCGGGCGCCACGCGGTCGGCCAGCGCGCCGGGCGCCGCGCTGTAGGCGAGGCAGGGCTTGCCCTGCGCGCGCATGTAGCCGAGCTCGAAGGCCGTGCCGGGATCGGCGTGCGGGCCGCGGAAGGGCGTCAGGTTCGCGACGATGGCGTCGCACCGATCCATCATCGCGATGTCGGCGCGATAGATCGCGAGGCCGTGCTGACCCGGCGTCAACCCGTCGCCGCAGACCGCCTCGTCCAGCGGGAACAGCCCCTCCAGACCGAACTCGGCCGCCAGAGCCGCCTTGGCGCGTCCCAGCGCCGCGGCCTGGGGATGGAACACCTCCGGCCCGGCGAGATAGACGCGCGGGCGGCGCGCCCCGGCGCCCGTCACGGCCGCAGCCCGCCCCAGGCGATGAAATGCGGGTTCTCGAAGATCGGGTTCTTGGCGTAGCGGAAGGGGAGTCCGTCGGCTTCTGTGACGAGGCCGCCGGCGGCCTCCAGCACCGCCTGGCCGGCGGCCGTGTCCCACTCCATGGTGCGGGCGAAGCGTGGATAGACGTCGGCCGCGCCCTCGGCCAGGCGACAGAATTTCAGGCTGCTGCCGGCGTTGACCCGGTCCGCGATCGCACGGCCGTTCAGATGGGCCTCGATCGCCGCCGGGTCGCCGTGGCGGCGGCTGGCGATCACGGTGACGCCGTCGGCCGGCGGCTTGCGCACCGATAGGGGCTCGGCGGCGCCGCCCTTGAGCGACCGGGTCGCCCCGTCCCCCGCGAGGCCGCAATAGAGCGCGTCGAGCGCCGGCGCGTAGACGACGCCCAAGGCCGGGCGCCGGTCGCGGATCAGGGCGATGTTGACCGTGAACTCGCCGTTGCGGCTGAGGAACTCCTTCGTCCCGTCCAGCGGATCGACGAGCCAGAAGGGGCCGTCGCCGACCGCCGGAACGTCGCCGGCGGCCGCCGCCTCCTCCGCGACGATGGGAACGCCGGGAGAGAGGCGCTCGAGCGCGGGAACGATCAGCGCCTCCGCCGCCTCGTCCGCGTCGGTCACGGGGGAGGCGTCGTCCTTCTCGCGCGCCTCGAAGTCGGTCGCGTAGACGGCCATGATCGCGGCCCCGGCCTCCCGCGCGATTGCGGCGACGGGGGCGAGGAGGGCGGCCGGATCGGGCGCCTCCGCGGCGCTCATTCCGCCGCCTTCCGCGCGGCGCGGCCGTCGCGGATCAAGCGCCAGATCTTCTCGCGCGTCGCCGGCATGTCCAGATGGTCGACGCCGAAGGGCCTCAGCGCGTCGACGATGGCGTTGATCGCCGCCGGCGGCGCGCCGATGGCGCCGGCTTCGCCCGCGCCCTTCAGGCCGAGCGGATTGGTGGTGCAGGGCGCGTCCTCGAAATAGTGGAAGTCGACGAAGGGCACGTCGTCGGCGCGCGGCAGGGTGTAGTCCATGAAGGAGCCGGAGAGGAGCTGGCCGGTCTCGCTGTCGTAGGCCGTATACTCCAAGAGGGCCTGGCCCAGCCCCTGCGCCACGCCGCCATGCACCTGGCCGGCCAGCATCAGCGGGTTCAGGACGCGTCCGAAATCGTCCACCACCGTGTGCTTGACCACCGTCACGGCGCCGGTGTCCGGGTCGATCTCCACCTCGCAGACATGGCAGCCGTTGGGATAGGTCTGAACCGGCGCCTTGTAGTCCGCCTGACCGTCGAGGCCGGGCGCGACCCCCTCCGGCAGGCGGGCGGGATCGTGGGCGGCGCGCGCCGCCTCCCGGAAGGAGACGGTCCGGTCCGTGCCGGCGATGGCGAACCGGCCGTCGACGAACTCGATGTCGCCGGCCGCCGCCTCCAGCAGCAGGCCGGCGATCTGCTTGCCCTTCTCGATCAACTTGTCGCCGGCGTCGCGCACGGCGACGCCGCCTTCGGGGATCGAGCGCGAGCCGCCGGTGCCGCCGCCCTTCCGGATCAGGTCGGTGTCGCCTTGAACCACGTCGATGTCGGCGATGTCGAGGGCGAGCGCGTCGGCGATGATCTGCCTGTAGGCGGTCTCGTGCCCCTGGCCGTTCGACTGGGTGCCGATATAGAGGGTCACGCGTCCAGCCGCGTCGGTGCGCAGCGTCGCCTGCTCCCCCGGGCCCGCCCCGCAGCATTCGATATAGTAGGCGTGCCCGAGGCCGCGCAGCCGACCCTTGGCTTCGGCCGCCTGGCGGCGTTCCGGGAATCCTTTTTCGTCAGCGAGTTCCAGCGCGCGGCTCATGTTGCGATCGAACAAACCGCTGTCGTAGGTCGTGCCCAGCGGGGTGGCGTAGGGCATCTGCTCGGGCGCGATGAAGTTGCGCCGGCGCAGCTCAGCCGCGTCCACGCCCAGCTCGATCGCCGCCTTGTCGACCAGCCGCTCGATCAGATAGCTGATCTCCGGGCGGCCGGCGCCGCGATAGGCGTCGACCGGCACCGTGTTGGTGAAGAGGCCCTGCACCTCGACATGGATCGCCGGCGTCTTGTAGACGCCGACCATCATCTTGGAGCCGCAGGCGGTCGGCACATAGACCCCGAAGTTGGAGAGATAGGCCCCCAGATTGGCCTTGGTGTGCACCTTGAGCCCGGTGAAATTGAGGTCCCCGTCCAACGCCAGCTCCGCGACCGAGACATGGTCGCGCCCGTGGCTGTCGGACAGGAAGCCGTCGGCCGAGCGCTCCGCCGTCCATTTCACCGGCCGGCCCAGGCGCTGCGCCGCCAGCATGACCAGCGGCTGCTCCGGATAGAGGAAGATCTTCATGCCGAAGCCGCCGCCGACGTCGCGGGTGACGACGCGGACCTGATCCTCCGGCACATGGAAGATCATCCGGGCGAGTTGCCGGCGCAGCCCGTGCACGCCCTGGGTCGGGGTGTAGAGGGTGAACTTGCCGTCGCGGAAGTCGCCGAGCGCGACCCGCCCCTCCATTGAATTGACGACGAGCCGGTTGTTGACGAGCTTGAGGCGCACGACATGCGCCGCCTCCCGCAGCGCCTCGTCGGCCGCCGTCTCGTCGCCCAGGTCCCAGGTGAAGCAGGTGTTGTGCGGGGCTTCCTCCCAGATCTGCGGCCGATCCGGCGCGTCCGCCGCGTCGAGGTCGATCTGCGCGGGGAGTTCGTCATAATCCACCGTCACCAGTTCGGCCGCGTCGCGCGCCTGGGCCAGCGTCTCCGCCACCACGAAGGCGACCGGGTCGCCGACATGGCGCACCCGGTCCGTCGCCAGGACGGGGCGCGGCGGCTCGACGATGGGGCTGCCGTCCTTGTTCTTCAGCGGAATCAGATTGGGCATCAGGCCCAGGCCGGCGGCCGCGACGTCGGCGCCGGTCAGGACGTCCAGCACGCCCGGGGCCGCCTTGGCGTCCTCCACGTCGATGGAGGCGATGCGCGCATGCGCAAGCGGCGCGCGCACCACGACCGCGTAGGCTTGGCCCTCCAGGTCGATGTCGTCGGTGTAGGCGCCCGTTCCCGTGAGGAAGCGCTGATCCTCCACCCGCGTGATCGCCTGGCCGACGCCGAACTGACCCATGTCGCTTTCTCCCCGCGCGTAACGATAAGAGCCCGCCGCAGCGGGCCCGAATGAGGCGCTGGCGATATTAGGGGAGGGCGGCGACAGGTCAATGAAGGCGGGCGGCTCTGGCGGCCCGGCATCCCTTCGGCTAGACTCATCGCATCAGGATTCACGGGAGGCTGCGCCATGAAGATCGGCAGGTACGAAGCCAAGAGCCGTCTTCCCGAGTTGCTCCGCCGGGTCGAATTGGGAGAGCGGGTGCTGATCACGCGGCGCGACCGCGTGGTGGCGGAATTGCGCCCGCCCTCCGCCCGATCGGACGAGGAGGCGGCGGCGCCGGCGGCGCCAGTTATCTGGCGCTTCGAAGCGGCGAACGCGCTCCTGCAGGCGCAGAGGCGCGGCCTGCCTCTGGCGGCAAAGGACCGACGGCTCGCCGCGGCGGCGCAGGCCGAAGGGGCGCTGGTCGCGGGCGCTTGAGGCGTCGGCTCGACCTACCCGATCTTCACGACGCCGTAGCGCCAGACGCGCATCTGCGCCGACCAATGAACGGGAGACAGGCCGGCCTTCAGCTTCAGCCGGCCGATGAAGTCGCGGGGATCGGGAATCTGCTCCCAGACCTGCGGCAGGAAGGTGGCGCGGCGGGCGCCCTCGGCCAGGATGACGCCGTCGGCGCCGGGCTCGAGGCGGGCGAGCAGATCCGCCTCGTCCTTCAGGCCCGCCATCTCTTCCGGCTGGGAGAGCAGCGAGATCGACCAGGCGAGCGCCGGGCGCTCCTCGGCGCTGACCGGCGGGAAGCGCGGGTCCTTGAAGGCGGCGGAGAAGGCGTTCTGCACCAAATCCTCGATCAGCGGACGGTGCGCCTGCAGGCTGCCGATGCAGCCGCGCAGCGCGCCGGCCTTCTCGATCGTCACGAAGCTGGCGCCCGGGGCCTGCAGCGCGGGCGCGAAGCTCTGCAGCGCCACCTGCGGCGGCTTGCCCTTGGCGATCCCGCTGTCGATGGTGCGCCCGACGATCCCGAGCAGCGCGTCGCCATGTTCGGCCGCGATCGTCTGCGGGTCGGGGAGGGTCGCCGCCTCAGCCATTCTCGCGTCCTCCTCTCACTGCACCGCCCAGGCGCCGTAGCCGACGACCCGGTCGCGAGGGCCCGCCGTGTCGCCGGAGGAGCAGAGCCCGATCCGCTCGATCGCGAGCCGGCGGCGCTTTGCGATCTCCAACAGGCCGGACATGGGCGTGCGCCCGCAGGCCTGCTCGCGCCTCAGCGCCGGCCAGTCGAGCCGCTCGATCGCCTCGGCCGTCTTGGAATCGAGCGCCCGCGCGCTCTCGTAGTCGAGGAAGTGGCTGAGGTCGGTGGAGATCACGATGCGCGTCTCCGGCCCGCCCCAGAGCGCGTCGAGCACCTCCGCCACCTCCGCGGCGGTCGCCGCGCCGACGGCGAAGGGCAGGAGCGTGAAGCCCGGCTTCAGGACGCGCTGCAGGAAGGGGAGGTGGACCTCCAGACTGTGCTCCTGCGCATGGGCGGGGTCGGAGGTGACGACCTGCGCGAGCCCCGCGACCGCGTCCAACGCCGATCGCGCGATCGGCGTGCGGCCGAGCGGCGTCTCCCAGACGGCCGCCGATGTCGCGGCCAGCCCGCGAACCGCCACCCGGTGGCAGGGGCCCATCAGGACGATGCGCTCTATCTCCTCGCGCGCCGGGATCAGGCGGGCGTGCGCCCTGGCCGCCAGTGCGCCGGAATAGATGTAGCCGGCGTGCGGCGCGATGATCGCCTTCGGCGCCGGGCCGGGCTGCGGCCCCGCCTCGCCCAGCAGCCGGTCGACCAGGGTCTCCAGCTCCGTCGGATCGCCCGGATAGAACATGCCCGCGACCGCGGGCCGGCGCAGGCCGGCGGCGCGCTTGGTCGGGTGGAGGTGGATCTGGGCCATGGCTGCCTGCGTCCCGTCCCTTTCGTGTTCGCCTCGGAAGCGAATTCCCGGCGCGTGGCGCGCCTCTGGTATGGTACCCTATCCGTTCCAATATGTGCAGCGGCAGACGGGTTTTTGAGAGGGGAGAGCGGATAGACCTCAGGAGTGCGATGCGATGACCGACGCGGTCACCCTCAAGGACGATGTGATCGAGGGCGTTCCAGCCCGCCACTGGCGGCGGCTGGAGGACGGTCGCATCCAATGCGACGTCTGCCCGCGCGAGTGCAAGCTGCACGAGGGGCAGCGGGGCCTGTGCTTTGTGCGCGCCCGCGCCGGCGACGAACTGGTGCTCACCACCTACGGCAGGTCTTCCGGTTATTGCATCGATCCGATTGAGAAAAAGCCGCTTAACCACTTCCTGCCCGGAACCCCGGTGCTGAGCTTCGGCACCGCTGGCTGCAATCTGACCTGCAAGTTCTGCCAGAACTGGGACATCTCCAAGAGCCGCGAGATGGACCGGCTGATGGACCACGCGCCGCCGGGCGCCATCGCGGAGGCGGCCGAGCGCACGGGCTGCCGCTCGGTGGCCTACACCTACAACGACCCGGTCATCTTCCTGGAGTACGCGACCGACGTGGCCGACGCCTGCCGGGCGCGCGGTATCAAGAACGTGGCCGTCAGCGCCGCCTATGTGAAGGAGGCCGCGCGCGAGGATTTTTTCTCGCGCATGGACGCGGCCAACATCGACCTCAAGGGCTTCACCGAGGATTTTTACCATAAGCTGTGCAGCGGACGGCTGCAGCCCGTGCTCGAGACGATCGAGTGGCTGGTCAAGGAGACCGACTGCTGGACCGAGCTGACGACGCTCTTGATCCCCGGCGAGAACGATTCCGAGGAGGAGTTGGAGCGGCTCTGCCAATGGGTGGCGGAACAGTGCGGGCCGGACGTTCCGATCCACTTCACCGCCTTCCACCCGGACTATCGGATGAAGGACAAGACCAACACCCCGCCGGAGACCCTGATGCGCGCCCACCGCATCGCCAAGGCGGCGGGCCTGCACTACCCCTATACCGGCAACATCCACCATGAGGCGACCGGCAGCACCTATTGCCCCGGCTGCGCGGCGCCCGTGATCGGCCGCGACTGGTACGAGATCACCCGCTGGTCGCTGGGCCAGGGCGGCCACTGCACCGCCTGCGGGTCGGCCGTCGCCGGCGTCTTCGAGGACAAGCCCGGCGCCTGGGGCCGCAAACGCCGCCCCATCCGGCTCGCCGACTTCGCCGACCAGTGGGAGCGCACGCATCCGGCTTGAGCGGAATACAGAATGGGTTATGTGTCTGGTTCTGTCTGTGGTCAGGGTCTTTCGGCGTCTCCGCGCGAGGACGATGAACCTAGCAGGGCAAAGCGCCATGCAAGAAGCCATGCAAGAAACTGAGTTGAAAGGAAAATGCGCCGATTGCGGGCAGGCGTTATCGGCCGACGCGCTCGGCAAGTCCGGAGACGTCTCGCCTTGCCCGGAGTGCGGTTCGCACAAGAGGGAGTTTCACCTTATTGCCAGGACGGGTCTGCGGCTACGCGAGGCTGTTCGATGGAAGCTGAAGGATCCGGCGCGAAGCGGTAAGCGCAAGTTTAAGCTGGAAGGCTTCGTCGGGTCGGAGCCGCGCAAGAGCAAGGATGATTTCGTCTACAAGGAGCGGCATATCGACCGCGAAAGCGACCGGTATCGCGAGTTGGTTCGGGATGAAGACGGGACAGTTATCCGTGACGTCGATGAGCCTCTCTCTGAGCACATCGGTCGCGGCTCAGCGAAATTCGCGAAAGGCGATCCGGCTAGACAGAGATAGTGCATTGACTAGGAGATTGAGTAAGCGCTCGGCTTCCGCCTGCCTCATCACAGCGCGTCCGTATCTTCGCGTCCCAACACGCGCATGATCTCAACCACGCCGTCCGGAGACAAACGGAAGTAGATCGAGTGCGCGGCGAAGACAGATCGGCGGTATCCAGCGCGTATCTCATCGAGTGAAGGATAGCGTTGGGGCGTCTCCGCGATCTGGTGCAAGCGTTCGAACAACCCATCAAAGTAGGCGTCGGCTTGAGCCAAACCGAAGGTCTTCACGCCGAAGCGATAGAGCCGGGCAATATCGCCCTCCGCCTCGCGGCTTAGCCTATAGCGCCTCGTCACGGGCGAGCGCGTCTTTCACGGCGCGGCGAATGTCTTCCTTGCCGGCCTCGGAGAAGCCGCTTGCTTCCCCTTGGATCAGGGCGGCCCGAATGCGGTCGATCTCGGCGGCGCGATGTTGCTTCTCGCGCAACGCCTCCCGGACGACCTCGCTGTCGGAGGCGTAGTCGCCGGACGCGATCCGCGCCTCGATCCAGGCCGCCTGCTGTTGAGTGATTGTAATGCTCTTCTTGATCATCGAGACAACGCCTCATAGTCAGATATTATCCTACTTTATACGATACTAGATGCGCTCCGCCAATGCGGTTTTGGAGCGGCGGCGGCGCCTGACGGCCTTTACCGACCCGGCGCCGGGTGGTTTGCTGTCCGCTCTTCGAAGTGACGAGAGGACGGCATGCCCAGCGCCGAAGCCGAGGTCGCGATCGCCGCGGCGCCTGAGACGGTCTGGAAGCTCGCTGGAGACTTCGGCGCGCTGGCGGATTGGCATCCGGCGGTGGCGCGGTGCGTGCTGGAGGAGGGCGGGCGCCAGCGGCGCCTGACGCTGGTCGACGGCGCGGAGGCGCTCGAGGTGCTGCTGCAGCGCGACGAGACGGCGCGCGCCTACAGCTACCGCATCGTTCACGGGCCGCTGCCGGTCGCCAGTTACCAGGCGCTGTTTCATGTCGAGGAGGACGGCGCCGGCGGCGCGGTCGTGCGCTGGTCGGCCCGCTTCGACGTGACCGGAGAGGCCGATCCGCGCGAGGTCGAGGCGACGGTTCAGGGCGTTTTCGAAAGCGGCTTGCAGCATCTGCGTCAGCGCGCCGCGGCGTAGGCGGTTTTTCGCTGACCCGGCGTGCTCGTTCGGCGTATCGTCGTCGCTCAAAGCCTGACCGGCGCACTGGGGGACCCCGTCATGATCCGATCGCATTTGAGCCGCCGTGAGGCGGCGAAACTCGTGCTGGCCGCGGCCGCCCTGTCCACCGGCCCCTTGGGACGCGCCGAGGCGCAGAGCCTGCAGGACGTCTGGGTGACGGTGATCGGCGCCGGGATCGCCGGCCTGGGCGCGGCGCGGGCGCTGGCCGATCTGGGCGCCAAGGTGACGGTGCTGGAGGCCAAGCCGCATATCGGCGGCCGGCTGTTGACCGACTATTCCCTGGGCGCGCCCTTCGAGATCGGGGCAGGCTGGATCCACGGACCCAACGGCGGCAATCCGGTGATGGACTTGGCCGAGGCCGTCGGCGCGGACCTGTTCGTCACCGACGACGACAACCTCGTGGTCTATGACGCCGCGGGCGACCGGGTCTCGGATGCGGACCTCACCGATCTCGACGAGCGCTACTGGGAGATGCTGGAGGAGATCGACGAAACGCTGGAGATGACCGACCGGCGCAGCCTCGACGCGGCGCTCAAGGACATCACGCCGTCGACGGCGAGGGATCCGCTGATCCGCTGGGCGCTGACGGCCTTCACCGAATTCTCGACCGGCGGGCCGATCGAGAAGTTGAGCGCCTCCTACTATGACGAGGACGACGTCTATCCCGGCGCCGACGTGGTGCTGACCGGCGGCTACGACAAGATCCTCGCGCCCTTGGCGGCCGGCCTCGACATCCGCTTCTCCACCAAGGCGACGCTGGTCGAGTATGAGCAGGGCGACGGCGCCTATATCTACGCCGACGGGCCGGACGGGGAGCAGCGTTTCGAAGCCGACTACGTCGTCTGCACCGCGCCGCTGGGGGCGCTCAAGGCGGGTCAGATCGGCTTCGACCCGCCGCTGCCGCGCGGCCACCGCTCGCGGATCGAGGATCTGCCGATGGGCGACGTCACCAAGGTCGCGCTCAAGTTCGAGCGCGCCTTCTGGCCAACCGACGTGCAGTATTTCGGCTTCATGACCGAGGAGAAGGGCAAGTGGCCCTACGTCCTCAACTATCGCACCTTTACCGACCAGAACATCCTGGTGGCGCTCAGCTTCGGGAACTACGCCGGGGTCGCGGAGGCCAAGTCGGACGCCGAGATCTGGGCCGAGATCAAGGCGGTGATGCAGACCGCCTGGGACGGCGTCGAGGACCCGACCCAGATGATCGTCACCCGCTGGAGCCGCGATCCCGACACGCTGGGCGCCTATTCCTACACCGGCGTCGGGATCACGCCGGACGATTACGACGACCTGCGCGAACCGGTTGAGGACGTCGTCTTCTTCGCCGGCGAGCACACCTATTTCGACTTTCACGGCACCACCCACGGCGCCTACATGACCGGCCTCTGGGCGGCGGAGGCGATCGTCGAGACGGCGGACGGTTGACCCGTCGCCCGCCGATGTGGTTGCGCTAGAACTCGATGCGGTAGCGCACGTGCCCGTCATGGTCTCCGGCGACGCGGTCGTAGAGGCGCCGCGCGGTCGCGTTGTCCTCGCCCGTGTGCCAGTAGACGCGGTCCATCTTCTCCGCCCGCGCGGCGTCGATCACCGCTTCGATCAGGGCGCGGCCGACCCCGCGGCCGCGCACGGCCGCGTCGACATAGAGGTCTTCCAGATACATGTCGCCCACCGCGCACCAGCTCGACGCGTGCGGCCAATGCAGCGCGAAGCCGATCGCCGGCCCGCCGTCCGGCGCGCGGGCGATGAAGCAGCGGAAGGGGTGGCGCTCGTCCAGGATGCGCCGCCAGGTGGCCCGGCTCACGCCGTCCGGCAGATGGGTCTTGTAGAAGCGCAAATAGGCGCTCCACAGGCGCAGCCAATCGGCCTCGTCGGCCGGCGTTGCGGGGGCGATGTCGGTCATGGGCGAGACGCTGTCACAGGCCGCCCGTCCGCTCAAGGGGCGCGTCACTGGCCCTGCGGCGCAGGCTGCAAGGCGTTCGGGTCGAAGATCGATTGATAGTCCTTCGGCGGCGCGTCCTCCGGTTCCTGCGGCGCGGATTGCGGCTCGTCGACCCGCGGCTCGATCCCCAGCAGGTTCTGCGGCGCGAAGATCGACGGGTAGTCCTGCGCGCCGCCCGGGCCGGCGTCGCTTTCCGGCGCCGGGGCCGCCTCCGGCTCGTCGACGCGCGGCTCGGCCCCTTGCAGATTGCCCGGATCGAAGATCGAGCGATAGTCGTCGCCGCGCGGCGCGGACTGCTGCGGCTGCTCTTGCTGCTGCTGTTGCAGGCGCTCCTGCATGAGTTGGCGCTGGCGCTCCATCAGCTCCTGCTGGCGCTCCAGCTTCTCAAACCGGATCTGCTCCTTGCAGGCGTCGGCGGTGTAGACGTCGTCGCTCAGCATCAGCCGCGCGATCCCGGCGACCGCGACGAGGGCGAGCAGGATCGCGAGGTGATGCGCCTCCAGCCGGAAGCCGCCGCGGCCGCCGGACGGGGTCGGCGCGGCCGGGGCGGGGGCCGCCTCGGGGCCTTCGCCGGTCGCGGCCTCCTGCAGGTCGAGGCGTTCGGCGGCGCGTGCGCGGGCCTCGATCTCCTGCGCTTCGCGCTCCTCGCGCCGACGCAGCACCTCGTAGACGAAGGCGCCGACCAGGGTCAGCGCGACGATCAGCACGGCCAGCGCGCTGATCGACGGGTCGATGCCGTAGCGAACCTTGCTGGCCAGCACCGTGGTCAGCGTCTTGTCCTGCAGGATGGTGAAGACGGTGGTGTTGTAGTTCTCGAAGCTGGCGAGGAAGGCCAGCACCGCGGCCGAGGCGATCGCCGGCTTGAGGAAGGGCACCAGCACCTTGCGGAAGGCCTGGGGCTTGGTCGCGCCGAGATCGAGCGCCGCCTCCTCCAACGCCGGATCGAAGCGCTGGAGCCGGGCGATGAAGACCAGCATGGTGAAGGCCGAGATGAAGGTCGATTGGCCCAGGATCGTCATGAAGATCCCGTCATAGAGGATGTTCTGCTCGCCGCTGACGCCGGCCATCTCCCCCAGCCGACGCCAGAAGATGATCGTCGAGATGCCGAGCACCACGCCCGGCACCAGGATCGGCGAGATCATGACGGTGTAGAAGGTCGACCGCGCGCGGCGGCCGAGTTGGGTCAGAAACAGCGCGCCGGCGAGCCCCATCGGCGTCGCGAGCAGCACCACGCCCACCCCGATGATCAGGCTGTTCTGAAAGCCTTCGACCAGGAAGCGGTCCCGGCGCAGTTCGGGGAACCACTCGAGCGTGAAGCAGTCCCACGGCGTCACCCGCGGGAAGTCCGATGAGTTGAAGGCCGTGACGCTCATGATGATGAGCGGCCCGAACAGATAGCCGAAGAACAGGACGATGTAGAAGCCGATCATCAGCTTCATGAGCTGGTGGGATCTCATCGGCCGATCTCTCCCACCCGGATCTTGAAGATCCGCATCATGAACAGCACGAAGGCGACGCAGGCGATCAGGAGCGCGATCGCGTAGGCGCTGCCCCGCGGCCAGTTGCCGCCGGTGTTGAACCATTGGACGATCAGCTGCGTGAACCAGAGACTGGACGGCCCGCCCAGGATCTGCGGCGCGGCCAAGGCGCCGGCTGTCAGCATGAAGACCATGGTGCAGCCCGACGCGATGCCCGGCTTGGCGTAGGGGATGACGATGCGCCAATGGATGCGCAGCCAGCTGGCCCCCATGTCGCGTGCGGCCTCGACCTGGTTCCGGTCCAGGCTCTCGACCGCGTTGTAGATCGGGAAGATCATCAGCAGGATGTAGGCGTAGCTGAGCCCGGTATAGAGCGCGACATCCTCGCGGATGAAGTCGATCGGCTGGTCGATCACGCCGATATAGATCAGCGCGTTGTTGATGACGCCGCTGGCCCCGAAGATGATCCGGAAGGCGAAGGCGCGCAGGATCTCGTTCACCCAATAGGGGATGATCAGCGAGAGTACGAGAAGGCGCCCCGTCGCCCCCTTCGCCACATGGGCGAGGTAGTAGGCGATCGGATAGCACAGCGCCAAATCGATCAGGGTGACGAAGATCGCCGCCAGGATCGTCTGGCCGAAGACCGAGAGGTCGATCCAATTGTAGGCCGCTTGGTTCCCCGGGCTGCCGAACACGAGATATTTGTAGTTCGAAAGCGTGTAGACGTCCTGCGGTCCGCCCACCTGACCCGGCGGCAGGTTGTAGCGGAACGAGAAGTCCAGCATGAAAAGCTGCGGCAGCACGATCAGCAGCACGATCCAGACCGCAACAGCGATCAGGATGTAGAGCCCGACCAGAAGGCCGTTCTTGCCGAGGAAGCTCTTGAGCCAGCCGGTGAGCGCCATGACCTCGGGTCCCCCGCCGCGCGCCGTTATTCGGTGGCCAAGGGGCCGAGCGGCAGGGCGACCGCCCGCTTCGGCTCGAACCGGACGGCGAGCGATTCGCCCTCACGCCCGCCTTCGCGGCCGCCGTCGTTGGGCGAGGACATGCGCAGCGCTTCGTCCTCGCCGGCGGCGAGGATCAGATGGTGGAAGCTCCCTTCGAACTCGTCCTGGCGCACGGTGGCCTCGATGCGGTTCAGGCTTTCGTCGGCTTCCGCGGGCTTCAGGCTCTCGGGCCGGACGAAGAGATAGGCCTCGTCGCCCTCGCGCACCGGATTGCGCGGGTTCAGACGGCCGACCAGCGGGCCGTGCGCGGTCTCGAGCCGCACGTCCTCGCCGGCGATCTCCTGAACGCGGCCGCGGAAGGCGTTGTTCTCGCCCACGAAGCTCGCCACGAAGGCGGTGTCGGGACGGTCGTAGACGTCGGCGCCCGGGCCGACCTGTTCGATCACGCCGGAACTCATGACCGCGATGCGGTCGGACATGGTCAGCGCCTCGCCCTGGTCGTGGGTGATGTAGATGAAGGTCAGGCCGACGCGCTGCTGGATGGCGCGCAGCTCAGTGCGCATGTGCTGGCGCAGCTTGAGATCGAGGGCGGAGAGCGGCTCGTCCAGCAGCAGCACCTGCGGCTCGACGGCGAGCGCGCGGGCGATCGCGACGCGCTGCTTCTGACCGCCGGACAGCTCGCTGACCATCTTATCGCCCTGGCCGGGCAGCGCGATCAGGTCGAGGAGTTCGTCGGCGCGGCGCCGGCGCTCCGCCTTCGCGACGCCGCGCACCTCGAGGCCGAAGGCGATGTTCTCCCACACCGTCATCAGCGGGAAGAGCGCGAGATTCTGGAAGATCAGCGCGGTCGGCCGGATGTTCGGGCCGATCCCGCCCATGTCGTTCCCGTGGATGCGGATCGCGCCCACGGTCGGCTCCAGAAAGCCGGAGACGGCGCGCAGCAGGGTCGTCTTGCCGCAGCCGGAGGGGCCGAGAAAGCTGAAAAACTCGCCGTCCTTGATGTCGATCTGGACGTCGCGGACCGCCGTGAAGGCGCCGAACTTGATGGTGACGGAGTCGAGCTCCACCGCGGGTGCACTCATGCGTCGGCTCCGAACGCTGCGGGGGAGCGAAAGGCGAGGGGCCGCCGCACGGGCGACCCTTCACGAAAGCGGCCGCGGGACCGGGCGCCTCCCCCGAGTGCGCCCGGCCCCAGATCGCCGTGCGGCCGCGTCGGGCCGCCCGCCCGGATCAGGCGTTGACGAACTTGTTGCGGTATTCGGTGCGCACCTCGGCGTACCAGACCGGCTCCTTCGGCCAGGGCCAGAGGTTGCTCAACGCCTCGCCCGGATAGGCTTCCGTGAAGTTCTTCTTGTACTGGTCGCCGGCGTGCGCGTCGGCCCCCAGGACCGCCGAGTTGTAGCCGTGGTGGTCGATCGCCGCGCCCGCGGGCTGCGGCTGGAAGGCGAACTCCAGGAACGCGTAGATCTGGTCGACATTCGCCGCCCCGACCGGGATCGACATGCCGTCCACCCAGGCCAGTGCGCCTTCCTTCGGCGCCTGGTAGGTGACCGGTTCGCCGTCCGTCTTCATCGCCAGCGGCGGGCCGTCCCAGGTCTGGCCGACGACCACGCCTTCGTTCAGGAGGCCGTTCTTCTGCGTGTCCGCGTCGTTCCAGAACAGCTTGATGTTGCCCTTCTTGGAGACGCAGAAGTCGGTGACCTTCTGCCAGATCGGGCGCATCGTCTCCTCGCTCTCATAGGCCTTGCGCATCGCGCCGGCCTCAAGCTCGCCGATGCGCTCCATGTAAAGCCCGGCGCCCAGCATCATCGAGTGCGGCCGGCCCATGGTCTTGCCCGCATTGGCGTCGTCCCAGACGTCGCCGTAGCTCGGAATCCCGTCCGCCGGCGCCCACTGGTCGATGCGCCAGCCGATCGCCTCGGTGCCCCAGATATGCGGCAGCCAGTGCGAGCCCTTGCCGGCGAAGTTCCACTCGGTGTCGCCGACCTGCAGCATCGCCGGGTTGACGTTCTCGAGGTTGGGGATGCGGCCGTAGTCGAAGGGCTGCAGGAGCTCCAACGGCTCCCACTGCAGCGAGCGCATGTTGGTCGGGCTGACGATGTCGAAGCCCTGGCCCTGCGTCGCCTTCATCTTGTTGATGATTTCCTCGTTCGAGCCGATGCCGGTGTAGTTCACCGTGATGCCGGTCGCGTCCGTGAACGATTTGATGAAAGGCTCGGGCAAATAGTCCGACCACATCAGGATGTTGATTTCGCCCGAGGACGAAAAGGCGTCGCGCACGATCGCCGGACCGGCGGCGACCACCGCGCCCGCCGCCGCCGCGCTTTTCAGAAGCTGGCGTCGGGTGAACGCCCGGGCCGCGCGCTGCGTCGCGCGCGAGGCGCGTTGGCTCTTGCTGAAGCTCGTCATGATCTCTCAGTCTCCCAAGTGAACCTAGTTGACCCAAGGATCGGCCCGGAACGGGCCGTCCGCTCTCTGTTCGGGTCCGGCTGAGGCTTCTGAGGGCCGTCAGGCCTGGCCCTTAGCCGGGGCGTCGCCGCCGCGTCGCGTCGCACAGTCTCTTCGGAAAGACCGCTTGCGACAGGCGTTTTCGGATCGACCATCGTACTGCACGACGTCACGGATTTCGGTGCAGTCCCGCGGCAGTTCCGCCGCAGTCCTGCGGCAGTCCCGCCGATCCGAACGGGCCGGCGCGGTTCCTCCTCCGCTCAACCCGCCGGCCGCGATCGCTTGCGGCGCCGCGGTAACCACGTCAGTTTACACCGCTTTTCCCGTGCACGCGACGCGCTTGAAAAGGGTCGCCGACAACGGGACGCTTTGGCTAGGGCCAGATGCTGTCCAAGCATGGGGCCAGGGATCGGTGAGGCGACGCTCTGGCCCAAGCAGTGGACCAGATGTTAGCCTGCATCTGGCTCTTACGGCGGGCGGCCCGTCGGCCTGATACCCTAGAGGGCACGACCCGGGCGTGCGGGCGCGACGGCGCCGCGCGCCGGGCTGGTTAATCAGGGAGCGCGCCGCATGAAGATGACCACCGAGGAGGCCTTCGTGAAGGTCCTCCAGATGCACGGGATCGAGCACGCCTTCGGGATCATCGGGTCGGCCATGATGCCGGTGTCGGACCTGTTTCCGGCGGCCGGGATCACCTTCTGGGACTGCGCGCACGAGTGCAATGCGGGCATGACGGCGGACGGCTACACCCGCGCGACCGGCAAGATGGCGATGGCGATCGCCCAGAACGGTCCCGGGATCACCAATTTCGTAACCCCGATCAAGACCGCCTACTGGAACCACACGCCGATGCTGCTGGTCACCCCGCAGGCCGCCAACAAGACGATCGGCCAGGGCGGCTTCCAGGAAATCGAGCAGATGGCGCTGTTCGAGGACATGGTCTGCTATCAGGAGGAAGTGCGCGATCCCACCCGCATCGCCGAGGTTCTGAACCGGGTGATCGAGAAGGCCTGGCGCGGCTCGGCGCCGGCGCAGATCAACGTGCCGCGCGACTACTGGACCCAGGTGATCGACATCGAGTTGCCGCAGCGCATCGAGATCGAACGTCCCGCCGGCGGCGAGAAGGGCGTGGCGGAGGCCGCGCGGCTGCTCTCCGAGGCGCAGTTCCCGGTGCTTCTGAACGGGGCCGGCGTGGTGCTGGCGGGCGCGATCGACGCCTCGCGCGCGCTGGCGGAGCGGCTCGACGCCCCGGTCTGCTGCGGCTATCAGCACAACGACGCCTTCCCGGGCTCGCATCCGCTGTCGGTCGGGCCGCTCGGCTATAACGGCTCCAAGGCGGCGATGGAACTGATCGCCAAGGCCGACGTCGTCCTGGCCTTGGGCACGCGGCTCAATCCCTTCTCGACGCTGCCCTGCTATGGGATCGACTATTGGCCGAAGGACGCCAAGGTGATCCAGGTGGACGTCAATCCGGACCGGATCGGGCTGACCAAGAAGGTCACGGTCGGAATCCAGGGCGATGCGAAGAGCGTGGCGGAGCGGCTGTTGGCGGCGCTTTCCGCCGACGCCGGCGACGCCGGCCGCCAGGCGCGCCGCGATCTGATCGCGGAGACGCGCTCGCGCTGGCTGCAGGCTCTCTCCTCGATGGATCACGAGGACGACGACCCGGGCACGACCTGGAACGCGCGCGCGCGGGCCGCCCATCCGGAGCGGATGAGCCCGCGCATGGCCTGGCGGGCCATCCAGGCGGCGCTCCCGCGCGAGGCGATCATCTCCTCCGACATCGGCAACAACTGCGCGATCGGCAACGCCTATCCGACCTTCGAGGAGGGCCGGAAGTATCTGGCTCCGGGGCTGTTCGGGCCCTGCGGCTACGGCTTTCCGGCGATCGTCGGGGCCAAGATCGGCAAGCCGGACATCCCGGTGGTCGGCTTTGCCGGCGACGGCGCCTTCGGCATCTCCATGAACGAGATGACGGCGGTGGGGCGCGATCCCTGGCCGCCGATCACGATGGTGATCTTCCGCAACTACCAGTGGGGGGCGGAGAAGCGGAACACGACCCTCTGGTTCGACGACAATTTCGTCGGCACCGAACTCGACCTCGACGTGCAGTACGCCAGGATCGCGGAGGCCTGCGGCCACAAGGGCGTTCAGGCGACGACTATGCAGCAACTGACCGACGCGCTGGACGCCGCGGTCAAGGCGCAGATGGCCGAGGGCGTCACCACCTTCATCGAGGTGATCCTGAACCAGGAGTTGGGCGAGCCCTTCCGCCGCGACGCCATGAAGAAGCCGGTTCCGGTGGCCGGAATCTCCATGGCCGACATGCGGCCCCAGGCCGGGGCCTGAGGCCGGCTTGACCGGGACCGTGGACGACGCAGCCGCCGCGGCGGACGGCGACGCCGGGCTGTTGGTCGTCAATGCGGGCTCCAGCTCGATCAAGTTCGCGCTCTACCGCGCCGGCGGTCTGGCCGTCGCCGCCGCGGGACAGGCGGCGGGCCTGACGGGTGCGGAGCCGCGGTTCTCCGCCCGTCTGGCCGATGGCGAGACCTCGGTCGAAGAGCCGCTGGGGGAGGCCTCCCACCGGGCGGCGCTGGCGCGCATCCTCGGCTGGCTCGACGCCGCGCCGGGTCTGCCGCCGGTCCGCGCCGCCGGCCACCGGATCGTCCATGGCGGCGGGGTCTACGACCGGCCGGCGCGCGTGGACGCGGCCCTGATCGCCGCGTGCAAGCGCTTCATCCCCTTCGCCCCGCGCCATCAGCCGCACAATGTCGCGGGGATCGAGGCGCTGGCCGCCGCGGCGCCCGGCCTTCCCCAGGTTGCCTGCTTCGACACCGCCTTCCACGCGACGCTGCCGGCCGAGCGGGCGCGCCTGCCGATCCCGCGCGCGCTGCACGATAAGGGGGTTCGGCGTTACGGCTTCCATGGCCTCAGCTTCCAATCGATCCTGGCCCGCTTCGAGGCGCTTGTCGGCGCGCCGCCGCCGCGGCGGCTGGTGATCGCGCATCTCGGCGCGGGCGCGAGCCTGTGCGGCGTCATGGACGGGGAGAGCCGCTACAGCAGCATGGGCTTCTCCCCGCTCGACGGTGCGATGATGGCGAGCCGTCCCGGCCGGCTCGACCCGGGGGTGATCCTGCATCTGATCCGGGAGGAGGGGATGGACGCGGAGGCGCTCGAGTCCCTGCTCTACGATCGCTGCGGGCTTTACGGCGCGTCCGGTCTGACCGGCGACATGAAGGCGTTGCTGGAGGACGGATCGCCCGCCGCACGCGAGGCGCTTGACCTCTATAGCGACCGGCTGGTGCAGGAGGTCGCCGCGGCGGCCGCCGCGCTGGACGGGATCGACGCCCTGGTCTTCACCGGCGGGGTCGGCGAGAACGCGGCCCCGATCCGCGCCGCCGCGTTGGAAAGACTGGCCTGGTTGGGCTTCGCGCTCGACCCGGCCGGCAACGCCCGCGGCGGCCCGCTGCTGACCCGGCCGACCTCCGACCGCGCCGCCTATCGCCTGCCGACCGACGAGGAGCGGGTGATCGCGCAGGCCTGCCTGGAGGCCTTGCGGCCCGGCTGATTGTCGCAGGAAAGGGAGTTATTCCGAAGACCGCAGGCGTCGTGGGCGGGATTCCTCATTGAAATGTGATCACATTTGCGACCTAATGAGGGCGGCGCGACGCGAACCACGCACTAACGCCAGAGTTCAGGTCGATCGTTGCGGGCGCTGCGGGGCGTCGCGACGGCCCTCAGGGGGAGTTGTCGGAGTCTATGATCCAATCCGCGGATGTCGCGGTGAATGTCGCGGGCGTCTCCAAGATCTTCGGAAGCGGGGATCAGGAGGTGCGCGCCTTGGACGACGTGTCGGTCGCCATTCGCCAGAACGAGTTCTTCACGCTGCTGGGCCCGTCGGGCTGCGGCAAGACCACGCTGCTGCGCCTGCTCGCCGGGTTTGAGCATCCGACCCGCGGCGAGATCTTCTTGAACGGGACCGACATCGCGGGCCTGCCGCCCAACAAGCGGCCGGTCAACACGGTGTTCCAGAGTTACGCCCTGTTCCCGCATCTGACGGTCGGTCAGAACATCGGCTTCGGCCTGGAAATGCAGGGCAAACCGAAGGCGGAGGTCGAGCAGACCGTCGACGCGATGCTGAAGCTGGTGCGCATGGAGGCGCTGAAGAAGCGCCGCACCAGCCAGATTTCCGGCGGACAGCAGCAGCGCGTGGCGCTGGCCCGGGCGCTGGCGCCGCACCCGGAAGTGCTGCTGCTCGACGAGCCGCTCTCTGCGCTGGACTTCAAGCTGCGCAAGGAAATGCAGCTCGAACTCAAGCGGCTGCAGAACGAGACCGGCATCACCTTCATCTTCGTGACGCACGATCAGGAGGAGGCGCTGACCATGTCGGACCGCATCGCGGTGATGCGGGACGGCAAGATCCTCCAGGTCGGCGGCCCGCGCGAAATCTACGACCGGCCGGCCGAGCGCTTCGTGGCCGACTTCATCGGCGACACCAACTTCCTGCGCGCGGAAATCCTGGGCGTTGACGGCGATGCGGCGCGGTTGCGGCTCGACGCCGGCGGCGTGGAGATCGCCGCCGATCTGCCCGAGGGCGCAGCGCGCAGCGGCGCGGTCACCGTGGTGATCCGCCCGGAGCGCGCGCGTTTTCTGGGCCCCGACGACGCGCCGCCTGATGGCGAGAGCGCGCTCGACGCCCGGGTTGAGCAGATGGTCTATTTCGGCACCGACACGCATTATCATCTGCGCCTCGGCGGCGACGAGCGCTTCATCGCGCGCATTCAGAACGACGAGCGCCTGGCGCGCGCGCCGGCGGAAGGCGACAGCGTTCGCATCGCCTTCCCGGCCCGCGCCGCCCAGGTGCTGAAGGACTGAGCCATGGCCCAGCCGACCGACGACGCCCGTCACGGGCACGCGGAACGCGAGGCCGCCCGGCGCCGGGTGCGGGCGAATTGGCTGTTGTCCGCGCCGGCGCTGGCGATGCTCGCCTTCGCGGCCAGCGGCCCGTTGCTCATCATGCTCGTCTACAGCTTTCTGACGCCCGGCGATTATGGCGGGATCGTCTGGAAGTTCTCCGGCGAGGGCTGGTTTCAGGTCCTGTTCAGCCGCGACATCTTCGACGAGACCGTGGGCCTCGCGGACGCCCATCTGACGATCTTCTGGCGCTCGCTGGAACTGTCGATCCTGACGACGCTGCTGGCGCTGGTCCTGGGCTTCCCGACCGCCTATTTCATCGCCACCCGCCCGCGCGAACAGCGCGCGCTGTGGCTTTTCCTGGTGACGATCCCGTTCTGGACCAATCTCCTGATCCGCACCTTCGCGATCATGGAGCTGATCCGCAATGAGGGGGTGATCAACAGCATCCTGCTTTGGCTCGGCGTGATCGACGCGCCCTTGCAGATGATGTTCACCGAAGGGGCGACGCTGGTCGGCATGGCCTACGTCTATCTGCCGCTGATGGTTCTGCCCCTCTACGCCGCGATGGACCGGCTGGACTTCCGGCTGGTGGAGGCGGGCTACGATCTCTACGCCACGCGCCTGCAGGTCTTGCGCAAGGTGATCCTGCCGCTGGTGAAGCCGGGGGTGATCGCGGGCTCGATCCTGGTCTTCATCCCCTCGCTCGGCGCCTATGTGACGCCGCGGCTGCTCGGCGGCGGGCGCAACATGATGATGGGCAACTTCATCGAGCTGCAGTTCGGCCAGGGCCGCAACTGGCCCCTGGGCGCGGCCCTCTCGATCACGCTGCTGCTGGTGGTGATGCTGGCGCTCGTCGTCTATGTGAAGAACGCCAATAAGGGAGGGGCGGGCCATGGCTGACGCCGCACGCGCCGCCGAGCGGCCGAAGCGCCCGCGCAAGCCCTTCTCCGTGCAGCGCATGCCGGGGTTCGCGACGGTCGCGGTGATCTGCTTCGTCGCGCTCTATGCGCCGCTGTTTCCTCTGATGATCTATTCCTTCAACGCCGGGGAATCGATCGCGGTGTGGCAGGGCTTCTCCTGGCGCTGGTACGAGTCCGCCTGGGCGAACGAGCAGGTGAAGGAGGTGACGATCCGCAGCCTCGTCGTCGCGGCCTTCGCATCCGGAATCTCGACCGCGCTGGCGACGCTGGCGGCGCTCGGCACCACGCGCACCGCCTCCTTCAAGGGCCAGACCGTCATCTATGTCATGATCAACCAGCCGCTGATGGTTCCCGAGATCGTGACCGGCGTCGCGCTGCTGATCTTCTTCGCCATGATCAAGGTCGCGACGGGCTACACCGGCCTCGCCTATCTGATCGCGGCCCATACGGCCTTCTGCATCCCGTTCGCCTATCTGCCGATCCGGGCGCGGCTGGAAGGGATGGACAAGACCTTGGAGGCGGCCGCGGCCGACCTCTACGCGACCCCCTGGCAGGCCTTCCGGCGGGTGACCCTGCCGCTGATGGCGCCGGGCATCGTCGCCGGCGCGATGCTCGCCTTCGTCATCTCGCTGGACGATGTGGTGATCACGGAACTGGTGAAATCGGCCGGACAGGACACCCTGCCGACCTATATGCTGGGGCAGCTGCGGCGCGCGATCACGCCGGAGATCAACGCGATCTCCACCGCGCTGCTGGCGGTTACGGTGGCGCTGCTCACCGCCATTTTCTTCCTCAGCCGCAGCAAGGAGTGAGCGCTTCAACCAGGAGCCCTATGTGTCCGTTTTCAAACGCAAAACAGGGAGTGCAAAGATGACGAGGACAGTGAAGGCGATCGGCGCGGCCGCCGCCATGACCCTGGTCGCCGCCGGTCCGGCGATGGCCGAGGGCACGTTGAACATCTTCAACTGGGGCAATTACACGAACCCCGACCTGATCGAGAAGTTCGAGCAGGCGTTCGACGTCGAAGTCACCATCACCGACTACGACAGCAACACCACCGCGCTGACCAAGATCAAGGCCGGCGGGCACGGCTTCGACATCGTGGTGCCGTCCGCCAGCTACATCCCGATCTATGTGCGCGACGGTCTGCTGATGGAAACCCGGCCCGACCAGATGGAGAACTTCAAGCATGTCGACCCGCGCTGGATCGACGTGGATTGGGATCCGGGCCGTCACTACACCGTACCCTGGCAGTGGGGCACGACCGGCGTGGCGGTCAACTCGGCCGTCTATTCGGGCGATCCGAACACGGCGGACATCTTCCTCGACCCGCCGGAGGAACTGGTCGGCAAGGTCAATGTCGTGCCCGAGATGAGCGACGTCATGTCGATCGCCATCATGGCCGAGGGCGGCGAAGCCTGCACCACCGACAAGGAAATCCTGAAGCGCGTCCGCGACAAGCTGGTCGCGGCCAAGCCGAAGTGGATCTCGATGGACTACGGCGCGACGGAGAAGCTGGCCATCGGCGACTGGGCGGCGAGCGTGAACTGGAACGGCTCCACCTTCCGCGCGCGGCTGGAGAATCCGGATGTCGTCTACGGCTATCCGAAGACCGGCTACCCGGTCTGGATGGACAGCGTCGCCGTGCTGTCGGACGCGCAGAATCCGGAGATGGCGAAGGCCTTCCAGAACTTCGTCATGGATCCGGAGAATGCGGCCCTGATCTCCTCCTTCGCGCGCTACGCCAACGGGATCATGGGCTCGGAGCAGTACATGCCGGCTGACATGAAGGACGCGCCGGAAATCAAGGTGCCGGAGGAGTTCGCGAGCGTCGGCGTCTTCGTGCCGGAGTGCCCGCCGGAGGCGCAGAAGCTGCGCACCGCGATCTGGACCGAACTGCAGAAGTGATCGAGACCGGGCGGCTCTGACAGACCGCGCCTTGCGACGACGCCTCCGCCCGGGCGACCGGGGGGAGGCGTTTTCCGTTACTGAGCAGGGAAGCGTCAGCGGCGCGGGCCGTTCTCCGCCTCGCCCGGCGCCGGTGGAACGACGGCGGCCGCCTTTTCGGCGGCGGCCAGGGTGGCCTTGCGCCGCGCCTTGCGCAGGGGGCTGAGCCGCCGCATTCGGCTGAACAGCTTCATGGCGTCGGCGCCCAGCCAGACGATCAGCGCCGCCAGGCCCAGATAACGCACCCCCCGCGCGACCAGCACGGCCGCGACGAACCCCGTCAGCGGATAGCCGGTGACGCCGCCGGCCAGGATCGCCACCTGGAACGGGATCGGCGTGACGCCGGCCGCAATGATCGCCCAGAAGCCGTAATCCTGCATGAAGCGCTTGAAGTCGGCGAAGACCTCCTCGCCGCCGACAACGGCGACCAACGGCTCGCCCGCGACTTCGTAGAGCCAGGCCCCGGCGCAATAGGCGGCGAGCGACCCCACGATGCACCCGGCCAGCGCGATCGCCCCGATGCGCCAGGCGCGCCGGCGGTTGACCAGCATCATCGGCGCCATGACCACTTCCATCAGAAACGGGAAGAAGGCTTCGCCGGCCGACAACGCGAACAGCCCGGCCTGCCCGTGCGAGGACCGGGTCAGTCGGCGAGCGAAGAAGATGGCGCGGCGCATGGACGGATTGCCGGAGTTTCGGGACAGGACTTACGTATATAGGGCGCCGGCGCCGGTCTGGACAGGGGCGTCGGCGGCTCGGCCGTCGCGCCGGCCCGCTTTTCTATGGCGCGATGCGGCGCCGCCGCTATCATCTTGCGCATGACGGACCGGGGAATAGGCGGGGCCGCGCCGCGCGGCGGGGCCAAGAACAAGATCGTGTCGGCGGATGAGGCGGCGGCGCTCGTGCGCGACGGCGACCGGCTGGCGACCGGCGGCTTCGTGGGCTGCGGCGTGCCGGACGGGCTGCTTGCCGCGCTGGCTGAGCGGTTTCGGGAAAGCGGACGACCGACGGGCCTGACGCTGATCTTCGCCGCCGGTCAGGGCGACGGGAAGGAGCGCGGCCTGAACCGCCTGGCCGACCCCGGTCTGGTGCGCCGCGCGATCGGCGGCCATTGGGGCCTTGCGCCGAAGCTCGGCGCGCTCGCCGTCGAGGGCGCGATCGAGGCCTACAACCTGCCCCAGGGCTGCATCTCGCACATGTATCGCGACGCGGCCGCCGGTAAGCCGGGTCCGATCAGCAAGGTCGGGCTGGACACGTTCGTCGACCCGCGGCGCGACGGCGGCAAGATCAACGAGGCGACGAGGGAAGACCTCGTCGAGTTGGTCACGCTCGGCGGCGAGGAATGGCTGCACTACAAGGCTCAGCCGATCGACGTCGCCTTCATCCGCGGCACGACGGCCGATCCGTTCGGCAATGTGACGATGGAGCGCGAGGCGCTGACGCTCGACGGGCTGGCCATGGCGATGGCGGCGAAGAATTCCGGCGGGCTCGTCGTCGTTCAGGTGGAGCGCGTCGCCGAGCGCGGCAGCCTGAACCCTCGGCAGGTCAAGATCCCGGGTCCGCTGGTCGACTGCGTGGTCGTCGCCGAGCCGGAGCACCACGCCCAGACCTACGCCACCGCCTACAGCCCCGTCTTCGCGGGCGAGATCCGGGCGCCCGCCGTCGCCGCCGCCGCAACGGGCGCGCCGGCCCTGGACGCCCGCAGGATCATCGCCCGGCGCTGCGCCTTCGAGCTGCCGCCGGGCGGGGTCGTCAATCTGGGCATCGGCATGCCGGAAGGCGTCGCCGCCGTCGCGGCGGACGAGAAGATCCTGCGCCACGTCACGCTGACCGCGGAGCCGGACGTGATCGGCGGCGTCCCGGCCAGCGGCCTCGACTTCGGCGCGGCCGTCAACGCCGACGCCGTCATCGACCAGAACCAGCAGTTCGACTTCTACGACGGCGGCGGGCTGGACCTCGCTTGCCTCGGCATGGCGGAGGTCGACGCGACCGGCGCGGTCAACGTCTCGCGCTTCGGGCCGAAGCTGGCCGGCGCGGGCGGCTTCATCAACATCAGCCAGAACGCGAAGCGGGTGGTCTTCGCCGGAACCTTCACCGCCGGTGGGCTGGAGACCACGGCGGCGGGCGGCGCGCTGGCGATCGTGCGGGAAGGCCGCGCGCGCAAGTTCGTCGCGGCCGTGGAGCAGATCACCTTCTCCGGCGAGCGGTCGCGCGAGGAAGGCAAGCCCGTCCTTTACGTCACGGAGCGCTGCGTCTTTCGCCTGGAGCCGCGCGGCCTCGTCCTCGCCGAGGTCGCGCCGGGCGTCGATATCGACCGGGACATTCTGGCCCATATGGACTTCGCGCCCCTCGTCGACGCGCCGGAGCAGATGCGCGCCGAGATCTTCCGGCCCGAGCCGATGGGTCTTGCGGAGATCTTGTTGTCCCTGCCGCTCAACGCGCGCATCCAGTACGATTCCGACCGCAACATGCTGTTCATCAATTTCGAGGCGCTCGCCGTGCGCACGCAGGCGGAGATCGAGGCGATCCGCGCCGCCGTCGCCGCGCGCTGCGAGGCGATCGGCCGGCCCGTCGCGGCGGTCGTCAATTACGACGGCTTCCAGATCGACGAGGCGCTGATCGACGCCTATACGGACATGGTGCAGGGACTGGTCGCGCGCTACTACAGCCAGGTCACCCGCTACACCACCAGCGCCTTCCTGCGCGCCAAGCTGGGCGACGCGCTCAGCGCCCGCGGCGTCAGCCCCCAGGTCTTCGAGAGCCGCGCCGAGGCGCTGGCGTTCCAGGAGCGCGGGTGAGGCGTCGGCTCACCTATACCGCGATGCGTCCGACGCCTCGGCTTTGCGTCTCACCGATCAGTTGGGCGAGCTTAGCGATCCCGGGATCGATCCGCTCGTCCGGGATCGAGGAGAAGCCGAGCCGGAAGAAATGCCGGTCCGGTTTGTCGCCGGCGAAGTTGACGCTGCCCGGCTCGATCAGGACGCCCGCGTCGAGCGCGCGTGCGGCCAGCGCGTCGGCGTCCAGGTCCGGCGGACCTTCCACCCAGAAGCTGGTGCCGCCGAAGCTGGGGGCCTGCGCCGCGCCGGGCAGGTGACGGCCCAGCGCGTCGCGCATCAGCGTCCAACGCTGCTTGTAGGTCTTGGCCAGCCGTTTGACGTAGGTGTCGTGGTGGCCCTGCGCGATGAACAGGCCGGCGATGCGCTGCACCTCGGTTGGCGGGTGGCGCAGCATCAGGCGGCGCAGCGCCCGCAACTCCTCGATCACCGGCGCCGACGCGACGACGTAGCCGAGCCGCAGCCCCGGAAACAGGGTCTTCGAGAGGCTGCCGACATAGAGGACGCGCCCGTCGCGATCCATCGACTTCAGCGCCGGCGTCGGCTCCGAGACGTAGTTGGCCTCCGGCTCGTAGTCGTCCTCGATGACGATGCAGTCGTTCTCGGCGACGTATTCCAGCAGCGCCCGCCGACGGGCCATCGGCATGGTCACGGTGGTCGGGAAGTGATGGCTCGGCGTGACGAAGATGTAATCCGCCCCGTCCAACCGCCCGTCGATCGGCAGGCCGCCGGCGTCCACCGCAATCGTGCGCAGCCGGTTGGTGCGCAGCTGCGCCAGATTCCGGAAGTCGGGATAGCCCGGATCTCCCATCACGACCGTGTCGGTCGGCTGCAGGAACAGGCTGGCCAGAAGATAGAGCGCGTTCTGCGCGCCGAGCGTAATCAGGATCTCGTCGCGCCGCGCGGTGACCCCGCGCCGCGGCAGCAGATGGGTGCGGATATGCTCCACCAGCACCTCGTCGTCGGCGCCCAGCATGTCGTGGGTTACGTCGTCGAACATGCGCCGGCCCAGCACCTGGCGGCTGCAGTCCCGCCATTCGGCCAGCGGAAAGAGGCGCGCGTCGCTCTGGCCGTAGATGAAGGGGTAGGGCAGGTCGCGCCAGTGGGGCGGCTTGACGATGTTCGGTTGCCGGCTCGGCCGGATCCGGAAACGGCGCGCCATGTCCGGCGCGGCCCGCGGCTCGTGCGGCTCGGACGGCGCGGGCTGGGGCTGGACGCGGCCCTGCAGGACGTCGTCGGCCACGTAGAAGCCGCTGCGCTCGCGCGCGGTTAGGAAGCCGTCGTCGACGAGGCGCTGATAGGCGTAGACGACCGTATTGCGTGAGACGCGCAGCCGCTTCGCCATGGTTCGGCAGCTGGGCAGCGGGTCGCCCGGCGGCAACTGGCCGGAGAGGATCGCATCCACGATCAGCTCGCGGATTTGCGCCTGGATGCTGAGCGGCGAATCCGGTCGGATGTGGAACAGCGCGTCGCGCATCGGGGGCTTACTCCTGGGGAAGACCGAGAGCGGACCAGGATGCGGATTGGACTGGTGCATCGACCCCGGCTGGCCCTATGATTGGGCCAACGCCTAGGCTACGGTAGCGTTTGGACCCTGACAAGCGGCGGCGCGCCGGCTATGAACGGCGTTCTGGCGTCTGTCTTTAAATCGCGAGAGCAACCTCATGAAATATCAGGTGAACTCCCTTGAGAACCACTGGATGCCCTTCACCGGCAACCGGGACTTCAAGGCGAACCCCCGGCTCGTGGTGAAGACCGAGGGCGTCTATCTCTGGAACCATGAGGGGGGGCGGGTGCTCGACGCCTCGTCCTCGCTCTTCAACGTCGCCTGCGGTCACGCCCGGCCCGAGATCGCCGAGGCGGTCAGCCGCCAATTGCAGGAGTGCGATTATTCCGCGCCCTTCCAACTCGGCCATCCCTGGAGCTTCGAACTGGCGCAGCGCGTCACGCGCCTGACGCCGGACGAGATCAATCACATCTTCTTCGTCAATTCCGGCTCCGAGGCGATCGACACGGCGCTGAAGATCGCGATGGCCTATCACCGGGCCAACGGCGACGCGCAGCGCCTGCGCTTCGTCAGCCGCGAGCGCGCCTATCACGGCGTCAACATGGGCGGCGTGTCGCTTTCCGGCATGGTCAAGAACCGGGAGACCTTTCCGGTGGTCATGCCGGGCGTCGTCCACATGCGCCACACCTGGCTCGAGGAGAACCGCTATCAGTGGGGCCAGGGCGATCACGGCGCCCATCTGGCCGAGGACCTGCAGCGCGCGGTCGACACCTATGGCGGGACGACGATCGCCGCCTGTTTCGTGGAGCCGATCGCGGGGTCGACCGGCTGTCTGGTGCCGCCCAAGGGTTATCTGGAGCGCCTGCGCGAGATCTGCGACGAGAACGGCATTCTCCTTGTCTTCGACGAGGTGATCACCGGCTTCGGCCGCCTGGGCGCGCCCTTCGCCGCGCAGGCCTTCGGGGTCACGCCCGACATCATGACCCTGGCTAAGGCCATCACCAACGGCGCCCAGCCGATGGGCGCGGTCGCGGTCAAGGACGAGATCTACGAGACGGTGACCGAGGCCCAGCCGGAGAACGCGATCGAGTTCTTCCACGGCTACACCTATTCGGGCCACCCGGCCGCCTGCGCCGCCGGCATCGCGACGATGGAGATCTTCGAGAAGGAGGGGCTGTTCGAGCGCGCCGCGCGCCTCGCCCCCTATTTCGAAGAGAAGGTCATGAGCCTGAAGGGGATCGACGCGATCATCGACATCCGCGGCTATGGCCTGATGGCGGCCTTGGACATCAAGGGCGACGGGGCGGCGATGCAGAAGACCCTGTTCCACCGCGGCCTGCACCTGAAGTTCACCGGCCAGGCCGGCATCCTGGCCCCGCCGCTGACCGTGGAGGAGGCGCAGATCGACGAGATGATCGACATTCTGCGCGCGACCCTTACCGAGGCTGGTTGACGACGGCGAAAGACAACCTTACGGTTCTGTTACAGGCGGGCGACGGGAAACGTCGCCCGCCTTTTTCTGTCGGCTTGGGGGAGAGCTGACGACGCGCAATCGGCAGGGCCGTCATGGACATCGAGCGTCGGGTCGCAGACGGGTCGGAGGTGGGCGACCTGCACCCCCTCTACGTCTACTGGCGCCGTCTTGCGGGGGAGGCGGGCCCCGCGGCGGCGGCTCCTGATCGGCGCGCGATCGATCCGTCCGATCTGCCGCCGCGGTTGCTGCCGCGCGTGAAGATCGTCCTGTGCGAGGCGGGGGATTGGCGTTACGGCCTCGTCGGCACGGCCTTTCGCGATCTCGCCGGGGTGGAGTTGTCGGGCAAGCGCGTCGCCGAGATCGAGGGCGAGATCTACGCCCCGGCGTTGATCGAACTCTTCGAGGCGGTGCGCGTGGAAAGGCGGCCGCTCTTCTGCACCATGCGCTATCTGGGCCCGAACCGCGGGGCCGAGCGGGAGGTGAGCCGCCTGGTTCTGCCTTTCGCCACGCATGACGAAGTGGATGCGGTGATGGTCGGGGCGCGCTGGCGGACCGCGGACCCGGAGGCGACCTCCTTCATTCTCGCGCGCTCGGTCAAGATCGGTCCGATACTGGCGTTCGACGACGACGGCGCGCCGGACACGGAGCCCGGCGCGGCGGTTTAGAGTGCGGCGGTTTAGAGTGCGGCGGCGGCGGCGATGCGGCCGACGCGCAGGCTGAGGGGAAAGCGGAACCGTCGGGGCGTGGTCGGCTCGCCCCAGGCGGCGGCCAGCCGTTCTTCGGCGTCCGGGATTGGATCCGCGCCGTGCGTCATGCGATAGGCCTGCACGGCCGACCACGTGCCGATATAGCCGACGAGATGCGCCAGCGGCCAGTCCGCCACGATCTCGAAAGCCGGGGCCGCGATGTCGGCGAACGGGAAGGGAAGGCTGCGATAGCCGGCCTCCACATGCGCGCGCTCCGGCGGCCAATGGGCGTGGATCGGGCCATGATAGAAAGCGGCCAGCGCCTCGCCGACCGCGCCTTCTCCCTCGATCACGCCATAGCTGACCAGCGCCGCGACGCCGCCCGGCCGGACCACGCGGCGCAACTCGGCGTGGAAGGCGTCCTGATCGAACCAGTGGGCGGCCTGGGCGGCGAGCGCGAGGTCGACCGAACGGTCCGGCAGGCCCGACGCCTCGGCCCGGCCCCGGCTGTAGGCGATGTTGGGTCGCGCCGGCGCCTCGGCCAGTTGGGCGGCGCTGGGGTCGGTCGCGTAGACGCGCGCGAACTGTTCGGCGAGCGGCAGGGTCGCCTGGCCGCTGCCGCAGCCGCAGTCCCACGCCGCCTCGCGGGCGGGGGCTTGGCGCGCGAGCCAGTCGAACAGCGCGGCCGGATAGGTCGGCCGCATCGCCCGATAGGCCTCCGATCCGGTCGAGAAATGGTCCTTGAAGGCGGAGGGCGCCGGACCTTCAGCGCCGCTCACCGATCGGCCTCCTCTTCGCCGAAGGCGAGATAGGCGTCGGCAAGCCGCGCCAAGGCCCGCGCGCGGCCCCAGGGGCTGTCGTAGCCGGCGGCCTCCGCCCGGGCGCGCTCCAGATAACGCGTCCCGGCGGCCTTATCGTCCGGGCGCAGCGCTTCCGCGATGTCCGCGGCGGTCCAGATGCGGCGCAGCCGGCTGGGCACCGCGGCGAGCGCCCGATCGGCCTTGGCCGTCGCGGCGGCCGCGGCGTCGCCGCGGCCCTGGGCCGCATGCAGCGCCGCGAGGCGCGCGTAGGCGTGGGCCCGCAGATGCGGCGCGTCGAGGGCGGCCATAATCGCGTCGAGCGGCTCTGCGGCGCCGGTGCGCTCCGCCAAGGTGATGTGCGCCAACGCCAGACGGAACCGCGGATAGGCCCGCCGATTGTCCTTGTCGACCGAGGCGACCGTGGCGGCGCCTTCCTCCAGTAATTGACGTGCGGCCTCGGTCTCGCCCGACTCCAGGCGCACGAGGGCCAGATCGATCAGGTCGATCGCGTGGAAGCGGGGCGGGGAGTCGGCGTCGCGCGGCGCCGACTCGCCGCCGCGGCCGACCAGCCGCGGAGTCTCGAGCGGCGCAGCCGCGTCGGCGTCGAGTTGCGCGATGTCCGCGAGCGCGGCCGCGCGCACGTCGGGATCGGGAATGCGGTCGGCCGCCGCGAAGGCGCCCGCCCGGTCGCCGCCCCTCGCGTGTTCGACCGCAATCGTGCGCAGCGCCCGCAGGATGCGCCGGGGATCCTCGATCCGCCGCAAGGTGGCCAGCAGCTCCGGCTCCAGGCCGGCGCGCGCCTGAACGGCCAGGATGTCCGAGAAGGCCCAGTCACGGCGTTCATCGTCCGCAACCGCCTTGGCGCTCTCCACCGCCTCGTCCAACAGGCAGCGCACCGTGGGCCGGGCGAGGCAGGCGGCGGCGTCGCGGGTGGGATCGGCCGGTTCGGACCCGGCCTCGACCAGATCGCGCGTCGCCGGGTCCGAGAGCAGCGCGGCGCGGGCCGCGTCGATCTCCGCCGCCCGGGCGCGTTGCAGGTCTCCCAGGAGGGTTGCGGCCGCCGCCTTCTTCTCGATGTCCTGCAACTCCGCCGCGTCGAGCGGCGCGGCGCGCGCGACGCCGGCGTCGCGCCGGAACGCGATCAGCGCGTCGTGGGTCGCCCGGTCGTAGACGCCGGTCGTCGGACCGGCGTACAGGCCCAGGGCGGCGAGCGCCTCCTGCAGGCGCGAGACGGCCGCCGCATCCAACCCGGCCGCCAGATCGGCGGGCGCGGCGTTCGGATCGGCGCCGCCGCTTCCGGCGTCGGGCGCCGGGGCGGCGGCGAGGGTGAGGCTCACGGCGCAGAACAGGATGGCGAGACGGCGAAACATCATGCGGGAACGGCGTCGTTGATTTGGGTGGCCCCAGTCTAACGCATTTCGTCGGCGCTGGCACGACCCGTCGGCTGCGCTAAGATCGAACCCTTGTTGAGGTGCGCGGCGCGAGGCGCGACGCGGGGAGGGCGGTCGAATGGAGCAACAGGACGCACAAGGCGGCGGGGCCGACATAGCGCCGCTGGGCGATACGGTGGAGCAAAATCTGGAGGCGGTCGGCCGCGGGGTCGACTTCGTGCTCGAGTTCGCCCTGGCCTACGGGTTCCAGATTATGGGCGCGCTGATCTTTCTAGTCATCGGGCTCAAGGTCTCGGGCTGGGCGGGCCGTAAGATCACGGCGTTGGCGCGCGCCAAGCAGCTCGACGAGACGCTGGCGAAATTCACCGGAAATCTGGTGAAGCTGGTGCTGATCGCCATGCTGGTGATCATCACGCTGGGGAACTTCGGCATCTCCATCGCCCCGCTGATCGCGCTGGCCGGCGCCGGCGCCTTCGGGGCGACGATGGCGATCCAGGGGCCGCTCAGCAACTACGGCGCCGGGCTCTCCATCATCCTGACCCGGCCCTTCGTCGTCGGCGACACGATCACGGTGAAGGGCGTCTCGGGCGTGGTGGACGACATCCGCCTCGCCCACACGACCCTGATCGGCGAGGACGCCGAGCGCATCACCATCCCCAACAAGGAGATCGTCGGCGAGGTGATCGTGAATTCCGACGAGAACCGCATCGTCGAGGCCAGGATCGCGGTCGGCGCCGATTCCGATCTGGATGCGGCGATCGCCGCGTTGCGCGGCGTTCTGGAAGCGTCCGACGGCGTCTCAAAGGACGTGCGCCCGCACGTCGGCGTGCACGACTTCACCTATGGCGGCGTGGTCCTCGGCCTGCGCTATTGGGTCCCGTCCAAGACCTACTTCCAGACCCGCTACGCCGTGAACGCCCGCGTGCTGCAGGCGCTCGACGCGGCCGGTGTGAAGCTCCTCCACTCCGGCGTCGCGCTGGACCCCCGCGCGCTCAGCGGCGATCAGGCGATGCACGGCTAACCCGCAGTCAGCCCCGCAGTCACCCCCGCATCCGCTCCGCCTTCGGGTCGTACCAGGGGGCGAATTGGACGCGGGCCGGGTGGGCGGCCCAGGCGATCTCGACCTCCCAGCGGCCGCTCTCCAGCCAGTCCTTGGTCACGCCGCCCTCGCAGTGGACGTAGCCCATGGCGAGCGATTTGCCGACCCGATGGCCCCAGGCGCCGGACGTGGTGGAGCCGACGATCTCGCCGTCGCGCAGGATCGGCTCTTCGTGCAGCATCAGCGGCGCGGCCTCGCTCTCGTCCTCCAGCGCGATCTGGATCATGCGCTTGGCCGGCGTTCCCTTCTCCTTCTGGGCCAGCAGCGCCTCGCGGCCGATGAAGCCGCCCGGCTTGTCCCACGCAACCGCGAAGCCGAGACCGGCCTCCAGGGGCGTGTCCTCGTCGGCGATGTCGTGGCCCCAGTGACGGAATCCCTTCTCCACGCGGCAGGCGTTCATGGCGTGGATCCCGGCGTGCTTCAGGCCGAAGTCGGCCCCGGCCTCGACGATGCGGTCATAGACGTGGGCCGAGAATTCGGCGGGGATGTAGAGCTCCCATCCCAGCTCTCCCACATAGCTCACCCGGCCGGCGTGCAGCTTGGCGAAGCCGATCTCGACCGGCTGCATGGTCCCGAAGGGAAAGGCCGCGGTCGACCAATCCGTATGGGGGGCGAGCGCCGTCAGCAACGCGCGGCTGTTCGGGCCCATGACGCCCAGCATCGGCAGGCCGGAGGTCACGTCGGTCGCGATGCAGTGCGCGTCCTCCGGGATGTTGTGGGTGAGCCAGGCGAAGTCGCGGGTTTGCGCGGCGCCCGCCGTGATCACGAGGAAGTCCGTTTCCGCCAGCCGGATGACGGTCAGGTCGGCCTCGATCCCGCCGCGTTCGTTCAGCCATTGGGTGTAGACCAGCTTGCCCACGGGAGCGTCCACCTGATTGGCGGAGATCCGGTTCAGAACCGAAGCCGCGTCGCGGCCCTGGACGCGGAACTTGGCGAAGCTGGTCTGATCGAACAGCGCGACCGCGTCGCGCGCCGCCTCGCACTCCGCCTGCGCATGCGGGTGCCAATTCTGCCGGCCGTAGCTGTAGACGTACTCCTTGGCCACGCCGTCCGGCGCGTACCAGTTCGGGCGCTCCCAGCCGGCGGTCTCGCCCATCACGGCGCCGGCGGCCAGGAAGCGGTCGTGCAACGGCCCGCGCCGCGCGCCGCGCGCGGTCTTCACCTGATAGTGCGGCCAGTGCATGGCGTAGAGCAGGCCGAGCGTCTCGGTCGTGCGCTCCTCCAGATAGGCGCGCGCGCTTTGGAACGGGTGCAGCCGGCGCACGTCCACGTCCGCGAGGTCCATCGGCGCCGCGCGGTCTCGTATCCAGTCCGCCATCACCTTGCCGACGCCGCCCGCCGACTGGATGCCGATCGAGTTGAAGCCGCAGGCGACGAAGAGGTCGCGCACTTCCGGCGCCTCGCCGATCAGGTAGCGGTCGTCGGGGGTGAAACTTTCCGGCCCGTTGAAGAAGAGCTGGATGCCGGCCTCGGCCAGCAACGGCATGCGGGCGACGGCCATTTCCAGGATCGGCTCGAAATGGTCGAAATCCTCGGGCAGCGTATCGAAGCTGAAGTCGTCTGGAATGCCGTCCATGCCCCAGGGCTTGGCCTCCGGCTCGAAGCAGCCGAGCAGGATCTTGCCGGCGTCCTCCTTGTAGTAGGCGTGCTCGTCCGGGACGCGCAGCACGGGCAGGTCCGTCGGCAGATCGGGCAGCGGCTCGGTGACGATGTAGAAGTGCTCGGCCGCATGCAGCGGCAGGCTGACCCCGATGGCGCCGGCCAGATCGCGCGACCACATGCCGCCGCAGATGACCACCGTGCGGGCCTTGACGGGGCCCTTTTCGGTCTCGACGCCGACGGCGCGGCCGCCCTCGACCAGGATCTTGGAGACGGCCGTGTTCTCGAAGATCTTGGCGCCGCGCATCCGGGCGCCCTTGGCGAGCGCCGTCGTCGTGTCGATCGGGTTGGTCTGGCCGTCCTTGGGAAGAAAGACGCCGCCGACCGCATCGTCGAGGGCCAGCAGCGGGTAATGCGCGCGGATGTCCTCCGCCGAGAGAATCCGCACTTCCAGTCCGAAGTTCCGGCCCATCGAGGCGCCGCGCTTCAACTCCTCGAACCGCGCCTCGCTCAAGGCGACGCTCACCGACCCGTTCTGCTTGAAGCCGGTCGCCTGGCCGGTCTCCTCCTCCAGGCCGGCGAACAGCTCGGAGGTGTATTTGGCGAGCTCCGTCATGTTGCGCGTGGCGCGCAATTGTCCGACCAGCCCGGCCGCGTGCCAGGTCGTGCCGCAGGTGAGCTGCTTGCGCTCGAACAGCGCCACGTCGGTGATCCCGATCTTGGTCAGGTGGTAGGCGATCGAACAGCCGGCGATCCCGCCGCCGACGATGACGACGTCCACATCGCTCGGAAAGGTCTCGGCCATGGAGGCATCCTTCAAACAGAGTCGGAACCAAGCGGGGCGACCCGCATTCTATTGTCGGAACCCGCCGCGGGCGCCGACTAGGGCCAAGCCTAGGCCATCGCAGGCGCCAGGGGCGAGGGGGGAAATCGTGACCGACCGGTGAGCCCGGCTAACGGACCGGCTCCTATCGCCTTTCATCGCTTTGTCATCCCCGCGTCAGCGAATTGTCGCGCCGCCTCAACCGACCCGTCACGCAATGCGGGTAGGAGACGGAGCCTGCGCGGGAGCCGATCAACAGGGGGCGACCCCGCGCATCCCACCGGCCCTGACGATCGACGCCGACCGAAAAGGGCGTCGACGCACACCAATGGAGAGTCACATGCGACGCAAGATCCTGTCCGCCGCACTGGGCGCCGCGCTGGCGCTCTCGGCCGGCCCGGCTGCGGCCGAGCCCGTCGAGATCCAGTTCTGGCACGCCATGGGCGGCCGCCTCGGCGAGGTGGTCAACGAACTGACGGACAAGTTCAACGCCAGCCAGTCCGAGTACCAACTCGTCTCCACCTACAAGGGCGGCTACGAGGACACGATGACGGCCGGCATCGCCGCCTTCCGCGGGGGCGAGCAGCCGCACATCATCCAGATCTTCGACGCCGGCGCGGCGACCATCATCAACGCCCCGGGCGCGGTCTATCCGGTCGAGGACCTGCTGCGGGACCAAGGCGTCGCCTTCGACATCGAGGATTACATCAGCGGCGTGCGCTACTTCTACGCCGACAGCGACGGCCGCATGATCGGCATGCCGTTCAACAGCTCCACCCCGCTGCTCTACTACAACAAGGACGCGCTCGCCGAAGCGGGCGTCGAGCCGCCGGCGACCTGGGAGGAGTTCCAGGAGATCGCGCCGAAGCTGAAGGAGGCGGGCTACGTCGCGCTGTCGCAGTCGCACAGCCCTTGGATCTTCTCGGAGAACTTCCACTCCCGGCACAATCTGCAGCTCGCCACGCAGAACAACGGCTTCGATTCGACCGACGTCGAGATCCGCTACAACAACGAGGCCATGATCGCCCACTGGAGCGCGGTCAAGGACTGGCTGGACGCCGGCTATTACGGCCACTACGGCCGCGATTGGGGCGCCAACCAGGACGCCTTCGTGCAGGAGAAGACGGCCATGTGGCTCGGCTCCTCCGGCTCCTTCGGCGGCTTGCAGAAGAGCGCCCAGTTCGAATTCGGCGCGACCTATCTGCCGCATTGGAAGGCCGTCGCGGACGAGCCCTACGGCACCTTCATCGGCGGCGCGGCGCTGTTCGCCATGTCCGGTCACGAGGACGAGGAATACAAGGGCGCGGCCGCCTTCTTCGAGTTCCTGACGGATCCGGAGGTCCAGTATTTCTGGCACCGCGAGACCGGCTACGTGCCGATCACCGAGGCCGCCTACGAGACCGCCAAGGCCGACGGCTACTACGAGAGCACGCCGGACGCCGAGGTCGGCATCCTGCAGCTCAAGCAGCCGGCGGGCGAGTGGACGCGGGGCTACCGCCTCGGCTTCTACGTCCAGATCCGCGAGGTCATGTACAAGTACTACGACCAGATGCTGTCGGGCGAGATCACGGTCGAGGAAGGCTTCGAGAAGATCGAGGCCGAAGCCAACCAGCTTCTCGACCGCTTCCACGACACCTACGCGGGCTAAGCCCCGTCGATAGGACGCGCGCCGCGTCGCTCGGGCGTCCCCGATCCGGAGTCCCCTCCGGATCGGGGCGCAGGGCGCGCCCGGCGTCGCCAGCCATCGGTTTTCCGCATGAAACGCGCGCAATTCGGACATTCGCCGATCCCCTATCTGTTCGTGGGCCCGCAGCTCGCGATCATCGTCGTCTTCTTCCTGTGGCCGGCCGGGCAGGCGGTCTACCAGTCCTTCCTGCTGCAGGACGCCTTCGGGCTCTCGACCCGGTTCGTGTGGTTCCGCAACTACGAGGACACGATCCTCAACACGGTCTGGCTGGAGAGCGCCGGCTTCACGTTGCTCTTCTCGGCGCTCGTCAGCTTCTTCTCGATCGCGGTCGCGCTGCTGCTGGCGGTGCGGGCGAATGAGGTGATCCACGCCGCCAACGCCTACAAGACCCTGTTGATCTGGGCCTATGCGGTGGCGCCGCCGGTCGCCGGGCTGATCGGCGGGCTGATGTTCAACCCGTTCATCGGCGACCTCTACCATCTGTTCAATGCGGCCGGCTGGGACTTCAACCACACCCGCGACGGCTTCGACGCCTCCTTCATGGTGATCCTGATCGCGGTGTGGAAGCAGGTCAGCATCAACTTCATCTTCTTCCTGGCGGGGCTGCAGGGCATCCCGGCCTCGGTGCAGGAGGCCGCGCGGCTCGACTGCCGCAGCGACGAGCGCCGCTTCTGGACCATCACCTTTCCGCTGTTGGCGCCGACCAGCTTCTTCCTACTGGTGATCAACGTCACCTACGCCTTCTTCGAGACCTTCGGCATCATCGACGTGACCACCCGCGGCGGGCCGGGCGGCGCGACCAACACCCTGGTCTACAAGGTCTACACCGACGGCTTCCTGGGCGCCGACCTGGGCGGCAGTTCGGCGCAGTCGGTGATCCTGTTGCTCATGGTGCTGGGGCTCACGGTGCTGCAGTTCCGCTTCATCGAACGCAAGGTGCACTACTGATGGCGGCTTCGGAGGACATCCCGGCGCGCGCCGCCGCGGCCGCGCGTCCGCGCCGGCTTCGGATCAGCGGGCGGACGCTCGCGAACCACGCGATCCTGATCCTGGGCGCGGTGTTCCTGTGCGCGCCGTTGTGGATCGCCTTCATGAGCTCGACCCACTCGGCCGAGACGCTCTATCGCGAGGGGCTGCAGTTCTGGTTCGGCGACAGCATGCTTGAGACCTACGGCGCGGTGATGTTCGACACCGGCGGGGTCACGAAGAACACCACCGCCTTGACCATGCTGGGCAACAGCATGGTGCTGGGTCTCGGCTTCGCCATCGGCAAGATCGTGATCTCGATGACCGCCGCCTACGCGATCGTCTATTTCCGGTTCCGGCTGGCGACGCCGTTCTTCTGGGTCATCTTCCTGACGCTGCTGCTGCCCTTGGAGGTGCGCATCGTGCCCTCCTACGAGGTGGTCGCCAGTCTGGGGCTCTTGAACAGCTACACCGGATTGATCGTGCCGCTGATCGCCTCGGCGACGGGCACCTTCTTCTTCCGCCAGTTCTACAAGTCCGTGCCGGATGAGTTGTTGGAGGCGGCGCGGCTCGACGGGGCGGGGCCGTTGCGATTCTTCCTCGACATCCTGGTTCCGCTGTCGCGCACCATGGTGGCGGCGATCTTCATCATCATGTTCGTGGTCGGCTGGAACCAGTATCTCTGGCCGATCATCATGACCACCGACGACCAGCTCTACACCATCGTGATCGGCATCAAGCAGGTCTATCAGGTGCTCGCCGAAGGGGGCGAACTGCCGCAGTACCAGGAGGCCTTCGCGCTCACCATCCTGGCGATCCTGCCGCCGGTCCTGGTGGTGCTGTTTTTCCAGCGCTGGTTCATCAAGGGGCTTCTGGAAAGCGAGAAATAGAACAATGGCCGACATCCGATTGAGCCAGGTCGAGAAACGCTATCCCAACGGCGCGCACGCGGTGCGCGGCGTCTGCGTCGACATCGCCGACGGCGAGTTCGTGGTGCTGCTCGGGCCGTCCGGCTGCGGCAAGTCCACGCTCCTGCGCATGGTCGCGGGATTGGAGGAGATCACCGAGGGGGAGGTCGCGATCGGCGGCGCGCTGGTGAACGACGTCAGCCCCGCCGATCGGGACATCGCCATGGTGTTCCAGAACTACGCCCTCTATCCGCACATGTCGGTGTTCAAGAACATGGCCTACGGCCTGATCAACCGGCGGTTCCCGAAGGAAGAGGTCCGCGCCAAGGTCGAAGCCGCCGCCGACATGCTGCAGCTTCGCGACTATCTCGACCGCCGGCCGCACCAGCTCTCCGGCGGGCAGCGCCAGCGCGTCGCCATGGGGCGCGCCATCGTGCGCGAGCCGAAGGCCTTCCTGTTCGACGAGCCGCTCTCCAACCTCGACGCCAAGCTGCGCGTCCATATGCGGGTCGAGATCAAGCAGTTGCAGCGCCGGCTCGGGATCACCGCGCTCTATGTCACGCACGATCAGGTGGAGGCGATGACGCTCGCCGACCGGCTGATCGTGATGAACGGCGGCGTGGCCGAGCAGATCGGTACGCCGCTGGAAGTCTATGAGCGCCCGGCCAGCGCCTTCGTCGCAACCTTCATCGGCTCGCCCGCCATGGCGATGCTGCGCGGACGGGTCGACGGCGGCGCGCTGCGGCTCGACGGTCAGCCCGCGGGCTTGCCGTCGGGCGCGCTCAAGGCGCCGGACGGACCGGTCACGGTCGGCGTGCGGCCGGAGGATCTGCGCCTCGCGGAGGATGGCTGGATCGCCGGTCGTATCGAGCTCGTCGAGCATCTCGGCGCCGACCAAGTGCTGCACGCCGCGCTCGACGGTCAGGGCGAGCGTCTGATCGCGCGCTTCGCCGGCGCAGAGAGCCTGCCCGCGGACGGCCCCGTGCGCCTCGCCGCCGACCCGGCGAAGCTTCATCTCTTCTGCCCGGAAAGCGGACGGCGTCTGGCGGCGTGAGGGGGACGCCCGTCCTTCGAGACGCCGCCTGGCGGAGGCTCCTCAGGACGAGAAGCAAGCGCTTGATATCAATTGAAAAATCCTCACCCTGAGGAGGGCGCGCGAGCGCCCGTCTCGAAGGGGCGGGCATCGGGACGCTTCCCGGTGAGCCGGGCTTCCTTGTCGTCCCGGACGGCCGCAAGGCCGATCCGGGATCCAGAAGCGGCAAGCGCCGAGCCTGAGCGACCCGCCCTGGCTCCCGGCTCTCCGCTGCGCTCCGGCCGGGATGACGACCGTTGGGTTTGTAGGGTCTTGAGGGCGGCGTTGCGGCGGGCGCCGTCGTCGGCCGACCCATGGATGACAAGGCAAGTCTGGACGCCGTCCGCCATTGGGTGCTGAATGGGCTGAGCACGCTCCGCCGCCGCGTACGGCGCGGAGCTCCAGGAGGCCCGTCCCGATGTCCGCCGATCCCGCCCGATCGATTCCGCCCGCGGCCCCGCTCACCGTCGATGGGAAGCGGCTCTGGAAGAGCCTGATGACCATGGCCGAAATCGGCGCCACCGAGAAAGGCGGCAGCCGCCGTCTGGCGCTCAGCGATCTCGACCGGGAGGGGCGGGACCTGTTCTGCGCCTGGGCGCGCCACGCGGGCTGCACGGTCTCGGTAGACAGCATGGGCAACATCTTCGCGCGGCGTCCGGGGCGCCGTCCCGACGCCGCGCCGGTCGCGACAGGCAGCCACCTGGACACCCAGCCGACGGGCGGCAAGTTCGACGGCGTCTACGGCGTGCTGGCCGGGCTGGAGGTCGTGCGGCGGCTGAACGAGCTGGAGATCGAGACGGCGGCGCCGATCGAGGTCGTGGTCTGGACCAACGAGGAGGGCGCCCGCTTCGCCCCCTCCATGGTCGGCAGCGGCGTCTTCGCCGGCGTCTACGATCAGGATTGGGCCTATGCGCGCGAGGATCTCGACGGGCTGCGGCTCGGCGACGAGTTGGACCGGATCGGCTATCGGGGCGCCGAGCGCTGCGGCGACCATCCGATCGCCGCCTTCTTCGAGGCGCATATCGAGCAGGGGCCGATCCTGGAGGCGCGCCAGCGCACCATCGGGCGGGTCGAGGGCGTGCAGGGCATGAACTGGTACGACGTGACCCTGACCGGCGCGGAAAGCCACGCCGGCACGACGCCGATGGATCGGCGGCGCGACGCCTATCTGGCGGCGGCGCGGGTCGCCGACCGGCTGGCCGCGCTGGCCGAGGCGCACGGACCGCACGGCGTCGCCACCGTCGGACAGGTTCAGGTCTTCCCCAATTCGCGCAACACGGTGCCGGGCCGGGTCGCCTTCAGCGTCGATCTGCGCCATCCGGAGGCGGAGGTGCTGGCGGCGATGGAGCGCGGCCTGCACCACGCGCTGGAGACGGTGTGCGAGCCGGTCGGAATCGCCCGGGAGGTGGCGCGGATTTCGGCCGAGGCGCCGATCCGCTTCGACCCCGACTGCATCGCGGCGGTCGACGGCGCGGCGCGCGCGCTCGGCTACGATCCCGTCCCCATGGTCTCCGGGGCGGGGCACGACGCCGGATTCCTGGCGGCCGTCGCCCCGACCGCCATGATCTTCGCGCCCTGCGCCGACGGGATCAGCCACAATGAAGACGAAAGCGCTGAGCCGGAGGATCTGGCCGCCGGCGCTTCGGTGCTGCTGAATGCGATGCTCGCGCGGGCGGGAGGGAGCGCATGACGCTCGCCCTACGCGACGGGCCGCTCCCGCAGCCGCCGGCGCCGGACGGCGCGCGGCGCATCGCGCTTCGCGGGCTGCAGGCGGAGGGCGCGACGCTCGAAGAGCGCTGGGTTCGGGCGCTGACCGCGCTCGGCGGGGCCCTGGCGGCGGAGAAGGCTGGGCCGCCGCATCTGGTCGCGCTGAGTGTGCGGACGCGGGATCCCGAGGCCTTTCGCGCCGTGGATCCTTGGCGGCTGGACCTGCTCTATCGCGAGGCGCTGGGCGGCAATTTCTGTCCGACCGCGCTGCTAGAGGATGCGAGCGTGGATCTGGCGCTCGACGCCGTCGCCCACGTCCCGCCGCCGCCGAAAGGGGCGATTTTCCGCGGGATGGACGCCGCCGCCCTCGCCTACGCCTACTCGCCGCGCGCCCAGGCGCCGGCGGCGGCGCAGCACATCGCGCAGTGGCGCCGGGAAGGCGAGGCCTTCCAGACGGCGCGCCGCACGGCCGAGATCGCCTATGGCGAGGGGCCGGGACAGCGTCTCGACCTCTACATGCCGCAGAACGCCGGCGCGGGCGCGCCGCCGCTGCACGTCTTCATCCATGGCGGCTATTGGCAGGCGCTGGACAAGAAGGACCACGGTCATTTCTTCACCGCCTTCCTGGAGGCCGGGGTCGCCGCCGCAGTGCTGAACTACGACCTGCTGCCGAAGGACGGGCTGACGCTCGACGATCTGTCGGAGCAGGCGCGCCGCGCGGTCGAGGCGCTCTGGCGCGCCGCGCCGGAGCATGGCTACGATCGGGGAGACATCACCGTCTCCGGCCACTCGGCCGGCGGACATCTGGGCGCGGTGGTCGCTGCTGCGGACTGGCCCGCGCGGGCGCCCGATCTTCCGGCCGATCTGGTGAAGGGGGCGGTGCTGATCTCCGGGCTCTACGACCTCGAGCCGCTGCGTCTGACCGGGCTGAACAACGCGCTCCGCATGGATGCGGCGACGGCGGTGCGGCAGAGCCCGCTGCACATGGCGCCGGCCCACCCGCTGCCGGTCCTGTTTGCGGTCGGCGGCAGGGAGTCGGCGGAGTTCCACCGCCAGTCCGAAGCCTGCGCCGCCGCCTGGGCGGCGCGCGGGGCGGCGACGGAGGTGCTGTCGCTCGACGGGCTCGACCACTTCACGGCGCTGGAGGCGTTGGGCGATCCGGCGAGCGAGTTGGGCGGGCGGGCGCTGCGGCTGATCGCGGCGGTCTGAGCGCGCCCGGCATGAGAAAAAGCCCCGCCGGCGCGCGGCGGGGCTCTTCCAAAAAAACACTGACGATGGAAAGGCTTACCAGCTTTCGTCCATCTTCTTCTTGAGCCCGTCATCCAGCTTCTCAAGGAACTGGTTGGTGGTGAGCCAAGGCTGATTCTCGCCGATCAGCAGGGCGAGATCCTTGGTCATGTGGCCGCTCTCGATGGTCTCGATGCAGACTTTTTCCACCAGGTCGGCGAAGCGCACGACGTCGGGCGTGTCGTCGAACTGGCCGCGATATTTGAGCCCGCGCGTCCAGGCGAAGATCGAGGCGACCGGGTTCGTCGAGGTCTCCTTGCCCTGCTGATGCTGGCGGTAGTGGCGGGTTACCGTGCCGTGCGCGGCCTCGGCCTCCACCACGTCGCCGTTCGGGGTCATCAGCACCGAGGTCATCAGGCCGAGCGAGCCGAAGCCCTGCGCGACCGAATCCGACTGAACGTCGCCGTCGTAGTTTTTCGCCGCCCAGACGAAGTCGCCCGACGACTTCATCGCGAAGGCGACCATGTCGTCGATCAGCCGGTGCTCGTACCACAGGCCGGCCTTCTCGAAGGTGTCCTTGAACTCCTCCTCGTAGACCTCCTGGAAGATGTCCTTGAAGCGCCCGTCATAGGCCTTGAGGATCGTGTTCTTGGTCGAAAGGTAGACCGGGAAGTTGCGCATCAGCCCGTAATTCATGCAGGCGCGCGCGAAGCCCCGGATCGAGCTGTCGAGATTGTACATCCCCAGCGCGATGCCCGGGCCGTCGAAGCGGAAGACCTGGTGGCGGATGGTCTCGCCGTCGGGATCCTCGGGCGTGAAGGTGATCGACAGGAGACCGGCGCTCGGCACGATGAAGTCGGTCGCGCGGTACTGGTCGCCGAAGGCGTGGCGGGCGACGACGATCGGCTTGGTCCAGGACGGGATCAGCTTGGGCACGTTCCGGCAGACGATCGGCTCGCGGAAGACGGTGCCGTCCAGGATGTTGCGGATCGTGCCGTTGGGCGAGCGCCACATCTTCTTCAGGCCGAACTCCTCGACCCGCTGCTCGTCCGGCGTGATGGTGGCGCATTTGACGCCGACCCGGTGCTCCTTGATCGCGTTGGCGGCGTCGATCGTGATCTGATCGTCCGTCTCGTCGCGCTTCTCTACGCCCAGGTCGTAGTATTTCAGGTCGATGTCGAGATAGGGCAGGATCAGCTTGTTCTTGATGAAGTCCCAGATGATCCGGGTCATCTCGTCGCCGTCGAGCTCGACGACGGGGTTCTTGACTTTGATCTTGTCCATGGGCGTTGGGACTCCCCCTGGGCTGTTGGCGTCGCTGGCCGGATGGCGGCCGGATGGCGCGTCGCGGGGCGACGCGGGCGGGGCGGTCGCCAAGGGCCGTTCAGCCTCGGCGCGACCCCCGCGAAATCGGGCGCGACCATACAGCGGGCGAGGGGGCCGGGCAATATCGCCGCCGACCCTTTGCGAACCGGCGCCGCGCCCTAATCTTGCCGGCATGACGCCGCATCTCCTGATCGCCGCCGCGCTGTTGGGCGCGATGCTGTTCTTCGCCGCGATCGTGGCGCCGTCGGTCTTCCGGTTCCTGGAGGGCGAGGCGGCGCAGCGCTTCCTGCGCGGGATCTTTCCGCGCTATTACGTCGCCGGGCTGGCGGTCGCGCTCTTGGCCGCCGCGGCTGCGGGAGCGGCCGACGACTGGGCCGCCGCGGGGTTGCTGGCGGCTGTCGCCGGCGGCTTCGGCGTCTCCCGTTGGGGGTTGGTCGATCGGATCAACGCCGCGCGCGACGCCGATCTGACGGGCGACGCCGCCGCCGGCGCGCGCTTCAAGGCGCTGCACCGGGCCAGCGTGCTGATCAATCTGGCGCAGATGCTGGCGCTGCTCGCCCTGATTGTCGCCGGAGCGCTTGGCGCTTAGCAGACGCTTAAATCCTAATCGAACAGGCGGTCGATGTCGGATTGGCCCATGAGGCGGGCCTCTGCGCTGGGTTCGCGGGTCTCCTCCGTCGGCTCCTCGCTCCAGGCGACCTCGGCGGCCGCGCCGAGGGCGGCGGCCTCTTCGGCGTCGACGGCGCCGTTGATCAGGGCGCTCATCGCTTCCAACCGGCCGGTGACCTCGCGGGCGAAGCGGCGCGCCTCGGCGGCAAAGGCGGCGGCGTCGCCGGATTGCTGCAGCGCTTGCAGATGCGGCAGCGTCTCCTCGATCCGTTGTCGCAGCGCGGCCGTGCAGCGGTCGAGAGGGGCGCGCCAGGCCTCCGGCGCGTGCTCATAGGCCCAGACGGCGAGATCCTTGTGGGTGAAGACGCTGTCGGCGAAATGCTGCTGGTAGGTCTTGAAGCGCCAGTCGGCGGCGTCCTCCAGCATCTCGGGCATGTCCGCCGCCATCTCGACCAACATCACGAGTTCGTTAAAGTGATTGAGGTAGTCCGTCGACAGCAGCGTCAGATCGTTGATCGTCGTGCCGCGCACGAGCCGCCTGTAGGTTTTTGTGAGCTTCATCCCGGCGCACCTCCCCCCATCGCGCCGCCACGCGCCTCGAACCGCAAGGTCAGGTCCACTTGCTGCGGACTTCCGGCGAGTCGGCCGGATGCGCCGCCAAGGCCGGCAGGACGTCGGCGACGCTCTCGACCACTTGGAACAGCTCCAGGTGCTGGGGTTTCACGAAGCCCTCGGCGGCCTGATGCTCCAGCAGATGGACGAAATGGTCCCAGTAGCCGCCGACATTGAGCAGGACGATGGGCTTGCTGTGCAGGTGCAACTGGCGCCAGGTCAGAATCTCGAAGGTCTCGTCCAGCGTCCCCAACCCGCCCGGCAGCACGACGAAGCCGTCCGACAGCTCCGCCATGCGCTCCTTGCGCTGATGCATATTCTCGGTCTTGATCATCTCTGTCAGCCCGGTCATGCCGACCTCCAGCCGATCCAGGAATTCCGGAATGATTCCCGTGACGCGGCCCCCGGCGTCCAGGCAGGCCGCAGCGGTGACGCCCATGAGGCCGACGCTGCCGCCGCCATAGACCAGCCGCACGCCCGCCTGCGCCAACATGCGCCCAAGCGCCTCCGCCGTTTCGCGATAGAGCGGATTGGCGCCGAAGGAGGAGCCGCAGTAGACGCAGACGCTGGAGAGAGGGGGCTGCACGGTTGCTCGACCTTATTCTGAAGACGCCCGCACGCGCGGGCGCGCGACGACAGCCCGCGATACCGCATCCGCCCGGACGCGTCCAGCGCCCCGGACCGTGGGCGCGCGCCCTTGGGGGGAAGGCCGGCGGCGGACGGCCGGCGGCGGACCGCCGGCGGCGGACGGCCCGCTGCGTTGCGCCCGGCCTTGGCGGCGGGTAGGATCGCCCTCTACGATCCCGAACGCGGGGGCGGCGGAAGCGGCTGGGGCGAAGGAAAGGGGCCTAGGTGAACCGAACCGTTTTGATCGGTCTTGCGGGGGCGGCGATCGTGCTGGTCGCGCTGCTTCTGAACGACGTCCTCAACGAGACGCCGGTGGAGCAGGCCGAGACGCCCGCCGTTCCGGCGCCCACGCAGGAGGAGGCCGGCGCCCCGGCGACAGCCGATCCGCAATCGGAGGCTGCGCCCGACCCCGCCGCCGACCCCGCCGCCGACCCCGCCGCCGACGCAGCGCCGGAGGAGCCCGCGTCGGATGCGGTTGAGCAGGCGCTTGACCAGGCCGAAGCCGTCACCGATCAATTGACCGGCCAACCGACGGCGCCGGCCGGCGAGGGCGCGTCGGACGCCGGCGCCCGGGCCGACGCCCAGGCCGACGCCCAGGCCGACGCCCAGACTGGCGCCTCCGAAGACGCGTCGACGCGGGCCGAGGCGCCCGATCCCGCCGTCCCGCAATTCGACGTCGTGCGCGTCGCGCCGGAGGGCGACACGGTGATCGCGGGGCGCGCCCCGCCCGGCGCGGAGGTTACGATCCTCGACAACGGCGAGCCGCTCGGGACCGTCACGGCGGATTCGCGCGGCGAATGGGTCTACCTTCCCAGCGAGCCGCTGGCGCCCGGCAGCCACGAATTGTCGCTCCGTGCGGTTCCGCGCGACGGCGCGCCGCGCGAGTCCGACAGCAAGGTCGTCCTTGTCGTGCCGGAGTCCGGCAAGGACGTGGCCGGGCGCCCGACGGCGGAGCCGCAGGCGCCGCTGGCGGTTCTCGTTCCGACCGACGAGGAGGCGCTCGGCGCGCGCGTGCTGCAGCGACCCTCGGTGCCGGGCAGCGTCGAGTCCGAGACCGGCGATCTGGCGCTCGACAGCGTCGATTACGACGAGGACGGCAATGTCAGCCTCGGCGGACGCGGGCTGCCGGAGTCCGAGGTGCGCGCCTATCTGAACAATGATCTGATCGGGCGCGCCGAAACGCCGCCGACCGGCCTGTGGCGGATCACGCCGGAAGCCCCGGTCGCGCCGGGCGGCTATCAATTGCGCCTCGACATGGTGGGGCGGGACGGCGACGTCGTGGCGCGGATCGAACTTCCCTTCAGCCGGGCCGAACCGATGCGCGACTTCATGGGCGGCGGCTTCGTGGTGGTGCAGCCGGGCAACAGCCTGTGGCGGATCGCCCGGCGGACGCTTGACAGCGGCTTCAACTACACCGTGATCTACGAGGCGAACAAGGATCAGATTCGCGACCCGGATTTGATCTATCCGGGACAGATTTTCGAGATCCCGGCCAACTGATCCGCCCCGAGCGCGCCCGCGAGGCGACCGGCCTAATCGGCCGCGCCGCGCCGCGCCGGCCGCGTATGGGCGACGACGAGAGAGGATGGACGCCCCGAGATGCAGGACGTGTTGAAATCGGTTCTGGTCCCAATCCATCGCGAAGGGCTCGCCTTCATCGCCCTTTTTGCGATCGGGACCATCGTGCTCGGCCTGCTGTGGACGCCGTTGTTCGTGGTCGGCGGCGTCCTGACCGCCTGGTGCGCGTATTTCTTTCGCGATCCGGATCGGGTGACCCCGGTCCGCGCCGGATTGGTGATCAGCCCGGCCGACGGGGTCGTGCAGCGCATAACGGAGGCCAAGCCGCCGGAAGAGCTGGGCATGGCCGACCGCGCGGTCCCGCGGGTGTCGATTTTCATGAACGTCTTCGACGTCCATGTGAACCGGGCCCCGATCGACGGGACCATCCTGAAGATGCACTACCGGCCGGGCAAGTTCCTGAACGCCAGCCTGGACAAGGCGAGCACCGACAATGAGCGGCTCGGCTACCGGATCGAGACGCCCGGCGAGAAGGAGGTCGCGATGGTCCAGATCGCCGGCCTGGTCGCGCGGCGCATCCTGGCCGACGTCGAGCAGGGCGACGACGTGGTCGCCGGCGAGCGGGTCGGCATGATCCGCTTCGGCAGCCGCGTCGACGTCTTCCTGCCGCGCGGGACGCCGGTTCTCGTCTGCGAAGGGCAGCGCGCCGTCGCGGGCGAGACCGTGCTCGCCGATCTCGGCGGCGGGCCGCGCGGCAAGGAGAAGATGCGCAAGGGCGCGGTGCGCTGATGCTGAGCCGACGCCGCCACAAACGCCGCGACGCGGAGCGCACGCCCCGTCTCAAGGGCATGACGCTGACCAAGATGATCCCGAACATGATCACGGTCGCGGCGACCTGTGCGGCGCTGACCGGCGTGCGGTACGCGATCGACGGGCGGTGGGAGTTCGCGGTCGGCGCCATCCTGGTGGCCGCGATCCTGGACGCGCTGGACGGCCGCATGGCGCGGCTGTTGAACGCGCAGAGCGATTTCGGCGCGCAGCTCGACTCGCTCTCGGACTTCGTCGCCTTCGGCGTGGCGCCGGCCCTGATCGCCTGGTTCTGGGCGTTGAACGCGCTGGGCGGGCTGGGCTGGGTCGCGGGGTTGTTCTTCGCGGTGTGCTGCGGGTTGCGTCTCGCGCGCTTCAACAGCCGGCTCGATACGCTGCCGCCCTACGCCTACAACTATTTCCAAGGCGTCCCGGCGCCGATGGGCGCCGCGCTCGGCCTCGCGCCGATGATCCTCAGCTTCGAGACCGGGCCGATCGCGATCCTGGAGCCGGGCTTCGTCGCCGTCTGGATGATCGGCGCGGCGCTGCTCATGGTCAGCGAGGTCCCGACCTTCAGCTTCAAGAAATGGAAGCTCGCGCCACGCTACATGTTGCCCTTTATGGCGGCGGTGGGGCTGGTGCTGGCGGGGTTGGCCGGGGCGCCCTGGCTGACGCTGTCGATCGCGCTGGCGGTCTATCTGGCGCTGATTCCCTTCTCCTATCGCAGCTTCGCGCGGCTTCGGGCCGAAGCCGAACGGCTGGCCGAGTTCGAGGAGCCGACGTCAGCGCCGTCCGCTGCGGGGGGCGCCCCGGGAGATGCAGCCGGGGATGCGGCGCGGGATGCGGCGCGGGACTCGTCGGCGCCCGACCGGGACGACCGGGTCCGGCGCCTGCATCCGAAGTCCTGAAGGCGGCGGTCGGCCCGCCATGGCGGCGATCGAGATCCGCGACGCCGTCGCCGCCGACCTGCCGGCCGTTCAGGCGCTTCTGGCGCAGGACGCCCGCGGCCCGTCGCCGCCCGCCGGCGCGGATGAGGCCGACGCGCTCGCCCGCATCGCGGAAAGCCCGGACAACCGTCTGCTGGTCGCCGAGGCCGCCGACGGGCGGATCGTCGGGACCTTCCAGATCACACGCATCCCCTATCTGAGCGCGCAGGGCGGCGACCGGCTGCTGGTCGAGGGGGTTCGCGTCGCCGCCGACCGGCGCGGGGAGGGGATCGGGGAGACGATGCTCCGCTGGGCCGTCGAGGCCGCGCAGGCTCAGGGCTGCCGCCTCGTCCAGCTGATGGCGCATGACAGCCGGGACGGCGCGGCGCGCTTCTATCGCCGCCTCGGCTTCGCGAGCGAGCATCGGGGCTTCCGGCTTTATCTCGACCGAGCGTGACGCGCCTGCGGCGCAGCGTCGTCGGGTTCGTCCCGACCGTCCTACTCCGATCCGGGGCGCCGGGTCGGCGCCAAGCCGTAGCGGCGCAGCTTTTGCGCGATCGTGGTGTGCGAGACCCCGAGTCGGGCGGCAAGGGCGCGCGTCGTGGGATAGTCAGGCGCCAAGCGGCGCAGCAGCGCGGCCTCGCCCCGGGCGGCGGCTTCGGCGAGCGTTTCCGGTTCGGCCTCTCCGGGGAGCGCCGTCCCGCCGGACGGGGGCGGCGGCTCCAGGTCGATGTCGCCGGGTTCAAGCCGGTCATCATCCAACAAGGAGATCGCCCGGAACAGGCGGTTCTCCAATTCTCGAACATTTCCCGGCCAGGGATGCGCGGCGAGCGCGGCGTAGGCTGCAGGCGACAAGCGGGGAACAGGACGGCCGATCTGGTCGGCCGCGCGGCGCACGAATCGGTCGGCCAAGATCGGCACGTCCTCCGGCCGGGCGCGCAGCGGCGGCGCCTCGACGGTCAGCACGTTCAGCCGGTAGAGCAGGTCCTCGCGGAAGACGCCCCGGGCGACCATGGCCGACAGGTCCCGGTTGGTCGCAGCCAGGATGCGGACTGCCGAACGCCGCTCCGGCCCGCCGCCGATGCGCCGAAAGCGGCCGTCCTGGAGGAATCGCAGAAGCTTCGCTTGGAGATACGGGGTCAGTTCGCCGACCTCGTCGAGCAGGATGGCCCCGCCTTCGGCGAGTTCGACCAGGCCCGGCTTGCCACCGCGTGCGGCGCCGGAAAAGGCGCCGGCCTCATAGCCGAACAGCTCGCTCTCCGCCAGATTTTCAGGGATTGCGGCGCAATTCAGCGCCAGCAGGGGCTTGTCCGCGCGCTGACTCTCATGATGCAGGGCGTGGGCGATCAACTCCTTGCCGGCGCCGGTCTCGCCCAGGATCAGAACCGGCGCCTCGACCGCGCCGAGGCGCTGGATGCGCTGACGTAAGGCGCGGATCACCGCGCTTTCGCCGATGATCGCATCAAGCCCGACCCCGGCCGGCGCCCCCCGGGTCGCGGCCATCATCTGCCCGAGCCGCGCGGCCGGTTTCAACTGCACCAGATAGCCGTCGATCTCCTCATCGTCGGGGGATCGGAGCGAGGCCAGCTCCGGGAGGTAGCGGCGTCCGGCGAAGGAGACCTCGCCGGCGCCCGCAGCGCTGGCCGCCTGCAACGCGGCGAGGTCCGGAAGCCCTGCAAGGCCGGCCACGCTGCGCCCGACCAACTGCCCCAGATCGCGATCCGCGGCGCGGGCTGCGGCGCGGTTCGCGCGGCGCACCAGGCCGACGGAATCGGTGACGAACACCGGGTCTGGCAGCGCGTTGAGCGCCGCTTCCAATTCGATCCGGCGGCGCTCCCGGGGCATGCGGTCGATGGCGGAGACCCGGTGGAAGCCCGGAACCGTCTCCAGCCGGGCGCGAACGCCGGGCAGGGCGGCGGGCGTTAGATCGGGCGCGCTCAGATAGACGTGACCCCGCTCAACCTCAACGAAAGAGACGTCGTAACCCGCCGCAGCCACCGCGCCGAGGAGGGCGGCGGTGATGCCCGGGCGATCCTCTCCTTCGACATCCAGACGCATACCGCTTTTTGTACGAAAAATCTTACAGTGTAAAGAAAAGAAACCATGGCGGTTTGCCGCCAGATACAGAAGAGCACCCCGGAATCCGAGGACTCTCGTGACCCTTGAGACGCGCCCAACGGGTCGAGCGAGACGGTTTGTAAGATAACTCTTACGAATCATGCGGTGAGTTTTGAAAGAATCTCTGTAATTCATTGTTTATAAACAAAAAAGAGTTTTGGCATGGCGCGTGTAAGGGGAGGGGTCCCAGACCTGGAGGACTTCCCATGACCTGTGAGACCGCCGCCGCAAAGCCCGGCGCCCAGCCGGACCAACCGGTGCATCGCCCCGCCTCCGATGCGGGGTTCGAAACCCGGGCCATACATCACGGTTACGATCCTGCCGATGCGGACGGGGCGTTGACGCCGCCAGTCCATTTCTCTTCGACCTACGCCTTCGAAAGCGCCGAAGGCGGGGCTGCGCGTTTCGCGGGCGAATCGACGGGTTACATCTACAGCCGAGTGGGCAACCCGACCCTTGATCTGCTGGAACGCCGACTGGCCAGCCTGGAAGGGGCCGAAGCGGGCCTTGCGACAGCCTCCGGGATGGGTGCCATCGCGGCGACCGTCTGGACCCTGATCGGGCCGGGCGACGAGATCCTGACTGACAAGACGCTGTACGGCTGCACTTTCGCCTTCTTCCGGCGCGCGCTCGAACGGTTCGGGGTGCGTATCCGCCACATCGACATGACCCGTTCCGACGCGGTCGCAGAGGCGATCGGCGAGCGCACGGCGCTGATCTTCTTCGAGACGCCGGCGAATCCGAACATGCGCCTCATCGACATCGAAGCGACGGCGCGCGCGGCGCGTCCGCGCGGCGTTCCGGTGGTGGTCGACAACACCTACGCAACTCCCTATCTGCAGCGGCCGATCGAATTGGGCGCAGATCTGGTGGTGCATTCCGCAACGAAGTATCTCGGCGGTCACGGCGATCTGATGGCCGGGGCCGTGTTGGGCGACGCGGAGACGATCGGCCGCATCCGCATGGAGGGACTCAAGGACATGACCGGCGCCGTGCTCTCGTCGTTCGACGCCATGCTGATTCTGCGCGGGCTTAAGACGCTCGGCCTGCGGATGGCCCGGCACTGCGCGACGGCGGAACAGGTCGCGGGTTTCCTGGAGACGGCGCGGACGGTCGCCCGGGTCCATTATCCGGGGCTAGACAGCTTTCCGCAGCGCGCCCTGGCGCGCCGTCAGATGCGGTTGCCTGGCGGCATGATCGCGTTCGAGCTGCCGGGCGGTCTAGCGGCCGGCCAGCGCTTCATCGACGCGACGCGGCTCTTTACCCGCGCGGTCAGCCTGGGCGACGCGGAAAGCCTGGTGCAACATCCGGCCAGCATGACCCACTCGACCTACACGGCCGAGGAGCGGGCGCGTCACGGCATCGCGGACGGGTTGGTGCGTCTCTCGGTCGGTCTGGAGACGCCGGAGGACATCCTCGCCGACGTCGCCCAGGCCCTGGAGGCCGCCGCCGAAGCCGGCTAGGATCGCGCCGGGCGTTGCGCCGTGCGCCGCGCCCCCCAAATATCTGGGCGAGACACGCTGCGACGCGCAATGGAAGGGATCGAAGAGGCTATGGCGCCAGACGGCATTCAGCAGGAGGAGGCGGCCCTCGGCTATCGGGGCGAGGCCGGGCCGGAGGAGATCGCGATCCTGGAGGATCTGGAGCGCAAGGTGCGCTGGCTGTCCGCCTGGACGATCCACAACGCCAACCATCTGCGCGAGAGCCGCGACGGGCTGAAGGTCGGCGGGCACCAGGCCTCCTGCGCCTCGGTCTCGGCGATCATGACCGCGCTCTATTTCCACGAGCTGCGCGCAGAGGACCGGGTCGCCGTCAAGCCGCACGCCAGTCCCGTCTTCCACGCGATCGAATACCTGATGGGCCGGCAGTCGCTGGACAAGCTGAAGGGCTTCCGCGCGCATGGCGGCGCGCAGTCCTATCCCTCGCGCACCAAGGACGGCGGTCTGGTGGACTTCTCCACCGGCTCCGTCGGCCTGGGCGCGGCGGTCACCAATTTCGCGGCGCTGACGCAGGACTATCTGCGCCTCAAGGGCCTGACGCCGGAGGGGACGCCGCTCGGGCGCATGATCGCGCTGGTCGGCGATGCGGAGCTCGACGAGGGCAATGTCTACGAAGCCCTGATGGACACCTGGAAGCACGATGTGCGCAATGTCTGGTGGATCATCGACTATAACCGCCAGAGCCTCGACGGCGTGGTGAACGAGCATCTGTTCCGCATCATCGGCCGCTTCTTCCGCGCCGTCGGTTGGAACGTGCTGACGCTGAAATACGGCGCGAAGCAGATGGCCGCCTTCGCCAAGCCGGGCGGGACGAGCCTGAAGCGCTGGATCAACGGCTGTCCGAACGACGTCTATTCGGCGCTCAGCTTCCAGGGCGGGGCGGCGTGGCGGGCGCAGATCAAGGCCGACGCGCCGCAGGATTCCGCGCTGCACGCGTTGATCGACTCTTACGACGACGCGGGCCTGCACGAGGTGATGACCAATCTCGGCGGCCATGACGTGAAGGCGCTCCTGCACACCTTCAAATCCGTGCCGGACGACAAGCCGACCTGCATCATCGCCTATACGATCAAGGGCTGGGGCCTGCCGCTCGCGGGGCACAAGGACAACCACGCCGGCCTGATGAACCCGCAGCAGGCCGCCGACCTGCGCGCCGCGATGGGCGTGCCGGAGGGCCAGGAATGGGAGCCCTTCGCCGGCCTCGGCCATGACGCGGCGACGTTGCGCCGCTTCGTCCGGAACGTCCCCTTCCTGAAGCGCAAGGAGCGGGTGCTGCAGGCGGATCCCGTGCCGGTGCCGGCGGCGCTGCCCTTCAAGCCCGCGGCGCGCGGCTCGACGCAGGAAGCCTTCGGCAAGATCCTGCACGAGATCGCCCGCGCCGGCGGGCCGCTGGCCGAGCGCATCGTGACCACCTCGCCGGACGTGGCGCAATCGACCAATCTGGGCGGCTGGATCAACCAGCGCGGGCTGTTCTCCCGGCAGGAGCGCGGCGACGCCTTCAAGGAGCGCACCATCCCCTCGGCCCAGAAATGGGTGCGCTCCCATCAGGGCCAGCATATCGAGCTGGGGATCGCGGAGAACGACCTGTTCCTCAATCTCGCGGCGCTGGGGCTGTCGGCGAAGCTGTTCGGCCAGCGGCTCCTGCCCATCGGCACGCTCTACGACCCCTTCATCGCGCGCGGCCTCGACGCCCTCAACTACGCCTGCTACCAGGACAGCCGCTTCATCCTGGTGGCGACGCCGTCCGGCGTCTCGCTGGCCCCGGAAGGGGGCGCGCACCAGTCGATCTCCACGCCGATGATCGGCATGGGCCAGCCCGGCCTCGTCTCCTTCGAGCCGAGCTACGGCGACGAGGTGGCCGTGATCCTGCGCTGGGCGCTCGAGCACATCCAGGACGAGGAGGCCGGCGCCTCGGTCTATCTGCGGCTTTCCACCCGCCCGATCGACCAGCCGGAGCGCGAGGTCGACGCCGGGCTCGCCGACCAGATCGTCAAGGGCGGCTATTGGGTCCATCCGCCGAGCCGCGGCTCGAAGGCGGCGATCTGCTATATCGGCGCGGTCGCGCCGCAGGCGAAGGAGGCGTTCGAGCGGCTGCGCGCCGATTATCCGGACGCCGGCCTGCTTGCCGTCACCTCGACCGACCGGCTCTATAACGACTGGCAGGCGCTGGAGCGCGCCCGGCTCGACGGGACCGACGGCGGCGCGATGGCCCATGTGGAGGATCTGTTCGAGCCGCTGGCCGACGACGCCCGCCTCGTCTCCGTCATCGACGGCCATCCGGCCGCCGTGGCCTGGATGGGCGCGGTGAGGGGCCATTCGGTCGCCCCGCTCGGCGTCGAGAGCTTCGGCCAATGCGGCGACCTGATCGACGTCTACCGCGAATACGGCATCGACGCCGACCATATCGAGAAGGCCGCACGGCGGCTTTTGTAGGGGGCGGGCAGAGCGCTGCCGCGCCGATCACGCCGCGCCGGTCGCAAGCAGCGCGTGGGCCTGGAGGCGGTAGCGGGTTCCGTCTTCGGCGCGGTGAGGGGCCAGGGCGCGGCGCATGGCGGCGTCGATCGCGGCGTGGGTCGCCGCGTCGCCGTCCTCCAGCAGGTGGCCGAAGCTCATGGCCAGTTGCGGGCGCCAGAAGGGGCGGTCGGCCGGCGCGCGGCCGTCGAGCTTGAGCGCGCGGGTCTCGACCTCCCGGAAGCCGGCGTCGCGCAGCAGGGCGGTCAGCGCCTGCGGGTCGTCGAGACGAAAGACCTGCCAATGATGATCGTCCGCCGGGACGCCGATGACCTCATCCACCGCGTCGCCGAGCGCGGTGAAGAGCGTCTGGTCGGCGCGCGGGCCCCAGGTGAGGAACCCCGCCCGGCCGCCCGGCCGCAGCGCGCGGCGCGCCTCCGTCAAGGCCGCGAGCGGGTCGGGGACGAACATCAGCCCGAAGCGGCAGGAAATGCGCTCGAAGGCGGCGTCCGCGAAGGGCAGGCGCTGCATGTCGGCGGCGACCAGCGTCAGGCGGCGCTCCGGGTCGCGCTGCTTGATCCCGGCCAGCATCTCCGGAATGAGGTCGGTGGCGACCACCCGGCCCGCGGGTCCCGCGATCGCCGCCGCGGTGAGCGCCGGCTCGCCCGCGCCGGAGGCGAGGTCCAATAGCCGCTCGCCCGGCCGCAGCCCGACGGCGTCGAGCAGCGGGCGGTTGAAGCGGTCGGCCATGGCCGCCGTCGTCTCCGCCCAGCCGGTCCAGTGCGCCGCCTTGTCCCGCCAATGGGCGCGGATCGAGGCGGCGTCGATCGGCGTCGGGCTGGGCGGGTCCGTCATCGGGCGATCCAAGTGGGCGAGGCGTGGGCGGGTTGTGGGCGCGCCGGGGGCGCGCCGGGGGCGACGGCGGGGCGCAGACAAAGCAGCCTTGATCCGGCGCGCCGCCGCGCCGGCCTGTCCAGGCGGGTGCGCCCGGGACCGGGGCCCCGCGAGCGGGCGGCCGCCCCGTCGGGCCCCGATCCGCTACAGCACCTCCACCGACTCCGCCATCGGGCCCTTGTCGCCCGGGCGGGTGGTGATGCGCACGCGCTGGTCGCTGTCGATCACGCCGACGCCGCAGCGCTCCAGCGTGCGGATCGAGACGAACACGTCCGGTCCGCCGTCGTCCGGCACGATGAAGCCAAAGCCCTTGGCCGCGTTGAAGAACTTCACGGTGCCCTCGAACGGGTCGCTGACCGGGCCGGGCGGCGGGCGGCGCGGGCCGCCGAAGCCGCCGGGTCGGCCGCCGGGGCCGCCTGGACCGCCTCCGGGACCGCCTCCCGGGCCGCCGCCCCCGAAGCTGGGGTCGGCGGTCGAGAGGTCGACGTCGTAGACGCTGGAGACCATCAAGCCCTTCTGGCCCTGGGCCAGATCGCAGACCACCGTGGCGCCGGTGGGCAGATCCTGGGCGGCGTGGGCCGGCAGGACCGAGGCGTGCATGAAGGCGTCGGGATCGCCGGTTTCGGTTTTGACGAACCCGAAGCCCTTGGTCGGGTTGTACCATTTCACCCGGGCGGACACGCGTTCGTGCACCACGGCGGGCGGCAAGTTACGGTTCATGAGTACGAACGATGCTCCCTGACAGAAGGCGGGCGATCTTATCCCCTGATCGTCCCATACCAAAAAGTGTAGAGGGAAACGGCCCCTCCCGTCTATCGGAATAGCGCCGAACGGGTCGCATCGGCGGCGCCCCCGCCGGAAGACGGCGCGATCGCGCGCCCGAACGCGAAGCGCCCCGCCGCGGCCGGGGCCGGGCGGGGCGCTTGCGTCAATCGGCAGCGCGTGGCGGGCGGATCAGCGCCCGATCAGGTCCAACTCGGAGACGGTGCGGGTGATGTCCGCGCGCTCCAGGCCGATGTCGCGCAGCAGCGCGTCCGGCAGACGGCCGAGCTGACGCTCGGTTTCGCGCCGCGCCTGGGCGGCGCGGACCGCGTCGACGGTCTGATAGAAGGTCGAGACGACGACAAAGGCGGCGCGCGCAATCAGGTCCTTGGTGGTGAACTCGGTGCGGCCCGCGTCAAACATCGTGACAGCCATGGCGACTACTCCCGCATAACTTGGGTTGATCACTGCCGATCGGCGCGCCGTTCGCGTCGTCGGATGTGCGGGAAATAGGCGTCCGAAGCCCCCGGGAAACGCGCTATTTCGGCACGGGGGGAATGCTGAAACTGCATGTCTCGCAGGGGCAAGAAAGTGACGCCGCGCGACCATTTTCTCCGGCCGCGCGGCGTCGGGGCGTCCGATGCGGGAGCGGCGCCCGTCAGTCGGCCTCCGAACAGGTCGCCCGGCGGGCCGCGCCGTCATGCGCGTCGAGCAACCGCTGGCGCCAGGCCTCGACCGGGTCGTCGGCCTCCAGAAGCTTGAGCGGCGAGACGCAGCGCGCCCACATGAAGGCGCCGAAGGGGATGTAGTCCATGTAGTTGGGGGCGTCGCCGGCGAGGTAGGGTTGGGTCTTCAGGATCGCCCGCATGGGCGCGAGCGCCTGGGTCAGGCCGGCGCGCGCGCCGGCCGGATCGCCGGAGACCTCCTCCAGCGTCTTGCCGAAGCGCTCCTCGCGCGTGGTGCGGAAATAGTCCTTGTCGTCCTCGTGCAGCACCGCATGGACGTCGGCCATCACGATCTGCGCGACGAAGCGGATCGCGGTCATGTCGAACCAGCTCTGCACGAAGCGGGCGCCCTCGCGGCCGGCCTCGCCGCCGAACAGGCTGGGGCGGTCGGGATAGACCGTCTCCAGATAGCAGGCGATTTCCCAACTGTCGGCGACCGTCGCGTCGCCGTCGACCAGCACCGGAACCTTGCCCTGGCCGGAGAAGGCGATCGCCTCCTTCTCGGTGAAGCGCCAGGGCCGCCCCTCATAGGCCAGCCCCTTGTGCAGCAGGGCCATCCGGCTGCGCCAGACGAAGGGGCTGAAGCGGCGCTCGGCGTCGGCGCCGGCGAGTTCGTAGAGCGTGATCGTCATGACGGGCGGTCTCCAAGGGGGCAAGCGCGGACGCAGGGTGGGTTGGAACGATCGTTCCATACGGTGCGGCGAGTATAGAGCGCGTCCGCGACGGCGAAACCCCCTGGCTGCGGCGCGCCGCCGCAGGACGGTTCTCGCAGAGGGTGTCATCAGTTTGACATGTATCAAGGGGCGCCCGCCGCCCTCGCGCTATCGAGGGTGAGGCGCGGCCGACCCTCGGTCCGGCGCTCATTTTGTCCCCTCTGATCAGGAGACCCCGGTCATGCGTTCCGCCCGTTCCGTCCCCCGTCCTTCGCTCCTGAAGACCGCGACCGCTGCGGCGGCGCTTTTGGCGGCCGGCCTCGCGGTCGGCGTCCCTGGCGACGCAGCCGACGCGGCCGAATTCAAGCCCAAGCGCGCCGGCGACATTCAACTGCGCGTGCGCGGCATCGCCTTCATGCCGGACGAAAGCAGCACCGTGCGCGTGATCGGCGGCGAGGCGGATGCGAGCAACGAGTACGTGCCGGAGATCGACATCAGCTATTTCCTGACCGACAATCTGGCGCTCGAACTGATCGCGGCGACGACCAAGCACGATATGACGGTGGAGGGATCGACCCTCGGGGACGTCGATCTGGGCGAGGTGGGCGTGCTGCCGCCGACGCTGACGCTGCAATATCACCCGCTGCCGGACGCGCGCTTCAGCCCCTATGTCGGGGCGGGCCTCAACTACACTTTCTTCTATGACGAGGAGGCGCCGGGTCCGGGCGACACGGTGCAGTCTATCGACTATCGCAACGGCGTCGGCTACGCGCTGCAAGCAGGCCTGGACTACGCGCTTGACGGGGCGTGGTCGCTCAATGCGGATGTGAAAAAGATTTTCCTCAACACGGACGTCGAGTTGAATGGAGGCGCGATCGACGCGGACGTCGATCTCGATCCGTGGGTCTTCGGCCTGGGCGCGGGTTACCGCTTCTGAAGAAGCGCGAGCGGGCGGCCGGGGCGCTCAGCTGCCGCTCTGCGGCGGCAGCAGCGCCTCGATCGCCTGCACGATCTCCGGCGCGTCGGGGGCGACGCGCGTGGGGAAGGCCGCGATCAGCGCGCCGTCGGGCCCGACCAGATACTTGTGGAAGTTCCACCGGGGCGCGTTCGAGGGCCCCAGGGTTTCGGAGGCCCAGCGGTAAAAGGGATGTGCGTCGGGCCCGCGCACGACCTGCTTGTCGGCAAGCGGGAACTCGACCCCGTAGACCCCGCTGCAGAAGCTCTGAATCTCTTCCGCCGTTCCCGGCTCCTGGCCGCCGAAATCGTTCGACGGCACGCCGACCACGGTGAAGCCGCGCGCCCGGTAGCGGGCGTAGAGCGCTTGCAGCGCCTCATACTGCCGGGTGAAGCCGCAGAAGCTGGCCGTGTTCACGACCAGCATCGGCCCGCCGGCGAACTGCGCGAGCGGCAGCGGCCGCGCGTCGATCCCCTGGAAGGCGAAGGCGTGGGCCCCGGCGGCTGGCGCGGCCGGTGCGTCCTCCGCCTTGAGAGTGCGCGCGCCGGCGATGGCGATCACGGCGATCGCCGCCAGCGCAAGGCAGAGCAGGCGGAGAGCCCGCATCGCGGTATCTGGAGAGTGAGGCTGCATCATGCGGGATGATACGCCCGGCCCATGCCCGCGGATCACCGGGACCGCGCCGCTTGACCTCGGCCCCCAGCGCGGCGTCTGATAGCCCGCAGGAAACGCACCGGCCGTCATGAGAGGAGCCGCCGATGTCGCATTTTCTCGTCTCCGATGAGAACCCCGAGGGCCTGAAGCTGGAGCAAATCCTCCGCGCCATCCGCAAGGAGGTGATCCAGCGCTGCACCAAGATCACCGACGATGTGCGCCCCGAGGCGCAGCACGTCCTCTCCAACAACATCAAAGTCTTGGAGCACCTGACCGAGGCGATTCGGCTGGCGGAGGATTCGACGCACACGTTGGACAAGGCCTTCGGACCCAGCCAAGCGGGCAAGGGCGGTCCGCCGCGCATCGGGGAATAGTCCTCGCCGCCCCCTCAGCTTTCGTAGCGCGTCGCGCCGCGGCGGCGTTCGTCGATCGGCTCCGCCGCCGCGACGGCGTGGTGGGCGCGCTGGTCGCAGTTCGGCCGCGGGCAGACCCGGCAGTTGATCCCGATGGGGGTCATGTGCGCGCCGGGCATGCTGAAGGCTTCCGCATAGCCGATGTCCGACGCGTGCTCCACCGGGCAGCCCATCGCGACCGCGAGGCGGATGTCCTGGGCGTGCCGGGCGAAGGTCGGCCGGTCGACCGTGCGCGAGAAGACGAAGAACTGGCTGCCGTCCGGAAGCTCCACGAACTGCGGCACGATCCGACCCGGGGTGCGGAAGGAGGTGTGGACGTCGAGCCGCGGGCAAGCGCCGCCATGCTCCGCCAGCTGGAAGCCGGTGGCGTTGAAGCGCTTGGTGACGTTGCCCGCCTTGTCGATGCGCAGGAAGAAGAAGGGAACGCCTTGCGCGCCCTCGCGCTGCAGCGTGGTGGCGCGGTGGCAGGCCTGTTCGAAACTCACCCCGAAGCGCGTCGCCAGATGGTCGATGTCGTACTTGCTGGCCCGCGCTTCCGCCAGATAGGCGTCATAGGGCATCAGCACGGCCGCGGCGAAATAGTTGGCCAGTTCGACCCGGCAGCGCGCCAGTCCGCGCGGGTCGCTGATGCCCGAGTCCGCGAGCAGTCGGTCGAACAGGGCGCGCTGCTCGATCAAGCCCGCCACATGGACGAGTTGGAACACGCGGTTGGGATAGTCCAGCGCTTCGGAGAGCAGCACCTCCCGGCGCTCCACGTCATGGGTGCGCAGCGCGAACGGCATCTCGGCCACCGGCGCCACCCGCACCGACAGGCCGAGATCGGCCGTCAGACGGCGCTTGAGCAGGCTGTAGACCTCATCGATCGGGATGCTCCCGCCGCCCCAGAAGACCGCCGCGGCGGCCTCCAGCCTCGGGAAGTGATTGGTGTGCCGGCGGAAGAAGCTGTGCACTGAGGATTCGGGCGAGACGGCCAATACCGGTTCGCCCTCGCGGGGCTGTGCGCCTGCGACGCTCAAGAGCCTGTCCGTCGCCGCGTGATAGGCGCGATGAAGCCTGAGAAAGCAGGAGGCGAGTTCCGGACTGTGCGCCAGGGCGGCCCGCAACTGGGCGAGGTCCGGGCGCTCCTCGCCGAACAACGGATCCTGAACCGCCGCCCGCAGGTCGGCGAGCAGGGTCGAATCCTCGTCCGCCGCGATGTCGCGCCAGTCGACCCCATAGACCTCGAAGAGCTTCAGCAGCACGGTGACGGAAACGCTGCGCTCGTTGTTCTCGAGCAGGTTGACGTAGGAGGTGCTGACGCCGAGCCCGCGCGCCATCTGCGCCTGGGTTTCGCCGCGCTCGAGGCGCAGACGTCGGAGGCGCGGCCCGATGAAGGTCTTGCGCATTGCACGCGCTCCGCCAAGCAAGATTCACAGTGTCATATTAGTGGATTTTACATTTTTACAAAATAGGCGTTTTGTAAATACCGCCGTTCACAAGTGGACCCGCTTTCCTTTTGCGCGCGATGGGCGTGGTGGCATGCTCCGGCCGGTTTCAAAGACCCCGAAAAATCGGGGCGTTCGCTCTTCATTCAGATTGATCGATGAAGGCGGCGACAAACGCGTCGGGAGGAAAGCCACAATGCGCACCGGGGTCACCCATCTGTTCATTCCAGGTCCCACGAACGTGCCGGAGCGCGTGCGGCGCGCCATGAACGTGCCCATGCAGGATATGCGCGCGCCGGACTTCGGCGATCTTACCTTGGGTCTGTTCGAGGACCTGAAGCGCGTGCTGCGCACCGAGACGGGCGCCGTGATGATGTTTCCGGGCTCCGGCACGGGCGCGTGGGAGGCCGCGATCACCAACACCCTCAACCCGGGCGACCGGGTGCTGATCGCGCGTTACGGCCAATTTTCCGCCCTTTGGGCGCAGATGGCCGAACGGCTGGGCCTGGAAGTGGAAGTGGTCGACGTCGCTTGGGGCCTGGGCGCGCCGGTGGACGTCTTTGCGCGGCGTCTGGCGCATGACAATCGCCACGCCATCAAGGCCGTGTTCGTCACGCACAACGAGACGGCGACCGGCGTGAGCGCCGACGTCGAGGGCGTGCGTCGCGCGCTGGACGCGGCCGGCCATCCGGCGATGCTGTTCGTCGACGGGGTTTCCTCCATCGGCTCGATCGATTTCCGCATGGACGATTGGGGCGTCGACCTCGCCGTCACCGGCAGTCAGAAGGGGTTGATGCTGCCGGCGGGCCTCGGGATCCTGGGCGTCAGCCAGAAGGCGCTGGAAGCCTCGCAATCCGCGACCATGCGGCGCGCCTACTTCGAATTCTCCGATATGATGGCGATGAACGCCGCCGGCTATTTTCCCTACACGCCGCCGACGCAGCTTTTCCATGGCCTGCGCGCGGCCCTCGATCTGATCTTCGAGGAAGGTCTGGACGCCGTCATCGCGCGCCATCATCGCCTGGCGGAGGGCGTCCGCCGCGGCGTGCGCGCCTGGGGCCTCGACCTCGTGGCGCGTCATCCCTCGCTCTATTCCGATACGGTCACGGCGATCCGCACGCCGGACGACGTGGATGCGCGCGAGGTGATCCGCATCGGGTACGAGACCTACAACGCGTCCTTCGGCTCCGGTCTCGCCCAATTGGCGGGTCGGGTCTTCCGGATCGGCCATCTGGGCGATCTGAACGAGGGCATGTGCCTGACGGCGCTGTCGCTCGCCGAGCTGTCCCTGACGGGGGCCGGCGCGCGAATCCAGCTCGGGGCCGGCGTCGCCGCCGCGCAGAGCTGGTACGCCGAAGCCTCGGCGCGCCCGACCCTCTCGCAGCGGGTCGCCTGACGGAGGCGACGCCTTCCGCCGCGGGCGGGCGCGTGCGGCGGTTCGCCGCCGCACCGGGCTTTTTTTGAGGGTAAATCCTTTTGATCAGCGCGCCGACGCGGCCGGCGAAAAGAGCTGCGCGCGCGCACCCCTAGGGAGGAAGAAGCGATGGACATCCATGAGTATCAGGCGAAGGAGATATTGGCCGGCTTCGGCGTGCCGATCCCGCGCGGCGGGCTCGCCTACTCGCCGGAGCAGGCGGGCTATCGCGCCCGCGAACTGGGCGGCGACGCCTGGGTCGTGAAGGCGCAGATCCACTCCGGCGGCCGCGGCGAAGCGGGCGGCGTGAAGCTCTGCCGGTCCGAGGAGGAGGTGCGCGATTACGCGGCCACGCTCTTCGGCAAGCAACTCGTGACCAAGCAGACCGGGCCCGCCGGCAAGGGGGTCTACCGCGTCTGGGTCGAGGCGGCCTCCGACATCGCGCAGGAGCTCTATCTGGGCTTCGTGCTCGACCGGAAGAGCGAGCGCATCATGATCGTCGCCTCCGCCGCCGGCGGCATGGAGATCGAGGATCTGGCGCATGACGATCCCGACAGCCTGCGCCGGATGGTGATCGATCCCGCGGTCGGGCTGGCCGAGTTCCAGGCGCGGGAGCTTGCCTTCTCGCTCGGCCTGAGCGGCGGGCAGGCGGCGCAGATGGTGACCATGCTGCGCGCCTGCTATCGCGCCTATCGCGATCTCGATGCGGTGATGGTGGAGATCAACCCGCTGGTGCTGACCCATGGCGGGGAGTTGGTCGCGCTCGACGCCAAGATGAGCTTCGACACCAACGCGCTGTTCCGTCGCGCCCATGTCGCCGAACTGCGCGACCGCAGCCAGGAGGATGCGCGGGAGAGCACGGCCGCCGACAACGGGCTCGCCTATGTCGGGCTGGACGGCGACATCGGCTGCATCATCAACGGCGCCGGGCTCGCCATGGCGACGATGGACATGATCAAGCTGTCCGGCGGCGAACCGGCGAACTTCCTCGACATCGGCGGCGGCGCCAGCCCGGAGCGGGTGGTCCAGGCTTTTCGCACCGTGCTGGCCGACCGCAACGTCGCCGTGGTGCTGGTCAACATCTTCGCCGGCATCAACCGTTGCGACTGGGTCGCGGAGGGCGTGGTGCAGGCCTACCGCTGCGAGGGGCTGACGGTCCCGGTCGTCGTCCGCCTCGCGGGCACGAACGTCGAGGAGGGACGCCGCATCATCGATCAATCGGGTCTGCCGCTGATCACCGCCGACACGCTCGCCGACGCGGCCGCCAAAGCGGTCGCCGCGCGCAGCCGCCAGGCCGCCTGACGGCCCCCGGAACAGAGGAGAACAGCAGTATGGCCATCGTGATCGACGAGACCGTCCCGGTCCTGGTCCAGGGCATGTCGGGCCGCATCGGGCAGTTCCACGCGGCGGAGATGATCCAGTACGGCACCAACGTGGTCGCCGGCGTGACGCCCGGAAAGGGCGGGGACGAGGTTCTGGGCCGGCCGATCTACAACACCGTGCGCGAGGCCGTCGCGGCGACCGGCGCCGAGGCGAGCCTGGTCTTCGTGCCGCCGCCCTTCGCCGCCGACGCCATCATGGAGGCGGCGGACAGCGGCGTTCGCACCGCCGTGTGCATCACCGACGGCATCCCGGCGCAGGACATGATGAAGGTGAAGCGCTTCCTGCGCCGTTATCCGCAGACGCGCAAGATGCGCCTGATCGGCCCGAATTGCGCCGGCGTCATCTCGCCGGGCCGCGCCTTCCTGGGCATCATGCCGCCGCATATCTACGAGCCGGGCCATGTCGGGATCGTCGGCCGCTCCGGCACGCTCGGCTACGAGGCGGCGAGCCAGATGAAGGCGCTCGGGATCGGCGTCTCCACCAGCGTCGGCATCGGCGGGGACCCGATCAACGGCTCCTCCTTCCGCGACATTCTGGAAATGTTCGAAGCCGACCCGGACACGCATGCGGTCATGATGATCGGCGAGATCGGCGGTCCGCAGGAGGCGGAGGCCGCGGCCTTTGTCCAGGCCCACATGACGAAGCCGGTGGTGGCCTACGTCGCCGGCCTTTCCGCGCCCAAGGGGCGCAAGATGGGCCACGCCGGGGCCATCATCTCCGCCTTCGGGGAAAGTGCGCAGGAGAAGGTGGAGATTCTCTCCGCCGCCGGCATCACGGTCGCGCCGAACCCCTCGGCGTTGGGCGAGACGATGGCGTCCGTGTTGCGCTGAGCGGGCCCCGCTCGCTGGTCTCAACGTCCCTGATGGGAGACTGTCGGGGGCAGGGTTGGAGGGGGTGCGCGTCCTTTACGGGAGCCGGATGCGTCGCGCCGGGGCGGCGCCGTCGGATCGCGCGCCCCCTCCTGCAGTCCCGCGTTCGGGCCAGGCGTCAGGCCCGCCGGCTGTCAGGCCGGAAAGGCGTCCGCCAGCGTCGACTGGTCCCGCTCGGCGCGCTCCAGCCAATCGCTGGCGATCTCGACGCCCCAGCCGGGGGCGTCCGTGACCTCCGCGCGCCCGTCGCGAATGACGTAGGGGTCGGTTTCGAACAGCCCTTCCTGCCAGGGATAGACGTCGGGTCCTTCGATCGAGAATTCGAGGTACTTGCCCGCGTTCGGGATCGCGCGCAGCAGGTGCATGGTGAAGAGCGTCACCAGGGAAAGGTTGGCGCAATGCGGGGTGACCGGCAGGCCCGCGGCCTCCGCCATGCGCGCGACCTCCAGCGCCCGGGTCAGCCCGCCGACATAGCAGACGTCGGGTTGCACAACGTCCACGACGCGGTCCCGGATCATCCGGCGCCAGACGCTCAAGTCGCAATCCTGTTCGCCGCCGGTGACGTCGAGGCTCAGCGCGTCGGTCACCTGCTTGGTCGCCTCGAAATCCCAATAGAGGCAGGGCTCCTCGAAATGCTCGACGCCCTCCGCCTCGAGCAGGCGGCCGACCTCGATGGCGCGCGCCGCTGAAAAGCCGCTGTTGGCGTCGACCAACAGGGCGGCCTCGGATCCCAGCGCCTTGCGCACGGCGGGGACGATCGCCTCGGTCCGGCCGGGCCATTCGTCGACGTCGTGGCCGCATTCGGCGCCGACGCGAAACTTGAAGGCGTCGAAGCCGAAGCGGTCGCGCAAGCGGGCGAGACGCGCGCCTTCCGCCGCCGGCTCGATGTCGCGGCGCATGGAGGAGGCGTAGGCCCTGATCGACCCGGGAGATCCGCCGATCAGGCTCGTCACCGGCTTCCCGGCGCGCCGGCCCATCAGGTCCCACAGCGCCGTGTCGACGCCGCCCAGCGCGCGGCGCAGATAGGAGCCGGGGAACTTATGCTCCTTCTCCACCACATGCCGGCCGAGCGCCTCCAGGCTCTCGAACGCCCGGCCGAGGACCCAGGGCGCGACCTGCCGGTGCAGTACGGTCGCGGAGATGTCGGCGTTGTAGGTCGAGACCTGCCCCCAGCCGGTCGCCCCGTCGCTGTCGGTCACGCGGACGAAGCCGACGAAGGGCGTGCTGAAGGTCTCGATCTTGGTCAGGACGGGAATCATGGCGAGGCGGTCTTCCGCGATGGGGCGTGGATTGGTCGAACGGTCGGTCGGACGGTCGGTCGGGCGGGCGACCCTTCGGGCGGTTGGGCGCGGTCCGGCAAGGCGCCGCCGATTGATCCTGCGGACCTCTCACCCGTCGTTTAAGGTCCAGTTTCACGATTCCGCAAGGCCGGTTTCGCCGAACGGCTTCCGGCGCGCCCGTCGGCGCCGCTACAATGCGCCGGTGGGTGTCGGGCGTGGGTAGGATGCAAGCCATGGTGAAACGGGCCGGCGGGGCGCTGCTGCTGGGATTGCGGCTGGATCGGGGAAGCGACCGGTCCGTGAGCCTGCGGCTGTGTCAGGAGATGCGCCGGCTGATCCTGAACGGCGATCTGCAGCCGGGCGAACGGCTGCCGTCGAGCCGGACGCTCGCCCGCGAGCTCGGCGTGTCGCGGACCACCTCCCTGACCGCCTTCGATCAGTTGATCGCGGAGGGGCTGCTGGAGGCGCGCGTCGGCTCCGGCACCTATGTCAGCGCGGCCCTGACCGCGAACCGACCCGTTGCGCCGCGGGACGAGCCGGGCGCGCCGGCGCCCGACAAGATGGAGGCGCGGCTCGCCCGGGCGGTCGCCAGCGCGTCGGAGAACTTCTTCCGCCGCCTGTCGCATCCGGAGAAGCCCTGCGCTTTCGTCACCGGCATGCCGGCGGTCGACGAGTTCCCGATGGCCCAATGGTCGCGTCTGATGGCGAAGCATTTCCGCGGTCCGCGCAGTCTCGTCACCGGCTATTGCGAGGCGGAGGGCTTCTTCCCCTTGCGCCGGGCGATCGCGGCGCATCTGCGCGCCAACCGCGGCATTTCGTGCGAGCCCGAGGAGGTCTTCATCGTCAACGGGGCGCAGCAGGCCTTCAACGTCATCGCGGGCCTGACGCTCGACCCCGGCGATAAGGTCTGGTTCGAGAATCCGGGCGGCATCGGCGGCCGCAACAGCCTAATCGCCGCGGGCGCGGAGCTGATCCCCGCCCCGGTGGACGCCGACGGGCTGGTGGTCGCAGACGCCTGGCGGCGCGCCCCCGACTTCCGCATGGCCTTCGTCACGCCCTCGCACCAGCAGCCGCTGGGCTCGACCATGAGCCTGGAGCGGCGGCTCGAGCTGCTGCGCGCCGCGGCCGAGGCCCGCGCCTGGATCGTCGAGGACGATTACGACGGCGAGTTCCACTATTCCGGCCGCCCGCTTCCGACGGTGAAGAGCGTCGACAAGACGGAGCGGGTCTTCTACGTCGGCACCTTCTCGAAGACCTTGTTCCCGGCGCTGCGACTGGGGTTCTTCATCGCGCCGCCGGCCATGATTCCGGTGGTTCAACGTTTCTTTAACGCGACGCTGCAGGGGGCGCCGACCTGCATCCAGGGCGTGGTCGCGGACTTCATCGAGGAAGGCCATTTCGCGACCCATATCCGGCGCATGCGGCGCCTCTACGCCGAGCGGCACGAGGTCTTTCAGGCGGCCGCCCGGCGTTGGTTCGACGGCGCGCTCGACGTGTTGCGGACGGATTCGGGCTTCCAGACGACCGGCTGGCTGACCGGCGGGGTCTCCGCTCAGGCGGTCGCCGCGGCGGCGGCGGCGCGCGGCGTGGTGGTCTCGCCGGTCGAGAAGTTCTGCCTCGAGCCGATCGCGGACGAGGGGCTGGTGCTCGGCTTCAGCAGCATCCCGGAGAAGGAGATCGCGCGCGGCGCCGCGGCGCTGGCCCAGGTGCTGGAGGACCCGGCGCTTCGGGCGGCCTGAGCGGATCAGGCGGCCCGCGCCCGCCGGTCCTCAAGGATCATGTCGCTCGCCTTTTCAGCCGTCATGATCACGGGCGCGTTGATGTTGCCGGAGGTGACGCAGGGGAAGACCGAGGCGTCCACCACCCGCAGCCCCTCGGCCCCGTGCAGGCGCAGGCGGGGGTCGACGACCGCGCCGCTCTCGTCCGTCCCCATGACGCAGGTCCCGCAGGGATGGAACACACTCCAAGAGCGCGCGTGGATGTCGGCGCGCAGGGCCTCCTCGTCGACGACCGCGGCGCCGGGCTGGGTCTCCTCCGCGATGATCTCCGCCAGCGCGTTTTGCGCCGCGATGCGGCGGATCAGCCGGACCCCCTCCAGCATCTCCTCCACGTCGCGGGGGTCGCTGTAGTAGCCGGGCCGGATCTCCGGCGCGGCCGCGGGATCGGCGGAGCGGATCGAAAGCCGACCGCGGCTGAAAGGCCGGCAGGGCGACACCCCGAGGCGGAAGGCCGGATAGGGGTCGACGCGCGTCACCGGCCGCGTGCCCGCCGGCGCGGTGTCGAACGTCAAGGGCGAGAAATAGAGTTGCATGTTGGGCTGCGCCCGGTCCGGATCGGTGCGCACGAAGCCGCCCGCCTGATTGACGCTGAGGGCCAGCGGGCCGCCGCGGGTCAGCAACCAGCGCGCGCCGAGCAGCGCCTGGCTCCACCAGGGGCGCAGTTGGTCGTTCAGGCTGGGGCGCCGGCTGCGGAAGTGATAGTCGATGCCCAGGTGATCCTGCAGATTGGCGCCGACCGCCGGCCGGTCGATCAGCGGCGCGATCCCAAGATCGCTGAGCGCCGCCGCGTCGCCGACGCCCGATCGCTGCAGGATCGTCGGCGAGCCGATCGCGCCGGCGGACAGGATCACCTCGCCCGCCGCAGACGCCTCGCGCGCCGGGCCGTCGCCCTTTCGGTAGCGCACGCCGACGGCGCGGCGACCCTCCCAGACCAGCCCCTCGACCAGGGCCTCGGTCTCGACCTTCAGATTGGCGCGGCTGCGCGCCGGCCGCAGATAGGCGCGCGCGGCCGAGGCCCGCACGCCGCCCTGGGTCGTGATCTGATAGGCGCCGACTCCTTCCATTCCGCCTGTGTTGTAATCGCTCGTCGAGGCGAAGCCGGCCGCGTTCGCCGCGGCGAAGAAGGCGCGGCACAGCGGGTGAAGATGGGCTGACGGATCGGTCACCGACAGGGGCCCCAGCGCGCCGCGGTTCTGCGAGGGCGCGCCCGCCCAATTCTCCAGGCGCTTGAAGTAGGGGGCGACGTCGCTCCATCCCCAGCCCGGGCAGCCGGCCGCGCGCCAGTCCTCGTAGTCGCCCGGCTGGCCGCGCACATAGACCATCGCGTTGATCGAGCTGGAGCCGCCCAGGACCCGGCCGCGCGGCCAATAGCTGGTGCGGCCGCCCAGGCCCGGCTCCGCTTCGGTCTGGAAGCGCCAATTGACCCGGTCGTCGTAGAAGGTCTTGCCGTAGCCGATCGGCACCGTGATCCAGAAGCGCGCGTCGGAGCCGCCGGCTTCGAGCAGCAGGACGCGGCTCCGGCCGTCGGCGCTCAGCCGGTTCGCCAGCACGCAGCCGGCGGAGCCGGCGCCCACGATGATGTAATCGAAGCGTTCCATGACGGGCCTGTTCGACGATCCGGCGGCGGATTGCAAGGCTGCGTTAGCGTTCGCTCTTTCCGAACAGTTGCGCAAGCGCCAAAAGCGTCGTCGTGACGATGATCATCAGGGTCGAAATAGCCGCGATGGTCGGATCGATCTGGTCGCGCAGCGCGTTGAACATGTTGCGGGTCAGGGTCGCGTTCTCGCCGCCGGAGACGAACATCGCCACGATCACCTCGTCGAAGGAGGTCAGGAAGGCGAGCAGCGCCCCGGTCACGACCGCAAAGCGGATCTGCGGCAGCGTGACCAGGAAGAAGGCGGCGAGCCGCGACGCGCCGAGGCTGCGCGCCGCCTGCTCCTGGCTCATGTCGTAGCTCTTCAGCGCGCTGGAGACGACGACGACCACCAGCGGCAGCGCCAGGATCGAATGGGCCAGCACCAGCCCCGCCAGCGAGTGCACCATCTGCAGGCGCGCCAGCAGGTAGAAGGCCGCGACCGCGAAGAAGATGAGCGGCACCATCAGCGGCGTCACCAGCGCCATATAGACGGCGCCGGCCCAGCGCACCTGCGAGGCGAAGAGCCCGTAGGCGGCGGCCACCCCGAGCGGCGTGGCGAGCAGGCAGGTCAGGGTCGCCGCCTTGAAGGAGGTGGCGGTCGCCGACATCCAGGCGGGGGAGGCGAAATAGCTCTCGTACCAGCGCAGCGACCAGGTCTCGGGCGGGAATTGGAGATACTGCGAATCGCTGAAGGACATCGGGATCACGATCAGCGTCGGCGCGATCAGGAACAGCATCACCAAGCCGCCCAGCGCATAGAGCCACAGGCGCTGGCCATGCGTGATCTGCGTCGCCGTGGCGGGCCGCTTCAGCCACCGGATCATCGGCTTCCTCCGCCCAGCACACGATCCAGGCTGAGGAACCTCGACGCGCCGTAAAGCAGGCCTAAGGTCAGCACCAGCAGCACGACGCCGAGCGCGCTGGCCGCGCCCCAATTCACGAACAGCTCGATGTCGGTCGCGATCCGCATCGACACCATGATCACCTTGCCGCCGCCCAGCACGGCCGGGGTGACGTAGAAGCCCAGGCACAGCACGAACACCAGCAGCGATCCCGCGAACAGCCCCGGCATCGAGAGCGGCAGGAAGACGTGCCGGAAGGTTTCCGACGGCCGCGCCCCCAGATTGGCGCTGGCGTTCAGCAGGTCGGCCGGGATTGCGCGCATCGACCCGTAAAGCGGCAGGATCATGAAGGGCAGCATGATATGCACCATGCCGATCAACGTGCCCGAGAGATTGTGCACCAGCGCGAGCGGCTCGCTCCACAGGCCGAGCGACATGCCCCATTCGTTGATCAGCCCGCGCCGCTGCAACAGCACCAGCCAGGCGTAGGTGCGCACCAGGAGCGAGGTCCAGAAGGGCAGCAGCACCGCCAGCAGGCACAGCGCCGCCATGCGCTTCGGCAGTTGCGACAGAAGATAGGCGAGCGGATAGCCGAGCAGGATGCACAGGCCCGTGGTGATCAGGCTCACCTCGAAGGTGGTCCGAAAGATGCGCGCGTAGGACTTGCTGTCCACCATGCGTTCGTAATGCTGCAGCGAGAAGCCGCCGTCATTGCCGATGAAGGACAGATAGAACAGCCATCCGACCGGCAGCGCCAACACCGCCAACAGCAGGATCAGGGCCGGGCTGGCGAGACCGAACAGCGCCAGTTGTTCGAGCCGCGCATCGCGCCGCAGCGTGCGCGCATGCGGGCGCGCCGGGCCGGTCGAGGGCGCGGCGGCGTCAGCCATCGTCGGCCTCCCGTGCGCCGTCCGCGCCCGGCAGCAGGATCGTATCCTCCACATGCACGCCGAGCGCGACCCGATCGCCCGGGGCCGGCGTGACGGCGTCGTAGTCGTGGCGCACGCCGCCCCGCAGCGCGACCAGCTGGCCGTCCGCGAGACGCGCCTGCATCAGGTAGCTCTCGCCCTGGAAGACGATGCTCTCGGCGGTCGCCTCGAAGCGGTTGAAGGAGGCGTCCGCCGCGTCGGCGCCGGACAGGAGCTGCAGCCGCTCCGGCCGGATCATCAGGCTGACCGGCCCCGGCGGCGGCGGCCCGGCGAGGCGCAGCGGCGTTCCGGCGAACAGCACGTCGGCGCCGTCGCGCGTCACCGGCAGGATCGTGCTCTCGCCGATGAAGTCGGCCACGAACCGGTTGGCCGGGTGGTCGTAGATCGCGCGCGGGGTCCCCAGCTGCTGGATCGCCCCGTCGTCGATCACCGCGATCCGGTCGGACATGGTGAGCGCCTCGCGCTGGTCGTGCGTGACGTAGACGGTGGTCATCCCGAACCGCTCGTGCAGCCGGCGCAGCTCGATCTGCATCAGCTCCCGAAGCTTCTTGTCGAGGGCGGAGAGGGGCTCGTCCATCAGCAGGATGCGCGGCTCGAAGACGATGGCGCGGGCGAGCGCCACGCGCTGGCGCTGACCGCCGGAAAGCTGGTCGATGCGCCGGTCGCCGTAGCCGCCGAGCTGAACGGTCTGCAAGGCGCGCTCCGCCCGGGCCAGGCGGTCCGCCTTGCCCACCTTGCGCAGACGCAGCGGGAAGGCGACGTTCTCCGCGACCGTCATGTGGGGGAACAGCGCATAGCTTTGGAACACCATGCCCAGATCGCGCTTGTGCGGCGGCAGGCGGACCACCTCCGCGTCGCCGAAGCGCACGCTGCCGCAATCCGGCCGGGTGAAGCCGGCCAGCACCATAAGGAGCGTCGTCTTGCCCGAGCCTGAGGGGCCCAGCAGGGTCATGAACTCGCCGCTCTCGATCTCCAGATCGACCGAGTCGAGGGCGGTCACCCGCCCGTAGGTCTTGGTGACGCCGCCGACGCTGATCGGCAGCGACTTGCTTCGGTTCCGCTCCGTCATGCCCGATACATTCCCGATGCGGCCCGCTCGACGCCCGGGCCGGAAAAAGGCGATCGGACGGACGAGGGGGCGCGCGCCCGTCCGATCGGGTCCTTGAGAGGCGCCTATTCGGTCAGCATGTCCTGATAGGCGGCCGAGGCTTCGGCCTCGAATTGAATGTACCACTCGGTGTCGATCGGAAGCTGCAACGCCACATTGTCCGGGTGGGACGGCAGCATGCGGGCGACCTCGTCGCTGATCTTGCCGAGATCGTAGGCCGCCCGGTTGGTCGGGCCGTAGGTGATGTAGTTGGGCAGGTTCGCCTGGTACTCGGGCTTGCTGATCTCCGCCAGGAAGCGCATCGCCAGATCCTTGTTGGGCGCGCCCTTGGGGATCGCGAAGCAATCCATGTCGAACAGCGCCTGATTGTAGCTGTAGGCCACCTGCGCCCCGTCCTTGGCCGCGTTGTCGAACCGACCGTTCCAGCCGGTGGTCATGTCGACCTCGCCGTCCTTCATCAACTGGGCGTGCTGCGCGCCGGAGCTCCACCAGACCGCGATATGCGGCTTCAACTCGCGGATCTTGTCGATCGCGCGCTCGATGCCGCCCTCGGAGGCGAGCACCTCATAGACCTGCTCCGGCGGCACGCCGTCGGCCATCAGGGCGGGCTCCAGCGCGCCCGCGACCTTGGCGCGATAGGCGCGCTTGCCGGGAAACTTCTCCACGTCCCAGAAGTCCGCCCAGCTCTGCGGTCCCTCGTCGCCGTAGGTGTCGGTGTTCCACGCGTAGACCGTCGAGAACACGTCGCCGCCGACGCAGAATTCCTGCGCCAGCCCGTCATAGAAGTCGGACACGTCGATCATCGAGTAGTCGAGCGGCTCGAGCAGCCCCTCAGCGCCGGCGCGCGCGGCGCTGCCGGAGCCGCTGGCGACGATGTCGAAGGAGACGGCGCCGGTCTGCACCTGCAGGCGCACGTCCGACATGCCGCCATAGGTCAGCTCCTTCACCGTCACGCCCATTGCGGCGGAGGCGGGCTGGAACAAGGCCTTGCTCTGGGCCTCCTGATAGCTGCCGCCCCAGGAGGCGATGGTCAGGCTGTCCTCGGCCTGCGCCGGCCCGGCGGCCGTCAGGCCGGCGGCCAAGGCGGCGGCGAGAAGGGGGCTATGCTTCTTCATGTCGCTCGTCTCCCAGTTGCGTGCGCATCGCTCAGCGCGGTGGAGTCCGGCGCGTGGGCCGGCGTGTGCTCGGGGGCGCGCAGGCGCCGACCGGCTGATGCCGGCCCGGAGCGGCGGGCTCGATCCCGCGTCTGACGGCAAGCTTGCGGGCCGAATTGGTCGGCGGTGAAGGACCACTATGGACGATCTGGCAGACCAGTAGGCGCGTCAGCGCCAGGCGTCCAACGCCCGGTAGAGCTGGACCGACGCCGCCAGGAACCACGGGTCGCCGGAATAGAGGGGGCGCGTCGGGAAGGGAATCCCGTCGAAGCCGGTGCGGCCTTCCGGATGGTCCAGAAGCTTGAGGCCGAGTTTCATGCCCAGATAGCTCGCCATCGACACGCCGGAGCCGCAATAGCCCATGGCGTAGTAGAGGCCGTCCCGCCCGCCGGTGTGCGCCAGCGTATCGAACGTGTAGGCGACGAAGCCGCACCAGGAATGGCTGATCCGGGCCTCTCGCAGCTCCGGGAACAGCCGCGCCAACTCCCGGTGCAGCTTGGGGCCGCTGACCCGTGGATCGGTCTCGCTGGCCGAGACGCGCCCGCCGAACAAGACCCGCGTCCCGTCCGGCGAGGGGCGGTAGTAATAGACCACGCGGCGCGTGTCGCTGACGATCCGGCGGGTCGGGAAGAGACGGTCCATCAGGTCGCGCGGCAAGGGCTCGGTCGCGATCACGTAGCTGCCGATCGGGATCACGCGCCGCCGGTGCCAGGGCGCGAAGGGCCCGGTGTAGCCGTTGGTGGCGATCGCGACGGCGCCCGCGCGGATCGCGCCGCGTGGGGTGGTCACGATGTGGGCCGCGCCGTCGCGCGCGATCGACAGGGCGGGCGTGTGCGGGAGCACCTGAGCGCCGGCGTTGACGGCCGCGCCGAGCAGTCCGGCGTGATAGGCGCCCGGGTCCAGCGCCGCGTGCTGCGGGAAGACCACCCCGCCGTGATAGGCGTCCGTGCCCAGCTCGTCGCGCACCCGCTCGGGCGGAACGACCTCCATCGGCGGCTTGTCGAGCCCGGGGGGCGGCGGCGCGGCGGCGGCCGCCTGCAGCTCCCGGAAGCGATAGGCGTTGTGCGCGGCGTGGAAGCGGCCGACCCGGGCGAAGTCGCAGGCGAGTCCTTCCGCCGCGATGAACTCCTCGATCCAGGCGAGCGCGTTGCGCCCCTCGCTCAGGATCGCGCGCGCCGCCTCGGCCCCGTGCCGACGGGCCAGGTCCGCATAACCCGGCTTGATGCTGGTGCTGATCTGGCCGCCGTTGCGGGTGCTGCAGCCGAAGCCCGCCGCCTCCGCATCCAGCACCACCGTGCTGCGCCCCGCCCGGGCGGTCTGCAGCGCGGCGTTCAGGCCGGTGTAGCCGGCCCCGATCACTACGACGTCGGCCTCCGCGGGTGGCTCGGGCCGGTCGTCGGGACCCGCCTGCGGGTCTGCGGGCGGCAGGTCGGCGGGCGGGGGCGTGCGCTCCCACCAGTAAGGGATCGGTTTGAAATCGGGGGCGAAACAGTCGTCGGTCATTCCGGGCCTTGACGTGATCCCCGCCGGGCGGGCGGGAGGGGGCGACGCGGTTACAATGGGCGCGTGCGAACGCCCGGCGAACGGCCATTCTGGGAAAAGTCGGCCGCCGGTTCGGTCGCCGGCGGGAGCCGCCCGGCGCCGTTTGCGCGGCCCGCCGGGCGACCCTGGTAGTTGAGCACAGCGGCGGCCTCCGCGTCGAGGGGGGCGTCGATGGGCGGGAGAGGGGCGGGCTATGCGCTCCGGCGCTGCGCGGCGGCGGACGGCTGCAGTCGGGCGCTCAGTGGAACCTCTCGGACAGCGCCGTCCGGCCCGAGGGTCAGCGGTTCCGCCAGCAGCTTCAAGAGCGGCGGCGCGGCCGAGAGCCGGTAGCGGTGCCCCATCGAGTGGCCGAGGGCTACCCGCTCGCCGGGCCGCGGATTGAGGGCGGGGCGGGCGCGTCCCAACCCGGCCTTCATATGATGCGCGACGTCCCAGGCCAGGACCTCGCCCGCGCAGCGCGTCACCACCCAGCAATGCATGTCGTCCGTGACGCCCGCCCTCTCTTCCGGGAAGAAGTACCCGAAGACGTAGGCGGCTTCGTAGCCGGCGGCGCGCAGGCTCGCGATCAGATAGGTGTTGATGTCGACGCAGGAGCCGGGGGTCGTTCCGCAGGACAGATGGGGAATCGCCTCCGCCCCCTCGTTGAAGGCGTGCTCCGGGTGCGCGTAGGCGAAGCGGCTTTCCGCCTCCGCCACGAGCGCCGCGAGGCCGGCGCCGCCGCCGCCCGCGTCTTCGGCGATTCGGCGGCTGGCGTCGGCCAGCGCCGTCGCCGCGGTCGTGTAGGGCGTCTCGCGCGCGGCGAAGGCGGCTTCGGGATAGCCGGCGCTCGGCGGCGGAGCCTCCACCGTGTAATGCAGGGCGAGGGGGCCGCCCTCGGCCTCGATCAGGCAGGCGGCGAGGCCAAGCTCCGCATCCGTTGCGATCTCCTGGATGCGGCCGCCGTCAACCGACAGCCCGGCGATCGCGTCATGGGGCGTCGTGACGCCAAGCGGGGCGAGCAGCCGTTCGCCGCGCGGGCGCGGCGCGGTTTCGACCGACAGGCGTCTCACGCCAGGCTCCACAGATGGAACAGCAGACCCGCGGAGAAGGCGCCGCTGAGCGACAGCGCGATGTAGAGGCCGAAGACCGGCGGCCGGGCGAGCGCCCAGACCGCCATCGCCGCCGGGATCGAGGTGACGCCGCCGGCGACCAGGAAGGCGAGGCCGGCCCCGGGCGCCATCCCCTGCTCAATCAATCCGCCGACCAGCGGCAGCGCCGCGTAGCCGTTGAGATAGGCCGGCACGCCGACGAGCGTCGCCATCGCGATCGGGCCGAGCCCGGTCCCGCCCAGCGCCGCCGTCACCGTCTCGGCCGGTATGTAGCGCAGCATCAGGCTCTCCAGCAGGAAGGCGAGCAGCAGCCACTTCGCCAGGAAGAGCGTGGTCTTCCGGCCCTCGCGCAGGAAGCGCGCGCGGCGTTCGCCTTCCTCCCAGAAGCGCCAGACCACGGGCTTGGCCGCGCGCACCTTGGAGCCGCCGCAGCCGCCGTCGCCCACGCCCTCGCGCAGCGGCGAGGCGAGCGCGCCGTTGCGCGCCAGCAGATGGACGACGAGCCCGCCGAACAGGCCGAGCCCGATCGCGGCCAGCGTCTTCGCCACCGCGAACTCCAGATCCAGGACCCCGGTCGTCAGCACGAACATCGACGGGTCCATAATCGGCGAGGCGAGCCAGAAGGCCATCACGGCCGACAACGGCACCCCCATCGCCAAGAGCGCCGCGATCAGGGGAATGACCCCGCAGGAGCAGAAGGGGGACAGCCCGCCGGCGAGCGCCCCCAGCGCCACCATCAGAAGCGGCGCGCCCACGAAGGCGCGCGCGATCAGTCCGTCCGCTCCCGTCGCCCCCGCCCAGGCGGCGATCGCGATCGACAGGATCAGGAACGGGGCCGTGTCCCACAAGGCGAGCCCGGCGAACTCGGCGCTGGCTTGGGCTTGGGGCAGGTCGAATACCGCAAGGCCCGCCAGCAGCAGGGCCGAGGCCAGCCACACCCGCTGCTCGCGCCAGAGGGCGGCGGCGAGATCCAGCGGGCTGCGGGCGGTCAGGCTGAGATCGGACATGTCCATTCCTCTAGAAAAGTCGGTATTTCAGCGCCGGAAGAAACCGACGCGGTCACGCGGCGTCCTCCTGCGCGGTCAGCGAGACGCCGGCGCAGCATTCGGCCGTCAGAAAGCCGAGCAACCCCCGCATGGCGTTGTAATCCACCCGGTTGAAGACCTCGCGGCCCTGTTTCTCCTGGACCACCAACCCGGCGTCCACCAGGGCCGACAAGTGATGCGCCAGGGTCGAGGGCGCGATGCCGAGATGCGCGCCGATGTCGCCGACGCGCAGGCCCTCCGCGCCGGCCTTGACCAGCAGGCGGAAGATCGAAAGGCGCGCATCGTGGCCAAGGGCGGCGAGCGCGCGGGCAGGGGGCGTTACAGTGCTCATGCCCGCAATATAGCGATAAAACTAGAATTGTCGAACTATTTCTGCGCCGCCGTCGAACCCTGACCTTACGCCGACGCGGCGGCCGCGTCTGCGGCGACATGCCGGGCCGCGGCGGCGTAGGCCGCTTCAGTGCGGGCGAGGTCGTCCTCGCTCAAGGCGAGGCAGGGATAGGTCTTGCCCGGCGACTTCAGCAGGCCCTGCTCGCGCAGCGCGCCGTTGAAGGCGCTCTGGCGTGCGGCGTCGGCGGCCAGGACGTCGCGATAGGTGCGGACGGGACCGTCGGTGAAGACGACCTCGAACAGGCTCGGCGCGCCGACGATGCGAGAGGCGACGCCCTGGGCCTCGATCGCACGGGATGCGGCGTCCATCAGACGCTCGCCGATCGCCTCCAGCCGGTCATATTGGCCGGGCCGGCGCAGCACCTCCATGGTCTTCAGGCCCGCGACCGCGGCGACGGGGTTGCCGGAGAGGGTGCCGAGCTGCATCAGCCACCTGTCGGCGCCGACCGCGGCCTTGTCGAAATGGGCCATGATGTCGGCCCGCCCCGCGACCGCCGCCAGCGGGAAGCCGCCGCCGATGATCTTGCCGAGCGTGCACAGGTCCGGGACGACGCCATAGGCCTCCTGCGCGCCGCCATAGGCGAGGCGGAAGCCGGTCACGATCTCGTCGAAGATCAGGACGATCCCGTGCTTGTCCGCCTCGCCGCGCAACGCCTCGAGGAAGCCCGGTTCCGGCGGGACGATGCGCTGCAGCGGCTCGACGATGATCGCGGCCACCTCGTCGCCGCGCTCCGCCAACAGCGAGCGGACGAAGTCCGCGTCGTTGAAGGGCGCGATCAGCATCTCGGCGCGCACGCTCTCCGGGATGCCGGCGCTGTCGGGGACGGCCTCCGGGAAGTTGGCGAGCCGGGTCGGCGCGAGGCTCATCTGCGCCTCGGCGCTCATCCCGTGATAGCCGCCTTCGAACTTCAGGATCTTGTCCCGGCCGGTGAAGGCGCGGGCGAGGCGCATCGCGTACATGTCCGCCTCCCCGCCGGAGGAGACGTAGCGCACCCGCTCCGCGCAGGCGACGGCCTCGCAGATCGCCTCGGCGAGTTCGATCCCGGCGACGTTGCTGGTAAAGAACGTCATGCCCTTGGGCAATTGCGCGAAGATCGCCTCCATCACCTCCGGATGGCCGTGGCCCAGCAGCATCGGGCCGGAGCCGATCAGATAGTCGATGTATTCGCGTCCGTCCTCGTCCCAGACATGGGCGCCGCGGCCTTCGCGGATCACGATCCCCGGATCGAAATTGCCGAAGCCGCCGCCGGGCAGCACGGCGCGGGCGCGCGCGATCCAGTCCTGCTGGGTTCCGATAGGGTGCATGGGAAGGCTCCTAACCCAAGATCAGCTCCGGCTCGCCGAGCGCGGCCGGATCGGGGTCAACGCCCAAGCCCGGGCCGGTCGGCGGCGCGATGCGGCCGCCCGCGCGCGTCGGGCCGTCGGGCGCAAGGCGCGGTGTAACATAGCCCGACAAATCGCAGACGTTGAGCAGAAGGCGCGGATCGCTCGACGCGCCGAGCGCGAGCGCCGCCGCGGTGGCGATGTCGGAGCCCCAGGTGTCTTCGACGCACATGCGCACGCCCAGGCGCTGGCACAGGTCGCGGGCCTGCCGGGCCGCCGAGAGACCTCCGAACTTCGACAGCTTGATCGCCGCCGCATCCAGGCACCCGGCGCCGTGGGCGACGAGCAGGCTTGGGATGTCGTGGACGCCTTCGTCGAGTTTCATCGGCAGGCCGGTCGCCGCGCGCACGCGGGCGCACTCGTCTAGCGTCCGGCACGGCTGCTCCAGCATCACGTCGAGATGCGCGACCGCGCGGCCGACCCGCGCGGCGTCCAACGAGGTCGCGCCGCAATTCCAGTCGCCATAGACAAGCGGCCCCGGGCCGACCGCTTCGCGAACCAGCGTCAGGCGCGCGACGTCGGCGCGCCAGTCGTCGTCGGCCCCCAGCTTCGCCTGAAACTGCGTCACGCCCTGAGCCCGGGCGTCGCGGGCGATGCGCGCCATCTCATGCGGATCGATGCAGGTGATCGAATGATAGATCGGCAGGCTCGGCGCGCGCAGGCCGCCCAACAGCGCATGGACGGGCAGGTCCGCGATCTTCCCCAGCAGATCCCAGAGCGCGATGTCGAGCGGGGAGTGGACATAGGCGTGTCCCGGCAGGAAGCGCATGCAGGCCTCGATCAGCGCCTCCGGGCCCGTCGCGTCGGCTCCCAGAAGCACCGGCGCCAGCTCCGCGACGCCCGGCGCCACGCCGCGGGCGTAGGCCGGCAGGTAGTGCGGGATGGGACAGACTTCGCCCCAGCCGACAAGCCCGCTGTCGGTCGTGAGCGCGAGCACGACGGTCTCGACCGTGGCGCATCGTTTTCCGGCCGCCATCTCGTAGGGCACGAGGCTGGTGAGCGGCGTCCGCCACAGGCGGATTTCCGCGATCCGGTGCGACGCGAGGCCTGCGGTTCGAGGCGCCGGCGCGGCGCGCGCCGCCATGACCTCAGTCCTCATGACGCCGCGGCCTGCAACGCCGGGCTCGCCTCGGCGCGCGGGCGCCGGCTTTCCGGATCGAATGCGGGCGCGGCGAGGACCCTCGCCGCGCGCGGCGCGCCGTGGATCAGGACCTGCAGCCGGGTTCCTGGCGCTGCGGCGGCCGGTTTGACGTAGGCGAAGGCCAGGATTTCGCCGACCGTGTGGCCGTAGGCGACGGAGGCCGTGCTCCCCGCCACCGCGCCGTCCAGCAGCACCGCTTCGCCGCCATGACCGTCGACCGCGCCGTCGGGCTCGATCGCGAGATAGACGCAGACCCAGGGCAGGGGGGCGGCGAGGCTTCGTTCCGTTGCGGCCTTGCCGATGAAGTCCTTGTCCAGCGTCACGAAGCGCATAACGCCGGCTTCGGGGAGCGTCACCTCGTTGGTCAGTTCGCCCGCCCCCTTGAAGGCCTTCTCCATCCGAAGCGCGTTCATCGCGAAGCTGCCGTAGTCGACGAGGCCGAGCGGGTCGCCCGCCGCCCAGAGCGCGTCATAGACGGCGAGCGCGTCGGCGCGCGGGATGTGCAGCTCCCAGCCCAGCTCGCCCGCATAGGACATGCGGAAGGCCCAGAGCGCGCGTCCGGCGACCGTGATGCGCTGCGCGCTCAACCAGCGGAAGCCGGCGTTGGAGAGATCGGCCTCGGTGCAGGCGGCCAGGACGTCGCGCGCCCGCGGGCCGTTGAGGGCGAGCGCCGCCCACGCGTCCGAGAGACAGCGCACCGTGACCTCCGCATCGCCCTTGCGCGCGGCGATGTGGTCGAGCAGCCGCTGCTCGAAGAAGGCGGCGCAGACGAGGTAGAAGCGATCCTCCGCGAAGCGGACCACGGTCGTCTCCAACTCGATGCGTCCGCGCTCGTTGAGCATATGGGTCAGCGCGATCCCGCCGACCTTCTTCGGCAGGCGGTTGGCGACCAGTCGGTCGAGAAGCGCTTCGGCGTCGGGTCCGGAGAGCTCGACCTTGGCGAAGGCGGAAATGTCCATGATCCCCGCCGTCTCGCGCACGGCCCGGCATTCCGCGCCGACCAAGTCGTGCACGACCGTGCGGCGGAAGGAATAGGGGTCGCGCTGCGCGACGCCGGCGCGCGCGAACCAGCGCGGGCGCTCATGGCCGTAGACCTCCTCGAAGACCGCGCCCTTCGCCTTCAGGCGTTCATAGAGCGGGGAGGGCTTCACCGGCCGGCCGGCCAGCCGGTTGAAGTGCGGATAGGGGATCTCGTGGCGGAGCAGGTAATCCTCCTTCGCCTTGACGATCTGCCAGTCCTTGGTCGCGTAGGATCCGAAGCGCCGCGGGTCGAACTCGCGCATCGAGAGATCGGCGGCGCCGTGCACCATCCAGCGCGCCAGCTCCCGCGTCAGGCCGGGCCCCCAGCCGATGCCGATCTGCGTGCCGCAGCAGCACCAGTAGTTCCGCGCGCCCGGCGCCGGGCCGATCAGCGGATTGCCGTCCGGCGGGTGGGAGATCGCGCCGTGGACGTCGCGCTTGATTCCCAGTTCGGCGAGGACCGGCATGCGCTCCAAAGCCGCCGCGAGCCAGGGCGTGACGCGCTCGTAATCCGGCGCGAAGAGCTCGTTCTCCGCCTCCCAAGGGCAGTGATCCTCCCAGACCGTGTTCGGGTTCTCCTTTTCGTAGATGCCGATCAGGCCCGATTTCTGCTCCATCCGGATGTAGCCGGAGACATGGCGGTCGTCGCGGATCACCGGCAGTTCGCGCGCCAGGTCCTGGAACTCCGGGACCGCGTCGGTCACGAAGTAGTGGTGGGTCATGGAGGTCATGGGCAGTTGCAGGCCCGACCACTCGCCCATCTGACGCGCGTAGGTTCCGCCGGCGTTGACCACATGCTCGCAGCGGATCGCGCCTTGCTCCGTCTCAACCAGCCATTCGCCGGTCTCGAGACGCGTGATGTTCGTCGCGCGGCAGCGGCGCACGATCCGCGCGCCCAGCTGTCGCGCGCCGGTCGCCATCGCCTGGGTCACGCCCGACGGGTCGACATGGCCGTCGTCCGGCGTATGCAGCGCGGCCAGAACGCCCTCCAGATTGTAGAACGGGTGCAGCGCGCGCACCCGCTCGCGCCCGACGAGCTCCATCGCGAAGCCGAGCGACCGGCCGACCGAGAGCGTGTGGCGCAGCCAGTCGACCTCGTCCTCCGTATAGGCGAGGCGGAAGGAGCCGCAGCCGTGCCAGGTGACGGACTGGCCGGTCTCCGCCTCCAGCGCGCCGGCATAGAGGTGGATGTTGTAGTCGACGCATTTGCCCAGCGCGAAGGAGCTGGTCGACTGCGTGATCTGCCCGGCCGCGTGCCAGGTGGAGCCGCTGGTGAGCTCCGCCTTCTCCAACAGGACGACGTCCGTCCACCCCTCATGCGCCAGATGATAGGCGAGGCCGCAGCCCATCACGCCGCCGCCGACGATCACGACCCGCGCGGTATCCGGGAACGCCGCCTGCGCCATCCGATCTCTCCCTGGCTTGTCGAAATTCGTGTGGACAAGCCTGTCGTACAAAAATACCATCGTCAATCATGAATGATACAAATGTTTCATCCGAGGTTCTGGATCGGCTGTCGGCCGAATGGGACTCGCTGACGCCCGAGGCGCAGAAGGCCGCCCGCTACGTGCTGGAGAACCCGCGCGATGTGGGCGTCTCCACCGTGCGGGAGATCGCGGAGGCGGCCAACGTGAAGCCCAACACGCTGGTCCGCATGGCCCGCCAGATCGGGTTCGGGGGCTATGAGGATTTCCGCGCGCCGTTTCGCGAGGCGATCCGCAACGGCGCGGTCGCGCTGCAGGATCGTGCGCGCTGGCTGCAGGAGATCCGCAAATCGGGCGATCTGGGCGGGCTCTACGCCGACATGGCCGAAGCCGCCCTGCGCAATGTGGAGGAGACTTTCCTCGGCATCGACGCGGAGCGGATGCAGGCGGCGGCGGAGGCGATCTGGGGCGCGCGCAGCGTCTTCACCCTGGGCGTCGGCGTCAACAACGCCAACGCGCGCAACTTCACCTACCTCGCCTCCACCGGCATGGTGCAGTTCCATGCGATCCCGCGCGCCGGGTCGGTCGCGCTCGACGATCTGGCCTGGGCGGACGGGCGCGACGTGCTGATCGCCATCACCAGCAAACCCTACCGGGCCGAGGTGGTGGAGGCGGTGCGCCTCGCGAAGGAGCAGGGCGTGCGCGTGATCGCGCTCTCCGACAGCCCGGCCAGCCCGATCGTCCGTCAGGCCGATCACGGGTTCGTCGTGGCTTGCGACACGCCGCAGTTCTTCCCTTCCTCTGTCGCGACGATCGCGGTGTTGGAGACGCTGCTCTCCTTCGTCATCGCGACCGCCAGCGACGAGGTGGCGGAGCGGGTCGAAACCTTTCACGCCCGGCGCCGGCGGCTCGGGCTTTATCTCGACGAAGGAGGCTGACGCGATGGCCGACGGGGCGCTCATCGATCCGGTGCGTCCGCTGGCGGCGCGCTACTACACCGATCCGGCGATCTATGAGCGCGAGCGGACGGGGCTGCTCTCGCGCACCTGGCAGTTCGCGGGCCACGTCGCAGAGGTCCCGAAGCCGGGGGACTACTTCACCTTCGAGATCGCGGGCGAGCGTCTGTTCTGCATCCGCGGCCGCGACGGCGTGCTGCGCAGCTTCTACAACGTCTGTCAGCACCGGGCGCATCAGCTGCTTGAAGGGGCGGGGGCGACGCGGACCATCACCTGCCCCTATCACGCCTGGACCTACGAGCTGACGGGGCGCCTGCGCTCCGGCCCGAACCTGCGCAAGGTGAAGGGGTTCGAGCGGGACATGGTCTGCCTGACCGAGGTGAAGACGGAGGTCTTCAACGGCTTCATCTTCGTCAATCTGGACCCGGACGCCGCGCCGATGGACGTCTGGTATCCGGGCGTGCGCGCGCAGCTGCGCGCCTACGTGCCCCAGATCGACGATCTGGCGCCGCTGGAATGGGTCGAGATCCCGGAGGCCTGCAACTGGAAGGTCTCGGTCGAGAACTATTCCGAATGCTATCACTGCGCCCGCAATCACCCGACCTTCACCACCGGGGTGATCAAGCCGGAGACCTACAACATCCAGCGCGCCGACGGCTATGTGCTGATGCACACGACCGAATGCTCGGCCCTGGAGGCGATGAGCTACGACATCGACCTGTCGGCGAATGAGCATGCGGGCGAGTATCGAAGCTGGTTTCTCTGGCCGCTGTTCTCCTTCCAGGTCTATCCCGGCAATGTGCTGAACACCTATCACTGGCGTCCCGACGGGCCGGATCGCGTCGGCGTCTGGCGCGGCTGGTACACCGAGGGCGGCTATGATTCCGAGGTGGTGCGCCGCCTGGCGCAGCAGGACCGCGCCACGACGGTCGAAGAGGACATCCGCCTCGTCCAGTCGGTGCATCAGGGCCTTAAAAGTCGGGGATACAGTCCCGCGCCGCTGGTGCTCGACCCGGACGAGGGCGTGAATTCCGAGCACTCGCTGGCCGTGCTGCACGGCTGGATGCGCGAGGCGTTGGACGAGATCTAGGCGAGAGAGAAGGACGACGGCGATGGGGACGTTCGACGAGGATCTGTTCGAGAAGGGCCTCGCCCAACGCAAGGCGACGTTGGGGGCGGAGTATGTCGAGCGCAACCTGGCCGCCGCCGACGACTTCACCCGGCCCTTCCAGGAGGCGATGACCGCCTGGTGCTGGGGCTTCGGCTGGGGCGACGAGTCGATCGATCCCAAGACCCGCAGCATGATGAACCTCGCCATGATCGGGGCCTTGGGAAAGATGCAGGAATGGGAGACCCACTGCCGCGGGGCGCTGAACAACGGCGTCAGCCCGGAGGAGATCCGCGCCATCATCCATGTCGTGGGCGTCTACTGCGGCGTGCCCCAGGCGCTTGAGTGCTTTCGCGTGGCGCGGCGGGTGCTCGCCGAGACCGGAACCGCCGCCTGACCCTGCTGTTCTCAGCGCTGCGCCGTTGACGGCGCCGACCGGTCGGCGAGAGGGTCCTGCGCCCGACATTCCGCGAGCATCCAATCGACCAGGGCTCGCACCATGGCGGCGCGGGGGGACGGAATATGCGTGCGCACCCATAATATATAGTCGCCGGGAGACATGATCTCGGGTCCCTCCAAAGACACAAGCCGGCCGCGTTCCAGCACATGCTGGATGTGTCGCTTCCAGCCCATTGCGAGCCCGCGCCCCTCGATCGCCGCATCGATGAGAAGGCCGTAGTCGAAGAACGTCTCTTTGCGTGCGCCCGGCCTTAAGGGCAGTCCGGCCGTCTCCGCCCAGATCGTCCAATCCGGATGCATCGGATCTTCGCTCGCCACGCACAGCAGCACATCCTCGTCGAGCGTGGTGAGGGCCGTCCCGCCTTTCCGCCGCGCGACATAGTCCGGACTGGCGACCGGACCGACGCGATCCCGGAACAACGGGACGGGCCGGAAGCCCGGAAGACGTCGCGCGCCGTATATCACCGCGAGATCGCACTCCGCGACGTCGGGCTCGTCGCTGCGCACGCTGGAAAGCAGGCTGATCTCACACCCGGGATGCGATGCGTGAAAGCGCGACCAACGCGGGGAAAGCCAGAAAAGCCAGAAGGACGTGCTGGCGTACAACGTGACCCGGCGCCCGCGCGCCGTCCGCGCCTTGATCTCATCCAGCGTGGCCTGGAGCCGTTTCGCCCCGGTTGCGACGTCTTCCGCCAGCGTCCTGGCGTCGTCGCTGGGGACGACGGTCGGGCGTGATCGATCGAATAGCGAAACGCCCAGAACGGTCTCAAGCTCTTTAACTTTTTTGCTGATCGCAACCTGACTGACGCCCAGTTCCCGTGCGGCGGCGACAAAGCTGCCGCACCGTACAACCGCCTCCAACGCGATTAGGCATTTGTAGTCCGGCAAACCGTGAAAACGAATAGGCATAACTTCAGGTTATAGAAAATGAAGGAGATCGTCCATTTACAAGCAGCGAGAGCCCCCATGACACTTGGCGACAAGCGGACGCGGCCGACAGGCGGCCCGACGTCCTCCGGAAAGCAGGGAGGCTCGTGGAAAAATGGATGATCGGATCGCAAGCGCGGCGCGCCGAAGCGCCGTCTCTCGCCGCACCGTCTTGAAGGCCGGGGCCGCTGCGGCGTTCGCCTCGGCGCCGCTGGTCGCGGGCGGGCGGGCCGCCCTGGCTGAGACGCCGCGGCGGGGCGGCCATCTGCGGGTCGGGCTGAGCGGCAGTTCGACCAGCGACAAACTGGATCCTGCGGCGCTGGTCGGACCGTTCGGCCAGTGCTTCGGCTTCGGCGCCCTTCGCAACGCCCTGACCGGCATCGCCCCGGACGGGTCCTTGGAGGGCGAGGTGGCCGAGAGCTGGGAGCCGGCCGGCGGCGTCTCCGAGTGGGTTTTCACGCTGCGCCAGGGCGTCGAATTCCACAACGGCAAGACGGTGGCCGTCGGGGACGTCATCGCGTCGCTCAACCACCATCGGGGCGAGGAGACGAAGTCCGCCGCCAAATCGATCCTGGATCAGGTGCAAGAGATCCGCGCGGACGGACCGCGGTCGATCCGCATGACCTTGAGCGGCCCGAACGCCGATTTTCCCTTCCTCTTGTCGGATTATCACCTGTGCATCGTGCCGCTGATCGACGGCGTGCTGGATGTGAACTCGGGCATCGGTACAGGACCATTCACCCTGGATAGTTTCGACGCCGGCGTGCAATCCGCGGCGACGCGCTTCCCCAACTATTTCAAGGACTCCCAACCCTATTTCGACTCGATCGAGTTCATCAGCCTGAACGACGTCGCCGCCCGGCAGAACGCGCTGGTGACGGGCGAGGTCGACGTCGTCAACCGGGTCGACCTGGCCACCGTGCATCTGTTGAAGCAGCGCGCATCGCTGCTCGTCGACTCCGTGACGGGCCTGCAGCACTACACCTTCCCCATGATGACCGATCAGGCGCCGTTCAACGATCGCAACGTGCGCCTCGCCCTCAAATACGGCCTCGACCGCGCGGCGTTGGTGGAGAAAGTGCTGCGCGGGTACGGAACCGTCGGCAACGATCATCCCATCGCCCCCAGCATGCGATACTTCAACGACGCCCTGCCTCAGCGGACGTATGATCCCGATCGGGCGCGCTTCCATCTGAAGGAGGCGGGTCTGGAGTCTCTCGCCGTCACTCTGCAGGCCGCGGACGTCTACGACGGGGCGGTCGACGCCGCCGTCCTCTATCGCGAACACGCGGCCCCGGCGGGCATCGAGATCGCTGTCGATCGCGTGCCCCAGGACGGCTATTGGTCCGATGTCTGGAACAAAGTCCCGTGGTGCGCCGCATACTGGAGCGGCCGGGTGACGGAAGACCTGATGTTCACGGTCGCCTATCAAGGCGGCGGGGCGTGGAACGACACCAACTGGACCTCCGCCCGTTTTGACGAACTCCTGATCGCGGCGCGGGCCGAGCTTGACGAGCGCAAGCGCGCCGAGATGTATGCGGAGATGCAGCGGCTCGTGCATGAGGACGGCGGCGCCGTCATCCCCATGTTCGCCAATTACGTCAACGCACGCTCTGATCGCGTCCGGCACGGCGACGTCGCGAAACACTATGACATGGACGGCGGTCGGTTAGCCGAACGCTGGTGGTTCGACGGCTGACCCGCATCGTCCGTCCGCATCAAACCGCCGTCCGATCAATAGTCGGACGGCGGCCTTTCATTCAACGCAGCCGGAAAGAGAGCCGAACACATCATGACGCAGCCGAGCGCCACCGCTCCTCACGACACCTACGGCGCCCTGGACATCGAACGGATGCGCCGCTACCGGCTGGCGCGTCTGCAGGAGCAGATGCGAGCGCGCGAGATAGAAGCGATGGCTTTGTTCGACCCGGCGAACATTCGTTATGCGGTCGGGCTCGCGAGCTACGGGATCTACTCTCTCCACACCCCGGTGCGCTGCCTCATCGTTCCCGCCGAGGGCTTGTGCACTGTTCTGGACTATGACTCGCTGGAGTTCTTTTCCGACGCGATCGAGACGATCGGGACCGTGCGCAGCATGCCGTCCTATCATTACGCCCTGTGCGGCGAACGTGCGGGAGAGGGTGCCGCGCGTCTGGTTCAAGCGATAGGCGAGGCGCTGAAGCCGCATACGACCGTCAAGCGGGTTGCCGTCGATCGGTTCGAGCCGAGTTTGGCCCAAGCCTTTCAGGAGGCGAACTACAGGATCGAAGACGCGCAAGTCGCGCTGGAGCATGCGCGGGCGATCAAGTCGCCAGAGGAGGTCGCCTGCATGCGCACCTCGATATCGATCGCGGAGACGGCGCTGCACCGCATCCGAGACGCAGTGCGGCCGGGCGCCCGTGAAACCGAGTTGTGCGCCATTCTGCATGAGGAGAACATCGCCAACGGGGGGGAGTGGTTCGAGTACAAGCTCGTCTGCTCGGGCGAGCGGACCAACCCCTGGGGCCAGGAAGCGAGCGGGCGGGCGGTCAGGGCTGGCGACCTTGTGATCGTCGATACCGGCATGATCGGACCGCTGGGATACTTCGCCGACGTCTCTCGCACCTTCCATTGCGGACCCGGCGCGCCCACGCCGGAGCAGAAGCGCTTGTACGGGTTGGCGCGCGCGTGCCTTGACCACAATGTCGCGCTTCTGAAGCCGGGCCTCAGCTTCGCCGACTTCGTCGCGCAGGCCTGGGAGCCGCCCGAGGACTGCCGAACCGACAACTACCCGCACCCTTTGCACGGCGTCGGAATGCGCGGCGAGTGGCCGATGCTCTGGCACCATGAAGAGTCGGACCGCAAAGCCTATGACGGCGCCTTCGAGGTGGGCATGACCTTGGCCGTCGAAGCCTATATCGGGCCGAGCGGCGGGAAGCACGGCGTGAAGCTCGAGGACACGGTCCTGGTCACCAAGACCGGGGTGGAGCGGCTGTCGACATTCCCAATGGAAGATCGATTGCTCTGAATGCAGCCGTTTTTTCCTTGTCCGCTCTGGACCTTCGCTTTGGCCGAATGAACGAGCCGTCTTCGGCCTGGCGTCGCCGCTCGGACACGACCGTCGCGATGGTCTGACATTGGCTACACCCGGAACATCTTCAGCGTCGTCCACTCCTTCCGAGTATAGCCAGAAGCCGACAATAGGCCTGAAGAAGTGATGGCCCGCCTAGATAGGCGTAAGCGAGGGCGCAGTGGTTCGTGGAAATGTCTGCCCGCTTCAAATCACATGCGATTTGCACCTCACCGACGCGGCCCGGCCATCATGGAGAGCTCCTACACTCGAAGACGGTCTCATCTTTCGAATTTCCCAGCACAGAATGGTCCGGTTCCTAGGGAGCGGATCACATCCGCGCGCCTGGGGGCCGTTTCACCCGCGTCACGCGCGCGGCGAGACCACGCGCATGTCCGCCAGGCGTTCGAAGAAACCGAGCGCCTCTCCTTCCGTCGCCCGCTCCACCGGATCGGATCCTCGGGCGCGTGGATCACCATATGCAGCGCCTCCGCCACGCCCGCGTCGGCGGGGCAGGCGCCGCTGCGTGCTCGACCTAGACTACCGCCGGCTCTACGATCCGGGGCAGGTGCCGCAGATCATGCGCGACGATTTGCAGACGGTGCTGCATGACCGCGCCCGGGATCTCGCCCACTTCCGATTCTCCGACGGCGTGCGCTCGATGGCGCAGGACGGCGGCCGCGCCCAGGTGACTTTCGACAGCGGCGCGGAGGCGGAGTACGACGCGGTCATCGGCGCGGACGGGTTGCGGTCGGCCGTGCGCGATCAGGTCTTGGGCCGGTCGGACTATCGCCTGCACCCGTTGAATCTTCAGGCGGCGGCTTTCACCTGCGAGAACGTCTTGGGCCTGCAGAACGAGTATGTCGCGCATCTTGAGCCGATGCGCCACAGCATCGTCTATACGACGCGCCGCAACGAGCTCTCCTGCATCCTGTTCTTCGCCCCGCACGCGCCGGTTCCGGGCGAGGCGGAGCCGCGCCTCGACTATCTGCGCGGGGTCTTCGAAGACGCGCCGGCGCCGGTCCAGGAGGTGCTGACCACCCGCGCGCGCGGCGCCCTGCTCTATATGGACGACCTGATGCAGGTTCGCGCTGCGCGCTGGAGCGCGGGCTGCGCCGCCATCGTCGGCGACGCGGCGCATTGCCTGACGCAGCTTTCCGGGATCGGCGCCTCCATGGCGATGGCGAGCGCCAGCGCGCTGGCCCGCGCCCTGCTGGCCGAGGATCCGGCGTCCGCCGGGCGCAGGCTGGAGCGCGCGATCAAGCCGCAAGTGGAGAGCCTGCAGCGCAAGACCCGCCGCAACGCGAAATGGTGCGTGCCGCGCAGCGGCGGCTTGAATGCGCTGCGCGCCGCTTTGCTGGCCGGCGCGCCCGAGGCGGTCTGGCGGTTCTATTTCCGGGCGAAGTACGCGCGCTCATGACGACGTCCGACGCCGAGAGGCCGCGCCCGCGCCTCAGCTTCACGCTCGATCTGGAGGATCACCGCGCCGATCGACGCGGACCGGCGCGCTACGAGGCGAACACGCATGTGCTGCTGGATCTTTTCGAAGCGCTGGGGGTGCGCCTCACGGTCTTCATCGTCGCGGAGATCGCGCGCGAGGCGCCCGCCTTGGTGCGCGAGGTCGCCGCGCGCGGCCATGAACCGGCCTGTCACTCGCTCGCGCACCGTCCGCTCGATCAGGAGACGCCGGAGCGTTTCCGCCGCGAGACCGCCGAGGCGAAAGCCGCGATCGAGGACGCCGCCGGCCGCACGGTCGTCGGCTATCGCGCGCCCGTCTTTTCGCTGACGGCGAAGACCGCCTGGGCCGCCGCCGAATTGGGCGGTCTCGGGTTCGAGTATTCGTCGAGCGTCCTGCCTGCCGCGTCGCCGCTCTACGGCTTTCCCGAGGCCCCGCGGACCCCGTTCCGGTGGGGTGTCGGCCCCCTCGAACTGCCGGCGCCGGTGGCGCGGTTCGGTCTGTCGGCGACGCCCTTCCTGGGCGGTTTCTATCTGCGCTACCTGCCAGGATTCGCGGTGCGCCGGGCCTTGCGTCGACAACCCCGGTCGGCCTGTCTGTGGAGCTATGTCCACCCCTACGACATCGACGCGACGGAGCCGTTTGGCGCCGTCGCCGGGGCCCCGCTATGGGTCAGTCTGCTGCTATGGGCGAACCGGGCCGGGACGCGGCGACGGCTTGAGCGGCTCGTCCGGGCGGTGCAGCCCGAGGTCCCGTTGGGCGAGCGGGTGCGCGCGGGCGCCTTCGCCGACGCGCCGACCTTCACGCCTTCCTGAGCCGTGTGCGGCACGGCCGCGGTCCGGGTCCGAAAGAGAGGTCGGCCGCTGCGGCGCGGCCTTCGACGGACCGCATGGCGCCGGGCGGCGCACTTGCGCTGTCCATGCAGCGTAGGATGGGTCGCGTCACGCCGACGCGTCAAAGGCGCCGACGACGCGCGCCCACAAATCCCGATCCGGGGACGCCAGCAGGTCGCGGCCGAGCCGATCCGCCCAGTAGGCCTCGTCGCCGAAGTCGTCCCGCCATTGCCACAGACGCCGGGTCAAATGGTGCAGGCCGAGCTCTTCGGTGACGCCGATCGCGGCGAAGACCTCGTGGGCCAGCGCCGAGGCCTTGTCGGCTGCGGCGCTGGCCCGCGCCTTCGCGACGGCTGTCGCGGCGTCGGCGCGGCCGCGATCGAGGGCCGCGACGGCCGCATCGGTCACGGCGTTGACCGCCGCGGCCTCGTTGGACAGTTCCGCCAGCATTTGCTGAACCGCCTGAAACTTGCCGATGGGGCGGCCGAATTGGCGGCGGGTCTGGGCGTAATCGACGCACAGCGCCAACACTTTTTCCAGCGCGCCGGCGATCTGCAGGCTGCGCAGCGCGGCCCCCAGATGCAGCAGCCGGCCGGCCTCGCCCGGCCCTGCGGCCGCAGGCGCGACAGCCTCCAGCGTCAGGGTCTCATAAGGCTCGCGCGACAGCGAGGGCGTCGGCCGGCCGACGACATCGGCGCGCGCCAGCAGCAACGTCTGCGCCGTCCCGTCCCGGACGCCTTCGGCGACAAGGTGCGACGCCGCCCCGCCCCAGGGAACCGCAGCGAGGGCGCCGGAGACGCCGGCGCGGGACACCGTCAGCGGCGCACCCGGCCGCGCCGGCAGGGCGATCAGCCCATCGGGCGCGGGCGCGCCGGCCTCCGCGATCAGCATGCGGGCCAGCATGTGCTCGCCGATCGGGACGGGAAGAGCGGCGGCCCCGGCCGCGCGGAACAGGGGCGCAAGATCGCGCCACCGCAGCCCGAAACCGCCGCGGCTCTCAGGAACCAGGGCGTCCGCCAGTCCGAGTTCCAGCGTCTCGCGGAACAGCGCGTCCGGGAAGGCCCCGGCCTCCGCCGCACGCAGCGTCTCGACGTCCAGTCGCGTCTCGATCAGGCGGCCGAAGGCGCGGGCGATCTCATCACCGACCGACATCTCAGCGCACCCCCAGGCCGCGCGCGATGATCCCGCGCATGATCTGCCGCGTTCCGCCGCGGATCGAGAAGGTGGGCGCGGCGCAGGTCGTGTAGGTCAGCATCTCCGCCAGGGCGTCGCTGGGGGCCGGCGCCAGGCGGCGCACGGCCGCCGGGGTGTCCTGCTCGAGCGTGGTGCCGACATCCTTGACCACGGCCGCCTGCTGCGCGACGTCGCGGCCCTCGTCCAGCATGCCGGCCACCGACAGGGACATGGCGCGCAGCGTCGCGTACTCGACGATCATCTCGCCGGCCGTGCGGGCCGACGCGGCGTCCCCGCCCGCCTCGCGCACGGCCTGGGCGAGGGCGGGGAAGGCGCTGAGATAGCGTTCGGGGCCGCTGCGCTCATGCGCCAGTTCGGCGGTGACCTGGGTCCAGCCGTCGCCGGGACGGCCCAACAGCATCTCGTCGGGGACGAAGACGTCGTCGAACAGGATCTCGTTGAAGTGATGCTCGCCGGTCAGATCCTTGATCTCGCGGATCTCGATCCCCGAGGCGCGCAGATCCACGATGAACTGGGTCAGTCCCCCATGGCGGGTCTCCGCGTCCGCCGGACCGGTGCGGAACAGCGCGATCATGAAGTCGGAGAGATGGGCGTTGGTGCTCCAGATCTTCCGGCCGTTGAGCCGCCAACCGCCGTCGACCGACGTCGCGCGCGAGCGGACGGAGGCGAGATCGGAGCCGGACTCCGGTTCGCTCATCCCGATGCAGAAGGTGGTCTCGCCGCGCACCACGCCGGGGAGAATCGTCTCCTTCTGCCGGTCCGTGCCGCGGCTGATGATCAACGGGCCGCTTTGCCGGTCGGCGATCCAATGGGCGGCCACCGGCGCGCCGGCCGACAGCATCTCCTCGACGACGATGTAGCGCTCGACCTGCGTGCGGCCGTGGCCGTAGGGCTTGGGCCACGTCATCCCGATCCATCCCTTGGCCCCGACCGCCTTGGAGAAGGCGCGGTCGAAGCCGATCCAGGAGCGCGCGCGATCGACCGGGGCCCAGTCGTCCGCCCGCGCCCGCAGAAAGGCCCGCACCTCGGCGCGCAGCGCCGCTTCGCCGTCGAAGGGCGGAGGATGGGTGAAGCGCAGCAGTCGGTCGAGCTCAGCCATGATCGCGCGTCTCTCCTTGGTCCCGGACTAGGTCGGCGAAGGACCGGAAGTCGGCCGCCAGCGATTCGAGAAGCGCAGCCGGGTCGGTCGTCGGACCCAGCGTTTCGGCGCGCCGCTGCACCTGGCGCTGCAGCAGCGCCAGCAGCATGTAGGCGCGTCGCCGCCGGCGCGTCTCGTGTTGATCGACAGCCTCCGACCGCCAGGCCTGATGGGCGTCCAGCGCCTCCGACAGCCGACGGACCGAGGCCGCGTCGTCCATCGAGGCGGTCAGCACCGGCGGTTCCCAGCCCGGCGTCCGCGGCGCGCCGCCACGGCCATTCAAGGCGGCGACCGCTCGATCGGCGCCCGGCAGGTCGGCCTTGTTCACCACATAGAGGTCGGCGGTCTCCATTACGCCGGCTTTCATCGCCTGCACCACGTCCCCGCTTTCCGGATTGATCACCAGGACGACCGTGTCGACGAGTTCCCGGACCGCGCAATCGATCTGGCCCACGCCGACCGTCTCGATCAACGCCTCGTCGAAGCCGTAGGCGGCGAGCAGCGCGATCAGCGCGCCCAGATTGTCGGCGAGCCCCTCGGCCGTGTGGCGGCTTGCCAACGAGCGGATGAACAGCCGGGACTGGTCGTCGTCGCCATCCATGCGGATGCGGTCGCCGAGCACAGCGCCGCCGCTGTAGCGGCTGGTCGGATCGATCGCCAACACGCCGATGCGTCGCGTCGCCTCCGCCGCCAGCCGCTCGCGCGCCAGTGCGCCGGCCAGCGTGCTCTTGCCCGAACCGGGCGCCCCGGTCAGCGCGATCCGCCGGATCGGATCCTCAGGCGCGTGGATCACCGTATGCAGCGCCTCCGCCACGCCCGCGTCGGCGGCGCGGCTCAAGGCGCGTCCCAGGGCCCGTCGGTTCAGCTCACCCATGGTCGCCGATACGCACTCCGGCGCGGATCGCCCGCAGCAGGTCGCCATTATGTTCGCCCAGGCGCGGCGGCGGGGTAGGCGCCGGTCCGTCCGCCCCGTACTTGATCGGATTGGCGAGGGCCTGAATGCGGCCGCTCTCGGTCGAGATCGACGCGATCATGCCGCGCGCGCGGGTCTGGTCGCTGGCGAGCGCCTCCTCCAGGGACGCCACGCCCGAGACCACCAGTCCGATCGGTTCGAGCCGGCGCAGCCAGGTCTCGGTATTCTCCTGGAGCAGGACGTCCTGCACCGTCTCGACCACCAACGCGCGGTTGGCGCGTCGGGCGGTCATGGTGGCGAAGCGCGGGTCGGTCAGCCAGTCGGATCGGCCGACTTCGTCGGCGAACTTGCGCCAGAAGGCGTCGTGGGTGACGAACAGACAGAGATGGCCGTCGCGGGTTCGGAACAGCTGGGCCGGCACGATATAGGGGTGGGCCGATCCGCTCTGACGCGTCGGCCGTTCGCCGGAGTTGAGCCAGGCGGCCGCCAGATAGTTCAACTGCGAGAGCATGATGTCGTACATCGCCAGATCGATCTGGCCGCCCTTGCCCTCGAACAGCTTGGCGACCAGCCCGAGCGCCGCGCCGAGGCCGGCCGAATTGTCCACCGCGGAGTAGCCCGACTTCGTCGGCGGGCCGTCCGGTTCGCCGGTCAGCGCCATGACGCCGGTCAGCGCCTGGATCACGTAATCGTAGGCGGGATGCTCCGCTTTCGGGCTGTCCAGGCCGTAGCCGGTGAGGGCGACGCAGACCAGCCGTTCGTTGATCCCGCGCAGGGCGTCGTAGGTAAGGCCGTGCTTGCGGATCGCGGCGGGCCGCAGGTTGGTGATCATGGCGTGCGCCGTGCGCACCAACTCCTCGAAGGCCTTGCGGTCTTCCGGGTCGCCGATGTCCAGGCGCACGCTCTTCTTGTTGCGGTTCAGACTGGCGAAATAGACATTGTGCTCGCCCACGCTGTTCGGCCCGATGGAGCGGGCGATATCTCCGCTCGGCGATTCGATCTTGATCACCTCGGCCCCGAGGTCCGCCAGCAGCAGCCCGCAATAGGGACCGGCCAGCATATGGCCGACCTCCAGCACCCGGACGCCTGCCAGCGGGCCCGTCACGCGCGGCTCTCCTGCAGCGCGTCGAGCCGCTCGGCGAGCCGGTCGACGACCTCCTCGATCGCCATGTCGCTGGTGAAGATGTCGACCACGCCGGCGGCCCGCAGCGTCGCGTGGTCCTCCTTCGCGATGGTGCCGCCGAGGAACAGAGGAATGTCCGCCGCGTCCATCGCTTTCAGATGGCGGACCGTCTCCTCGACCAGCGCGACATGGCTGCCCGACAGGATGCTGAGGCCGACGGCGTCCACATCTTCGTCGACGGCGACCCGCGCGATGTAGTCCGGCGCCTTGCGAAGGCCGGTGTAGATCACCTCCGCGCCCGCGTCGCGCAACGCCAATGCGACGACCTTGGCCCCGATGTCGTGACCGTCCAATCCCGGCTTGGCGATCAGGATACGCTTGCCGGCAAGTTTCGACGCCGCCGCGCTCATAGTCTCACAGGCTCCTGGAATTCGCCCCACTCGCGCTTCAGTTCGGCGACCATCTCGCCGACCGTCGCGTAGGCGTGGCAGCAATCGACCAGATAGGGCAGGACGTTCTCCTGGCCCCACGCGGCGCGGCGCAAAGCCGCCAGCGCGCGCTCGACGGCTTGACTGTCGCGGCTGTCGCGCAGCGCCTCATACTTCTCGACCACCCGGCGGGCGGCGGCGGGGTCCAGCTTGAAGACCTCGCCATAATCGTCCGTCTGATCGTCGCGCCGGTAGCGGTTCTGACCGACGACCACGGTTTCGCCGCGATCGACCTTGGTCTTGCGCTCATAGGCCCGGCGGGCGATGCGCGCTTGCATCCACCCGTCCTCGATCGCCTTCTCGACCCCGCCATAGGCGTCGATCTCGTCCATCACCGCGCGGATCGCCTCCTCGGTGCGGTTGGTCAGGTCTTCCATGGCGTAACTGCCGCCGAACGGGTCGACGGTGCGCGCCAGGCCGCTTTCATGGGCGATGATCTGCTGCGTGCGCAGCGCCAGCTCGGCCGAGAATTCGGTCGGGATCTGAAACGCCTCGTCATAGGCGCAGGTGAAGATCGACTGGGCCCCGCCGAGGACCGCGGCCATCGTCTCGACCGTCACGCGGATGATGTTGTTGTAGGGCTGGGCGCTGGTGAGCGACGAGCCGCCGCAGACCACGCCGAAGCGGAACAGCTGCGCCTTGGGCGACTCGACGCCGAACCGATCGCGGATGAGGGAGGCCCAGATGCGCCGACCGGCCCGGAATTTCGCCACCTCCTCCATCAGGTCCATATGGACGTAGAAGAAGAAGCTGAGGCGCGCGGCGAAGCGCTCGGGATCCGCGCCGCGGCGCAGCAGCTCCTCGACATAGGCGACGCCGTTGGCCAATGTATAGGCCATCTCTTCGACCGCCGTCGCGCCCGCGTCGCGCACATGCGCGCCGGCGATCGAGATCGGGTTGAAGCGCGGCGTGGTCTCGTTCGAATAGAGAATGCTGTCGGCGATCATCCGCATCGATGGGCGCACCGGGAAGATCCAGGTCCCACGCGCCACATATTCCTTCAGAATGTCATTCTGGATGGTGCCGGTCAGGGCCTCGCGCGGGACGTCCTTCTTGTCGGCGCAGGCGACGTACATCGCATAGATGATCGCCGCCGTCCCGTTGATCGTGAAGGAGGTGGAGATCTTCGACAGATCGACGCCGTCGAACAGGACCTCCATCTCGGACAGGTTGGAGAGCGACACGCCGACCTTGCCGATCTCCGCCCGAGCGAGCGGATCGGTCGGGTCCAGGCCGCATTGGGTGGGCAGGTCCAAGGCGACCGACAGGCCGGTCTGACCCTGCTCCAGCAGGAAACGGTAGCGCGCGTTCGATTCCTCCGCCGAGCCGAAGCCCGAATACTGTCGGATCGTCCAAAGCCGGCCGCGATAGCCGTTCGGAAAGACGCCGCGCGTGAAAGGGTAGGCGCCCGGCTCGCCGATGCGCGCGGCGTCGACGTCCTCGGCGCGGGCGACGACGGGCAGCTCCAGGCCGGAGGGCGTGATGGGCGGCACGGCGTCGCCGCCGCCCGGGCCGGGCGCAGCCGCATCCTTGGGCTTCGGCGTCGTCATCGCGCGCCTCCCTTTCCGCCGGCCCCCAAGCGCGCCTTCGCCGCGTCGGCCGCCGCCCAGTGGTCGTCATGCATCCAGGTGCGGGTGTAGTGCGCGGTCTCCACCGCCTCGAGCTCCGCCTGCCCGGCGCCGCGCCGATAGGCGGCGGCGAGCGCCTTGCAGCCGCGCGCGGTGCGCGGCGTCTGATGGGCGAACCGGTCGAGAAAGCGCGTCAGCGCCGCGTTCAGCGATTCGCCCTCCGCGGCGGCCGCGTCGATCAGGCCGAGGGCCAGCGCTTCCGGCGCCGGCACAATCCGCGAGGACAGCAACAGCTCCATCGCTCGGGTCGGGCCGAGCAGCCGCATGAGATCGATTCCGCCGCCCCAGGCGGTGGTCAGCGATAGTTTGCCCTGCAGGAAGCCGATGCCGGCGGTGTGCGCCGCGACCCGGAAATCGCAGGCGAGGGCGAGTTCCGCCCCGCCGCCCAGCGCCGGGCCGTTAAGCGCCGCGATCACCGGCGCCGGAAAGGATCGGATTGTCTCCAGGGCCGCGCGACACTCGCGTGAGAAGGCGCTGACGTCCGCCTCGTCGCGCAGACTGTCGAGCTCCTTCAGATCCCCGCCGGCCGCAAAGGCCCGATCGCCCGCGCCGGAAATCACGGCGAAGGCCAGCGTGTCGTCCGTCCGCGCGTCGGTGAAGATCCGGGCGAGCGCCGCGAAGACCGCGCGGCTCAAAGCGTTGCGGCTTTCAGGCCGGTTGATGGTCACGGTCAAGCGATCGCCCTCGCGGGCGGCCAGAACCGGCGCATCCGAGGTGTGGAGGATTGTATTGCTTTCGCCCATAGAAAACTTTTTACTATATTTCGAAATTCGGCGTCCAGTGGTTTTTCCCGGCGGCGCGCCCCGCGCCGCCTCGAAACCCGGCGATCCGGGCGGTCCATGGGTTTCGCGGAGGACCGGCAGGATGTAGAAGGACGACGCTATAGGATTGCGGACGGTCGGCCGCACCGGATAGTTTGAGGAAAACACAACCAAGACATGCAGCTTCCGAGGGCTGCCGCGAGGATTCGGACGGATGGCGACGGCACAACGCGTTTTGGAGATCTTCGAAGCGTTCGCAACGCTGCAGAAGCCGCTGACCCTGTCGCAACTCTCCGACGCCGTGGGCGCGCCGGTCTCAAGCTGCTTCTCGATCGTCAAGACGTTGGAGGAGCAGGGCTACCTGCATTGCGTTTCGTCGCGCAAGGAATGGTACCCGACCGGCCGCATGGCGGCGAACGCGCGCGCCATCGAGAAGGGGGAGCCGCTGCTGCTGCGCTTCGAGCCGGTGCTCGCCGCCCTGCGAAAGAAGACGAACGAGACGATCATCCTCGGCCAGGCCTCCAGCGCCGGCACCGCGATCCTCTATCTCAAGGTCTTCGAGGGCGGGCAGGCGATCCGCTACACCTCCGAAGTCGGCGCGCGGAAGCCCCTTCATTCGACCGCGATCGGAAAGGCGGTGCTGTCCACCCTGCCGCCGGATCAGCGCCGGCGCATCGCGGACAGCCTGAAATACGAGCGCATCACCGACCGCACCATGGGCGGGGAGCGTGACCTGCTGCAGGATGTCGAGGAGGGGATCGCGCGCGGCTACCAGATGACGCGCGGCGAGAATGTGGTCGATGTCGGCGCCATCGCGATGCCGATCCGCCTGCACGGCCGCACCTTCGGGGTCGCCATCGCCGGGCCGGTCACCCGCCTGCAGGATCGGCTTGAGGAGCATGTCGAGGCTCTGCGCGGCGCCTGCGCGGAGCTTGAGGCGATGGCCGTCTAGACGGGACCGCCGCGCGGTCATTTCAGAACGAAGGGATTGCCGGTCTGACCGGCGGTGTTGAGCCAGACGCTCTTCGTCTGCAGATAGGCGTTGATCGCTTCCTGGCCGCTTTCCCGGCCGACGCCGCTGCGCTTGTATCCGCCGAACGGCGCCATGAAGCTGACGGCGCGGTAGGTGTTCACCCAGACCGTTCCGGCTTCCAGACGATCCGCGCCGCGGATCGCCCGACCGATGTCGGTGGTCCAGAGGCCGGCGCCCAGCCCGTACTGGGTGTCGTTGGCCAGCGCGAAGGCCTCCTCCTCGTCGTCGAAGCGGATCACTGACAGGACGGGGCCGAAGATCTCCTCCTGCGCGACGCGCATGGAGTTTTTCACGTCCGAGAAGATCGTCGGCTCGACGAACCAGCCGTCGGCCAGCGCCGCGCTTTCCGGCCGGCGACCGCCCAATTCGCAGCGCGCGCCGTCGTCGATCGCGACGTCGATATAGCCCATCACCTTGTCCCGCTGGGCCAGCGTGGTGATCGGACCCACCTGGGTTTCCAGGTCCATCGGGTCGCCGAGCCGTGCGGTCTTGGCGATCGCCACCACCTTCTCCAACACCGCATCATGCACCGAGCGATGCACCAGGAGACGAGAGCCGGCGATGCAGGTCTGGCCGCTGGCCGCGAAGATGCCCGAGATGACGCCGTTCGCGGCGCTTTCCAGGTCGGCGTCCTCGAACACCACATTGGCGGACTTGCCGCCGAGCTCGAGGGTGACGTGCTTCAACCCGGCCGCGGCCGCCTGATAGACGGCCGCCCCGCCCGCCTCGCCGCCGGTGAAGGCGACTTTGGCGACGTCCGGATGGGCGACCAGGGGGACCCCGACCTCGCCCGGCATGCCGGTGACGGAGTTGACGACGCCTTTGGGAAAGCCGGCGCGCTCAAACAGCTCCATGAAGGCCAGAGTCGAGGCCGACGCATGCTCGGACGGTTTGACGACGATCGTATTGCCGGCCGCCAGCGCCGGGGCCAGCTTCCAGGCGAGAAGCAGCAGCGGCGAGTTCCACGGCGCGATCGCGGCCACGACGCCCAGCGGCTCCTGTTTCGTGTAGGCGAACATCCCCGGCTTGTCGATCGGCAGCACGCCGCCTTCGATCTTGTCCGCCAGGCCGCCGAAATAGCGATACCATTCGGGGACATAGCGCAGCTGGCCGGCCATCTCGGCCAGCAGCTTGCCGTTGTCGCGCGTCTCGATCCGGGCGAGGCGGTCGCTCTCCTCCGCGATCAGATCGGCGAGGCGGACCAGCAGCTTGCCCCGCGCCGTCGCCGTCATCCCGCGCCATTCCTGCGCGTTGAAGGCGCGCTTGGCGGCGGCGACCGCGGCGTCGACGTCGTCCGCGCCGCCGCGCGGGATCGCCGCCCAGGGCGCGCCGCGATAAGGGTCGTAGGACAGAAACGTCTCGGCCGACTCGCGCCGGGCGCCGTCGACGATGTTGTAGAAGGGCGTCAACTCGCTCATCAGAGCCTCCCGCCGGCGCGCCGCCGGCTCATATGGGATCCCAGGAAAAGACGTCCGCGGAACGGTCCAGCGGATAGAAGGCGGGCGCCATCGCAGGCAAGAGATGCTCGGCCAGACTCTCGGGATCCCATCCTTCCGCGCGCTGCATGGAGCGCAGGGGGCGCGACTGGCCCATCAGCATGATCTCGTTGCGGCGCACGGCGAAAATCTGGCCCGTGACCGACGCCGCCAGGTCGGACAGCAGGAAGACGACCATGGGGGCGATCTTCTCCGGCCCCATCGCCTTGAGCTTCTCGACCCGCGCCTCCTCCTCGGGGCTGTTGGCGGGGATGCTCCCGATCATCCGACTCCAGGCGAAGGGGCAGATGCAGTTGGAGCGAATACGATAGCGTCCCATGTCCAGCGCGATCGACTTCGACAGGCCGACGATTCCCAGCTTCGCCGCCATGTAGTTGGCCTGCCCGAAATTGCCGACGAGACCGCTGGCGGAGGTGAAATGGACGAAGGCGCCCGCTTCCTGCTTGCGGAAGTGCTGGGCGGCCGCGCTGGAGACGTTGAAGGCGCCGATCAGATGGACGTCGATCACGGCGCGGAACTCCTCCGCGGTCATCTTGTGGAAGATCCGGTCGCGCAGGATGCCGGCGTTGTTGACGACCCCGTCCAAGCGACCGAAGGCGTCCAGCGCGGTCGCGACCATGCGCTCGGCGTGCGCCGCCTCGCGCACGTCGCCATAGTCCGCGACCGCCGCGCCGCCGGCCGCGCGGACGACGTCGACGACCTCGTCCGCCGGGGCTTGGTCGCCGCCTTCGCCGCCGGTCGAGACGCCGGGGTCGTTGATCACCACCTGGGCGCCCGCAGCCGCCGCAGCCAGCGCGATCTCCCGGCCGATGCCGCGCCCGGCGCCGGTCACCAGAACGGCCTTTCCGGCCAGGCATTGGGCGCTGTCCGTCATCTCTCCCTCGCTTCCGGCGCGCGAAACGGTGATTGAACCGCCTGTCCGGACTCTGTATATTTCTTATTGTCGAAAACAATTTCTAAAACAGGAAAGATTGATCCGTCAAGCTGATCGCCTTGGCGGCCCGGCGGCCCAGCGGATCGGGGGGAGGGAGCGAGAATGCGCCTTATGACCTATGGCCTGCCGGAGGGCGGCGAGCGCCCGGCGGTCGTCGTTGGGGAGGCCGCCGTCGACCTGAACGACGCCCTGTCGGCGTTTCACCGCACCACCGATGCGCCGCCGCCCGCCTCGATCGAAGCCCTTCTGGCCGGCGGCGCCGACGCCCTGCGCGCGGCGGACGACGCGGCCGCCTGGGCGGCGGCGGAGCGTCCGGATCTGACCCGGCCTCTGGCCGATCTGGCCTTCGCGCCCCCGGTGACGCGTCCGGAGAAGATCATCGGGGTCGGCCTCAACTATCGCGACCATTGCGCGGAGATCGGGCGCGACATCCCGACCGGCATCCAGACCTTCGGTATGTTCGCCAACAGCCTGGTCGGGCACGGCGCGCCGATCCGCCTCAATCGAGAGAGCGCCATGCCGGATTGGGAGGCCGAACTGGTCATCGTGATCGGGACGGCCGGCAAGCATATACCGGAGGCCCGGGCGATGGAGCATGTCGCCGGCTTCACGATCGGCAACGACGTCAGCGCGCGGGACTTCCAGAAGGCCGACCCGCAGGCGATGCGCGGCAAGTCGGGCGACGCCAATTCGCCGCTCGGCCCGTGGATCGTCACTCGGGACGAGTTGCCGGACGATTCCGACCTGGCGATCTCGCTCAGCGTCAACGGCGAGACCAAGCAGGCGTCGAACACCCGCGAGCGGGTGTTCCAGACGCCGGCGATCGTCTCCTTCCTCAGCCGGTTCTTCACCTTGAAGCCGGGGGATCTGATCTTCACCGGTACGCCCGGCGGGGTCGGCATGGGGCGCGACCCGCAGGAATGGCTGCAACCCGGCGATCAGGTCTCCATCACGGTGGCGGGGATCGGTGTGCTCTCGAACCCCTGCGAGCGGGAGCCCTGAGCGGGTGGGCGATCTGTCGCTGTTCTTCGAGGCGCGGCGCGTCGCGGTGGTCGGCGCCTCGTCCGATCCGATGCGCATCGGCGGCCGGCCGGTCGCCGCCCTGAAGCGGGCCTGGCTGGCGGGCGATCCCGACCGCGCGCTCTATCCCGTCAATCCCAATCGCCGAGAGATCCAGGGCCTGCCGGCCTATGAGAGCGCGTCCGCGATCGGCGCCCCCGTCGATCTGGGCGTCATCGCCGTGCCGCCTGACGGCGTCGTCGAGGCGTTGCAGGATTGCGCGCGCGCCGGCTGTCGCGCCGCGATCCTGTTCACCTCCGGCTTCGCCGAGCTCGGCGCGGCGGGACGCGCGCGCGAGGAGGAGGTGGTCCGGACGGCGCGCGCCCTCAAGGTCCGGCTTCTGGGGCCGAACTGCCTAGGCCTCATCGATCTGCATCGCGGGCTGCTCGCCACCTTCACGGACGCGGTCAATTACGACGGACACCGGGCCGGATCGGTCGGGGTCGCCAGCCAAAGCGGCGCGGTGATGTCGCAACTCATGATGCTGGCCCGCCGGCGGCGGGTGGGGCTCAGCAAGGCGATCTCCACCGGCAATGAGGGCGATGTGGATCTGGCGGAGGCGGTCGCCTATCTCGCCGCCGATGCGCAGACGGCGCAGATCGTCTGCTACGCCGAGACGGCGCGCGACGGCCCGGCGCTCGCCGACGCGTTAAGCGCGGCCCGGCGCGCCGGCAAGCCGGTGCTGATGATCAAGGCCGGCCGCACCGAGGCGGGACGCAGCGCCGCCCTGTCGCACACCGGCGCGCTGGCCGGGACCGATCGGGTCTTCGACGCCGTGATGCGCCAATGCGGCGCCGTGCGGGTGCGCGATCTGCAGGAGGCGATCGACATCGCCTATGTCGCGGTTCGGCGCGCGCCGCCCTCGGCGCTGGCGCGGCTCGGCGTGGTCACGATTTCCGGCGGCGCCGGCGTCATGCTGGCGGACGAGGCGGCGGCGGGCGGTCTGTCGCTGCCGCCCTTGCCGCCGGCGGCGGCCGCGCGGTTGCGCGAGGCGGCGCCGTATGCCAGTGCGGCCAATCCGCTGGATACGACGGCCCAGGCCGTCAATGATCTGCCCGTCTGGGCGGCCTGCGTCGAGACCATGCTGGACGGAACCTACGACGCGGTGCTGATGTCGCTCGCCTATTTCGGGGAGTCGGCGCGCATGTACGGGCCGATCCTCGACGCCGTCCGGCCGTTGCAGCGCCCGGACGGCCCGCTGCTGATCAGTTGCACGCCGCATGACGCGCCGAACGCGGCTCGGGCGGAGGAGGCCGGCTTCCTCGTCTTCGACGATCCGACCGCGGCGATCCGCGCGCTTGCCGGATGGTCGCGCGCCGGACGCGCCGCCGCGCCGCAGGAACGCGCGTCCGACGGCCGCGCCGCGCCGACGATCGACCCGCCGACCGCCTCGATGACCGAGGCGGCGGCGCTGCGCCTCGTCGCCGAGGCCGGCGTGCCGACGGCCCCCTTCCGCCTTGTCGCCACGGCGCGGCAGGCGGCCGCGGCGCTCGACGAGATCGGTGCGCCCATGGTCCTGAAGATCGCGTCGCCCGATCTGCCGCACAAATCGGACGTCGGCGGGGTGCGGCTCGGCCTGCGCACGCCGGCGGAGGCGGCCGCCGCCTTCGAGGCCATGACCGCGCAGGTTTCATCCGCGCGGCCGGACGCGCGGCTTGAGGGGGCTGTCGCCGCGAAACAGCTCTCCGGCGGCGTCGAGCTGATCCTGGGCAGCCAGATCGACCCGACCTTCGGGTTGATGATCATGGTCGGCGCCGGCGGCGTGTTGACGGAGCTGTTCGAGGACGTGGTCTTCCGCCGGGCGCCGCTCGATCGGGCTGAGGCGGAGGCGATGCTGGCCGCGCTGACGGCGGGGGCGCTGCTCGACGGGTATCGCGGCGGGCCGGTTTGCGACCGAGCGGCCGTCGTCGACGCGATCCTGGCCTTCGCCCGTCTGGCCGGCGCCTGCGCCCCGGCTGCGACGGTGGAGATCAATCCGCTGCTGGCGACGCCGCAGGGGTGCTTCGCCCTCGACGCCCTGATCACGCCCTGCGGCGCTCAATCGTAGATCAGGCTGACCGTCTCGGCGACAAGGGCGGGGCGCTCGCCGCCCGCAAGGTCCATGGTCGAGGCCATGATCAGCCGCACGCCGCCCTCGATCGGCTCCGCGGCGGCGACGCTCTGGCGCAGCCGGACGCGCGACCCGGTGGGGACGGGGGCCGTGAAACGCACCTTGTTCACGCCGTAGTTCAGGCTGCGCGAGCGCTTCTCGATCCGCCAGATCTCCGGCGCCAGCCGCGGCAGGAGAGAGAGCAGAAGATAGCCGTGTGCAATGGTGGTTCCGCCCGGCGCCTCGCGCGCGGCGCGCGCGGCGTCGACATGAATCCATTGATGGTCGCCGGTCGCGTCGGCGAAGCGGTCGATCATCTCCTGATCGATCTGCAGCCAGTCGCTCGCGCCGATTTCGCACCCGACATGCTGGGAAAGGTCCGATGGGGTCTGCAGCACCAGCATCTCAATCTCCTGCGTCGTCGAGGCGGAAGAAAGGCTGAAGAACGCCGTCGCCGTCCGGGCGAAAGACGACGCGCACGCGGGCGCCGATCGCGAAGGCCTCGGCCGGATCGTCGCTCGCGGCGCTCAATATTGTAAAACCCTCGTCCAGGGTGACGAAGAGCAGCGCCCGCGCGCCCTCAGCCTCCGGGACGATGGAGAGCGAGTAGACGCTCCCGCCCCCGGACGCCTCGCGCCAACGCGTGGCCGCGCTCAGGCAGAAGGGACACAAGGGGCGGGGATAGTAATGCGGACGGCCGCACCCCTCGCAGCTCTTGTAGGCGAGCGCGCCGCGCTCGGCGGCCGCGCGCGCGACATCCTGCGGTTCGGCTGCGGGGGAGCCGGGCTCGGCGGCGGAGGAGGACGGGCGTGGGGCCGTCATGGCTCACTCCCGCTCGAGAAGCGCGACCGCGGCGCCGTGGCGCGTCGCCAGCGACCCGCCGATCCCGCTGACCAGCGCCAGCCGGCAGTTGGGGACCTGAAGCGCCGGCGCGGCGGCGCCGCGCAGCTGACGCACCGCCTCGATGATCTTGGTGATCCCGCCGCGGTTGGCCGGGTGGTTGTTGCACAGGCCGCCGCCGTCGGTGTTGACCGGCAGGCGGCCCTCGCCCGAGATCAGGCCGCCGTCGGCGACGAAGCGCCCGCCGGCGCCTTTTTCGCAGAAGCCGAGATCCTCGAGCTGCATCAGCAGGGTTATCGTGAAGCTGTCGTAGATCGAGGCGTAATCCACGTCCGCCGGCTTGACGCCGGCTTCGGCGAAAGCGTCCGCGCCGGCGCGCGCCGCGGCCGAGTAGGTGAGGTCCACCGCGCCGCCGTTCTGATGCTTGATCGCCTCGCCTGCGCCGGCGATGCGCAGGGCCGGTCGGTCGAGCGATCGCATCACCCCTTCGGCCGCGACCACGACCGCCCCGCCGCCGTCGGTGACGACGCAGCAGTCGAGCCGATGCAGCGGCGAAGCGATCATCGGCGAGGCGAGGACGTCTTCCACCGTCACAGGGTCGGGAAGCCGGGCGGCGGGATTGTGGCGGGCGTGCTGAGAGGCGGCGACCTTGATCCAGGCGAGCTGCTCGGACGTCGTGCCGAACTCGTGCATGTGTCGCGCGGCGACGAGGCCGTAGAGCGCCACCATGCTGGGCGAGAAGGGCAGCTCAAAGGGCAGGTCCGGCGCGTCGGCGGAATAGACCCGGGCGGCCTTGCCGGAGGAGCGCTCCGAGCGCGGCCGGCCGGCGAGCGTGATCAAGGCGACCGTGCAGCGCCCGGCGGCGATCGCCCGCATCGCATGGTTCAGATGGCTGATGTAGGAGGCGCCGCCGAGCTCCGTCGTGTCGATGAGGCGGGGCGTCAGCCCGATGTACTCCGCCATCGACAGGGCGCCCAGGCCCGGCGCGTCGCCGGCGCAGAAATAGGCGTCCACGTCGCCAAGCGACAGGCCTGCGTCGGCCAGGGCGCCGGCGGCGGCCTCGGCGTGGAGCTGCGCCGTGGTCTTGTCGGGCGCGCTGCGGGTCGGATGTTCGAAGACGCCGGCGATGTAGGCTTGCGGGGTCGGGCTCATCGGTCGCTCTCGCCGGATCGGGCGCCGGCGCGGGGAGTCAGCAAAAAGAGGGGTCGACGTCGAGCCACCGGCCGACGCCGACCACGCAGGGACATCAGGGATGCGAAAGGGCGGCGTCTACTGCTGACCGCTCATCTTGGCGGAGACGGTCTGACGCACACGGTCCATCTGCGCGATGTCCTCGGAGGTTTCCATCGTGCAGGTCTGAGCCCCGGTCGCCGCCTCCTGATCCGCCATCATCTTCACGAAGATGTTGTCGGAATCGAGCCGCGAGGGCAGGGGTTCGATCGGGTCCGCGACCTTGTAGCCCTCGACCGCCATCCAGGCCGAGAACAGGCGCGCCGTATTCGGGTTGGGCGAGCCGTCGAGCGCCCAGAGGTAGTTGTCCCAGTACGGCAGGTAGTCGCGGAACATCTTGAAGTCGAGCGGCTCCTCTTTGCGCAGGCTGTTCGCCGCCACCAGCGACAGGGTGAAGCCGATCGGCACCTGGCCGGTGGTGATCGCCTGGTTCACCGCGGGCGAGCCCTTGCCGAGAACCGGCGTGTTGGCGATGAACTTGTCGGCCAACGCGTAGCTTTCCTCTTCGCCGATGCACAGGCTCAGCACCGGCAGCGGCCAGAACCAATAGGCGTTGGCCGAGAACTTGCCCGCCCACTTGGAATCGGCGACTTCGAACCAGGAGTTCGGCACCTCCTCGCCCTCGATCATGCCCGGGTTCCAGCCCATGACCGAATGGGCGACGAAGTAGGAGAGGGCGAGGCCTTCGAACTCCGCCGGCCCGTCGACTTCGCCGATCTCAGGGAACTGCTCCCCGAAGACGCCGACCCAGTCATAGGGGGTGATGATGCCGCCGTCGCTGGCGACCTTGACCTCGCCGATTGAGCCCGCGCCGATCACGTCCACCGACACCTGACGCCCGGCGGCCTCGGCGATCGCGCGCGAATTCGCCTGGGGCGAGGAAAGCGGCACCCACTCCAGCTCCGTCTCAAGGCCGAACCGTTCGTTGAAGGCGGCGATGAGGGCCTGGTGGGTCTCCGGGCGCGAGGGGAAGTTGGACCAAACGACGAGCCGGCCCTCCTCTTTGGCGCCCGCCAGAATCTCTTCATAGGTGGCCCCCAACTCTGCCGCAGATGCGGGGGCGAGGTGCGCGCCGACGGCCATCGCGGCGGCCGTGACGACGCTGAACAACGTCTTTCTCATGTCAATCCTCCCGGCTCGTTGTCAGCCTGCGCCGCCCGTCGAGGCGCTCCGTGGAATGCGGAACGCGCCGCCGACACAGCGGACCAGGCGCTCGGCGCTGCTGCGCCAGTTCGGCCTCCCCCGTCCGGCCCGCCGTCGCGGGAGGTCCATATTTTTCGTTCACAGCAAACTGTTTTCGATATATTGAAAGACATGACGGCGCGCCTGTCAAGCCGCTTCGGCCGGAACTGGGCGTCCAACGCAGAGAGGCTTCGCCATGCTGACCTTCTATTACGCGCCGAACTCATGCTCGACGGCGGCGCATATCGTCCTTGAAGAGGCGGGGGCCGAGTACGAGCCGGTGAAGGTCGACTTCACCGCGGCCGAGCAGCACGGCCCCGCCTTTCGCGCGATCAATCCGCGCGGCAAGGTGCCCGTCCTGCGCGACGGCGAGCGGACGGTGACCGAAAACGTCGCGATCCAATTCCACCTGACAGAACGGTTTCCCGAAGCCCGGTTGCGGCCGAGCGATCCGGCCGGGCAGGTGCGGTGGCTCTCGACGCTCTGTTGGCTCGCCAGCACGGTGCAACCCGACGCGCGTCACATCACGCGGCCCGAGAACTATTCGGACGACCCCGCGACCCATCCGGCGCTCGTCGCCAAGGGGCATAAGACGCTGACGCGGCTGATGGGCGAACTGGATGCGATGCTCGCCCCCGGTCCTTGGATCCTCGGCGACGACTATTCGACGGCTGACCCGTACGCCTTGGTCTTTACGGGCGTGGCCAAGAAGGTCGGAATCGATCTGTCGCCGTTTGCGAACATCGCCGCCTGGACCGATCGCTGCATCGCGCGGCCGGCCGTCCGAAAGATTCTGGCGATGGAGTGCAACGCCCTGCTCAACCCGCCGGGAATCGCGCCGGGTACGGCCGATTGACAAGGCGTCGGCGCCTCTGTACTTTTCATAAACAAGAATAAGTTTTCTAAAAGCCGAAAGATTCGGCGGCGATTCGGGGCCCGTCCAGACCCTCTGGACCGACGGCGCCGCCTTCGCGCCGCCGACCCGGTCGACAGGGTGGAGCGCGTCCGTGCTGGAAGTCGAAGAGCTGGTAAAGTCCTACGGGTCCGTTCAGGCGGTCAAGGGCGTCTCCTTTTCCGTGCGCACCGGCGACATCTTCACCCTGTTGGGGCCGAGCGGCTGCGGCAAAACGACGACGCTGCAGTGCATCGCCGGCCTCGAGACGCCGAACGGCGGCGAGATCCGAATGGGCGACGCCGTCGTCTACAGCGCGCGTCGGAAACTGTTCGTGCCGGCCAACAAGCGCCGGCTGGGCATGGTCTTTCAATCCTATGCGATCTGGCCGCATATGTCGGTCTTCGACAATGTCGCCTTCCCGTTGGTGCATGGCGGCTATTCGCTGCCGGCTGCGGATGTCCGCGCGCGCGTCATGGAGGCGCTGGCCGCGGTGAAGATGGACGCCTTCGCCGACCGGCCCGCCCCGCACCTCAGCGGCGGGCAGCAGCAGCGCGTGGCGCTGGCCCGGGCCGTGGTGCATCAGCCGAAGCTTCTACTGTTGGACGAGCCGCTCTCCAATCTCGACGCCAAGCTGCGTGACGCAATGCGCGTCGAACTGCGTCAGATGATCAAGGCCCTGGGCATCACCACCATCTTCGTCACCCACGATCAGGTGGAGGCTTTGTCGATGTCGGATTCGATCGTCCTGATGGAGGCGGGTCGGATCGTGCAGATGGGGTCGCCGCGCGACATTTACCTGGCGCCGCAAAGTAGCGTGACCTCCGACTTCATGGGGCGCAGCAATCTGATTCCCGCCCGCTTGATCGATGCTGAGGCGGGCGTCGTGGAGACGGGGTTCGGCCGCCTGACCTGCAAGGTTTCGAAGGGCCTGGATCCGTCAGGGGCGATCTGCGTGGCGGTGCGCCCCGCCGCGATCGGGCTGGAGCGGCCGGCCGACGCCGGCGCGTCTGCCGCGGACCTCGGCGAGAACCGCTTCCTCGGCCGCATCCGGGAGGTGACCTTTCTCGGCGATGTGGTCGAGGCCCTGGTCGAGATCGACGGCGTGGCGCTGCGCGCCTCCTTCAGCCCGTACGAGGATCATGCGGTGGACGAGGAGGTCGTCGTCGACTTCGGACGCGGCCGGTGCGTCGTCGTAAATGACGACAAGAATCTGTCGGGAGCGGCCTGAACCATGGCGGAGGCGGCGGACGGCGCGCCCACGCCCTTGCAGGCGTCCCGCGGCGCCGGGCGGTCGATGAAGAAGCCGACGCTGATCTTTCTGCTGGGCCTGCTGGGCGCCCTCATTCTGGGGCCGCTTGCGGTCTTGCTGATCACCAGCTTCTCCTCGCCCGAGACGCTGTTCTATCGCGAGTTCACCTTCACCTTTCAGAACTATCTCGACGTCGCCACCCGCCCCGGTACGGCGAAGCTGATCTGGAACACCTTCTACTACGCCGCCGCCAGCGTGGTCCTCGGCGTGTCGATCGCCTTCGTCCTGTCGATGCTGACCGAGCGGACGGACATGCCGGCACGCCGCCTGATCCGCACTCTGATGTTCTCTTGGATGGCGGTGCCGCCGTTGGTCTTCGGTTACGGCTGGATCCTGCTGATCAATCCGGGCAACGGGGCGCTCAACGTCTTCCTGCGCAACCTGTTCGGCTTCGAGGGCGCGCCGTTCTCCCCCTACTCGATGACGGCGCTGATCGTCATCAGCAGCTTGAGCCTCGTGCCGACCAGCTACGTCATGATCAGCGGCCTGCTGCGCAACATGGACCCGTCGCTGGAGGACGCCGGCTTCGTCATGGGCGCCGGCCGGCTGCGCGTCTTCCGCACCGTGACCCTGCCGATCCTGACCCCGGGCTTCCTGTCGGTCGGCATGTTCCTGTTCATCAACATGGTGCAGACCTTCGATCTGCCGCTGGTGTTGGGCGCCTCGGCTGGCGTGCATGTGCTCAGCACGCGGATCTATCTCCTCGCCTCGCCGGAGGTCGGCTTGCCGAACTACGGGCTGGCGGGGGCGTTCGGCGTCTTCCTGCTGGTCGTCGCGCTGCTGCTGATGGTCTATTACTTCCACGTGACTCGGCTGTCCGAGCGGTTCCGGGTGGTGACGGGTCGCGGCTTCCGCCCCAAGCGGCTGACATTGGGCGTGTGGCGTCTCCCGGCGCTCTTGTTCACCGGCGGCTACTTCGCGGTTATGACGTTGCCGCTCCTGATCCTGCTCTGGTCGAGCCTGCTGCCCTTCTACAAGGTGCCCAGCCTGGACGAGTTGGCGAACCTGACCGTCGGCGCCTACGGTCGCATTCTCGGCGATCCGACGATCATGCGGGCGATCGGCAACACGGTGCTGATGGTGCTGGTCAGCTCCGTCGTGGTGATGGTGCTGTCCTGCCTGATCAGCTGGTTTTCGGTCCGCGCGCAGTCGGCGGCGACACGCGCGCTCGACGTCATGGCCTTCGCCCCGATCGCCATTCCGCCGGTGGTCATGGCCATCGCCATGCTGCTCTTCTTCCTGCCGACGCCGCTTTACGGGCTGATCTGGGTGATCGTGATCGGCCATATCACGATGTTCATCGCTTTCGGCGCGCGCACGATGAACGGCGCCTTCATCCAGATCCACAAGGAGTTGGAGGACGCCGCCGAAATCAGCGGCGCCAGCTGGGGAACGTCGCTTCGCCGGGTGGTCGCGCCGCTGGTCTGGCCGCATATCGTCAACGCCTGGCTCTGGGTCGCGGCCCACAGCGCACGGGATCTGACCTTCCCGTTGATCCTGCTGACCTCGTCGAACGTCGTGGTCGCCTCGAAGATCTACATGACCTGGGGCTATCCCGATCTGCCCGGGGCGGCCGCGCTGTCGATGTTGATGGTGGGCGCGCTGATGGCGGTGGTGATCCCGATCCAGTATTTCCGCGCCGACGACTGAGCGCGCGCGTCCGGCGGCTTACCAGCCCTTGCCGGCGGAATAGCCGCCGTCGACCGTCAGCACCGCGCCCGTCATGAAGCCCGCCAGGTCGGAGGCGGCGTAAAGGATCGCGTCGGCGATCTCCTCCGGCTCGGCGACGCGGCCCAGTGGATGGCCCGCCTCCAGCCGTTCGACCAGCGCCGGGTCGTCGAAGAACCGCGCCGTCATCGGCGTGCGCACCGAGCCGGGCGCGATCGCATTGACCCGGACGCCGTATGGGCCGAGTTCCATCGCCATCTCGCGGGTCAGGCCGACCACGCCGTGCTTGGAGGCGACGTAGGCCGGCCGGTCCGGCACGCCCATCAGCCCTGCGACCGAGGCCAGATTGACGATGACCCCGCCGCGTTCGCGCGCCGTCAGCGCGCGCGCGAAGACCTGCGAGGCGTGAAAGACACCGTCGAGATTGACCGCGAGCACGCGCCGCCACTCCTCGGGATCGAGCTCGAGGAAGGGCGTGATCTCGCGAACCCCGGCGCTGTTGACCAGGATGTCGAGACGCCCGACCTCCGCCTCCGCCGCGCGCACGAAACGCTCGACCGACGCGCGGTCGCTGACGTCGAGCGGGCGGCGGCGCACGCCGTCGACGGTCGTCTCCTCCGAAAGCCCGAGGTCGCCGACGAAACAGGTGGCGCCCGCCGCGGCGAAGCGCGCGGCCGCGGCCGCGCCGATGCCGCCGCCCCCGCCGGTTATCAGCGCGGTGCGGCCGGAAAAGGCGTCGGTCCAGGGGGCGGCGGTCATCGCGTCAGCCGCCGCTGACCACGGCTTCGATCAGATGCGGCCCCGGCGTCGCATTGGCCCGGGCGAAGGCCGCACGGAAGGCGTCTGCGTCGGCCGCGCGCGTCGCCGGCACGCCGAAGCCGGCGGCGAGCGACGGCCAGTCGATCGCCGGCTCGCGCACATCCATGATGCGCGACGCGCGCGGTCCTGCGGCCTCGCCGGCCAGGGCGCGAAACTCGCCATGCAGGATCGCGTAGCCGCCGTTGTTCAGCACCACGGTGGTGACGTCCAACCCCTCGCGCGCCATGGTCCATAGCGCCTGATGGGTGTAGAGCGCGCTGCCGTCTCCCTCCAGGCAGATCACCCGCCGTCCGGGGCAGGCCATCGCCGCGCCGACCGCCATCGGCGGCCCGTTGCCGATCGCCCCGCCGGTCACCTGCAGCCAATCGTGCGGCGCCGCGGTTTCGGTGGCGGCGAAGAAGCCGCGTCCCACCGAGACCGATTCCTCGACCACGACGGCGTCCGCGGGCAGCCCCTCGGCCAGCAGCGACGCGAGCGTCTCGGCGGTGAGCGGCCCGTGCGCGGCCGGCGGCGGCTCGGCCGGCGCCAGAACGGCCGGCGCCTGCGCCGCCAAGGCGTCGGCCAACGCCGAGAGGGCGGCGGGAAGATCGTCGCCGATCTCGGCCAGACGATGCACCTGCGCCTCCGCCGGCAACAGGCGGCTCGGCCGACCTGGATAGGCGAAGAAGGCTACGGGATCCTTGGCGCCCACCAGGATCGCATTGCGGAATCTCTCCAAGCGCGCCAACGCCGGGGCGACGGGATAGGGAATGCGCTCGACCGGCGCTCGGCCGGCGCCGCGCTCGATGCGCCCATTCGATGTCTGCGCCATGATTTCGACGCAGGGGTGGGAAGCCGCGATCCGCGCGGCCGTCTCCAGCGGTCCGGCGCGCAGCGCGGCACCGGTCAACAAAAGCAAGGTCGGCCCGCCGGACCGGATCGCCTCGGCCGCGCGCTCGACCGCGTCCGCCGACGGCGCGGGCGCCGAGAGCGGGGACGCCGCGTCGACGGGCGTCGCCCCCTCAGACCAGGACACGTCGAGCGGCACGATCTGCGTCGCAACGCCCCCCGGCGCGGCGCGGGCGGCGGCGATCGCCTCGGCCGCGTCGCGGCAGACGCTCTCGACGCTGTCGGAACTGCGCACCCAGCGGGAGACTCGCTCCGCCAGGCCCGCGATGTCGGAATGGAGCGGCGCGTCGAAGGTGCGGTGATAGGTGGCGTGTTCGCCGATCAGATTGACGATCGGCGAAAAGGCGCGCGCGGCGTTGTGCAGGTTCGACCAGCCGTTCGCCAGGCCCGGACCCAGATGCAAAAGCGTGGCGGCCGGACGATCCGCCATGCGCCCGTAGCCGTCGGCGGCGCCGGTGGCCACGTTCTCCTGAAGGCAGAGGATGCAGCGCATCTCCGGGATCGAATCCAGCGCCTGGACGAAATACATTTCCGAGGTGCCGGGGTTGGTGAAACAGTGATCGACGCCCCCGGCGAGAAGCGTGCGGACAATGCCTTCGGCGCCGTTCAAGACCGTCTCCTCCCTTCGCGCCGCGCGCTGCGGCCCGCTCCGGCGGCTCACCGCGGCGGCGCCGGCCACCACTCGTGGCGCTCGCTCATGCCGGCGTCGACATTGACGACGACGCCGCTCATATAGCTCGCGCGCGGCGAGACCAGAAAGGCCCCGACCGCGGCCACCTCTTCCGGATCCGCCATTCGGCCGAAGGGGAAGGCGGCGGCGAACTCCGCCCAGCGCTCGGCGTCGCCCAGCTTTTCCGTCGCCTGTTGGCGCAGCACCCCCTCCATGCGCGACGTCATCACCGGCCCAGGACTGAGCCCGAGGACGCGGACCCCGTAGGCGGGCGCCTCCGCCCCCAGCGCCTTGGTCAACGAGGTGAGTGCGGCGTTGCCGACGCTGCCCGCGATATAGGCGGCGTCGCCGCGCGTGCCGGATGCGCCGATCACGTTTAGGATGACGCCGCGGCCGCGCGCGCGCATCAGGGCGTAGAAGGCGCGCGTCATGCCGATGAAGCCGAAGACCTTGAGATCCCAGGACGCCCGGAAGCTCGCCTGATCGAGCCGATCCAGGCCGCCGCCCGGGATGGCGCCCGCATTGTTGATCAGGATGTCCGCGTCCCCGTAGCGCTCGGCCAGGCGCGGGTGGGTGTCGTCGTCCGAGACGTCGGCCGCCTCAACCACGACCTCGCCGCCGAGCGCGCGGATCCGCTCCGTCGCCCCGGCCAGCTTGTCGGGATCGCGCGCGATCAGGATGACCCGCGCCCCTTCGCGCGCCAGCATTTCGGCCGTCGCCAGGCCGATGCCCGCCGAGCCGCCCGTGATCACCGCCGTCTGTCCGGCGAGCCGCAGATCCATACCGCCGTCGCTCCGCGTTCTCCGGCCTCAAGCCGGGCCGTCGCTAGTCCGCCGGGACGGTGTCGAATTCGGCCGGCATGATGATCTCGATCTGCTCGCAGTCGTCCGAATAGTCCAGCACCGTGTGCTTGATCCGCTGCGGCAGCATGGCGAGGCTGCCGGCCTGCAGCGTCACCTCGCCATAGCCTTCGAACTCAATCTTCATCCAGCCGCGGATCATGTAGGTCATCTGGAACTGGGTGTCGTGATAGTGGCGCTTGCGAACCTCGTCCGTGCAGGGCGGAACCATGCGGATGACGTGGCCCTGAACCAGCCCATTGGTCGCTTCCGCGAGCCCGAGGTCGCGGTAGAGCGCGTAGGGGCGCATGCCGTCGTTCTTGAAGTCCGCGTCGCTCTTCAGATGGTTGATCACGAGCTTCTGCTTCGTCGGCTCGCGACCGTCCGTGTACTCCGGCACCTCGTGAAGGCTTTCCGCCGCATCGGCGCTGCTCATGGTTTCCTCCGCCGCTCGGGTTCGGTATAGTTTCGTGATTAGGAATTAGGTTACGCATAAACGAAAACTCTGTCAATCTGCCGCCGGCGGCGCGATTGGGCGTCGCGGCGCGGAAAGGAGGGCGCGATGAGCGAGGGGGCGACTGACGATCGGGTCCCTGTCTACAACTGGGCAGACATCCCCGCCGTCGCCTACGGCGACATTCCGGTGCGCGGCTTCCGCGGCGACGGGGTCGGCGTCGCCTACAGCGAACTGCATCCCGGGGCCGAGATGAAGCCGCCGCACAGCCATGACTTCGAGCAGATCTTCATGATCCTGCAGGGACGCGTACGCCTGCATCTGGCGGAGGAGGTGCATGAATGCGGCCCCGGGACGGTCGTTCGCATTCCGCCCGGCGTCGAACACTGGGTCGAGGCGCCGCGGCCTGAGGACGGGGTGGCGATCAATCTCGATATCTTCGCGCCGGTGCGCGAGGATTTTGCGGGACTGACCGCCTATCAGACGGACCGGTTCGCGGCGCCATAAGCGTCAGCCTTTGGGCTTGGACGCAGATGTCAGGCGGCTTCGTCGCCCAAGCCGCCCTGTCGTGGCTAGGAGTGCGCATTCGCACGCGAAGGGGCGGGACGCCAGGAACTGACCCTAAACGGGTGAACAAGCGGCCCCGAGGCGGACACCGCGCGTCGCGGACGCCCTTGGGCCTATCCGCGGCGTTGGCTGAGGGGCTCGCCTCGCGCATGATGCGCGCATGACCCGATCGCTCACCGGCCTCAACCGCGCCTCGATCCGCCAATTGCGGCTGCTCGTCGCCGTGGCGGAAACCGGAAGCATGGTGCGCGCCGGCGAAGCGATCGGCCTGTCGCAACCGGCGGTCACCAAATCGATTCGCGACCTTGAGACGGATTTGGGCGCGCCGCTGTTCGAGCGCGGTAATCGCGGCGTGAAGCCGACGATCTACGGCGAGACGCTGGTGCGCCACGCCCAGGCGGCGTTGGCCCAATTGGCGCACGCAGCCGAGGCCCTCGACGATCTAGCCACCGGGGCCGGCGGCCGCGTCGTCGTGGGGACGCTGTTGGCGGCTTCGGCCTGGCTGCTGCCGCGCGCGATCGCCGAGCTTCGCGCGGACAGGCCGCGGGTCATCGTCGAGGTGGTGGAGGGCGCCAACGATCGTCTGCAGCCTATGTTGGCGCGCGGCGCGCTGGACATGGTGGTTGGCCGATTGAGTGAGTTTCGCCATCGCGCAGGCGTGATCCAGCGCCCGCTCTACGACGAGGAGATCGTCATCCTCGCGCGCCCTGGACATCCGCTGGCGGCGGCGCGTGGCCTGACTCTCGGCGATCTGATCGCGGTCGATTGGATCCTGCCGCCTGGCGAGACGACGCTGCGTCGACAGTTGGAGAAGGCGTTCTTCGACGCCGGGCTTGAGCCGCCGCGGTGCGCCGTCGAATCCGTCTCGCTGCCGACCAACCGCCGTCTGCTGCGGGAAACCGACCTGATCGGCGCCTGGCCGCACGGCGTCGCGGCGGACGAACTGGAGACCGGGCGCTTGATCGCGCTGCCGGTCCGGCTGACGGAGATCCTGGGGCCGGTCGGCGTGACCTTGCGCAGCGACAGCCCTCTATCGCCGTCCGCTGAGGCCTTTCTGCTGGCGCTCGAATCGGTCGGGGAGCAGGGGCGCGGGCTTTAGATATTCTTTTTAGTTATATCCAATTCGTCGATCTTCATTTGATAGGATAGCTCAGCGTCGTCAGACTGACCGTTCCCTTCATTTTGGTCGCGGGAATCGATGGCGATGAGCGTCTTTTCACTTATCAGGCGCAGTCTGGCGCGCAAAGATCGCGACGCGGTCTTTGACGATGCGCCGGGCCCCGCCGCCGACGACCCGCCGTCCGACCCGCCGTCCGACCCGCCGTCCGACACGCCGTCCGACACGCCGACGACGTGGACGGACCCCCTCGGCCGCGAATTGCCGCGCCGAGAGGATATCCGCGCGCTCACCGGAACCGGCCGCTATGTCGGAGATATGAAGCCGGCCGGCTGTCTCGCCGCGGCGTTCCTGCGCAGCCCGGTTGCACGCGGACGCATCGAGGCCTTGGACGTCGAGGGCGCGCGCGCGACGCCTGGCGTTCGGGCGGTCTTCACGGCTGAGGACTTGGACGCGCGCGCGCCGAGCCTTCCCGTCAATGCGGTGATCGCGGACGAGACGGCGCCGCGCGCGCCCTGGCTGGCGCGCGACGAGGTGCGCGCGCTCGGCCAGCCGGTCGCCCTCGTCGTCGCCGACTCGCTTGAGGCGGCGCAGGACGCCGTAGAGGCGATCGCGCTCGATATGACGCCGGAAGAGCCGGTCCTGGACGTGGCGGCGGCGCAGGACGGCAAGGCCGTCGATCCGACGCGCGCCGACAATCTGGCGGGTCGGATCGCCTGGTCCGCCGGCGAACCGGCCGGCGCCTTCGCGACGGCGCACCGGGTCGTCTCCGTCGATCTGCGCCATCCGCGTCTGGCGCCGTCCCCGATGGAGGGGCGTGCGAGCATGGCGCAGTGGCGCGACGGCCGCTTGACGCTGTGGAGCGGCCAGCAGGCGCCGCACCGGGCGCGCGACCATCTGGCGACGCTTCTGGGGCTTCCGGCGGATTCGATCCGGGTTGTCGCCCCAGACGTCGGCGGCGCGTTCGGCATGAAGGCGTCGCTCTATCCCGAGGACGCGCTGGTCGCGCTGGCCGCCCGGCGGCTCGAACGCCCTGTGAAGTGGGTCTCGACGCGCGGCGAGGATCTGTTGTCCGCAAGCCATGGTCGCGGGGCGCGCGCGCACGGGCGGATGGGCTTCGACGCGTCCGGGCGCATCGTGGCGTTGGAGGCGCGCTTCGACTTTCCGCTGGGCTATTGGACCCCGTTCAGCGGCCTGATCCCGGCCTGGAACGCGACCCGCATTCCGCCCGGCCCCTATCGGATCGAAGCCGTCGCGATCGAGGCGCGCGCCTTGGCGACCAATACCGGGCCCGTCGGCATCTACCGCGGCGCCGGGCGGCCCGAGGCGGCGATGCTGCTGGAGCGCTTGATCGAGGCGGGCGCGCGGGCGCTCGACTGCGACCCGGCGGAGTTGCGGCGACGCAATCTTCTGCGACCCGAGCAACTGCCGCGGGAGAACGGCGGGGGCGCGCGCCTCGACTCCGGCGACTATCCGGCGCTCCTGGAGCAAACGCTGGCGTCGGCCGACTACGACGCGCGCCGATGCGCGATCGACGCGCGGCGCGCGGCCGGCGAGTGCGTCGGCCTCGGACTCTCGTTCTATGTCGAACCCTGCGGCCAGGGGTGGGAGAGCGCGCGCCTGACGCTTCTGCCTGACGGCCGGGTGCGTCTCGCCTTCGGCGGCTCCGCCCAAGGTCAGGGGCGCGAGACCGCGGCGGCCCAGATCGCCGGCCACGCCCTCAAGCTCGACCCCGATCTGATCGAGGTGGCCGCCGGCGACACGGGCGCAGCCCCTGCCGGCGTCGGTGCGTTGGCGAGCCGCAGCACGGCTATTGGCGGAGGCGCGATCCTGGCTGCGGCTGACACCTTTCTGGAAAGCGCCCGGAAAGCGGCCGGCGCGCTGCTCGGCGCGCCGTCGGCGCCCCTGATCCATCAACCGGGCGGCTTCGCCCGAGCCGACGGGACGGGCGAAGCGCTCAGCTGGGCGGACTTGGCGGCGCAGAGCCCGACCCTCACGGCGGAAGAGCGCTACACCGCCGACGGCGAGGCCTGGGGCGCCGGCTGCTGCCTGGCGCAGGTCGCAATCGATGTCGAGACGGGCGTGCTGACGATTGAGGATCTCGTCTATCACGACGACGCCGGCGTTCTGGTCAATCCGGCGCTGGCTGAAGGCCAACTGATAGGCGGCGTGGCGCAAGGGCTGGGCGAAGCGCTCATGGAGGCGGTGCGCTTCGATGCGGACGGCCAGCTTTTGACCGGCTCGCTGATGGACTACGCCCTGCCGCGGGCGACCGACATGCCGCCGATCGCGACCGGACGGTTGGAGACGCCCTCGCCCGCCAACAGCTTGGGCGCCAAGGGCGTGGGCGAGGCGGGGACGATCGGCGCACCGCCGGCGGTGGTGAACGCCGCCCTCGACGCGCTGGCGCCATTGGGCGTCGCGCATCTGGACATGCCGTTGACGGCGGAGCGGATCTGGGCCGCCCTCAACAAAGCGGCGCGAAGCAAGAAGGACAGCGGGTGATGGCGTACAGCAAAGCCGAAGCCAAGGAGTGGGCGCGGGAGAATATGAAGGGGATTTGGGCCGCCGCCCTGCAGCCCTTCAGCCCGGATGATCTCTCGATCGACGAGGCCGGCATGCGCGCCAACATCCGCCATTGGGTCGAGGATTTGGGGATCGACGGTCTGTTCATCGCCGGCAAGCAGGGCGAGTTCTTCTCGATGACGCTGGAGGAGCGCAAACGCGCCTTCGAGATCGCCGCCGACGCGGTGCGCGGGACCGGCGCGCGCACGATCATGAGCGCGTCGGACCAGAATCTCGACGTCGTCCTCGACCTCGCCCGGCACGCCCAGGCGGTGGGCGCGGATTCGATCGTCGTTCACGCCCCGGTGCTGCATTTCGTAAAGGACCCGGATCAAATCCTGCGCGAGTACTACAAGCGCATCTCGGACGAGGTCGACATCGCCATCGCGCTGTGGAGCCACCCCGACAGCGGCTATCTGATGAGCCCGGAGCTCTGCGCCGAGCTCGCCGACCTCCCCAACGTGGCGGCCATCAAATACAGCGTCCCGCGGGAGATGTACGCGCGCCTCACGCAGCTGGCCGGCGACAAGCTGTTGGTCAGCACAGCGTCCGAGGAGGAATGGCTGGACAATGTGCTGGAGTTGGGCTGGCGGCTCTATCTCTGCTCCTCCCCGCCCTATCTGCTGCAGACGGCGGCCGACCGGCGCATGCGCGACTACACCGACCTCGCCTTCGCCGGCAAGGCGGCGGAGGCGCGCGCGGTGAGCGCCAGCCTGGAGCCGGTCCGCCAGGCGCTGAGATCCACACGCCCGGCCGACAAGCCGCAGGCGCATCAGAAATACTGGCAGGAATTGCTGGGCCAGGTCGGCGGGCCGGTGCGCGCGCCGATGCTGGAGCTGACCGAGGCGGAGAAGGCCGCGAGCCGCGCCGCCTTCGAGGCCTGCGGCCTGAAGACCGCGCGCCGCGCGGCCGAGTGACAGGGAGCCCGACATGACGACGCACGCCGCCCATCCTCGCTTCCAACCCTTCGACTTCAAGGGCTGGATCGACAAGCACCGCGATCTCCTGAAGCCGCCGGTCGGCAACAAGCTGGTCTTCGAAGAAGCCGGGATGGTGGTGATGGTGGTCGGCGGCCCGAACCAGCGCGTCGACTTCCACGACGACCCGGTGGAGGAGTTCTTCTATCAGCTTCAAGGGGACATGCTGCTGAAGATCGCGGAGGGCGGGAAGGTCTACGACGTGCCCATCCGCGAGGGCGAGGTCTTCCTGCTGCCGGCGCATGTCCGCCATTCGCCGCAACGGCCGGTCCCGGGCTCTGTGGGCCTGGTGGTGGAAAGCCCGCGCATGCAGGGCATGAAGGACGGGTTCGAGTGGTTCTGTTTCGACTGCGGTGCGCTGGTGCATCGGGTCGAGGTTCCCGTCGGCAACATCGTCGACGATCTGCCCCCGCTGTTCGACGCCTTCTACGCCGACGAAAAGGCGCGGATCTGCGGGGCCTGCGGGGCGGTCCATCCAGGTCGCCGGCCGCCGGAAGGTTGGGCGGTCGTTTGACTGCTGGGAAGCCGCCCCATCCAACAAGCAACAGGAAAACAGGAGGCTATGAGATGAGACGCACACTAGCGAACGTCCTGCGGTTGACGGTGTCGCGGCGCGGCGCGGCCGCGGTCTGCGCCGCCGCCATTCTCGCCGCGACGGCCGGGCCGCGCCCGGCCGCGGCGCAAGACCTGCCCGACACGATCTACATCGCGTCAGGCCAATCCGGATCGCTGCAGCACACGGTCGCATCCGCCGTGGCGAAGGTGCTGACCGACAATCTGCCGACGACCGTCGTGGTCCGCCCGTATTCGGGCACCACGGCGTTCTTCCCGATTCTGGACTCCGGCGAGATCGAATTCGGCTTGGCGCCGAGCGTTGATTTCGGCCTCAGCTATCAGGGGCCGGAGCGCCTGAAGGTTGGCGATCGCAATCCCTATCCGTCGACGCCCAACCTGCGCCTCGTCGCGTCCGGGTCGAACCTGATAGCCGGGATGCTGGTGCGCAAAGACGCCGCTTTTGAGACCGTGGCCGATTTGGACGGCGCGCGATTGGCTGGAAACTACTCGGCGCACCTCGGGGCCTATATCAACAGCTACGCCCATCTTCTGAACGCCGGCCTTGACTGGGACGCCGTCGACGCGACGCCCGTCGCGGGGCTGAACCAGGGTCTCGACGCGCTCGCCAACGGCCGTGTCGAAGGGGCGGTCTACGGCGTCGGCGCCCCGCGCGTTCGGGAGGTCGACGCCGCGGTCGGCGTGCGCTTCCTTCCTAATCTGTGCGACGACGCCGCCAAGCAGCGCGTGACGGATGCGATCCCGGGCTACACCTTCATCACTCTGCCCAAGGATCGTCTGCCCGGGATCGTTGCGGACACCTGCATCACGGCGTACCCGCTCTATCTGGTCGCTTCGTCGAACACGTCCGATGCGATCGTGGGCGCCGTCACGACGGCCCTCTACGAGAACGCCGGCGATCTCGCCGCTTTCCACCCGACGCTTCGCGGTTGGAAGGCGGAAGGGTCCGTCCGTGCGGACGCCACCTTGCCCTACCATGACGCGGCTCGCGAGAGCTACCAGGGCGCTGGTGCTTGGACGGACGCGGCGGAAGCCGCCCACACTCAACTGCTGCAACAGTGACGATCCTGTCGCCATGACCGGCTCCGGCGACGCCGGGCGCCGGTCATGGCGGCGTTTCTCAGATTTTGACGCTTCCCCTTTTGGATGGGCGCGATGCAGGCAGAGACCAGTCCGACAAACGAGAAGCCTGTCGCCGACCCGCGCGAGGAGACGAGGGAGGCCGGGGGCGGCAAGGTTTTTCGATCCTTGAGCGGACCGACGCGTCTTGTCGTGGACGTCCTGCTGGTTCTCCTGACCGCACTCGGCGCCGGCTGGGCTTTAGAGCTTCACTACTATCTGCCGATCGCGATTTTTCGAGAGCAGTTCCTGGGCGCGTTTCTCGCCCTGTCCTATTCGGCGATCTTCTTGCTGTGCCGAGCGCGCAAGGGCGAGCCCGGCGACCGCCCCGAGCCTTACGATTGGGTCCTGGCCGGTCTCGGTTTCGCCGTCGGGGCCTATATCGCGGTCTGGTATCCGGAGATTTCCTACTCGCTCGCCTCGCTTTCGCCGGAGCGCTACCTGCTCGGCGGCCTCGCCATTCTTTTGACCTTCGAGGCGGTGCGGCGTCTTCTGGGCTGGACGTTGATCTGGCTTGCGCTGGCGGTGTGCGCCTACGCGCTGTTCGCCGATCTGGTGCCAGGATACATGAACGGGCGCGGCAGCAGTCCTGAACGGCTCGGCGCCTACGTCTTCCTCGATACGAACGGCATGCTCGGGGTGACCCTTTCGGTCACCGCGACCGTCGTCGTCTCGTTCATTCTCTTCGGGCAGGCGCTGTTCGGCATCAGGGGCGACCGCTTCTTCACGGACATCGCCTTGGCCCTTCTCGGAAAGTATCGGGGAGGAACCGCCAAGGTCGCGGTCCTGTCATCGAGCCTGTTCGGCACCGTTTCGGGAAGCGCGGTCTCGAACGTGCTGGTCAGCGGCAGCCTCACCATCCCGATGATGAAACGCAGCGGCTACAGCCCCCATATGTCCGCCGCTATCGAGTCCGTGACTTCGACCGGCGGGCAGATCATGCCTCCGGTCATGGGCGTCGCGGCGTTCATCATCGCCGAATATCTGGGCGTTCCCTATCTCGAGGTCGCGCTGGCGGCGGCGATACCGGCCGCGCTGTACTATCTCTCTCTGCTGCTCCAGGTGCATCTGGAGGCCTCCCGGAAAGGTCTGATGGGCATCGCGCCCGAGCTGCTGCCGCGCCTCGTGGGCGTGATGAACCGCGGATGGATCTATCTCGTCCCCATCGCCGTGCTGGTTCAAACCTTGTTGATCATGCGCTGGCCCGCCGGCAAGGCCGGCATGGCCGCCGCCATCGCCGCCGTCGTCATCGGCTTTCTCTACCCTGAAAGCCGCTTGGGCCTCCGGGCGATCGTGCGGGTGTTCCGCGAGTCGGGGCGCGTGATGTTGTCGCTGGTCGCAATGAGCGTGCTCGCGGGCATCGTGATCGGCGGCCTGCAACTCTCCGGGCTCACGTTCAAATTCTCCCTGTTGTTGAGTGACGCGGGCGCCGGCAGCCTGATGCTGATGCTCGGTCTGACGGCGTTGGCCTGCATCATCCTTGGTCTCGGAATGCCGACGACGGTCATCTACGTCATGCTGGCCGTCCTGATCGCTCCCGCCCTCGTTGAACTCGGCGTTCAACCGATCGCGGCGCATTTCTTCATCTTCTATTTCGGGATGCTGTCGATGATCACACCGCCGGTCTGCATCGCCACCTACACCGCCGCCTCCATCGCCAATGCGGATTTCTGGAAGGCCGGCGTTCTTGGCGCCCGGTTCGGCGTCGTCGCCTACATCGTGCCGTTTATCTTCGTCTTTCATCCCGCGTTGTTGATGCAAGGGTCGGTCGTCGAGATCCTGCTGGCGGCCGGGACGACGGCGGCGGCCGTCTGCTTTCTCGCCGTGGCCTGCGTCGGGTATCTGATGCGCTCTTGCAACTGGGCGGAACGGGGGGTCTTTCTGGCGGCGAGCATCCTGATGATCCTTCCGCCTAGCAGCGCGACGCTCTTGGCGGTGAACGGCGCCGGACTGGCGATCGGTCTGGCGGCGGGTTTCTTCAATTTCCGCGCCGCGGCCGGGCTCGATCGTGGCGGCGCGATATGACCGGGCCGCCGACGATCCTGTACAACGGCTTGATCCGGACATTGGACCCGAGCCGCCCAACCGTAAGCGCCCTTCAAATTGAAGCGGGCCGCATCGTCGCAATAGGCGACCTTGAGACCCTGCCCGGCGCTCGCGCCGCCGGCGCCCGCTTCATGGATCTTGGGGGGCGCTGCGCAATTCCGGGGCTGACGGACGGCCACGCCCACATGGATCGGGAGGGCCTGAAGCGGCTTTGGCCCTCGCTCGACAATGTCGGATCGATCGGCGAACTCAAGGAGTTGTTGGCGAGGGAGGACGCCCGTCTACCAGCGGGGGGATGGCTCGTGACCATGCCGCTTGGACGCGGCCCGGACTACGCGGGCGATCCCGCTTGCCATCTGCGTGAGGAGCGATTGCCCACGCGCGCAGACCTGGACGACGTCTGTTCGAACCGCCCCGTCTTGATCCGCGCGCCCTGGGGATACTGGCGCTCCGCCGCGGACGACTCGCCGCTCATTTCGATATGCAACAGCGCGGCGCTTGCCGCGTCGGGCTTGGACGACCGAGCGACGGCGCCGACGGGTGTCGTGTTCGAGCGCGATCTAAACGGCCGCTTGACGGGGGTCATACGAGAGAAGGGGCCGATTCCCGTTGCGGAAACGGTCCTGCTCGCTCGGGCGAGCCGGATCTCCGATGCGATGCGACGTAAAGCGCTCGATCATTCGATGTCCGCCTATCTGCGAGCGGGCGTCACCTGCGCATTCGAAGGGCATGGAGCGAGCCCGGAGCTTCTGGGACTCTATCGCGACGCCGACGAGGCGAAGCGTCTACGCGTGAGGGTTCGGCTGGTCGTCGGCCCGTCCTGGGGCGACCCGCCGCCCGACGACATGGCGGGCGCGCTGGCGTCTTGGTACGGATGGGCGAGACGACGCGGCTTCGGGAATGACCTGCTGCGTATCGCCGGCCTTTACGGCGTCCAAGGCGGCGGCGAGCGAGACCGTTTGCTGGCCGGTCAGCGCCCCTATTCAGGCTGGGCGGGCTACACGCACGAATCGTCGATGCCGCCCGAGTTGTTCCGTGAGTTCGCGATGGAGGCCGCGCGACAGGGTTTTCGGCTGGCGACCCTTTTCGCGACACACCTCGATCTGTTCGCCGAGGTCGACCGGCGCCATCCAATCGGGGATCTGCGCTGGGTGATCGGGCATGTCGGACGCCTGACGGACGCGCAGACAAAGACGATGCGCGATTTGGGGATGGGGGCGACGCTCCACACCAATCGCTCGATCGCCGACATCGGGCCGGAAGAGGCGACGCGGTTGGGCCCCGAGGCTTGCTCCGACATCGTCCCGACGCGCCGACTGGTCGAAGCGGGCGTGCCGTTCGCCCTCTCCAGCGACAACCATCCTGTCGGTCTCTTCGGGCCCATCGCGCACTGCGTGACCCGTCGCGCCGCCGACGGCGCCCTCGTCGCGCCGGATCAAGCGCTGAGCCGTGAAGAGGCCCTGGAGGCCGCGGCGATCGGCGGCGCATGGCTTACCTTCGAAGAGGACCATCGAGGCAGTCTGCAAATCGGCAAGCTCGCCGATATCGCGATCCTCGACGCGGATCCGTTGACCTGCGCGGAGGAGACCCTGCCGAACATAGAGGCGGACTGCGTCATCCTCGGCGGGGAGGTCGTGCTAGAGAACTCCGACATGCGGATCGAGGCGCAGTGTTCGGGACGCAGGTCGGAGACGCCGGTCTACAGGTCGATGGATCAATCGGCGCTCGACCTCGCCTACGACCAGCGCGCTTGGGCGCGGAACGCGCAATCGATCATCGACTGGTACGCCAGCGCAAGTGATGCGGCGCGCGCTCGACTTCCGGTGCGGGTCGATATTCCGTACGGCGATCATCCGCTGGAACGGTTCGACTTGTACCCGGCCGCATCGCGCGACGCGGGCCCGAGGGCCTGTCTGATCTACGTCCATGGCGGGGCTTGGAAGCTCTTGAGCAAGCGCGAGAGCGGCTTTTTCGCGGAAGCCATGACGGAGGCGGGCGTTTCGGTGGCGGCTCTGGATTTCGGGAAACGGCCCGAAACCCCCCTTAGCGTTATGGTCGAACGGGTCGCCCGGGCGATCGATTGGATATCGACGAACGCCGCCGATCTCGGTTTCGGCGAGAGTCCGCTGATCTTGTGCGGCCATTCCTCCGGCGCCCACATCGCGGCCGCCGCCGCCGGCTCCAATTGGCGAGCGTTGGGGCGCCGCCGATCGCCGATCGCCGGCGCGCTGTTCGCCAGCGGCCCCTATGATTTGGTTCCGGTCGTCTTGAGCGCGCGCGGCCGATATCTCGATCTCGACCCGGAAGAGGTGGTCCGTTTGAGCGCCCGCGCCGGCGTCCATCGTATTCGCCACCCGGTTTCCTTGGCGGTTGGCGGGCGAGAGTCGCCCGAATTCATTCGACAAACGCAGGAGTTCTATGCGGCCCTCAAGGCCGCGCAAGCGCCGGTTCACATGATCGAGGCGCCGGAGGTCGATCACTTCGAAATCAGTCAAAGCCTCGCCGACCCTGAAGGCTCGCTTTTCGCGGAGGTCATGCATTTGCTGGAAAGCGATGCGTGGGCTCTTGAATCATCGGTCCAGCCATAGGGAGGTGCAATGGAGAGCCCGATCCGTACCGGTCTATCGAGACCGCGACGCAGCGCGGGAGCAGGCGATCGTGAGATCGAGGAGCGATCGTCGCCCGCCAACCGGAAACCCTGAAAAACAGGAGGCTTGAGACGATGAAACGCACATTTGGATGGATTGCCGCCGCGGCGGTCGCGCTGGCCGGGATCGGCGGGCTGGGCGACGCAAGCGCAGAGGCTAAGGAGTTTCGCCTGGGCCTCATCACCCCGCCGCCGCATATCTGGACCAAAGCCGCCGAGGCTTTCGGCGAGGAGCTGTCGAAGGAGACGGACGGCGCGCATTCGGTCGCGGTCTTTCCCTCGCGCCAACTCGGGAACGAGGCGCAGATGATGCAGCTTCTGCAGTCCGGCGCGCTCGATATGGCGTTCCTGACCATCGCGGAAGTGTCGAACCGCGTGCCGAACTTCGGCGCCTTCTACGCCCCCTACATGGTGGACGACATCGAACAGGCCGGCGCGCTGTTGAAGAGCGACGTCGCGCTCGATCTCCTCAAGCCGCTGCCGCGTGAGATCGGCGTGGTCGGAATTGGCTACGGCATGGCGGGCTTGCGTCAGATCGTCAGCCGCGATCCCGTGGACACGGCCGCGGACCTCGCAGGCAAGAAGCTGCGCATCACCCCGTTCGAGCCGATCCGCGACTTCTACACGGCGCTCGGCGCGGCCCCGACGCCGATGCCGCTGCCGGAAGTCTATGACGCGCTGGCCAACGGCCAGGTCGACGCCATCGACATGGACCTCGAGCTGATCTGGAAGCTCAAATACTCCGAGCATGCGGAGACGATCCTGATTTCCGATCACATGATGTTTCCCATGGTCGGGTTGGTCTCGGCCCGCGTCTGGGGCGGGCTGTCGGAGGATGAGCGGGCGACCATCAGCCGGCTCATGAAGAAGCACCTCGACGGCGTCATCGACAGCTACATCGCGTTGGAGCCGAAGTTCCTGGAGGAGGTCGAGAAGACCGGTAAGCCGGTTAAGAAAGTCGGCCCGGAGTTCTTCGGCGACGCCGCCGCCGAGTGGGAGAAGATCTGGAGCGAGAAGGCGGCCGTACTCGACGACATGCGCGCGGCCGCGGACAAGCTCTGATCCGCATGACGGGCGCTGGCTGCGCCGGGGCGGGCCTCGCTATGCTTGGCCCCGCGACGGCGGGTCCCGCGTCGGTCGATCGGCCGGGGGAGACTTCCCCCGGCCGCTCCGCGCCGGGGAGGTATGCATCGTGAAAGCGTTGAGCGCCGCTTCCGAGGCCGTCGCCGCGGCGGAGCGCTGGGCCGTGATCGCGCTGGCCGGCGCGCTCGTCGGGTTAATTCTGCTGAATGTGGTCACGCGCTCGATGGCGATGGCGATCTACTGGGTTGACGAGTTGGCGGTCTACAGCATGATCTGGCTGGTCTTCATCGGGGCGAGCCTGGCGTTGCGTCGGCGCCGGCACATCCGGGTGACGGCGCTTATCGCAGCGTTGCCGCGTTCTGCGGCGCAGGCCGTCGAGATCGCGCTCGACGCCGTCGTCCTCGCCTTCTGCGCCTTCATGATCTGGATGGCCTGGATCTGGTACGACCCCGCGACGCTGACCGGTTACCGCTTCGACCTGGACGCCTTCGCAGGGTCTACCTTCAACTTCATCTATGACGAGCCGACGACGACCATCGGCGTGGCCAAGTTCTGGGTGTGGCTGGTGATGCCGCTCTTCGCCGGGACGACAACGCTGCACGCGGCCGCCAACTTGGCGGACCGTCTGGCCGGGCGCGCGCATATCGACGGCGTACCGGGGCCTCCGTCTGCGCCCCCGGCCGGGAAGGAGCGCGCGCAATGACCGGCGGCGTCTTCCTCACGCTCCTCTTGATCGGGCTGCCGATCAGCTTCGTGCTGATGGTGACGGCGGCGGTCTATATCTGGCTGACCGACAACACGGCGCTCTACGGCTCTTTCATGCAGCAGCTCTTCGCAGGCCTCGAATCCTACGGCCTGCTGGCGATCCCGCTCTTCATGCTGACGGGCGAACTGATGAATGCGGGCGGGCTCACCCGACGCCTCGTCGCAATGGCGAGCGTCCTGGTCGGCGGCCTGCGCGGCGGGCTCGCCTACGTCAATCTGATCGCCAACATGATGATGGCCTCGATCATGGGTTCGGCGGTGGCGCAAATCGCCGTGATGAGCCGTGTCATGACGCCGGAGATGGAGCGCCAGGGTTATGATCGCGCCTTCGCCGCCGCGCTCACGTCGGCCGGCGGGTTGTTGTCGCCGATCATCCCCCCCTCGATGTTGTTCGTGATCTTCGGCGTGCTGGCGCAGATCGCGATCGGGGATCTCTTCATCGCCGGCATCATCCCGGGGCTGATCCTGGCGGGCGCCTTCTTCCTGGTGATCGCGATCCTCGGCGTCTTTCACGAGTTTCCACGCGTGGCCCGGCCGGCGCGGGCGGAGGCGTTGAAGGCGCTGGCCGGCGGGCTGCCGGCGCTGTCGATCCCGGTGGTGATCATCGGAGGCATCCTGCTCGGCTGGGCGACGCCCACGGAATCGGCGGCGTTGGCGGTGTTGGCCGCGTTCGTCATCGGACGGTTCGTCTACGGCGAATTGACGCTGCCGGCGCTGCCCAAGGTCCTGGTGGAGACGGGCCTCAACGCCGCCGCCGTCACCTTCCTGATCGCGGCCGCCAACGTGTTCGGCTGGGTGTTGCTCTACGAACAGGTGCCGCAGACGGTGGCGCGCTGGTCGGGCGGACTGACGGACGATCCGTTCGTCTTCATGCTGCTGGTCAATCTGATGCTGTTGCTGGTGGGCATGGTGATCGATGGGATCGCGGCGTTGATCATGGTGGTGCCGATCCTGATGCCGATCGCGACCGACGTCTTCGGCATCGACCCCTATCACTTCGGCGTCGTGGTCTGCATCAATCTGATCCTGGGTCTGCTGACGCCGCCGGTGGGCGCCGGCCTCTACGTCGCGTCCAGCATGGCGGACGCGCGGCCGACGGCGGTGTTCAAGGCGCTGATCCCGTTCCTGGGGTCGACGCTGGCGGTGCTGGTGCTGCTCAGCTGGCAGCCGGATCTGGTCACCATGCTGATCCGGGACTGAGGGGGCTCCCTCGTGTTTAGGAAAGGACCGCTTCCATGCCGCGTCTTCTGGTGATCGGCTACGGTCCCATCGCCGCCTACGCGATCGAGACGCTGGCGCAGGACGATCGCTTCACGCTCGCCGGCGTGCTCGCCCGGCCGGGTCGGGAGGGCTCGGCGCGCGCGCTGGTCAGGGAGGCGGGGGCTATCTGGACGTCGGTCGCGGACGTCCCCAAGGGCGCGGTCGATCTCGCCGCCGACTGCGCCGGGCATACCGGGTTGGCGGCGCACGGCCCGGCCTTACTCGCCCGGGGCGTCGACCTGATCTCGCTGTCGGTAGGCGCGTTGGCGGACGACTCTCTGGCCCGGACCCTTGAAAGCGCAGCGGAAGAAGGCGACGCCCAGTTGGAGATGGCGGCGGGGGCGATCGGGGGGCTCGACGCCCTTGCCGCGGCGGCGGTCGGCGGGCTGGACAGCGTCACCTACACCGCCCGCAAGCCCCCCGCCGGCTGGCGCGGAACCCCGGCGGAGGAGACGCTGGACCTCGCCGGCTTGGGGGAGGCGACCGAACACTTCCGCGGGCCCGCGCGCGAGGCCGCCCGGCGCTATCCGAAGAACGCCAACGTGGCCGCCGCCGTCGCGCTCGCCGGTCTCGGCCTCGACGAGACGGAGGCGGTGCTGATCGCCGATCCGATGCGCGACGGCAATCGCCATGAAGTCACGGCGTCGGGCGCCTTCGGGCGGCTGTCTCTGACCCTCGACGGCCGCACCTTGCCGGACAACCCGAAGTCCTCGGCGCTTGCCGCGATGAGCCTCGTGCGAACCCTCCGACGCCGCATTGCGCGGGTCGCGCTTTGACCCCTCGGGCCGGAAGGCGCGGTCGGGCGCATAGCTTGTGCGGGAAGCGGCCTGGCTCATCCGTTCTTGGCTGCGAACGACCGTTCTTCTGGGACACAGTCGACTTCCCTTCATGACCCCAACCGGATGTCCGGCCTCACTTTTGTTTGCGAGTCTCGGGGAAGAGCCATATCGCGAACACCATGAAGACTCCGAGGCCGGCGATTATCCAGGGCGTATCCGTGAAGCCGGCAGATTGCTGGAGGCGGAAGGCGCCAGCCGCGACTGCGAGAACGATGACGGATAGGATGATCTTGTACTTCGTTGGCATCGTCTTGGCCTCCTTACCTGTTGCTACACCAAACCGCCGACGACCAGAACGACCGCAGCGCCAAGCAGCCCGACAGCGGCCGTCCGGCGTCCGGCGCCGGTCGACAGGACCGCCATCGACCGGTCATGAACCGGCGGTGCGATCAGCAGGCCAATGCCCGCGGCGATCAACAACGGCGCCCACGGTCCCGTCACGATCAACGCCGTGAGGGCGAATAGGAGCGCGACCGCAAACGCGCCATGGATGAGCGCACCCCAGAGGCCGCCGGCCCGCGTTGCGCCGAACGCGACGCCCCCGAATGACGCGCTGAACCCGCCGAACGCGGCGGCGACAAGGTCAACCGGCGAGGCGGCGCCGAGAATGGCGATGTCTTCCATAACGGCGTTCGTCGTCCTGTGGCTTGACAGCGTCGTGACCGACGATAAACATTCCAGTGATATATTACACGGCGTGTGAGCCGATGCAATCGCCGGCGCACCCGCTGCAATCGGGGGAAGAACACGATCATGGCCCACACGAGCGAGCGGAAGAAGCGGACCATCACCGAGATCCGGGATTCGAAGACCTCCGGCGAGAAGATGGTCTACACCTCGGTCCCCGACTACACCTCGGCGCGCTGGGCCGAGATGGCCGGCGTCGATGTCTGCGTGGTCGGAGATTCGCTTGCCATGGTCGCGCACGGGCACGCCAGCACGATCCCGGCCACGATGGACATGATGGTTATGCATGCGCTGGCCGTGCGGCGCGGAGCGCCGAACACCTTCACGCTCGGCTGCATGCCCTACCAAAGCTATAACTCTGTCGATCGGGCGCTGGTCAACGCGACGCGCTTCATGCAGGAGGCCGGCTGCGATGCGGTCAAGCCTCAGGGCGGGAAGAGCCAGGCCCACATTCTGAGGGCCTTGGTCGACGCCGGGATTCCCACCGCCTCGCACATCGGCTTGACGCCCCACACTATCGCCATGTTCGGCGGCTTCAAGATTCAGGGCCGCACCGCGGAGGCGGCGATGAAGATCCTGGAGGACGCGTTGGCGATTGAGGACGCCGGATGCTTCATGCTGGAGTTCGAGGCGGTGCCGGCCGCCATTGCGGAGGTGATCTCGCAGCAGCTGGAGATCCCGACCATCGGCATCGGCGCCGGGGCCGGCACGGATGGGCAGATCCTTCTCTCCTACGATCTGCTGGGCGTCTTTACCGACTTCAAACCGAAGTTTACCAAGCGGTACGCGAACCTGACCGAGGTCGCGGTCAAAGGGCTATCCGAGTATGTGCGCGAGGTGAAGGAAGGCCGCTTCCCGGACGAGGATCACAGCTACGCGGTCAATGAAGCGGAGTTGGAGAAGTTCCAGGGGCTGGTCGAGCGGCGCAAGCAGTTGTAGGTAAGAGAACGCCCAGTGTACGCAGACCCGCGACCGGAAGAGCGCCGATGACGACCGCGAGCATCCTCGACGAACTCGAACCCGCCCAGGATGCGAAAACCAGTCTCACGCAGAAAGCCTACCGGCGCATCGAGGAGATGATCGTCACCCTGCAACTGAAGCCGGGCGAGGTGCTCTCCGAAAGCGCGCTTGCCGAACAGTTGGCGATCGGCCGCACCCCGATCCGCGAAGCGCTGCAGGCGCTCGGACGCGAGGGGCTGGTGGTGATCCTTCCGCGCCGCGGCATCCTGGTCAGCGAACTGGACGTGCAGCGGCAGTTGAAGCTGTTGGAAGTTCGCCGCGAGTTGGAGCGGCTGATGGCCCGCAAGGCCGCCCGCCGCGCCCGCGCCGACGAGAAGTCGGCCTTTATCGAGATTGCGGAGGGGATGCGCGCCGCCGCAAAAGAGGCCGATGAACTCGCCTTCATGCGCTTCGACCGACATCTCAATCTTCTGTTGTGCCGGGCCGCCCGGAACGAGTTCCTGGAAAATGCAATGGCGCTGACCCACGGCCTGTCGCGCCGCTTCTGGTTCCAGCACCACAAGGAGGTCGGCGACCTGCCGCTGTGCGCGACCTTGCACGCAGACCTCGCCGAAGCCGTCGGCCGCGGCATCGAGGACGGTGCGGCTGACGCGAGCGACCGCCTTCTCGACTACGTCGAAAGCTACACCCGCAAGACCCTCGACACCCTCGGCTGATTGGGCCGAGCCGGCGCCGATCTCGGCCACTTCTGCGCTCGATCCCTGTCCGTCAACACTCCTTTGCCGCGCCGCGCCATTGATCGCGCTTGCGCATGGAATGTGTTCCGCATACAGTAAATATATCAGTCATACATAAAAAAAGTATGAGGCGGTCTACATCACGCGTCGGCCGCATTGCTGATCGGAACGCGTCCGCAAGAGGCGCGGCGTCGAACAGTGGGGGAGTGACGGGCCGATGAAGACCTATCGTGGCGATCGCACGCTGGACGGCGTCCAGGTCACCGTGGACGGCGTCCAGTTGGACCCGCGCTTCGATCTGAAAACCCTCTCCGATATGGGCTTCGAGTGGAGCTATGAAGGCGACGCGCCGGCGCAGTTGGCGCTCGCCCTGCTCGCGGACCATCTCGGCGACGACCAGGCGGCCGTGGCGCAGACCGATGCGTTCATGCGCCACGTCGTCGCCAACTTCAATAACGAGTGGGAAATGACCAGTGAGGACGTCGACGTCGCCCTCGCCAACATTGCGCGTCTATGACGCGGGTTCGCGTCGGACGCCCCGCCGAACGTTCAAGAGAATAGGGAGAAACGCGATGAACATGGTGAAGAAGCTGACGGGTGTCGGCGGCGCGCTGGCGCTCGCCCTTACGCTGAGCGCCGGCTCCGCGGCCGCGCAGGAGCATTCCTTCAAGATGGCCACGGGCTGGGGCGGCGGCCCGCTGATGGAGATCGGCGCCCAGGCCTTCGCCGAGAAAGTCGCCGAAATGTCGGACGGCCGGATCGAGATCGAGGTCTTCCCCGGCGGCACGCTGGGCCCTGCGCTGAAGGTCTCCGAAACGGTCCAGCAGGGCGTGGCCGACATGGGGCACACCTGGATCGGCTACGACTGGGGCGTCGATACGACCGCGGTGCTGTTCGGCGGCTTCGCCGGCAGCTTCGACAGCGAGCGCATGCTGCATTGGCTGTACCGCGCCGGCGGCGCCGAGATGCAGGCCGAATGGCGCGACGAGACCTTCAACCTGGTCTCGATGCCGCTCTTCATCCGCACCTCCGAGGTCTTCCTGCATTCCCGCAAGCCGGTGAAGTCCTTGGCGGATTTGCAAGGCCTGAAACTGCGCACCGCCGGGGCTTGGCTGCAGATCTCGGAAGGCATGGGCGCGGCCCCGGTCACCATGCCGGGCGGCGACGTCTATCCGGCGTTGGAACGCGGCACGATCGACGCGACCGAGTGGGGCACGCTGTGGGAGAACGTCTCCCCCGGCTTCCATCGCGTCACCAAGTACGTGATCATACCCGGCGTGCACCAGCCGACCGCCCCATTCGAACTGGTGATCAACAAGGACTCTTGGGCTGAGCTGTCGGAAGCCGATCAAGATCTGATCCGCGACGCGGCCTTCCTGACCACGATGAACTCCTGGCTTACCATCGGCCAGGAGGACGCCAAGGCTCTCGAGTTCTTCCGCGCGCAGGGGAACGAGATCATCGAGCTCGATCCCGAAGTCCAGTACGCGGCCCGCGAAGCCGGGCTCAAGTGGGCGGAGGAACAGGCGGCGGCGAACGACTGGTTCTCGAAGGTGCTGGTCAGCCAGCAGGAGTTCGACAACCTCTGGGCTAACGCTGGCCGCTACCGAAACGTGAAGGTGCGCGGCCGCGACTGACGCGACGCGCTCGGGCGGCGGGGTTCGCCCCCGCCGCCCGATCCCTTTGCAGCCGAGACGGGGTCGGACGTCGGCGCCGCGCGCCGCGCATCGCTCCACGCCCTCCCGCTCTACAGTCGTTCCGGAAGTTGAGGCGCCCGACATGAAGGCGATCGTCACGGCAATCGAGCGGATAACGGAAAGCGTTGGTTTCCTGACCGCCCTGGTGATCATCCCACTGGTCCTGGCCACCTGTTATGAGGTCTTCTCGCGCTACCTTTTCAACGCGCCGACGACCTGGGCCTTCGAACTGGGCTACATCCTGACCGGCACGCACTTCCTGCTGGGCGGCGCGATCACCTTGCTGCGCGGCTCGCACGTCCGCATTGATCTGCTCTACGCGCGTTTCAGTCCGCGCGCTCGGGCTGCGGTCGACATGACGCTCTATCTCTTCTTGCTGCTGCCGTTTCTCGTGCTTCTGTGCGACTCGCTAGGCGAGTACGCGATGCGCTCCTTCGAGAGCGGCGAGCGCACCGGTCAATCCTCCTGGAATCCGCCGATCTGGCCGTTTCGCGCCGTCATCACCTTCGGCTTCTCGATGCTCGCGCTGCAGGTGGCGGCGGAAATCCTGAAGTGCGTCGCCATTCTGCGCGGACGACCGATCACAGACCAGGCGGAGGGCTGAGGCCGTGGAAGCGTTGTTGATGTTCCCGGCGCTGTTCGCGCTGATCTTTCTCGGCTATCCGGTCGCGTTCGCGCTGATGGGAGTCGCCTTCGTATTCGGCGTCATCACCTTCGGCGACGCCGCCTTCTTCCAGTTCACTCAGAAGATCGAGGACCTGGCGAGCAACTTCGTGCTGGCGGCAGTCCCGCTTTTCGTCTTCATGGGGTCTATGCTGGAGCGCTCCGGCATCGCCGAGCGGCTGTTCGAGGCGGTGCATCTCTGGACCAAGCACCTGCCCGGGGGGTTGGCGATCGGCACCGTCATCATGTGCATCATCTTCGCCGCTTCCACCGGCGTCATCGGGGCCACGGAAACAGTGGTCGGGCTGCTCGCGATCCCGTCGATGATGCGCTACAACTACTCCAAGCCTCTAATTTCCGGGACGATTTGCGCGGGCGGGTCGCTCGGCACCATCATCCCGCCGTCGGTCGTCGTGGTCATTCTGGGCCCGGTCGCCGACGTGTCGATCGGGGATCTGATGGTGGGGATGATTTTCCCGGGGCTGATCCTCTCGTCGCTCTACATCCTCTACATCCTAGGCCTGTGCATTCTCCGGCCGGAGAACGCCCCCCGGGCGCCCGACGACGAGGACGATCCGCCGCTCCTCAAGAAGATCGTCGTCACGGCGAAGGCGCTCGTCCCGCCCCTGCTGATGATTTTCGCGGTGCTCGGCTCGATCATGATGGGATGGGCGGCGCCGACGGAAGCCGCCGCGCTGGGCGCGCTCGGCGCTTTCGTCCTGACGGTGGCGTACGGTCGGTTCACGCTGCGGACCTTCTGGGAGGCGATCGTCAAGACGCTGCTGGTGACGTCGATGATCATGATGATCCTGCTCGGCGGCAACCTCTTTACCGGCGTCTTCGCCGGCGCAGGCGGCATGGGGGTGATGCGGGACCTCATCGGCGCGGTCGATCTAGGCCCGTGGGCGTTGCTGCTCCTGTTCCTCGCGCTGGTCTTTATCGCGGGCTTTTTCCTGGAGTGGATCTCGATCCTGCTGATCTTCGTGCCGCTCTTCATGCCCTTCATCAACGACGCCTGGGCGGCGAGCGGCTACGGCGCCTATTTCGACCCGGTCTGGTTCTGCATGCTGCTGCTGATCATGATCCAGTCCAGCTATCTGACGCCGCCGATGGCGCCGGCGATCTTCTATCTGCGCGGCATCGCGCCGGCGGAGATCACGCTGAAGCACATGTACCGCGGCGTGGCGCCCTTTCTGGTGATCCAGGTGCTCGCGCTGGGGATTGTGATGGCCTTCCCGGAAACCGCCCTGTGGCTGCCCGACAAGCTGCTCGGATTTAACTGATCAGGGACCGCGAGGAGACGCGACCATGACGCCCGAAGAGATCCTGTCCACGCCCGCAAGAGCGCTATCCCAGGACCAGCGGGAGGCGTATTTCGAAAAGGGCTATCTGCTGGTCGAACGCGCGATCGAAGCGGAATGGCTGGAGGCCCTGCGCCGGTCGATCGACGCGCTGGTGGAGCGCAGCCGGTCGGTCTCGCAATCCGACGTCGTCTTCGATCTCGAGGCCGGCCACAGCGCCGAGACGCCGCGGCTGCGCCGCGTCTCGAGCCCGTGCGACGAGGATCCGACCTTTTGGGAATTCCTCATCCGCTCGCGCGTCGGCGAGATCCTGCAGGACGTCCTGGGGCCTGATGTGAAGTTCTACCAGTCCAAGCTCAACTTCAAATGGGCGCATGGCGGGGCGGAGGTTAAGTGGCACCAGGACGCCCCCTTCTTCCCCCATACCAACGACGCGGTGCTCACCTGCGGGCTCTATCTGCACGACTGCGACCTGGAGCAGGGGCCGCTCGCCGTGATCCCTGGCAGCCACAAGGGGGCCATCTTCAGCCACTACCGCGCCGACGGAAGCTGGAGCGGCGACATCCAGCCCGATGATCTGCCGCAGGTGGACGCGGACTCGGCGGAGTATCTGCACGGGCCGGCCGGCTCGATCACGCTGCATAATTATCGGGCGGTGCACGGCTCCAAGCCGAACAACTCGCCGCGCGGCCGGCCGCTGCTGCTCAATGTGGTGTCGGCGGCGGACGCCATGCCCTACACCTTCAACCCGTTGCGCTCGCAATACGCCCAGCGAATCATCCGCGGTCGACCCGCCCGTGAGGCCCATCTGCTGGGCGATAGACGCGAACTGCCGCCGGATTGGAGCGGCGGCTACACCTCGATCTTCGCCACGCAGCAGAGCGAGAAACCTGCGGCTGAGTAAGGGGATCGTCGAGGGGCGTCTTGCAGCGGGCTTGATCTATCTGTAATATATCAGATGGAAAGGCCGGGAGACCGGCCTGAGACGTGGAAGGAGCGTTTCGATGGAGCTTCAGACGAGTCCGATGACCGACCGCCAGCGCGGCTTCCGAGAGGAATACCGCCGCCGGATCGCCGGTTGGTACAATGGGTGGCTGCATGTGGCGGTGATTTACACGATCGGCGTCGCGGCCTTTTACATCTATGTGGCCAATATCTCGAACGTGCTGTGGTGGGAGTGGATCACCGTCCCGGTGGTTTTCCTGATCTGCAACATCTTCGAATGGTTTCTGCACCGGCACGTCATGCATCGCCCGCTGAAGTTCCCGGGAATGCGCGCGATCTACAGCCGGCACACGCTGACGCACCATCAGTTCTTCACGGACTCCGAGATGCGGTTCGCGGGCGAAAAGGATTGGCGGGTCACCTTCTTCCCGCCTTACGCCTTGGTCGTCTTCATCCTGATGTCTATTCCGGGCGCGGTCGTCGTCGGATGGCTGATCTCGCCGAACGCCGGATGGCTGCTGATGTGCACGACGACGGGCATGTACCTGATCTACGAGTTCATGCACTTCTGCTGCCATGTGGAAGAGAACTGGTTCGTGCGGAACGCGCCGTTCGTCAACACGATCCGACGGCATCACACCGCCCATCACGATCAATCAATCATGATGGAGCGCAACATGAACCTGACCTTCCCGATCGCCGACTGGCTGTTCGGCACTTCGGACCTGAATCGCGGGCTGTTGGGGCACATTTTCAACGGCTACAGCACGAAGCACGTCCGGACCGACATGCGGAAAACCTCCCGAACTCCTCGCGTTGAGCGCGCGGAGCCTCCTGCGGCCGGCGCCGGTGCGCCGGCGCACTGAAGTCCCCATACGGATGTCTCCGAAGCCTTAGGCGCGTCCCGCAATGGCGGGGCGCGCCAGGACTGAACCGCGCGCTTGTACCCGGAAGGGCGAGACCTCGCCGCTGAGAACGCATTCCTGCTCCGTCTTGGCGAGCGCCGTTTGAACGACGGCGCTCACGGCCTCGTTGAGGGGCCGCGCGTCAAGCGGCCAAGCGTTCGGGTTGTTATTCAGCAGTGCGGTCATTCCCTCGACACCCGTATTGGCGATCCTCGCCCGGAAGAGGGCGACGGGCTTCGCCTGGGATCTGAGAGACAGGACGATCTAAAATCGCGCGCCCGAGATCGGCGCGGGCGGCTGCGTTGCGCGCCGGTAGTAGAAGACGCCGCCGCATTGCGTCAGATGGCGCGACATAGCGCCCTCCAACTCGACTGCTGCAGGAAAACGTCACAGAGCCTTCTTACAGCAGCCCCTTCGGACTCGCATGCCGTCGCCTACATCGTTGATTTTTATGAGAGAATCAAAGGTCAACGCCGCATGGCTGGGGGACCAGGATTCGAACCTGGACTAACGGGGCCAGAACCCGTCGTTCTACCGTTAAACTATCCCCCAACGGCAGGCGTTCGGGCTTCTACTAAGCGCCGTCGGCCCCGTCAAGGCTGCAAACCGACCGCCGGGCGGGGCTTTCGGCGCGGCGGCCCTTCGCAGCGGCGGGCGCCCCGGCTATGCTCTGCGACCGGCGCAAATCAACAGGCCGGAGAGCAGGATGGGACGCAACCCATGAGCGCGGATCAGGCGCAGGGGCCGCGCGCGCGCCGCCGCCGGCGGCGGCGGGAACGCGGCCGGGCCGGGGGCGCGCAGGCCGGGGACGCGCAGGCCGGACGCTTCGGCCATGTCTACGGCGCGCTGGATTTGGGCACCAACAATTGCCGGCTGTTGGTGGCGCGTCCGACGGCGGGCGGATTCCGCGTCGTCGACGCCTTCAGCCGGGTCGTGCAATTGGGCGAAGGGCTTGGCCGCAATCGCGCGCTGAGCGAGCCGGCGATGCGGCGCACGCTGGACGCGCTCGGCGTCTGCGCCGCGAAACTGCGCCGGCGCGGGGTCGACCGGCTGCGCGCGGTCGCGACCGAGGCCTGCCGCCGCGCCGGCAACGCCGCGCAGTTCGTCGCCAGGGTTGAGCGGGAGACGGGGCTCGCGCTCGAGATCATCCCGCCGGCGGAGGAGGCGCGCCTCGCCATCGCGGGCTGCCTGCCGCTCCTGGACCGGGTCCGCGACCGGGCGCTGATCTTCGACATCGGCGGCGGCAGCACGCAGATCGTCTGGCTGGCGGTGGATCCGGAGCGCCGCGTCCCGCCGCAGGTGCTGGGCGCGCTGTCGGCGCCGGTCGGCGTCGTCAGCCTGTCGGAGGAGATCGCGCACGCCGTCGCGCCCGGGCGGATCGAGCGCGAGACCCGTCGCCTGCTGACCCGGCGTTTCGCCGCCTTCTGCCGGGAGCACGGCGTGGGCGCGGCGGTCGCGGAAGGCCGCGTGCAGATGATCGGCGCGTCGGGCACGGTGACGACGCTCGCCGGCGTCGACCAGGGATTGGCGCGCTACGACCGGGCGCGGGTCGACGGCGCCTGGATCGACTTCCCGGCGATCGAGCGGCTGTCCGCCTATCTCGCCGCGCTTGACCCGGCGGCGCGGGCGGCGCATCCCTGCGTCGGGCGCGACCGCTCGGACCTGGTGCTGTCCGGCTGCCTGATCCTGGGGACGATCTGCGAGGCTTGGCCGGTGGGCCGTCTGAGGGTCGCGGACCGCGGCCTGCGGGAAGGCATTTTGATGGATCTGATGGCGGCGGCCGACCGCGGGGATTGATCCGGACCGGCCGCGTTCGGCGTCGAGAACGAGGGTCGAGAAGCGTGGCGGTGAAAGGCAAATCAGGCGGCGGCCGCTCCAAGGCTGGCAAGGGCGGCGGCAAGGGCGGCGGCAAGGGCGGCGGCAAGGGCGGCGGCAAGGTCACCGACGCGCGCCATAAGGCGGTGCGGGTGAAGACCGCCCGCGGGCGCAAGTCGAGCTCCACCCGCTGGCTGCAGCGCCAGCTCAACGACCCCTATGTGCAGGAGGCGAGACGCCTCGGCTATCGCGGGCGCGCCGCATTCAAGCTGAAGGAGATCGAGGAGAAGTACGGCGTCCTGCCCAAGGCCGGCGGGGCCGTGGTCGATCTCGGCTGCGCGCCGGGCGGTTGGGTGCAGGTGGCCCAGGAAGCGATGGGGGAAGCGATGGGGGAAGCGATGGGGGAAGCGATGGGGGAGGGCGGCCGGATCGTCGGGATCGATCTATTGGCCTGCGAGCCCGTCCCGGGCGCCATCCTGATGCAGGGCGACTTCACCGAGGACGACGCGCCGGCGCGCCTCAAGGCGGAGTTGGACGGTCCCGTCGACCTCGTCCTCTCCGACATGGCCGCCAACACGACCGGCCACGCCCCGACCGACCATCTGCGCACCCAGGCCTTGGCGGAGATGGCCTATGAGTTCGCCGCGGAGGTCCTGAAACCCGGCGGCGCCTTCGTCTGCAAGGTCTTCGCCGGCGGCGCGCAGAAGGCGCTGCTCGATCGCCTGAAGCGCGATTTTCAGAAGGTCGCCCACTTCAAGCCCCCGGCGAGCCGCAAGGAAAGCCCCGAGATGTACGTCGTGGCGCTGGGGTTCCGCGGCGCGGACTAGGCGGCGCACTGCGCGTCTCGTCACGGGGTGGCCGGGGGCCGCCTGCAGCGCGCCTGGCGAGGGGCCTTCCCGCGTACTCCTCGCGCAATCACCATCCTCGGTCCTTTGCCGGTTCCTGGATGTGTCGGGACCTGGAGACGCGTGGCGTTCCGCAGCAGGACTGATCCTCTCACGCTCATATGCACTTGTTCATAGCGTGAACGATAAAAATCGACGCCGAATCGCAAGTGTCACCGATTTTTCGCTTTCAAAAACGCCCCATCTGACTATTCTCCCCGCGCATCCCGCCCCGACGAGGCCGACTCGCGGGGCCGAGCCCCAGACGCGAAGGGATGCGCCCCATGTCGATCCAAGAAGCCCTCACTTTCGACGACGTGCTGCTGCAGCCGGGCCGGTCGGAGGTCCTGCCGGCGCAGACCGACTGCTCGACGCAGCTTACGCGCTCGATCCGGCTCAATATTCCGCTGATCTCGGCGGCGATGGACACGGTGACGGAGGGGCGTCTCGCCATCGCCATGGCGCAGCAGGGCGGCATCGGCGTCGTCCACAAGAACATGACAGTCGAGCAGCAGGCGGACGAGGTGCGCTCCGTCAAACGCTCCGAAAGCGGCATGGTGGTCAATCCGATCACCATCACCCCCGACCGCACGCTGGCCGAGGCGCTGGCCATCATGGACCGGCACAAGATCAGCGGCATCCCGGTGGTCTCCAAACGCTCCAAGAAGCTGGTCGGCATCCTGACCAACCGCGACGTCCGCTTCGCGGAGGATATGGGCACGCCCGTGAAGGAGCTGATGACCAGCCGCAAGCTGATCACCGTGCCGGAGGGCGTCGGCCGGGACGAGGCGATGCGCCTGCTGCACCAGTACCGCATCGAGAAGCTGCTCGTCGTCGACGAGGGCAAGCATTGCGTCGGGCTGATCACGGTGAAGGACATCGAGAAGTCCCGCACCTTCCCGAACGCCTGCAAGGACGAGAACGGACGGCTGCGCGTCGCCGCGGCCACCGGCGCCGGGGCGGACGGACTGGCGCGCGCCGAGGCGCTGTTGGACGCCGGCGCGGACGTGATCGTCGTCGACACCGCGCACGGCCACTCGAAGGGGGTGCTCGATCAGGTGGAGGCGGTCAAGCGGCTCTCCAACTACGCCCAGGTCGTGGCCGGCAATGTGGCGACGGCGGACGGCGCGCAGGCGCTGATCGACGCCGGTGCGGACGCCGTCAAGATCGGCATCGGGCCGGGCTCGATCTGCACGACCCGCATCGTCGCAGGCGTCGGCGTGCCGCAGCTGACCGCCATCATGGAGGCGTCCGAGGTCTGCCGGCGCAACGGCGTCCCGGCGATCGCCGATGGCGGCATCAAGTTCTCCGGCGATCTCGCCAAGGCGATCGCAGCGGGGGCGGACTGCGTGATGATCGGCTCGCTGCTGGCCGGGACGGAGGAATCGCCGGGCGAGGTCTTCCTGTTCCAGGGTCGCTCCTACAAGTCCTATCGCGGCATGGGCTCGGCCGGGGCCATGGCCCGCGGCTCCGCCGACCGCTATTTCCAGGAAGACATCGCCGAAAGCCACAAATTCGTGCCCGAGGGCGTCGAAGGCCGGGTTCCGTTCAAGGGGCCGGTGTCCGGCGTGATCCACCAGCTTCTGGGCGGCCTGCGCGCGGCGATGGGCTACACCGGCTGCGCCGACATCGCGCGGCTTCAGGAATACAGCCATTTCCGCCGCATAACCGGCGCCGGCCTGCGCGAAAGCCATGTGCACGACATCACGGTCACCAAGGAGGCCCCGAACTACCAGCTCGACCGCTGAACCGCGACGCGAGGAGGGACGCCCGACGATGAGCGGCGCCATGGAACTGAGCTGGGCGGTGCAGGGGATCGGTCTTCTGGCCGGCGCCCTGACCACCATCGCCTTCCTGCCGCAGGTGGTGAAGACCTGGAAGACCCGCTCCACCCGCGACATCTCGCTGGGGATGTTCCTGGTGCTGACGTCCGGCGTGGCCTTATGGCTGATCTACGGCTTGCTGCTGGGCGATCTGCCGTTGGTCGCGGCCAACTCGGTCACCTTTCTGTTGGCGGCGATCATCCTCTATTTCAAACTGCGGCATGGGTAAGGGCGCGGCATGACCCCGGGGGGCCGCGCCGCCGCGGCGATCGAGCTGTTGGAGCGGCTGGAGGCGCCCGACGCGCCGCCGGCCGACAAGGCGGCGGCGGATTGGGCGCGCGGCGCGCGCTACGCCGGCTCCAAGGACCGGCAGGCGGTGGCCGGCATGGTCTATGGCGTGCTGCGCCGGCGCGGACAGATCGACTGGTGGCTGGAGCGCGTCAACGGCCTGCGCTCCCCGGGCGAGCTGCCGGACGCGCGCGCGCGGCTGCTCGTCTGGCTCATGCTGGGCGAGGGCAAGCGCCTGACCGCGCTGGAAGAGGCGTTCGACGGCGCGCGCTTCGCGCCCGAGCCCTTGACGATGCGCGAGAAGCGCATTGCGATCGAACTGACCGAGCAGCGCGGCTTCGACCTCGGCTGCCAGCCGCTGGCGGCGCGCGCCAATGCGCCCGAGTGGCTGGCGCGCCGCTTCGAGGCCGTGTACGGCGCGGACGCCGGGCGCCAGGCCGCCGCCTATCTGGCGGAGGCGCCGGTCGATCTGCGCGTCAACCGCCTGAAGGGGGACCGGGCGGCCGCCAAGGCGGCGCTGGCGGCGGAGGGGATCGCGGCGCGGGAGACGCCGCTCTCCCCCCTCGGCCTGCGGCTGGAGGGCCGCGCGCCCCTTACCGGAACCCAGGCCTTCAAGGACGGGCTGATCGAACCGCAGGACGAGGGCTCGCAGCTCGCGGCGCTCCTGACCGACGCGCGCCCGGGCATGCGGGTCGTCGATTTCTGCGCCGGGGCCGGCGGCAAGACGCTGGCGCTCGCCGCCCAGATGGGCAATTCGGGCCGCATCGTCGCCTGCGACGTCTCGGACGCGCGTCTCAAGCGCGCCGCCCAGCGCTTGAAACGCGCCGGCGCCTTCACGGTGGAGCGCCGAACCTTGTCCAGCGAGCGCGACAAGTGGGTGAAGCGCGCCGCCTCGGCGAAAGGCGGAAAGGGCAGCCTGTTCGACCGGGTGCTGGTCGACGCGCCCTGCACCGGGACCGGCACCTGGCGGCGCAATCCGGACCAGAAATGGAAGACCGCGGAGCGCGACCTGTGGCGCCTGACCGAGCTGCAGGGTCAGATCCTGGAGAGCGCCGCGCGCCTCGTCGCGCCGGGCGGGCGGCTCGTCTACGTCACCTGCTCCTGGCTCAGCGAAGAGAACGAGGCGCAGATCGAACGGTTCCTCAAGGAGCGCCCGGACTTCTTCGCCTATCCGATCGCCGACGTCTGGGCGGAGACGGTGGGGGCGGAGACGGAGGGGGCGGAGACGGTTGGGGCGGCCGGCGGCGGCCAATGCCCCGCGCCCGACGGCGCGGAGGCGCTGCGCCTCACCCCCGCCGACCAGGGCGTCGACGGATTTTTCGTGGCCGTCCTCGGCCGCAAGCTTGCGTGAATCGCCTATAACCCGCTTGGTCGGGTCGAACGAAGGAAAAGAGCCATGAGCCAGATCGAAGATCCCAACCAGACCGAAAAGATCCTGATCCTCGATTTCGGCTCCCAGGTGACGCAGTTGATCGCGCGGCGCGTGCGCGAGGCCGGGGTCTATTGCGAGATCCATCCCTTCAATAATTTCTCCGCCGAGCAGGTGCGCGCCTTCGATCCGAAGGGCGTCATCCTCTCCGGCGGGCCGGCGAGCGTGACCGGGGCCGACACGCCGCGGGCGCCGAAAGCGGTCTTCCATCTCGGCGTGCCGATCCTGGGCGTCTGCTACGGCCAGCAGACCATGGTGGCGCAGCTCGGCGGCGGGGTGGAGACGCACGACCATCAGGAGTTCGGCCGCGCCGATCTGGAGGTGACGGACGGCTGCGACCTGTTCGCCGGGGTCTGGGCCAAGGGCGATCACCCCCGCGTCTGGATGAGCCATGGCGATCGCGTCACGCGCCTGCCGGAGGGCTTCCGGATCGTCGCGCGCTCCGATGGCGCGCCCTATGCGGCGATCGCGAACGACGCGACGCGCATGTACGGCGTCCAGTTCCATCCGGAGGTGGTGCACACGCCGGATGGGGCGCGGCTGCTCTCGAACTTCGTGCATGTCGTCTGCGGCTGTTCGGGCGACTGGACCATGGCCGCCTTCAAGCAGGACGCGATCCAGCGCATCCGCGAGCAGGTGGGCGAAGACGGCCGGGTGATCTGCGGCCTCTCCGGCGGGGTCGACAGCTCTGTCGCCGCCGTGCTGATCCATGAGGCGATCGGCGACCGGCTGACCTGCATCCTGGTCGACCACGGCCTGATGCGCCACGGCGAGGCGGAGCAGGTGGTGGACCTGTTCCGCGACCATTACAACATCCCGCTGGTGCACCGCGACGCCTCGGACCTCTTCCTCGGCAAGCTCGACGGCGTCGACGATCCGGAGCGGAAAAGAAAGATCATCGGCGGCCTCTTCATCGACGTGTTCGAGGAGGAGGCGAAGAAGGTCGGCGGCGCCGACTTCCTGGCCCAGGGCACCCTCTATCCCGACGTGATCGAAAGCGTCAGCTTCGCCGGCGGCCCGTCGGTGACGATCAAGAGCCACCACAATGTCGGCGGCCTGCCCGAGCGGATGAAGATGACGCTGGTCGAGCCCCTGCGCGAGCTGTTCAAGGACGAGGTGCGCGAGCTCGGCCGCGAACTCGGCCTGCCGCAGGCGCTGATCGGCCGCCACCCGTTCCCGGGTCCCGGCCTCGCCATCCGCATCCCCGGCCCGGTGACGCGCGAGGCCTGCGAGGTGCTGCGCAAGGCCGATGCGATCTATCTGGAGGAGATCCGCAACGCCGGCCTCTATGACGCGATCTGGCAGGCCTTCGCGGTGCTGCTGCCGGTCAAGACGGTCGGCGTGATGGGCGACGCGCGCACCTACGACCATGTGCTGGCGCTGCGCGCCGTCACCTCCACCGACGGCATGACGGCCGACAGCTACCCCTTCCCGCACGAGTTCCTGAGCCGCTGCGCGACCCGCATCATCAATCAGGTCCGTGGCGTCAACCGCGTCGTCTACGACGTCACCTCCAAGCCGCCCGGCACGATTGAGTGGGAGTAGGGGGCGCACCCTCTCTCCGGCGCCATGCGTCGAGACGCGGCTGCGCCGCTCCTCAGCATGAGGGGCCCGCTTCGCGGCGCTTGGCCCTCGTTCGGGCTGCGAGCGCTCGCGCCCTTCGAGACGCCGCCTCCCGGCGGCTCCTCAGGACGGGGGCAACCATCTGATCTGGCGAAATAAACCCTCATCCTGAGGAGGGCGCGCGAGCGCCCGTCTCGAAGGAGCTGTCAGCCTCGTGGCGCTGAGCCGCGCGCCGCTTACGGCGCCGCATCCCCCGCATCCTCCCGGTCCGGCAGATGCTCGTCGAGATGCAGCCAGGGCAGGCGGCTTTGGGTCCAGATATTGAGCGTCGCCGGCATGTCCTCCGGCCGGTCGAGGGTGCCGAGCGTCACGTCCAGATCGTCCGGAAACTCGGCGTGCCAGAAGGTCAGCGGCGAGCCGCAGGCGCCGCAGAAGGTCCGCTCGCCTTTCTCCGAGCTGCGATAGCGCGCGGGCGCGCCCTGGGTGAAGGTCAGGCGCGCCGGGTCGATTGTGAACCAGGTCACCGCCACCGACCCGGCGGCGCGCCGGCACATGCTGCAATGGCAATGCGCCACGTCGCCCTTCGGCGCGCCCTCGATCTCATAGCGCACCGCCCCGCACAGACAGCCGCCTGTCAGGGCCTTTTCTTCCTCAGCGCTCATCACGCGTCCTCCTGCTGAAGCCGGTCGATCGCGCGGACGAGCGCATTGGAGCCGGTTTGCAAGTTCGCTGACAAGTAGGGAAGGGGCTGGCTTCGTCTGAACTCCGGAGCGGGGACGTTTGCTCGGCAAAGGGGCCAAGCCAGTGTAAACACGCAAGGGTTGACGATTCTCGTTAAATCATATTTTGTTCTTTTGAATAAGACTGTGTTTCGAATGGAGGTGCTGAATGGCGTACTCTTTCACGAAGCCGGTCGAGGAAAACTACCTCAGATCACTGATGCGCGATCGACGCTACTGGCGATCGGATGAGCCGGAGTTCTCCGCGTACCGGGACTTCATCGACGATGGATGGCGTATCCTGTCAGGCGAGAAGCCGCGACGTTACAAGGGTGTCACCCTTGCGGACCAAGCTACATCCCGACGAAAGGGGGCGCGAAAGAAGCCTGATCCCGGCACGCCGTCAGGTCGCCCTGTACCTGGGAACGGCCCCGCGCCATTTAGGGTCGGACCGGACGGCAAGCCGAGACGATGGAATCCGTCACGCGGTCGATATGAACCGATCCCGGCCGGAGACCCGGACTATGATCCGCCGCCGGCTCCGAAGCCGACGCCCGGCGGCATTCGAGGCTGAGGCGATGACGGCGTCGTCGGCTCGTCGAATCCCTCCGCTCCTTGTTCTCGGGGCGATCACGGCGCTGACGGCGGCGCTCTGCTTCGCGCCCGCTCGGGCGGAGCCTGCGACGCGGATGCTCGATCTCTGGGCCGAGGGACGGTATGCGCAGGCGCTCGACATCGCGCGGGCGCATGTCGACGCGCCGGGATATTGGTGCGCTGCGGCGGCGCTCGCGGCGGCCTATGGCGATGGGCTGGGCGGGACGCCCCGGAATCTTGCGGAAGCGGAGCGCCTGCATCGTCGCGCCGCCGCCTCCGGGGCGCTCACGGCGCGTTACGATCTGGCGCTCTTCCTGCTGAACCGCCGCGCAGGCGACGCGGCGGCGCGACAGGAGGCGATTGGCCTCCTGGCCGATCTCGCCGAAGTCGATTTCGCCGCCGCGATGCTTTACCTGGCGCGCTTCGATCCAGCGGAGCTGCCACCCAGGGCGCGGCGGGATCCGCCGGTGGTCTGGGTCGAGGAGGCGGCGCGGATCGGGCATCCAACGGCTCTCTTCATGGTCGGGTCCTTTCAGCTCGACCCGGCCTATCGCGGCCCGATTCCCGGCCCGCGCGCCGCCCTGGAACGTGCGGCGCGCGGCGGCCAGCCGATGGCCGCACTGGAGCTCGCGCGCGCGCTCCGCAACGGGCGGCTCGACGGCGACCGGTCGGAGAGCCTGGCCTGGGCGGCGCGGACCGAGGCGATGCTCGGTCTGGGCCGGGTTCTCTACGGCGCGGATCTGCTGGAGCGCGAGCGCGCCGCTGCGGCCGCCGCCGCGCTCCTCGCCGAAGCGCCGGACGAACGGGCCGCAGCCGCCCGCGCCGACGCGGCCCGGTGGATCGAAGACGAGATGTCGGTCTGGCCCAGTCAGGAGACGCTGCACTGCCCCAATCCTTGAACCTGCGCCTTTAGCCGTCGGCGCCGTTCAGAAGGGCGAGGACTGCGTGATCCATCACCGAATCCTCTTCCGCCAGCGACAGGCACAGATTGGCGGCGGCGGGGAAGGGGGCGCTCTCCGTCCGAAAGCGCGTCAGCGCCGGGCCGCCGCCTTGGGCCAGGTCGCGCAGCACGGGCGGGCTCAGCGCGCCGGCCTCGCGGATGAGGGAGAAATCGGCGAAGGGCTGCAAGGCTTTCAGGAGCTTCGGGCCGACCATCTGCGGCGCGATATGGGCGGGGTCCGCCTTGGCGATCAGTGTCTCGGTCGCGTGGATCAGGAAGTCGAGGCGCGGATCGCCGCGCCGGAACAGCAGGCAGGCGTTGTGCGGCCCGCGCCAGACTTTGAGGCGGCCCGGGCGCTTCGGATCGGCGTCCACCCTGACCTCCCAGCCGACGGCCGCCGTTCCGGGCGTCGAAGCGCGCGGGCGCGCGGGTGAGCGCCTCGTCGGCGATGAAACGGTTAGTCGCCGATGAAACGGTGGGCGTAGCCGCGCGCCGCGGCCCAGTCGCGCGCGCTCGTCAGGCAGCGGGCGAGCCAGCCGTCGCGGGCCGCCGCCGCGTTGTGGCTTTGCAGGACGAGAACGCCCGCCGTCCCGGGTTTGACCATCGCCGCCCAAGCCGTATAAACGCCCGGGATTCGCGTCGATCAATCGGAACCGCCGGGACGAGCACGCATCATGCTGGACAAGACCTACGCGCCGGAAGCGGTGGAGGACAAGCACTATCGCCAGTGGGAGGAGGCCGGCTTCTTCAAGCCCGGCGGCCGCCCCGACGCCAAGCCCTTCACCATCGTCATTCCGCCGCCGAACGTCACCGGCTCGCTGCATATGGGCCATGCGCTCAACAACACGCTGCAGGACGTGCTGTGCCGCTACAAGCGCATGCAGGGCTTCGACGTGCTCTGGCAGCCCGGCACGGACCACGCCGGCATCGCCACCCAGATGGTGGTGGAGCGCAAGCTCGCCGCGGAGGGGAGCGAAGGCCGCCGCGAGATGGGACGCGAGCGCTTCGTCGAGAAGGTCTGGGAGTGGAAGGCCGAGAGCGGCGGCGTGATCCTGAACCAGCTTCGCCGGCTGGGCGCGAGCTGCGACTGGAGCCGCGAGCGCTTCACCATGGACGAGGGCCTGTCCCACGCCGTGCGCAAGGTCTTCGTGGAGCTTCACGCCCAAGGGCTGATCTACAAGGACAAGCGTCTCGTCAACTGGGACCCGGCCTTCGAGACCGCGATCTCCGACCTGGAGGTGCAGCAGGTCGAGCAGGACGGCAAGATGTGGTCGATCCGCTATCCGGTGGAGGGCGAGGAGGGCGTCTTCCTGACCGTCGCGACGACGCGTCCCGAAACCATGCTGGGCGACACCGGCGTCGCGGTCCATCCCGAGGACGAGCGCTACGCCCATCTTGTCGGCAAGCACTGCATCCTGCCGCTGGTCGGCCGGCGCATCCCGATCGTGGCCGACGCCTATGCGGATCCGGAGCAGGGCACCGGCGCGGTCAAGATGACGCCGGCGCACGATTTCAACGATTTCGAGGTCGGCCGCCGCCACGATCTGGAGATGATCAATATCCTGACCGTGGACGCCAAGATCAACGAGAACGCGCCCGAGACGTACCGCGGTCTCGACCGGTTCGAGGCGCGCAAACGCGTGCTCGCCGATCTGGAGGCCGAGGGCTTCCTCGCCGGCGAGGAGGCGATCCGCCATTCCGTGCCCTATGGCGACCGCGGCGGCGTGCCGATCGAACCCTATCTGACCGACCAGTGGTACGTGAATGCGGGCGAGTTGGCGAAGGCCGCCATCGCGTCGGTCGAAGAGGGCCGCACCAAGTTCGTGCCGGAGAATTGGACCAGGACCTATTACGACTGGATGTACAACATCCAGCCCTGGTGCATCTCGCGCCAGCTCTGGTGGGGCCACCGCATTCCGGCCTGGTGCGGGCCCGACGGGAAGACCTTCGTCGCGATGACCGAGGCGGAGGCGCAGGCCGCCGCGGCGGCGCATTACGGCGAGGCCGTCGACCTGACCCAGGACGAGGACGTGCTCGACACCTGGTTTTCCTCGGCGCTCTGGCCGTTCTCGACGCTCGGCTGGCCGCAGCAGACGCCGGAGCTCGCCCGCCACTATCCGACCGACGTGCTGGTCACCGGCTTCGACATCATCTTCTTCTGGGTCGCGCGCATGATGATGATGGGCGACCATTTCATGGAGGAGGAGCCCTTCCACACGGTCTATGTCCACGCGCTGGTGCGGGACGAGAAGGGCCAGAAGATGTCCAAGTCGAAGGGCAACGTCATCGACCCGCTCGACCTGATGGACAAGTTCGGCGCGGACAGCCTGCGCTTCACGCTGACGGCGCTGGCCGCGGCCGGCCGCGACATCAAGCTCTCCGAGGAGCGGGTCGAGGGCTACCGCAACTTCATGACCAAGCTGTGGAACGCGGCGCGCTTCTGCGAGATGAACGACTGCCGCCTGGACCCGTCCTTCGATCCGCGGCGGGCCTCCCAGACGCTGAACCGCTGGATCCTGGGCGAGTTGGGCCGCACCCGCGAGGCGGTGACGGCGGCGCTCGAGAGCTATCGCTTCAACGATGCGGCCGGCGCGGTCTATCAGTTCGTTTGGCGCACCTTCTGCGACTGGTATCTGGAGTTCGCGAAGCCGCTCTTCGCCGGCGACGACGCGGACGCGGCGGCGGAGGCGCGGGCGACCGCCGCCTTCGTGCTGGAGCGCACGCTGCGCCTCATGCACCCGGTCGCGCCCTTCATCACGGCGGAACTGTGGGATCATCTGAAGGGCGCCGACGGCGCCGGGGCCGACCCGCTGATGCGGGCGCGGTGGCCGGAGGCGGACGAGGCGCCGGTCGACGCGGCCGCCGACCGGGAGATCGGCTGGGTGGTCCGTCTGATCTCGGCGGTGCGCTCGGTGCGCGCGGAGATGAACGTGCCGCCCGGCGCCAAGGTGCAGCTCGTCGCGGTCGGCATGGGCGAGGAGGCGAAGGGCTGGCTTGCGCGCCATGACGCGCTGATCGGCCGGCTCGCTCGGATCGAGGGCGTCGATCACGCGGACGAGCCGCCCAAGGGCTCGGCCCAGCTCGTGCTCGACGAGGCGACGCTCGCCATCCCGCTGGCTGACGTGATCGACCTCGCGGCCGAACGCAAGCGGCTGGAGAAGGAGATCGCCAAGCTCGACGGCGAGATCGCGAAGATCGAAAAGAAGCTCGGCAATGAGAGCTTCCTCGCCAAGGCGCCCGAGGCCGTGGTCGCCGAGAACCGCGAGCGCCTCGCCGACGAGCAGGCCCAGCGCGCCAAGCTCGCGCAGGCGCTGGAGCGGTTGGCCCGGGCGGGGTGAGGGCGCCCGCGAGCAAAGGCTGAGCGGGCCCTCGAAAAACCTATCGGCCCCGATTTTCCTGTCGGGGCCCCGGTCGTCGGGATTCTCCGTCGTCCCGGGACGGCCGCGAGGCCGATCCGGGACCCAGGAGCGACGGGCTCAGGTCTTCGCGACCCGCCCTGGCTCCCGGCTCTCCGCTCCGCTTCGGCCGGGATGACCGCCGTCGGTCGCCGAGCGTGCCCGCGCGCGGTCCCTGCACCATGCATGACGCTCGGTAAAGAGCGCCTCAGCTCTGTGCATCCGCCCCCGACAGCACCGCCCGGTAGGCGTGCCAACTGGCGTGGCCGATGAGCGGCAGGATGACGATGAAGCCCACGAAGCCCGTCGCGATCCCCGCGCCCGTCAGGATGACGATCAGCCCGGCCCAGATCATCATGGTGCGGAAGTTCCCCAGCACGGCGACGAAGGAGGCCATCGCCCCCTGAAAGACGTCGATCCGACGATCCAGCATGACCTGCAGCGAGAAGGCGGCGAACAGGAAGGCGATCAGCGCGAACAGGGCGCCGACGACGGTCCCGACGATCAGGAAGGCCCAGCCTTCCGGCGTGAACAGCGTCTGGTTCAGGAGGCTCTGGATCGAGGCGGAGCGGAAGGGGAAGAAGATCGCGAAGATCAACGCCGCCCCGCGCATCCAGATCATGAAATAGAACATCAGCGCCACGCCGCCGCCGAAGATGTGCAGCGGGTTGCGCCGCCAGGAGAGCAGGACGTCCCAGAAGCGCGGCCGCCGGCCGGCCTCCAACTCCCGCGATTTGGCGTACATGCCGACCGACAGGATCGGCCCGACGAGCAGAAAACCGCCCAAGGCCGGCGCGATCGCCCAGGTCTCGCCCATCAGATAGAGGCCGAGCGTCAGGAAGACGCTCAACCCCGCCAGCAACGCGCCGAAGAACAGGCTGATGAAGGGCGCCGCCTTCAGGTCCCGCCAGCCGGCGGCGAGCCAGAGCCAGGGCTGATCGCCGGGGAGCCTGCGCACCTCCTCGACGAAGGGGAATCCCGTCCAGAAGCCGGACCGGAACGCCGGATTGTCGCTCGCCATCGCAGCACCTCCCGCACCGGCCGCCGGGTCGCGCCGGCGGCTCGTTGTGCCGGCAGTGTAGCGCGCCTCAGCCCAAGACGGAAAAACTGCTTTCCGGGTTGATCGTGCGCCGGCGGCTATAGAAGCCGACGTCGATGGTCCGGCCGGTGTAGTCCATGGACCATTGCAGCGGGTCGGAATCGTGATCGCGTCCGCCTTCGACGGCGTCGATCAACTCCGCCATCATCTTGCCGGCGGGCGGGGCGTTCTTGAACTGATTGCCGCTGGAGCCGCAGGCCATGTAGAAGCCCGGCACGCAACTCTTGTCGTAGATCGGAATCCAGTCGTCCGACGCGTCGTAGAGCGAGACCACGCCGCGCATCTGGCTGGGGATGCCGAGGCTCGGGATGCGTTGGGCCGTGCGCAGGGCCTGGATGCGCCACTGCTCGCTGAAATTCTCGTCGTACTCGTCGGGATCGACGAACTCGCGCGGGTCGCATTCCGGGTCCTCGCTGCCGATCAGCAGGTAGTTGCCGGTCTCGGGCCGGGTGTAGCAGGCGATGTCGCTGTCGGAGGTGACGATCCCTGACGTCTCCCATCCTTCGACCGGCATGGGGACGTGCACGACCTCCTGCTTCAGCGCCTTGGTCCCGATATTCATGTCGGCGGTCGCGCCGGCCATCGCGTTGATCTTGGCGGAGTGCGGGCCGGCGACATTGACCACCACCGGGGCGTCGATCGCGCTTCCGTCCTGCAGCGTCACGCCGGCGACGCGGCCTTCGGCGTCCTTTCGGATTTCGACCACCTCCGCGTTGAAGCGGAAGGCGCCGCCGGCGGCTTCCGCGGCGCGCTGGATATTGTGCGTCGCCAGTTGCGGATCGGAGATGTAGCCGGCGCAGGGGAAGAACACGCCGCCGCGCAGCGGGCCGCCCGTCGGCTCCCCGAAGCCGGCGTCCTCCGGCCGCTTGGGCGGGGCGTAGCTGTTGAGGTCCATATGCGGCAGCTTCGCCGCAATGGTCTCGGCGTCCCACTCCTCGAACGGGATTCCGACGGCGCGCTGGTGTTCCAGCAACTTCTCGAGATAGCCGTTCGCGGCGGTCTTCATCACAAGACAGCCGCGATCGTGGAAGGCCGCGAGGCCGCGCTCGTCCTCGACGCCGAGATAGTCGGCCCAGTCCTTCCAGTAGAAATAGCCTTCATAGGCGAAGGCCGTGCCGTCGAGCGTCGAATAATGCGTTCGGATGATCGCGCAGGAGGCCGAGGTCGAGCCGTAGCCGGCGGCCGGCAGCTTGTCGATATTCAGGGTCTTCCACCCCTTGCGGCTCAACTCAAGGCCCACGGCGGCGCCGATGATCCCGGCGCCGATGATGATCGCGTCGAAGCGGTCGGACATGGCGGACGACTCCTTGAAGGGCGGGCGCAGGCCGCCGGAGGGCGAGCCTTCGGGGTGAGACGGTAATAATTCTGTACAGTCTTGTCCAGGACGATTCGGCGCTGCGTGGCTTCGGGAGGGCTGCGCCTGTCGGCGCCCGGTTCAGCGGGGTTTGAAAAAGGTCGCGCCGAACAGCCAGACCTCGTCGCCGCGGCCGAGGATCGGCAACGACATGGTCTCGATCGGCACCATATGATCGCCTGAGACGAAGCGCGCCTTGAGGAAGAGGGGCTCGCGGCTGTCGCGCACCTGATTGGACAGGCGGATCGCGGCCTCGGCCTCATCCGGCGTCATGTGCTGTCGGAAGGGGACGTTCGTGACCTCCGCGCCGTAGATCGAGACGATGCGGGTGCCGAGCAGCCGATACCGCCAATCGTCGCCGTCCTCGGACGGCTCCAGAATGAAGATGCTGTCGACGCAGCCGAGTTCGGTCAGCGCCTGCATCTCGATCTGCCCGCGTCGCGGCAGCGCCGGCGGCTCCGCGAGGCCGCGCCAATAGGCGAACAGCGCCTGCGCGCCCTCAGACTGCGGTCCCTCCAGAGGCTCGAAGTAGGGGGCGAGGAAGAAGGGCTTGTCGGTGGACATGGGGTCTCGTGCGGCGACGGTTCCTACCTGATGCGCTGCGGTATACGCCGGGCCGATCCTCTGTTGCAAGCATGCTGCGAGCCGAGTATCACGCAGTGACCCTGACCGGCCTGCAGGGCCGATGCGCGAGACGAGAAGGACGCCCCCCCGTGACCGACGAGACCCTGCCGAGCCGCGCCGCAATCGACGCGGCGGCGGATCGCATCGCGCCGCATATCCGTCGCACGCCGGTCATCGACCTGGCGCCCGGCGAGCTGCCGTCGGACCTCGGGCTCGACGCGCCCGTCGCGCTGAAGCTCGAGCATCTGCAGCACAGCGGGTCCTTCAAGGCGCGCGGTGCCTTCAATGCGCTGCTCGCCGGGCCGGTTCCCGCGGCCGGCGTCGTTGCGGCGTCGGGCGGCAATCACGGCGCGGCCGTCGCCTATGCGGCGCGCGCGCTCGGCGTGCGCGCGGAGATCTTCGTGCCCGAGATCTCCAGTCCGGCAAAGCTCGCGCGGCTGAAGGCCTACGGCGCGACGCTGCATGTCGGGGGGCGGGATTTCGCCGAGGCGCTGCAGGCGTGCGAGGCCCGCCGCGCGGAGACCGGGGCGCGTCTGCTGCACGCCTACGATCAGCCGGAGATCCTGGCCGGGCAGGGAACGCTGGCGCGCGAATGGGAGGCCCAGAACCCGGACCTCGACACGCTTCTGATCGCGGTCGGCGGCGGCGGCCTGATCGGCGGGATCGCCTGCTGGCTGCGCGGCGCGCGCAGGCTCGTGGCGGTCGAGACAGAGGGCGCGCCCGCCTTGCACGCGGCGCGCGCGGCGGGCCGGCCGACCGCGGTGGAGGTCTCGGGGCTGGCCGCCGATTCGTTGGGCGCGCGGGTCGTCGGCGCCCACGCCTTCGCCGCGACGCAGGCCTTCGCCGCGGACAGCCTGTTGGTGTCCGACGCCGCCGTGCGCGACGCACAGCGTTGGCTGTGGGAGCATCTGCGCCAGATCGTGGAGCCGGGCGGCGCGACCGCCTTCGCCGCGCTCCTGTCGGGCGCCTATCGGCCGGGACCCGGCGAGCGCGTCGGCGTGCTGCTCTGCGGCGCCAACACGGACCCGGCCGCCGCCTTCGGCTGATCGGGTCTCAGGGCCCTGGACATGCGACGGCCCCGCCGGCTGTGCGCCGGCGGGGCCGTTTCGCCGAGTTCCGGGGCCGGCGCTCCTGTCGGACGCGTCGGCCCCGGCTCCCCTCGGGATCGCTTTCGGCCGGATCAGGCCGAGTAGTACAGCGAGAACTCGATCGGGTGGGTGGTGTGCTCGAGCGCGAACACCTCCTCCCACTTCAGGTCGAGATAGCCGTCGATCTGATCGTCGGTGAAGACGTCGCCCTTCTTCAGGAAGTCGCGATCGGCGTCGAGCGCCTCGAGCGCCTCGCGCAGCGAACCGCAGACGGTCGGGATGTCCTTCAGCTCCTCCGGCGGCAGGTCGTACAGATCCTTGTCCATGGCTTCGCCCGGATCGATCTTGTTCTGGATGCCGTCCAGGCCGGCCATCAGCATCGCGGTGTAGGCGAGGTAGGGATTAGCCGTGGCGTCCGGGAAGCGCGCCTCCAGCCGCTTGCCGTTCGGGCTCGCGACATAGGGGATGCGGATCGAGGCCGAGCGGTTGCGCGCCGAGTAGGCCAGCAGAACCGGCGCCTCGAAGCCCGGGATCAGCCGCTTGTAGCTGTTGGTCGAGGGGTTGGTGAAGGCGTTGAGCGCCTTGGCGTGCTTGATGATGCCGCCGATGTAGTGGAGGCAGGTCTCCGACAGGTCGGCGTAGCCGGACCCGGCGAACATGTTCTTGCCGTCCTTCCAGATCGACTGGTGCGTGTGCATGCCCGAGCCGTTGTCGCCCACGACCGGCTTCGGCATGAAGGTCGCGGACTTGCCGTAGGCGGCCGCCACCTGATGCACCACGTACTTGTAGATCTGCATGTTGTCGGCGGTGCGCACCAGGGTGTCGAACTTGATGCCGAGCTCATGCTGCGACGGCGCCACCTCGTGGTGGTGCTTCTCCATCGCGAGGCCCATCTGGATCATCGTGGTGACCATCTCGGCGCGCATGTCCTGGCCGGAGTCGACCGGCGGGACCGGGAAGTAGCCGCCCTTCACCGCCGGACGGTGGCCGAGGTTGCCCTCCTCGAACTCGGAAGCCGAGTTGTAGGGGCCTTCCTCGCTGTCGATGCGGTAGGCCATGAAGTTCATGTCCGTCGACCAGCGCACGTCGTCGAACACGAAGAACTCGGCCTCGGGGCCGAAGAACGCCGTGTCGCCGACGCCCACGCTCGCCATGTAGGCCAGCGCCTTCTTCGCCGTCGAGCGCGGGTCGCGGTCGTAGGGCTGACCGGTGGACGGCTCCAGAATGTCGCAGAAGAGGACCAGCAGCGGCTGGGCCGAGAAGGGGTCCATGACCGCCGTCTCAGGATCCGGCATCAGGATCATGTCCGACTCGTTGATCGCCTTCCAGCCGGCGATCGAGGAGCCGTCGAACATGATGCCGTCCTTGAAGACGTCGTCGTCGATGGTGGAGACGTGCTGCGCGGTGTGCTGCCACTTGCCGCGCGGGTCCGTGAAGCGGAAATCGACGTACTGCACGTCGTTTTCCTTGATCATATCCATAACTTTTTTGGTCGCGTCGGACATGGTCCTCATTCCCTATTAGCGTTAACCGGTTGTGCGGCTCTCGGCCGCCGTCTTCGCCCGTGCGCGGGGCGGGGCGTCGGATCAGATCGCTTCGGCGCCGGTCTCTCCGGTGCGGATGCGGATCACTTCCTCGATGCTGGAGACGAAGATCTTTCCGTCTCCGATGCGGCCCGTCTTGGCGGCGTTTTGGATCGCCTCCACCGCGCGTTCCGCGAGACTGTCCTCGACGACGATTTCCAGCTTCACCTTCGGCAGGAAGTCGACGACGTATTCGGCCCCGCGATACAGCTCCGTATGTCCCTTCTGGCGGCCGAAGCCCTTGGCCTCGGTCACGGTGATTCCTTGGATGCCCACCTCGTGCAGCGCCTCCTTCACCTCATCCAGCTTGAAGGGCTTGATGACGGCTTCGATCTTCTTCATCGGATCAGGGGTCTCCTCGAACCTGCGCGCCGGGGGGCGGGTTGACCCCGCCTCCTTGCGGCTGTGACCGAGCCGACCCGCGCCGGCCGCTTGTCGCGGCGGGATCGGGTCGGCTCTCGCTTCCCATAGCAGGGGGCGTGCCAGCTTTCGTCCGGCTGGAGAAGTCAACAGAAACAGAGGGGTAGAGGATTTACGGGCACTCAAAGAAGGGATGCTTGGCCCAATAATTAGGCAGGCGCCGAAAATTTCATCACACGGACCTCGATTTGCCAGGCAGTGTCCGGCTCACTAGGCTTCGCGCGAGCGCCTTTGCAGCGGCCCAGCCGCTGGGCGGCGCGCGAGAGGACGGACGCCGAAAAGGAGGAGGCGATGAGCGCGACGATCGATCCCTGGCTCGACAAGGTCTATGGGGCGCGCGACGCTGACGAGGTCGAGACGCATTACGACCGCTGGGCCGTGGAGTACGAGCGCGATCTGATGGCGGCCGGCTACCGTTATCCGCCGGTTGCGGCCGCTCTTGTCGCGCGCCACCTGGCGACCGACGCCGTGATCCTCGACGGCGGCTGCGGCACGGGGCTCGTCGGGGAGGCGTTGGCCGCCGTGGGCTATCGCGATGTGATCGGGCTCGATCTGTCGGAGGGGATGCTGGACGTCGCGCGCGCCAAACAGTGCTACCGGCGTCTGATCCACGGGGCGCTGGGCGAGACGATCGAGGGCGTGAAGCCCGAGAGCCTCGACGCCTGCGTCAGTTTCGGCGTGCTGACGCCCGGCCATGCGCCGCCGGAAGCCTTCCTCGGCATGCTGGCCGCGGTGAAGCCGGGCGGTCTCCTGATCTTCTCGGTCAGTCGCCTGGCCTGGGAGGAGGGCGGCTTCCAGGCGTTGGCCGACGATCTGGAGGCGGCGGGTCGTTGGGCGCCGATCGAGGCGTCCGAGCCCATCTACGCCATGCCCTATTCCGAAACCGAGGGTCATCTGACCGCACGGCTCTACGTCTATCGCAAGGCGGGCTAGGGCGATGCGTCGGAGCGTGTGGGCGGTCGCGCTTGCGCTCGCGGCGGCGCTCGCTTTCGCCGGTCCGGCGCCCGCCGAGCCTCCGATCCGCAACGATCTTCCGTCGGCTACCGAGTTCGCACAGACGGAGGTCGTCGAGCGGGGCGAGCGGCTGAGCGCCCTCTTTGAGGCCGAGGCGGACGGCTCGGACGGCGCGCTGCGCCGCATTCGCGTGGCGAGGGCGCCGATCGGCGGGCTCGTCGGGCTCGCGCGCGCGGAGTATCTGAGCGAGGTCGCCGAAGGGTTCGAAGCGCGCGCCCGGCGCGACTGCCATCGCTTCGAAGCGGCCCCGCTCTCGTCGAGCGGGCGCGAGGAGGCGGCGATGGAGATCCTCTGCGACGGCTTCGATCCGATCGCGAGCGAGGACCGGCGCGACGATCTCAACGCCTATATGCTCGCGCGCTTCCGGCTGGTCGGGGACAGCCTGATCGTGTTCCTTTACGAGTGGCGCAGCAGCGCGGTCTCGGCGCACTCCGTGCGCGCGTCGGACCTGCGCCGGCGGGAGATCGATCCGGCCGTGGCGCGCATCGAAGCGGCGCTGGGCGAGCGCCTGGCGGAGTGAACAGGTCCGGCTTCGCCCCGCGCGTCAGCCGATCAGTGCGGCGATCCGCGCCACCGCCTCTTCGATGTTTTCGCTCGAATTGGCGTAGGAGAAGCGCAGATAGCCTTCGCCGCACCGGCCGAAGCTGGTCCCGGAGATGGTCGCGACGCCGGCCTCCTCAAGGAAGCGGTCCTGGGCCTGCCTGGCGGTGAGGCCGGTCGCTTCGATATTGGGGAAGGCGTAGAAGGCGCCGCCGGGCTCGACGCAGCGCACGCCGGGCAGCGCGTTCAGCCGCTCCACCACCAGCCGCCGGCGCGCGTCGAAGGCGGCGACCATCGCGTCGGCGGCGTCCTGCGGCCCCTCCAGCGCGGCGATCCCGGCATATTGGGTCGGCGCGTTGACGCAGGAATGATCGTTGACGCACAGCCGCACCACCGGCTCCACCAGCGCCTCCGGCCAGACCGCGTAGCCGAGCCGCCAGCCGGTCATCGCATAGCGCTTCGACCAGCCGTCCAGCATGATCGCCTGCCCGGCGAGCTCCGGATACTGCAGGATCGATCGGTGCGGCCGGCCGTCATAGAGCATGGTGGAGTAGATCTCGTCGCTCAGCACCGCGACGTCCGGGCGCCCGGCCAGGAGGGCGGCGAGCGCGTCCATCTCCTCCGGCGGGACGACGCCGCCGGTCGGGTTGGCGGGGCTGTTGACGATGACGAGGCGGGTGCGCTCCGTCAGCCGCGCCGCGACGTCCTCGGCGCGGAAGGCGAAGCCGTTCTCCTCGGTCAGAGGCAGGGGGACGGCGGTCGCGCCCGTGTATTCGATCATGGAGCGGTAGATCGGAAAGCCGGGATCCGGATAGAGGATCTCCGCCCCCGGCTCGCCGAACATCAAGATGGCGAAGAACATGGTCGGCTTGCCGCCGGGGACGACCACAACCCGCCCCGGATCGACCGCGACGCCGTGGCGGCGGTGCAGGTCGGCGCAGACCGCCTCGCGAAGCTCAGGAATCCCCTGCGCCGGCGTGTAGCCGTGGCGCCCGTCGCGCAGCGCCTTCACCGCCGCCTCCACGATATGCTCCGGCGTTGCGAAATCCGGCTGGCCGATCCCCAGATTGATGACGGGCGGTTGGCCGGCCTCGCGCCGGGCCGCGTCCAGGCGGGCGGCGCGGGCCAGCACGTCGAAGGCGGTTTCGGTGCCGAGATTGGCGAGGTTCGCGGCGGTCTTCAGCATGGCGCGGGTCCTGTTCCGATGCGACGCGCCTTCCTAGGACGCCGCCGGCGCTCGGGCAAGCCGGGCGCGCCGCAAGGGCGGGGCGGGGAAAGCGCGGGCGTCCCGGGCGACGCCCCGGCCGCTGCTTGACGGCGACGGGCGAAGGGCGTAGAAGCCGGGTCGCCCGCGCGGGGCGCGCCTTGGAAGCGCCCGGCTCCTCGGCTATGGTGGCTGTAGCTCAGTTGGTTAGAGCGCCTGGTTGTGGTCCAGGAGGTCGCCGGTTCAAATCCGGTCAGCCACCCCATTCTTCTCCTCAGGTCTCCGAACAGATCAGCGCGATGTCGCGGTAGTGCGCGGTGACGGGTTCGCCCGTCTGGTCGTTGTCGGTGAAGATTGCGACCGCTTCGATCCAATCCTCGGGCGGGTCGCCGAAGGCGGTCTCGTAGTCGGCGTAGAGGTCGCGCGTCTGCGTCCGCCATTGGCCGAGCGGCGCGTCGCGGGTTGCGGCGACGACATTCACCACATGGTCCGGCATATAGGGGTTGGGCTGGATGGCCCCCGGCGCATGGTCGCCGCCGACCCAGACGTACTTCAATGTCGGCACGGGCTCGACCGGGCCGAGCGCGCCCGGGTCGCCGAACAGCACGAAGACGCTGGCCGCCACGTCGTCGCCTGCGCGGGTCGCAAGGTCCGCGCCCTGCTGGATCGCATCGACGCGCCAGGTCCAGCGCAGGCGGCGGCAGCGCTTGGGGTCCGCCTCGAGCGGGCGGATCAGGCCGGAGGCCCCGCCGCGCCCGGTCGCGGTCACCGCCAGCGCGCCGTCCACCACCGCGATCCGGAAATCCGTGAGCCCGCGCACGGGCTGGATGCGCCAGCCGTCCTGCAGCATGGTCGCGACGTCGAGCACCGACAGCGCGCCGCCCGCCGCGGCCGGAGCGGGCGACCCCGTAGCCAGTCGGTCCGAGGTCGTCGCGAGCCCTGCGCAGCCGGCCAAGAGCAGCGCCGCGCCCAGCGCGGCGGCGTGAAATCGTCGATAGCCCCTCATCGGCCCATTCCCCCCAAACGCTGAGCGCGACGCGCTCGCAAATAAGTGAGTGACGACATAGGGTCATCTCCGCTTTAATGCGCGTCAACCGAGGCTCGGCGAGACCGGACGCAACCGGCAGCGGTCCGGGCCGTTCGCCCGTCCCACGGGCGGAGCAGGGACATCAAAAGAAAAACACAAGGCACTGTTATTCCAGGGAAAGGTAAAGACATGAACAAGACTCTGGCTATCGCGTTGTCGGCCGGCGTCGCCGTCTCCGCATGGGGGCTGGCGAGCGCGAGCCCGGCCGAGGCGGAGACCTTGCGCTGGGCGCGCGCCGGCGATTCGCTGACGCTCGACCCGCATGCGCAGAACGAGGGCCCGACGCACACGTTGGCGCATCAGATGTACGAGCCGCTCCTGCAGCGCGACATGGAGGGCAAGATCATCCCGGCGCTGGCGACCAGCTGGGCCCCGACCGAGGATCCGACGGTCTGGCGCTTCCAACTGCGCGAGGGCGTCACCTTCCACGGCGGCGAGGCCTTCACCGCGGACGACGTCGTCTTCTCGATCAACCGCGCGAAGAAGCCGACCTCGGCCATGAAGGAGCTCCTGAACTCGGTCGCCGAGGTGAAGAAGGTCGACGACTACACGGTCGATTTCGTCACCAACGGTCCGAACCCGCTGCTCCCCAACAACCTCACCAACCTGTTCATGATGGATGAGGGCTGGACCACCGAGAACGACGCGGTGGAGCCGCAGGACATCGCCAACGGCGGCGAGAACTACGCGGTGCGCAACACCAACGGGACCGGCGCCTACATGCTGGTCAGCCGCACGCCGGACGAGCGCACCGTGCTGCAGGCCAACCCGAACTATTGGGGCAAGGGCGAGTTCCCGCTCGAGGTGACCGAGATCGTCTACACCCCGATCCAGTCGGCGGCGACCCGCGTGGCCGCCCTGCTGTCGGGCGAGGTGGACTTCATCCAGGACGTGCCGGTGCAGGATCTCGGCCGCGTCGACCAGCAGGACGGCCTGAAGGTGGTGACCGCGCCGCAGAACCGCGTGATCTTCTTCGGCCTGAATGTCGGCGACGACGACATCCCGTCCGACAATGTCGAAGGCGCGAACCCCTTCGCGGACGTTCGCGTGCGCCGGGCCATGAACATGGCGATCAACCGGCCGGCCATCAAACAGGTGGTGATGCGCGACCAGTCGATCCCGGCGGGCGTCATCATGCCTCCGTTCGTGAACGGCTGGACCGAAGAGCTCGACACCTATCCGGCGCACGACATCGAGGCCGCCAAGGCCCTGATGGCCGAAGCCGGCTACGGCGACGGCTTCTCGGTGACGCTGAACTGCCCGAACGACCGCTACATCAACGACGAGGCGATCTGTCAGGCCGTCGTCGGCATGATGGGCCAGATCGGCATCGACGTGGCCCTCGACGCCCTGCCGAAGGCGCAGCACTTCCCGCTGATCAACAAGTGGGAGACCGACTTCTACATGCTGGGCTGGGGCGTGCCGACCTTCGACAGCGAGTACATCTTCAACTTCCTGGTTCACACCAAGACGGACGAGCTGGGCAGCTGGAACGGCGCCCGCTACTCCAACCCGGAGCTCGACTCCAAGATCGTCTCGCTCGCGTCCGAGACCAATCTCGAGAAGCGCAACGCGACCATCGCCGAGATCTGGGCCCAGGTGCAGGAGGATCAGGTCTACCTGCCGGTGCACCACCAGGTGCTGAACTGGGGCATGCAGGACGGGATCAATTTCGACGTGCAGCCGGAAGACCAGCCGCACTTCAAGTTCCTGACCATGAACTGATCCGGGATCGGTTGGGGCCGGGGCGGGCGCTCGAGAGCGAGCGGCCGCCCCGGCGCCGCTTTTCCCCGGCGCGTGGGGCCGCGCCGACGCTTGCGACAGCCGACGGAAGAGGGCCGCCCATCGGGGCTCCGGACCCAATTATGTCAATATTGTTGACATAATTGGCTTCGGGGGATTAGGGACCGCGCCCGTCATGTTGGCATTCATCATCAGACGCGTCGGACAGGCGGTGATCGTGCTCTTCACGGTCGGTCTGGTCGCGTTCGCGATCTTCCGCTTCATGGGCGATCCGGTCGAGAACATGCTCGGCCAGGAGGCGACCGTGGCCGACCGGGCGGCGCTGATCGAACGGCTCGGGCTCAACGATCCGATTCCGATTCAGTATCTGCGTTTCGTCGGCGGCGCGCTGCAGGGGGAGTTCGGGATTTCCTATCGGCTCGGCCGGCCGGTCTCTGAACTGATCGTCGAACGGCTTCCGGCGACCTTGGAGCTGGCGATGGTCTCGGCGCTTTTCGCGCTCGCCTTCGGGGTGATGCTCGGCGTCTATACGGGCATCCGGCGCGACGGCTTCCTCGCCAATGTGATCATGTCGAGCTCGCTGATCGGGGTGTCGCTGCCGACTTTCCTGATCGGCATCCTTCTGATTTGGATCTTCGCGGTGGAGTTCGGCTGGCTGCCGTCCTTCGGACGCGGGGAGACGGTGACGCTGTTCGGTTTCTGGGAATCCGTGCTCTTCACGGTTTCCGGGCTGAAATCCTTGATCCTTCCGGCGATCACGCTGGGGCTCTATCAGATGACGCTGATCATGCGGCTGGTGCGCTCGGAGATGCTGGAGGTGCTGCGCACCGACTATATCCGCTTCGCGCGCGCGCGCGGGTTGCGCCGGCAGGCGATCTACTTCACCCACGCGCTCAAGAACACGCTGGTGCCCGTGATCACCGTGACCGGCCTTCAGCTCGGCTCGATCATCGCCTTCGCCATCATCACCGAGACGGTGTTCCAGTGGCCGGGGGTGGGGCTTCTGTTCATCAACGCGATCTCCTTCGTCGATATCCCGGTGATGGCCGCCTACCTGCTGCTGGTCGGCGCGGTCTTCGTCACCATCAACCTGATCGTCGATCTGCTCTATTTCGCGATCGATCCGCGGGTGCGGTTCGACAGTCCGGGCAAGGGGGCCTGAGGCCATGAGCGACAGCGCACGCGAGCAGGCCGCCCAGACGCCGGAAATCGCGGCGGAGCCCGGCTGGCTGAAGGATAAGTGGGCCCGGTTCCTCGATTCGGACATCTACTATTCCTTCAAGCGCTCGCCGGTCACCATCGTCGCCTTCACGCTGGTGGTCCTGCTGATGCTGGGGGCGCTGGTAGGTCCCTGGATCGCGCCGCAGAACCCGCACGACCCGGCGCAGCTCAATCTGATGGACGGCTTCACCGCGCCCTTCGCGGAGAACCAGTTCACCGGCAATTTCTATCTGCTGGGGACCGACGACCAGGGCCGCGACCTGTTCTCCGCGATCCTCTACGGGCTGCGCATCTCGCTGATCGTCGGCATCGTTTCGGTGCTGTTCGCGGGCGTGCTGGGGGTGACGCTGGGCCTCGTCGCCGGTTTCTTCGGCGGCTGGATCGACACGCTGATCATGCGCATCGCGGACATCCAGCTCACCTTCCCCTCGATCCTGATCGCGATGCTGATCTACGGCGTCGCGCGGGGACTGGTGCCGGTCGACATGCGCGACGAGGCGGCGATCTACATCCTGATCGTCTCGATCGGCCTGTCGGAATGGGTGCAGTTCGCCCGCACCGTGCGCGGCGCGACGCTGGTCGAGCGCGAGAAGGAATACGTCCAGGCGGCCCGCCTGATCGGGCTCGGCAGGGGGCCGATCATGCTGCGCCATGTGCTGCCCAACGTCATGGGGCCGGTGCTGGTGATCGCGACCATCGGGCTTGCGCTCGCGATCATCGCGGAGGCGACCTTGAGCTTCCTCGGCGTCGGCGCGCCGCCGACCCAGCCCTCGCTCGGCACGTTGATCCGCATCGGCCAGGATTTCCTGTTCTCGGGCGAGTGGTGGATCATCCTGTTCCCGTCGATGACGCTTCTCGTGCTCGCGTTGTCGGTCAATCTGCTGGGCGATTGGCTGCGCGACGTCCTCAATCCGAAACTGCGCTGAGGGGGCGGGACATGTCGGACCAGGCTCTCCTCTCGATCCGCGATCTGGTCGTGGAGTTCCCGACCCGCCGGGGGCTCCTGCGGCCGGTCGATCATGTCAGCTTCGACATACACCGGGGCGAGATCCTGGGCGTGGTCGGCGAATCGGGCGCCGGCAAGTCGATGACGGGCTCGGCGGTGGTCGGTCTGATCGACCGGCCGGGCCGGATCGCCGCCGGCGAGGTGTTGCTCGACGGCGAGCCGATCCACCGGTTGAGCGAGGACGCGATGCGCCGCGTGCGCGGGCGCAAGATCGGCATGGTCTTCCAGGACCCGTTGACCAGCCTCAACCCGCTGCTGCGCATCGGCGACCAGTTGGTCGAGACGATCCGCACGCACCTGTCCGTCGGCGAGGCCGAAGCGCGCAAGCGCGCGATCGCCGCGTTGGACGAGGTCGGCATTCCGGCCGCCGCGCGGCGCATCGACAGCTATCCGCACGAGTTCTCGGGCGGCATGCGTCAGCGGGTCGTGATCGCGCTGGCGCTGGCGGCGGAGCCGGAACTCGTCATCGCGGACGAGCCGACGACCGCGCTCGACGTCTCCGTCCAGGCGCAGATCATCGCGCTCCTGAAGCGGCTGTGTCGCGAGCGCGGGGCCGCTGTGATGCTGATCACCCACGACATGGGCGTGATCGCGGAGGCGACGGACCGCGTCGCCGTGCTCTATGCGGGGCGCTTGGCCGAGATCGGCCCGACGCCGGACGTGCTCTCGCGGCCGAAGCATCCCTATACGGTGGGGCTGATGAAATCGACGCCCTCGACGCTGGGCGAGGGCGGGCGTCTGCATCAGATTCCGGGCTCGATGCCGGGCCTGCGCGCGATTCCGAACGGTTGCGCCTTCCACCCGCGCTGCACCAAGCGCTTCGAGCGCTGCGACAAGGAGCGCCCGGATCCGATCCCGGTCGGCGCCGGCCAGATCGCCTGTTGGCTCTACGACCCGGCCGAGGGGGACCGCCACGCCGCTGCGCGCGCCGAGCTGGCCGGCGCCGGGAGCGATCCGGCGGCTATCGCGACGGCGGAAGCCGGGGAGGGGGCCGCATGAGCGATCTGATGACCGAGGACCTGGCGCAGGCCGCCGCGGACGACGTGCTGGTCAGCGCCCGCGGGCTGGGCCGGGTGTTCGACGTCTCCAAGCCCTGGCTGAACCGGGTGATCGAGCGCGAGGAGCGCGTCTTCCTGACCGCCGCCGAGGACGTGACCTTCGACATCCGCCGCGGCAAGACCTTCGCGCTGGTCGGGGAATCCGGCTCGGGCAAGTCCACCATCGCCAGGATGATCGTCGGCCTGCTGCGCCCGACTTCGGGTGCGGTGACGGTCGACGGCGTCGACCTGTTCCGCAGCGGCGACATCGCCGGCCAGACGGCCCTGCGCCGGCGCATTCAGATGATCTTCCAGGACCCCTACGCCAGCCTGAACCCGCGCTGGCGCGTGGGCGACATCATCGCCGAGCCGATTCGCGCCTTCCAGCTCGAGCAGGACGCGAAGGCCGTGCGCGCCCGCGTCGGCGAGCTGCTGGAGCAGGTGGGCCTCGCCGCGATCGACGGGATCAAGTACCCGCACGAATTCTCCGGCGGTCAGCGCCAGCGCATCTGCATCGCCCGCGCGCTCGCCTCCAAGCCCGAATTCATCGTCTGCGACGAGCCGACGAGCGCGCTCGACGTCTCGGTGCAGAGCCAGGTCCTGAATCTGATGCGCGACCTGCAGCGCGAGTTGAACCTGACCTATCTCTTGATCAGCCACGACCTCTCGGTCGTGCGCTACATGGCGGACGACATCGGGGTGCTCTATCTCGGCCGGCTGGTGGAGACCGCCCCGCGCGAGCAGCTCTACGAGGCGCCGCGGCACCCCTACACCCACATGCTGCTCGACGCCGCGCCGCGGCTCGACGCCTTCGGCCGCACGGCGGAGAGCGTGGTCGGCGAGATCCCCGACCCGATCGACCGGCCGAGCGGCTGTCACTTCCACCCGCGCTGCCCGCACGCGAACGATCGCTGCAAGACGGAGGCGCCGGCCCGCCTGGTGCTCGGCCCCGGCCGCACCGCGGCCTGTCACGGGGTGGAGGAAGGCCGGCTTTGACGCCGGTCGGGCCGCCGCGCGGGCCGGCGCCGACGATCCGGCCCTTCCGGCGGTCCGATGCGGCGGCGGCAGCTCTGGTCTTCCATGAGGCCGTCCATCGCGGCGCGGCCGAACACTACACGGCTCGGCAGTTGGCGGCCTGGGCGCCCGCGCCGCCGGCCGAGGACGCGTGGGCGGACCGACTCTCGGCGATGACCACGCTGGTCGCGCTCGATCCCGCGTCGGAGGCGCTGGTCGGCTTCATGAGCCTTGAGATCGGTCGACGCGGCGTCGGCCATATCGACCTCGCCTTCGTGCAGCCGGATCGGATGGGCGAAGGCGTCGCCTACCGGCTCTACGCGGCGATCGAGCTGGCGGCGCGCGCGGCCGGCTGCATGCGCCTGACGACGGATGCGAGCCTCGCCGCGCGGCCCTTCTTCGCGCGTCAGGGCTTCGTGGTCCAACGCCGGCAGACGCCGGTGCGCAACGGCGTCGCGCTGACCAGTTTCAGGATGGCGAAGAAGTTGACGGGCGACGATGCGGGAGCGGGCGACGATGCGGGAGCGGGCGCCGTGAGCGTGAAATAATATTGCTTGCATTTGGGGGCCGAAAGGCGCATCTACGCTGCAACGCGACAGCAAGCGCGCGACGCGCTTTCTTGAAGTTTTCGATGAAGCGTCCGTTGCTTCGCGTCTTATGAAACCCCTCCGTTCCATCCAAGTGCGCGTGGATGACGGCGAAAAACGCCGGAGTTCCGCTTGTGCGCGGCCGCCGTTCGTCCAGTGGGCGCGGGGCCGCGGTGGTCTATCCCGCGTTCTATGAAGATGGAAACCGACTTTGACTGATATGACGTTCTCCGCGCTCGGCCTGGCCGAGCCGCTCCTGAAGGCCCTCGAGGCCGCCCAGTTCACCATCCCGACCCCGATTCAGCAGCAGGCGATCCCCGCCGTGCTGGAAGGCTCCGACATGCTCGGCGTCGCCCAGACCGGCACCGGCAAGACGGCGGCCTTCGCGCTGCCGATGCTGCAGCATCTGAGCGCCGACAAGAAGACGGCGCAGCCGCGCCGTCCGCGCGCGCTGATCCTGGCGCCGACGCGGGAGTTGGCGCTGCAGATCGACCAGTCGATCCGCGTCTTCGCGAAGTTCCTGAACATCCGCGCCGGCGTCGTGATCGGCGGCGTCGGACAGCACGGTCAGGTGAAGGCGCTGAACCGCGGCCTGGACGTGTTGACGGCCTGCCCGGGCCGCCTGCTCGACCTGATGAACCAGGGCTGCGTGGCGCTCGACGACGTCGAGTATCTGGTGCTCGACGAGGCCGACCGGATGCTCGACATGGGCTTCGTGCGCGACGTGAAGAAGATCGTCGCCAAGACCCGCGAGGACCGGCTGACCCAGTTCTTCTCCGCCACCATGACCCGCGAGGTCGAAGCGCTGGCGGCCGATATGCTCTACGAGCCGATCCGCATCCAGGTTACGCCGGGGACCGTGCCGGTCGAGCGGATCGAGCAGTCGGTGATCTTCGTCGAGGGGTCGCGCAAGCGCGGCCTCCTCAACGAGATGCTGAACGACGACGCCATGAGCCGCGTCATCGTCTTCACCCGCACCAAACACGGCGCCAACCGGCTGGCCCAGCAGCTGGAGAAGGACGGCGTGCCGTCCGACGCCCTGCACGGCAACAAGAGCCAGTCGGCGCGCGAGAAGGCGCTGGCCCGCTTCAAGCGCGGTCAGGCCCGCGTGCTGGTCGCGACCGACATCGCCGCGCGCGGCATCGACGTCGACGGCGTCAGCCATGTGGTGAATTTCGACGTGCCGATGGAGCCGGAAGCCTATGTCCACCGCATCGGCCGCACCGCCCGCAAGGGCGCCGAAGGCGTCGCGGTGACCTTCTGCGGCCCGGACGAGTACGCCAAGCTGTCGGACATCGAGCGTCTGCTGAAGCGCCCGCTGGTCGATCCGGCCAACGACCCGCGCCCGCAGCGCGGCGGCGGCAAGCCGACGGGCGAGGGCAAGCCGGGCGGCGGCAAGGGCCGGCGCAATCGCGGTCGCGGCAAGGGCGGCCCGGGCCAAGGCGCCGCTGGCGGCAAGCCCGGCGCCGGCCAAGGCGGCCGACGCCGCGGCCCGCCCCGCGCCGCCTAAGCGGCCTCTACGGGGCCGCCTCTACGGGGGGCGGCGTCCCAGCGCAGCGACAGGCAGGACAGGCCGGCGTCGAGCTTCTCGACCTCCCGGACCGCCACTTCCCGCACGGTGAAGCCGGCGGCGGCCAGACATTCGGCCGTCGCCGGATAGCCGGCGGGAGCCAGCGTCAGGTGGTTGACGGCAAGCGTGTTGGCCGCCGGCTCTTCGCCTTCCGGGACGCGGATCACCCGCAGTCCGTCGAAGACGCCTGAGGCGGCGAGCCGCTCCGTCGCCAGCACCGTCTCCGGCCGCAGCGGCGCGCACTCCGACTTGAAGTGCAGCACGCCGGGCGGCGTGCGCACGATGTCGCCCCGTTTGCCCAGGTGCGCCAGCGCCTGCACCAGCGCCTGTGCGCCTGCGGCGTCCGTGCGCTCCGAAAGCCCGATCAACACCCGCTCGACGCCCCCTTCGCTTGGCGGCGTCAGCACGTCGCCGCCGTCCACGGTTCCCGGTCCCGGCAGCGCGATCACGCGCTCGAACCGGCTTTCCAACTCGGGCCGCAGCGCCTCCGCCTCGCCGAACCGGCTCGCCGCTCCTGGGCGCAGCAGGATCGCGCCCTCGGGGAAAGCCAGCGCCGGATCCTCAAGAAAAAGGCTGTCCGGATGGGTGTCGAGCGGCGGCAGGATCTCCACGGTCAGCCCGGCCTCGTGCAAGGCTGCGGCATAGGCTGCATGCTCCGCGCGCAGGCGGTCGGGGTCCGGCGCGCCGCGATCGATCGCGCGCAGGCCCTCCATTACCGTCGCCGGCGGCTCGCGCATCAGGGCGCGGGTGAACCGGATCGGCATCGCGACGCTCCGACGGCTCAGACGCGCCGGCGCGCGGTCTGCGGAAACAGCATGTCCAGGAACCGTTCCGCCGCCGGCTGCGGCTGGTGGTGGGCGAGGCTCGGTTGCGGGTCCGCGCCGATCAGGACGAACTCGGGCTCGGTCGGGTTGTCCACCATCACGTCGATCCCGACGACGGGCGCGCCGACCGTGCGGGCCGCCGTCGCGGCGGCGTCACACAGCCTGTGGTGCAGCAGTGCGGTGACATCCTGGATCGAGCCGCCTTCGGTCAGGCTCGGCGTGCGCCGCACCCGCACCACTTCGCCGGCGGCCGGCCGGCCGTCCAGGGCGTAGCCCGCCTCGAACAGGCAGGCCCGCGTCTCCGCGTCCCAGGGAATGCGGCTCTCGCCGCCGCTGGCGGCCGCCTTGCGCCGGCTCTGCAACTCGACCAGTTGGCGCGCCGTCATGCGTCCGTCGCCGACGATTTCGGCCGGGCGGCGCAGCGCGCCGGCGACGACGCGATTTTCGATCACCAGAATGCGCAGATGGTCGCCCGGCACATGCTCCTCCAGCAACACGCGCCCGCCGGCGTCCACCGCGGCGGCCACCGCCTCATGCAGGATGTCCGGATCGCGCACGTCGACCGTGACGGGGGCGACGGCGCTGCGCCGCATCGGCTTCACCACGACCGCGCCGGCCCGCTTCAGAAACGCCGCTTCCTCGTCGGGATCGCCCGCTTCCAGGTGGTCCGGGACCGGCAGGCCGGCCCGCCGGAAGAGATCCAGGGTCAGGCGGCGCTCGTCGCAGCGGCGGAAGGCGACGGCGCTGGTCAGGTCGGTCAGCGATTCGTCGCAGGAGATCGTCCGGCCGCCGAGGCTGAGTTGAACGAGGCCGCTGTCCGCATCCTCGATCTCGACCGCCACCCCGCGTCGGCGGGCCTCGCGGACGATCACCTCCGCATCCTGGCGCAGCGGCTCCCGCGCCGGCTCCGGCGCCGTATAGAGCGGCTCGTTGAAATGGTTCCGGCATTTGACCGAGAACAGGGGCAGCCGCTCGAAGCCCAGCTTCTCGTAAAGCGCGATCGCCGGCTCGTTGTCCGCCATGACCGACAGGTCGAGATGCGCCGCCCCACGTTCGGTGAAACGGTCCGCAAGCGCCCGGATCAGCGCCTCGCCCACGCCGTGGAAAGGCGCATGCGGGTCGACCGCAAGGCTCCAGAGACTGGCGCCGCGCGCCGGATCGTTGAAGCAGGGATAATGGTCGAGGCCCGTGACGGTTCCCAGCACGGCGCCGGTCTCCGCATCAATCGCGAGAAGATGCAGGACGCGCTCCCCGTCGCGCGCCGCCAGCAGGCGTTCGATCGGCGCCAGCGCCATGCCGGCGGCGGCGTAGAGCCGGTTCATCTCCTGCGCTTCGCGTTTCGTGCGCAGCGCGCGCACCGTGAAAGACTGCGCGTCGGGGGAGGACGCCGTGTGCGATCCCCCGCCCAGCGGCAGGCGATAGGTGTGCGACGGGTCCAGGAACAGCGCCTGCGGCGCGGCGGCCAGCACCAGATGCGGGTCGGCGACATAGATCGCGATGTCCCGCTCGCCCTCCAACTCCGCCTGCAGCGCGTCGGCGAGGCGGGCCGGATCCTCGAACGTCTCGCCGAACAGAACCCGGCCCCAGCCCAGGGCGACCACGGCTTCGGCGTCGGGACGCTCTTCCTCGTCGCGGACCTGCGGGCCCGCGGCGGACGCGGACGCAGGCGCGGGCGCGGCGTCGTCGGCGGGTCGGCTCTTGGCGGCGGTCATGGGTGCAGAGCTTCGTTCGATCGGGGCGCGCCGGCCGTTCGCCGGGGCTTCCAGAGGACCCGATCCCCGTCCTCAACATGGCGAAAGACGCCGACGGATCAAGCCGCGCGGATCAGGCCGGCTCCCGCGCCATGGCGCGCATGAGAAACCGCGCCGGATGCAGGGCCGCGCGATCCCGGGCCGCCACGGGCGGCGGCGCCCCCGTCAGCTCGGCCGTCAGAACATCCGCCAGCAACGGCGCGAGCTGATAGCCCCTGGCCCCCAGCGCCCCGACGACGAAGAGCCCGGGCCGCTCGACCGCGCCGGGGGGATCGGCCGCGGCGCGCGCGCCCCGGGCCAGGGCGCGATAGGCGGCGCGATAGGCGTCCGCATCGGGCGCCGGCCCGCAATGCGGCAGGTGGTCCGGCGTCCCGGCCCGCACGCCGACCCAGCTTTCCGGCGTCGGGCCGGCGGCGAGGGAGGCCGCCAGGTCCGGCCGCACGCGCTCAAGCCGGCGCAGACAGCGCGCCAGGCTCTCCGCCGCGCGTCCATCCTCCGCGGCCAGGGCCTCGGCCGGTGTCGCGGCCCGGCGCGCGCTGGCCCCCAGGAGCGCGCGCGCCGGCCCCGCAGGCTCGTCCAGCGCTCCCGTCAAGAAGCCGCCATAGGCCAGAGCGGTCTCCGGCGCCGATCCGGGGTCGAGCACCGGTCGGAACAGCCGGCCGCCCGACGGCTGGACGGCGCTCCAGCGCGCCGCATCGGGCAGGAGGCCGAATCCGGTCGCCCCCGCCGCGACGATCAACGTCGGCGTCTCGAGCGCCGCGCCGCCGTCCGCGGCGACGAGCCGCCAGAGGCCGCCCGTCCGCTCGATCCGGGCGACGTCCCGGGACAGGCGCCGCGCCCCGGCGGCCGCCGCTTGCTCCCACAGAAGGCGATGCAGGGCGTCGGGATCGATCACGCCGGCCCGGGGATGCAGCAGACCGTCGGCCGTCAGGCGCAGCCACGTCTCCGGCCAGTCGAAGGTCTCCGCCAAGGCGGCGAGCCGGGCGCGCGTTTCCGCATCCGGCGCGGGCTCCAGCACGCCGCGGGCGCGCCAGATCGCCGGGGCGCCGGCCGGTCGATCGCTCTCCAGGGCGTCCATCGCCCGCACGGCGGCGACGTAGGCCAGCGCGGACAGACGCCCATAGGCCTCTGCTCCCCGGACCAGCTTTGGGGCGATCAGGGCGGCGGGGGGATGATCCGCCGCGTCCCGTCCGACCAGGGCGACCTGCAGACCGGCTTCCGCCAGCCGGCGCGCGAGCCACCGGCCCGCGACGCCGGCGCCGAGAACCGCGATTGGCGCGCCCGGCGGGTGAATGGAGGCGGGGGGCGCCCAGTCGGGACGGTCCGCCGCGCGCTGCGGCCTGTGCGCCGCTGGCAGACGCGCGGCGAGGCAGTGACGCTTGCGCCCAAAGCCCGGCCGGCGGTCGACTTGCGCGCCCAACGCTTCCAGCCGTCGGCGGACGGCGCCCGCGGCGGTGAAGCTCGCGATCCGGGCGCCGGGCGCGCTCAACCGCACCACATGGCCCAGCACCGCCTCGGTCCACATGGCCGGATTGTGCGCCGGCGCGAAACCGTCCAGGCACCAGGCGTCGAAGCCGGGCCCTGCGCCCGGATCGACCGCCGCCAACGCCGGCTCGACCTCGTCGAGGATGAGGGTAAAGCGGACGCCGATCTCCGGAAAGGCGAGCCGGTGGAAGCCGCGATACGGCGGCGGCCACTGGCGGCGCAGGCGCTCGGCGAGCGGGGCGAGGCGCGGCGGCAGCCATCGGTGCGCCCGGGCGAGATCGGCCGCGCTGAGCGGCCGACCCTCGACCGACAGCAGGTCGAGCCGCGCGCCGACCGGGCGCTCGGCCGCGGTTTCCGCCCAGAGGGCTGCGATCATCAGCAGGCTGAGGCCCGTCCCGAACCCGGTCTCCCCAACGCTGAAGCGCGCGCGCCCGCGCCAAACGGAGGGCAGGCCGCAGCCGTCGAGGAAGACATGCCGCGTCTCCCCCAGCGGATCGGCGCGGTCGAAATAGCCGTCTTCGAAGTCCGAGGCGACGGGGACGCCGTCCGCCGTCCAGGTGAGGCGAGCGGTGGGGAGGGACGGGGGCGGCGGGTCGGGCTCCTGCATCGCGGTTGCTTGTAACGCAGGGCTGCGGGGGCGCAAAGCGTCGCGCGGACAAAAAAAAGCGACGATGCGCGCCCGGCCTACGCTTAATCTCATCAGCCGGGAGCGCTCGTCGCCAGTGGCCCGAAGGTCGGGCGGTTGGTCGATGCGCGCGACGCTACGCCCGCACTGTGACTCCTGCGTGACGGGCGCATGGCGTCGACATGAAATGCCTTTCGTCGCCCCGGGAGGGCGCGGCGCGCGCGCTCCGAAGTGAGTGTCCGAGTATTCGGCTGTGTCGGCGCCGCGCGAATCTAGCCGCTATTTGAAATTGAATTGACCGACACTATATGTTTTTCTCTAGTATTCAGCTTGAAGTCTACGTCCAGTCCGGGGCGAATTTTGCTTGGTCAGGGTTTCCGATGGATCGACGGGAGCAAGGGCGATGAGCCTGTTCGGCGGATTGTTCGGCGGCGCCAGCAAGAAGAGCGCAGAGCCGCGCGAGCATGAGCGCGCGCCGGGGCACGGCGCGCGCGTCCAGATCGACAGCAAGACCTATACGGTCGCCGATCTCTCGACCGTCGCGTTCCGCCTGTCCCCCTACGACGGCGACCTGATCGAGCGGCAGCAGTTCGGCTTCCGCTTCCGCATCGTGCTGAATGGCGAGAGCCATGAGATCCCGGCCCGCGGCGTCGTCGTGCGCATCGACCAGAACGGGCTGGCCGCCAAGTACCAGCGCCCGCAGCCCTACCATCAACACGTCCTGCAGGAATATGTCCGCTTGACCGAAATGCAGGACTGACGATCGGCCCAGCTTACCGCCTACCGCCTGCGCTCCTGCTCGCGTTCGACGACCGCCGCAGCCGCCTCGGAGAACAGGCGCCGGAACGGCTCGGTCTCGGGGCCGGCCGGTCGCGGCAGGGTGGCGAGCGCCTCCGCCGCACGCCGCGCGCCGTCGCAGATCACGAGCCGGAAGCTCATCGGATCGGGCGCCGTCTCGGAGCCGATCCCCTCCCCGCCGATCTCCTCCCCGCCGATCTCCTCCCCTTGGCAGATCGAGACGCCGCTGAAGCCGGTTTCCGGGTCGAAGCTGACGACGATGCGGGTCCCATCCGGACCGCGCGGCGGGCGCCCGGCTCCCTCGATGCGCCAGTCGGGCCGCGCCTGGGCGGTGGCGAAGCGCGCGGCCAGTTGCACGCTCAACCCATCGGCGTCGCCCCAACCGGCGGGGGCGCCGTCCACATGCACCGGGATTCCGCCTTGGAACCGGGCGGCCTCGAGCAGGACCCGCTCGCTGCCCTGCGGGCTCATATAGACCAGCGTGAGTTTCGGGCCCGGATCCTCGCACCCGCCGGCCAGCAGGGCGAGGGGGAGGGCGAGGGCGAGCGCGGCGGCCGGCGGCGTTGGCGGGCGGACCATCGACGGAAACCTCGCCTCGTCAGGATCGGTGGGAGCCCACTATGGCCGCTTCCGCATCGGTTGCGAAGGGGCGAATAGGGGAAGCTGGGCCGCAAAGCCGGCGCTTGGAATGGACGGCGGGGCTTGCGATGATCGCGGCGGCGCGCCGGTGCGCGCCCGTCCCGTCGTCGGGACGTCCCGACTGGGTGCGGCGTTGAGCGAAGCGATGAACGAACAGGCCTGGCGCGATGCGGCGCTGCTGACCACGGCGGAGATGTACGAGGCGGACCGGCTGGCGATCGCGGCCGGCGCGTCGGGCGTCGAATTGATGGAGGCGGCCGGGGCCTATGTCGCCGACGCCGTCGAGGCGCGTTTCGAACGCGGCGCGCTCGCGGTGCTCTGCGGCCCCGGCAACAATGGCGGCGACGGCTTCGTGGCGGCCCGGCTTCTGCGGGAGCGCGGATGGCGGGTGCGACTCGGCCTGCTCGGCGAGCGCGAGCGGTTGAGCGGCGACGCCGCCGAGGCGGCGTCGCGCTGGCCGGGCGACGTCGAGCCGCTCGCCCCCGCGCTGCTGGAGGGCGCCGCCGTCGTCGTCGACGCCCTGTTCGGGGCGGGCCTCAAAGGTCCGCCGCGCGATGCGGCGGCGGAAACCCTGGCCGCGATCGGCGGGCGGCCCGTGGTCGCGGTCGATACGCCGAGCGGCGTCAGCGGGGACAGCGGCGCCGACCTCGCCGCACAGGCCGGCGCCCGCAGCCCGCAGGCGGCGGTCACCGTCACCTTCTTCCGGCCGAAGCCGGGCCACTACCTGCTGCCCGGGCGTCGCTGCTGCGGCGAACTGGTGGTGGGCGACATCGGCACGCCGCCGGCGGTGCTGGACGCGATCGCTCCCCAGACGGCTCGCAACGACCCGTCCCTGTGGCTGGACGCCTTCCCGACGCCCGAGCCCGGTCAGCACAAATACAGCCGCGGGCACCTGCTCGCGGCCGGGGGCGGGGAGATGCTGGGCGCGGCCCGCATGGCGGTGCGCGCGGCCCAGCGCGCCGGCGCGGGCATGGTGACGCTGGCCGTCCCGCATCAGGCCGCGCCGCTCTATCGCGTGTCGGTCGAAAGCGCGGTCGTGCGCCCCTATCGGGACACCCGGACCTTCGCGGACATGCTGACGGAGCACAATGTCGGCGGCGCGCTGATCGGGCCGGGCCTCGGCGCCGGGACGCTGACCGCGCGGGAGAAGACGCTCGCCGTGCTGCGCGCCGGCCTGCCGGCGGTGCTCGACGCCGATGCGCTCAGCCTGTTCGAGGACGGCCAGCAACTGCTGTTCGAGACGATCTGCGGGCCGACCCTGCTGACGCCGCACGAGGGGGAGTTCCGCCGGCTGTTTCCCGATCTGGCGGCGGAGGCGGTCCCCGATATGGCGAAGACCGAGCGGGCCCGGCGCGCGGCCGCGCGGGCCGGCTGCGTGGTGCTGCTTAAGGGCTACGATACGGTGATCGCCGCCCAGGACGGGCGCGCCGTGATCAACGCGAACGCGCCCGCTTGGCTCGCGACGGCTGGGGCGGGCGACGTGCTCGCCGGGTTCGCGGCCGGGCTGGCGGTGCAGGACATGCCGGTCTTCGAGGCGGCCTGCGCCGCCGCCTGGCTGCACGGCGCCGTCGGAGCCGCCGTCGGTCCGGGCCTCGTCGCCGACGAGTTGCCGGATCGTCTGCCGGCGGTGCTTCGCGACCTTCTGCCCGACGCCTGATCGGCGACGGGGCGGCGGGCCTGGTCGGCGGGCCTGGTCGGCCGATCGTCGTTTGCTTCCTAGGGGCTGGTGGTTACGTCCGGAGGGTGAGGAAAGCCCTTAGGCGAGACGGACAAAACCCTTCAATTCAAGATAAATCCGTCTTAATGTTCGTTGACAGGACCTGTGGATAACTCTGATTGTTGGGAGGCGAGGGGCGGTGAAAGCGGTGCATTTGCCGGGCAAGAGCAAGGCGGCATATCTCAACGCTTCGGGTCGAGGGAGACCGGCGATGTTCTTCAAGCGCGAGAACGCCATGGAGTTCGTGAAGGCTGGAACCCGGTTCCGGCGCACGCGCTCGGACCGCATGGTGGAGACGGCGCGCGTGCTGTCGATCGCCTCCGACGACTTCGGAATCCCCCATGTGCGCTATGAATTGTCGGTCGAGAAGCCGGTCACCCGGCAGACCGTGATCGAGGGGCCGCGGGTCCTGGCGCTCGCGACCTTCACCAGCACCTATTGCGAGCGCGTGGCCAACTGAACCGCTCGGGTTAGGGGCCGCGCCGCAAGCCCGCGCATTCCGCGAAATCTACGCTTTGACGCGTCCCCGGCGCGTTGCTATAGAAGCGCCGCTTCGGCGGGGCTCGAAGCGCGCGGTCGCACCCGGCCGAGGCGTCCTGGATCGGTCGGCTGCGGCTCTTCGGGCTGTCGGTCGCCGGTCTGCGCGGACCCATGGCGGGCGTGGCGGAATTGGTAGACGCGTCAGGTTTAGGTCCTGGTGGGGAAACCCGTGGGGGTTCAAGTCCCTCCGCCCGCACCAGTCCGCCGCCGACGGCCGGTCCGCCCGCGCACGCTCGCTCCCCGTTTCGACGCACGACGCTTTTCACCCGACTTCGGACCACAAACACGACGGTCAGCATCTCATGCAGGTAACCGAAACCAAGAACGAAGGCTTGAGCCGGGAATTCTCGATCACCGTCCCGGCCGAGGAACTCGAACGCCGCGTCGAGGCCCGCCTCGGCGAGGTCGGTCAGCAGGTGAACCTGCCCGGCTTCCGCCCCGGCAAGGCGCCGATGAAGATCCTGAAGCAGCGCTTCGGAGACAATGTGCTGGGCGAGGTGCTCGAGCAGACCGTCAACGAATCGACCCAATCGGTGATGAGCGAGCGCGATCTCAAGCCGGCGATGCAGCCGAAGATCGAGATCACCAGCTTCGAGAAGGGCGCCGACCTGGTCTACACCGTCGGCGTCGAGTTGATGCCGGAGATCGAGCCGGTCGACTTCTCCACCCTGTCGGTCGTCAAGCTGACGCCGAAGATCTCGGACCAGGAAGTCGAGCAGGCGCTGGAAGGCGTCGCCAACGACTACCGCAGCGCCGAGCCGATCGAAGAGGATCGCCCCACCCAGACCGGCGACGTCGCGGTGATCGACTTCGTCGGCAAGGTCGACGGCGAGCCGTTCGAAGGCGGCGCGGCGGAGGATTTCCGCCTGGAGCTCGGCAGCGGCCGCTTCATTCCCGGCTTCGAGGATCAGCTCGTCGGCGCCAAGAAGGGCGACGCGGTCGAGGTCAAGGTGACCTTCCCGGAGGACTATGGGCAGGAGAGCCTGGCCGGCAAGGACGCGGTCTTCGACGTCACGGTCAAGGGGATCGAGGCGTTCAAGGACACGGCGATCGACGACGAGTTCGCGAAGAACCTCGGCATGGAGTCGCTCGAGCAGTTGCGCGGCATGATTCGCGAACGTCTGGGCGCGGATTACGGCCAGGTGGCCCGGGCCCGCATGAAGCGCGGTCTTCTGGACCAGCTCTATGCGGCGCACGACTTCCCGGTTCCGGACGGCATGATCGAGCAGGAGTTCGAGCAGATCTGGACCCAGTTCGAGCAGGCGCGCGCGCAGGGCCAGATCGACGACGAGGACAAGGACAAGGACGATGAGGCGCTGAAGGCGGAGTACCGCGACATCGCCCATCGCCGCGTCCAGCTCGGTCTGCTGCTCAGTCACGTCGGCGAGCGCGCCAACATCGAGGTCAGCCAGGACGAACTGAACCGCGCCGTCGTCCGGGAGGCCCAGCGCTACCCGGGGCAGGAGCGCGAGGTTTTCGAGGCCTACAGCAAGAACCCGGAGCTGATGGCCCAGCTCCGCGCCCCGATCTTCGAGGACAAGACGATCGACTACATCGTCGAGCAGGCGCAGGTCGAGGAGAAGGAAATCCCGGTCGAAGAGCTGCTTGCGGAGGAGTCCGACGACGAGGGCGCCGCGGGAGCGAAGAAATCGGCGAAGAAGGCGTCCAAGAAGGCTGCGGCGAAGAAGGCCGCGGCCAAGAAGGGCGCGGGCAAGAAGGCGGCGGCCAAGCAGGCCGACGCCAAGGCGGCCGATACGGAATGAGCATGGGGCGCGCGGCGTCGACGGGGTGGACCGGTCGGCGTCGCCGCCTACATGCTAAGGACCCGCCGATGCGGGGCGTTCGTCCCGCATCGCTTCTCCCGACCCCGTCGGCGCGTCCGCGCGCCGGGCGGGGGCGGCGGACGAGGACCCGAATGCAAGACGTTCGGCCGCGGCGCGCCTGGGCCGGCAGCCCTGCGCGTCCGGCCCGGTGAAGAAGGACGGCAGCCATGCACGATCGCGACCCGGTCGATCTCTACATGAACACGCTGGTGCCGATGGTGGTCGAGCAGACCAACCGCGGCGAGCGCGCTTACGACATCTACTCGCGCCTCCTCAAGGAGCGAATCATCTTTTTGACCGGCGGCGTGGACGACCACGTGGCGAGCCTGCTCTGCGCCCAGCTGCTGTTCTTGGAGTCGGAGAATCCGACGAAGGACATCGCCTTCTACATCAATTCGCCGGGCGGGGTGGTGACGTCGGGGCTGTCGATCTACGACACCATGCAATACATCCGCCCCAAGGTCTCGACCGTTTGCCTGGGGCAGGCGGCGTCGATGGGCTCGCTGTTGCTGACCGCGGGCGAGGCGGGCAAGCGCTTTGCGCTGCCCAACAGCCGCATCATGGTCCACCAGCCGTCCGGCGGCGCGCAGGGCCAGGCGACGGACATCGAGATTCAGGCGCGCGAGATCCTGCGAATCCGCGAGCGTCTGAACGAGATCTACGTGCGCCACACCGGCCAGACGCTGGAGACCATCGAAGGCGCCATGGAGCGCGACAAGTTCATGAGCGCCGAAGAGGCCAAGGGATTCGGCCTTATCGACGATGTCATGGCGACCCGGCCCGACACCGGCGAGGACGACGTCGACAAGTGATCGGCGGCGCGCGCCCGCTCGCCGCCGCGGTTTTTGCGCGGCGGCGAGAGATAAGGGCTTGCATCGCCGGCCCGGGACCGGTTGGCTACGGGAACGCGCCGGTGGGCGCGTCGGCCGCGGGCGGTCCGGTTTTTCCCATTGATGGGCGCGGACCGCAGCGACTACGATTGATCGCGGGAGGCGGCGCGGGCGCGAGGCCCGGTTCGGGAGGCGCCGTCCGCCCCCTCGACAGCGGCGACGCGGCGGCTATATGGCGCGTGACGGGTTCGCCCCGGAACGGTTCCAGTCGGCGGCGACGGCCGACGGTGAACCGGGCGGGTCCTTGCGACGGGTCGAGACGAAAGAGCGACGACGATGAGTAAATCCAGCGGCGGCGACAGCAAGAACACGCTTTTCTGCTCGTTCTGCGGCAAGAGCCAGCACGAGGTCCGCAAGCTCATCGCCGGTCCGACGGTGTTCATCTGCGACGAATGCGTCGAACTGTGCATGGACATCATCAAGGAGGACCACAAGGCGGGCGTCGCGAAGTCGCGCGACGGGGTGCCGTCCCCGCACGAGATTCGGGACGTTCTGGACGATTATGTGATCGGCCAGGACCATGCGAAGCGGGTGCTTTCGGTCGCGGTGCACAATCACTACAAGCGGCTCGCCCACGGGCAGAAGAACGCCGACGTCGAACTGGCCAAGTCGAACATCCTGCTGATCGGCCCGACCGGCTGCGGCAAGACGCTGCTGGCCCAGACGCTGGCGCGCATCCTCGACGTGCCCTTCACCATGGCGGACGCGACGACGCTGACCGAGGCGGGGTACGTGGGCGAGGATGTCGAGAACATCATCCTGAAGCTGCTGCAGTCGGCCGACTACAATGTCGAGCGCGCGCAGCGCGGCATCGTTTACATCGACGAGGTCGACAAGATCAGCCGCAAGTCGGACAACCCCTCGATCACCCGCGACGTGTCGGGCGAGGGCGT
>JANSXE010000017.1 GCA_024743195.1 Alphaproteobacteria bacterium | reverse complement strand
TCACGCGCTCCTCGAGACCATAAGCCCCGAACAGCGAAGACCCGACATTCGTCCTAAGCTCTCAAGTCCCAAACCGACGTAAAGCCGGCCCGGAACCCAAGCGCTAAAGTTTGGTACGCGTCAAAGACACGCGGACGCAAACCGACGAACATCGACAATCCCCGCTCCCCGAAACCCCGGAACCGGCCGAAGCCAATCCCAAAATTCCGAAACAGCGCCTGCGACCAACCGAACAGCCTAAACCGCCGATCAACCCCAGAAAAAGACCGCCAGACGAACGCCGCCGCCCGCATATCCCTTCCATTACTTCACTTGTACAATAAAGAGGTCGATTACGCCTGGACGCCCGTTTCCGACCGCCGACCCGTTTCGACCCGCATCCGTAGGATCTGAGAGCGAAGCGCCCCCACGCCGACCCGATTCGGTCTCGACGCAAGAGAAGATTTTACTCTCATGGATGCGCCGCTTCAAGCACTTAAGGGAGGCTTGTCGCGGTCCCGGCGGCGGGCCTGTCCGGACGCTTGGTCCAGCGCCCCGCGCCGTGTGGAGGGGGATATAGGCCCCGGCGTCGGCCGACGCAAGCGTCTTTTTTCCCCTTTCCTGAGATTTTTCCGACCGGCGCGGATTTCCGGCTCCCGCGTTCGCCCACAGTCCTGACGCGCCGGCGGCCGGCGCCCCTACCAGAGCCCGAGCGCCTTCAATTCGGCGGCCAGATCAGCCGGCAGATCGGCGCCCCCGGCGGCGTCCCGCAGGTCGGGCGGCGCCTCGTCGGAGGTCAGGTAGCGCCAGCCCTGGAAGGGCCGGTGCGGCCAGGGTTCGGTCGGGACGAGCGCCGGGTCGAGCAGGATGCGGCAATAGGGCGCCTCGTCCGGATCGCGGGTCGGGGCGGGCTCGAAGCCCAGGATTTTCTGCCGGGCGGCCATCTGCCCGCGGATGATCCAATAGAGCGAACCGCCGCCGTCGAGAATCACCGCCTGGCGGCGCGGCCAGTTGCGCGTCGCATGCCAGATGCGCCCGCCATTCTCCGCCAGGCGCACGGTCTGCCAGGCGGCGAGTTCGTCGAGCCGATCGACCCCGACGCAGAGTTTTCGCAGATGGAGCGTCATGCCCTCTGTCTAGCGCGGCGCGCGGCCGGCGTCATCCCGCGCGCTCGGGCCGCGGCGCCCTCCCCGTCGCTCAGACGTCCGCGGCGGCGAGCGCGTTGGCGACGCGGCTGACGGGCTTGCGCCCCAGCGCCTCGGAAATGAAGCGCGAGGCGGCGAGCAGGAGATCGAGATCGACGCCGGTCTCCACGCCCGAGCGCGCGAAACTGTAAACCACGTCCTCGCTCGCGACGTTGCCGCTCGCCCCCTTGGCGTAGGGGCAGCCGCCGAGCCCGGCGACGGAGGCGTCGAACACGGCCACGCCCTTCCCCCAGGCCGCCCAGATGTTCGCCAAGGCCTGGCCGTAGGTGTCGTGGAAATGGCCGGCGAGCCTGTCCGTCGGGACGGCGCCGGCGACCGCGTCGATCAGGCGGGCGGTTTCGCGCGGGGCGCCGACGCCGATCGTGTCGCCGAGCGAGATCTCGTAACAGCCCATCTCAAGCAGCGCGGCGGCGACCTCGCGCACCGCCTCCGGCGCGATCGCCCCTTCATAGGGGCAGCCGAGCACGCAGGAGATATAGCCGCGAACCCGGACGCCGCGCGCGGCCGCAGCCTCCGCCACGGGCCGAAAACGGTTCAGCGATTCGGCGATCGAGCAGTTGATGTTGCGCTGGGAAAAACTCTCGGACGCCGCGCCGAAGATCGCCACCTCCTCCGCGCCGGCCGCCAGCGCCGCGTCGAAGCCTTTCATATTGGGCGTCAGCACCGGATAGGCGACGCCCGGACGCTTGACGATCCGGGCGAGGACCGCGGCCGAATCGGCCATCTGCGGCACCCATTTGGGCGAGACGAAGGCGCCCGCCTCGACCGCCGAACAGCCGGCCTCGGCCAGTTTCTCGATCAGCGCGACCTTGGTGTCGGTCGACACCTCCGCCGCCTCGTTCTGCAGCCCGTCGCGCGGGCCGACCTCGACGAGGCGAATGCGGCCGGGTCCCGTCGGCTCAGGCATCGGCTCTCTCCTCCTCGAAGGTGATCAGGGTCGCGCCCTCGCCCACCTGCTCCCCGTCGGCAAAGCGGACTTCGGCGACGGTTCCGTCCTTGGGCGCGCGCACGGTGTGCTCCATCTTCATCGCCTCGAGAACGAGCAGCGCCTGGCCGGCCGCGACGGCGTCGCCGGCCGCCACATGAACGGCGGTCACCTTGCCCGGCATCGGGGCGACGAGCGCGCCGGAGTCCGCCTCCTCCATTCCCGCGGCGGCCAGCCGGTCGATGCGCTGGATGCGCCAGGTCTCGGCGCCGTCGACGACGGTGACGGCCTCCGCGCCCACCGCGACGGCCACGCGCGTCTTGGCCCCGTCGAAATCGACGGCGAGCCGGCCGTCGGCGAGGCGCTCGGCCCGCGCCTCGACCGACCCACCCGGCAGGTCGAGGCCGTAGCCGCCGCCGGCCAGATAGCGGCAGCGCACCGTCACCTCGCCGGCGCCGGCGTCGTAATAGAGATCGTTGAAGCTCCAATCGTTGAGGCGCCAGCCGGTCGAGAGCGCGAAGGGGGAATGGGGGTCGCCGCTTCCCGCCGCCTTCGCCTGCGCCGCCTCGGCCCGGCCCATGACCTCGCCCAGGGCCGCCAGCGCCAACACCCGATCGGGCGCCGCACGGCCGGCGGGCGGGATCAGATCCGCCCCGTGCTTCTCGATGAAGCCGGTGTCGAGGGCGGCCGCCCGAAAGGCCGGGTGTCGGGCGAGGCGGATCAGGAAATCCCGGTTGGTGACGACGCCGACCGCCTCGACCTGCTCCAGCCCGCGCGCGAGGCGGGCCAGCGCCTCCGTCCGGTCGGCGCCGTGCGCGATCACCTTCGCGATCATCGGATCATAGTGGACGGTGACCGCGTCGCCCTCCACCACGCCGGAATCGATCCTGAGGCCGGCCGCCCCTTCCGGCATGCGCAGTCGATCGAGCCGCCCGATGGCGGGCAGGAAGCCGTTCTCGGCGTCCTCGGCGTAGAGCCGCGCCTCAAGCGCGTGCCCGCACAAGCCGAGATCCTCCTGCGCGCGCGGCAAGGGTTCGCCGGCCGCGACGCGGATCTGCCATTCGACCAGATCCTGCCCGGTCACCGCCTCGGTCACCGGATGCTCCACCTGCAGGCGGGTGTTCATCTCCATGAAGAAGAAGGCGGCGGGCGCACCGTCTTCCGCCGTCTCGGCGATGAACTCCACCGTGCCGGCGCCGCGATAGCCGATGGCCTGGGCCGCGTCGACGGCGGCCTTGCCCATCTCGGCGCGCAGCGTCTCCGGCATGAAGGGGGCGGGCGCCTCTTCGATCACCTTCTGATGGCGGCGCTGGACCGAGCAGTCGCGCTCGAAGAGATGCACCGCCTTGCCGTGCGAATCGGCGAAGACCTGCATCTCGATATGGCGCGGCCGGGTGACGAAGCGCTCGACCAGCACATGGTCGTCGCCGAAGCTGGCCGCCGCCTCGCGCTTGCACGACGCGAGCGCGTCGGCGAAATCGGCCGCACGCTCGACCAGCCGCATGCCCTTGCCGCCGCCGCCGGCCGCCGCCTTGATGAGGAGCGGATAGCCGATCTCCTCCGCCCGCGCGGCCAGGAAATCCGGGTCCTGCTCGTCGCCGTGATAGCCCGGGACGAGGGGGACGCCCGCCTTGTCCATCAGCGCCTTGGCCTGGGACTTCGAGCCCATGGCGCGGATCGCGTCCGCCGGCGGGCCGATGAAGGCGATCCCGGCCGCCTCCAGCGCGTCGGCGAAGCCTGCATTCTCGGACAGGAAGCCGTAGCCCGGATGCACCGCCTCGGCCCCCGTGGCCCGACAGGCCTCCAGGATCTTCTCGACCAGCAGATAGCTCTCCCGCGCCGGCGCCGGACCGAGCCGGACGGCCTCGTCGGCCTGCTTCACATGCTGGGCGGCCGCATCCGCGTCGGAATAGACGGCCACGGTCGCAATGCCCATGCGGCGCGCGGTGCGGATGACGCGGCAGGCGATCTCGCCCCGGTTGGCGATCAGGATCTTAGCGAACATGACGGCGCGCCTCCCGTGCGGATGAATGGTCTTGCCCGTCGTCTTCGAGAAGCCGCGGATCGTCGTGCGGCACGGCCGGCATCAGCGCCATCCAGGCGGCGAGATCGGTCAGCGCGTGGTCGTAGTGAACGGCGCGCCAGTTCTCGAAGGACCAGGGCTCGAAATCGACCGCGCCGAAGGCGCGGCGGATGCGCTCGACATCGGGCACGAAGGCTTCGGCCGTGCGCCCGTCGGACAGCGGGAAATGCTCCAATCGATATTCGTCCCATTCGTACCAGGCGATGCGGGCGCTCTCGAGCGGCGCCAGGTCGTGGACCAGAAGGCATTCGAGCCGCCCGCCCGGCTCGGGGAAGATGCCGGGATAGCCGGCCGCCGTCATGATGCGGCCCAGCTTGTGGTCGACGACGGTCACCCGCTCGGTGCGGCAGGCCGCGAGCGGCCGGCCCGCGACCCGTTCGAAGACGCGCTCGTCCCGCAGGCTGCCGTAAAACAGGCTGGGCAGGCCGTGGGTGAAGACGGCGCGCTCCAGGAAGGTGTGGTCCGTCCCCTCCGCGCCGTCGGGATAATACTGCCGGATCGTCTCCCAGCTCAGCTCAGCCATGCCGGTTTCCTCTTCTCCAGGAAGGCGGAGACGCCCTCCTTGCCCTCGTCGGAGGCGCGCACGCGCGCGATGCGCTCGGCCGTATCCTCGATCAGCGCTTCGCTGAGCGGCCTGTCCACCGCGAACACGAGATCCTTCGCCTCGGCCGCGGCCGTCGGCCCCACCGTCAGAATCTGCTCGACCAGCCGATCGCCCGCGACGGCCAGCGCCGTCTCGTCCTCCACCGTCTCATGCACGAGGCCGAGACGCAGCGCCTCTTCGGCCGAGAAGCGCTCCGCCGTCTGGAAATAGCGCCGGGCCGCGCGCTGACCCATGGCGGCGACGACATAGGGGCTGATCACCGCGGGGATCAGCCCGAGCTTCACTTCCGAGAGCGAGAAGCCGGCGCGCGTCGTCGCAACGGCGATATCGCAGCAGGAGACGAGTCCCACCCCGCCGCCATAGGCCGCGCCCTGGACGAGCGCGATCGTCGGCTTCGGCAGGAAATTCATCACGTTCAGAAGCTTGGCGAGCGCCATCGCGTCCGCCTTGTTCTCGGCCTGATCGTAGCCGGCCATGCGCTTCATCCAGTTCAGGTCGGCGCCGGCGGAGAAGCTCGCGCCCTCGCTCTCCAGCACCACGACGCGCACATGCTCGGCCGCCCCCAGCAGCAGGAAGGCGCCGGTCAGACCCTTGATCAATTCGTCGTCGAAGGCGTTGTGCCGGTCCGGATTGGTCAGCCGGACGCGCGCCACGGGCCCGTCCTGGATGACGCGGTACTTGCGGTTTTCGGTCATTGCTTCATGCCTCCGTCACAGGCTGTTCGCTCCGCCCTCGTCCTGAGGAGGGCGCGACCGCCTTCTGCCTTCGGGCGCCGATGGTCATCGCCCGCCTCACATCCGAAACACGCCGAAGCGCGTCGGCTCGATCTCGCGGTTCATGGCGGCCGAGAGGCTCAAGCCCAGGACCATGCGGGTGTCTTTCGGGTCGATCACCCCGTCGTCCCACAGCCGCGCGCTGGCGTAATAGGGATGACCCTGCGCCTCGTACTGGTCGCGGATCGGGGCCATGAAGGCCTCCTTCTCCTCGGCGCTCCAGCTCTCGCCCTTCGCCGCCATGCCGTCCTCGCGCACGGTGGCGAGCACGTTCGCCGCCTGCTCGCCCCCCATCACGGAGATGCGCGCGTTCGGCCACATCCACAGGAAGCGGGGGCTGTAGCCCCGGCCGCACATGCCGTAATTCCCGGCCCCGAAGCTGCCGCCCAGGATGACGGTGAATTTCGGCACGTTGGTGGTGGCGACCGCGGTCACGAGCTTGGCGCCGTCCTTGGCGATGCCGCCCTGCTCGTACTTCGAGCCGACCATGAAGCCGGTGATGTTCTGCAGGAAGATCAGCGGAATTCCGCGCTGCGAGCAGAGCTCGACGAAATGCGCGCCCTTGAGCGCGGATTCGGAGAACAGAATGCCGTTGTTCGCGACGATCCCCACCGGATAGCCCCACAGATGGGCGAAACCGCAGACCAGCGAGGTCCCGTAGAGCTGCTTGAACTCGTCGAACTCCGAGCCGTCGACCAGACGCGCGATCACCTCGCGCACGTCGTAGGGCTTCTTCAGATCGGTCGGCACGACGCCGTACAGCTCGTCCGGGTCGTAGAGCGGGTCGCGCGGGTCGCGCAGCGCGACGGACGGCTGCTTGCGCCGGTTCAGATTGCCGACCAGCCGCCGCGCGATCGAGAGCGCGTGATAGTCGTCCATCGCGTAATGGTCGGTGACGCCCGACGTGCGGCTATGGACGTCGGCGCCGCCGAGATCCTCGGCCGAGACCTCCTCGCCCGTCGCGGCCTTCACCAGCGGCGGGCCGCCGAGGAAGATCGTGCCCTGTTTGCGCACGATCACGCTTTCGTCCGACATGGCCGGCACGTAGGCGCCGCCCGCGGTGCAGGAACCCATCACGACCGCGATCTGCGGTATCCCCTTCGCCGACATGTTGGCCTGATTGAAGAAGATGCGGCCGAAATGGTCCCGGTCGGGGAAGACCTCGTCCTGGTTGGGCAGGTTGGCGCCGCCGCTGTCGACCAGGTAGAGGCAGGGCAGGTTGTTCTGCTCCGCCACCTCCTGCGCGCGCAGGTGCTTCTTCACCGTCAGCGGATAATAGGTGCCGCCTTTCACGGTGGCGTCGTTGGCGACGATCACGCATTCGACGCCGCTGACCCGCCCGACGCCGGTGATGATCCCGGCAGACGGAATGTCGTCTTCATAGACGCCCAGGGCGGCGAGTTGGTTGAGTTCCAGGAAGGGCGAACCGGGGTCGAGCAGCGTGCGCACCCGGTCGCGGGGCAAGAGCTTGCCGCGGCCGACATGCTTCTTGCGGGCGCGCTCGCCGCCGCCCTGTTTCACGCCGCGCACCGTCTGCGCCAGGTCGGCGACCAGCGCCTCCATGGCCGCACGGTTGGCGGCGGCCTCTTCGCCGCGGGGGTCGTATTGGCTCTTCAGCGTGCTCATTCAGGTCTCGCTTTCTCGCATCCTTCAGCGTCGGTCAGACGGCCCAGGCCTCGCGCCAGCTCTGCAGCATCAGCACGGTCCACAGCTCGAAACGCCAGTTGCGCTGGCCCTTCAAATGCTCCTCCCAGACGGCGCGCACCGGCTCCGGATCAATCAGGCCGTCGGCCGCCAGCCGGTCGGAGCTGATCAGCGCCTGCGCCCAGTCCCGCAAGGGCCCGCGCAGCCAGTCGCCCAGCGGCGGCTCGAAGCCCGCTTTCGGCCGGTCGATCAGGCGCTGCGGAACCCGCCGATAGAGCGCCTGGCGCAGCACCCACTTCGACAGGCCGTCCTTCAGTTTGAACGCGCTCGGCAGCCCCCAGGCGAAGCGCACGACGTCGGGGCTCAAGAGCGGGGCGCGCGCCTCCAGCGAGGCCGCCATGCTGGCCCGGTCGATCTTCACCAACAGATCGTCGGGCAGATAGGTCACGGCGTCGGCGACCATCAGCCGCTGCAGATCGTCGTCCAGCCGCGCGCGTCGGGCGCCGGGCGCGAAAAATCCGGTTCTCGGATCGGCGGCCGGCCGGTCCCAGATGCGCCAACGGCTCATCTCCCCTTCATAGAGCCGCTCCAAGGAGGGCGCGGCGCGGTCGCTCATCCGCCGCCAGAGCTTGTCGCCGAGCCGGCCCGGCTTGCCGAAGCCGCTGGAGATCAGGTTCAACGCCCCGAAGGGCGTAATCTTCAGCATGTTGGGCGAGATCGGAGACGTCCCGCGGAACCGGTCGACGGTTTTTCGATAGCGCGGATAGCCGCAGAACAGCTCGTCCCCGCCGTCGCCGCTGAGGGCGGTGGTCACGTGGTTGCGGGTAAGCGCGCAGAGCATCATGGTCGGCAGCGCGCTGACGTCCGCAAACGGCTCGTCATAGACCTCCGGCAGCTTGGGCACGAGCTTGAGGGCCGCGTGCGGATCGACATAGAGCTCGGTATGCTCGGTCCCCAGATGCTCGGCCACGGCCTTGGCGTAGGGCGCTTCGTCGAAGCGGGGATCGCGGAAGCCGATGGAGAAGCTGCGCACCGGCCGATCCGACACCTCCTGCATCAGCGCGGTCACGGCCGAGCTGTCGACCCCGCCGGACAGAAAGGCGCCGAGCGGCACGTCCGCCACCATGCGCCGTGCGACGGAGCGGCTCAGGAGTTGCTCCAGGCGGTCGACCGCCGCGCGCTCGTCGCCTTCGAAGGGCGCGGCGCCCTCGGCCTCCGCGACGGCGTCCCAGAAGACGGCGCGCTCCTCCGCGCCGGCCGGCCCCTCGGCGGAGACGGTCAGGAGGCCGCCCGGCGGAAGCTTCACGATGTCGCGATAGATCGACAGCGGCGCGGCGATGTAGCCGTAGCGCATGAAGCAGGCCACGGCCTCGGGCTCGATCTCCGGCGTGAAATCCGAATGGGCGGCGAGCGCCTTCAATTCGCTGCCGAACAGGAAGACGGGCCCCCGCCACCCGCAATAGAGCGGTTTTTCACCCATCCGGTCGCGGGCGAGCGTGAGCGTGCGCGCCTCAGCGTCCCAAAGCGCGAAGGCGAACATGCCGTCGAATTCCTCGAGCGCGCGGTCGAGACCCCAGCGCGACACCGCGGCCAACAGCACCTCCGTATCCGACCGGCCGCGCCAGCCCCCGACGCCCTCATCCTCGAGACGGCGGCGCAGGTCCTGGAAATTGTAGATTTCGCCGTTGAAGACGATGCTGTAGCGGCCGTCGGCGCTCGCCATCGGTTGGGCGCCGTCACGGCTCACATCCTGGATCGCGAGGCGCCGGAAGCCCAAGGCAAGCCCGGCCTCAGGCAGGGCCAGGACGCCTGAATCGTCGGGGCCGCGGTGGGTCAGGCGGTCGGCCATGGCGATGGCCTCGGCCTCCAGCCGTTCGCGCGAGCGCCCGCGCGACAGATCCAGGAACCCGGCGATCCCGCACATGGGCGCTATCCCCGCCCCGCCCGCCGGGCGCATTCGTCCCGGAGGACGGAAATCCAAGACACGCAGCCACGGTCGCTGTCGGCGCCGATGCGGATCGTCGTTCGCGCCCTTCGGGCCGACCCGGTGCGCCGCGCGGACGACAGCGCGGGCCGTCCCAGGTCGGCGTAGAACCAGCGGCGGCGGGCGAGGCGATTGCAGACCGCGCTCATCGCGTCGCCTCCCCCACGGCGCCGTCGGCGACGCGGACGTCGGCGCTTTCGAAAACGCGTCCGCAGTCCTCGATGAATGCGGCGTGGCCGCCAAGGATCGGCAGCCAGCAGCGCGCCTGACGCCAGAAGATCGGATGGGTCAGCCACAGCGGCCGTTCGGTCCGGTGCAGGTATTTCCAGGCGCGGTAGGCCATGCGCTTGCAGACCCATTGCTTCAGCGCCCAGGGCGTCTCGGGATAGTCGCGCAGGAAATAGGCGAGCGAGCGCGTCACCCGCTGCAACTGCCGTCCTTCATTGTTGCTGAGCCGACCCGCCGCCTCGTCCGGCAGAAAGGCGATGTCGGCCGCGATCTTCACGAAAGGCCAGCGCCGGGCCAGCCGCATGGTCAGCGCGTATTCCTGACTGAAGACGATCCGCTCGTCGCACCCGCCGACCGCGACCAGGGCCTTGCGCCGCGCCATGAACTGCGTCGGGTTGAACAGCGAGTTCGCCATCGAGGCTTTCAGCGGGCGCTCCATGCGCTCCATCGGCGGGGCCTCGATCGGCGCCGAAAGGTCGAGCGCGGCCCGGTCCGAAAAGCGCACCGCCCGACCGAAGGCGAGACAGGCGTCCGGGTGGGCGGCGAGCGCGTCCAGCAGCGCCTGCGTCGCGTCCTCGTGCAACAGATCGTCGGCGTCGACGAATTTGACGAATTCCCGTTCCGCCAGCGCGATCCCGCGGTTGGTCGCGGCCGCCGAGCCGGCGTTCGGCTGGCTCTCGATCACGACCTCGGGCCAGTCCGCCGTGACGCGCCGAACGATCTCCAGCGATCCGTCGGTGGAGCCGTCGTCGACGAGGACGACCTGCCGCTCGAACGCCCCGCGCTGCGCGCGGATGCGCCCCAGCACATCCTCCAGCCAGGGGGCCTTGTTATAGACCGGAACCACGAAGCTGACGCCCGGCTTCTCCTGCAGCGCGCGCTCTACCATCCGCCGCTCGCGAGCCACTGGTCGATTTCGTCCAGCCGGTCGCTCCCCCAGAAGGGCTCGCCATCCACCAGAAAGAAGGGGGAGCCGCAGACGCCAGCCTCGATCGCCGCGTCGGTCTCCTCCGATAACCGCGCTTTGACGGCCGGGTCCCTGATCGCCGCCTCCGCGGCGGCTCGGTCGAGCCCGGCGCCGGCCGCAACATCCAGCGTCACGCCGGTCTCGTGCAGGCTCAGCCCGTCGCGGAACGACGCTCGGAAGAAGGCGTGCGTGAGGTCCGGCGCGCGCCGTTCGCCCGCCCAATAGACCAGCCGCGCCGCATTGACCGACAGGAAGGGAAAGCGCGGCGGCATGGTGAAGGGAATCCCATGCCGGCGGGCGGCGCGCGGCAGGTCCCGCGCGGCGTAGTTCCCTTTGAGGGGGATCTGCGTCAGCGGGCCGGCGCCGGTGCTCTTGAAGACGATCCCCAGCAGGAACGGTTTCCAGACGATCGCCCGCCCGTGTCTCTCGGCGATCGCCTCGATCCGCTCGGAGGCCAGATAGGCGTAGGGCGAGGCGAACTCGTAATAGAAGGTGATGGGGGTGGTCATGAAGCGGCCTCCGCCGACGCCCAGGCGCCCTGGCCCTGCGGCTCCGAGCCCGGATCCCGAGGAAGCGCGTACGCGCCGTCTCGAAGGACGAGGGCGGCGCCTGCCGGCCGCTCCTCAGGACGAGCCCTCGGAGCGAGCCGCTCACGGACCCGCTGTGCAGAAAGCGACGCCAACCGCGCGCTCACGCCCAGCCTCCGGCGATCGGCAGAACGCAGCCGGTCATGAAGCCGCAGCGCTCGGAGGCGAGGAAGGCGACCAGTTGCGCCACCTCCTCCGGCTTGCCGAGCCGACCGAGCGGGATGTTTTTCAGGATCTTGTCGCGCGACGCGGCGTCGGCCAGCAGGTCCTCCGGGAAGTAGGTCGGGCTTTCCACGAAGTTGGGGGCGATGGCGTTGACCAGGATCTGATCGCGGGCAAGCTCGCGGGCGAGGCTCTTCACCATCGCGTTCTGCGCGCCGCGCGCGGTCGCGTACATGGAGTAGTTCGCGAGCCCGATCAGCGGCGCGGCCGAGGTGACGAACAGGAGCCGCCCGCCGCCCGCCTCGCGCATCGCGGGGACCAGCGCGCCGGCCAGCGCGAAGGGGCGCACCACCAGCGCCTCCAGCCCGTCGCGCATGTCCTGTGGATCGGCCTGATCCACCGGCGCGCGGATCGCCGGGAAGCCGTCGTTGCTGACCAGGATGTCGACCCGGCCGTCCAGCAACTCCAGCGCCTCGTCGGCGAGGTCGTCCGGATCCAGGCTCTCGGCCGCGAGGAAATTCTCGTTCTCCGCCTCGAAGGCGTCGCGGGCGGCCACGTCGTCGAAGCTCTCGTCGCTCGCCAGCACGCGCGCGCCCTCGGCGGCGAGCGCGGCGGCGACCGGCCGGCCGACGAACTCCTCAAGCGCGGTCAGCAGCACGTTCTTTCCGGCGAGCGCGGCCATGGCGGCGCCTCCCTATTCCCGTATCGCCCCGATGGGCTTGGGCTTACGCCGCCAGAAGCTGGCGGGCAATGACGAGTTTCTGGATGTCGCTCGTGCCTTCGTAGATCTTGCAGACCCGGACGTCGCGATAGATCCGCTCGACCGGATAGTCGTTGACGTAGCCGTAGCCGCCGAGCGTCTGGATCGCGTCGGAGACCACCTGCTCCGCCATCTCGGAGGCGTAGAGCTTCGCCATCGAGGCCTCCTTCAAGCAGGGGACGCCCGCGTCGCGCAGGATGGCCGCGTGCAGCGTCATCTGGCGCGCGGCCTCGATCTTGGTCGCCATTTCCGCCAGCCGGAAGCCGACCGCCTGATGCTCCGCGATCGGCTGGCCCATGCTGGTGCGCTCCTTGGCGTAGGCCACGGCGTGGTCGAGCGCCGCCTGCGCCATGCCGATGGCCTGGGCGGCGATGCCGATGCGCCCGCCTTCCAGATTGCTGAGTGCGATGCGATAGCCCTGCCCCTCATCGCCCAGCATCAGGTCGGGCGTCAGCTCGACGTCGTCGAAGACGATCTGGCAGGTGTCGGAGGCCTTCTGACCCAGCTTCCTCTCGATGCTGGCGACGGTGTAGCCCTCGGTCTCGGTCGGGACGACGAAGGCGCTGATCCCCTTCTTGCCGGCGTCCGGATCGGTGACCGCGAAGACGATCGCCACGTCGGCGGTAGAGCCGGAGGTGATGAACTGCTTCGTGCCCCGGAGCCGCCACTTGTTGCCGTCCTTCACCGCGCGGGTGCGGATTGCGGACGCGTCGGAGCCCGCATGCGGCTCCGTCAGGCAGAAGCAGCCGAGCGCCTCGCCCTTGGCGAGTGGGCGCAGGAAGCGCTCCTTCTGCGCCTCGGTCCCGAATTTCAGGATCGGCATACAGCCGACGGAGTTGTGCACCGCCATGATGGTGGAGGTGCTGGCGTCGCCGGCGGCGATCTCCTCCACCGCCAGCGCGGAGGAGACGCTGTCCGCCCCGGCGCCGTCCCACTCGGCCGGCACCTGGATCCCCATCAGGCCGAGGGCGCCCATCTGCCGGATCGCCTCCTTCGGGAAGCGGCTCTCACGGTCCCAGTCGGCGGCGTGGGGCGCAAGCTGCTCGGCCGCGAACTGGCGCGCCATGTCGCGGATCATCGTCTGTTCTTCGGTGAGGATCATCGTGTGCGTGCTCCCATCAGGCCCAGCCGACGCAGTGCGGGTCCGGTTTCATGTCGTCGGGCGCGGCGGCCGGCTGGTCGGGGGCCGGATAGCGCTGCTTGAAGGTGAAGGCGGCCGGGCTGGGCCCCAACCGGTCGAGGACGGCGAGCTTGGCGAGCGCCTCGTCGACCGTCGGCTCACGGCCGGCGGGAACCCACCAGAGCACCTGATGCGCGAGGCCCGGTTTTTCGAACCACTGACGGCGCTGCGCCATGATCTTGGTGTGCGCGGTGCGGTAGACGAAATCGAACAGCGCCTCCGGCGTCTCCCAGACCGAGAGATTGACGATGAAGCGCGCATCGTCGCCCACCTGAATGTCGGTGGCGTTGCCGGCGTCGCTCTGCAGGCGCCAGACGAAACCCGGGCTCGCCTCGGCCAGCGCGTTGATGCGGTCGAGATTGTTCATGAACTCCGCAAGCTGCGGGCTGTCCAGATCGTCCAGCGCCCGCGCCACATTCACCTGCGCCACATGCCACGTCATCGCCTTCGCCTCCCTGTGCGGGGGCCCGCTCACCAAGCGAGCGGATCGCCCCGATAGTCCACGAACGCGCCGCTCTCGGCGGCCTCGAACCCGTCCAGCACCCGCTTCATGCCGGCGACGCTGGTCTCGACGTCGATGTCGGCCTCCGCGCCGCCCATGTCCGTGCGCACCCAGCCGGGATGCAGCAGACAGACCGCGATCCCCAGCGGCGCGACGTCGATCTTGAGCCGCGTCGCGGCCATGTTGAGCGCCGCCTTGGAGGAGCGATAGGCGTAGGCCCCGGCGGACTCGCGCGCAATCGAGCCCATCTGGCTGCTGGTGAAGGCCATCAACTTGCCTTCCGACGCCGCCACATTCCCCTTCAGCGCCCAGGCCAGGCGGATCGGAGCCAGCGCGTTGACATGCATCGCCTCCAGCCACGCGCCGTAATCGATGTCGTCGAGCGTCCGGCCCTTGTCCGGATAGATCCCAGCGTTGTTCCACAGCAGGTCGATCGGCGTCCCGTCGAGCCTCCCGGCCAGCGCCTCGACGCTGGCCGCGTCGGCGACGTCGAGCGCCTGCGTCTCGCAGTCGAGCCCGGCCGAGGCGGGGTCGCGGCAGGCCGCGATCACCCGCCAGCCGTCGGCCGCGTACCGCCGCGCGATCTCCCGGCCGAGGCCGCGGTTCGCGCCGGTGACGAAGAGGGTGGGCATGCCCCGGATCTCCTTGCGTTCGCTAGGTCAGGCGCTCGACCGCCATGGCGGTCGCCTCGCCGCCGCCGATGCAGAGCGAGGCCATGCCGCGCTTGGCGTCGGCGCGCGCCATGGCGTTCAACAGCGTCACCAGGATGCGCGCGCCCGACGCGCCGATCGGATGGCCCAACGCGCAGGCGCCGCCGTTCACATTGACGATGTCGTGCGGCAGCGACAATTCCTTCATCGCCGCCATGGCGACGACGGCGAAGGCCTCGTTGACCTCGTAGAGCTCGACGTCCGTGGTCTTCCAGCCGGCCTTGTCCAGCGCCTGCTCCATCGCGCCGACGGGGGCGGTGGTGAACCATTTCGGCGCCTGCGCCTTGGTGGCGTGGGACCGGATGACGGCCCGCGGCGCGAGCCCCCGCCTCTCCGCCTCCGACAGGCGCATCAGCACCAGCGCCGCCCCGCCGTCGGAGATCGAGCTGGAATTGGCCGGCGTCACCGTCCCGTCCTTGCGGAAGGCCGGCTTCAGGGTCGGAATCTTGTCGGGCCGCGCGCTCTTGGGCTGCTCGTCCTCGACGATTTCCGCCTCGCCCTTGCGGCTCTTGACGGTCACCGGCGTGATCTCGTCGGCGAAGGCGCCGGACTTCATGGCGGCCAGCGCGCGGTTCAGCGAGGTGATGGCGTAGTCGTCCTGCGCCTCGCGCGTGAACTGGTAGTGCTCGGCGCAATCCTCCGCGAAGGTCCCCATCAGGCGGCCCTTCTCGTAGGCGTCCTCCAAGCCGTCGAGGAACATGTGGTCCACCACCTCCCCGTGGCCGAGGCGCAGGCCGGCCCGCGCCTTCGGCAGCAGGTAGGGGGCGTTGGTCATGCTCTCCATGCCGCCGGCGACCATGACCGAATTGACCTCCGCCCGGATCAGATCGTGGGCCAGCATCGCCGCCTTCATGCCGCTGCCGCACATCTTGTTGATGGTGGTGCAGCCGGCGGAGAGCGGCAGACCCGCGCCCAGGCTTGCCTGCCGCGCGGGCGCCTGGCCCTGGCCGGCCGGCAGGACGGCGCCCATGATCACCTCGTCCACATCGTCGGCCGGGACGCCGGCGCGCGTCAGGGCGGCCTTGATCGCGGCGGCGCCCAGTTCCGGCGCGGCCGCGTCCTTCAGGTCGCCCATCAGCCCGCCCATGGGCGTGCGCGCGGCGCCGACGATGACGACGGGGTCGGTTTCTCGGCTCATCTCGCGTCTCCCTTCCGGCTGACGGATCAGGCGGTTTCCTTGAACAGCTCGCGGCCGATCAGCATGCGGCGGATCTCGCTGGTGCCGGCGCCGATCTCGTAGAGCTTGGCGTCGCGCAGCAGCCGGCCCGTCGGATACTCGTTGATGTAGCCGTTGCCGCCCAGGATCTGGATCGCCTCCAGCGCCATCCAGGTCGCCTTCTCGGCCGAATAGAGGATCGCGCCGGCGGCGTCCTTGCGGGTCGTCTCGCCGCGGTCGCAACTCTTGCCGACCGCATACACATAGGCCTTGGCGGCGTTCATGATGGTGTACATGTCGGCGATCTTGCCCTGCATGAGCTGGAACTCGCCGATCGCCTGGCCGAACTGCTTGCGTTCGTGGATGTAGGGGACGACCACGTCCATGCAGGCCTGCATGATGCCGGTCGGCCCGCCGGAAAGCACGGCGCGCTCGTAATCGAGCCCGCTCATCAGCACATTGACGCCGCGGCCGAGCGCGCCCAGCACGTTCTCCTCCGGGACCTCGCAGTCCTCGAACACCAACTCCCCGGTGTGGCTGCCGCGCATGCCGAGCTTGTCCAGCTTCTGCGCGACCGAGAAGCCCTTGAAGTCCTTCTCGATCAGGAAGGCGGTGATGCCGCGCGGTCCCGCCTCCGGATCGGTCTTGGCGTAGACGACGAGGACATCCGCGTCCGGCCCGTTGGTGATCCACATCTTGGAGCCGTTGAGGACGTAGCGGTCGCCCTTCTTCTCCGCCCTCAGCTTCATCGAGACCACATCGGATCCCGCCCCCGGCTCCGACATGGCGAGCGCGCCGACATGCTCGCCCGAGATCAGCTTGGGCAGGTACTTGCTCTTCTGGGCCTGCGACCCGTTGCGCCGGATCTGGTTGACGCAGAGGTTGGAGTGCGCGCCGTAGCTCAGCCCCACCGAGGCGGAGGCGCGGCTGATCTCCTCCATCGCCACGATATGCTCGAGATAGCCGAGGCCCGAGCCGCCATACTCCTCCTCGACCGTGACGCCGAGCAGGCCCAGATCGCCCATCTTCTTCCACAGATCCATCGGGAACTGGTCGGTGCGGTCGATCTCCTCGGCGCGCGGCGCGATCTCGTCGGCGGCGAAACTCTGGACGCTGTCGCGCAGCATGTCGGCGGTCTCGCCCAGGTCGAAATTCAGGGTGGGATAGCGGTTGGGAATGCTCATTCTCGCTCCTCGCCTCTCGGCGTCGCCCGTAAGGACGCCCTCTGGGAGCCCTCGGGGATGGTTTCAAGGCTCTTTTCGCGGTCAGCCGACATTCGGGTCGTGGACCTGGCGTTCGTCCGACATGCCGGCCATGGTCATCAGGGTGCAGAGCGCGGTCGCGCAGAGCTTGCGCGTCCCGTCCTCCGCCTCGCCATAAACCTTGGCGTCACAGACGGTCAGCGACCGGCCGGGCCGGATCACTTCGCCGACTGCGACCAGCCGCGCGCCCGTCCCGGGCGCCACGATGTTCATCTTGTACTCCACCGTCAGCACGCTGTCCTCGGCCGCCAACAGGGAGAAGGCGGCGTAGCCGCCGACATTGTCGGCCAGCGTCCCGATCACGCCGCCGTGGAAGAACCCGTGCTGCTGGCACAGATCCTCGCGATAGGGCAGATGGATCTCGACCCGGCCGGGATCCACCGAAACGAGGTCGGCGCCGAGGGTTCGCATGAAGGTCTGGCGCGCGAAGCTCTCGCGCACCCGGGCCTCGAAGGCGGGATTGCGGGCCTGGAATTGGCTCATGCGCCGACCGCTCCCGCGCCAAAGTCTTCCGCGGCGGCCTCATCCGCGGCGCCGGCGGCGGCCCAGGCTTCGAGGCTCGCGCGCAGATCGTCGGGCCAGGGCGCGCCCTTGTGGCCCGCGCGATCCAGAAAGCAGACCAGATAGGTGCAGCGCGCGGCGCGGACGGCGCCGTCCGGCCGGGAGACCGACATCGCGTGCCGGAACCGCGCCGTCTTGTTTCCGACCTCCAGAATGCGGGAGCGTACGGTGAGCGACTGCCCGGGGAAGACCTCGCGCTCATACTGCACCGCACTCTCCAAGGCGGCGAGGCCGTGGCGGCTCTCCACCATGCGGTGGGCGCTCAAACCGACCGCATCCCACAGAAACCACGTCGCCTCGTCGAATTTCTTCACATAGGCGGCGACGTTCATGTGGCCCATATGGTCGCAGTCCGCCGGATAGCAGGTCCCGCGATAGCCGACGATCCAGCCGTCCGCCGGCGCGCCGTCGATGGCGGCGTGCGCGCTCACGACTCCCTCCCGCGTTGCGGCCCGGCCAGTTCGTCGAGCCGCCGACGGCAGTTCGCCTCCACGTCCGACAGCTCCTCGAGCGTCAGCGCGATGTCGCGGCGCTTTTGCTCCAGGTCCGCGCGGCGCTCCGCGATCTTGTCGAGGAAATGCTGCAACTGCCCCGCCTCGCCCGGCTCGCGGTCGTAGAGATCGATGATCTCGCGAATTTCCGCCAGCGTGAAGCCCAGCCGCTTGCCGCGCAGAATGAGCTTGAGCCGCACCCGGTCGCGCGGGTGATAGAGACGCTGGGCGCCCTGGCGCTCGGGCTCGATCAACCCCTCGGCCTCGTAGAAGCGGATGGCGCGGGTGGTGATCCCGAACTCGCGGGCGAGCTCGGCGATCGACCAGGTCGCGCGATGGGCGAGCAGCTCTTCCATGCCGTGCATGGTAATTGACGTTTACGTAAACGTCAATAATAAGCGCCGAGCGCATCGGCGCCGACCGCGCTCGCTTCGAGGCGACCAGGCCTATCTCGGGGCGACCGGGCGTATCTCGGGGCGACCGGGCCTATCTCGGGGCGATCGGCCCTATCTCGGGGCGACAGAGCGAGCCGCGGAGCGATTGCGGGCAGCGTCCCGCTGCCGGCGGCGTTTTGGAGGCGCGCCGGCGCGCCCGTGCGCTCCACGAGGCGCCGGGCGGGTTTCTCGAGGGATGCGCGCGCGCCATGCAGGAGCTCGGCTGGAAAGCCCGGCGCGCGGCGCGGGGGAGAGGCGGCCGCGAACCGCTCAGCCTCCGGGCGCGCCGGGCCGAGCGTCCAAGCCGCCCGGGGTCAGCGGGCCGCCAGCAGCGCCAGCGCCTGCGGCGGCAGGGCGAGCGTCTGAAAAGGGCCGGAAAACAGGCCGCGGCCCGCATCCGGTTCGCGCCCCTCACGGGCGTCGCGCGCGCGGTCCGCGGCGGCGTAGAGCGCCTGCTCCGCGCGCAGCCGATGGAGCTGATCGAGCACCGCCTCGGAGCTTCGGATCGCCTGCGGGTCGCCGCCTTCCTGCACGAGGAATTGATGCTGCGCGCGATGCTCGGCGATCCAATCCCAAACCGCACCCGACGCCCCGCCCGACGCCCCGCCCGAAGGCCAGCCCGACAACCCGCCCAACGCCTGGCCCGCGAACCCGCGCGCGAACAGGGCGAGCGGAGAGGCCTGGAAGACTGGATCGGCGGCGAAGGACAACCCGCCGAAGCCGAGGCCGAGCAGCCCCGCCCCATCGCGATCGAGCCAACCGCCGGCGCCCAAGGCGCCCGCGAGCCGCCGCACGCCGGCCACATCCGTGCGGGCGGGGTCGATCTGCAGATCCGCGCGGAGCGACACCGCGCTGTCCGACGGGCCGGAGGAGACCGCGGATCCGGGCAGGCCCAACCGTCCGGCCAGCGCGTCGTAGAAGCGCGCGCGGCCCGCCTCGGCCGCATAGGGCGCCTCCTCGGGCGCGACGCTGGTCGCGCGGCGCATGGCCTCGAGCGCGGTTGCGGTGCGGAAGGCGGCGCTGGCGCCGGTCGTCGGCATGGTTCTGGCTCCTCGGTCGCGTTCCGAGGCCCAAGCAAGCGCGGCGCCACGCGGCCGCAGCGCCGCGCGGCCGCGGCGCCGCTTGCGGCGGCTTCGCGGCGACGGCAGACTGCGCCCTGTCCGCGCTCCACCCGCTCTGCGACCGGGAGCTTCCGCACGATGGATTACTATCAGGGCTTCTTTACGCTGAAAGAGGGCGTCAGCGACGTCGAGTTCGCCGACCACTTCGCCGCCTACATGAACCGCCTGAAGGACGAGGGCGCGATCGAGGGGTGGCGCCTCATGCGCCGCAAGCTGGGCCTCGGCCCGGAGCAGCTGCACGAATTCCAGTTCCTGGTCGAAACCGACGGCCTGGCCCAGCTCGACCGCGCCTTCCGGGTCGTCTCCACCCGGGCAGGCGAGTGGGAGCCGCTGCATCACTGCGTCAACGGTCTGGTGGACGAGGTGGTCTTCGCGCTCTACCGCGATTTCCCGGACCCGCACCGCGAGCGCGGCGAGGAGCGCTTCTAGGGCGGGCCGCCTCAGCCGCCCGCGCTTTGCGCGAAACTCGGACGTTCGGACAGGGCGGTCCACCAGCCTTGCCAAAAGGGCCAATCCTCCAGCAGCGCGCGGCCCTCCGGCGTCTCCGACAAGAGCGCCAGCATCGGCGCCGCGTGCAGATCGGCGAGCGTCGGCGCGGCGCCGAAGAAGAAGGGCCCGTCCTCCGCAATCCTCTCGATGGCGTCCAGCGCCGTCCCGGCGATCGGGCGGGCGGCGGCGATGCGGGCTTCGTCCGGCGGGTCGCCCTCGCAGCGCTCGACATACAGATCCCAAACCCAGGACCGATAGGCGTAGCTGTCGAGGATGGATTGGATCTGGGTCATCCTTGCGCGCCCGGCGGCGTCCGCCGGCTGCAGCGGCGGGCCGTCGAAGGCCTCGTCCACATAGCGCTCGATCGCGACGGCCTCATAGAGGCGCACGGGCCCGTGCTCGAAGGCGGGGATTTTGCCGAAGGGGTGGCGCGCCAGATGGTCTTCCGGCGGCCCGGCCGGCGCGAAGACGTCGACCGGCTCCAGCCGATAGCGGACCCCCTTTTCCGCCAGCGCCAGACGGACCGCGCGCACATAGACGCTGTAAGACGCGCCATAGAGGATCGGCTCCGCCGCCATCGCGCTACAGCAGCACCAGGCTGGCGAGTCCCAGGAAGACGAAGAAGCCGACCACGTCGGTGATCGTCGTCAGGAACACGGTCGAGGCGACGGCCGGGTCCTGCCCGATGCGCTCGATTCCCAACGGGATCAGCGTCCCGGCCAAGCCGGCGATCAGGAGGTTGGCGATCATGGCGAAGGCGATCACCGCGCCCAGGATCGGGTCGCCGAACCAGTACCAGGCGACAAGCCCCATGATCAGCGCGAACAGGATCCCGTTGACGCCGCCGACCAGCACCTCCTTCCACACGATGCGCAGCGCGTTGGCCGCGGTCAGTTCGTTGACCGCCAGCGCGCGCACCGCGACCGTCAGGGTCTGGGTGCCGGCGTTGCCGCCCATCGAGGCGACGATCGGCATCAGGACGGCGAGCGCCACGATCTGGCTCAACGCGTCCTCGAACAAGGCGATCACCAGAGAGGCGACGATCGCGGTGCCGAGATTGACCAACAGCCAGGAGAAGCGCAGCCGCGTCGTGCGAAAGACGTCGGAATAGAAGTCGTCGGCGCGCAGACCGCCGAGCTTGAGGATGTCGTCCTCATGCTCCTCGTCCATCACGTCGACCACATCGTCGACCGTCAGGACGCCGATGAGGCGGCCGCTCTCCTCGACCACCGGCGCCTCGACCAGGCCGTACTGACGGAACAGGAAGGCGACGTCCTCCTGGTCCATTTCGGCGGGGATCAGTTTCGGCTCCGCCTCCATGATGCTCGCGATCGCCACCTTGCGGCGCGAGCGCAGGAGCCGGGAGAGCTGCAGCAGCCCGGTCGGCCGGAAGGCCGGATCGACGACGATGATGTTGTAGAAATCGTCCGGCAGGTCGATGTGCTTGTCGCGCATGTAGTCGATGGTCTGCCCGACGGTCCAGAAATTCGGGATCGTCACCACCTCGCGCCGCATCAGGCGGCCGGCCGATTCCTCCGGATAGCTCAGCGAGCGCTCGTAGAAGGCGCGGTCGGCGGCCGGCACAGCGCGCAGAACCGCCTGCTGCTTCTTGGGCTTCAGGTCCTCGAGCAGATCGACCGCGTCGTCCGATTCAAGATCGGCGACGATCGCGGCGAGCTGGTTGACGGTCAGCACCGCGATCAACTCGTCGCGCACCGAGTAGTCGAGATAGGAGAAGACCGCGTAGTCCAGATCCTCGCCCAGCGCGCGCACCAGCGCCACCCGGCGGTCGGGCGTCAGGCGCTCCAGCAGGTCGGCGAGATCCGCGGCGTGCAGCGGCTCGACGAGCGTGCGCAGAGCCTCGGCCGGCTCCTCGCGGTCGACCGCGCCCGAAACGGCCTCGACGGTCCCGTCGTCGAGGCCGTAGAGCTCGTCGAAGGCGTCCTGCTCCTCGCCGCCGGCCGCGCGGCCCTCTGGCGCACGGCCCTCTGGCGGGCGGCCCTCTGGCGGCGGGTCCCCTTCCGGACGCGGTTTGTCCTCGACCTCGGCCATCGCGGGATCTCCCGACTGCGCGGCCAAGGCGGGGTCAGCCGGCCGCGCGCTCCTCGTGAATCTGCGCATCGACGACCGCGAGGGCCGTCATGTTGACGACGCCGCGCGCGGTGACCGATGGAGTCAGAACATGGGCCGGCTTGCGCGCCCCGACCAGTATCGGCCCCACGGACAGTCCGTCGCCAAGCATCTTCACCGCGTTATACGCGATATTGGCCGCATCGAGCGAGGGCATGACGAGAAGATTCGCGGCCCCGGTCAGCTTGGACTCCGGAAAGATCGAGGCGCGCAGCTCGGGGTCGAGCGCTGCGTCCGCATGCATCTCGCCTTCCACCTCCAGGTCAGGCCGCCGCGCCTGCAGGAGCGCCACCGCCTCGCGCACCCGGCGGGCGGACGGGCTGTCTGACAGCCCGAAATTGGAGTGCGAGAGCATCGCAATCTTCGGCGTGATGCCGAAGCGCCCGACCTCCTCGGCGGCCAGCTCCACCATCTCCGCCAGTTCTTCGGCCGTCGGCTCGTAGGAGACCTGCGTATCGGCGATGAAATAGACGCCCTTGGAGAGGATCAGCATGCTGAGGGTCGAAAGATCACGGGCGTCCGGGCGCCGCCCGACGATGTCGCGCACATGTTTGAGGTGCTTCGAGAACTGGCCCACCGTGCCGCAGATCAGCGCGTCCGCCTGACCAAGATGGACCATCAGCGCGCCGATGACGGTCGTACGCGTACGCGCGACCTCTCGCGCGTACTCCGGAGAGACGCCCTTGCGGCCCATGAGGTGCTGGTAGGTCGTCCAGTACTCCTTGTAGCGCGGGTCGTTCTCCGGATCGCAGAGTTCGAAATCCTCGTCGATCCGCAGCCGCAGGCCGAGGCGTTCGATTCGGTTCTCCACCACGGCGCGCCGACCGATCAGGACAGGCCGGGCGATGCGGTCGTCCACGACGACCTGGACGGCGCGCAGCACGCGGGCCTCCTCGCCCTCGGCGTAGACCACGCGCTTCGGGTCCTGCATGGCCCGGTCGAAGATCGGCTTCATCACCGTGCCCGATCGGTAGACGAACTCGGAGAGCTTCTGACGGTACGCGTCGAAGTCCGAAATCGGGCGCGTGGCGACGCCCGACTCCATCGCCGCCTGGGCCACGGCCGGCGCGACCTCCAGGATCAGGCGCAGGTCGAAGGGTTTGGGGATCAGATGCTCCTTGCCGAAGCCGCCGATCTCGCCATAGGCCTTGGCGACGACCTCCGTCACCTCCTTGCGGGCGAGGCTCGCGATCGCTTTGGCGCAGGCGACCTTCATCTCCTCGTTGATCGCGGTGGCCCCGACGTCCAGCGCGCCGCGGAACAGGAAGGGGAAGCAGAGCACGTTGTTGACCTGGTTCGGATAGTCCGACCGGCCGGTCGCCAGGATGGCGTCGGGCCGCACGGCCTGCGCCTCCTCCGGCCAGATCTCCGGCGTCGGGTTCGCGAGCGCGAAGATGACGGGATTGGCCGCCATCTCAGCCACCATCTCCGGCGCCAGCACGCCCGGCGCGCTGAGGCCCAGGAACAGGTCGGCGCCGGCGATCACCTCGCCCAGCGCGCGCGCCTCGGTCTCTCTGGCGTAGCGCGCCTTGTAGGGGTCCATCTCGTCGACGCGGCCCGCATAGACCACGCCGGCGATGTCGCAGACGGTCACGTTCTCGCGCTTCGCCCCCATAGTGACCAGCATGTCCAGGCAGGCGAGCGCCGCCGCCCCGGCCCCGGAGCAGACGATCTTCACCTCCTCGAAGCGCTTGCCGACAAGCTCCAGCGCATTGACGGCGGCGGCGGAGACGATGATCGCCGTGCCGTGCTGGTCGTCGTGGAAGACCGGGATGTTCATGCGCGCCTTCAGGCGCTTCTCGATCTCGAAACACTCGGGCGCCTTGATGTCCTCCAGATTGACGCCGCCGAAGGTGGGCTCCAGCGCGGCGACGATGTCGCAGAACTTCTCGACCTCGCGCTCGTCCACCTCGATGTCGAAGACGTCGATCCCGGCGAACTTCTTGAACAGGACCGCCTTGCCCTCCATCACCGGCTTGGAGGCGAGCGGCCCGATCTGGCCGAGGCCGAGGACCGCCGTGCCGTTGGAGATCACGGCCACCAGATTGCCGCGCGCGGTCACCGCGGCGGCCTCCGCCGGATCGTCGACGATGGCGCGGCAGGCGGCGGCGACGCCGGGCGAATAGGCGAGGCTGAGGTCGCGCTGGTTCGCCATCGGCTTGGTCGCCGTCACGGCGAGTTTCCCCGCCGGCGGCATGCGATGGTACTTCAGCGCCTCATCGTCGAAATTCTCGGCCATAGCGGTGAATGCGCCCCCGATCTGCGCCTGCCTCGGCCCGCATGGAACGGACCGCGGCTAAGCTAACGGGCGCATGGGGAAAGAGAAAGCCCGCCGGGAGCGCCGGCGGGCTTTCTCTTGGGAAGGATGGTGCGGTCGAGAAGACTCGAACTTCCACGGGCTCTCGCCCACAGCGACCTCAACGCTGCGCGTCTACCAATTCCGCCACGACCGCATATCTTGTGACGTAACGCGGGGCGCGCCGGCCGTCGAACAAGGCCCTTGCCCCCGCGCGGTGCGATGATCTAGCAAATCGACCCCCGGCTTTCAAGCGGGGCTTTCGCACAGCGAACGACCATCGCCCGATCCGTTCGAAAGGCCGCCCGCCCATGGCTGAGACCGCCCAAGACGCCGCCTGTAACGGCCCCCCGCCGCCGGCGGCCGGCCGCGCCGTCGAATGGCGCGTCAGCGATCGCCCCGTGGGCTACGAGGCGGCGCTCGCCGAGATGGAGGCGCGCGCGGCGGCCGTCCGCGACGAGGGCGCGCCGGAGCTGGTCTGGCTGTTGGAGCACCCGCCGCTCTACACCGCCGGGACCAGCGCCAGGCCACAGGACCTGTTGGCGCCGGACCGGTTTCCCGTCTTCAAGACCGGCCGGGGCGGGCAGTACACCTATCACGGCCCCGGCCAGCGGGTGGCCTATGCGGTGATCGACCTGAAGGCGCGGGGGCTGGACGTGCGCTGCTATGTCGACAGGCTTGAGGACTGGGCGATCCGCGCGTTGGCGCGCTTCGCCGTCCGGGGCGAGCGGCGCGCGGGCCGCGTCGGCATCTGGGTCGACCGCAGCGGCCCCGGCGGCCGCCCGCTGCGCGAGGACAAGATCGCCGCCATCGGCGTGCGGGTGCGCCGCTGGGTGGCGTTCCATGGGCTCGCGCTCAATGTCGAGCCGGATCTGGCGCATTTCCAGGGCATCGTGCCCTGCGGAATCGGACAGGAGGGTCTGGGCGTCACGTCCCTGGTCGATTTGGGGATCCCGGCGACGTTGCAGGATGCGGACGCCGCTCTGGAAGACGCCTTCGCCGAGGTCTTCGGCGCGTTCGAGAAGGCGCAACGGTCATGAGGGGGGCCATGAAGAGACGGATCGGCCTCGCCGCGCTGCTCTTGGCGCTGCTGTTGGGCGCGACGGCCTGCGAGCAGGTCAAGCTCCGCGGTCAGGGCGGTTCAAGCTCGGACCCCGAAATCGACATCGGGATCGAGTTCTGATCCGTCGACGCGTCGCGACGGCGCGCCGTCGTCAACCCGCCGGTCAGGGGGCCGCCGCCGCGGCCCGGGTCCCTTCGGACCGATCAATCGGTCGGGTGCGGACCGTCCAATGGGTGGTCCTTACGCTGCCCTTCGATCGCATTCAGCATGGGTCTCGCCTTCCAGGGTCCGTTTCGCCGCATCTGCCGGGGCCGACGCCCCGCCGGGGTAAGATGCGAGATGATAGGATTGCAAAGTTCATACCAGATTTTTGTCCTGATTCCGACGGAATACTGGACAGATCGCACGTTCCTTTACGGTATCCGAAATAAACTGGAGTCTCTTTAGGCGCCGCACCGCGCAATTCTTGTGCAAACACCCCCCTCACGCATCGGGACGCGTCTCGAAGCCTGCGGGCGCAGCGCCCTCCGTCTCGCGCACGTCGAGGGCGCTCACCCGGGCCAGCGGCGGGCCGTCCTTGGCGGCCTCCAGCATCCGGTCGACCGCGTCCGCCGGGCCGGAGAAGACCGCCTCCACATCGCCGTCGCGGCGATTGCGCACCCAGCCGTCGAGGCCGAGCTTGCTCGCCGTCTTCTCGGTCCAGGCGCGGAACCAGACGCCCTGCACCCTGCCCTTGATCCGGACATGCACCGTCTTGCGATCGGTCACGCTGCTCTGGGAATCGCCATCCGGCATGGAGGTCATGGAAGCCCGCTTCGCCCCGGCCGCCGGCGCCCCCGGCCGCGGCTCTGTCGCCGGGAAATGTTGGGAGCGCCGCCGCGAATGCAAGAGGCGGGCGTCAGGAAATCGACAGGCGCATGGGCGTTTGGACGACGCCCGCTTCGATCCCGCGCGGGCCCGTCTCGACGAAGCCCAAGCGGCGATAGCGGGGCCGCGCATAGTCGCTGGCGTTCAAGGTCACGGCCGTGGCGTCGACGCCCTCGATCAAGGCGGCGAGCAGGCGCCGCGACAGCCCCTGACCCTGGCGGTCGTCGCGCACGAAGAGCAACCGGATGTGGGCGCCGTCGCGCTCGCCATAGGCGGCGGCGCCGGAGGCGTCCTCGATCAGGAAGGCGACGGCGCCCGCGCTCAGCCGGGTTGCGACCGCCTCCGCCTCGACGAAGGCGCGAAACAGGGCGCGGCCTCTCTCCTCCGGGAACGTCGGGGCGATATGGCGCTCGAAAAGCGGGCCCAGCAAGGCGCTGACGGCCGGCGCGTCGGCCAGGCGCGCCGGCCGCGGCGCGTCCTGCGCCCTCACAGCACGGCGTCGAGATCGCGGATCAGATCCGCCGCGTCCTCCAGACCGACGGAGAGGCGGAAGACGCCCTCGCCCGCATAGGCGCGATAAGCCTCCAGCGCCTCGCCTTCGAGCCCGTAGGTGCTGGCGTTGATCGCCTCGGTCCCGATCCAATAGATCAGCGAGCGGTGATGGCCGAGCGAGACCGCGTAGTGGATCACCTTGAGGCGCTTCATCATCCGCTCCGCCAGCGCCGGCGCGTCGTCCGCCTGGAACGCGATCATGCCGGAGAAATTGGCCATCTGGCGCTTGGCGAGCGCATGCTGCGGATGGCTTGGCAAGCCGGGATAGAGCACGCGGCCGACGCGCGGATGGCCCTCCAGGAAGCGCGCGACCTCCAACGCCGTCTCCGCATGCGCCTTCATGCGGATCGGCAGGGTCGCGGCGCCGCGCAGGATCAGCCAGGCGTTGAAGGGGCTGAGCGTGCCGCCCTGATGCACCCCGGCGTCCGCCGCGACGCGCGCGACCGCCTCGCGCTTGCCGATCAGCGCGCCGCCCAGCGCGTCGCCGTGCCCACCGATATACTTGGTCAGCGAATGCACGACCCAGTCCGCGCCAAACGCGATCGGCCGGGTCGCGATCGGCGTGGCGAAGGTGCTGTCGACGGCAAGCTCCGCCCCGGCGCGATGGGCGATTTCCGCGATCGCCGCGATGTCGGCGAGGCGCAGGATCGGGTTCGAGGGCGTCTCGATCCAGACCAGCTTGGTGTCCGGTCGGATCGCGGCCGCCACCTTCGCCGGGTCGGAGGCGTCCACACGGCTGACCGCGACGCCGAAGCGCGGCAGCGTCTCGCGCGCCAGTTCCGCCGTGCCGGGATAGTTCACGTCGGCCATCACCAGATGGTCGCCGCCGCTGAGCCGCGAAAGCAGCAGCGCCGCCGAGGCCGCCATGCCGGAGGCGAAGCAGGCCGCGGCCTCCGCCCCCTCCATCGCGGCCAGCTTCTCCTCCAACTGCCGCACGGTCGGGTTCGACCAGCGGCTGTAGATGAAGGGCGGCTCCTCCGCCATATCGTTGATCGAGAAGGACATCGGCTCGTCCACCGTGAAGGTGGAGGACATGACGATGTTGGGCGCGGACGCGCCGGTCTCAGGGTCCGGCGCCTCGCCCGCATGGATCGCGCGGGTGCGCTCGCCCCAGGCGGCTTCGTCCTTCGGATCGCGGGGTGCGCTCATGCGATCGTCCTTCATTCAATCCGCGAGCCCGCTTCTCACTCGAACTCCAGGATCGCCTGGTCGACGGCCAGGCTGTCGCCCGGCTCGGCGTGCACTTCCTTCACCAGCCCGTCGGCGACGGCGCGCAGCACGTTCTCCATCTTCATCGCCTCGACGACGGCCAATTCTTCGCCCGCCTTCACGGCGTCGCCCGGCTTCGCCTTCAGCCGAACCAGAAGGCCCGGCATGGGCGAGAGCAGGAACTTCGACATGTCCGGCGGCTCCTTGAAGGGCATCAGCCGCTGCAGCGGCGCATGGCGCGCCTCCACCACCAGCGCGCGGGCGCGCCCGCCGTCATGGGAGAGCACCCAGCCGGCGCCGTCCCGATCGATCTGGAAGATCCGCGCCTCGTCGTCGATGCGGGCGTGCAGCAGCGGCTCGCCCGGCTTCCAGCCGCTGGCGAGGAAGACGTCGCGCCCGTCCACCGTCAGCCGGTCGGCGTCCGCGCCGCGCTGAAGGGCGACGGCGCACTCCTCCTTCTCGACCGTGCCGAGGAAGACCGCGTAGGCCGAGGGCTGCTCCGGCTCGCCGCCGCGAACCTGGCCGGAGAGGCCGCGTTCGCGCCGCTCGACACGGTCCTGGATCAGCGCCGCGACCGCGGCGAAGAGCGCCGGGTCGGCGGGCTTCAGATCGGTCTCTGTCAGGCCGTCCGGATATTCCTCGGCGATGAAGTTGGTCGTCATGTCGCCGGACGCGAAGCGCGGATGCTTGGCTACCGCCGACAGGAAGGCCAGATTGTGCGAAAGCCCGCGCACGTAATAGCCGTCGAGCGCCTGACGCAGGGTCGCCAGCGCCTCCGCACGCGTCGGCCCGCCGGCGATCAGCTTAGCGATCATCGGATCGTAGTAGATCGAGATTTCGGCCCCGTCATAGCAGCCGGAATCGGTGCGCACCGTCCCGCCGCGCTCCGCCGGCTCGATGTAGCGCGACAGGCGCCCGGTCGACGGCAGGAAGCCGCGCTCCGGATCCTCCGCATAGAGCCGGGCTTCGATCGCCCAGCCCTCGAGCTTCACCTCTTCTTGGGTCAGCGGCAGTTTCTCACCGGCGGCGACCCGGATCATCAGCTCCACCAGATCGAGGCCCGTGACGTATTCCGTCACCGGATGCTCCACCTGCAGACGCGTGTTCATCTCCAGGAAATAGAAGTTCCGGTTCTTGTCGACGATGAACTCGACCGTGCCGGCGCTGCAATAGTCGACGGCCTGCGCCAGCGCGACGGCCTGCTCGCCCATCGCCTTGCGGGTCGCCTCGTCGAGGAAGGGGCTCGGCGCCTCCTCCAGCACCTTCTGGTGCCGGCGCTGGATGGAGCATTCGCGCTCGCCCAGATAGACGCAGTTCCCATGTTGGTCCGCCATCACCTGGATTTCGATATGGCGCGGCTCCTCGACGAACTTCTCGATGAAGACGCGGTCGTCGCCGAAGCTGTTGCGGCCTTCGTTCATGGCGCCGACGAGGCCGTCGCGCGCCTCCTGGTCGGTCCAGGCGAGCCGCATGCCCTTGCCGCCGCCGCCGGCCGAGGCCTTCAGCATGACGGGATAGCCGATCTCGTTCGAGATGCGGACCGCCTCCTCCGGATCGGTCACCGCCTCCAGATGGCCCGGCACCGTGTTGACGCCCGCCTTCTCGGCCAGCTTCTTGGATTCGATTTTGTCGCCCATCGCCTCGATGGCGCCGACGGGCGGTCCGATGAAGGCGATCCCGGCGTCGGCCAGCGCCTTGGCGAAAGCCTTGTTCTCGGAGAGGAAGCCGTAGCCGGGATGCACCGCCTCGGCGCCGGTGTCCTTGCAGGCCTGCACGATCCTTTCGATCTGCAGGTAGCTCTCGGCCGAAGGCGGCGGGCCGACATGCACCGCCTCGCCGCCAAGCTCTTTCGCCATGCGCGTGTGGCGCGCCTCGATGTCCGCGTCGGAATAGATCGCGACCGGCGAAATCCCCATCCGGTGCGCCGTCTTCATGACGCGGCAGGCGATCTCCCCGCGGTTGGCGATCAGGATTTTCTTGAACATTCGGCGTTTCCCTCAACCATCGGCCTCGCCCTTCGAGACGCCGCCTCCCGGCGGCTCCTCAGGATGAGGCCTCCGTGCTTCTCTCACCGGACCGTCGCCCGACCCCTCATCCTGAGGAGGGCTCGCCAGAGCCCGTCTCGAAGGATAGCGGCCCGCGCCTCCTAGAGCGGAATGTTGTCGTGCTTCTTCCACGGGTTTTCGAGCTGCTTGGTGCGCAGCATGGCGAGCGCCTTGGCCACCCGCCGGCGCGTGCCGTGCGGCAGGATCACGTCGTCGATGAAGCCGAGCGAGCCGGCGACGAAGGGGTTCGCGAATTTCTGGCGATACTCCTCCGTGCGCTGCTCGATCTTCTCCGGCTCGTCGCGGTCGGCGCGGAAGATGATCTCCACCGCCCCCTTCGGGCCCATTACGGCGATCTCCGCCGTGGGCCAGGCGTAATTGACGTCGCCGCGCAGATGCTTGGAGCTCATCACGTCGTAGGCGCCGCCATAGGCCTTGCGGGTGATGACGGTGACCTTGGGCACCGTCGCCTCCGCATAGGCGAAGAGCAGCTTCGCGCCGTGCTTGATGATGCCGTTGTATTCCTGCGCCGTGCCGGGCAGGAACCCCGGCACGTCGACCAGCGTGACGATGGGGATGTTGAAGGCGTCGCAGAAGCGCACGAAGCGGCCCGCCTTCTTGGAGCTGTCGATGTCGAGGCAGCCGGCCAGCACCATGGGCTGGTTGGCGACGATCCCGACGGGATGGCCGTCGATGCGCGCGAAGCCGATCACGATGTTGCCCGCATGGCCGGGTTGCAGCTCGAAGAACTCGCCCTCGTCGGCGATCTTAACGATCAGCTCCTTCATGTCGTAGGGCTTGTTGGGATTGTCGGGGATCAGCGTGTCCAGCGACAGGTCCATCCGGTCGGCCGGATCGTCGGTCGGGCGGACCGGCGGCTTCTCCCGGTTGCTGAGCGGCAGGTAGCCGAGGAACCGGCGCAGCTGCAGCAGCGCCTCCACGTCGTTCTCGAAGGCGAGGTCGGCGACGCCGGACTTGGTCGTGTGAGTGATCGCGCCGCCCAGATCCTCGGCCGTCACCTCCTCGTTGGTGACGGTCTTCACCACCTCCGGGCCGGTGACGAACATGTAGGAGCTGTCCTTCACCATGAAGATGAAATCGGTCATCGCCGGGGAATAGACCGCGCCGCCGGCGCAGGGACCCATGATCAGCGAAATCTGCGGCACCACGCCCGAGGCCAGCACATTGCGCTGGAAGACGTCGGCGTAGCCGGCGAGCGAGGCGACCCCCTCCTGGATGCGCGCGCCGCCGGAATCGTTCAGCCCGATGACCGGCACGCCGACCTTCATAGCCTGGTCCATGATCTTGCAGATCTTGCGCGCATGCGCCGCCGAGAGCGAGCCGCCGAAGACCGTGAAGTCCTGGCTGAAGACGAAGACCGGGCGGCCGTTGACGAGCCCATAGCCGGTGACCACGCCGTCGCCGGGCGTGCGCTGGTCCGCCATGCCGAAGTCGGTGCAGTCATGCTCGACGAACATGTCCCACTCCTCGAACGACCCGTCGTCGAGGAACAGCTCGATGCGCTCGCGCGCCGTCAGCTTGCCCTTGGAGTGCTGCGCGGCGATGCGCTTCTCGCCCCCGCCGAGCCGTGCGGCGGCGCGCTTCTCTTCGAGCTGACGGATGATCTCCTGCATGGGCGTCCCCTCTTGGCGTAACGCGTCCTTGTTCTCGACGGCCCCGACCGTCGCGCGTCGCGCGAACCCGGTGCGGCGCGCCGGACTTTCTACCGGCAATTCGGGGGCTTGGCCAGACGGCGCGGCGGCTATTGGGATGCGGTGCAGGAGGTGCTCGCCGCGCACGACATCCTCTTGATCGCCGACGAGATCATCACCGGCTTCGGCCGCACGGGCGAACGGTTCGCCTGCGAGACCTGCGGGATGCGCCCGGATCTGATGACGCTCGCGAAGCAGATGACGGGCGCGGTCTTCCCGATGTCGGCGGTGGCGATGACCGGCGCGGTGCGCGCGCCGATCGCCGCCCAGGCGCATCGGCTGGGAACGCGCGGCCACGGCGTCGCCTATGGCGGTCACCCGGTCGGCGCGGCGGTCGCGCTGGAGGCGCTCGCGATCTACGAGGAGATGGATCTCCCCCGGCATGCGCGCGCGTTGGGCGCCCGCCTCATGACCCGGCTTGCGCCGTTGGCCGACCATCCCATCGTTCTGGACGTGCGCGGGGTAGGCTTGATGGGGGCGATCGAGTTGCCGGGCGATCCGCAGACGGCCGACGCGTGTTAGGAGGCCGGCTCCCCGCCCAACTCCCCGCCCAACTCATGATCGATGTAGCGCTGGCAGATCGCGTCGGCCTCCCGGGCGGAAAGGACGGGCTTCGCCATCGTCAGGTTCAGCCAGAGCCCGTCGAGCAGGCAGACGAGCCCCTTGGTCGCGCGGTCCGCGTCGGCGGGTCGGCCCGATTCTGCGGCCGCCTCCTCGAACAGCGTGCGCATCCGGCCCATGTAGCCGGCGTAGAACTCCTTGTTCTCGGCGCGCACCAGCTCGTTGAACCGGATCTCATGCCAAAAGGTGAGGAAGGCGTTGCGCACCTCGTCCGTGGCGAGGTCGGGCGAGAGGATGGCCCGCGGCAGCGCCCGCAGCCGATCGGCCGCCGTCGGCCCGGCGGCGTCGACCCGCTCCGCCACAGCCGCCGCGAAGCTCTCGAACAGATGCGTGAAGGCAGCGGCGACCAGCTTCTCCTTGCTCTCGAAATAGTGCTGGATGAGACCGCTGGAGACGCCGGCCGCCTCGCAGATGGTGCGGTTGGTGGTGCCCGCGACGCCATGCTCCGCGAAGGAGCGGATGGCCCCCTCCAGCAGCGCCCGGCGGCGATACTCGTTGATCTCGGCGTGGGTGCGCGGACGCTCGCGCGGCAGCGCGCTCTTGGAACCGATCGGCACGGGTCTGTCGTCTTTCCGCCTGGTTGAGCCGGCCCGCGCACTATAGGCCGCCGCGGCCCGCGGGGCCAACCCGCGGGCCGCCGGCCCCTCTCTTTTGCGGCTCGCTTCAGGCGTCCTCGAACCACCAGCGCTCGAAGAACAGCCGTCCGTCGACCTCGAAATTGTTGGCGACCGGATCGAAGGCGACGGCGTCGCGCACCGCGAAGACGTCGTTCGCGAAGACAGGCGCGACCAAGCCGCCGTCCTGGTTCAGGATGAGCTGCATCTCGTGATACATCTCCGCCCGCAGCGCCTGGTCGAGCTCCCCGCGCGCGGCGATCAGAAGCTCGTTGAAGCGGGCGTTGTCCCAGAAGGTGTCGTTCCAGGCGGCGCCGGCGGAATAGGCGGTGGTGAAGATGCCGTCCTCCGTCGGCGTGCCGTACCAGTAGCAGGCCGACCAGGGCTTCTGCATCCAGATGTCGTTCCAGTAGCCGTCCTGCGGCGCCCGCTTCACCGTGATGTCGAGGCCGCCGGCCTTCGCCTGCTCGGCGTAGAGCACCGAGGCGTCGACCGCGCGCGTGAAGGCCGCGTCGGAAGCGTAGAGCTCCAGCGGCAGGCTCTCCAACCCGGCCTTCTTCAGATGGTGCTTGGCCCGGTCCGGGTCATAGCCGCGCTGCGGGATTTCGGCGCTGTAGTAGCGGTAGGTGCTGTTGATCGGCGTGTCGTTGCCGAGCGCGCCGTGCCCGCGCAGGATGGTCTTCAGAAGCGATTCCCGATCGACCGCGTACTTGACCGCGAGCCGCACGTCCGGATCGTCGAAGGGCGCCATGTCGGTGCGCATCGGAAAGGTGTAGTGGGTCTTGTTCGCGACCTCCTCCACCCGCACGCCGGTCGCCTTGGCAAGCAGGTCGACGGTCGCCAGATCGACCCGGTCGATCGCATGCACCTGCCCCGTCATCAGCGCGTTCTGCCGCGCCGCCGTGTCGGTCAGGGCGACCAGTTCGCAGCTCTCGAAATGCGCCCGCTCGCCGAGCCGCCAGTAATCGGGGTTGCGCTCGAAGGTCGCGCTGACGCCCGGGTCGAAGCTGGTCAGCTTGTAGGGGCCGCAGCCATTGCGGCTGCGCCAGTCGAGCGAACCGTCGGCGTTCGCCGGATAGATCGGGAAGTGGAAGCTCGACAGCTTGAAGGGAAAATCCGCATCCGCCACGCCGAGCGTCACGATCACCCGGTGATCGCCGTCCTTCCGGATGTCCTCGACCGAGGCCATGATGGGTTTGGCGGAGGATTCCGTCTCCTCGCCGCGATGGTGATTGAGGGAGGCGATGACGTCGTCCGCCGTCACCGCGCGGCCGTCATGGAAGCTGACGCCGCGCCGCAGATCGAAGGTCCAGCGGGTCGCGTCGGCCGAACTCTCCCAGCTCTCCGCCAGCTTGGGTTGGACGGCGCCGTCGGAATCCACCTCCGTCAGCATGGCGCCGACGGTGTATTGCATCACCGACTGGAAGGCGTTGCCGACCTTGCCGGGATCGAACGTATCCGTCGTCGCGCTGGCGCTGATGCCGAAGACCATATGGCCGCCGGATTTCGGCCCGGCCGCCCGCGCCCGTCCGAGCGGCGCCAAGCCGACGGCGCCGGCCGCGCCGGCCGCCGCCGCGCCTTGCAGGAAGCGACGACGCGTCGTCGCGAGAAAGGGGCGCCCCGCGCCGGGGCTGCGAATTGATCGGGTCATGGCTGCTTCCTCCGCCTCTTCATTCCCAGGACGCGGCGCCCGTCCCTGTCAATCGGCCCTCTCAACGGGCCTGTCATCGGGCGTCTCGCGATCGATGGCGTGCATCCTAGCAAAAAATATATTGGTTGTTCAAAATATTTTATGGCATGAAAGGGACGGGCCGCGTTTCCGACGGCCGACAGGTATGGAGGATCGCCATGGACGCCGCCGATGTCAGCCGCCCGGACGCCGTCATCGACCTTGCGCGCTACCCGCTCGACGCTCCCGACGACCCGCGCCGGGCGGAAATCGTCGCGCGCTGCCGGTCCGATTTGGAGCGCGACCAGTATTGCGAACTGCCGGGCTTCCTCACCGAGGCGGCGCGCGCCCGGGCCGTCGCGGACGCGCTGGCCGCCCTGCCCCGCGGGCATGACAACAGCGCCGAGCGCAACTGCTACCTGCAGCGTACGGGCGATCCGTCCCTGCCCAGCGACCATCCGCGCAACATCATGCTGTCCGCCAGCACGCGGATGCTGGCGGCCGACCTGCTGCCGCCGACCTCGCCGCTGAAGACGCTCTACTACTGGGCGCCGCTGCAGCAGGCGATCGCGGAGATCGTCGGCGAGGCGCGTCTCTATCCGAACGAAGACCCGCTGCAGCCCGTGAACACGCTGTGTTACCGGGAGGGCGACCGGTCCGCCTGGCACTTCGATTCGGTGAACGCCTTCACCATGACCCTGATGCTGCAGGCGCCGGAGCGCGGCGGCGAGTTCCAGATCTGGCCCAATACGCGCAGCGACGACGACCAGCGCTATGATCAGGTGACGCGCGTGCTGAAGGGCGAGGCCGACGACCGCATCCGGACCGTGGCGCGCGAGCCGGGCGCGCTTTGCCTCTTTCGCGGCTGCAACTCGCTGCACCGGGTCTCGCCGGTCGAGGGCGATCGGCTGCGCATCATGGGCGTTTTCGTCTACGAGACCGAGCCGGGCGTCATCGGCGACCCGCAGGTGAACGAGACGGTCTACGGCCGACCCACGGCGACGGTCTGAGACGCCGGCTTAGAGCAGCGCGAGATAGCGCGCCGCCTCGTCTATTTCGCGGGCGAGGCGGTCGCGGCGCGCGGCGGCCTGCGCATCCTCGCCCCAGCGCTCGGCCTGGAAGCGCTCGTCCAGGACGGAGAGTTCGAACGCGTCGGCCGGCCCGAGCCGCCCTTCCAGCACCGCCAGCGCCAGAATCAGCGAGCCCATCGACGTGGTCATCACGTGCAACGCCGTCAGCCGGAAGGCGTCCAGCGCGCCCGCCCGCCGGGCGAGCAGCATCAGCGCCGCATTCTCCTGACGCAGCGGCATCACGCCTTCGGTCGCGGCGAGCCGCGCGCCATAGGTCTCCGCCGCCCAGTCGAGCAGCGGCTGCCAGCGCTCCGCCTGGCGCGTCGCCAATTCCGGCTGATCGTCGCTGCGATAGCAGAGCAGATCGCTGCCGGCATAGGCGGCGGCGTCGCCGGCCACGGCCTCGCGCTGTGGGACGACCCGGTCCAACGCCGTTGCGGCCAGGGTCATCATCGGCATGCTGTCGGGGACGATCGTCTCGCCCTGCGCCGCCCATTCGGCGGCCACCGCGTCCGCTAGCGCGCGCGTCGGCGCCACCAGATGAACGCGCGTGGCGGTGCGGATCGGCTTGCCGTCGAGCAGCACGGCGTAGCCGTCCGCGCCCTCGATCCGGTCCAGCGCTGCGACGGGCGCCGCTTCGGCGGCTTTGTAGAATCGCTTCATGACGGCGTTCGGCCTCGTTCCAGCGGCTTGGCGCCCGGAGGGAGGGGCGGGCCGCGTCGCGCGTCTCTGACCACAAGCGCGCCGAGGGATCAAGCGGCGCGTCATGCGCGTGGAAGTCGGATCCGGTTGGCCGTGCAATCTTCGCCAAGCCGTCTATACTGCGCGCCGCCGCCCCCCCTCCTCCAACGCACCGTATTCCGCATGGCCCTGGCCTCCCTCCGCAGCCGCCTGATCCTGCTGGTGACCTTCGTTCTTGTCGCCGGGTTCGTCGCAACCAATCTCGTGAGCTTCAAGGTCTCGCGCGACGCGAAGCGGGACTCCGTGCTGCAGACCGAACTGCCGCTGACCGGCGACAACATCTATTCGGAGATCCAGATCGATCTGGTCCGACCGGTCTTCGTCGCCTCCCTGATGGCGAATGACACCTTCCTGCACGACTGGGTGCGCGACGGGGAGGCGAGCGCCGCGCCGATCGTCCGCTATCTGGATGCGATCCGCCGGCGCTACGACAGCTTCACGGCCTTCTTCATCTCCGAGGCGACGCGGCGCTACTACCATTTCAGCGGCGTGCCCCAGGTGGTGTCGGAAGACGACCCCGAGGACGTCTGGTACTTCCGCGCCCGCGGCATGGCGCAGCCCTACGAGATCAACATCGACCCCAATCAGGCGCAGGACAACAGGCTCACCATCTTCATCAATTACCGGGTGATCGACGAAGACGGCGCCTTCCTCGGGATCACGGGAGTGGGGCTGGAGTTGGACGCCGTCGCCAAGCTGGTCGAGCGCTATCGCAGCCAGTTCCGGCGCACCGTCTATTTCGTGAACCGCAGCGGGCTGGTCACCATCCACCCCGATCCGGAGAAGGCGTACAACCTGCGCCTCGCAGAGATCGAGGGCATGGCCGACGCCGCCGCGGAGATCCTGGCCCAGGAGCGCGGCGCGTTCGAGATCGAGCGCGCGCACGGCTCGGTCCTGCTGACCACCCGGTACATTCCCGAACTCGACTGGAAACTGGTCGTGGAAGCGGACGAGGCGGACGTGCTGCGCGACCTCGACACCGGATTCGCCTCCAATCTGGCGATCGGGCTCACCGCGATCATCCTGACCGTCATCGCGGTGATTCTGGCCGTCAATCGATACCAGCGCCGGCTGGAGGAGATGGCGACGACCGATCCGCTGACGGGCCTCGCCAACCGGCAACTCTTCGACGCGCATCTCGATCAGGCGGTGCGCCGGGGCCGGCGCAGCGGGCGGCCGGTGAGCCTCGTGCTGTTCGACCTCGACCGCTTCAAGCAGTTGAACGATCGCCATGGGCATCTCGCCGGCGACGCCGTACTCAGACGCGTGGCGGACGTCGCGCGGGAGGCCGTGCGCACCGTCGATACGGTCTGCCGCTGGGGCGGGGAGGAGTTCGCGATCCTGATGGAGGATTGCCCCGCGCCCAAGGCGGGCGCCGCGGCGGAGAAGATCAGACGCGCCTTGGAATCGAGCGACCTGCTGCAGGACCTGTCGGGCTCCGAAACGGACCGCGCGCCGGTGACGGCCAGCTTCGGCGTCGCCGCGCTGAGCGCGGACGACTTGGGCGGCGGCGACGCCCCGACCGGGCCTGCGATCGAACGTCTGTTGAGCGCGGCCGACCGGTCGCTCTATCGCGCGAAAGCGGCCGGCCGAAATCGGGTCGAGGCCGCCTGAGCGCGCCGGCGCGCCGTCGCCTACTGTCCGAACAGGCCTTTCAGACCGTCCGTCACGCCCTTGACCGCGTCCTCGATGTCCTGCGGGCTCTCGGCGTCCTTCAGGCCCTGCACCGCGTCCTCGACGCCCTGGAGCGCCCTTGCAGGCTCCTCGACGATCTGTTCGACGGGAGAGCTTTCGGCGGCCGCAGCCTCCTCCTGGGCGGCCTCCGCGCTGCCGATGCAGGGATGGTCAGGCGGCAGCGCCGCGCTCATCATCGCCAGCGCCGCGGTCAGGCCCCCGCCCGTCAGCAGGGCGCCGCCCACCGAAAGCAGCGTCTTGCCAGGATCCGGCACGACCGACGGGTCGGCCAAAGTCCCGGTCACCAGGAGCGGCACGCTGAAGATCCCGGCCTGGGGCTGGACGCCCATCGAGATCTCCTCGGTGCGCAGATCGATCTGGCCGTCGGCGGTCACGGTGGAGACGGCGGTGTCCACAAAGACGGCCTTCGCGTCCATCACGCCGTTCTGGACGCCGTAATCCACCACGGCGCAATCGACCACCACCCAATCGCCGGAGGAGCCGAGGAGCAGATCGCCGAGTTGCGCGAGCCCCGGGCCCATCGCGTCCTCAACCGCCTGGCGGCGCACGCGGCTGTCGACGATGACGGCGCTGAAGGCCCCATTGAGCGAGGCTGCGATATCGCGCGGGCTGCCGCCCTGTCCCTTCAAGTCGATCGAGAGGTCGAGCGGCCCTTCCAGCTTGTCCTTGAGCCCCGCCGCGCCGCCGAGCGCGCCGAGGTCGAGATCCTCGCCGGTCAGCGCAATCGTCAACGGCGCCGGCGCGACCGAGCCGTCCAGCACCACGGTTCCGTCGAGCGCGCCCGCGCCCACATCGGCCGTCAGCGTATCGATCGACAGCCGCCCGCCGGCCAGCGCCAGAGCGAGTTGGAGATTGTCGAACACCGAGCCGTTGGCGACCAGCGTCTGCGCCGTGTAGCGCAGGTCCGCATCGACCGCCTTCAGTCCGTCGAGCGGCAGCGGGTCGCCCGGAATGACCCGACCGTCGTCGGCAGGCGCGGCGTCGCCGGCGCCCGCCGATTGGCCGCCGGCCGCGCCGCCCGCTTGGGCGCCCGGTTGGCCGCCCGGTTGGCCGCCCCCGGTCACGTCCGCTGTGTCGAAGCGTTGCGAACTCAACCGGCCGGTGATCTTCGGGACCGCCCCGCCGAGATCGGCGACGACGGAGCCGGAGAGATCGCTTCCGCCGATCTTCGCGGTGAAGGGCTCGAGCGTCACCGGCTCGTTCGCGCCCGCCGTCAGCGCGCCGGTCACGTCGACCGGCCCGATCGCCGGCACGGAAGCCCCCGCGACGCCGGAAAGCACCGACAGGTCCGGGGAGACGAGCGCGAAACTGAGGTCGGCGCCCGCGCCTTGCAGCGCGTTCTGGACCGAGCCCTGGGCGGTGAGCTTCAACGTCTCCACCCGGCCGAAATCGAGATCGAGACCCTGGATCGCCAGCCCGTCCGCCATCGACCCGGCGACCCGCGCCCGCAGATCGAGCGGCCCCAGATCGGGAACCCCCTGCCCGTTCGCGAACTGTCGCGACACCGCGTCGAGCGCCCCAACCTCCAGCGACGTGGCGGTCACGTCGATCGCGAGGCCGCTCTGCGCCATCGCGTCGGCGATTTCGCCCTGTGCGGTCACGCGGATTAAATCGTCGACGCCCAGCGCAAAATCCAGCTCCCGCACCGAGAGTTTGCCCGCGCGTCCGGCCATCGGCAGGTCGCCCACAAGCCGTGCGCCGAAGTCGAGGGGGCCGAGCGCCGGGACGCCCTGGCCCGTGTAGCTCTCCGCGATCGCGCTCAATGCGCCGATCTGGTTGGAGCGCGCGGCGACCGAGAGATCGAGCCCCGAGGCGTTGACCGCATCCGCGATCCCGCCCTTGGCGGACAGCAGGATCAATCCGGCGTCGCCCATCGCCGCGTCGAGGCCGGTCACCGCGACGCCGCGCTCCAGCCCGCCGGTGACCCGCGCGCCGATCTTGAAGGGCCCCAGATCCGGGACCGTCTGGCCGGCGAACCGGTCGGCGAGCGGCGAGAGATTGCCGATCTCCACCCCCTCGACGCCGACGGCGAGATCAAGCCCCGCCGCCTTGACCGCCGAGGCGACCCGCCCCTCCACGGTCAGATGGATGAAGGCCGGCGAGCCCACGTCCACCAGCACATTCTCCGCCGCCAGATCGCCGTCCGTGTCGCCCTGAAGCTCCGCGCGCACCTCGAAGCGGCCGACCTCCGGCGCGTCGATCCCGAGTTTCTGAGCCACGTCCGCCAGTTCTTCGCCCAGCGCGGAAAGCGCGAGATCGACGCCGCGCCCGGTGGTCGGATCCAGGATCGCGCCGGTCGCGGCCACGTCCACGCCGGCCAGATTGCCGGCGACGTCGACGTCCCAGGGCCGGCCGGAATCGAGCATCGCCGCCGGCGCGCCGAGCGTCCCGGCCAACAGCAGCGGCAATTCGTCGAAGGCCGCGGTCATGTCCAGGGTCAGCGGCGCCTCCGGCCCCTCGCCCGCGAGCGCCAGGCGCTCCAGCCGGAAGACGTTCTCCGTTCCAGCCTGGGCGTTGCGCAGCGTCGCGGTCACGTCCTCGATCAGCACGTCGCGCAGGATGGGTATCGTGATCTGACCCCCTTCCGGCGCCTCGACCTCGCGGGGGCCCTCATGGCGCTCCTCGCCGTCGCCGCGGGCATGCCCGGGCGGCGCGAACGCCGTGTTGGCGACGCCGGCCTCGTTGGTCTCCACCAGCACGTCGACGCCGATCAGGCGGATGCGGGTCACGTCCGGCTCGCCGAACAGGGTCGGGATAAGGCGCACGACGGCTTCGAACTCGCCGACGGTCGCCATCTGCGGGCGCGAGCCCCAGTCGGCGTTCGCGAAGGCGACGTTGGTGACGCGAAGCCGCGTCTCGGCCCCGATGTCCAATTCGATCGGCCCGCCGATCGTCAGTTCCCGGCCGGTCCGCTCGCGCACCGCCTCGACGATGTCCGCCTTGTAGGCGTTGGCGTCGATGTTCAGGACGTAGACGAGGCCTCCGCCCGCGACCACCACGACCAGACCCAGGACGCCCAGCAGAACCTTCCAAACGGTGCGCATCAGCGTATCCCTTCTCGCCATAGGCCGCGCGCCAGACGCGGCACATCTTCGAACCGCTCGGCCAGCGCATGCGCGCCGGCGCGGCTCAACTCTTCCGGCGGATGATATCCCCACCCGACGCCCACCGCCTTGGCGCGGGCCCGGACCGCCATGGTCACGTCGAAGATGGTATCGCCGATCACGACCGTATTCCAGGGCTCGGCCCCGACCTCCGCCATCGCGTCGACCAGGATGTCCGGGTTGGGTTTGCCCGGCCCGTCGTCGGCCGTCTTCAACACCGTGAAGTATGCAGCCAAGCCATGCCGCTCAAGGGTCGAGGCCAAGCCGCGCCGTCCTTTTCCGGTGGCGACGGCCAGGATCACATTTTCGTTCGCCAGCGCCTCAAGCGCCTCGCGGCAACCGGGATAGAGCGGCTCGTCATGCAGGCCGTCGAGGCGTCCCGTGGTGAACACGGTCTTGTAGTGCGCCGCCAGCCGGTGGTGCATGTCCGCCTCGTGCTCCAGCGCGACATTGGCGATCGCCTGGACCAGCGGCAGACCGACCTGCCGGCGGATCAGCCCGTCGTCCGGTTCGCCCAGCCCCTCCGCCGCCCAGGCCGCGCGCATGGCCGCCACGATGATGTGGCCGCTGTCCACCAGCGTGCCGTCGCAGTCGAAGACGGCGAGACGAAGCGGTCCGTCGCTCATCCGGGTCGCCCGCCCTTTCTCACGTCACGTCGGCGAAGGGGTCTTCCGCCGCGGACAGTTCCGGATCGAACTCGAAGAGGTCGAGCGTCTTGCGGAACGCCGCCGGCGGCTGCGCCGTCAGCCGCGCGCCGGCGTCGGGGAGGCCGGGCGGGATGACGATCTCGCGCGCGTGCAGGTGCAGCGCGCGGCCCGCCGTCTCCCCCTCCAGGAAGGCCGCCTTGCCGCCGTACTTGCCGTCGCCCAGGATCGGCGTCCCGAGCGCCGCCATGTGCGCGCGCAGTTGATGCGTGCGCCCCGTGCGCGGCCAGAGCGCCACCAGCGCCGCCTTGTTCCCGGCGTTCTCCAGAACGCAATAATCGGTGATCGCGCTCTGCCCGTCCTCGGGATCGGGCTCGACCCGCTCCGAGCCCTTGGCCCCGGCCTTGGAGAGCGGCAGCGTGATGCGCCCCGCCTTCGGGTCCGGCACGCCGACCGTGACCGCCCAATAGATCTTGCGCGTGCGCCGGTCCTTGAAGGCGCGGCCCAGCTTCGCCGCGGTCTGCCGGTCGCGGGCCAGCAACAGCACGCCGCTGGTGTCCTTGTCGAGCCGGTGGACGAGCCGCGGGCGCTCCGGCGCCTCGAACTTCAGGTGCCCCAGCATGCCGTCCAGATGACGCACGGTCTTGCTGCCGCCCTGCACGGCGAGACCCGCCGGCTTGTTGAGCGCCAGGATCGCGGCGTTGCGGAACAGCACGAGGCCGCGGGCGAAGGCGGCGTCCTTCGGATCGGCGGCCTGCGAGTCGATCGCCGCGGGCCGGGCCGTCGCCGCCTCTCCCGCATGATAGGGCGGGACCCGCACGCTCTGCCCCGGCTTCAGGCGGTCGGCGGCCTTCACCCGGCCGCCGTCGACGCGCACCTCGCCCTTGCGCAACGCCTTCTGAAGCCGGGCGAAGGGCAGGTCGGGAAAGCGCGCCTTGAACCAACGGTCGACGCGCATATCGGCCTCGTCCGGCTTCACCGTCACGGTCTTCACCCCGCCGCTCACGCCGCCGCCCCTCCCGCGATCAGGCGCACGAGCGCCATCCCCAGATAGAGCCCGCCCACGGCGAGCACGACCGAGCCGCCGACATAGCCGGCCGCCTGCACGAGTTGACCGCGTTCGATCAGCAACACCGTATCCAGGGAAAATGTCGAAAAGGTGGTGAAGCCGCCGAGCAACCCGACCGCCAGGAAGGCCCGCGCCTCGGCGAAAGGCGCGCCCCAGCGCGCGAAGACCTCGATCAGCGCGCCCATCAGGAAACTGCCCAGCACATTGACCGCGACGATCCCCCACGGGAAGCCGCCGCCGACCGCGCCCATCACCCAGCCGGCCAGGAAATGCCGGCCCAGCGCGCCCAGCGCGCCGCCTAGCGCAATGGCGATCAGCATCGTCATGATGACGACGCCTATAGGCCCCCGGCCGCGCCGATGCAAGGCGCGCGTCCGGCGGGCGGCGGCCGGCGCGCGCCGCGCCGCCTGCAATCGATCTACCGTCCGGCCGCCGCATGGCCTAGGATGGTCCGCGCGGCGAATACCGGCCGTGGCGCCGGAGCGGACGGGGGGCGAAGAGGGGCTGGCCGTGGCGGGCGACACGGATCCGAACGGGCGATCGCATCGACTGACGCAGGCGACGCTCCGCCAGATGGTGGAGGAAGCGGGCGTCGGTCTGTCCGAAACCGATCTCGACGGGCGTTTCCTCTATGTGAACCGCACGCTGGCGCAGATGATCGGGTTCGAGTCGGCCGAGGCGTTGCTCGCGGCCGGCGCCAATTCCGCGGACTACTACGCCGATCCAGAGGACCAGCGCAGCATCCGCGCCGCCGTCGCGGAGAGCGGCGGGGTGCGGGGCCGCCTGTTGCGGGCGCGGCGGCGGGACGGCTCGACCTTCTGGGTCAGCGAACACTCGACCCCGATCCGCGACGCGCAAGGGGCGATCACAGGCTATGTCGCCTCGATCGCCGACGTGGATGCGCTGGTCGCCGCACAAGCGCGGTTGGCGGAGGCCGAGGCGAGCTATCGGCGCATCTTCGAGCGCGCGACGGAAGGCATCTACCGCTCCTCGCTCGACGGCAAGCAACTGCGCTCCAATCCGGCGCTCTATCGCCTGAACGGCTATGACAGCGAGGCGGAGCATCTGGAGGCGGTGCAGGACATCGCGACCGAATGGTATGTCGAGCCGACCCGGCGCGACGATTTCAAGCGCCTCCTGGAGCGCGACGGCGGCGTCGAGGACTTCGAGAGCGAGATCTACCGCCACAAGACGCGCGAGCGCATCTGGATCAGCGAAAACGCCTATCTGGTGCGCGATGCGGAGGGCCGGCCGCTCTATTACGAAGGCACGGTGCGCGACATCACCGCGCGCAAGCAGGCGGAAATCGCCACCCGGCAGGCGCTCGACCGCGCGGAGGCGGCCAACAAGGCGAAGACAGACTTCCTGGCCCATATGAGCCACGAACTGCGCACGCCGCTGAACGCGATTCTCGGCTTCTCCGATCTGCTGCGCACGACCGGCGGGACGCTGTCCCCGGAAAAGGTGCGCGACTACGCAGACGACATCCATCAGAGCGGCGCCTACCTTCTAGACCTGATCAACGACGTGCTCGACCTCTCGCGCATCGAAAGCGGGGCGGCGCCGATGGCGATGGAGGCCCTGGAGGCCGCCGCCTGCATCGAGGCCGCGCTGGATACGGTGCGCCCGCTCGCCCAGGCGAAGGGACTGGCTCTCGATACGGCGGGCGTCGGCGCGGAATGCGTCCAGGCCGATCGGCGCGCCTTGCAGCAATGCCTGCTGAATCTGTTGTCCAACGCGATCAAGTTCGCGCCCGAAGGCAGCCGGATCGCCGTTGCGACGGCGCGGGAGCCCGAAGGGCGAATCCTGTTTGCGGTGCGCGACGAAGGGCCTGGGGCGCCGGGCTATGTCCTGGCGCGGCTGGGCGAGCCGTTCATCATTCACGAAGACCCACGGCGCGCCAACCAGACGGGCAGCGGCCTGGGTCTGGCCATCACCCGCTCGCTGATGGAGCGGATGGGCGGCGCGCTGCGGGTCGTGAACCGCCCGGAAGGCGGGGCGGAAGCGGCGCTGATCCTGCCGGCGGCGGAGTGAGGGTTACGCGGCGGCGGGCGGCTTCGGCCGCTCCCGCAGATGGCCGGTCTTGACCCAGAGCCGCGCGCCTTGCGGCCCCGCCGCCGCATCGAGCGGGGCCGACGGCGGCAGGCGCAGCCAGGACCCCGGCTTGAGGCGCGCGCCCGCCTCCTCCAGCGCGCCGTCGAGCACGAACAGCTCCAGCCCGCCATGGCCGTCGAGGCGCTGTCGGCTTCCCGCCGCCCAGCTTTCGATCCGCACACTCTCCCGCTCATCCTCGAACAGCGGCAGGACCGATGCGCCGGGCCGGTCGGCGGCCGGCGCGCCGGGCTTGCCGGCGGTCTCGATCCGGACAGGCGTGCGGTCGTCCGGATCGAACTGCCAAAGCTTCACCAGGATCACGCAGCCGGGGACGGAGCCCGGCGTATGCCGGCTGGTCGGCGGATTGCGCACATAGGTTCCGGCGGGATAGTCGCCATGTTCGTCCTGGAACACGCCGTCCAGCACCAGGAACTCCTCCCCGCCGCCGTGGGTGTGGGGGCTGAAGGCGCTGCCCGGCGCATAGCGCACGACGCTGGTGGCGCGCGCCACCTCCGCGCCGATGCGATCCAGCATACGGCGCTCGACCCCCGCCATGGGCGAGGCGACCCAGGGTTCGTCGGCGCTGTGAACCAGGGCGCGCCTGTCGAACTCGGCGTTGATCTCCATCAGCCGTCGCCCTCCGTCCGGCTCTGCTTGCGGCGCTGAGCGCGCAGCTTCCCGAAGTAATCCTGACGCTTCTTGAGCTCGCGCTCGAAGCCGCGCTCGACCGGTTGGTAAAGCTGGACGCGCGCCATCTCGTCCGGGAAGTAATTCTGGCCGGAGAAACCGTCCTCCGCATCGTGATCGTAGGCGTAGCCCGCCCCGTAGCCGAGTTCCTTCATCAGCTTGGTCGGCGCGTTCAGGATGTGCATGGGCGGGCTCAGGCTGCCGGTCTCCTTCGCGGTCTTCATCGCGGCCTTGAAGGCGCCGTAGGCCGCGTTCGACTTCGGCGCGGTCGCCAGATAGATGACCGCCTGCGCCAGCGCCAACTCCCCTTCCGGCGAGCCCAGCCGTTCATAGGTGTCCCAAGCGGCGAGCGCCTGCTGGCAGGCGGCGGGGTCGGCGAGCCCGACATCCTCATAGGCGAAGCGCACCAGTCGCCGCGCGACGTAGAGCGGGTCCTCGCCGCCGCTGAGCATGCGGCCCAGCCAGTAGAGCGCCGCGTCGCAGTCGGAGCCGCGCAGGCTCTTGTGCAGCGCGCTCATCAGGTTGAAGTGGCTTTCGGCCGCCTTGTCGTAGACCGGCATGCGGCGCTGCACGGTCTTGGCCAGCTCCTCCGGCCCCAACGGCGTCATGATCCCGAGGCCATAGAGCGCCTCGGCCATGTTCAACAGATAGCGTCCGTCGCCGTCGGCCATCGCGCGCATCGCCTGGCGCGCCGCGTCGGTCAGCGGCGGCGGGCGCCCTTCCAGCGCCTCGGCCCGGGCGAGCATCCGCTCCAGCGCGGCGTCGTCGAGCCGATTGAGCGTGAAGACCCGGCAGCGTGAGAGCAGCGCCGCGTTCAACTCGAAACTGGGGTTTTCCGTGGTCGCTCCGATCAGGACGACCGTGCCGTCCTCCACATAGGGCAGAAAGCCGTCCTGCTGCGCCTTGTTGAAGCGGTGGATCTCGTCGACGAACAGGACGGTGCCCTGGCCCGCGATGCGCCGCTCGCGGGCGCGCTCGAAGACCTTGCGTAGATCGGCGACGCCGGAGAAGACGGCCGACAGGGGCTCGAAGGCGAGACCGCTGCGCTGCGCGATCAGGCGCGCGATCGTGGTCTTGCCGCAGCCCGGCCCGCCCCAGAGGATCAACGAGGTGAGCCGGCCCGTCTCCAGCATGCGGGCGAGCGCGCCCTCAGGCCCCACCAGATGGTCCTGACCGACCACTTCCTCCAGCGCTTGCGGGCGCAGACGGTCCGCGAGCGGACGCGGCGCGTCGGCCTCGAACAGGCCGCCCATGGCGTCCGACGCGGGGGACATGTCAGCGCACCGCCACGCGGTAGATCTCGCCGTCGCGTTCGACGGCGATCCGCCATTCGGCGGGAGCGGCGCGCAGCAGGCGGCGCAGGTCCTCCGTTCGCTCGATCGGGACGCCGTTGATCTCGCGCAGGATGTCGCCAGGCCGGAAGCCGGTCTGGGCGGCCGGGCTGCGGCGCGGAACCTCGACCGCCATGACGCCGCTCAGGTCCGTGGGCAGCCCCAACTCGTCCGCGACCGCCGGAGAGAGATTGAGGAAGGTGGCCCCCGTCAGCGGGGTGCGCCCGTCGACGGTGACGGGGTCGCGCGCCGGATCCTCGGGCGGCGGAATCAGGTCGAAAAGCCCGCTTTCCAGCGCCCCGTCGCGCAGATAGCCGATGTCCACCGCCGATCCGACGCCGCGGGTGGCGAGACGGAAGCGAAGCGACTGACCGTCCGCGATCGGTCGATCGCCGATCGAGACGACGATATCGCCCGCCTCCAAGCCAGCGCGGTCGGCGGGACCGCCGGGACTGACGCTTTCGACGATCACGCCCCGGGGCGCGGGCATGCCGAGCGCCTCCGCCATGTCGGCGTCGACGTCGCGGCCGGCGAAGCCGAGCCAGGGGCGCTGCAACTCGCGCCCCTCCACCGCGGCCGCGACCACGGTGCGCGCCATGTCGACCGGCACGGCGAAGCCGATGCCCATGGACCCGCCGGAGCGCGAGAAGATCGCCGTATTGACGCCGACCACCGTCCCGTCGAGCGCCACCAGCGCCCCGCCCGAATTGCCCGGATTGATCGCCGCGTCGGTCTGGATGAAGGACTGGATGTCGGTGATCCCGACCGACGTGCGGGCGAGGCCCGAGACGATGCCGCTGGTCACGGTCTGGCCGACGCCGAACGGGTTGCCGATGGCGAGCACGAGATCGCCCACCTCCAGATCGTCCGACCGGCCGAGGGTCGCGGCGGGCAACGCCTTGTCCACGTCCTGCAGGCGCAGCACGGCGATGTCGGTGCGCTCGTCCGACAACAGCGTCTCAGCGTCGAACTCGCGCCGATCCGCCAGCACGACGCGGATCTTGTCGGCTCCCGCGATGACATGGTGATTGGTCACGACGACGCCGTCGGCGGAGACGATCACGCCGGAGCCCAGCGAGTTCTCCACCCGCCGGCGCGGCTGACCCAGCCCCTGGAGCATGTCGCCGAAGAAGCGCCGGAAGAAGGGATCGTCGAGCAGCGGGCTCTGCAGTCCGCGGCTCTCCACCGTGCGTTCGGCGTAGATGTTGACCACCGCCGGCGCGACCTGCTTCACGACCGGCGCGAAGCTGAGGTCGATCTGTACGCGACTGTCGGGAACCGTCTGCGCGACGGCGGGTCCGGCGAGCGCGAGCAGGACGGCGAGAGCGCTGAGGAGCCTGGGCTTCATGGGGCCAAGATAGGCTGCCGTCCAAGCGGATGAAAGGCCCGACCCCTCGACGCCGCGCCGTCTCGACGCACGGGTTGCACGAGGGGGGGCAAGCCCGCCAAGATTGGCCATCGAGACGATGCGAGAAGGTCGACCCGCCGATGCCCGACGAGATCGATCGAGCGCCCGAGCAGATGAGCCGCGAGGACCTCGTCGCCGAAGTCCGGCGGCTTCGCCGGGAAACGGCGCGCGCCAGAACCCGCACCGATCTGCCGGCCGCGCAGTTGGACGCGCTGATCGAATGCGCGCCCTTCCCCGTCTATTTCAAGGACGCCGACGCCCGCTTCCTGATCGCCAACGACTGGTTCCTGCGCTGCTACGGCGCCCCGTCGCGCGCGGCGGTTCTGGGCAAGACGTCGGAAGAGGCTTTGGGCCGGCGCGGCGCGGAGTACGTCGCGGAGGATCGCATCGTCCTGGCCGAGCGGCGCGTCTTCCATCGCGAGATCGACCTGCAGGGCCGCCCGCATGCGGTGGTTAAATTTCCGATTCTTGACGCCGAGGGCCGCCTGCTCGGCCTCGGCGGCGTGGAGACGAACATCACCGAGATCAAGGCGCTGCAGGACGAACTGTTCGAGGCCAAGACCGCGGCCGAATTGGCGAATCGCTCAAAGAGCGCCTTCCTCGCCGCCATGAGCCACGAATTGCGCACGCCGCTGAATGCGATCATCGGCTTCGCCGAGTTGCTGTGCGGCGCGGGGCGGACCGGCGCCGCGTCGGAGCGGGTCGAGGAGTATGCGGGCGACATCCTCCGTTCCGGCCACCATCTGTTGGAACTGATTGGCGACATCCTGGACCTGTCGCGCATCGAGGCCGGGCGGCTGCACATCGAAACCGGGGCAGTCGACGCGAGCAGCCTGACCGAGCGGGCCATTCGCCTGGTGCGGGGCCAACTGCTTCCGGGCGTCGCGTTGCAGGCGGAGCTGCCGACGGAGCGCCTGACGCTCCAGGCCGACGAACGCCGTCTCTTCCAGGTGTTGCTGAATGTCCTGGGCAACGCCGCGAAGTTCACCGGCTCGGGCGCCATCCACGTGGCCTTGGCGACGCGCGGCGATGCGGTGGAGTGGGTGGTGCGGGATACCGGCGAGGGCGTCGCGCCCGAGGATCTGGCGCGCATCTTCGAGCCCTTTCGACGGTTCACCGCCGCCGCGGTGCGCCGCGCGGAAGGCGCCGGCCTCGGGCTATGGCTCTCGAAAGGCCTGGTGGAGGCGCATGGCGGGCGGATCGAGGTCGCCAGCGTGTTGGGCAAGGGCACGGCCGTCACGATCAGCCTGTCGCGCACCGCCGCCTGATCGCGTCCGAACGCAAGAAGGGCGGCCCGGGAGGCCGCCCTTCAGCATCTTCACGCGATCCGGGGGAGGGTCACTCCTCCGTCTCGAACTCCTGCTCGGCCGTCGGGCCGCTGTCCTGGCCCTTGGCGCTCTCGTCCCGATCGACCAGCTCGACCACCGCCATCGGGGCGTTGTCGCCGTAGCGGAAGCCCGCCTTCAGGACCCGGACATAGCCGCCCGGACGCTCCTTGTAGCGGTCGGCGAGCGTGTCGAAGAGCTTCGCCACCGCCGCGTCGTCGCGCAGCTTGGCGAAGGCCTGACGGCGGCGGTGCAGGCCGCCCTTCTTGCCCAACGTCACCAGCTTGTCGGCGATCGGCTTAAGCTCCTTCGCCTTCGGCAGGGTGGTGACGATCTGTTCATGCTTGATCAGCGAGGTCGCCATGTTGGCGAACATCGCCTTGCGGTGCGAACTCGTGCGGTTGAGCTTCCGGCCCTTGTTCAGGTGACGCATGGTCCGATCCTTCTCTTCTTCGTTCGTTTCGCCTGCCGCCGGTCGCGCAAGGCTACTGCCGGCGGTGGATGGTCAGGCGCTCGGGTCGCTCGGAAACCGTCAGAACGGCTCCTCAAGCTTCTTGGCCAGCTCCTCGATGTTGTCGGGCGGCCAGTTCGGGATTTCCATCCCGAGCGCCAGCCCCATCTGGGAGAGCACTTCCTTGATCTCGTTGAGAGACTTGCGGCCGAAGTTCGGGGTCCGCAGCATCTCGCCCTCGGTCTTCTGAACCAGATCGCCGATATAGACGATGTTGTCGTTCTTCAGGCAGTTCGCCGAGCGAACCGACAGCTCCAGCTCGTCGACCTTGCGCAGCAGGTTCTTGTTGAAGGGCAGTTCGCTGGCCTGCTCCTCCTCGGTGCGCTGGTCGGGCTCCTCGAAATTGATGAAGACCTGGAGCTGGTCCTGCAGGATGCGGGCGGCCAGCGCGACCGCGTCGTCCGGCGTGACCGCGCCGTTGGTCTCGATCTGCATCGACAGCTTGTCGTAGTCCGTGGTCTGGCCGACGCGGGTGTTTTCCACCTTGTAGGCGACCTTGCGGACCGGGCTGAACACCGAATCGACCGGGATCAGGCCGATCGGCGCGTCCTCGGGCCGGTTCTGGGTCGCCGGCACGTAGCCTTTGCCGTTATTGACCGTGAACTCGATGTTGACCTTCGCGCCCTTGTCGAGCGTGCAGATCACATGGTCGGGGTTCATGATCTCGACGTCATGGCCGACCTCGATCATGCCGGCCGTCGCCTCGCAGGGGCCTTCGGCTGACAGGCGCATCTTCTTCGGGCCGTCGCCATGCAGCCGCAGCGCCAGCGCCTTGACGTTGAGGACGATGTCGGTGACGTCCTCGCGCACGCCGGCGATCGAGGAGAACTCGTGCAGCACGCCGTCGATCTGAACCGAGGTGACGGCCGCGCCCTGCAGCGAGCTCAGCAGCACCCGGCGCAGCGCGTTGCCGAGCGTCATGCCGAAGCCGCGCTCCAGCGGCTCTGCGGTGACGGTGGCGACGCGGTTCTTGTCCGCGCCCGGCGCGATGGTCAGCTGCTTCGGCTTGATGAGAGCCTGCCAGTTCCGTTGCACGATCGCTGCGGGTTCGCTCATGGAATTCGGCCTCTTTCTCTTAAAGCGGAAAACCGGCGGCCTAGCGCGGCCGCCCGGTTTCCCGAAAGTCGTTCGGCGTGACGCGGCGGCTTCGAGCGCCGCCGCGCACGCGCGCGAAAATCAGACGCGGCGGCGCTTGCGCGGACGGCACCCGTTGTGCGGGATCGGCGTCACGTCGCGGATCGCGGTGATCTGGAAGCCCACCGACTGCAGGGCGCGCAGCGCCGATTCGCGGCCCGAGCCAGGCCCCTTCACGCAGACCTCGAGGGTCTTCATGCCGTGCTCCTGCGCCTTGCGGCCGGCGTTCTCGGCGGCCATCTGGGCGGCGAAGGGGGTCGACTTGCGGCTGCCCTTGAAGCCCTGCGCGCCGGCCGACGCCCAGGAGATCGCATTCCCCTGCACGTCCGTAATGGTGATCATCGTGTTGTTGAACGAGGCGTTCACATGCGCGATGCCGGAAGTGATGTTCTTCCGCTCTTTGCGCTTAATGCGAGCCGGAGCCTTTGCCATGATCGATGCGTCCTTCCGACCTTACTTCTTCTTGCCCGCAATGGCCTTCGCGGGCCCCTTGCGCGTGCGGGCGTTGGTGTGGGTCCGCTGACCGCGCACCGGCAGCCCCTTGCGATGGCGAAGCCCGCGATAGCAGCCCAGATCCATCAGGCGCTTGATGTTCATCGCCGTCTCGCGCCGCAGATCGCCTTCGACCAGATACTCCCGATCGATGGATTCGCGGATGCGGGCCAGCTCGTCCTCGCTCAACTCGTTCACCCGGGTGCTCTCGGGCACGCCGCAGGAATCGAGAATCTTCTTCGCACTCGTGTTCCCGATGCCGGTGATGTAGGTGAGCGCCACCACCACCCGCTTGTTGGTCGGGATGTTCACCCCAGCGATACGCGCCACGATGTCTTCTCCTTCAAACCGTTAACGGGCCGCAAAACCCTGCGGCCCGGGTTCCCGTCCTCTTCGGGCCGGTCGTCTCGTCCGTGCGCAAGACCGACGCCTACGCAGCGTGTCAACGCACATTCCACCAACTTCGGGCGACGCTGTCGCCGGCGGCCAACCGAAACCCAGTGATTTCAAAGGCCTCTCCGGGCGAAGCGCGCGGATTATAGGGAAAAGCGCGTCTCTGTCAACGCGCCCGCCCCGATTTTCCGCACGCCGCGCGGCCGAGCCGCCCGTTCCCCCTCAGCCGCGCCTTTCAGCCGGCCCGTTTCAGCCGGCCGCCGCATCCTCCAGAACCGCATCGATCTGGCGCGTGACCTCGTCGATGTCGGCCATGCCGTCGACCTCCAACAGCAGGCCGCGATCCGCGTAGTAGGGCAGGATCGGCGCGGTCTGCTCGTGATAGGCCTGAAGGCGGCTCTTGACCGTCTCCTCGTTGTCGTCCTTGCGCCGGGTGAACTCGGTCCCGCCGCACTTGTCGCAGACGCCGTCCTTGACCGGCCGCTTGAAGGTCTCGTGATAGCCTTCGCCGCACCCGGCGCAGGTGAAGCGGCCGACGATCCGTTCCGTCAGCGCGGCGTCGTTCACCTTCATCTCGACCACGGCGTCAAGCCCCATCGCCTTCTGCGCGAGCATGGCGTCGAGCGCCTCCGCCTGCGCGACCGTGCGCGGGAAGCCGTCCAGGATGAAGCCGTTCTTGCAGTCCGGCGCATCGATCCGATTGGCGATGATGCCGATGACCAACTCGTCCGGAACCAGCTGGCCCGCCTCCATGAGCCCGCGGGCGCGCTCGCCGAGGTCGCTGCCGCTCTTCACCTCGGCGCGCAGCATGTCGCCGGTGGAGAGCTGCACCAAGCCGCGGCGGTCCTCCAGGCGTTTCGCCTGCGTGCCCTTTCCGGCGCCCGGCGGGCCCAGCAGAATGATGTTCATCGCCTCTGTTTCCCCCTCAGCTTGGACTTCTTGATGAGTCCCTCATACTGATGCGCCAGCAGATGGCTCTGGATCTGCGTCACCGTGTCCATCGTCACCGTGACCACGATCAGCAGGCTGGTTCCCCCGAAATAGAAGGGCACCGCATACTGGCTGATCAACAATTCCGGCAGCAGGCAGACCAGCGCGAGATAGGCGGCGCCCACCGTGGTCAGCCGCGTCAGCACATGATCTAGATAGTCCGCCGTGTTCTTGCCCGGCCGGATGCCCGGGATGAACCCGCCATAGCGCTTCAGATTGTCCGCCGTGTCCTGCGGATTGAAGACGACGGCTGTGTAGAAAAAGGCGAAGAAGACGATCGCCGAGATGTAGAGCGCCAGATAGAGCGGCTGGCCCCGTCCCAGCAGGGCCGAGACGGTGGTTAACCATTCAGGCCCCTGCCCGCCAGAGAAGTTCGCCACAGTTAGCGGCATCAACAAGACGGAGCTGGCGAAGATCGGCGGGATGACGCCCGCGGTGTTGAGCTTCAAGGGCAGGTGCGAGCTCTCGCCGCCGAACATCTTGTTGCCGACCTGGCGCTTCGGATACTGCACGAGGATGCGGCGCTGGGCGCGCTCCACGAAGACGATGAAGGCGATGACCGCGACCGACATCACCAACAACAGCAGAATGAAGGCGGTGGAGAGCCGGCCCTGACGGCCGAGCTCCAGCGTGCTCGCGAGCGCGGTCGGCAGTTCGGCGACGATGCCGGCGAAGATGATCAGCGAGATGCCGTTGCCGACGCCGCGCTGGGTGATCTGCTCGCCCAGCCACATCAGGAAGATGGTGCCGCCGACCAGCGTGATGACGGTGGTGAGCCGGAAGAACAGGCCGGGATCGATCACCGCCGACTGGCCGCCCGAGGACAGCATGCCCTCGAGCCCGACCGCGATGCCGTAGCCCTGGATCGTGGCCAGGAAGACGGTGCCGTAGCGGGTGTACTGGTTGATCTTCTTCCGGCCCGACTCGCCTTCCTTCTTCATCTGCTCCAGCGAGGGAACGACGGCGGTCATCAGCTGCATGATGATCGCGGCCGAAATGTAGGGCATGATGTTGAGCGCGAAGATCGTCATGCGCGACAGCGCGCCGCCCGCGAAGGTGTCGAACATGTCCAGCACGCCGCCGCGCTGCTGGTCGAAGACGTCCTGCAGGATCGTCGGATCGATTCCGGGCAGCGGGATGTAGGTGCCCAGCCGATAAATGACGAGCGCACCCAGCGTGAACCAGATGCGCTTCTTGAGTTCGGTCGCCTTCGAAATGGCGCCGAAGTTGAAGTTTGCGGCTAGCTGTTCGGCGGGTGAGGCCATGCTCTGTCAAATCCCGTGTTCGAACCGTCGCGTCGGCGCCGTCTTGACGATCGGACCTCGGCGATATGGCGTCGGACCTATCGACGCGCAATGCGGGGCGCGGCTGCGCCGCCGTCCGCGCCGCGGTCGGCCGCCCGAACCGTCCGGACCGGTTCGGGACGGACCGTCCGCGGCCCGCGCCGCGTAAGCCTACTCCTGCGAGGCGTAGGCGGCGGCGCCGGCGGCGCGCTTTTCGGCGGCCGCCTTCTTGCGCGCCGCGCGCTTGCCTTCCTTGCGCTCGACCGGGGCCGGCAGGGTGACGGAGCCGCCCGCCTTCTCCACCGCCTCGACGGCGCCCTTCGAGGCGCCGGCGACCTGCAGATCGAGCTTCGCGGTCAGGTCGCCCTTGCCCAGCAGACGCACGCCGTCGCGCACGCGCCGCACCACGCCGGCGGCGACCAGCGCCTCGGCGTCGACCGGCTTCTTCGGGTCGAGCTTCTTGGCGTCGACCGCCTGCTGCAGCCGGCCGACATTGACCTCGACATAATCGGCCCGCAGGGCGCTGTGGTTGAAGCCGCGCTTCGGCAGGCGCCGATAGAGCGGCATCTGGCCGCCCTCGAAGCCCTTGATCGCGACGCCGGTGCGGGACTTCTGACCCTTGACGCCGCGGCCGCCGGTCTTGCCCTTGCCGGAGCCGATGCCGCGGCCGACGCGCATGCGCCCCTTGCGGGCGCCCTGGTTGTCGGCGAGTTGGTTCAGTTTCATGACCGTCAATCCTCGAACGCTCGAGTGTTCCTCGAAGCCGCCGCTGGCGCCGTCGCCTATTCGACGATCTCCACCAGATGCGGGATCTTATTCACCATGCCGCGGACGGCCGGCGTGTCCTCACGCTCGACCTCGTGGCGCACCCGGCGCAGGCCGAGCCCGCGCAGCGTGTCGTGCTGGTCCTGCGGCCGGCCGATGGCGCTGCGCTTCTGGCGAAGGCGAATGGTCTTCTTCTCAGCCATTGGCCGCCTCCTTCGGCGCGCCCTGGTCGACGCCGTCGTCGCGGCGGCCGACCAGATCGCTGACCTTCTTGCCGCGGCGCGCCGCGACCATGCGCGGCGATTGGCAGCGCTGCAGGCCGGCGAACACCGCCTTGATCATGTTGTAGGGGTTCGACGTGCCGACCGACTTCACGACCACGTCCTGCACGCCCAGCGCCTCGAACACCGCACGGGTCGGACCGCCCGCGATGATGCCGGTGCCCGGGGGCGCGGCGCGCAGATCGATGCGCCCGGCGCCGAAATGGCCGTGGATGTCGTGATGCAGGGTGCGACCCTCGCGCAGCGGCACGCGGATCATGTTCTTGCGCGCATGCTCCGTGCCCTTGCGGATCGCCTCCGGCACCTCTCGGGCCTTGCCGGCGCCGAAGCCGACCCGGCCGCGGCCGTCGCCGACCACCACCAGGGCGGCGAAGCCGAAGCGCCGGCCGCCCTTCACAACTTTGGCCACGCGGTTGATCGCGACCAGCTTCTCGACCAGATCCGGGTCCTGCCCGTCACGACGGTCGTCTTTGGGTCCTCTCGCCATTATCAGGCTCCCGGTTCTAGAACGACATGCCGGCGTCACGCGCGGCGTCCGCCAGCGCCTTGACGCGGCCATGATAGCGATAGGCGCCGCGGTCGAACACGACCTCGCCGACGCCGACGTCCTTGGCGCGGGCGGCCAGCAGCTTGCCGACCTCCGCGGCCGCCGCCGTGTCGGAGCCGCTCTTCAGCGCGCCCTTGAGCTCTTTGTCGAGCGTCGAGGCGGCCGCCAGCGTGCGCCCTTCGCGATCGTCGATGATCTGCGCGTAGATCTGCTTCGACGACCTGAACACCGACAGGCGCGGCTTGCCGTTCGCGTTCAGCTTGACGCGGTAGCGGCTCCGCCGCTTGCGGCGCTCTTGCAGTTGCTTGGCACTCAGCATGACCGTCGTCCTTTACTTCTTCTTGCCTTCCTTGCGCAGGATGGTCTCTTCCGCGTACTTGACGCCCTTGCCCTTGTAGGGCTCCGGCGGACGGAAGGCGCGAATCTCGCTCGCGATCTGACCGACGCGCTGCTTCGAGGCGCCCGACACCGCGATGACGTTGCCGCGATCGCCCTCGATGGCGATCTTCACGTCGCTCGGGATCGGGTAATTGATGTCGTGGCTGTAGCCGAGCGACAGCTTCAGGGTCGACCCCTGGACCATCGCGCGGTAGCCCACGCCGTTGACCTCGAGCCGCCGGATGAAGCCCTCCGACGCGCCCTGGATCGCATTTGCGACCAGCGCACGGGTGGTGCCCCAGGCCTGGCGGGCCTTCTTGGTCATGTTCTGCGGCGTCACGGTGATCTTCTCGTCCGCGATCTTCAGATCGACGAAGTCGAGAACGCGCACCTGCTGCTCGCCGTTCTTGCCCTTGGCCGTGAGCAACCCGTCCGCAAGCGTCACGTCGACGCCGCTGGGGATGCTCACCGGGTTTATGCCTACACGCGACATGGCTCGTGTATCCCTTTCAGACCTTCACTCTCCCGCGTCCGGATCAGAAGACCCGGCACAGGATCTCGCCGCCGACATTCGCCTCGCGGGCTTCCTGATCGGACATCACGCCGCGCGGAGTCGAGAGGATCGAAATCCCCAAGCCGTTATAGTGCAGCGGAAGATCCTTGATCTTCGAATAGACCCGGCGGCCAGGCTTGGAGATGCGGGCGATCTCATGAATCACCGGCTCGCCGTCCTGGTACTTCAATTCGACCGTCAGCTCCGCCACGCCCGAACGCAGTTCGGTCTGCGAATAGCCGCGGATGAACCCTTCGCGCTGGAGCACGTCCAGCACGTTGCTGCGCAGTTTCGAGGCCGGCACGGGCACCGTATCCTTGCGCGCCATCTGGCCGTTGCGGATGCGGGCCAGCATATCGCCGAGCGGATCGCTCATCGCCATCGTCCGATCCTCCTTACCAGCTCGACTTGACCACGCCCGGGATCCGGCCGATCGAGGCCAGATCGCGCAGCGCGATGCGCGAAATGCGGAACTTGCGATAGACCGCGCGCGGACGCCCGGAAATCTCACAACGGTTGCGAACGCGAACCGGCGACGCATTGCGCGGCAGCTGGTTCAGTTTCATCTGCGCCTGGAAGCGCTCCTCCGGGGCCAGCTCGCGATCGTGCACGAGCGCCTTGAGCGCCGCGCGCTTGGCGGCGTAGCGCTTGGAGAGCTTGACCCGACGATTGTTCTTTTCGACGGCGCTTTTCTTAGCCATCTCGACGTCTCCCGTCTTAGCTCTGGAACGGCATGTTGAACTTGGAGAGCAAGCTTTTCGCCTCCTCGTTCGACGACGCCGTCGTGCAGATCACGATGTCCATGCCCCGGGTCTGATCGACCTTGTCGTACTCGATCTCCGGGAAGACGATCTGCTCGCGCAGGCCCATGGCGTAGTTGCCCTGGCCGTCGAAGCTGGTCGCCTTGACCCCACGGAAGTCGCGCACGCGCGGCAGCGCGATGGTGATCAGCCGATCGAGGAAATCCCACATGCGCTCGCGCCGCAGGGTGACCTTGCAGCCGATCGCCATGCCGTCGCGGATCTTGAAGCCGGCGACCGACTTGCGCGCCTTCGTCGCAATCGGCTTCTGGCCCGTGATCAGCGCAAGCTCCTCAATCGCGTTCTGAAGCTTCTTGCGGTCCGCGGCGGCTTCGCCGACGCCCATATTGACCACGATCTTCTCCAGACGCGGCACTTCCATCGCATTCTTGTAGCCGAACTCGCTCTTCATCTCGGCCTTGACCGAGTCGTCGTAGAGCTTTTTCAGCCGCGGGACGTAGCGATCTTCCGCCATCGTTCCTGTTCCTTCACCCTAACCCGAGGACCGTATCCGGGCGCCGCATTGCGCCGGACGCGTCGTCAGGCGTCGATAACCTCGCCGGAGCGCTTCGCCACGCGAACCTTCCGGCCGTCGTTCAGGACCTTGAAGCCGACGCGGGTCGGCTTGTTGTCCTTCGGGTCGAGCAGCGAGACGTTCGACACGTCGATCGGCATCTCCTTCTCGACCACGCCGCCCTGGCTCGTTTGGCTGGCGCGCGTGTGGCGCTTGGCCAGCGCCACGCCCTGCACCACCACCTTGTGCTCCTTCGGGCGCACGGAGACGACTTCGCCTTCCTTGCCCTTGTCGCGGCCGGTCAGCACGACGACGCGGTCGCCCTTCTTGATCTTCGCCGCCATCAGATGACCTCCGGCGCAAGAGAGATGATCTTCATGAACCGCTTGGCGCGCAGCTCGCGCACCACCGGCCCGAAGATGCGGGTTCCGATCGGATCGCCCGCCTTGTTGATCAGCACCGCGGCGTTGGCGTCGAACTTGATAGTCGAGCCGTCCGGCCGCTTGATTTCCTTCGCGGTGCGCACGATGACGGCGCGATGGACGGCGCCCTTCTTCACGCGGCCGCGCGGGATCGCCTCCTTGACGGAGACGACGATGATGTCGCCGACCGAAGCGAACCGCCGCTTCGAGCCGCCCAACACCTTGATGCACTGGACCCGACGGGCGCCGCTGTTGTCGGCGACGTCGAGGTTGCTCTGCATCTGGATCATGGCGATCTACTCCCGATCCCGACTGTCGCCAGTCGAATTCCTGCTGTCCTGTCAGCCTTCGGCGGCGGCGGCGGCGTCTGCGCCCTCGGCCACCAACTCCCAGCGCTTCTGCTTGGAGTAGGGGCGCGACTCGCGGATGCGCACCACGTCGCCGACTTTGGCGGCGTTGGTCTCGTCGTGCGCCATGAAGCGCTTCGACTTCTTCACGAACTTCTTGAACACCGGGTGGCTGACCCGGCGCTCGACTTCGACGACGATCGTCTTGTCGGTCTTATCCGAGACGACCTTGCCCTGCAGAATGCGTTTCGGCATCGCTTCTTACTCCGTGTCCGGCGCGGCGCGCGTCAAGCGGCCTGGGCGCGCTTGCGCTCAGCCACGATGGTCTTGATGCGCGCGATGTCGCGGCGCACCTGGCGCACGCGCGCGGTGTTCTCGAGCTGCCCGTTCGCCCGCTGGAAACGCAGGTTGAAGGCTTCCTTGTGCAGAGCGTCGAGTTGGTCCTTCAACTCGTCGTCCGTCTTCGCCCGGATGTCTTCGATCTTCATAGCCTTTTCACCCCTACGCGCCGATGCGGCTGACGACCTTGCACTTGATCGGCATCTTGGCCGCGGCGAGTTCGAACGCCTCCTTGGCGATGTCGCCCGGCACGCCGTCCATCTCGAACATGACGCGGCCCGGCTTCACGCGGCAGACCCAGAGCTCCGGCGAGCCCTTGCCCTTGCCCATGCGCACCTCGGCCGGCTTCTTCGAGACCGGCACGTCCGGGAAGATGCGGATCCACACCTTGCCCTGACGACGGATGCGGCGGACGATCGCACGGCGCGCCGCCTCGATCTGGCGCGCGGACACGCGGCCCGGCTCCATGGCCTTCAGGCCATGACTGCCGAAATTGAGCGAGGTCCCGCCCTTCGCCAGGCCATGAATACGGCCCTTATGCGCCTTGCGGAACTTGGTGCGCTTCGGACTCAGCATCTCTAACCAACCCGTCTCTCTGCCGCGGTGCGGGGGCGTCTCTCAAGAAGGGGCCGCCCGCCCGCCTTGGTGTTGCTCGTCAGCGGTTCTGACCGCCGCCCGGACCGCCCTGCGCTTCGGACAGGCGCTTGTCCAGCGCCATCGGATCATGGGCCATGACCTCGCCCTTGAAGATCCAGACCTTGACGCCGCAGACGCCGTACGTGGTGTGCGCTTCGGCCACGCCGAAATCGATGTCCGCGCGCAGCGTGTGCAACGGCACGCGGCCCTCGCGATACCATTCGGTCCGCGCGATCTCCGCCCCGCCCAGCCGGCCGGCGCAGTTGATCCGGATGCCCTGGGCGCCCATGCGCATCGCGTTCTGCACGGCGCGCTTCATGGCCCGGCGGAAGGCGACGCGGCGCTCCAACTGCTGGGCGATGTTCTCGGCCACCAGCTTGGCGTCCAGCTCGGGCTTGCGGATCTCGACGATGTTCAGCGCGACGTCGCCGCCGGTGCGCTTCGAGAGATCCTGGCGCAACTTCTCGATGTCGGCGCCCTTCTTGCCGATCACGACGCCCGGACGGGCGGTGTGGATCGTCACGCGGGCGCGCCCCGCCGGCCGCTCGATGATGATGCGGCTGACGCCGGCCTGCTTCAGGCGGCCTTCGAGATACTTGCGCAGCTCCAAATCCTGGTGCAGCAGCTTGGCGTAGTTGCGGCTCGAGAACCAGCGGCTGTCCCAGGTGCGGTTGACGCCGACGCGCAGCCCGATCGGATTGATTTTCTGACCCATTACTCGGCCTCCTCGCGCTCGCGCACCACGATCGTCAGGTTCGAAAAGGGCTTCTGGATCTTGCCCACCCGGCCGCGGGCGCGCGGACGGAAGCGCTTCATCACGAAGCTCTTGCCGACATAGGCCTCCTTGACGAACAGCCGGTCGACGTCGAGCTGATGGTTGTTCTCCGCATTGGCCACCGCCGACTCGAGCACCTTCTTCACGTCGCCCGCGATGCGCCGGCGCGAGAAGCTCAGGTCGGCCAGCGCGGTCTGGACCGCCTTGCCGCGGATCGTCGCCGCGACCAGGTTCAGCTTCTGAGGGCTGATCCGGATCGTGCGGGAGATCGCACGGGCCTCGACATCGTCGAGCGTGCGTTCGCGAGACGCCTTGCCCATGACTTACTTCCTCTTCGCCTTCTTGTCGGCCGCATGGCCGTAATAGGTCCGCGACGGCGCGAACTCGCCGAACTTGTGGCCGATCATCTGTTCGGTCACCAGAACCGGCACATGCTTGCGGCCGTTATGGACGCCGAAGGTCAGGCCGACGAACTGCGGCAGAATGGTCGAACGACGCGACCAGGTGCGGATCACCTCCTTGCGACCGGAGTCGCGCACCTTCTCCGCCTTGGCCAGCAGGTAGCCGTCGACGAACGGACCTTTCCAAACTGAACGAGCCATGACGCCTATTCCTTACTTCTTGGTGCGGCGGCGACGGATGATGTACTTGTCCGTCGACTTGTTGGACCGCGTCCGCTTTCCCTTGGTCGGCTTGCCCCAGGGGGTGACCGGATGCCGGCCGCCCGAGGTGCGGCCTTCGCCGCCGCCGTGCGGATGGTCGACCGGGTTCATCACCACGCCGCGCACCGAGGGGCGCTTGCCGAGCCAGCGATTGCGGCCGGCCTTGCCGAGATTGATGTTCTGCTGATCCGGGTTCGAGACAGCGCCGACGGTCGCCATGCACTCGGCCCGCACGATGCGCAACTCGCCCGAGGTCAGCTTGAGCTGGGCGTAGCCCTGGTCGCGCCCGACGAGCTGGCAATAGGCCCCGGCGGACCGCGCCAACTGACCGCCCTTGCCCGGCTTCATCTCCACATTGTGGATGATGGTGCCGATCGGCATGCGCGCCATCGGCATGGCGTTGCCGGGCTTCACGTCGACCTTCTCGCCCGCGACCACCACGTCGCCGGCCTTCAGGCGCTGCGGCGCCAGAATATAGGCCTGCTCGCCGTCCTGATATTCGATCAGGGCGATGAAGGCGGTGCGGTTCGGGTCGTACTCCAGGCGCTGCACCGTCGCGGGCACGTCCCACTTGCGCCGCTTGAAATCGATCACGCGGTACTTGCGCTTGTGACCGCCGCCCCGCCGGCGCGCCGTGATGCGCCCGGTGCTGTTGCGGCCGCCCGACTTCGTCAGGCCCTCGGTCAGCTTCTTGACCGGGTCGCCCTTGTACAGCTCTGAGCGGTTCACCAGAACCAGACCGCGCTGGCCCGGGGTGGTCGGCTTGTAGCTCTTAAGCGCCATCTCTCAAATCCCTATCCTTCGGCCTCGGATCGTCCCGGCCCGGCTCAGACGCCGGCGCCGACGTCGACCGAGGAGCCCTCGGCAAGGCTGACGACCGCCTTCTTCCAATCGCTGCGCCGGCCCAGACGGCCGCGGAAGCGCTTGGTCTTGCCCTTGACCGTCAGCGTGTTGACGGCCGTGACCTTCACGTCGAACAGCTTCTCGACGGCGGCCTTGATCTCGGGCTTGGTCGCGTCCTTGGCGACCTTGAAGGTCACCTGATTGTGCTCGCCCGCGAGCGTCGCCTTTTCGGTAATGACCGGGGCGACGATCACTTCGTACATGCGCTCGGTCGACAGCGCCGGCTTGGCGTAGTGTTTCCAGCTCATTTCAACCGGGCCTCCAACCCTTCGACGGCCGCCTTGGTCAGCACCAGCGTGTGGCGGCGCAGAATGTCGTAGACGTTCGCGCCCTGGGTCGGCAGCACGTCGATCGCCGGGATATTGCGCGCGGCGAGGCTGAAGTTGCCGTCGACCTCGGACCCGCCGATGATCAGCGCGTTCTCCAGACCGAGCGCCGCGAGCTTCGCCTTCAGATCCTTCGTCTTCGGCGTCTCGGCGGCCGCATCGTCGAGCACGATCAACGCGCCCTCCGCCTGTTTCGCCGACAGCGCGTGGCGCAGCGCCAGCTTGCGGACCTTCTTGTTAAGGCTGTGCGCGTGATCGCGCACCACCGGGCCGAACGCCTTGCCGCCGCCGCGAAACTGCGGGGCCTTGCCGTTGCCCTGGCGGGCGCGGCCGGTGCCCTTCTGGCGGTACATCTTCTGGCTCGACCCCGTGACTTCGTTACGGGTCTGCGCATGGTGCGTGCCGGCGCGCCGCTTGGCGAGCTGGTAGTTGACCATGCGCGCCAGGATGTCCTTGCGCGGCTCGAGCCCGAAGATCTCGTCGGCGAGTTCGATATCGCCGGCGGCCTTGTTGTCGAGCGTCAAGACCTTGGTCTTCATCGTTCCAATCCTCTACCCAAACGCCCGTATCACGCGTCGGACTTGTCGTCGCCGGCCTCGGGAGCGGCCTCGGGAGCGGCCTCAGCCGGCGCCTCGGGCGCCGCCTCGTCGGCGGGCGCCTCTTGAGCCGCCGCCGCCTCGGCCGCCGCCTTCAACGCGGCCGGCACAGGCAGGCCCTCCGGCATCGCGGACTTGACGGCGTCGCGCACCAGAACCCAGCCGTTCTTCGAGCCCGGCACCGCGCCGCGCACCAGAACCAGACCGCGCTCCGCATCGGTGCGCACGACCTCGAGGTTGAGCACGGTCACGCGCTCCGCGCCCATGTGCCCGGCCATCTTCTTGCCCTTGAAGACCTTGCCCGGGTCCTGACACTGGCCGGTGGAGCCGTGCGCCCGGTGCGAGATCGACACGCCGTGGCTGGCGCGCAGGCCGGCGAAATTGTGCCGCTTCATCGCGCCGGCGAAGCCCTTGCCGACCGAGGTCCCGGTGACGTCGATCTTCTGCCCCGCCAGGAAGTGCTCCGCCGACAGCTCGTCGCCCGGATTGAGCAGGCAGTCCTCGCTCACCCGGAACTCCGCCAGCTTGCGCTTCGGCTCGACGCGCGCCTTGGCGAAATGCCCGCGCATCGGCTTGGTCGTGTGCTTCACCTTGCGCTTGCCCGCGCCGAGCTGAACGGCGGTGTAGCCGTCGCTCTCCTGGGTGCGGACCGCCGTGACCTGAACCCCGTCCATCTGCAGCACCGTGACGGGGACGTTGTCGCCCTCGTCGGTCCAGATGCGGGTCATGCCCAGCTTCTTCGCAATCACGCCGCTTCGCATCGGATCATCCCCCTTAGAGCTTGATCTCGACGTCCACGCCGGCGGCGAGGTCGAGCTTCATCAGCGCATCGACCGTCTGCGGCGTCGGATCGACGATGTCGAGAACGCGCTTGTGGGTGCGAATCTCGAACTGCTCGCGGCTCTTCTTGTCGATATGCGGGCCGCGCAGCGTCGTGAATCGCTCCACCCGAGTCGGCAGGGGAATGGGTCCCCGAACCGCAGCGCCCGTCCGCTTGGCCGTGCTCACGATCTCTTTCGTGGACTGGTCCAAGATCCGGTGATCGAACGCCTTGAGGCGGATGCGAATGTTCTGGCTATCCATGCCAACCACCCTTCGAATCATCCCCGACTGCCGGGGAGGAAAGCGGCGTCCGTCGATGCGAGCCCCGTTCGGACCCGCGCCGCGGACGCCGCGGCCTGTCTATGCGTCTCCGCCTTACTTCGAGATTGAGGCGACGACGCCGGCGCCGACGGTGCGGCCGCCCTCGCGGATGGCGAAGCGCAGGCCCTCGTCCATGGCGATCGGCGCGATCAGGGTGACGTCCATCGTCACATTGTCGCCCGGCATCACCATCTCCGTGCCTTCCGGC
>JANSXE010000020.1 GCA_024743195.1 Alphaproteobacteria bacterium | reverse complement strand
CGCCGCCGGAGGCGGCCGAAAAAATTAACCCCGCGCGAGCCGCGCCGCCGCCGGAGGCGGCCGAAAAAATTAACCCCGCGCGAGCCGCGCCGCCGCCGGAGGCGGCCGAAAAAATTAACCCCGCGCGAGCCGCGCGGGGTCAAGTTGGGATGGGATAGAAGAGTCTGCAGGGAAGGAAGATCCTTCCGCCAACGCTTCGCGTCACTTGCGAAAAGCGACATCCGCAGGCTAGCCGGGCCTGATGCGGTGCGATTTGATCCAGATCAAGTGGCGGGTTTTTTTCTTCGCACCCGCGGCGCCGTCATGCGGGCGCCGTCAGGCGAGGCGTCCGTAAAGGTCGTAGTCGCTGTTCTCGTCGATTGCGACGCGGGCGAAGCGGCCGACGGGCAGGGCGCTCGCGCCGGGGCCGTCGATGAAGACCTGGCCGTCGATCTCCGGCGCGTCGGCCATGGAGCGGCCGATCGCGCCCTCGTCATCGACCTGATCGACCAGCACGTCGAGGGTGCGGCCGACGAAGCGCTCCAGCCGCTTGGCGCTGATCGCGCGCTGATGCTCCAGAAGGCGCGCCTTGCGCTCCTGGCGGAGTTCTTCCGGAACGGGGTTCGGCAGGGCGTTGGCGGCGGCCCCCTCGACGTCTTCGTAGGCGAAGCAGCCGACGCGATCCAATTCGACCTCGGAGAGCCAGTCGAGCAGGAACTGGAAGTCCGCCTCCGTCTCGCCCGGGAAGCCGACCACGAAGCTGGAGCGGATCGTCAGATCCGGACAGGCGGCCCGCCAGGCGCGGATGCGCTCGGCCGTCTTCTCCTGATGCGCCGGCCGGCGCATGGCCTTGAGCACGCCCGGCGCCGCATGCTGGAAGGGGATGTCGAGATAGGGCAGGATCTTGCCTGCGCCCGTCAGCGCCGCGTCGGCGTCCATATGCGCGATCACCCGGTCCACATGGGGATAGGGATAGACGTAATGCAGCCGCACCCAGACGCCCAGCCGCCCCAGCGCGTGGGCCAGATCGGTCATGTGGGCGCGCACGGGCTCGCCGCGCCAGTTGCTCTCAGCGTGCTTCAAGTCCACGCCGTAAGCGCTTGTATCCTGTGAGATAACGAGCAACTCCTGCGCGCCCGCCTGCACCAGCCGTTCGGCCTCGTACATAATCCGTGCGGCGGGACGACTAGCGAGCTTGCCGCGCATCGAGGGGATGATGCAGAAACTGCAAGCGTGGTTGCAGCCTTCCGAGATCTTTACGTAAGCGTAATGACGCGGCGTCAGCTTGATCCCCTGCGGCGGGGCGAGGTCGACCAGCGGGTCGTGCGCCGGGGGCAGGACCGCGTGCACCGCCTCGACCACCTGCTCGTACTGCTGCGGGCCGGTGACGGCGAGGACGGAGGGGTGGACGGCGCGGATTGCGGCCTCGTCCGCGCCCATGCAGCCGGTGACGATGACCTTGCCGTTCTCCTGCAGCGCCTCGCCGATCGCCTCCAGCGATTCCGCCTTGGCGCTGTCCAGGAAGCCGCAGGTGTTCACCAGCACCACGTCGGCGCCGTCATAGTCGGGCGCGATGGAATAGCCCTCGGTGCGCAGCTGGGTGAGGATGCGCTCGCTGTCGACCAGCGCCTTGGGGCAGCCGAGGCTGACCATCCCCACCTTCGGGATGCGCCCGCCGCGCTTCGAGGGGGCGCGCGCCCCGGATGTCGCCGTCTCGCTCATGCGCGCGGATATAGGCGAGCGCGCGGGGTTTGGAAAGCGGGGCGTTCGCGGCCTCAAAGTGGAATCGGCTTCACCACGTGGACCAGCCGCTCGATCCGCTCGCCGCCATCGCAAAACGGCAGTTCGAGAACTTGGAGGCCGAGATGGTCCCGGCCCGGCGTCGCGACGCGGCCTTGGCCTAGTCCGATCCCGGCGGTTTCACGCAGTTTCCGGAAGTGCTCGCGCATGCCGCCGTCATAGAGCTCGCGAGAGAACGCGCTGAAGCGCTTTCCCTTCATCGGCGCGCCGGTCATAGCGCTGAAGGTCTCGCCGACCAGCCGGAAGAGCGGGTCCGGCTCGTCGCCCTCGAAGGCGGAAAGAACGAGGTCCGGGTGCCATCCGAGAAAGTCCTGGAAATCCATCTGCCGCCAGCAGGGCGCGTGCGAATCTCCGCGACGGTCGCACCAGAGGGTAATCAGAGGCGCGAACGCCGGAGCCCTCGCCATGGCCTCTTCCGGACCAAGGATGGATGGCAAGAACAGCGGCTCTTGGTCCAGAACGCCAGCGTGAGCCGACGTGGCTGGAAGCGCGTAGCGCAGGTTTGGTCTGGCGGTCATATCGTCTCCCTAGAGCGACGATCCCCTCGTCGATCAAGGCGAATTAGCCCGCCTCACCCTAACGTCCGGTTAACGGTCCGAACGATCGATCCTCCGCCTTTCCGACGCAGCCGCCGCTACTCCGCCGCCTGCAACTCCCCGTCGCCGCCGGCCTTGGCGGCCTTGGCGACCTTCGCCGCGCAGAACTTGAACTCCGGGATCTTGCCGTAGGGGTCGAGCTGCGGGTTGGTCAGCATGTTGGCCGGGCTTTCCGCGAAGCAGAAGGGGATGAAGACCATGTCCTCGGTCACGTCGCGGTCGGCGCGCGCCTTGAGGCGCACCGCGCCGCGGCGCGTCTCGACGGAGATGTACTCGCCCGGCTTGACGCCGTTCTTCGCCAGCCAGCGCGGATGCAGATGGGCGACGCCCTCCGGCTCGATCGCGTCCAGCACCTCCGCGCGCCGGGTCATGGCGCCGGTGTGCCAATGCTCCAGCAGCCGGCCGGTGGTCAGCACCATCGGATAGTCGGCGTCGGGCAGTTCGTCGGGCGGCAGAAGCTCCGTCGGGACCAGCTTCACCCGGCCGTTCGGGGTCGGGAAGCTCTCCCAGAAGATCACCTCGTGGCCGGGCGCGTCCGGCGCTTCGCAGGGATAGGTGACGGAGCCTTCGCGGTCGAGACGCTCCCAGGTGATGTTCTGCAGGCTGTCCATCACCTGCGCCATCTCGGCGAAGACGTCCTTCGGGTGCGTGTAGGACCAGTCGAGGCCGATGCGGGTCGCGATCTCCTGGATGATCGCCCAGTCCTGACGCGCTGCGCCCGGCGGGTCGAGCGCGGGCCGCGCCATCTGGACCTGCCGGTTCGAGTTGGTGAAGGTGCCCCACTTCTCCGCCTTGGCGGTCGCGGGCAGGATCACGTCGGCGTAGGCGCAGGTCTCGGTGAAGAAGATCTCCTGCATCACCAGATGGTCGAGCTTGGCCAGCGCCTCGCGCGCGTGCCGCGCGTCGGGGTCGGACATGGCCGGGTTCTCGCCCATGATGTACATGGCCGAGATCTCGCCTTCGAGGATCGCGTGGACGATCTCCACCACGGTCTTGCCGCGCTTGGGGTCGAGCGCGACGCCCCAGAACTCCTCGTAGCGCTGGCGGATCGGCTCGGCCTCGACCGACTTGTAGTCCGGGAAGACCATCGGGATCAGCCCGACGTCGGAGGCGCCCTGCACGTTGTTCTGGCCGCGCAGCGGGTGCAGGCCCGTGCCCGGCCGGCCGATCTGGCCGGTGATCGCGGCCAGCGTGATCAGGCAGCGCGAATTGTCGGTGCCGTGCACATGCTGCGAAACGCCCATTCCCCAGAAGATGATCGAGCGCTCGGAGCGCGCGTAGGTCCGGGCGACCTCGCGGATCGCGCCGGCCTCGATCCCGCAGACCGGCGCCATCTTCTCCGGCGAGAAGCGGCGCACGCTCTCCTTCACGGCCGGATAGTTGTCGACGCGGGCCTGGATGAACTGCTCGTCCACCAGATCCTCGTCGATGATGGTGTGGATCATGGCGTTGAGCAGCGCCACGTCGCGGCCGGGCTTGAACTGGAGCTGGCGCGCCGCGCCGATGCGGGCCATGTCCTGTTTGCGCGGATCGAGCACGAAGAGCTTCGCGCCGCGCTTCGCCGCCTGCTTGAAATAGGTCGCGGCGACCGGATGGTTCTGGGTCGGTCGCGCGCCGATGACGACGATGCAGTCAGCCTTCAGCGCGTCCGTGAAGGGGGCGGTGACGGCGCCGGAATTGACCCCCTCCATCAGCGCGGCGACGGAACTGGCGTGGCACAGCCGGGTGCAGTGGTCGACATTGTTGGTGCCGAAGCCGGTGCGCACCAGCTTCTGAAAGAGATAGGCCTCCTCGTTTGAGCCCTTGGCGGAGCCGAAGCCGGCCAGCGCCCCCGAGCCCCGCGCGTCACGCGTGCGCTTCAGGCCCGCCGCCGCGGCCTCCAGCGCCTCCTCCCAGCTCGCCTCCCGGAAATGGGTCCAGGGGTTCATGGGATCGACCTCGTCGTCCCAGCGCTTGGGCGCGTCCTCGCGCCGGATCATCGGCGTGGTCAGACGGCCGGGGTGGCTGGCGTAGTCCATGCCGAAGCGGCCCTTGACGCACAGCTTGTTGTGGTTCGCCGGTCCGTCCTTGCCGTTGACCTGGACGATGCGGTTGTCGGTGACGCCGATCTCCGTCTGGCAGCCGACGCCGCAGAAGGGGCAGACGCTCTCCACGATCTTCTCGGGCGCGCCCTTGTAGAGCTGGTTCTCGTCGACCATGGTCGCCGGCATCAGCGCGCCGGTCGGGCAGGCCTGGACGCATTCGCCGCAGGCGACGCAGGTGCTCTCGCCCATCGGATCGTCCATGTCGAAGACGATCTTCGCCTCGTGGCCGCGATAGGCCATGCCGATCACGTCGTTGACCTGCACCTCGCGGCAGGCGCGGACGCACAGATTGCAGTGGATGCAGGCGTCCAGATTGACGCGCATCGCGACATGGCTGGCGTCGGTCTCGGGAACCGCGACGGGATCGCGGGCGGGCAGGCGGGAGGGCGGGCGGCCGGGGCCGTCGCCCAACTCTTCGATGCGGTCGACCCAGCCCCAGAAGCTGCTGTCGCTCTTGTGCGCGCTCTCGCGCTCGGGCTGGTCGGCCAGCAGCAGTTCGAACACCATCTTGCGGCTGTGCTTCGCCCGCTCGGAGGCGGTCTTGACCGTCATGCCCTCGGCCGGCTCGCGGATGCAGGAGGCGGCGAGCGTTCGCTCGCCCTCGATCTCGACCATGCAGGCGCGGCAATTGCCGTCGGCGCGGTAGCCCGGCTCCGGGCGCCAGCACAGATGCGGAATCTCGGTCCCCAGGCGTTGGGCGACCTGCCAGATGGTCTCGCCCGGCGCGGCCTCGACCGTGCGGCCGTCCAGGGTGAAGGAAATTCGCTTCGTCTCGCTGTCGCTCATGGCCGCCGCCGCCGCTCCCGATAAAACCTCGCCGGCCGTCAGGGCGATGCGCCCCGACCGGGACGCAACCATGCCAAGGCTGCGGCCGCGACTATACCCAAAAAGCGGCGCCCCCGGGAGCGAGAGCGTCAGGCGGTCGGAAAGAAGGGGCCATGCAGCCGGAGCGCGCGGGCGGTCGCGCGATGGTGGCGCGTTGCGCGCGAATGGCCTATACTACCACATATTGGCCGAGGACGAACGCCGCGCCCAACACCTGGGGCCGGGCGCGCGGGGAGGCGATCGAGATGGGCAAGGAGCCGACCGAGAAGAAGGGGTTCGATCCCGGAGGCTCCTATTGGCCGGTGTTCTCGCCGAAATTCACGGTCTCCGGCTGGCTGGCGACGCATGGCATCTTCTCGGCCGGTTCAATCATGAGCTGGGACGCCGTCATGCGGAAGACGCGCTACGACGCCGTGTTGCGCGACACGCTGGCGAAGATCTGTCAGGCCTACGAGTCTGGAACGCTCGATAAACAGAAGTTGCTGGCGCACGACGCCTACAAGCTGCGCGGCAAGCTGCTCGAGCTGACGCGCGCTCGTACGAGCTACGCCTCCAGCGGGCTGGAGCAGTTCCTGAAGGTCAAGAACCCGCCGTTCGAAACGATCTATAACAAGGTTTCCGGCAAGTTGGTGGAGAGCCGTTCCGGTTTCGGGAAACTGTCCTCCTCGAGCCAGCAGAGCCTGGTCTATCGCGAGATCATCTCCAGCGCCGGACGCACCAATCCGATGGTCAACCGCTTCGCCACAGGGTCGATCTACTACGGCCTGTCCTGCTTCCTGTTCATCCCGTCGATGGTTTGGCACATCTACAAGGCGGAGCGGGAGGAGAGGGTCTACGAGACGCTTAAGATCGGCGGCGCCTTGGTCGGAGGCCACTACACCTCGACGCTGGGCACAAACTTGCTGTGGGCGGCCTGCGCGCAGACCCTGAAGGGCAAGATCCTGCCCAAGCAGGCGATCTTCCTGCACGTGATCTTCCTGCACTCGACCGCATTCCTGGGAGCGTCGGGCGGCTCCTACGCGGTCGACTACATTCGCGACCGGTGGAAGGGGGCGGGCTCGGAAGACGAGCTATAGCCGCGTCATCCCGGCGCGGATTCGGCGCCGTGGGACCCGGCGATTTCGGCCCGGCGCGTCGCGAGATCCGCGATCAACTGGCGGCCGGCGTCCCCGCCGTCGCCGATCAAGCGGTCGCGCACGACCTGTTTCAGAGCGCGCGTATGGTCGCGGATCAGCGCCAGCGTTGCGTCCGATCGGTCGAAGCTGTGCGCCGAGACCTCCTGCAGCCCCTTCGACAGCGCGGAGATCAGCGGGTAGCCGAAGGTGGTGCCCTGGCCGCGCAATTCGTGCGCGATCAGGGTGATCCTGCTGAACTGGGCACGGCGCTCGGACTCCGGGCGCTTGGCGGCCGAATCGATCTCCAGGTCCAGGCGCGCCAGCGCTTCCTTGGTCCAGTCGACGAAGGAGTCGGCGCGCTGCTCGATCACCTTCTGGATCGCCATCAGGCGCTGGGCGTCGACGCCTTCGCCGGGGGCGAGGCGGCGCTCGTGCAATTGCGGCGGCACGTAGAAGCGCACGCCCTTCTCGCGGTCGCTGCGGTCGAGGTCGCGGCGCTCCGCCTCGCTCAGATCCGCGGGGCGCTTGCGGCGGTCGGGTCCGAAATAGCCGCCGACCTCGACATAGCGCCGCGCGTCGGCCAGCGCGGTGAACAGGTAGCGGGCCACCGTGTCCGCGGTGAAGGGCTTGGCGATGAAGGCGCTCGCCCCCAGATCGCGGGCGCGGCGGACGCGCGGCGGATCGGCGTCCGCGGACAGCATCAGGAACGGCACGAAGCGGTTCGGCGAGTCCGGGTGGCGTCGGATCCAGCGCAGCAGCGATTCGCCGTCGCCCGGATGCATGACCCAGTCCGAGATGACCGCGTCGATGCGCTCGGGCGGGTCTCCATCGGCGGACTCGGCGGCGTCGGGCAAGCTGTCCTCGGCGGCCCGCTCACGCGCTCCGACCGCGCGCAGCAGGCGGATCGCCTCGGCGCCGTTGGCGGCGGTCGCGATGCGGCCGACGCCGATCGCGCGCAGCACGGCGCTCAACAGCCGGCGCGCCATCGCATTGTCCTCGACCACGAGGACGGTTGCCTGCTCGAAATCGCTCATCGCGCCGGCGAGTTTAGCGAAGCGCGCACGGGGTGTCTTCACCGTTCGCACGGGCCCGACGACCCTTGGGGCCTACTTTGGGGCGCTGCGCGGCCGGCGCTCACGCGCGGCCGGGGACTTCATCGGGGAAGTACTTCACCAGGCATCGGATCGGATTGGGCGCCGCCTGGCCGAGGCCGCAGATCGACGCGTCCGCCATCGCGATGCAGAGCTCCTCCAGCAGATCGAGATCCCAGCGCTCGCGCTGCATCAGCTTCACCGCCTTTTCCGTGCCGACGCGGCACGGCGTGCATTGTCCGCAGCTTTCGTCCTCGAAGAAGCGCATGAGGTTGAGCGCCGCCTCCGCCACGCTGTCCTGGTCGGACAGCACGACGACCGCGGCCGAGCCGATGAAGCAGCCATGCGGCTGCAACGTGTCGAAGTCGAGCGGGACGTCGTCCATCGAGGCCGGCAGGATGCCGCCGGACGCGCCGCCCGGCAGATAGGCCTTGAAGGCGTGCCCGTCCTGCATGCCGCCGCAATGCTCGTCGATGAGCTGGCGGATGGTGACGCCGGCGGGCGCAAGCTTGACGCCCGGCTCCTTGACCCGACCGGAGACCGAGAAGCTGCGCAATCCGGTGCGCCCGTTGGCGCCGTGCCCTTTGAACCAGGCGGCGCCCTTTTCCAGGATTTCCGGGACCCAATAGAGGCTTTCCACATTGTTGACGAGCGTGGGGCGGCCCCACAGCCCGACCTGCGCGACGAAGGGCGGCCGATGCCGCGGCAGCCCGCGCTTGCCCTCGATCGATTCGAGCATCGCGCTTTCCTCGCCGCAGATGTACGCGCCCGCGCCGCGGCGCAGGATCAGCTTGGTGTGCGGCGACAGGCCTGCCGCCTCCAGGGCCGCGATCTCGGCCTCCAGGATCCGCTGGACGTCCGGATACTCGTCGCGCAGATAGATATAGACCTGCGCGGCCTCCACCACCCAGGCGCCGATCAGCGTCCCCTCCAGAAATTGGTGCGGGGCCTTCGCCAGATAATGCCAATCCTTGATCGTGCCCGGCTCGCCCTCATCGGCGTTGACCGCCATCAGGCGCGGGGCCGGTTCCTGGCGCACCAGGCGCCACTTTCGGCCGGTGGGAAACCCCGCGCCGCCGAGGCCGCGCAGCCCGCTTTCCTCGACCTCCGCCGCGACGCCCGCGCGGTCCGCCGCGCCGTCCAGACAGCGCTCCAGATGCTGATAGCCGCCGCGCGCGCGATAGGCGACGAGGTTCTCGTAGGTCGGGATCACCGGCGCGTGGTCGCCGTTGGCGGCGGCGGCGGCGATCGCCTCGACCGTCGCCTCGACCACATGGCGATGGCCGACTTCCGCCACCGGCGCCTGATGGCACCGGCCCATGCAGGGCGCGCGCAGGATGCGGACATCGTCGCCGACCGCCTCTGGCAGGTCGGCCAGGAGGCGCTGGGCGCCCATCATCTCGCAGGTCAGCGAATCGCACACCCGCACGGTCAGCGCGGGCGGCGGCTCCTCGCCCTCCAGCACCAGATCGAAGTGCGCGTAGAAGCTCGCCACCTCGTAGATTTCGGTCATGGCGAGCCGCAGTTCCTGCGCCAGCGCCGCCATATGCCGCGCGTGCAGGCAGCCGAAGCGGTCCTGAACCCGGTGCAGAAACTCGATCAGCAGCGCGCGATCGCGCGGCGCGTCGTCCAGCAGCGCGCGAATCTCCTCCAGGGCGTCCGGGTCGACTTGGCGGCCCTTGGTGTGGGGAACCGTCTTGCGGCGGCCGAAGCCGGGGTTTCGGAAGGTCCGGGGCTCGTTGGCGCCGGTTTGGTCGGACGTCTGGGCGTGCTGGGCCATGGCGCGGTCGATCTCTTTCACTCGCAGCGGGCGGGCGAACGGCCCGCGACGGACATTGCCATCGCAGATCGCAGCGCCGACGGCTGGCCTTCAGGCGTCATCGCCTGCGCTCGCTGCGACCAGTTGCACGACCGCGGTGTTGATCATCATCTTGCCGCGATCCTCGAAATTCACGGTCACATTGGCCCCGACCACGCTTTGAACCTGACCCAAGCCCCAGTCGGGCGCTTGCGGATGGCGGACGAAATCGCCGGGGGTCAGGCCGTGATCGGCCGCGCCCGCGCCGCGCGCGGCGGACGGGGGCTTCAGGTCGTTCTTCGGGCCGTTCGTCGGGTCGTTCTTCGGATCGTTCTTCGGGTCTTGGGCCATCGGCGGGTCCTGGTCTAAGGTGCCGGCCGGAGGGGCTTCGCGCCGCGGGGCGGCGCAGGAGGGGGAGAGAGTATCTGCGATGACGGACCCTGTCGATCAGGCGCTGCGCCTCAGTGAACTCGTCGCCGCGCGCTTTGCGCACGAACTCGTCGGGGCCGCGGGCGCCGTCGCGAACGGGTTGGAGCTGATGCAGGAGTTGGGCGCGGACGCCGGCCCCGACGCGGCGCGGCTCGCCGCCGACAGCGCCGAATCGCTCAAGGCGCGGCTGCAGTTCTACCGCATGGCCTACGGCCGCGCGGGGCGCGAGGGCCCGCCCTTGCCGGAATTGCGGGCGCTGGCGGTCTCCTTCTTCGAGCACGCGGTCGACGGGGTCGCGCTCGACTGGCCGATGGCTCCCATCGTCCCGACCCTGCAGGGCGGCGACGGCAAGCTGATCCTGAATCTCGCCGCGCTCGCCGCGGAGGCGCTGCCGCGCGGCGGACGCGTCGCGCTTTCCCTGGGGGAAGGGAGGATCGAGCTGCGCGCCGAAGGGGACGAGGCGGCGCTGCGTGCGGATCTCACCGCCGCCTTGCGGCTTGAGACGCCGGTCGACGCGCTGACGCCGCGCATCGTGCACGCGCGCCTCACCGGCGTCCTGGCCCGCGAAGGGGGCTGGACGCTCGCCGTGGAGCCGGCCGGAGAGGGGGGCTTGCGCCTCGCCGCGACGCGCTGACGCGCCGTCGATCCGTTAAAGCGTTTCTTAACCTTTACTCCGATAGGGTGCCCCTGGTCGGACGGCGGGTCCGAAACACGGCTGCGAGCCGATTTCTTCTTCCGCCGTCCACGCCGAGGTCAACGGCAGGCGCGCGCGAGCGGCGTGCGGCGGCGAAAACGAGGGGCGGTCCATGGACGACTTGCTGAACGAATTTCTGACGGAGACGGCCGAGAGCATGGACCAGCTCGACGTCGAGCTGGTCAAGCTGGAGCAGAATCCGAACGATCAGGCGATCCTGAGCAGCATCTTCCGCATGGTGCACACGATCAAGGGCACCTGCGGCTTCCTGGGGCTGCCGCGCCTTGAGGCGGTCGCGCATGCGTCCGAGAACGTGCTCGGCAAGATCCGCGACGGCGAACTGGGGGTCACGGCGGAGCGCATCTCGCTGGTCCTGGAGTCGCTGGACCAGATCAAGGAGCTTCTTGCGGCGCTGGAGGCGACCGAGACCGAGCCTGACGGGAACGACGCCGACTTGATCGAACGGTTGAACCATTTGGCCGAGACAGGGGAAATCCCCGGTGCGCCGGCCGCCGCCGAGGCGGCGCCCGAGCCCGAGCCCGAGGCCGAGCCGGCCGCGGAGGGCGAGCCTGTCGCCGAGGACGACGACGCGCTCCAGGCGGCTTTCGACGCCGCCGAGTACAAGGGGCCGGGCGACCCGTTGGCCGCGCTGAAGAAGGCGGAGGAGCCGGAGACGGGAGAGGCGGCTGAAGCCGAGGCCGCCGAGGACAATGACGCGCTCCAGGCGGCGTTCGACGCTGCCGAATACAAGGGGCCGGGCGATCCTCTGGCCGCGCTGAAGAAGGCGGAGGGCGCGGACGGCGAGCCTGAAGCGAACGAGGCCGGTCCGCCGGCCCCCGCCGCCGGGCTGCCGGCGCCCGCCGGATCGACCGCGCCTGCGGCGAGCGAGTCCGCGCGCGGCGACGTCGCCGAGAAGCGCGACGGCGGCGGCGTCATTCAGACGATCCGGGTGAATGTCGACCTGCTCGAGAACCTGATGACGATGGTTTCCGAGCTGGTGCTGACGCGCAACCAGCTGCTGCAGATTCTGCGCAGCCAGTCGGACAGCGAGTTCGGCGCGCCGCTGCAACGGCTCAGCCACGTCACCTCCGAGCTGCAGGAAGGGGTCATGAAGACCCGCATGCAGCCGATCGGGAACGCCTGGGCGAAGCTGCCGCGCATCGTGCGGGACCTGTCGGTCGAACTGGGCAAGAAGATCGATCTGCAGATGGTCGGCGCCGAGACGGAGCTCGACCGTCAGGTGCTGGAGATCATCCGCGATCCGCTCACGCACATGGTGCGCAACTCGGGCGACCACGGCGTCGAGACGCCGGAAGAGCGTCTCGCGGCCGGCAAGCCTGAAACGGGCACCATCACGCTCAACGCCTATCACGAAGGCGGCCACATCCTGATTCAGATCAAGGATGACGGCAAAGGGCTGGCGCTCTCGAAGATCAAGGAGAAGGCGGTCAAGAACGGTCTCGCAACCGAGGCCGAGCTGGAGCAGATGACGGATCATCAGATCCAGCAGTTCATCTTCCACGCCGGCTTCTCGACGGCGGCCCAGGTCACCGCCGTGTCCGGCCGCGGCGTCGGCATGGACGTGGTCAAGAGCAACATCGACAAGATCGGCGGCACGGTGGAGCTGAGCTCGGTGGAGGGCCGCGGCACCACCTTCACCATCAAGATCCCGCTGACGCTCGCCATCGTGAACGCCTTGATCGTGGAGTGCGCCAGCGAGCGTTTCGCGATCCCGCAGATCAGCGTGGTCGAACTGGTGCGCGCCGCCAACGACGGCGAGCACAAGATCGAGCGCATCCACGGCACGCCGGTGCTGCGGCTGCGCGACAAGCTGCTGCCGCTGGTGACGTTGCGCAATCTGCTGGATATGCCGAAGGACAACGAGGTCGACTATTCCCGCGAAGCCTACATCGTGGTCAGTCAGGTCGGCGCCTACACCTTCGGCATCATCGTCGACCGGATCTACGATGCGGAGGAAATCGTGGTGAAGCCGACCGCGAGCATCCTGCGCAACCTGCCCATCTTCGGCGGCAACACGATCCTGGGCGACGGCAGCGTCATCATGATCCTGGATCCGAACGGCATCGCCCAGACGACGGGCGAGATCACCGTCGCCGATCAGCGCGGCGAAGCCCGTGAGGAGATCGCCGAGGAGACCGGGGAGGATCGGATGGCCCTGCTGCTGTTCAAGGCCGGCGACCCCTCGCCGAAGGCGGTGCCGCTCGGCCTCGTCGCACGCCTGGAGGAGGTGGACTTCGCCGCCGTCGAATACAGCGACGGTCGGGCGATGATGCAGTACCGCGGCAATCTGATGCCGTTGGTGGCGATCCGCGAAGGCGTCGAGTTCCCGCAGGAGGGCAAGCGGCCCACGCTGGTCTTCACCGACCGCAAGCGCTCGATGGGCCTCGTCGTCGACGAGATCCTGGACATCGTCGAGGATCATCTGTCGGTCGAACTGGGCGGCGCCAACGAGGGCATGCTGGGCAGCGCCATCGTCGCGGGCAAGGCGACGGAGATCATCGACACGACCCACTACCTGACCCGCGCCTTCCCCGACTGGTTCGCGGCCGAACGCGAGGCGGTGGAGCACGGCGGGGCGCGGCGCTCGCGTCTGCTGCTGGTCGACGACAGCGCCTTCTTCCGCAATCTGCTGACCCCGATGCTCTCGGTGGCCGGTTATGCGGTGACCGCGGTCGACAGCGCGGAGGCGGCGCTCGACCTCTATGACCGCGGCGAGAGCTTCGACGCCATCGTCAGCGACATCGAGATGCCCGGCATGAACGGCTTCGATCTGGTCGAGAAGCTGCGCGCCGGGGGGCGGTGGGCGGAAACGCCGATCGTCGCGATGTCGTCCCACACCGAGCGGGCGGATCTCGAACGCGGCCATGACGTGGGCTTCACCGACTACGTCGCCAAGCACGACCGCGACGGCCTGCTAGCGGCGCTCGCCGAGACGGCGGCCGCCGGGTTCGAAGACGCGCGGCCGACCTCCTGAGCGTATGGCGCGGCTGCAACGGATTGGGTCGGACAGCGACCGGGTCCGTTGCAGCCCGCCTTCGGGCTCGGTACTCTCTTATGCGCCCGCCTTCGTCGCGGGCGGCGATTCGGGTCGGGTCGGCGGACTCAGGCTTCGGATCGGTGGACGGGGTTGGGGCGGCGGCCGTCTGGCTGGGTCGTCCCGTTCGGGATTGGGGACGCCTTTCATGAAAACCTGTCTTGTGGTCGATGATTCGCGCGTGATCCGGACGGTCGCGCGCAAGATCGTCGAGGAGTTGGGCTTCGCCGTCGTCGAGGCCGAGGACGGCGTCGTCGCGCTCGAGAAGAGCCGGGAGGCGCTGCCGGACGCGGTGCTGCTCGACTGGAACATGCCGAACATGGACGGGATGGAGTATATGAAGGCGCTGCGCGCCCTGCCCGGCGGCGAGGCGGTGCGCATCGTCTTCTGCACCACCGAGAACGATATGCGCCACATCCAGGAGGCGCTCGCCGAAGGGGCGGACGAGTACATCATGAAGCCCTTCGACGCCGAAATCGTGAAGACCAAGTTCGATCTCCTGGGGCTGACCGAATGACCAACCCGCAGCCCAGCGTTGCGGCGGCCGGCGCGAAGGGCGCGGCCGGCGAGGACCCGGTCCGGGTCCTCGTCGTCGACGACGCGCTCGTCATCCGCGGCCTCATCAGCCGCCTGTTGGAGGCGGCGGGCGGCGTGTCCGTGGTCGCAACCGCGGCCGACGGCAAACGGGCGCTGTCGCTGTTGGAGCGCCATCCGGTCGACGTGGTGGTGCTCGACATCGAGATGCCGGTGATGGACGGCCTGGAGGCGCTGCCCCGCATCGTCGCCGAGCATCCGGGCGTTCAGGTCATCATGGCCTCGACCCTGACCCATCGCAACGCGGACATATCGCTCAAGGCGATGCGTCTCGGCGCGGCGGACTATGTCGCGAAGCCGGGCAGCAGCGGCGAGATGCGCTCCGCCGACGAGTTCAAGCGCGAGCTGGTCGAGAAGGTCAAGGCGCTCGGCCGCGTCGCCAAGCGACGGCCCGGTCGGCCCGCGACGAAGTCGGGCGAGCCGACGCCCCGTCAGGCGATCGTGCGGCCGGCCGCGAAGGAGATCGTGTTGCGGCCCATGCCGTCGGCCTTCCGGCCGCGCGCCGTCGCCATCGGCAGTTCGACCGGCGGGCCGCAGGCGTTGTTCAAAGTGCTCGGCGACCTCGGCGCGACGGACCTTCCGATCTTCATCACGCAGCACATGCCGGCAACGTTCACCCGCATCCTGGCGGAGCATATCGCCCGCAGCACCGCGCGTCCCTGCGCCGAGGCGCAGGAGGGGGAGGCGGTGGCGCCCGGTCGGATCTATGTGGCGCCGGGCGGCAAGCACATGACCGTCGAGGCGAAGGGGGCCGGCATGCGCCTGCGCCTGGACGACGGACCGCCGGAGAATTTCTGCAAGCCCGCCGTCGATCCCATGTTGCGCAGCCTGATCGCCGCCTATGGCGGCAAGCTGCTGTGCGCGATCCTGACCGGCATGGGCTCGGACGGCGCGAAGGGGGCCGAGCAGGTGGCGGACGCGGGCGGCGTGGTGCTGGCGCAGGACGAGGCGACGAGCGTCGTCTGGGGCATGCCCGGCGCGACGGCGCAGCGCGGCGCGGCGATGCAGGTGCTGCCGCTGGACGAACTCGGCGGCGCCATGCGGCGCATCGCCGGCGGGGGGCGTCCATGAAGCTGGAGGATTTCGACTACCTGTCGCGTCTGCTGAAGGAGCGCTCTGGTCTCGTCGTCACCAAGGACAAGGTCTATCTGCTGGAAACGCGGCTGACGCCCGTCGCGCGACGCCATGGCCTGAAGGACCTGGACGAGTTGGTGCAGACCCTGCGCGCCAACCGGTCGGACAAGCTGCTGATCGACGTCACGGAGGCGATGACCACCAACGAATCGCTGTTCTTCCGCGACACCCGCCCCTTCGATCTGTTCAAGGCGTCCGTGCTGCCGGGGCTGATGCAGGCGCGCGCCGGGCAGCGGAAGCTGCGCATCTGGAGCGCCGCCTGCTCCAGCGGCCAGGAACCTTACTCCCTGGCGATCCTTCTGAAGGAGAATCAGGCGCAGCTTTCGGGCTGGCGGTTCGACATCGTCGCAACCGACCTCTCCAAGGAGATCGTGGCGAAGGCGAAGTCGGGCCTCTACACGCAGTTCGAAGTCCAGCGCGGCCTGCCGATCCAACTGCTGGTGAAGTACTTCAAGCAGACCGGCGACAAGTGGCAGATCGACGCCGGGCTGCGCTCCATGGTGCAGTACGGGGAGTTCAACCTGCTGACCCATCCGCGGTCGCTCGGCCAGTTCGACGTGATCTTCTGCCGCAACGTGCTGATCTATTTCGATCAACCCACGAAGCGCCAGGTGCTGGACGGGCTCGCCGACGTGCTGACGAAGGACGGCGTGCTCTATCTCGGCGGGGCGGAAACCGTGCTCGGCGTGACCGAGCGGTTCAAGCCGATTCCCGGGCTGCGCGGCCTCTACCAACGCAGCGACGGCGAGGCGGCCGTGAAGGCGGCCTAGGAACGCCGACCCTTCCGCCCTACATTTTCAGGGAAGGGCGTTCAGCCGCGCCCCGTAAGCGACGGCCCGACGGGCCAGTGACGCGAGGTGGGGCATGTTTCTCCCGATCGGCGATTCGAACCGCCTCAAGCGGATTCCCTTCCAACTGACGACCGCCTCGCTGGTGGTCGCCAGCGTGATCGTCTACCTCTACCAGATCGGCCTGCCGCACCCGCAGGACATCGCCTTCATCTTCGGCTACGGCGTGGTGCCGAGCGTGCTGATCGGCGACGACAGCCTGGCCCCCGCGATCGACGGCGCGCCCGCCTGGGCAACCCTCGTCACCTACCAGTTCCTGCATGGCGGCTTCTGGCATCTGCTGGGCAATATGCTGTTCCTCTGGGTCTTCGGCGACAATGTCGAAGACAGCATGGGCCATCTGAAGTTCCTCGCCTTCTACATCCTGTGCGGGGCCTTGGCGGTCGGCGGGCATCTGGTCGGCGTCGGCGAGGCGCGTCAGCCGCTGATCGGGGCGAGCGGCGCCGTTTCGGGCGTGATCGCCGCCTATCTGATGCTGTTTCCCCGGGGGACGGTCCTGATCCTGGCCTTCAACTGGCTGCCGATCCGGCTGCCGGTCTGGATCGTGCTGGGCTTCTGGATCGGCCTGCAGGTCTTCAGCTATGCGATGGACGCCGACGACGGGGTCGCCTGGCTCGCCCATATCGGCGGGCTGGCGGCTGGCGCGGCCCTGCTGCCGCTCTTCAAGCACAAGGACGTGCCGCTGTTCCAGCGCGCCGAGGCCGTCGCGGCGGGCGCCTCCCGGCCGCCCCCGCATGTCGGCGGAAGCGTGCCGCGCAGCGGCCCCGAGACGGCGCGGAACGACGCACGGGGCCGGCGCGGCCCCTGGAGCGACGGCTAGCGCCCTCGCCGGGCTTGCGAGCGGCCGCTCCCCGGCCTAGCGTGGCGCGGAACGGTGGAACTCTCGGCGGAAGGCGGACATGTTCGGATTGGAAGTGGGCCTGTTGGGCCTGATTTTTCTCGCCTGCATCATCTATGCGGTCGTCAAGACGCTGGGCAGCAGCGCCGGCACGGGCGCGAAGGTGATCTGGATCCTGGTCTTGTTGGTCTTTCCGCTGGTCGGCTTCATCGCCTGGCTGATCTTCGGACCGCGGCGCTAGGCCCGCGGCGCGGCGAAGGGGGGCGCTGTCCTTGATCGACCTCTACACCTGGGGCACCCCGAACGGGCGCAAGGTCTCCGTCATGCTGGAGGAGGTCGGCCTCCCGTATCGCGCTCACGCGGTCGACATCCTCAAGGGCGAGCAGTTCGCGCCGGACTTCCTGGCGATCAGCCCGAACAATAAGATTCCGGCGATCGTCGATCCGGACGGTCCCGAGGGCGCGCCGACGGCGCTGTTCGAGACCGGCGCGATCCTGATCTATCTGGCGGAGAAGACCGGCCGCCTGATCCCCGAGGCGCCGGGCGCGCGCTACGCCTGCCTGCAATGGCTGATGTGGCAGATGGGCGGCTTCGGGCCGATGCTGGGGCAGGCGCATCACTTCCGCCGCTTCGCGCCCGAGACGATCCCCTACGCCGTCGAGCGCTACAGCGAGGAGGCCAAGCGGCTCTACGGCGTCCTGGACCGGCGTCTGGCCGAAGCGCCCTATCTCGCCGGCGACGCCTATTCGATCGCCGACATCGCGACCTATCCCTGGGCCGCGCGCTGGGAGTGGCAGGGGATCGACTGGGCCGACTATCCCAACGCCCGGCGCTGGTACGACGAACTGGGCGCCCGCCCGGCGGTCGAGAAGGGCATGGCCGTTCCCTGAGGCCGCCCGGTAAGCCCGCCCTGCAGGCCCATAGGGGCGAGGAGGGGTGTATGAGCGACGACGCAGCGTTCCGCCCGATCCCCGGCGACGTGCTGCCGCGCTTCGCCGGCGTCCCCACCTTCATGCGCCTGCCGCATGTTCCGCCGGACGATCCGCGGGCTGAGCGCGTCGATATCGGGCTGATCGGCGTCCCCTGGGATGGCGGCACGACCAACCGGCCGGGCGCCCGGCACGGGCCGCGGCAGATGCGCGACCTCTCCACCATGATGCGCAATGTCCACCATGTAACGGGCGTTCAGCCCTTCCGGGCGGCGCGTTGCGCGGACATGGGCGACAGCCCGGTAAACCCTATCCAGCTCGACGATACGCTCGCGCGGGTCGAAGCCTTCGTCGCCGCCCTGCACGCGCAGGCGATCAAACCGCTGACGGCCGGCGGCGACCACCTGATCACGCTGCCGGTCATGCGGGCGATCGCGGACCGGGCGCGGCCCCTGGGCATGGTCCATTTCGACGCCCACACCGACACCTGGGACCGCTATTTCGGCGGCGCGCAATACACCCACGGCACGCCCTTCCGCCGGGCGATCGAGGAGGGGCTGCTCGATCCCAAGCGCACCATCCAGATCGGCATTCGCGGCGGCCTCTACAACGCGACGGACAAGGAGTGGGGGCTGGCCCAAGGCATTCGCGTGGTGGAGATTGAGGAGTATTTCGATCTCGGCCCCGACCGGGTCGCAGCGCTCGCGCGCGAGACGGTGGGCGAGGGGCCGGTCTATGTCAGCTTCGACGTCGACGGGCTCGATCCGGTCTACGCGCCGGGCACCGGGACGCCGGAGATCGGCGGCTACTCCACCCATGAGGCGCAGCGCATGCTGCGGGCCTTGCGCGGGCTCGACATCGTCGGCGCCGACGTGGTCGAGGTCTCGCCGCCCTTCGATCCCAGCGGGACGACCGCGCTGGTCGGCGTCACCCTGATGTGGGAGATCCTCTGCCTGATGGCGGAGCGGGTCGGGCGCGACCGCGAGGGCGCCAGCTAGCCGTTAGTCCGCCGCCTCCGCGACGACATCTTCGATCCATTCGGTCACCGCCTCGCCGCGTTTGGTGCGGCGCACGTCCGGATGACTCAGATGCCATAGCTCACGGGCGAGGACCGGCGCATCGGAGAGGCGGACGAGCCGCGGCTCGGCGTCGCCGACGAAACGCGGCAGCGGCGACCGGCCGAGCCCCGCCGCCACGGCCTGCAGCACGCCCTCCGCGTCGTTCGCCAGCACGGGCGCGAGCGTCTCCCCGGCCTCGCCCCGGCCGATGCGGCGCGCCATCCATTGCGCCTGCGGCAAGTCGGCCGAGGCCTCGTCATAGGTGACCCAGGGCAGCGCGTCCGGATCGGCCGCCGCCGCCGGCGCATAGACGTAATAGCCCAGCGTCGCGATCTTCCGGCACAGGGTCGCGCCGCCGGCGCCGGGCCGGTCGAAACGCAGCGCCATGTCGGCTTCGCGCCGGGAGAGATTGGCGCGGCTCTCCCCGCCGGCGATCTCGAGGCGCAGATTGGGGTAACGGGCCGTCAGCCGCCCCGCGGCGGGAATCAGCAGGCGCGTCGCGACCGTCGCCACCGCGGTCACCCGCACCAGACCCTCCGGCTTGGCGTCCAGGCCCGAGACCGCCTCGAGCGCCGCGGAGGCCGCCGATTCCGCCAGTTCCGCCTGCGCCAACAGCCGCTCGCCGGCGCGGGTCGGGACCAGCCGCCGCTCCATCCGGTGGAACAGCGCGGCGCCCAGGGCCGCCTCCAGGCCCGCCAGCCGACGGGACACCGTGGTCTGGTTCACGCCCAGCCGCCGCGCCGCCTCGGACAGCGAGCCGCCGCGCGCCGCCGCGAGCGCGATGCGCAGATCGTCCCAATTCATCATCTCTGCATTTTTGCAGAGAGTGGCGGCAAAGTAACGGGTTTTTCATGGCGCTCCGCAGGTGTATCGCGCCCTGGAAGGAGACGCCCGATGACCCCCGACGCCCTGTGGCCCGCACTGTCCGACGCGCTCGCCGCCGTCCTCGCCGATCCGATCTGGCCGGTGGCCGCGGCGACGGTCTTCGTCGCGGGCTTCGTCAAGGGTATGGCGGGCTTCGGCTCGGCGCTGGTGATGATGCCGGTCTTGAGCGCGCTGGTCGGCCCGCCGGCGGCGGTGGCGATCCTGCAGCTGGTCGACGGGCCGCTGGCCTGGGCCATGGTGCCGGGGGCGCTGCGCAAGTGCCAACTCAAGCCGGTGCTGCTGCTGGCGGGCGGGGCGGCGCTCGGCATGCCGCTCGGGATTCTGGTTCTGAAGGCGGCGGATCCGGAAATCCTGCGCTTTGCGATCGCCGGCGTCGTGCTGGTGATGGCGGCGCTGCTCGCCTCCGGCTGGCGCTATCGCGGGCGGCCGACGGCGCGGCTCTCGGCCGGCACGGGCCTGCTTGCGGGCGTGATGGGGGGCTCGACCGGGATCGGCGGGCCGCCGGTGGTGCTGTTCTGGCTCGGCTCGCAGGCCGACGGGGCGTCGGTCAGGGCCAATCTCGCCGTCTATTTCGCGACGGGCACGATCATCGGGCTCACGACCCTGATCGCCGCCGGTCTTGTGACCCGCACGGTGCTGCTGCAGGCGGCGACGCTGGCGCCGCTCTTCGCGCTCGGCATGGCGATGGGGGCGGGGGTCTTCGCGCACCTCTCCGACGGCGGCTTCCGCCGCGCGGCGCTTGCGCTCGTGGCGGCCTCCGGCGTGACCGGGCTGATGATGTAGGGCGGCGGATTGACAGTCTCCCGCCGCCCCGCTACATCACCGCCGAACCGCGCCGGACCGGCGCTCCGGAGGGATGGCAGAGCGGTAATGCAGCGGATTGCTAATCCGTCAACCGGTTAAACGGTTGCGGGGGTTCGAGTCCCCCTCCCTCCGCCATTCTTTTGATCTCACGGCAATTCGCTGCGGTCATGGCTCCGACGGGGCGGCGACCGATCGCCGGGCCGCAGTCGCGGCCCTGCGGCGCGGTCAAAGTCTCTCTCGCTCTCGCCGCCATTTTTGCTTCACACGGCCGCCCAGGCCCGCGCCAGCGGCGATTTTCCGGCGCCCGGCAAGCCCGACAGGACGACGAGAACGGGCCCCTCGGGCGCGGCGGCGGTGCGGCTGGCGTCCATCCTGCGGTCCCTCCCGCGCCGCGACAGCGCGGCCGGGCGTGGCGCGCCCTCCCGGCCGGCGTCAAGGCACGGGGCCGGAATCGCGAACGGCCCCGCGCCCGGAACCGGGGCGGGGCGGCGTTCGCGGCGGCGGGGGCGGACTCAGTCGCCGCGACGGGTGCGCGCCGGGCGCCTTACGAGGCGTCGCGCAGGCGGGCGGCGTATTTGGCCTCGACCGCGTCGAGGTCGCCGTAGCGCTGCTCCATCGCCATCACGTCGGGCTGGCCCATCAGGCCCCAGATGTCGTCGATGCCGACCAGCAGGTCGGGGCGGTCGGCGGCCTCGCCGGCCTCCATCGCCTCGCGGAAGACGGTCAGCGCCTGGCGCATCGCCATGATGGCGGCGGCCGGCAGCATGCGGGGCAGGGTGACGCGCTTCACGCCGAGCTCATTCAGCCGCTTGATCGGGATCAGCGGCGTCGTCGGCCGCGAGCGCACGCCGAAGCCCATATTGACCGACAAGGGCACGGGCAGCGCGTCCACCAGACGCTTGATCTGATCTTCCGTCTTCACGGCGTCCGCGAAGATCAGGTCCGCGCCGGCGGCGGCGTAGAGCTGCGCGCGCCGGATCGCGCCTTCGAGTCCCTCCACCGCGATGGCGTCGGTGCGCGCCAGGACGACGAAGTCGTCGTCGCGACGCGCCTCGCAGGCGGCCTCGATCTTGCGCGCCATCTCGCGTTCGTCGATCACGTCCTTGCCCGCCATGTGGCCGCAGCGCTTGGGACTCAGCTGATCCTCGATGTTGATGCCGGCGATCCCGGCGTCCTCGAAGTAGCGCGTCGTGTGAAAGACCGTCACCGCGTTGCCGTAGCCCGTGTCGGCGTCGGCCATCAGCGGGATGTCGACGCTGCGCGCCATCATGCGGCAGGCGTCGACATTGTCGGTCAGCCCCATGATCCCCACGTCCGGTACGCCGAGACGCGAATTGGCCAGACCCGCGCCGGTCGTGCAGGCGGTCTTGAAGCCCATCTGCTCCACCAGCCGGACGCTGTAGCCGTCATAGACGCCGGGGGAGACGATGATGTCGTCGTCGGCGAGCAGGGCGCGCAGCCGTTTGGTCTTGGTCATCGGCGATTCCGATCCTTCTATCCTGGGAGACGGGGCGTTACGCGCCGGCGCCGAGCCGGAGCGGCTCGTCGAGATCGTCGAGCGTATCCAGCAGGGTCCGCGTGGCCCGGTTGATGTGCGCGCGCATCAGCGATTCCGCCAACTCTCCGTCGCGCGCGCGCATGGCGCGGACGATCTGCCAGTGCTCCTCATAGGCCTTGCCGCGGCGGCCGGGCTTGGAGCCTGAGCGATAGCGGTAGATGCGCAGCAGGTGGTAGAGGTCTTCGCAGAGCAGACGCTCGATGCGCTTGTTGTTGCAGCCGCGCGCGATGCGCATGTGGATGTCGAGGACCTGCGGGGCCGGCGCGTCGCGCCGTCGAACCCGCGCCAGGTCGTCCTCGAGCTCCTCCAGCTCCTCGTCCGGCATCGTCTCGGCGGCGAGCCGGCAGGCCATGCCCTCGATCGCCTCGCGAAGCTGGAAGATCTCCACCAGATCGCGGCCGGAAAGCTGCACCACACGGGCGCGCATATGCGGCTCGCGGGTCACCAGCCGCAGGCCCTGCAGGCGCTGCACCGCCTCGCGCACGGGGCCGCGGCTGACATTGAAACGCTGCGCCAGGTTGGCTTCGTTCACGAAGCCGCCCAATGGAATCTCGCCGAGCAGGATCAGATTGAAGATCTTTTCGAAGGTCTGCTCGGCCAGGGTGCTGTGCGCCTGGGTGTCCGTCATCGCGCGTCTCGCCCCAATGGAGCGCCATAAATGTTAACAGTTTTTGCAGGATAGGGGCTGACGCCGTGAAGCGTCAACCGAATATTGCCGGAAAACCGCCAGTTCATACTCTTTCCCGGCGCATCCATTTCGTGCGCTCCTCAAAAATGTTGACATATTTTGTCCGCTGCGATTTGCTTTCGCCATGAGTGTTGACCTGACCCCTGCCGACGCGTCCGCACCGGCGGCCTGGAGCGCGCCTCTGGGCCGGCTGAGCCATGCCGGGCGGAGCTATCGGTTCGTCGACCTGCCCAGCCTGATGGCGCAGGCGGCGTCCGATGCGCGCCCGGGCGGCCCGCCGCCCTATTCGGTGCGGGTGATGCTGGACAATGTCGCGCGCCGGGCGGCGACGGCGGGCTCCGCGCGGGAGCGTGCGGACGCCGCGCGCACGGCGCTTCGCCTGGCCGGGTGGACAGGCGAATCCGGTGAGAGTGCGGCCGATGGCGCGATCGCGCTCGACGTGACCCGCGTGGTGCTCCCCGATTCGAGCGGGCTGCCCGCCCTGATGGATCTGGCCGCCTTGCGCGACCTGCTGGCCGAACGGGGCGAAGATCCGGCGCGGGTCGAGCCTGGGGCGCCGGTCGACGTCGTGATCGATCACTCCTTGATCGTCGATCGCGCAGGCGCGCCGGACGCAGCCGCCTTCAATCAGGCGCGCGAGTACGAGCGCAACGCCGAACGCTACAGCTTCTTCAAATGGGCGCAGCAGGCTTTCGGGTCCGTGCGCGTCGCGCCGCCCGGCAAGGGCATCATCCATCAGATCCATCTGGAGCATCTGGCCGCCTGCATCGGCGTCGCCCCGGCGCCGGACGGGGAGGGGGAGCTTATCTTCCCCGAATTCGTGCTCGGCTGCGATTCGCACACGCCGATGGTCAATGCGCTCGGCGTGCTGGCTTGGGGCGTGGGCGGGATCGACGCCGAGGCCGCGATGCTGGGCCGCCCGCACGTCCTGAAGGCGCCGCGCGTCGTCGGCGTGCGGCTTTCCGGCAGCCTGCCGGTCGGGTCGACGACGACGGACCTCGTGCTGTTGGTCACCCAGCGGCTGCGGTCCGTCGGCGTGGTCGGCGATTTCGTCGAGTTCTTCGGCGACGGCGCCGCGGCCTTGAGCGTGCCGCAGCGCGCGACCCTCGCCAATATGGCGCCGGAATACGGCGCCACCGTCGGCTTCTTCCCGATGGACGCGCGCACGCTCGCCTATTTGCGGGAAAGCGGCCGGCCGGCGGCGCATGTCGATCTGGTGGAGGCCTACGCCAAGGCCGCCGGCCTCTATCGCGCCCCGGACGATCCGGCGCCCGGTTTCAATGCGGTGGTGGAAATCGACCTCGCCGACGCCGCCCCCTGCCTCGCCGGTCCGCGCCGACCGAACGAGCGGGTCACCTTGGACCAGGTCAAATCGAGCTTCTCGGAGGCGCTGACCGCGCCCCGGTCGAAGGGCGGTTTCGAGGCTGCGCCGGTCGCCGCGGGAGCGGACGCCCCCCATGGGACGCTGGCGATCGCGGCGATCACGTCCTGCACGAACACGTCGAACCCGAGCGTGATGCTGGCGGCCGGCCTCCTCGCCCGGAAGGCGCGGGCCCGCGGACTCAAGCCGCCGGCCTGGGTCAAAACCTCGCTGGCGCCGGGATCGCGCGTCGTGCCGCGCTATCTCGCCGCCTGCGGCCTGATGGAGGATCTCGAAGCGCTCGGTTTCCACGTGGTCGGCTTCGGCTGCACGACCTGCAGCGGCAAGTCCGGCGGCATCGATCCGACCCTCAGCGCGGCCGCCCGCGACGAGGGGCGCGTGCTCGCCGCCGTGCTTTCCGGCAACCGGAATTTCGAGGCCCGCATCCACCCGGACGTGCGGGCGAGCTATCTCGGCTCGCCGCCGCTGGTGGTGGCCTTCGCGCTCGCCGGGCGCATCGACGTCGATCTGACGCGCGAGCCGCTCGGCCGGGGCGCCGACGGGAAGCCGGTCCATCTCGCGGATCTCTGGCCCAGCGCCATGGAGATCGAAGCCTGCATGGCCGCCGTCGGCGATCCCGCGCTCTATCGCGCGGTCTATGGCGATCTGCGCCGGGGCGATGCGCTGTGGGACGCGCTGCCGGCCCCCTCGGGTCCGCGCTTCGCCTGGGCCGAAGGCTCCACCTATATCCGCCGCCCGCCGTTCTTCGACCGCGCCTCGGAGCGTCTGGAGCGCGGCGCGGACGGCGATGCGATCGAGGGGGCGCGAATCCTGTGCCTGCTCGGCGACTCCGTGACCACGGATCACGTGACCCCGTCCGGCGCGATTACGCCGGACAGCCTGGCCGGCCGCTATCTGGCGGACGAAGGCGTCGAGCCGACGGCCTTCAACGCCTACACCCAGCGGCGCGGCAATCACGACGTGATGGCGCGGGCGACCTTCTCCAACGCCGGGCTGTCCAACCGCATGGAGGGCGTGCCGGAAGGCGGCTTCACCCGCGTGTTTCCCGCCGGGGAGATCATGACGATCTTCGAGGCGGCCGAGGCCTACGCCTGCGCCGGGGAGCCGATCGTCGTCCTGGCGGGCCGCAATTACGGCATGGGGTCGAGCCGCGACTGGGCTGCGAAGGGGCCGGCGCTGCTGGGCGTGCGCGCGGTGATCGCGGAAAGCTTCGAGCGCATCCACCGCGCCAATCTCGTCGGTATGGGAATCCTGCCGCTCTGTTTCGAGGAGGAGGGCGGCTGGCCGGCTCTGGGGCTCGACGGCTCGGAGCGCCTTTCGCTTAGCGGATTGGACGCCGCGCTCGACGAGGATGCGCCGATCGCGGTCGAGGCGGCGCGGCCGGACGGGCGGACCGTGCGGTTCGCCGCGCGCCTCTCCGTCGCCGGAGAGAGCGAGCGGCGGCTGCTGCGCGACGGGGGGATCTTCCCGTCCGTGCTGCGCGAGTTTCTGGGGGACAAGACGGGCGCGTCCGACGGCGCGGCCGCCAAGGAAGGAACCGAAGGGTGAGTTCTCTCGATATCGAAGACGTGCATCTCTGGTACGGCCAGTTCCACGCCCTGCGCGGCGTCAGCCTGTCGATCGGGCAGGGCGATTTCCTGGCGCTGTTGGGCCCGTCCGGCTGCGGCAAGACCTCGCTTCTGCGCTCGGTCGCGGGCTTCGTCCATCCGCAGAAAGGGAGCATCAGGGTCGGCGGCCAGGACGTCGTGCGCCTGAAGCCGCGCGAGCGCAATCTGGGCATGGTGTTCCAGCACTATGCGCTGTTCCCGCATATGAGCGCGGCCGAGAACGTCGCCTTCGGCCTGAAGTGCCGCAATGTCGAGAAGGCCGAGGCCGAGGAGCGGGTCGCCCGCGCGCTCGACATGGTCGGCCTGTCCCATCTGGCGGACCGCAAGCCGCGCCAACTCTCGGGCGGGCAGCAGCAGCGCGTCGCGCTCGCCCGCGCGCTCGTGATCGAGCCGAACGTGCTGCTGCTCGACGAGCCGCTGGGCGCGCTCGACAAGAAGCTGCGCGTCCAGATGCAGAGCGAGCTCAAGCAGTTGCAGCGTAAGTTGGGCGTCACGGCCGTCTTCGTCACCCACGACCAGGAAGAGGCGATGGCGATGGCGGACGAGATCCTGATCATGCGCGATGGCGTGATCGAGCAGATCGGCCGCCCGAAGGAAATTTTCACGGCGCCGCGGACGTCGTGGGCGGCGGAATTCGTCGGCAGCGGCAATGTCTTGAAAGGCCGCCTCGGCCCGGCGGCGGACGGCGCGCGGCCGATCGATCTCGGTCCCGGCTGCGCCTTCGCGCTGGCGGAGTGGGCGAACCTTCCCGCTGACGGCGAGGCGACCGCCTTCGTGCAGGCGGAGGCGGTGAAACTGGCCCCCGCCAACGGGTCGGGGCAGGGGCTCGAAGTCGTCTCCCAGCGTTATCTCGGCGTGTATGTGGAAGTGCAGGCCCAGTATCGCGACGGCGTGCTGCGGGCTTTGGTGAGCCCGGAGGAGGCCGAGGCGTTCGGCGTCGGATCGCGGGTGACCGCGACCGCCGCCCCGACCTGCGTGCGCCCGATGGAGGGCTGAGCGTGGAGCGACCCCGGCGGCGGACGATCCGCTGCGGACAATCAGAGCAAAACCCAAGGTAAAACAAGGAGGAGCACGTTATGACGGTGTCACGTAGAAAGTTTCTCGCTGGCGCGGCGGGCGTCGCCGCCGTGTCGACCCTGCCGACCTTCTCGGCCCGCGCGGCCGAGGATTTCATCATCGGAACCTATGGCGGCCTGTATTCGGAGATCCTGGACGCAGAGGTGATCCCGGGCTTCGAACAGGCGAACAACGTCTCGGTTCAGAAGGAGCTGGGCTGGGGCTCGAAGTTCATTCCCAAGATCATCGCCTCGAAGGCGAACCCGCCCTACGACCTCGTCTACGTCAATGAGGACGAGTCGATCTTCGGCGACGCCGCCGGCCTGTGGGAGCCGATGCAGCCCGACGCGACGCCGAACATCGCCGAGATCTACGATATCGCGAAGCCGCCGGCGCTGCCGCAGTACACCTGCACGATCTACGAGTTCACCTGCGCCTACAATCCGGAGAAGATGGACGCGCCCAAGTCCTGGGGCGACCTGTGGAACGACAAGATCACGCTGGGCGTCCCGCACATCTCCTCGACCTACGGCATGCTGTTCCTGCAGATCGCGGCCGAGCTGAACGGCGGCGGGGTGGACAACCTCGATCCCGGCTTCAAGGCGCTCGAGGATCACCCCAGCATGAAGATCTACAAGGGCGTCACCGACGGCTTCGGGAAGTTCCGCCAGGGCGAGATGGACGCGGCGCTGTTCTATCGCCACCGGGTGCAGCTGCTGATCGACGAGGGGCTGTCGCTCGACTTCACGGCGCCCTCCGAAGGGACCTACGGCATGCGCACGGGCGTGCGCGTGGTGAAGAATTCCCGCAACGTCGAGGCCGCCCACGACTGGGCCAATCGCGCGATGAGCGCGGCGTACCAGGAGGCCTTCGCGCCGAAGCTCTACAGCCCTTCCAACAAGACGGTGACGCTCGATGCCGAGCTCGCCGAGAAGCACGTCTACGGGGCGGAGAAGGTCAACAGCCTGAAGTTCGGCGACTGGTCCGTCCTCAATCCGAAGAAGCCGGAGCTTCTGGAAAAGTGGAACCGCACCTTCACGGGCTGATCGGCTGACGTCGAGCGACCCGATGCGTTGGATGGAGTGAGAGTATGGCGGACGCAAGCCTGGTTCAGAACGACACGGAGGCCGATCGTCCCGGCGGCCCCGGCGGGGCCCGCGACGGCGAAATCGCCGCCGCGGCGCAACGCCGGCGGCTGTGGCGACGCGTCTTCCAACTCTCGCCCATCACGCTCCTCTACGTGGTGGGGCTGATCCTGCCCTACCTCTATCTGCTGCGGATGAGCTTCAACATCTACGACCCGATGCTCGTCTTCCGAGAAGCGTTCGCGCTGGACAACTACATCAAGCTTCTGACCGACGCCTTCTATCTGCAAATCGTGGCGGAGACGATCTGGCTGGGCGTCGCGGTCACGCTCTTCACCCTGATCGTCGGCTATCCGATCGCCTGGCAGATCGCGCGCGCGAAAAGCCATGTGAAGAGCCTGTTGCTGGCGGCCGTCCTCTCGCCGCTGCTGATCAACCTGGTGGTGCGCACCTATGGATGGCTCGCCATCCTGGGCGACAACGGCATCCTGAACGGCTGGATGCTGGATTTGGGGCTGATCGGCTCGCCGTTGCCGCTCAGTAACAATTTCTGGACGGTCGTGGTCGGGCTCGGCCATGTGACGCTGCCCTTCATGGTGCTCTCCCTCGTCAGCGTGATGGAAAGCCTGTCGGACGAACTTCTGGAGGCCGGGGAGAATCTCGGCGCCTCGACCTTCCAAATCTTCACCGACGTCGTCTGGCCGCTCACCTGGGCGGGCGTGGGCGCGGGCTCGATCCTGGTGTTCTGTTTCTCGATCAGCGCCTTCGTGACGCCGGCGCTGCTCGGCGGGGGGCATGTCTCGACCGTCAGCACGCTGATCTACGAGAAGTTCACCTTCTCCGTGAACTGGCCCGTGGGCTCGGCCCTGGTCTTCATTCTGCTGGCGATGAACATGGTGGTGATCATGATCCACGGCCGGCTGTTCCGACACGAGGATTGAGCCATGATCCCGCGCATCAGCCTGTCGCTGTGGACCACGTTGACCCTGATCTTCCTGCTGGGACCGCTGGTCATCATCGTGGGGGGCTCCTTCACCGAGGCCCCGCACGTCACCTTCCCGCCGGAAGGCTTCACGCTCAAATGGTACGCCCAGTTAATGGAGCGGGAGGACTTCCTGGAATCCTTCATCGATTCCATGGTGCTCGCGGTCGCGGCGACCGCAGCCGCGACGATCCTGGGCACGATCGCCGCGCTTGCGCTCGCGCGGGAGAACTTCAAGGGGCGCGAGGCCTTTCGCGCCTTCCTGATGTCGCCCCTGATCCTGCCGACCGTCGTGACGGGCGTCGCGCTCTTCCAGTTCATCCGGCTGCTCGAGATCCCGTCCAACATGCTGGGTCTCATCATCGGCCATACGCTGATCACGCTGCCCTACGTCATCCGCACGGTGGGCGCCGCGCTGGTCGGGCTCGACAAGTCGCTGGCGGAGGCGGCGGAGGTGCTGGGCGCCAAGCCCGCGCGGATCCTGTTCCAGGTCGTCATGCCCGCGATCGCGCCGGCGATCCTGGTCAGCGTGATTTTCGCCTTCATCGTCTCGTTCGATCAGGTGACGATCTCGATCTTCCTGACCGGGCCGGACGTCATGACGCTGCCGATCCGGATCTACACCTACATCGAATTCGCGATCGATCCGATGATCGCGGCGGTCTCCACGCTTCTGATCCTGTTCGCCTATCTGCTGGTGGTCGGGCTGGAGCGGGCCTTCGGGCTGGACAAGGTTTTCGGAAAGAAGGGGTAAGGAATGCTGGCTGAGGAGGCGGATCGCCTGGTGCGCGATTATCTGGCGGCGGTCGAGGCGCGGGACCTGGAGCGCGCGCGACCCTATCTCGCCGAGGGGGCGGAACTGATCTTCCCCGGCGGCAAGCGTCCGAAGGATCTGGATCAACTGGTCGCCAATTCCGGCGGCCGCTATCAGAAGGTCGCCAAGCGCATAGAGGGCGTCGACGTCCAGCCGACGGCTGAGGGCGCGATCGCCTATTGCCACGGCGTGCTCTACGGGATGTGGGCCGACGGCGCGCCCTTCGACGATGTGCGCTTCGTCGACCGGTTCGAGATCGTCGGCGGCCGCATCGCCCGCCAATGGGTCTGGAACGACGCCGGCGAGCATCGCATCGCCCGCCTTCAGGCGCAGGAGGCCGGGGCGTGACGCTGGACCTCTTCTTCAAGAACGCGCATCTGGTCTTCCCGGGCGAGGCGACGGCGCCGGGCGGCGTCGGCGTGCGCGACGGGCGCATCGCCGCCGTGACCGCGCCGGGTGAGGATCTGGCCGCCGACCGCACGGTTGATTGCGAGGGCCGCTGGCTCATGCCCGGCCTGATCGACCCGCATGTCCATTTCGGCTTCGGCGATCCCGAGAAAGACTTCCGGACCGAATCCCGCTCCGCCGCGCTGGGCGGCGTCACCTCGGTGATCTCCTTCTACCGCGCCAAGGACTTCCGGGAGGATTTCGACCGCCAGCTCGCCATGGCGCAATCGCAGTCGGTGATCGACTTCTCCTTCCATCTGGGGCTGACCAGCGATCTGCATGTGAAGACGCTGGCCGAGATCACCCGGACCTACGGCGTCAGCTCCTACAAGATGTACATGATGTACAAGGGGCAGGCGGGGCTGGCGAAGGGCTTCACCGACATCGACGACGGGCTGCTCTTCGCCGCCATGCGCGAGGTCGCGAAGCTGCCGGGCGCGGTGCTCGGCGTCCATTGCGAGAATGTCGAGGTCATTCCCTATCTGCGCGACCCGCTGCGCGCCGACGGGCGCGACGATCTGGCCGCCTGGGACGAGCAGAGCCCGGATTTCCTGGAGGCCGAGAACGTCCACCGCGTCTGCTATTTCGCCAAGAAGACCGCCTGCCCGGTGAACATCGTCCATCTCAGCTCCAAGGAGGCGCTGGACGAGGTGCGCCGCCACCGCCGCAGCGGCGGCCCGCCGATCTATGTCGAGACCTGTCCGCACTACCTGTTCATCGACAAGCAGGACGCGGCCGGGCCGCTGGCCAAGGTCAATCCGCCGGTGCGCACCCAGGCCGACATCGACGCGCTGTGGGAGGGCGTGCTGGACGGCTCGATCGACACGGTCGGCACCGACCATGTGCCGCGCAAGCGCGAGACGAAGGAGAAATCGATCTGGCAGGCGACCAACGGGTTCCCCGGCGTCGCCACCATGCTGCCGATCCTGGTGCAGGCCGGCTACCACGACCGCGGCGTCGCGCCGGAGGTTCTGGCCCGCGTGCTGAGCCGCAACGCCGCGCGGATCTATCAGGTCGCGGGCAAGGGGACGCTGACGCCGGGCGCGGACGCGGACCTGGTCGTCATCGACCCGGATCTGACGCGCACCGTCGATCCGGCGGAGCTGCTGTCCCACTCCGACTATTCGCCCTTCGAGGGGCGCCCCCTCAGGGGCTGGCCGGTGACGACCGTGTCGCGCGGTCGGATCGTGATGCAGGACGGGCGGCTGACCGACGCCGCCAAGGACGGGATCGGGCGCTACATCCGGCGCTTTCCCGAGAGCGAGCAATAGGAGAGTTTCGTGAGCGAGCGTATCTGGGACCGCTTCCTGACCGAGAAGGACAAGCGCATCTACGAGTTGGCCGGTTACGGCAAGCGCGGCGGCTACGGCAAGCGGCCGGCCCTCTTCATCATCGACGTGCAGTACAATTTCTGCGGCGACGAGCCGGGCGAAGCCCAGGAGGAAGGCGTCAAGAAGTACCGCACCCATTGCGGCGAGGCCGGCTGGAAGGCCGTGCCCCATATCGAGCGGCTGATGCGCATCGCGCGCGCCAAGGGCTTCCCGATCTTCTACACCCAGAGCGAACGCCGCCCCGACATGGTCGACAGCGGCGTGCAGACCGGCAAGAGCCATCGCGGCCGCGAGAAGACCAGCATTGAGGGCACGCACGCGACCCAGACCGTGGCGCCCTTGGCCCCGCGGCCGGAGGACATCCTGATCGGCAAGCGCAAGCCGTCCTGCTTCTTCGGCACGCTGTTCATGAGCCACCTCAATTTCCTGGACGTCGACACGCTGATCCTGACCGGCTGCACCAGTTCCGGCTGCCTGCGCGCGACGACCGTCGACGCCTACTCCTACAACTTCAAGACCGTCATCCCGGAGGAGACCGCCTTCGACCGGTTCGAGGCGAGCCACGCGGTCAATCTGTTCGACATGAACTGCAAATACGCCGACGTGATCCCGACCGACGAGGTCGCCGCCTATCTGGAGGCGACGCCGGGCCGCGATCCCGAAACCGGCTGGGCCTCTTGAGCGCGCGCAGGAGACGGAGGACGGCATGAGCGACGGCGTCGCGGCGACCGACGAGGCGAGGACCCCGCTCTTCCTGCTGACGGGTTTTCTGGGCTCGGGCAAGACGACCCTGTTGTCGCGCCTGATCCGCAGCGACGCCTTCGCCGACACGGCCGTCATCGTGAACGAGTTCGGCGAGGTCGGCCTCGACCATCATCTGGTCACCAAGGGCGAGGAGGAGGACGTCGTCCTGCTCGACAACGGCTGCCTGTGCTGCGCCCTGACCAGCAGCCTGGCCGAGACGCTGACCGATCTCTACCACCGCCGGGCCCGCGGCGACGTCCCGCCCTTCGGCCGGGTGGTGGTGGAGACGACGGGCGTCGCCGACCCCGCGCCGCTGATGCACACGGTGATGACCGACCGCTTCCTCGCCGCGCGCTTCGGGTTGGAGGCCGTGGTCGCCTGCATCGACGCCCAACTGTTCGACAGCCAGCAGAGCCGCTTCGACGAGGTCCGCAAGCAGGCCGCGCTCGCCGACCGGCTGATCGTCACCAAGACCGACCAAGTCGATCCGGCGGCGCGCGATGCGGTCGCCGCCAACCTGCAGGCCCTGAATCCCGGGGCCGAGCTGCTGTTCAGCGCCCGGGCCGACGTCGACCCGGACCGCGTGCTCGCCCCGGCGCCGGCGCGCGCCGGACCGCCGGACCTGCTGGAGGCGGGGACGGCGCACGGCCGTCATCCCTCCGGCCACGCGCATCGGCACAGCGACATCACCACGATCTTCCTACCGCTCGACCAAGCATTGGACTGGCCCGCCTACGCGGCCCTGGTGCGCTGGATGCAGACCGACTTCGACGACCGGCTGTTGCGCGCCAAGGGCCTGATCCGCATGGCGGGTGAGGCGGCCCCGATGGTGGTGCAAGGCGTGCAGCACGTCTTCTCCCCGCCGGAGCCGCTGGCGGCGCCCCTCGGCGACGGGGAACGCCTCGGGATCGTCCTGATCGGCCGCGGCCTGGAGGAGGACGCGGCGCGCGACGCCATGGCCCGCATGTTGGAGGCGGCGCGCCATGCGGATGCGTGAACGCCGCGTTCTGGTGACCGGGGCCGCGGGCGATATCGGCGTCGCCCTGATGGCGGCCTTCGCGCGGGACGGGGCGCGGGTGATCGGCCTCGACATCGAGTGGGAGGCGCTCGGCGCCGCCGCCGCGGCGGCGCGCGCGGCGTTCGACGACGAGGCGGAAGCGCTCGCACGGATCGATTGGCGGCTCTGCGACGTCGCCGACGAGGCCTCGGTCGATGAAGCGGTCGCCGACGCGGTCGCGACGCTCGGCGGGCTCGACGTGCTGATCAACAACGCGGCCGCCGCCGTGCCGCACGGCACGGTGGAGGAGACGGCGGTCGCCGACTGGCGCCGCGCGTTCGACGTCAATCTGACCGGCGCCATGCTGATGAGCCGCGCGACGCTGCCCGCGCTGCGGCGCGACGGCGGCGGCGTGATCGTCAACATGGCCTCGCAGCTCGGCCAGCGTGCGAAGGCCGGCCGCGCGGCCTATGGCGCGGCCAAGGCGGCGCTCCTCCATCTGACGCGCATCATGGCGCTCGACCATGCGCAGGAGGGGGTGCGCGTGGTCAGCCTGTCGCCCGGCGCGGTGCTCACCGGGCGGGTGATCCGCCGCTACGGCTCGGTCGAGGCGGCGGAGGCCGCGCTCGCCCCCGATCATCCGATGGGCCGGCTGGGACGGCCCGAGGAAGTCGCCGCCGCCGCCCTCTATCTGGCGAGCGAGGAGGCCGGTTTCATGACCGGCGCCGACCTGCGCCTCGACGGCGGCTACGCCGCCTGACGACCGACGACCGGACAAAAAACCCTTTCTGGAGGAGCCCCCGATGCCCCACGCGCTCACCGACGCTCAGGTCCAATCCTACCGTGACGACGGTTTTCTGGCGCCGATCGACGTCTTCGAAGCCGCGCGCGCCGGCGGCTATCGCAAGCGGCTGGAGGAGAGCGAGGCGCGCCTCGGCGGCTTCACGGGCGACCTCAAGTTCAAGCCGCATCTCTATCTCACCTGGCTCGACGAGATCGTCCATGCGCCGGAGGTGCTCGATCCGGTCGCCGACGCGATCGGCGAGGACATCCTGCTGGTCCAGCTCACCGTCTGGATCAAGGAGCCGCACACCGACGCCTACATCTCCTGGCACCGCGACGGGACCTATTTCGGGCTGGAGCCGCATGAGCACGTCACCGCCTGGGTCGCCTTGTCGGAGGCGTCGGAGGAGAGCGGCTGCGTGATGGTTCTGCCGGGCAGCCATAAGCTGGGCGATCTCACCCACACGGTCGAGAAGCAGGCCGGCAACATGCTGACCTCGGGACAGAGCGTCGACGTCTCCGGCATCGAGGCCGAGCCGGTGCTGATGGCGCTGCGCCCCGGCCAGATGTCGCTGCACCACACCGACCTGTTGCACTCCAGCCGGCCGAACGGGTCGGACGACCGGCGCATCGGGCTGGGGATCAGCTACATCCCGACGCGGGTGCGCGCGACCAGCGGCGTGCGGCTCTCCGCCACCCTGGTGCGGGGCGAGGACCGGTTCGGCCATTTCGACCACGACGCCCGCCCGCAGACCGATTTCGGGGAGACCGAAATGGCCCGCCACGCCAAGGCGATGGCCGCCTGGAACGAGGGCCGCCGCGTCATGACGGAGCGCCTGGAAGGCGCCGCCTGACCCTATCCCGCGTCCGCGTCCGCGTCTGCGAGATCGAGCTCGATCTCGCAGGCCAGCCGGTCGCTGCGGTGCACGGTGCGGCCGATCATCACGACCGCGCCCGAGGCGTCGCGGTAGCGCATGGCGCGCACCAGCACCGGATCGTCCGGATCGATCAGCAGGAGCGCCGCGCGCTCGCGCCCCGCGCGCTCCGCCGTCATGCGCCATTCGGCCTTGGCGAGCGCGACCGCGCGGCGCAGCCGCCCGACGATGGAGCCTCGCGCGCTCTCGGGATCGAAGCCGGCGCGCCGGGCGACCGCGGCGGGCGCGATGCGCTCGTCCAGCGCCGCCGGCCCGCCGCCGAGCGCGCGCAGCCGGCGGATCTCCATCACCGGATCGCCCTCCGCGAGGCCCAGCAGCGCGGCTTCCGCCGCCCGCGCCGGCCGCTCCCCGAGGCTCAGCACGCTCACGGAGACGCTCCGCCCCGCGGCGCGATGCTGCTGGTCGATGTCGAGCGAGGGCGTCAGCCGCTCCACCAGCGCCGCGTCGGTCACGAAGGTGCCGCGCCCGCGCGTGCGGGTCAGAAGCCCGTCCTTCACCAGATCGTCGAGCGCCTGACGCACGGTCATCTTGGAGACGCCGAAGCGCGCCGCGAGCTGCTGGTCGGTGGGAAAGCGCCGGTCGCCCTCCGGCCAGGCGCGGATGTCGGCCAGCAACTGCTGGCGGATCTGCACGAAGAGCGGCAGGGCCGAGGCGCGGTCGAGCGGCGCGTCGCGACCGGCCTCCGCATCCTCGCCGCCGGCGGTCGTCTCCGGGATTTGAAGCCGCTCGCGCATCGCGCCTCTCGACTCATTAATCTAGTAGACTATACTATTGGACTTAACGAACAGGGTAACCCGCCCGGGATGAGACGGAAAGGACGCGGACGCGATGGAAGCCTCGATGCTCGAAGAGACGGTGCAGAACCCCAACCCCTATCCGGTGGTCGCGGACCTGCAGTATGACGATGTCTGGCATCTGTGCCTGCAGGCGCGCGATCTGGCCTGGGACGCGGCCCAGGACATCGATTGGGCGGAGTTGAAGCGCGAGACCGCAGAGCTGCCGCAGGAGGTGCGCGCGGCCGGCGCCGAATGGTGGTCCTTGCGCGCCTGGATGGAGCATGGCGCGACGCCGTATGGCTGCGAGCGGCTGCGCCAGGCGATCTACGAGCATCTGCCCTTCGAGATCAAACAGCACGTCGCCAACTTCATCATGGAGGAGCTGCGCCACCACGAGGCCTCCTTCCGCATCGCCGATGTGCTGGGCGGCTATCAGCCGACCCCGAAGAGCGACTATTTCCAGATGGTCATCCCCCGCTTCCATGTGGAGAAGGAGGAGCGCGAGATGTCCTTCTACGCCGGCATGGCGGTCAATACGCTGTTCGAGCAATTGTCCGGCGAGCTTCTGACCGCGCGCTTCAAGAACGCGCGCTACGGCCAGATCCGCAAGGCCTGCGAATTGATCCTGCGGGACGAGGCGCGCCATGTGCAGTTCGGCCGCATCCTGATGCGCCGCTTCTTCGAGCAGTTGAGCCGCGAGGAGAAGGTCATGCTCGGCGAGAAGTTCGCGAAGAAGCTGCGCGGCAGCCTGCTGAACGGCGTCTACGCCGTCGTCAACCTGCCGCGCGACGAGCGCAAGCGCTCCGCGCGCGCCCGCGCGCTCGCCGCCGAACACGGCCTCGGCGCCACCCACCCGGACGAGGAGGTGGCGATCATCGTCCAGGCGCTCGCCCAGATCCGCGCCGACGTCGCCCCCTACGACGTCCCCATCCCGCTGATCGAGGAAATCGAAGGCCCCGACGCCCCCAAGACCACGCTGGCGGCGGAGTAGGGGGCGGCGCGCGGCGCGCTCCCGCTCCGCCAATCGCCACCCGCCACCCCGTCGTCCCGGACGGCCGCCAGGCCGATCCGGCAACTGTGTCTTCAGGCTGGGCTGTAGTGGAAGTCTGCGTCGTTTTTGAGCATGGCGTTGAGGATGGTGACGAGCTTGCGGGCGACGGCGATAATGATTTGCTTTGGGGCCTTGCCGGCGTCTGTCATG